>NZ_KB849168.1:189895-387769 GCF_000367925.1 Acinetobacter bohemicus ANC 3994
GCCAAATTCCTTTTATTGATTAATAAATCGCAGAAACCTTACTTTTTTAAAATAGTTTTGCCTCGAACAGTTGCGGATGACGTTTCCGCGTATCGAATAACATCATGAATTTAAAATAAAAAAGCCAGTCAATTGCTTAACTGACTAGCATTAGATAATAAGCGCCACTTTTTGGAGCACGCGCTTGATGATGTATAAGCAATGCTTAGAAAAACCACTCCAACTTATTCAGCTAACACTGGCTGTGCTCTGGATCTATCAGGGCGTGATACCGAAAATTTTATTTCAATCCAAGGCTGAAATTAATATTTGGCAAACGATGGGATTTGAACTCGATATGGCAAAAATATGTGTTGCCCTATCAGGTGTGCTGGAAATCATGTTTGGCTGTACTTTTCTGATGTGGCAAAGAACAGCCTTGATCCATCAGCTCAATATTTTGGGCTTAACTGGATTATTACTCCTGATAATGATCACAGATCCGTTACAACTCAGCACGGCATTTAATCCTGTGGTGATGAATATTGCCATGATGGTTCTGTCAATCATTGCGATTCAACTTTTAAAGCTCAGAAACAGTCCGCTTTAAAACCATCAAACCATCAAACCACCAAACGTCGCCCTTCTCGCACGCAATAAAAAGGAGTCATCAATTTAGAGGTATTTTTCATCGCCACTTTTAAATCTAGCTCAGGTTGTTCACGACTTTCATCGGTCAACTGAAAGGTTCGGTAATGGATCGCCAGTGAACATTTCGAGTGTAAATCTTGATGTGCCTGAAACGCATCTTGTGGATTCATATGCATATAACGCATCAGCTCACGTGGCTCATACGCACCTATCGGCAAGAGTGAAACACGCGGTGCGCCTAAACGACTTTGAATCTCTTTAAAATGCGGCGAGTAACCCGTATCCCCTGCAAAGAAGCAATGATCTTTACCTGCTAAAATAGAAAAACCGCCCCATAGTGCGCGATTTTGATCACGTATGCCTCGACCTGAACCATGCTGCGCAGGCGTATAGATAATTTTTAAATCCTGTAATAAAGCCGATTGCCACCAGTCCATTTCCAAGACATGAAAACTTTTTGGTAAATACCATGAGTTACCTAAGCCAGTATAAATGGGCATGGCAAATTGATGATGCAACCACTGTAAGCTGGCTAAATCCATATGGTCATAATGATTATGACTCAGCAATACCGCATGAATGGTCGGTAATTCCTGTAACGCAATGCCCGCAGGCATGACCCGTTTTGGCCCTTTGCCGTGCTTCGGACCGACATGCTCACACCATACAGGATCGGTTAATAAGTTATACGGACCAATTTGTAAAAGTACTGTGGCATGCCCAACAAACCAAACCTGCCAATCATCAATGCTGGCTTGTGGACGATCTTGCGGCATGGCCCGTTTAACAGCATGAAATTCTGCATGTTCTTTAGCAACATCGACATTCCATGTCGATGACTTGCGTTTGAATAGCCATTTTAATAGGTCTACACGTCCACGTCCTTGTGGACGCGGTAAAGCATTGCAAAATCGTTGACCATCATGCTGGTTCGAATGCATAAATTGCAATGCAGGCTGACGCCAACTATGTGACCAACATTCTTGTGTAGGCAGTTGAAAGTGTAATTGTTCGGGCTTTTGCTTCATGTACATTCAATTTCTTAGTGTGACTTAAACATTCAAAATCCGATATTTCAAATGTTCCCTCATGTATATCACGTTTTTTATTCCAAACGTCCTTTCATACGTTCCAACCACACTTTTTTCGTTTGTGGTTTTATAAACAATGCCACAATTTCAGGATGAATTTGTTTAATTTTCGCTTCAATTCTGTTGACGCATGCTTCAATTTCATCCGATTGCAAATTGTCTTCAAATTCTAAACTTAAAGATGCAAGCACTTGATGCGCACCCATCTGTTCAGTCAAAACACCATTCGCCGAAAAGACTGCAATATCTTCTTGCGCAATCAGTAAAATATTATTGCGTAATTGTGGATCTGCGGTTTCACCCAGCAATAAACCTTTGGTTTCCCGCGCCAATAAAATAGCAGAAACAGCCAGCACAATACCAATCAATATCGAGGCCACGCCATCCAACTCAGGAATATTGAACTGATGTGCCAAATAAATCCCGATGAACGCAATAAACAGACCACATAAAGCTGCGGTGTCTTCAAATAATACGGTAAAAGTGGTTGGATCTTTACTGCGGCGAAAAGCTTCAAAATAACCTTGCTGACCTTTGACCCGACGAAAAGCCTTTAACGCCACCAGCCACGATGCCCCTTCACATACCATCGCAATCGCTAAAACAATATAATTCAAGCTCGGATTGAGCATTTCCTCAGGGTGACGCACATGTTGTATGCCTTGATAAATCGACACAATTGCACCCAATGCAAAGACCATCAGGGAAACAATAAAGGCCCAAAAATACAGTTCACGCCCATAACCAAACGGATGCTTCACATTGGCAGGCTGTTGCGATTTTTTTATGCCGTAAAGCAGTAAAATTTCATTCAGCGTATCCACGACGGAATGAATAGCTTCACTCAGCATGGCGGAACTATTGGTGATATATGCAGCGACAAACTTGACCAAGGCAATGGCTAAATTACCCAGTAAAGCCGCATACACCACCATTTTATTTGAGTCAGACATTTAAAGTTGTCCTGAATTTATTATTATCCAATACCGCAAGCATGATTGTTCCCCGCTATTTATAGTAACGAAAGCATGCATGATATGGTTTATCTTTTTGTTGTTTTTAAAAGTGAATGTCCGTCAGTGAAAATGACAAATTGATATGTCTACTTCATGCAACCAAAACGTGCTCAAGCTGTGATTTTGAACATAGCGCATATCAAAATCACCTAGCAGATCAACATTCCTGATGATCAATACAGCATAAACACGCATAAAAAAACAGCCCTCTGCTAAACAGAGGGCTGTTCAAAGATCGCGTTACACACTTTAAGCTATTTTGCGTAAATCTTGTGCGACATCCAAATGTTTTTCCATTTCAAATACGATATTTTTACTGATCATTTTTTTCAAATGGCGCATTTCTTTACCCGCATTGACGGTAATGCCTGCAACAATTTGACCGTCAGTCACACCGTACATCACGAATGAATTGTCTGCGCCCTTCGCTGCATCCATTTCACCACGGACATGCCATTCACTTGCTGCCATATCACCAACAAATTGGACATTAATATCCAGTTGATCGGTCCAGAACCATGCTGGATTGGCTTTAGGATGTTCAACACCCATCACATGACGCGCAAAAATTCCCGCTTGCAGGTTGGCATTTTCCCAAGTTTCCACACGGCGGTGATGACCACAGTCACGTAATTGAGTAGCAACATCGCCTGCGGCATAAATGTCTGAATTTGACGTTTGACAATCTTGATTGACTTTAATCGCCACGTCCACGTCTAAGCCCGCATCAATCGCCAGTTGCGCATTGGGTACAATGCCAATACCGTAAACTACAGCATCGGCACGAAGTTCTTCACCAGAAGCCAAAGTGACCACAACTTCTTCGCCATCCTGCTTTTGATCCAGTCGGCAATCAGTAATCTGAGTTTCAAGACGGACATCGACACCTTGAGCACGATGCTGTTCAAGCAAAAATTCACTCAGGATAAGCGGTGAACAACGGCCCATCACCATCGAACCCATTTCAATCACAGTCACGGTACAATCTTTGAAACGTGCGCTTGATGCGAGTTCCAAACCAATGACACCGCCCCCAATCAAGATGATACGGCGGCCTGCTTGCAACACAGGGACTAAGGCTTGAGAGTCTTCAAGGTTACGCAAGGTATAAACGTGTTGCCCCAAAGCATCAAAGTTTGGCAAACGGCGCGCAGCACCGCCTGTTGCAAGCAATAATTTATCGTAAGCAACAACGTCACCATTTTTAAGCTCAATGCTGTGAGCGTCGCTATTGATTTTCACCACGCCATTGCCGCGAATCACCTCAACATTCAAATCGGCCAGTTTCTGTTCTGACAGAATTTCAATTTTGGTATCGGAAGGATTGAGGATCACCTCTTTAGACAACGGTGGACGCTCATAAGGCAGATGGGTTTCGTCACCCACCAAAATGATTTTGCCTTCGTATTTGTTGCCGCGAAGTTCTAAAATAGCGCTGGCACCAGCTTGACCAGCACCCACAATCACAATGCTTTCAATATTCGTTTGGCTCATGTCCATCCTTCCTTAGTTTTTCAATTCTGCCGATACAATGCCAAAGCCTGCAATCCATTCACTGATTGCTTCATAGACTTGCGTGGTCATGTGGTATTCGCCCAATTCAGACAATGCGGCAAATGCGGCAATCCATGAACGAACCTCCTGACCGCCACGACCGCCGTCACGGCGAATTTCAGCTTCAGTCATCGCCTCAATTGCCGCAAAGTCAGCATTTTTGAAGGTTTCAAGTAAGGCTATATCCCAAGCGGCATTCAAAGGCACGGCAACAGAGGTATTGCCTGCTGCCAGTTTTTGCCCGACAGCAATAATTTTTGACTGACGTATTTCACGTGCTTCCGGACTCGGATTACGGCCACAAATCAGGAATTCTTCCACTTCAGGCGGAACTGAACCCATTTGCGGTGTCGGTGGATCATGTGACAATCCCCCTGTACCTAAAATCAGTACCCGTTCATTTTCAAGGTTTAAAGATTTGATGAACTGACCAATCGCGCGACCTAAAGCAACGGTACGTTTAGTCGTTGGCATGGGCGCTGCTGCACCATTAATAAACACTGGAATGGTTGGGTAACGATCCAGTTGACCATCGCATAGGAAATGCAAAGGTTGAGTCACACCATGATCGGCCTGCATACGGTAAGAGTAAGCAACATCGACCCCTTCATCCAAGACACGACGCACTAAATGAAGCGCTGTTTCTTCCGGCACATTAATTTTGTTGTTCTCTGCACCATAATTCCAATCGCCTGCGGCTGTGGCACGAATACCGACACAGAAACTTGGCATGAGGTCGTAAAAGAAACCGTTAAAATGGTCAGGTCCAAAAGTAATAATTAAAGTTGGATCAAAGGCTTTGACTTCAGCCGCCATTTTTTCAAATGCAGCACGAACATTGGTTTCCTGTTCTGCACGCTGTGGCGAAGCAAATTCCATGAGTGGACTGTGCGATGCACAAATGAGTTTAACAGGCATGTTTTACTCCGAAATAGAAACTGTCGCTTAGTGACTGTATTTCCTTAACATATGCAAAGATTTCAATATAAAGACTGGGTCAAAATTAAGCGTTGAAATGTTTAAGCGGCGTCTTTCCAATAAAGCATAAACTTCCGGAGTAACCTTCGGTTCGACCTACTTTTCTTTTAGGAAAAGTAGGCAAAACCATTGTCATTCGCAAAACTCGGCAAAGACCATCACGACATTAGCAGGTCGCAGAAACATTTCGTTTTAGCTCTAGTCCTGCCTCAAACAATTGCGAATGACGTTTCCGCGTACCAAAGATTTTTGAAATACTCATTCAAACCTAATTTAATTTAGATTCGAGATTTCCTTACTTTTCAAAGTTAAGAAGATCTTTAAATGATGAATAGTTCAGTGAAGAAATCACTCGTCAAAGAAACCTGCACGCGGCTGACGCAAACCACGAATCCCCAAACCACAATCCGCATTAATTAAAACACCCGTCAGGGTACGGTTATTGGCACGAGATGCCAGCAAGACATAAGAGCCGGTCATATCTTCAGGTTCAGGTAAGAAACCCAATGGCATGCCACGGCCAATTTTCTCAGGGTCACGCGCATCGAGTAGACCCAGATTTTCCTGACCAAGTGATGCCGCCCCTTTGATATTGACGTTCATGCCTGATGGCGCAACGGCATTGACGCGTACTTTAGGCGCAAGTTCATAGGCCAGTTCTTTCATTATGCCCACGCCCGCATGTTTAGATGCGGTGTAAATTGGACCACCACCTGCTGAATACAGCGCAGAGTTAGACAAGGTCAAGATGATTGAACCTTCAGATTTGACCAATTCATCTAGCGCAGCTTTGGCACCCAAAATGAGTGATTTGGTGTTAATGCCCATGATTTCATCAAAGGCTTTTTCCAGCTGCTCGCCAGAAGTATTGACGATATCAGCGTAATGATCCCAAATACCCGCATTCCCAACGAAGCAATCCAGCTTGCCGAAACGCTCAACGGTCGCTTGAACAGCACGGACATTGTCTGCATAGCTGGCTACATCACCTTCAATCGCAAGAACTTTACCACCGAAGTGTTCTTGCAAGGCATCCACTTTTGCTTTTGAACGTTGAAGAACTGCAACCTGTGCGCCCTCTTGCAAGAAACGCTCAACCAAGGCCCAGCCTAAACCGGAACCACCGCCAGTAATCAGTGCAACTTCACCTTGTAGCCAAGCCATGCTTACTCTCCTACCATCTCTACAAACAACTGACCATCTTCAACAATTACAGGGAAGGTTTTGATTGGATCTGTTGCTGGTAGGCACAATGCTTCACCTGTTTTTAAGCAGAACCGTGCTGAATGCAATGGGCATTCAACTGTACCGTCATCTTCAAGATAACCTTCAGACATTGAGGCATTACCATGTGAACAACGGTCATTCATGGCGAAGAACTCTCCGCCATTGTTAAATACAGCCAACGCTTCAATGCCGTTCACGCCGCAATCTACTTTTAGCACTTCGCCTTCGTCTAATTCATCAACTTGGCAAACAAAAATCTTATTCATTAGAAGAACACACTCAGGTTATGTGAGTTATAAGTCACTTGATCTAAGGTAATTTTACGCTTGAAGATTTGGAAGCCGAGGCCACCTTCAACTTGACGTAATTTGTCGTGACGTTTACCGCAGTAGATCGTTACATCTTTCTCTTTTTGGGTACGGTACAACAAGTATGTAACATACACATCATATTCACCGTCCACCTCAGTCGGCTCGATAATCACGTTCGACACCATATGTGTGGTCCGTGATGGCGGCTCTTCAGCCCATGCCATACCTGTTTCAAGACGTGCAACACGACGCTCTAAAAGATCTTTGGTATCGTTAAATACCCAAGTGGTTGGCGGTTCAACTGAACGACGACGGTCACGAGTTTGTGCGTTTGGCGTGGTACGTAGCGTATAAGAAATATCGTCCGCCAACATATCCAGCCAATCGCGGAATTTCCAATCGTCCAGCGCTTTGCCTTCACGATACAGAAACTGACTAATTTGATGATGAAGTTCTAAACTGATCTGACTCATTTTATGAGCTCCTTCTCGTATTGCTCAGCGGCTTTTTCGACCTCTTCCCATGTGTCATGGATCAACAGATCTGCCCAGCGACGATATAAGCCACGTGCCGCAGTTTCAGAGAAAATGTAGTTGGTAATCCCCGGAATACCATCTTCACGTTTTTTCTCATTCCCCAAGCCCATTTCCATAATCAGTTGGTTATTACGTGCTTTATAACCGCGTAATACTTTTTGAATCTCAATCCAGTTTTCAGAGTCATCTTGCTCTAGGAAACCCGCAGGGCCAAAGGCACGTGTTGCAGAACGCTCAAAGGCTTCTTTGACTTCTTGCGACGCTTCAGCATCGGCAATACAGAATGCCCAGACTTCCGTTTTATTTGGCCCACGTGGGTGCCATACGCGAAGCGTTGCCGTGCCGTTTAACCATGACATGGTGGGGAACATGTTGTTGTGACCGGCCAAACGCAATGCGCGCGTTTCGCCTAGACGTTGTTTGACTTCCTCATAGGTTTCACGGAAGTAATTCGCCACTTCACCATCGACCCAGACATTTGCATCGGGTTTTTCAGTAAAGAAGAAACCTGAACCATGACCACGCGAGCCGTATTGGATGGCATCTTTAGCCGTTTCCCATACTGGCCGCGCTGTTTGTGCAGCGCCTAATTTTTTAGAAGACTCGTCATCTGGTTTTGCACCCAACACTTGGATGGCAGATGCGTGAGAGAACAAGGCATGGTATTGATCCGATGCAAACTGTTCAGCGGCAAACTTCCAGTTACATTCAATTTCCCACTTATGCACACCACCGATGATCTCGGTGCCGCCCGGACGACGATCCACCACACCATCCAAATACCAAGCAATGTCGCCCATATATTCAATTAAATCAGGTGTAGTTTCATCCCAACAGGCAAAGATTAAGCCCTTATAAGATTCAACACGATTCACTTCCACCAGACCCCATTTTTCTTTGCACGCCCCTTGCGGGAAGGCACGATCTTCTAATGGAATATCTTTGAGTGAACCATCAACACCGTAAGACCATCCATGGTATGGGCAAGTAAATGCACGCGTATTACCACAGTCTGCAAAGCTCACACGCATAGAGCGGTGACGGCATTGATTTAAAAATGCTTTGATTGAGCCGTCTTTTTGACGCGCCACAATAATCGGGTCTTCACCCATATAGGTATTGAAGAAGTCGCCTGCTTTAGGAATTTGGCTTTCATGACAAAGGAATAACCAAGTACGACCAAAAACGCGTTCAAGCTCTAATTCATATAAATCTGGATCGGTATAAATATATGGCGAGATACGTCCATTTTGTGCATCGACTAAAGCATCAATTTCACGCACATCAATTTTTCCACTCATGAGAAGCTCTCCTGTGACGTACTCTGTCACAAAGTAAATAGACTCAACTTTTAGTGGATAATGGTTTTTTAGCGACGTTTAGTGAAATATTTTTTTTGTTTCAATTAAGATATTTTATGGATTATTCGCCGTGTTTTTTTCTTATACTTAAATGGTCATGAAAAATTAAAAACCATTTATTTTCTAAATGGCAGAATCATCTTCACGGCATAGTTGTTTATAGATTATACTCTTGCCAAATTATAGTAAGACATTTTTTGGATTACTCATTGGACTCGATTATATGGAATTACGACACCTTCGATATTTTATCACCGTTGCAGAAGAACTTAACTTTAGTAAAGCTGCGTTAAAGCTTTATACCGCCCAACCCTCTTTAAGTCAGCAAATTAAAGACCTCGAAGAAGATGTCGGCGTAAAACTGTTATATCGTACCAAGCGTAAAGTTGAACTGACGGAAGAAGGTGCCGTATTTCTAGAACAAGCTCGCCTCACATTGGCTCAAGCAGACAAAGCCATTGCTATGGCACGCCAAGTCCTACAAGCCAAACAGCAAATGCTGCGGATTGGTTTTGTGCCTGTGGCAGAGATGAAAATCTTTCCTTATGTGTTACCCAATCTACGAGTCCAAAATTCAGATTTAAAAATTGAATTGCTTAGTCTCAATAATACTGAGCAAATAAAGCTGTTAAAAAAAGGTGATCTGGATGTCACGTTTACCCGTCAGAATTTAAACAGTGATGAAATCGAAAGCTTATTTGTGCTTCGTGAACCCTTGATTTTTATTTTGCCGGAAAATCATCCTTTAGCAAAATATGAACGCATTCCAGTCAAAGCATTGCATGGTGTTGATTTTATCATTCCTGCGGCAGAACAATCTTTGACGCTACATAACACCATTCTAGAGTTTGCCAAAACCCATGGCATTGAATTTAACATTGTACAAAAAGCCGATAATATCTTGTTTAATATCAACTCGATTGGCATGGGCTTAGGTTGCACCATCTTGCCCGGCTACGTTGCGCCATTGACCATGAAAAATACGGTCATTCGTGCGCTGGATGTTGAACTGCCGTATTTGGACTTATATGTCAGTTACCACAAAAACAGTAGCTCTAGCGCCGTTCATAAATTTGTTGAATTACTCACCCACGTGTTTTATCTGAATATCAATCGTAATTCAGCCATTTAGCCCCTTTCTTTTTTAAATTAAGCGCACCATTATTTTTCTGATAAATAATGGTGTGCGTGTTTTGCCTATTTTTCTATTTATTTTGTCCTGCGAAGACTTCAGTCTTAGACTATTTATTGATGAAAAAGCCTTTTTCGATGGGAAATAACGTATAACTTTTCCTTCGTTCATGCATAAAAATATCTCATAATCAAAAAATTACAACTTAAGTCTAATAAACATCCTGCTGTATTGATCAAAAATGTATTGATAAAAATAGACACAGATCTAGAGAGCCTTATGAAAATACACTCACTGCATCGAATCAAAATAGGCGTTCAATACCACCCTTATTTTTTTATCATCTTTCCATCCATAGCAGTGCTGTATTATTTTTTACAATGGCTGACGCCATGGAGTTGGTCTAGCTGTCTTTTAATCAGTTGGAATATCTCCATTTATAACTATTTATACTTAACCATAAAAAAACTCTGGCACACAGATTATGCGCATATTTTGCAGCGCGCTCTGCAACAAGATGCCAGTAAATGGATCATTTTACTGCTGGTATTCATGACCTTAATCATGTGCTTTATTGCCATTATTATTGAAATTAATCATTTACCCACAGACCCCACCATTCGAGTAGGACACTTAATTTTATCCATCCTGACCATTATTTCCGCTTGGTTCTTTATGCATACCATCTTTGCCATTCATTATGCACATGACTTTTATTTGGCATTGGAAAAACATCAAGACGGTGGTTTAGATTTCCCCAAATCGCCGCAACCGACCTACCCCGACTTTTTATATTTTAGTTATGTGATTGGCACGTCTGCTCAAACGGCGGATGTTTCAGTCACCAGCCAATCGATGCGTGTATTAAACACCTTACACTTAATCTTGGCATATGGATTTAACACCACGATTTTGGCGATCAGTATTAATGTCGCAGCCAGTTTTATTATGGCTTAAAGTCAAATTTATACCTTCACTCCAAATAACTCGCATCAAGATATGTTATCTGCTAAACAAAATGGGCTGTACAAATCGTTGATCGACATGGACTTCGTCTGAGAATCTAAGCAATAAAAAAGGATGGCAAAAGCCACCCTGTTTTTTATCACTGAATTCAAGTAGATTACACGCCGCGCGCCGTTAAATAATCTTTAATCACGGTATTAAATTCTTCCGCTTTTTCAACTTGAGACCAGTGACCACATTGACTGAAAATATGTGCATCCGCATGTGGCACAATATTTAAAATATCCCATGAACGAGACACCGGAATCACCACATCTTGTACGCCATGAATCAGCAAGACGGGAACCGTAATGTCTTTCATTTTTTCAAAGTCGAGTGGAAACTCAAAACGGTCGCGGTCACGTGCGCCAACCACATCCATCAAACGGTCAGATGCATAGTCATTTTTGGCAGAATCAAAACGGACTTTAACCAATTCATCGGTAATCAAATCTTTGTTCACGACAAACATCGACAGAGTTTGCTTAATACCTTCTTCGGTTAAAACTGGATTTGCATGTGCTTTAAGTGCTGCTGTTTGTTTCGCCCCCCCTGTCCCCATTGATACGATTCCGAGCACACGTTCAGGGTAATCTAAGACCATTTGGAATGCTAACCAACCGCCCAATGAGTTACCCACCACCCAAGTTTTTTCAATGCCTAAAGCATCTAAAGTACGAATGGCATGATCGACCCAAGCACGAATACCATAGGCTGTACCCGGTGCCACAACAGTTTGACCATAACCAATAGTGTCAATTGCGATGCAACGGGCTTGTTCAGCAATTTGTGGCAAGTTCAACCACCAGTTTGCCGCAGCAGATACACCCGTACCTGAACCATGCAAGAAAAGAATAGGCGTGCCTTCACCCATTTCGTGATAATGCGTTAACTCACCTTGCGCAGTTTCAATCCACTTATCTTCTAAGCCAAAGAATGAATCGGTTGTATATTCAGGGATTTGGACAGTGCTCATACATACTCCTCATGCAGCATTGGTACGTGTTTGATTGACTCAATGACACGCTGAATGATAATAAATTCGACAATTTTACAGCCTAATATTACATGTTCATCAAGCACAAACTGATACTTAATAACGATGATAAACTACAAAAAAACGATAATTTAAGTCTTTGTTTTTAATATATTTAAAATAAATTTACCACCACCATTCAGCTCAATTATTTCAAGCTCAATAGGCTTAAGCTGAAAAAAAAGAGCAACCGATTAACAGCTGCTCTTTTTCCATCAAATGATTAGAATTTATAAGTATAAGTTGTCGCAATACGGTACTCTTTTAAGTCCGTTTTCCAGTCAAAGTCCGCATCAATATACATGCCTTGAATGCCTAAACCTTTGAACTTTCCTTCTGGAAGGGTGTAATTCACAATCATATTAATTTCATCCGATTTTTGTGCTTGTTTACCCGCCACATCGGCATCAGAACCCGTGAAATAAACCGCTGTAGCATTTAAGCCTTTTGCACCCAATTCAGAGAAATCATAAGCATAAGTAAAGCCCCATGATTTTTCATTCACATTGGTAAATGTCGCTACACCCCAGTTCACTAAATAAGGTTGTGGCACCCAGCCGCCAATGGTTGGAAATGCATTTTGACCAAACATCTGTTGATAGCCCAAACCTACTGTATGCGCGCCATGATTAATTTTAGCGCCTACAGATAGCGCCTGATTATCAATGTTTCCATACAATTGATCACCAGATTCCGAATTATCGAAATAACGGATATGGCTCTCTAATTTTGCCTTTGCACCCAATGTGGTTTTGTAATTCACACCGACATAATGCTGTTGGTAAATATCTTGCACATCGGCATACCAGTAACTTGCACCAATATTTTGATTAAATTGATGGTCAATACCCGCAATGTACATCCCATCCGCTTTTGCGCCATTGTCATAGGCAGGTGGTGCAAATTTCGTTAATTCGCGGAATTGGTTGTCGTAACGGTTGTTAATGCCATCAATATACGCCAAGGTTAACTTGGTATCTTTCATCTCTTTTGATTCTAACCATGCACCGCTATACGTGGTCAGCAACTGACGCGATGGGTCAAAAACCAAGACCGGTGAAACAGGTAAAATTTCACCCACTTTCAATTCAGTTTGCGACACTTTGGCTTTTAAAGTTGCCCCCACTTTACCAAAGTCACGTGCTTGTTTTTCGCCATCATGCGGTAAAACCCAATCTGGATTTTTATCCCGACCATTCAAACGTACAGCATGTTGAACCAAGATGTCAGCGCCCACTTTTATAGCACCTAAATCGGCATAACCAGACTTAGCATCTAAAGTCACGGCTTGAGACCAACTGCCCCAGTTGTTTTGTGGAAGATCGGCGTATTGGCGATCTAAATAAAAGTTTTTAAATTTTAATTGGACTTGGCTATCGTCGATAAATTCTGCATTCGTTGCAGTTGTACCTAGTGTTGCCGCAGCAGCACAGATTGCTATCCATAGTGTTTGACGATGCATGGCTAAATTCCCAGTGATCAAATTAAGCTATAACACCATCATGCTCAACAATTCTGAGTTGCGAAATCCGACTACAGTATTAAGCTTTAATACCTTTAACGCATGCTTACGACTTTCTAAATCTATATGCCAAGCGGGCTTAGAACTTAAAACAATAAGATCTTTTGCAGCTATTTGATGCAACCGCTTATAAGCTATTGTTCACAGGCTTATTTTTATAAAAGAACAGCGATATTTCTGCCAAATAAAAACAACTGATCGCTTTTAAGTTTAACTGCACTTTTCTATCCGCTAAATATTTGAAAAAATTAATATAACTGGCGTATGGCATGATATTTTTTATCTATTAATTTTTTGTATTTTTCTAAACAATGAGTCACGTCTTGCATTAAAAAAAGCAGATGACTATCCCCATGCTTAATCAAATACCTTTACATCAGCCAATAAAAAGCACCTATAAAAGGTAATGCCAGTCAGTTAATAAATTGACTGGTTTTTTTATTTTAAATTCATGATGTTATTCGATACGCGGAAATGTCATCCGCAACTGTTCGAGGCAAGACTACTTTGGAAAAGTACAGTTTCTGCGATTTATTAATCAACAAAAGGGGTTTGACGAGTTTTGCGGATGACAAATGCCTTTGATTACTTTGGGCTTATCCAAAGTAATAGATGAGCTCCAAGCATTTGATTTAAAGATATAAGACTCCGTTGTGAAGAACTAAAAAGCTAAGGAGTTTATTACAAAACTCCTTAGCTGATCAGTATTACCTATATAAAGGTGCTTTTCTAACTGAAAAATCAGTACGACAACGAAGCTTAAAATTCTAGGCTTGCAGTTCTTTGGCTTTCGACATGGTCAAAGCTAAATCTTCAATCATGTCTTCCTGACCGCCCACTGTACCACGGCGACCCAATTCCATCAGAATTTCACGAGCAGAAACACCATATTTGGCTTCAGCACGTTTGGCGAATAACAAGAATGATGAGTAAACGCCTGCATAACCTAAAGTTGCTGCATCACGATCAGCACGAATCGGGTTCAACATCATCGGAATCACAAGATCTTCAGCAACATCTTGAACTTTAAACAAATCAACACCTGTATCCATTCCCATGCGATTCGCAACGGCAATGAATAACTCAAGTGGTGTATTGCCTGCGCCTGCACCTAAACCGGCAGAAGCCAAGTCAACCCGTATCGCACCCGCTTGAACAGCAGCCACGGTATTGGCAACCCCCATACCTAAGTTATGATGACCATGGAAACCCAGCTCAATACTTGAATCAAGGCTGTCACGCAAACAAGCAACGCGATCAGTCACGTCTTGTGGCAGCATATAACCGGCAGAGTCAGTCACATAAATACAGTTCGCACCGTAAGACACCATTTTTTTCGCTTCTTCAAGCAATTGAGCCGGTGTTGCCATATGAGCCAACATTAAAAAGCCCACAGTATCCATTTCTAATTGACGTGCAGCCGTGATGTGCTGTTCGGAACAGTCTGCTTCTGTACAGTGCGTTGCCACACGAATGGTTGAAACACCAATTTCATGTGCCATTTTTAAATGGTCAACCGTACCAATCCCAGGCAAAAGAAGTGCCGAGACTTTCGCATTCTTCATCCGTGGCACAACCGCAGACAAATATTCCTCATCGGTTGCCGCAGCAAAACCGTAGTTCACCGATGAACCACCAAGGCCATCACCGTGTGTCACTTCAATTAAAGGTACACCTGCATCATCAAGGGCAGTTGAAATGGCAATCATTTGCTCAACAGTCGTTTGATGGCGCTGTGGGTGCATACCATCACGCAAAGTCATATCATGAACAATAATCTTAGACATGTGGTTGCTCCTTATACCGCTTCAGTGGTTGCTTGTTGTGCAATTAAACGCTCTGCAAACATTTCCGCAGTGCGTGCAGCTGCCGCTGTCATAATGTCGAGGTTACCGGCATATTTAGGCAAGTAATCGCCTAAACCTTCAACTTCTAAATACATAGAAACGCGGTTGTCATCAAAGACTGGACCATTGACCAGTTTATAACCCGGTACATATTTTTGAACTTCCTTGATCATGGCATGCACGGATGCAGTGATCGCAGCCTGATCGGGTTCACCTTCAACGAGGCAATGAACCGTATCGCGCATCATCAGTGGTGGCTCAGCAGGATTGATAATGATGATCGCTTTACCCGCTTTCGCGCCGCCAACTTTCTCAATCGCACCCGCAGTGGTACGGGTAAATTCATCAATGTTTTTACGTGTGCCCGGACCCACAGATTTAGTCGATACCGTTGCGATGATTTCACCATAGCTCACAGGCTGAACACGTGAAACGGCAGCCACCATCGGAATCGTGGCTTGACCACCACACGTCACCATGTTGACGTTTGGCAATTCACCTTGTTCAAGCAATGCAGCAAGATTTACCGGTGGTACGCAAAATGGACCAATCGCCGCAGGCGTTAAGTCAATCATTTGTACGCCAAGTTCATTGAGCTTGCGGCTGTTTTCAGCATGCACATAGGCAGAGGTTGCATCAAAAGCAATTTGAATATTGTCTGCCAATACATGTGGCAATAAACCATCAACGCCTTCTGCTGTGGTTTTTAGACCCATGCTCGCAGCACGTGCCAAACCCTCAGACGTGGGGTCAATCCCCACCATCCAGACAGGTTCTAACCATTCGCTACGTTGCAGTTTGTAAAGCAAATCTGTGCCGATATTACCCGGACCAATCAATGCACATTTAATCTTTTTCATGAATGTACTCTCTAAAATTCCGATTTATACAAAAACGTTATTCAGCAGCAAAAGCAGCAACAACTGAACCAAAGCCTTCAATCTCAACTTTGAATTCGTCACCGGGGTTTGCGACAACCATTGGGCCAAGCGCACCTGTCAGGATGATGTCACCGGCCAACAGTGGACGACCACGACGAACCATTTCGTCAGCCAACCACACTGCCGCGTTTAAAGGGTTTGCCAAACATGCCTTACCCACACCTTGAGAGACCACTTCGTCACCACGCGTCATCACCATTTTGCAGTTCACAAGGTCTAAATTTTCCAGTTTCACTGGACGTGAGCCTAGAACATAAGCCGCAGATGAAGCGTTATCTGCAACCGTATCAATCAGGGAAATTTTCCAATTTTCGATACGACTATCGACCACTTCTACCGCAGGCAATGCATAGTCAGTCGCACTGATAATGTCTGCATAGGTGTGTTTTTCTTGGGTTAAATCTTTGTTAATAATCAGGGCGATTTCAGCCTCAACTTTCGGTTGAATGAGCAAACCAGCAGGAATGGCTTCACCATCACCATAGGCCATATCGGCAAATAACATCCCAAAATCAGGTTGATCTACACTGAGTTGCGCTTGTACCACTTTTGAAGTCAAACCAATCTTGCGTCCAACTAAACGACGCCCTTCAGCAAGCGCACGCTGGGTATTCACTTCTTGAGCGGCATAGGCGATATCGACATCGGCACTTTCACCCCCCAATTGTGGACGAATCGGGGCAACCGCAACTTTTGACAGTTCAGCTTCTCTAAGCGCTAAAGCAACGGATTCAACACTCGTTTCAACAACAGCAGAATTCGACATCAATGTTTCCTTAAACTGCAAAAATGGACTTATACTGTTTTAGATGAAAAATGACTGAGTAAGATTTAAAACTCGGATCGACTAGATCAATTGCGACAGACGAGCTGTATCTGGTCATCTATAAAACGCGTATGTGTATAAACAGTTTAAGCATCGGAAAAATGGCGACTTTACGCCAATACTTATTTTATTTTTTACAATAGTTAGAACCTATAAATCTTTTTTTGTTTTATCCATCAACATAAACAGCGTAGAAAAATCAAAGAGAAAAATGACCCAATCATTTAGAGTTTAGCTCTGTATATTTTGATTAAACTTTTCATCTACGACTAAAAGATAATAAGCGTGACGTTTATTTGTATAAATCTACAACAAAAAATAAGCCTCTTTTCATAAGTAATACCAGTCAGCCAAGGAGTTTTGTAATAAATTCCTTAGCTTTTTAGTTCTTCACAACGGAGTCTTATATTTTTTAAATCAAATACTTGGAGCTCATCTATTACTTTGGATAAGCCCAAAGTAATCAAAAGCATTTGTCATCCGCAAAACTCGTCAAATTCCTTTTACTAATTAATAAATCGCAGAAACCTTACTTTTTTAAAATAGTTTTGCCTCGAACAGTTGCGGATGACGTTTCCGCATATCGAATAACATCATGAATTTAAAATAAAAAAACCAGTCAATTTCTTAACTGACTGGCATTACTTTCATAAGAGGCTGATTTTAATAAAATGGTTTTATGCTGCAAATAAAGCAGGATTATTCTTTAAACTTTCACGTTGTTGTATGGCCAACACATAGCGCTCAATCGCAGGATGTGGCTGTAATAGATTCATCTTTAGTTGCCACATAATCATTGCCCCTAAACTAATATCTGCTGCCGTAAACTGTGAACCGCATAAATAAGGGCTTGCTTGTTCTAAACCTTGAATCAACGCCTGATAGGTATCTTGATAATCACCATAGCCCATAAACATTTTTTGTTCTGGTGCAACTTGAATGTTTAAATGTTCATTGTCGGAGGCTGCTGCAAAAGGTCCTGCGCCAAAGAACAACCAACGATAATATAAACCTCTTTTCGGATCATTCAGTGCTGGGGCTAACCCTTTTTCAGCGAATTTATCTGCCAAATACGCACAAATGGCATCTAGCTCATAAATCACCACATCGCCATCGACCAAAATCGGCACTTTGCCAAAAGGATTGAGTTTTAAAAATTCGGGTGATTTCATTTCTGTGCCATATGCGACTTCTATGCGCTCGACCTCAATCCCCAAATCAAGAATAAGCCAATCCACCACAACGCCACGAGATTGCGTATTGGTATATAAAGTTAAAGCCATTGTTCTATCCTCTGTGTTTATTGTTTTTTTAGCATAGAACTAAGCTGTGTCAGTTTTTGTCAGTAGTGCTGGGTGATTTTTCTGAACTTGAAAATTCTTTTTGACACCATTGTTGAAATAAATGGCGTTTAAATTGCGGATAGATTTGCTCAGTGAAGATTAGCGTTTGAATTCGATCTAAACGGAAATTTCTAAAATCTTCACGCAGTTCACACCATGCAGCCAACAACATTTTGTCGTTAAAATATCCCAATGCAAAGGGCCATAATTGCCTGTGTGAAATCTGTTTCTGCTCATCAACATAATCAATCTGAATTTTAGTTTGTAAACGAATTGCGATACGCACTTGTTCAACAATGGTTTGATCAACCTCAATCCATGAATGAATGGATTTTAGATAAGTATCATTCAAAAATTCTTGTTTTCTTTGTGGCAATACGGCTTTTAATTTGCTTAATACCGAATGTGAAGCCTGCTGTAATGCTTGATCAGGAATAGATTTAGCCCATTGTAATGCCAGATACATCGCTTCAATTTCTGATTCATCCAAACTCATTGGCGGAAGGAGAAAGTTTTCTTTCAATTGAAATCCTAAACCTACACTCCCCTCAATATTGACCCCTTGATCACGTAAACTTTCAATATCTCGATAAACACTTCGCACACTGATTTGTAAATGTTCAGCCAAACGTTGCGCAGTAACAGGGTAACGCTGTTCACGCAGATGCTGTAATAAATGAAGTAATCGAATGGAACGACTCATAGCGTATTTTCTTGTTATTCAAAATTAATTTGAGGCGCATATCCTTATACGCCCTGAAAAATGATCAACTTTGCTTAAGCCACATCGGAAGCATTCACTTGCTGATTTAAAAACTGATCTAAACTTGCGACATCATCTGCAATGGTCAAAGGATTAAACTGCTGCAAGACATTTTTACTATGTACACCATAGGCGACGCCGACTCTTGGCATGGCAATATTTTGCGCCATTTCCAAGTCATAAGAAGTGTCTCCGACCATAATCGCCTGTTCAGCTTTTACCCCGGTGAACGCCAAAATTTCGGCCAACATCAGCGGGTCAGGTTTGGACTTGGTTTCACTTGCCGCACGCGTAATCTCAAACAAATCATGACTATTGGTTTGAGCCAGCACACGATCTAAACCTCTACGGCTTTTACCCGTCGCCACCGCAAGCTGAACGCCCTGATTTTTGAGTCCATACAACATTTCAGCAATGCCCGCAAACCAAGCATCACCCGTTGAATGGGCAACATAATGATCGCCATAACACTTCAAAAGATCAGTATGTAATTCAGGCACTGTAGGAAATAAAACTTGAGCCACTTCTGGCAAACCTAAACCGATAATACCTTTTGCCGCTTCAGGGGTTAGCGGTTGCTCAAATTGCTGCGCTGCAAACTGTAGACTTGCCACAATCTGCCCCACTGAATCAAACAAAGTTCCATCCCAATCAAAGACAATCAGTTCTACAGGTTTATTCATTTCGCTCTCATTATTTCAATTTTCTCATGAATCAAAACAGTTGATACTCGTTAGGTGGCATGAATGCCACTGTTGAGCAACAGCACAACAATGTGCTGCTTGCTCAAGCAAAGATTTTTGTTCCTTTTGATCTTTCAAAAGTAAGCAAGGACTATTTAGACTGCGCACGCAGTTGCGCCACCAAATTCTGCATATCTTCAGGCAAAGGTGCTTCAATGGTTGGATAACCCGGAATTTCTAAACGCAAGGCATGTAAACACAAACGACGTGCCGCAGGGCCTTTATATTCAGTTTCATGGCCGTATTTATCATCACCAATTAAAGGATGACCAATACTTAAACCATGCACACGAATTTGATGTGTACGTCCCGAAAGTGGTGACGCATAAACCAAAGTACCATGACGGAAACGCTCTGCGACATTCCACTGCGTTTGACTTGGCTTACCTTCTTTAGATACACGTACACGACGCTCACCATTGGCCAATTCATAACGATGTAAAGGCGCATCAATCAGTTGTTTATCCAAACTGACCTGACCTTTGACAATCGCAGCATAGGTTTTTTTAATTTTATGTTCACGCAATAAATCTTGCAGGGTTTTAAGCGTACTGCGTTTTTTACTGATCATCACTAAACCAGAGGTATCACGGTCAATACGATGAATCAGCTCTAAATATTTTTTACCTGTGGCTGCGCGTAAACCTTCAATCAGACCATAAGCCACGCCACTTCCACCATGCACGGCAATGCCTGAAGGTTTATTTACAATCATCAAGCCTTCATCTTCATAAATCACACGGCTGAGTAAACTCTGTGCAACTTTGTCTGACACGGGTGCAGCCGTTTCATCTTTAGGTTCATAACGAATCGGGGCCACACGAATTTGATCGCCAATTGCCAGTTTAGTTTCAGCTTTAATGCGTTTTTTATTGACCCGAACTTGCCCTTCACGCATCAAGCGATAAATCCGACTTTTAGGCACACCTTTGAGCCTAGAAAATAGAAAATTATCGATACGTTGGCCCGATTGATGCTCGTCCACTTCAAACCAAGTGACACTTTGCCATTCTTGCGTAGAATTCATACAGTTACGATGACCCAAAAAAATACTAAAATTGATTAAAAACTGATCACTTAGGCTATGCTTTACACAAGAAATTTAAGCTTAGCCCATAGGCAGATGATGCAAGGTTTGATATAGTCAGCGCACGGATACCACCGTTAGTATGAAAAAATTTAATTACTTCAATATTTTTGAAGCTAAACATTAAATTTCACAACTCATACTAAATACGGAAAGGTCCCTAAAGAATATGCCGACGCCGAAGGCTTATTATATCGGCAAAAAAGCAAACTGTTGCGTTTAATTGTACTTAATGTACATAAATCAGTTTGCCCCAAAAATATGTCGCCAACTTTGAGTTGGTTTTTAAACGTAAACTGATACACATCAAATGAGTCGCAACCTGAAGTCGCATTCAGGCTACAACGTTGATGCATTGGATCTGCACATAAAGCAAAGATACGATGATAATTCCGTATCAAGACACTCTATCTTAAACGAAGGGATGATCTTCAAGCTACGTGACAGTGAAAGTTACTCACATCTAATGCACCGTTTGTCCGCCAGTGAATCCGTTCAGGTGACTTTAATCGTTGAAAGATTGAAGCCGTATTGCCATCATCAATACGTGAATCAAAAACCGAAGCCGAACAAAAAAGGCCGGTAAAAAAGCTCAGACCACAGGTGTTATTTTGAGATCTGAGTGTTGATCCGTAATATGTGATGTTCGCTACGTGAATAGCGATGTTTTGTTGTGTATCACTAGTTAGGTGTATACCCATGAAACGTATGTTGATTAATGCAACACATGCCGAAGAGATTCGCGTTGCACTTGTCACGGGTCAGCGTCTTTACGATTTTGATTTAGAAAATCGTACCCGTGAACAAAAAAAATCCAATATCTATAAAGGTCACGTGACTCGCGTCGAGCCTTCGTTAGAAGCTGTTTTTGTTGAGTATGGTGCAGGTCGTCAAGGCTTCCTCTCTATGCGTGAAATCGCAAACTCATACTACCAAGCAGATCCACGTCAAACTTCAAATATCCGCGAATTGATCACTGAAGGCACTGAGCTTTTGGTTCAAGTGGAAAAAGAGGAACGTGGCAATAAAGGTGCTGCCCTTTCGACCTTTATTTCACTGGCTGGACGTTATTTGGTGCTGATGCCAAACAATCCAAAAGGTGGCGGTATTAGTCGTCAAATTTCGGGTTCAGTTCGTGAAGAATTGAAAGAAATGTTGGCGTCACTCAATACACCGCGTGGCATGAGCGTAATTGTTCGTACCGCAGGAATTGGTCGCTCTCAAGAAGAATTACAACTTGATTTACAGCATTTGCTAGACCTTTGGGCACAAATCCAAAGTACTGCAAGTTCTGGTCCATCACCAATGTTGGTGCATCAAGAAGCTGGCGTGGTCACACGTGCGATTCGTGACTATTTACGTGACGATGTTGCTGAAATTTTAATTGACTCTGAACAAGCTTATAACGAAGCGTATAACTTCGTGAAAGCTGTGATGCCACGTCAGTTAGAAAAATTAAAAACCTATACTTTAAATGAGCCTTTATTTGCTCACTTCGGTATCGAAAGCCAAATTCAAACGGCCTATGAACGTGAAGTTAAACTTCCTTCTGGTGGTTCAATCGTCATCGACCAAACCGAAGCTTTAGTGTCTATCGACATTAACTCGGCGAAATCGACACGTGGTCACGATGTTGAAGACACGGCTTTAAATACCAATTTAGAAGCAGCCGAAGAAATTGCGCGTCAACTGCGTTTACGTGATATCGGTGGTTTGGTGGTGATCGATTTTATCGACATGACCAAAGACCGTAACCAACGTATGGTTGAAGCAAAACTTCGTGAAGCAACGCAAAGCGACCGTGCCCGTATCCAATTCGGTCAATTGTCTCGTTTTGGCTTAATGGAAATGAGTCGCCAACGCTTACGCCCTTCGTTAGAAGAAGCAACGGGTTACGTTTGCCCACGCTGTCATGGCACAGGTATGGTACGTGACTTACGCTCTCTTTCACTTTCGATTATGCGTAAAGTGGAAGAAATTGCGCTGCGTGAACGTCATGGTGAAGTTCAAGTGGAAGTGCCTGTTGAAATTGCAGCATTCTTGTTGAATGAAAAGCGTCACAGCCTCGTTTACCTAGAACAAACTTCAAATGTTCGTGTGACTGTTTTACCACACCCACATTTAGAAACGCCGCATTATGAAATTACTTATAATGCTGAAGGTTTTGCACCAACCAGCTATGAACGTACTGAAGCGACACGTTCAAGTGAAAAAGAGTTGGGTTATGAATCTTCTGAATGGCATTTAGAAGATGGGCAACAAGCTCAAGCTGCACCACAAGCTCAGCAGCAAGACAAAAACCAAAACAACAAGCAACAACGCCGTCCACAACAAGCTGCTCAAGAAGCACAGCAACAACAGCCAACTCAAGTTGCAGCTGTTGCTCAAGCGTCAGCAAGCCCATGTGCATGGTTAGAAAACTTGTTTGTGCAAAAGCAAGCAAAGACTGTTGATCAAGCACGTTCAGCAAACAATGCTGCCGCAGCCATTGAACAAATGGTCAATGGTGGTGCTGTAAGTCGTGGTCAATTTGGTCAAGTGGGCCAAGTTACAACGGCTGCACCTGTGCAAAGCGCACCTGTTGCAACTGCAAACAGCAATGCTTACTTAACGCCAAATACACCTGTGACTCAGAAACAGGAACAGCGTGAAGTTGCGGATAAATATTCTGATAAAGAAGAAAAAACGCAACGTCACAATAAAAAGCGCGTTAACAAGCCAAAAGAGCAACGCGAACAAGTTCAGCATGACAATCAACAAAACCAAGTGCATGAAGAAATTGTTCAAGTCTCTCGTCAGGAACAACGCCAAGAACAGCGTCAGGAGCAACGTCAAGATCCGCGTGACAACAAGCGCCCGACTCGACGTCAACATCCAGAACAACAAAATGCTGAAGTTCAACTTGAGCAAAATGCTGTTCCACGCCGTGACCGCAATAATCAGCAACGTCCAAACCGCCCAAATCGTCACCGCGATCAAAGCGTATTGAACGAACAAGCACCTCAACCAGCGGTTGCTGCTGCGCCTGTCATCAATGAGCAACAACCCAAAGTCGAAGTGATTGATACACCGCGTCAAGAGGTTATGCCGACAGCATTAGTGATTAATGTCGATCAAGCGAAAAGCGAAATCATTGCATTAAACACGGCAGCTGCTGTTGTTGAAGCACCGGTTGTACAAGCGGCACCTGTCGCTGTGGCAGAAACCAAAGCTGCGGTCATAGAAAAACCAGTGGTTGTGAAGGAAGAAAAGCCGGCAACAACGACCAAAGCACAAGAGTCACATAAGCCACGTTCTGCTGATCGACGTGCAAGTAACGACCCACGCATGCGTAGTCGCCAAAAACGTGAAAATCAAGCGAAACAACACGCTCCAGCACCAAAGTTGAATCCATCACAGGTGCCAACCTTGAGTCAATATACCGTGGGCAGTTTAATTCGCCATGTGTATGGTGAAGATTGTTCAGTGCTGATCGAGCAGTTTGGTTTAATCCCAACGTTCAATCGTGCATTGGTCAAATTCACTGAGCAATATGCTGCGACCATCGTGCATCAGGCAACTGAGGCAGAAGCAGCACAGCCTGTTACACGCGATGTTGCGGTCACCAAAGCGGCTCCAGAGGCTGAACCAGCACCGGTATTGGACTTAACACCGCCGACTGCTATTTCAGATAAGCGTGTTGCCAACGATCCACGTGAACGTCGTCGTTTAGCAAAACTTGCAGCGGAACAAGCTTTAGAGCAAGCCAAGCAAGCGCATAGCGAACCTGAAGCAACTAAAGACGTGGTGACAATCGCACCTGAAGTGGTTGAAACAGTCGTGACTGAAATCGAGCCTGTGACAGAACAAGTCACTGCCATCGAAGATGTCGCAGTCGTGGATGAACCTAAAGTAGCGGCTGAACCCGTCATTAAGGCTGAAAAACCTGCACCTGTTGCAAAAGTAGTAGAGCCTAAGCCTGTTGAAGCAAAACCTGTACAAGCTGAAACAGCTGTAGACGTTGCGCAAGACCTACAGGCTTTAGCAGAGCCAAAAACCGATGCAAACAAAGACGAAACCGAAGATGATGAGGACAAACCAATCCGCCCTCGTCGCCCTCGCGGTCGTCCACCAAAGAAAGCAACTCCTGCAAATGAGTCATAATTCGCTCTAATGCAGCAAAATAAAAAAACCTAGTCATTTCGGTGACTAGGTTTTTTTTGTTATTTTGAGCAAATTAGGTTGATTGCTCTAGGGTTAAACCACTAAAAAGACAACTGTACAGATGACTACAAATAAATAGACATACTGGATTATGAAAAATAAATAGGATTCTTATGCACAACACACAAAATGATCTGATTAGTATTTCGGATGTCGCAGCAAAATTACCTAAATTTATCAGTAAAGTGCCTCATTTATTGAGTGGACTCAAACAAGCCTATTTACGCACCCCCAATACCCCTGCTGGCTTAGGCATTGCATTTGAAAAAGCCGTCAAACGCAATCCTCAAGGAAATGCTTTATTATTCGAAGAGCAAAAATTTACCTATCAAGCACTCAATGAATGGGCAAACCAAATTGGGCACTTTTATTTGTCAATTGGGGCACGTAAAGGTGATGTGATTGCCGTCATGGTGGAGAATCGCCCTGAACTGGTGGCAACCGTGATTGCTTTGGCCAAAATTGGGGTCACCGCAGCTTTAGTCAATACCTCGCAAAGCGGTAAAGCATTAACGCATAGCATTAACCTAGTCAAACCGATCGCCATTATTCTGGGGGAAGAATGCCGTGCCGCAGTGGATGAAGTACGTCAAGACTTACTGCTTAAAGAAGATCGCTTTCACTGGTTTGCAGATCAGGAAACCTTAGTTGATGCGGGTAAATCACCAAAAGGCTGGACGAATTTAGCAGAAAAAATTATTCACTTTCCTAAATTCAACACACCCACCACGCATAGCATTCAAGGCAAAGATGGTCTTTTTTACATCTATACCTCAGGCACGACAGGTTTACCTAAAGCGGTCATTTTCACCCATAGCCGTTGGACGTTGGCATACGGCACCTATGGTCATATCCTAGCTTTAACCAGTGATGATGTGATGTATTGCACCCTACCGCTTTACCATGCAACAGGCATTGTGGTCTGTTGGTGTGGTGTGATTGCAGGCAGTGCAACACTGGCCTTGCGACGTAAATACTCAACTTCTGCTTTTTGGAAAGATGTTCAAAAATTTGATGCCTCTGCCATTGGCTATGTCGGGGAGTTATGCCGTTACCTCATGGATGCACCAAGCTCTGAACTTGAACGTGGGCATCGAGTCAAAAAAATGATCGGCAATGGCATGCGTCCGAATATTTGGGACAAATTCAAACAACGTTTTGGTGTAGAAGAAATTCTTGAGTTATATGCATCAAGCGAAGGCAATGTGGGTTTCAGCAACATCTTTAATTTTGATAATACCGTCGGCTTTTCACCGACACCTTATGCGATTATTGAATTTGATAAAGAAAGCAATGCCCCGGTCAAAGATGCCCAAGGCTGGTGTAAAAAAGTCAAAAAAGGTGAAGTTGGCTTACTTGTAGGCAAAATTACCCGTCGTTCGCCATTTGACGGCTACACCGATCCTGAAAAAAATAAATCGGTCATTATGAAAGATGTTTTTACTCAGGGTGACTCTTTCTTTAATACTGGCGATCTGGTGCGTGATATTGGTTTCCGTCATGCTCAATTTGTTGACCGCTTAGGCGATACCTACCGCTGGAAAGGCGAAAATGTATCGACGACTGAAGTCGAAAATGCCGTCAGCGAATATGAAAAAATTGCTGAAGCCGTGGTTTACGGGGTAGAAATTCCCAATACCAATGGTCGTGCTGGCATGGCAGCCATTACACTGGCAGATCATGCTGAATTTACTCAACAAGATTTACAGCAAATGGCGACTGAATTTAAAAAATGCTTGCCAGCTTATGCCGTTCCTGTGTTTTTACGCATTCAAGTACACGTTGAAACCACAGGTACTTTTAAATACCAGAAAAACAAGTTAAAAGAGCAAGCCTTTGATCCGAATAAAACAGATGAACGCTTGTTGGTTTTACTGCCAAATGCAACCGAATACTGTGATTTAACTGCTGAAATATTCAACAATATTCAAACGTATCAGTACCGTTTCTAATTCAAAAAAGCATGTTTTTTGACTAGATATAGCAAATTTGTTGCATTTATAATCAAACATCAACAAGTTTGCTAATTTTTACTTGCGCTCGTTTCATAACTTGCTACAATACGCCCATCAAAACGAAGTGGTGTTTAGAAAAATTTTCTTGCACTGCACATTCAACGAATACTTGAATGTTGGTTCAGGGTCGTTAGCTCAGCTGGTAGAGCAGCGGACTTTTAATCCGTTGGTCCCGCGTTCGAATCGCGGACGACCCACCACTTATTTTGATCACCTAGAGATGGGTCGTTAGCTCAGCTGGTAGAGCAGCGGACTTTTAATCCGTTGGTCCCGCGTTCGAATCGCGGACGACCCACCATTTATTCTTAAATTTTCTTTCTGTTATCCTCATCAGAAACCAAACCTGAAAATCCCCCAATACAATACGCCCTGCTATTTTGACCACTTCAGCTTTGTCAAAATTTTGCTTCAGCTTGTACTTTATTTAAAAGCATGGTTTAAATAGGTTCAGGGTTGTTAGCTCAGTGGGTAGAGCAGTAGACTCTTAATCTATTGGTCGAGGGTTCAAGCCCCTCACAACCCACCAAATTTAATCAAAATCAGTGCACATTAATCTTCATGCCATAAAAAATCTCCGCATTTGGAGATTTTTTTATTATTTGCATCTCATCATAAGCTTGTTCTAACTTGCTCTTTCACTAGGCGATATGCCTGTTTAGGAAAAGCATTCCCCTGCGCAAAATATTGTCTATTGCGCTGAGTCTGATTGGAAATTTTAGCTAAATCCATGACCAAGCTTTGATCTGGATCAATCTGATAAAAAAACTCTACCCTATTGCCACGATGCAAAATAATTTGATGATGCTCTGAATCATAAGACCAATGATCTTGATGATATTGAACATTCGAAGCAAAAGTCATTTGTCCCAAATGGACAATCGTACGATATGCCGTACCATCGGCCAATAAATTGACAATAAAATCGGCTGTCCCCTTATCACACGCCACAAAGGGATCATCACAACTAATCACCGCCTGATAACGTCCCACATAAGGCTCAGCATTTTGAGGAATCATATGTGGGGTATCCGCTATGGCTTTGGCTACAGGTAATGTCGCTTGCCCCGCCACCTCAGTTAGTTTTTTACCTTGAATATTGCTCATGGCCAGATCAGTCGCTTCAGTTTCTGATTGTATTTGTTCAGCGACAGAATCTTCTAATGACTTATTACAGCCGACAAGACCTGTAAACATTGCAACAAGAACACAGTAACCATATTTAGCATTTCGAAACACGCATCCCTCCTGTCTCAGCACGTTCATTTGTTTATTCTTGGCAAATATTCAATGACTTACGATAGACACCACCAAAAAGTATTGGCTTTATAAGCATAAAACACTGATCTTTAATTGATTATGACTAACAATAATCCAGCTTATTTTCAACTTAATCCATTTTATGTGTTCACCTCATAAGAATAAGTATTCAGTTACATAACTTAACTATTTTTCTAGCCCGCAACCCTTTAAAAACTGATTTACATCACCATTTTATTAGTATGAGTCAATTGTTTTAACTCAGCTATTTTTAATTTTAAGGAGACTTCGATGGCCAATGTTGGCTTGTATCGCTCTAACCGCCAAAATATGATCGCAGGTGTAATGGGCGGTATTGCTGAACGATTTGGTTGGAATGCAAATTTGCTTCGCATTATATTTGTCATTGTTTCTCTAATGAGCGCTGCATTCCCAGGAATTTTAGTCTATTTGGTTTTGTGGCTGATTATGCCGAAAAAACAGTTTCAAATAGCTCCTGCTCAAGGCTATCAAAATCCCGTTCGTACGGTCAATCAAAATCCTAATGATCCATACCGTTAATCATTTTTAGTTTTCGGCTACGACTTTTCCCCAAGAGTCGTAGCTTTTTTTTGCCTGTATTTCGCTATGCCTTGACCTGATTTAGCTGTTGATTCAATGCAGCAATCATGTCTGCACGACTAATCATTCCGACTATTTTTTGATGCTCGACCACAGGAATATAATTAAATGAGCGTTCGACAAAATAAGGCACCAAATCCTGTATCGGTTGTTCTGGTTTTACCGTGACCACTTGACGCACCATAATATGTTTCACTTGATGCTCCCATGTCGTTCTCATATCATTGGCACGTTTAAACCATTCCACCACTTCATATAAAGCCAATGTTCCCACCAATTGCTGCTCAGCATTGGACACAGGTAAGCTCATTAAATTCATTTGTTTAAATTTATCTAGCGCCGAATGAATATCATCCTGCTCATTTAAACTCACGACATGTTTACTCATAATATCCTGACACTTAAACTGACTTACGCCCCTCGCATTGGCTTTTTCCTGTGCCGCTAAAATAATTTTTTGTAAGTCATATTCACTAATATCTAAAAGCTCAGTCTGTTGATCCAAAGTGGCTTGAATATCTTGCGGTTGAATGGTGACTTTTTGGGTGGGCGTTGGGTCTTTAGAGCGTTGATTGATTTGTGCAACTTGCGGATATTGTTTTCCCAGCATGCGATTAAAGACAATTGCGATCACTAACAATAAAATAGAATTCAATAGAACGGGATAAAAAATAAAGTGATACCCCAGTTGATGTACAGCTTCGCCACCCAATACAGCGGTAATCGCGATTGCACCACTGGGTGGATGCAGCGAATCTGTGGTCATCATTAACACAATAGACAGCCCAACGGCGACACTAAAGGCTTCTGTTAAATTTGGAATATACATGGCGCAAGTCACGCCAATAATTCCAGCAATGGTATTGCCAATCACCATATTCCACGGCTGCGCCAATGGACTGGCAGGTACTGCAAATAACAAGACCGATGATGCCCCCATAGGCGCGATATACCATGCGTTAATATCACCCAACACCAACCAACTGATTAGCGATGAAAGTAGCAGCCCTAACAATGCACCTATGCCACACAATAAGCGCTCTTTTAACGGAAGAACTTTAAAATTGGGTTTTAAGATATTGAGCCATCTAAGTTGTGAATGAAACACAGCACGCCTTTGGTTATGTTGGAGTTGATTGACGAATTATAGAATGATGCAACGATAAGGTGTATTTATTTTATATCTTGTATTTATTGATTGATCCTGTCCGACCTAAAAATAGCCCGACGCTTTGGAGTCGTCATGATGAATTCCCTTTGTGATTCATTCTCCACAACACTTTAAAGCAGATAACGATACACAACGAACGCTATATATGTGTTTAAATTCATTGTACTTCGCAACACTTTTACTGCTTTTTTATGCTGACTAATCATCCAGCTTATCCGTAATGATGGGTTCAATTTTAAGCATCTCGATCTCGCCATAGAAGGTAGAAAATGCGACATCTCCAGCATCTATTCCTGTACCAATTCGAACTAAATTTTCTACAGGTGCTAATCGGGTCGGATCAAACAACACCCATCCTCCCTCCAAATAGGCTTCAAAAATGGCATGAAAATCGGGTAGAAATTTTTCAATTTCGACATAACCGACCACCATACGTGCCGGAATCCCCAAAGCACGGCAGAGCGAAATCCCTAAATGAGCAAAGTCACGACATACCCCAGCCCGATGGATGAGTACATCGGTCGCCGTTGTAAATTGGTTAGAGCTACCAGAAACATAAAAAATATTGTTATAAATCCACTGTTCAATGGCTTTGACTCGTGTATACCCTTGCTGCATCCATCCAAATGATCGGTTCGCCATATCCACGACAAGGTCTGAATTACAATATCGACTGGCCAATAAATAAGGGAGCACCTCATCGGGTAAATCGGGAATCGCAACTTCATTAAGTTTGTGCAGAACATCAGCATTGATCACAGGATGACGTTCAACCGTAGCACTATAGTTCACTTCAAAAGCGTCACAAGCTTCAACATGCAATCTGACATAACGGTTTTGCTGGCTTGGGTCGTGAAATTCACGCCATGTCACCAGTGGATAAAAGCTGAGTTGTTCTGCAATGATTTTTTGATCGGGATGATCAGCAACATGAATCAGAAAAACAAATTCTGTGGCTTGGACAATCTTGTATTTTAAATGGCACTGAATTTTACAAGTTGTCATGATCGTCCTTATTTTTTAAGCAGTATTTCACTGTATGCAGATTAAACCAATTTCACGCAAATAAACGGATAAGATTGCTTTATCTTTATCACAATTTTATTTAAATGATGACATCCATCTGATTTATTCTTGCTTTTCAATTCAGCTTAAAGCGCGCATAAAACAGTAAAGTGCACGGCTGAAATAGATGCCTGATCTTTTTTAGCGTGATTTTGATTTTTTTCAAAAAAGTATCGATGCATTAACCCTTTGCCACTCTCCCTGAAACTCCTTATAATTGAGCACAATTTTTCTCTAATTTTAAGTGGATGACCATGAGTCGCGCCATATCGCATATTGATACCTTCCAAGGCTTAATTCTTGCCTTACAAAATTACTGGGCTGAACAAGGTTGTGTCATTTTACAACCTTACGATATGGAAATGGGCGCAGGCACATTCCACACTGCAACCTTCCTTCGAGCACTTGGCCCTGAAACGTGGAACGCTGCATACGTTCAGCCATCACGCCGTCCGAAAGATGGTCGTTATGGTGAAAACCCAAACCGTTTGCAGCACTACTACCAATTTCAGGTGGTATTGAAGCCAAATCCAGACAACATCCAACAGCTTTATTTAGATTCTTTAAAAGCCATTGGTATTGATACCCTCGTTCACGACATTCGTTTTGTTGAAGACAACTGGGAATCGCCAACACTAGGCGCTTGGGGCTTAGGTTGGGAAGTTTGGCTAAACGGTATGGAAGTGACTCAGTTCACTTACTTCCAACAAGTGGGTGGTGTTGAATGCTACCCAGTGACAGGCGAAATCACCTACGGTCTTGAACGTCTTGCCATGTACTTGCAAGGTGTCGATTCTGTTTACGATTTGGTTTGGACTAAAGGTCAATTCGGTACAGTAACTTACGGTGACGTATTCCATCAAAATGAAGTTGAGCAATCGACGTATAACTTTGAATATGCCAACGTCGAAAAAATGTTTGAACTGTTCGACTTCTATGAAGCTGAAGCGACGCGCTTGATTGAAGCTGAACTTCCATTGCCTGCCTATGAACAAGTGATTAAAGCATCGCATAGCTTTAACTTGCTTGATGCACGTGGTGCAATTTCAGTGACTGAACGTCAACGCTATATTTTACGTGTGCGTACTTTGGCGCGTTCAATTGCACAAAGTTATGTGGCGGCACGTGCCAAGCTTGGCTTCCCAATGGCAGAACCTGAATTACGTGATGAAGTTTTGGCGCAGTTAAAAGCACAAGTTGAAGCAGAAGCGAAAGAAGCAAACAAGGAGAGCAAATAATGTCTAAACATACCGTTTTGTTCGAATTGGGCTGTGAAGAACTTCCACCAAAAAGCCTCAAAAAATTACGTGATGCACTGCATGCAGAAACCATCAAGGGCTTAAAAGATGCAGGTCTGGCTTTCGATACTATCGAAGCTTATGCAGCACCGCGTCGTTTGGCACTTAAAATTGTGAATATTGATGGCGCTCAGCCTGATACACAAAAACGCTTTGACGGCCCTGCAAAACAAGCGGCTTTTGATGCGGAAGGCAAACCAACTAAAGCTTTAGAAGGCTTTATGCGTGGTCAAGGCATCACTGCGGATCAAGTCACCACGTTCCAAGCCGGTAAAGTTGAAAAAGTTTGCTATTTAAAAGATGTTAAAGGCCAAAGCCTTGAGGTTTTACTGCCACAAATTTTACAAGCAGCTTTGGATAACCTTCCAATTGCAAAACGTATGCGTTCAGCGGCAAGCCGTACTGAATTTGTCCGTCCTGTAAAATGGGTGGTGTTGCTCAAAGACAATGATGTGATTGAAGCCACTATTCAAGACCACAAAGCAGGTAATGTGACTTATGGTCATCGTTTTCATGCGCCTGAAGCGATTACTTTGGCTCATGCAGATGAATATCTTGCTAAGTTAAAAGCGGCTTATGTGGTTGCTGACTTTGCAGAACGCCAAGCCATCATTGACCAACAAGTCAAAGCTTTGGCTGATGAAGTCAATGCGATTGCGATTGTACCAAGCGACCTGCGTGATGAAGTGACCGCATTGGTTGAATGGCCTGTTGCGCTACGTGCAAGTTTTGAAGAACGCTTCCTTGCTGTACCGCAAGAAGCTTTGATTACCACGATGCAAGACAACCAGAAATACTTCTGTTTGGTGAATAGCGATAACAAGCTACAGCCTTATTTCATTACTGTTTCAAATATTGAGTCTAAAGATCCGATTCAAATTATTGAAGGCAATGAAAAAGTGGTTCGTCCACGTTTGTCGGATGCTGAATTCTTCTTCTTGCAAGATCAAAAGCAACCGTTAGCTTCTCGTAAAGAGAAACTTGCAAACATGGTGTTCCAAGCACAATTGGGTACGCTGTGGGATAAATCACAACGTATTGCTAAGTTGGCTGTGGCTTTATCGAACATCACGGGTGCAACTGCGGCTGATGCTGAAAAAGCAGCACTACTTGCTAAATGTGACTTAACCTCTGAATTGGTGGGTGAATTCCCTGAACTTCAAGGTATTGCGGGCACTTACTATGCACGTATTGAAGGCGAAAACCATGAAGTGGCTGAAGCTTTAGGTGAACAGTATTTACCTAAATTTGCAGGCGATGTTTTACCACAAACCAAAACAGGCACAACCATTGCCCTTGCTGACCGTTTAGACACGCTCACCGGTATTTTTGGTATTGGTCAAGCACCGACAGGTTCTAAAGACCCGTTTGCACTACGTCGTTCTGCGATTGGTATTTTACGTTTGGTGACTGAGAACAATCTTGATGTGTCGATTGAAGATCTCATCAAGTTGGCATTAAATGCTTATGGCGATGTAGTCGCGGATCACGCGAAGACTTTAGCGGATGCTGTTGCATTCCTTGAAGGTCGTTACCGTGCCAAATATGAAGACCAAGGCGTTGCAGTTGATGTGATTCAAGCGGTTCAAGCGTTGTCGCCAAAATCACCTTTAGATTTTGACAAGCGTGTAACTGCGGTGAATCACTTCCGTGCATTGCCTGAAGCTGCTGCACTGGCTGCTGCAAATAAGCGTGTTGCGAATATTTTGGCCAAAGAATCTGAACCAACAGGTGCAGTGGTTGAAGCAAACTTGGTTGAAGAGGCTGAAAAAGCATTATTCGCTGTACTTGCTAAAATTACGCCTGAAGTTGAACCATTATTTGCTGCCAAAGATTACACCACTGCATTGTCTAAGCTTGCTGCTTTACGTGCGCCTGTGGATGCATTCTTTGAAGGCGTCATGGTCATGGCAGATGATGCAGAATTGAAAGCCAACCGTTTACGTTTATTGGCTCAATTACGTGGCTTGTTTACCAGTGTAGCGGATATTTCGGTATTACAGCACTAAAGTCTTAAATAATTGTAATTTAAGAGAAACCCCGCTATAAATTAGTGGGGTTTTTTTTTGAGATAAATGATGGCAAAGCCACGTATTTTTGTAAGTTCTACTTATTATGATTTAAAACATATTCGTGCTTCATTAAGCTTATTTATTGATTCTCTTGGTTATGAATCTATTCTATTCGAAAAAGGACAAATTGCCTTTGTCAGCGATGATCCTCTTGATATTTCTTGCTATCGAGAGGCTGAAACCGCAGATATTTTTGTACTAATTATTGGTGGGCGTTATGGCTCAGAAACTAGTACAGAGAAAATTGATGGTGATAAAAGCCAATATACTAATTACAACAGTATCACACGTAAAGAATATGAAACAGCTAGTGAAAATCATATTCCAACATATATCTTAATTGAAAAAGGCGTTTATGCTGAATATCAAACTTATAAACGCAATAAAAAAAATACAGATATCGAATATGCACATGTAGATAATATTAATATTTTTAGACTCATTGACGATATTTATAAAAAACCAAATAACAATCCAATTTTTTCATTTGAAAAATATAATGAAATTGAGGAATGGCTTAGAGATCAATGGGCAGGTTTATTTAAAGACTTTTTAATTAAAAGAGGAAATATTAAAAAACTAGAATCTTTACAAAGTCAAATTAGGCACTTAGAAACTCTTAATTTAACTCTCAAAAACTACTTAGAAGTACTGTTATATGCTGATAAAAATTTAGAAACACAAAATATTATTCAAAAAGAAAATGAAAAAATTTCTAAATCACAACTAATCGAACATATTCATAATTTATTCATTGTGAGTTATTTATTTGATGGTAAGACATTGAATAGTAATCAAATTGAAGAACTAATTTCTATATTAAAGATGTCCGAAAACCCTTTCGATTTTATACATAGAGTATCTAGTCACTTACCAATATCTAGCAATTCGTATAGTAGCTCAATCACTCACTTGAATGACAAAAATATGGCTTTTTTAAATGATATTAATGAACTCAGAACAACCATTGGCTTATCTAAATGGAAATACATTTAAAAACTAATAAACCTATAGGAGATATTCATTCAATTTCATATACTCAAACTAACAATACTCAACAAGAAAGAATATTATGAAACTTAAAACTCTTATTTTGACTGGTCTTGCTAGCGTTGCCCTTACTGCATGTACATCTGCACCCAAAATCCCACAACTTGAAACTGGCGTATTACAAGAAGTAAAAAACTTAGACGTTTACCCAGACACCACCAATAACAAAGCCAAATTGACTAAATTCAGTGACAAATGCGTGATTGAATTTACTGGCAACCTTAAAGCAGGCAAAGCCGTAGAACAATGGTCATTTAAAAGTTTAACCCTTATTTCAGGTGGCTCTGCCAGCTTTGCAAAAGATGGTACAAGTACCGCAACCAATTTCGACCTACACGATGCAACGGTACAAAAAAACTTCCTTGCACTACGTAACTACTTTGCCAAAGAAGCACTCGCACAATGCGAATAATCGGTTTCTGATGTGGTAAAAAGCCCTCTTTTTTTTATAGAAAATGAGGGCTTTTTTTATTACACCATTCACACTGCAAGAGTAAATGTATAAGCATGTTGTAAGGCTGTATCAATTTCAGCATTTTTTTGTTTAACCGCTTCATTCACGATTACAATAAATTCAGAATGTATATGATTGCGACAATGAAAAGGAATAAATACCGATATGAAACTGATGAAAACAGCGCTATTGAGCAGTGTCATTTTAACCTCCACTTGCCTTTTTATCCAAAGCACATCGGCAGCAGAAACAGCGCCAGTCACCAAAACAACACCAACTTATGGCGACAATCCCAATATTTTTGAAGTGTTAGGACATAAGGCGCAACAAGCTGCACAAAATACGGCGAATAAAGTCGATCATGCAGCGCAAAAAGGCATCGCCAAAGTAAAACCTAAAGTTGACAATGCGTGGGAAGAAAGCAAAGCACTGGCAACTGAAACATCCGTGCTTGCAAAAGAAAAATCTCAGCAAGCGGCAGCAACCGTCAACAAAAAAATAAATGAAACCAAGGATGGCATCATCGGCAGTCCAAATGCACAGCCTGCACCCATTGTTTCACATCCTTTAAGCCAGTCATCTAGCAATGTTGAGCCTGTGCCCGCTCCAACACCGACAACAGAAGCACCCCAGCCCCCAAACAAAGGCAGCATAAATTTATAATACATGCCCTCTCTTTTATTTTGAGAGAGCAGTACGCAGAGCGTCGGTTAATTCACTTGTCGAATGGGCTGACCTGCTTTAAAAGCCTCAGCATTTTCTACTATCTGCTGCACAATACGCTGACGTGCATCCACACTGCCCCATGCACTATGCGGAGTAACAATTAAGTTGGGAATATGAGGATCTAACAAAACATTGCCCTCTTTCGGGGGTTCAACCGTCAATACGTCAGTCGCTGCACCTGCAATTTTTCCTTGAGTTAATGCATCTGCAAGCGCCTGTTCAGTGACAATTCCACCGCGTGCACAGTTAATTAAAAATGCACTTGGTTTCATTGCATCAAAGGCCTTGGCATCAATCAAATCACGGGTATCTTCTGTTAATGGACAATGCAGACTGAGGAAATCGACTTGTGGCAATAATTCGGCAAAAGGAATACGACTGCTATCGCTCGGACGGTTTGGCAAAGATCCCACTAAAACCTTCATGCCAAAGGCTTCAGCTAACTTAGCTACCGCTTGCCCCAATTCACCATAGCCCAAAATCCCTAAAGTTTTGCCTTCCAGTTCAACAATGGGGAAATCCAACAAACAAAAAATGGGCGATGTATTCCATTGCCCTTGCTGCACCGCACGATCATATTGAAGCAATGAGGTGGCTAAAGCCAACATTAAAGTTAGGGTATGCTGAGCCACAGCAGAAGTGCCATAGCCCTGACAATTACACACCACAATGCCCTGCGCACGTGCTTGAATCAGGTCAATATTATTGGTGCCTGTTGCAGAAATTAAAATCAGTTTCAAATTTGGACATTGCTGAATGGTTGCTGCATCGACTATGACTTTATTGCTAATGATGACATCTGCATGTTGCACACGCTCTAACAACTGCGCTTGGCTGGTACTTGGATATAAACTTAATGTGTCAAAACTGGCCTCTAGTGCGCTCAAGTCCAAATCATGTTGATCCAGTGATTCATAATCTAAAAATACGGCTTTCATCAAGCATTCCTTGGCTAATTTTAAGAGAAATCTACAAATTCATTTTAGAGATTCAAAGCCAACTTTGTCATATTTTTCAAATCAATTTAAGCACTTGTTATAAATAAACCCACTATTTAGTTAACGCCAGTCAGTTAAGGGTAATTTAATGATTACTTATTGATAAATCCTCCCTAACCCCTCTTTAAAAAAGAGGGGGACAATATAGTATTCAATATCTTATTAAATTTCAGATACTCCCTCCTTTGAAAAAGGATGAGAAACACTGTTTCGCAAGGGAGGATTAAAAATAGTTAACTAATCAGCATTACACTATTTAGTGGGTTTATTCATATGCACTTGAATAGACTTGCGTATTTGACTAAACACATACATTGCTAAGGCGAAAACCAAAAGCAATCCGCTACCCATAATGATATAAGTGCTATCTGGAATCTGGGCAAATGCATAGGAAGGTAGCAACAGAGCGAGTATGGCTAAAAGCACAGTCGGTATAAAATCATGTTTCATCCTTAAGCACCCTTTATTGTTTATTCTTCGACATTTAGCAAGTTGAACTTGCCTTATATTTTCTATCTTAGACCGATTAAAATATAAAGCAAGTGGTCAAAAATCAGACTAAAGTCGAGTTTATTTTAAACAATAATAAGCTAATCAATCGTGCTTAAGGATGGAGCGGTTGCGTCACGAATTGAGCGGTTTCAGGGGTCTCTTCAATAAAATCATGACTGCCATATTCATTATTATTTAAGTTTAAATGCTTATAACTGAGCACATAAAAATCACTATATTTTTTCATCACAATCGGGTGCATGCCTGCGCTTAAAGGCTCGTGTTCTTTAAATAATTTCATGATGTGTCGATCATTCATCGCCACAACATAACGCTCATCATTTAAAGTAATCTGTACCAGAGCACTGCCCTTGGCAAAAATTGGAATCAAAAATTTATGATTTAAAGCAATCGCACTGGCTGCATAGCTTTCAATTTTTTGGCTAATGACATTAAACACCAAGCCATGACCAAAAGAGTCGAGTAACTGGCTGCTGTTTTCCTGCGGTAAATTGACCTGTATGCCCAGTTTCAGTAAATCTTGCTGACTGACTTGCTTATTACTCAACAATTCTCTTAATAACTGTTGTTTCAACTTTGCGTCAAAAAACTGGTTATCAAGCTGTAAATCATTGTTAATTAAAATTGAACCTAAAGCATTTTTATGGCGTGGCAATAAATTTTCAATCACTTTACGATAATAAAACTTACTGTTCTTTTTGACCTGACGGATCTTCTGATAAAAGTAAGTGGCATCGAAATCATGCAACAAAAAGTCATGCAATAACTCTGAACTGGCCAGTACTGCAATCGCATCATGCCCAGTAAAAGGTAAATTCAAGGTATAAATGTGCGGTAACACTTGTTCAAGCTTTATATATTGCGCACGATCTTCTGGGCAATAGGGATCATAAACCACAATGTATTCACGCTCAGCCGAAACATCTTGCGGCTGGATTTGCATGTTGGCATTCAGTTCTGCATGAAAGAACATGTTATAACGCGGGTCTTCAACATCGTCAGGATTAATTGAATACTGTGGCACTAAGGCAACCACACGTTTTAAATCGAGTAAATTGGAATATTTAATTGCGGCATAACCGCCCATTGAACCGCCATAGCCAATGCGGGTTTTAAAGGGTGCAATCAGGTCTTCAATTTCGGCAAACATCTGACGCATTGAGCTTTCAGGAAACCACGATTTCTGCTTCGGCATAATGCCAATGACATTAAAATCATGTTTAAGCAGTGACTTTTCAGCATTAATCGACAACCCTTTGGCACGCGTAATTAAATCGCCAAAAGAGAAAATCAACTCATCTGATGAGCCTCTTAAAAAAATTGCCCGAATTTGTTCGTCTTCAAAAATAATGTGTTTTTCCATTTCCACACCGAAGCAAATCGGCCCTTGTTTTTAGAGTCAATAAAACAAATAGACAGTGTGCCTATTTACCAAAAGCCAGTATGTTATTTTATAGATGCTCAGAAGATTAAAAAGCGCAAAATATGACACAATCACTACATCCAGCCGCTCAAAAAGGCTTCAGTTCAGCAGCAGAACTCTATCAACAGGTTCGCCCCAGTTATCCACCAGACATCATACATTGGCTGCAAGATCAGCTCCAACTTGACGAAAAATCACAGGTGATTGATCTCGGTTCAGGTACTGGCAAATTCTTACCTTACTTACAACACATCACAAAACACATTACCGCAATTGAACCGATTCAGGAAATGTTGGCACAATTACAAAGTGCCTATCCAGACGTGCAGACGCTGCAAGCATCGAGCGATCAGCTACCCTTAACCAGACATAGCCTTGATGCTGTCATCTGTGCGCAATCGTTTCACTGGTTTGCCAATCTTGAAACATTACAGCAAATTCATCATGTGCTCAAACCTACCGGACATTTGGCCTTAATTTGGAATCAACGTGATATTCAGGTCGATTGGGTCAAAGCCCTTGCGGATGTGATTGCACCTTTGGAGGGTAACACACCTCGTTATCATAGTGGTCAATGGAAAAAGGTCTTTGAGCAGCAAACATTGTTTCAACTGGATCATGTACAGACCTTTCAACAAGCGCATATTGGCACTGTGGAAAATGTCGTGTCTAAACGCTTGCTCTCCAGCAGTTTCATTGCCGCAATGCCAGAACATGAACAGCAACAGTTAAAAGCCCAATTTGAACAGATTGTTTTCAAGTACACTGGAAAACAGCCGCAAGATGAAATTGCTTTTCCCTATTTAACCTATGCTTATGACTTTAAAAAAACTGATTCGCAATAAAGGAATGATCATGAAAAAACTTCAAATGAAACAACTGGGTTTTCCTTTTTTACTCTGCTCAAGCCTGCTGATCAGTGCTTGTGATAACAGTAAAAATAGCATGGCCGAAAACGATAAAATTCAACCTGAAGATAAGGTCATGCAGGAGTTGATTACTGAACCAGTGAAAGCTTTTGAAAAAACGCCAAATGATCAACATGATATTGCTTTACTGACCGACTTTGATCAGCGTTTTACCCAAATGAGCGATGACATGGAAGATGAACTGAGCAAAATGCGAGAAGCAGGTTCGCTCACCAATGAATTTGCACATCAGCGCAAACGCGACAATATTCAGTCGGCACTCAACATGTTGAAAGAACTGGATTTAAAAACGGCGCAAGGTCGCTATATTCAAGGCTTGATTGCAGAATATTGGCAAATACAAGCCAAGCTTTATCATGAGAACAAAGAACCCAAAGCAGAGACCAAAAAATCAGAGGATCAAGACAAAGGCTTAGGTGAATTTTTACATGCCCAAGAACAGCTTGAACATTGGCAATCGCAATATCCTGAAATGACGCAATCTGAATCAACAAAATCAGCCCCATAAAAAAGGGATCTCTTGATTAATGCCAGTCAGTTAAGAAATTGCCTGTTTTTTTATTTTAAATTCATGATGTTATTCGATACGCGGAAACGTCATCCGCAACTGTTCGAGGCAAAACTATTTTAAAAAATAAGGTTTCTGCGATTTATTAATCAATAAAAGGAATTTGACGAGTTTTGCGGTGAGGCGCACTGCGCCGCAAGATGCCTTTCTTGCGAACTCAAAATATATTTTGAGTTTCTCATTTGGGCTTATCCAAAGTAATATAGGAGCTCCAAGTTTTTGATTTTAAAATATAAGACTCCGTCATGAACAACTAAAAACTAAGGATTTTATTTCTAAAACCCTTAACTGATTGGCATTAGATCTCTTGATCCCTTTTGGCAGCTAATAGCGAAACATTATGGTCGTTCAGCATATTGCGGCAAAGTATCGCAAATGGTGTCCCATTCTGCTTTAGAGGCCACAAAAATATGCTGTGTTAGCGTTTGGGTCAGTGCTGTATCCAATGTGCCTATACGTAAACGGTAGACATCTGGTGTTTCCGCTTTAATACTGATAATCGGTGAGCCGCAATCGGCACAGAAACAACGCTGTGTGGTTGCTGTCGATTGAAACTTTTTCAGTAAATGCCCACCTTGTACAATTTTAAAATCTGCTTTTTGAATGGGTGCATTGGTTGCAAAAGCACTACCGTTGGCTTTGCGGCATTTTCGGCAATGACATTGCACAATATCGCCAATTTCACCTTGAATTTCATAGCGCAGACCGCCACACAAACAACTTCCTGTATATCGATTTTCTTCAGCCATAAACGACTTCATTTTTATCATGAGGGAGTTTTTAAGCTAGCATATTTCTAATCATGCTTCAAAAAATCAACGTCTATTCTTGCGCAGAAAGATAATTTTGCACGCCTTCAGCTGCGGCACGACCAGTAGCAAAACAAGCCGTCAGCAAATAGCCACCCGTCGGTGCATCCCAATCCAACATTTCCCCGCAACAAAAGACCCGTGGATTGGAACGTAATTGCAGTTGTTCGGTCAGTACCTCGCGTTTTATGCCGCCAGCACAGCTAATGGCTTCTTCGATTGGGCGAAAACCACTGAAAGGAATCAGCAGATGTTTGACCTTTTGCGCCAACGCCAAAGGATCATTCCAGAGTGCTTTAGCAACCAATTCACGCACTAAACTGGCTTTGGCTGTATCTAAGCCAGCCTTACGCCAGACATTGCTGAGCGACTGTTTTTTACTGGGTTGTAATTTTTGGGCTAATTGCGCAATGGTTTGATCGGGCAGCAAGTCCAAATATAACTGCATGGTCTGACCATTTTTTACTTGTTCACGCAAGGCACGACCTTGCTTATAGATCAAACCACTTTCTAAACCATAATAGCTAATCACAATATCACCCATGGTTTTGGCTTGATCATCCACCCATGCTTCAACGCGCTTTAACGGCTGCCCGAAGACAGGTTGCATAAACGTAGACCACTGACGCTCAACGCCGGCATTACTGGCTTGAAAGGCTTCAATTTCATCCTTTGCCAACCATTGCTGCCATGCACCATCACTGCCTAATTTTGACCAAGACAGCGCACCACAGGCCAGTACGATTGCATCGAAATGCTGCACTGCAAGCTGTTCACTCACTAAATCTTTGACCGTCAGTGCCGCTGCATTTAACTCTAAACACTGATGCCGATAATGAAACTGAACACCCTGTTGCTGCAAGCGTTTAAGCCATGCCCGCAATAACGGGGCGGCTTTCATTTCAATGGGGAAAACCCGCCCAGATGAACCAATATAGGATTCAATGCCCAAATCTTTCATCCAGTTTTGAATCCAAACCGCATCCCACTGTCTCACCCACGGTTCAAGCCATTCCGCTTGATCATAGCGCCCAATAAATTGCGCCACAGGTTCAGCATGGGAAATATTTAGGCCTGTTTTACCGGCCATTAAAAACTTACGCGCAGCCGAAGGTTTCTGTTCATAGACATGCACCTCATAATCGGACTGGCTTAAAACTTCCGCAGCCATAAGACCCGCAGGGCCAGCACCTATAATTGCAACACGCTTTTTCATGACTTACTCATTCAGCTTTTTCAGGTGCAGCAGTTAAATCGGTTTGCTGAGCTGCATTCTGCCCCTGTAAAGGCATAAAATCATCAAAACGGGTGCGATAGCCTTCTGGCTTGGTGATGATCAATTGCTGACACAATTCACCGCGCTGCAAATACTTAATTTCAAAATGTGTGCGGGCTGAGGTTTCAGCAATCACTTCTTTAACAAACGGGAGTTTCCACACTTCAATCAACTGCTGCTCTGCTTCGGCAATATATTCAGCAATATTACTGGCTAAAGTGACTGTTCCACCAACCTGCAAACGTGACAATAAAAATTCAAAAAAGGGCATATTTAACCAGCGCTGCGCTGGATTATGTGGCTCAGGATTGGGATATAAAATAAAAAATTGCTGCACTTGAGCAGGATTCAACGCATGTACAATCCACGGCATTGCATCGGCATGAATCGGCTGTAAATTCGCTTGTCCTTCTAGAACATGCTGCTTGTGCATAGCCAGACATTTTTCACGGGTACGTTCAATCGCCACTAATTTTTTTTCAGGATGTTGTCCCGAAAACAACAAGGCATGTTTGCCCTTACCCGCGCCAATTTCCACACAAATGGGATCTGGGCTGATCATTTGAAAATCACGAGGCGCATGCATACGCTGTGCTTGAAATTGACGAATTGGCATAATCAGATCAAACTAACAAAAATCGGCTCAAGTCTAGCAAGAGCAACTGTATTTGCCTAATCGAATCATCATTTTTATCTGGAGCACAACATGCCTCGTACTTTTCCTTGTCCACGCTGTGGTGACGTTTCAACTTGGGAAGGCAATGAATTCCGTCCTTTTTGTTCAGAGCGCTGCAAAATGATTGACTTAGGCGCTTGGGCCAATGATGAATATAAACTTCCAACTCAAGATGCACCGCAAGCCGATGGTGGTCGTGAAGAAGATCAGTTTTAAGGGTGCTTTTTTAAAATTGCCTTTGCAAAAAACCAAGCCATCGGTTGATGAATGATGCTCATCAACCATTTACCACATAAATTCGAATCCAGCTTTTTATATTTTAAAACTAAAAATAAGAAGCATACCGATTGCAATCATAGACAGCGCTAAATGGTAATAACCAAAGCTGCCTCATGCCATGACGCTAAACATAAACAACATAGCGCTAAGCGTTCATCGATGAAAAAAGATTACACCGCATCTTATTGAGAACAATTAAAAATTATTTTGTTTGCTGATAAAAAGAATAGCTGATAAAAGAATAATCATGACTCATTTTTTAAACTATAATGATGTGATAAATATAAGAAAAGGAAATAAAAATGGAACCATCGTACTTAAAAATTCTATTTTTTTTATTTGCCTTACTGAGTATGGCGAGTTTGGGTTTTGGAATTTATCACCATGATGTCATCATTATGGCAATTGGCATCTTATTTTGTTTTGCCGCAATAATCATCGTCTTAGAATTAAAGAAGCACAATAGCAACCCATTTCGTCGAGATTGATGAAAATGGGTTCATCAATCGACGAAAAGAGAAAAATTAACCAGCCTTACCTGCAACAAAGGGATTATGTTGTTTTTCGAAACCAATGGTACTTAAAGGCCCATGCCCTGAAATAAATTGCGTTGCGTCTGGCAAACTAAAACATTCACGTTTAATCGAATCAATCAGTTGTTGATGATTACCACGAGGGAAATCTGTACGGCCAATTGAACCTTTAAACAAGACATCGCCCGTCCAAAGCAGACCATAATTTTTATTATAGAACATCACATGACCTGGGGTATGCCCCGGCGCAAAGCGAACTTCAAACGCTTCATCACCCAGTTTTAATACTTCACCGCCTTCTAACCACTGATTCACCTGCACTTTTTCTGGAATAGGAAAACCATACTTTGCAGATACCTCTTGAATCATATCGAGCCAAAAAGCATCTTCTTTATGCGGCCCAATCACAGGCACATCCCAAACCTTACTTAATGCGCCCACTGCTCCGGCATGGTCTAAATGTCCATGCGTTAACCATAAGCCTTTCACCGTTAAACCCAAAGCATCGACTTCGGCTTGTAACTTTTCAGGTTCACCACCAGCATCAATCAAAATCGCTTCTTTGGTTTCAGAATCCCAGACAATTGAACAGTTTTGTTGAAATGCCGTAACAGGAACAATTTTGACTTGCAACATAATGGCGAAACCTCGGTGAAATTAGTGAGCTAATGTTTGCGTTAAGGCATCAAGATTAGCTTGAAGCAAAGTTGTGAGCAATGCCAAATGATCTGCATCGGCATTTAAAGCGGGAATATACGCGTAGTCTTGCCCCCCTGCCGACTTAAACAAGTCTGCATTTTGAATCGCCAATTCTTCCAGCGTTTCCAAACAATCTGCTGAAAAAGCAGGACTCATAATCTGTACCGACTTTACGCCTTGCTCTGCCCATTGCTGCAATGTGGCATCGGTATAAGGTTTGACCCATTCCTGTTTACCAAAACGTGACTGGAAGCTGATCGCCCACTGATCCTCTGTTAAATTCAAAGCCTGCGCTAATAATTGCGCTGTAATACGGCAACGATCGGCATAGGGATCGCCCTTATCGGCATAGGGCTGTGGAATACCGTGAAATGACATCAATAATTTTTCGGCACTGCCATGCTCGGCGCGATAGTTACGCACACTTTGCGCCAACGCCTGAATATATAAAGGATGCTGATAATAATCACGAATCATCGATAAGCCCGGCAAATTACGCTGAGTCAAGATCCATTTGGCAATGGCATCATAAAGTGGCGCGGTAGAAGTGGCCGAATATTGAGGGAACAAAGGCAAAAGAATAATGTGATCTTGCACATTTTCACTTAAGTTTTGGAGTAGATCTTGAATCCCCGGATTGCCATAGCTCATGGCAGGCACCACATTTAATTCAAATTGCGGATAGTCTTGAATCAATTGCTGTTGCACCGCTTGCACTTGTTGCAAGACAATTTCACGCATCGGTGAATCTTGCCCCCAGACCATGGCATAAGCATGTGCAACGCGTTTTGGGCGAAAAGGTAAAACAAAGAGTCTTAAAATGATTTGCCAAATTGGTTTGGGAATTTCGATCACACGCTGATCAGACAAAAACTGCTTCAAAAAACGGCGAACTGCAACAGCAGTGGGTTCGTCAGGCGTACCCAAATTGGCCAAAATAATGGTGACTTTTGCTTTAGGTGCAGAAAACATCAAACCCTATTCCAAGATGAATAAACTGGGTTTACTTTAACAGTTTTCTACACCTTCGCCATATGCATTAATAGGATGAATTAAATTGAAAAACACGATTATTATCAAGCAAATTACTTTCCAGCAATTTCTGTCCCTTCGGCGTTAACTGCCACAACATGCGTTGACGGTCATCTCGTCCAGATTGAATAATCCAGTCATTTTGACGCATTTGCATTTTAATGCTGTGCAATGCCCGAATATTGATTTGTGAACGTGCAACCGCATGCGCACGAGGCATTTCAAGTCGTGCATCCGCCAAACCATTATCATTTAAATATTCATTCATACATTTAGAAAAATATTCTTCTGGTGTCGGATGAAGAAACATGGTGCCTAAAATGCTCAGTAACTGTGCCCAAGTCAGTTTCTTTTGAATTTTCAGTTCTTTAAAATTACCGTCCTGATAGGCATGCATGCGATATTCAAAAGCAAAAACTTCATGCATGGAAACTTTTGGCAAAGTTAAGAACGGATCGACCTCGCGCTTACCCACTTCAGTTTCAAGTTGCTCAATTTTGACTTTCAGTTGATCAATTTCATCATGCAGCAATTGGGTGTTCTGTGGTCTTACCCAACCTGAAACAGGATAGCGTTCTAACATTTGTGGCATATTAAAACGTACCGCCATTTCCAAATCACGCATGCTGCGATAGGTAAAAATTTGATCCGCTTCTTGTTGTAGTAATTTACGGAATTCTAAAAACTTCTCGCGTAGTTCTGGCTTTTGATCCTGCAAAGACAAATCCCGAGATAATGGGTCTTCATGCATAAATACAATAATGGGTTTTTGTTTGGTGACGGCATAGATATATTCTAAATGCATATAGCCGACACCGGACACCGATTGCTCACCGTATTGACTGCCCAAAAGAATCACCACATAGTCACAATCATCAATTTGGCGACGTGCAAATGCAGTACTTAAAGGTGTCCTTTGCTCCAATCCCCACGAAAAGAATCCCATGCCCACCAAAGTTTGAGCCAAAACAATACGCTCTGGCTGCATTTCACTGCCAGACATAGAAATAAAAACCTGATAACGCTTATCGAGCATTGGTTATCCTCTTCCAATTGCACATTACACCCCCCAACTGTCGCTATGCTGAGCAGTTGTGTTGTAATCCGATGACCTAATCTAAAATTTATTTTTTGTACTATATTTCAAAAGACTATTCGCGTTTGATTGCTTATTCAACAGCAATATTACGAATATTCCAAGTTAAATCATCTTGAATCAGGTATTGCAACACAGTTTTTAAGTTTTCTGCGTTATTGCCACTGACATGACATTCAATCCGCACACCGTCATTTTGATCTTGCTCAAATAATAACTCATTTTTAATTAAAATTCGGGCTGTTTGTCGCGCAACTGGTACACCAGAGTCAATTAATGTCAGTTTCTGACCAAAAATAGACTCAATCGCAGGTTTTAGAAAGGGATAATGGGTACAACCTAAGACTAAATAATCAGCCCCTTGATCCACCACAGGTTGTAATATTGCTTTTAAAGTGGTTAAACATGCTGTACTCATTTGCGCACCACTTTCAACAAAGGGCACCAAATCGAGACAAGTCACAGGAATGACATTGACGTGAGCAGGAAGTGCAAAACGCTGCATGACATCTTGAATCAGTTTGCCGCGAAAAGTCGCTGGCGTGGCCAGTACAGCCACCGTTTTTGATTTTGTTTGTAAGACCGCAGGTTTTAAAGCAGGCACCAAGCCAATAATGGGAAAATCTTCACCATAATAATCACGTAAATAATCAAGGCTAAAGGCAGATGCCGTATTGCATGCCACCACCGCGACTTTACAACCTTGCCGATATAACCATTCAATCGCTTGAGCCGTCAATTCACGAATATTCTGATCGTCACGTGGCCCATAAGGCACATGCGCAGTATCGGCATAATAAAGAATGCGCTCTTTGGGTAAATAGCGAGCAATGTCCTGTGCCACCGACAACCCACCTATTCCAGAGTCAAAAATTCCGATCGGCGCATGAGATTGTGCCTTGGGCATTGGATCTATTAAAGGATAAATAGGATAGATGGCTGTCATAGCTTCACTTTCAGCAGTGCAAAAAGGGGTAGAACAAAGCTTAAACCTCAGGTGCCTAATTGCAAGTAAAAATCACCGCTTTGTAGGCTTAAAATGGTATCACCTTGCTCATTTTCAAGCAGTTGCCCCATTTCAATTAAATGAAAAAAAGCAGCACGTTGAATTAAAGCATTAATACCAAAACGTACATGGACATAAGGACGCTGTTCGACCTGTCCATCACTGGCAACATAGTCGCGCATAAATATAGAATGTTCAGCATCCACAATAACGATATCTTGCGTAGTGGTGGTCAGCTGGAGGTAATTTTTCCCATCAATTTCCACTCGACCGACCTGATTCACCGATAAAGGTTCATCCTCCACCTCAATTTCAATTTGTTCGACCGGCGTTCTTAAATAGAACTTACCCTGCTCTTTCCAAAGTACGCTAGAGAACAAATTAATGAGGGCCTGACGTTTGATCAATTGACCTTCGTGCCACCATTCTCCGTTGGCTTTAACCTTTAAATCCATTGCGCCACAATGCTTTGGGTTAAATTGCTCTAAAGGGGGTATTGACCTTTTGTGACCGGCCTGTGCATCTTTTAAGTATTGTGCAATACCCATTAAATTTTTATCATCAGCAATAGCTACTTCTTTCGTCGGATTTGGTGAAATATTTTGGTTAATCATAAATGAAGACCCTGCTGACGGAAAAATAATATGATTCAGCCAATTGGCTAGATCAAGGTTTAAAACTATACTAGCCCACAATATAAAAGACACGATAATAAAATTGTGTCTGGGCATTAAGAACACTCATGGCAGCACCGAGTGAAATATCACTACGGTTGCCACCTTCAAACACTATGAGGAGTCCTACATGGAGCACATCGAACGTGAATCGATGGAGTTTGACGTAGTCATCGTTGGTGCAGGACCTGCTGGTCTTTCTGCGGCAATCAAAATTCGTCAACTTGCAATTGAAAACAACCTTCCAGATTTATCCGTTTGTGTCGTGGAAAAGGGCTCTGAAGTTGGTGCGCACATTTTATCTGGCGCGGTGCTTGAACCACGTGCCATGAATGAATTATTCCCGAACTGGGTCGATGAAGGTGCGCCTTTAAATGTTCCAGTGACTGAAGACAAAACATATTTCTTATTGTCTGATGAAAAATCACAAGAAGCGCCACATTGGATGGTGCCGAAAACCATGCATAACGATGGCAACTATGTCATCTCTTTAGGCAACGTGGTTCGTTGGTTAGGTACCAAAGCGGAAGAGCTTGAAGTATCTATCTTCCCGGGCTTTGCTGCTGCTGAAATCCTTTACCATGCCGATGGTACAGTTAAAGGCATTCAAACGGGCGACATGGGTATTGGTAAAGATGGTGAACCGACGCATAACTTTACGCCGGGTTATGAATTACATGCCAAATACACCATTTTTGCTGAAGGTTGCCGCGGTCACTTAGGCAAACGCTTAATCGCTAAGTTTGATTTGGACAAAGATGCCGATCCGCAACACTATGGTATCGGGATTAAAGAATTGTGGGAAATCGACCCTGCGAAACATAAGCCTGGTCTGGTGATGCACGGTGCAGGTTGGCCGTTAAATGAAACTGGTTCTTCAGGCGGTTGGTGGTTATACCACGCTGAAAATAACCAAGTGACTTTAGGTTTGATTGTTGATTTGTCATACACCAATCCAAACATGTATCCATTTGCAGAAATGCAACGCTGGAAAACCCATCCACTAATCAAGCAATATCTTGAAGGTGGTAAACGTATTTCCTACGGCGCACGTGCCATTACCAAAGGCGGAATTAATGCCCTACCGAAGTTCACCTTCCCGGGTGGCTCGCTCATTGGTGATGATGCAGGTTTCTTGAACTTTGCTAAAATCAAAGGTTCTCACACTGCAATGAAATCTGGCATGCTTTGCGCAGAAGCGGTGTTTGAAGCGATTGCTGCCGGTGTAGAAAAAGGCGGTGATCTTGCCATTGCCCGTGTGACTGAAGGTGAAGACTTCTTTGCTAAAGAGTTAACAGCTTATACTGACAAGTTTAACAATAGCTGGCTAAAAGAAGAGTTACATAACTCACGTAACTTTGGTCCTGCAATGCACAAGTTTGGTCAATGGATGGGTGGTGCATTTAACTTTATCGATCAAAACATCTTTAAAGTACCATTTACATTGCATGACTTAGTCCCTGACTTCAGCGCCTTGAAAACTGTAGATGCATCTACATTCAAACCGAACTATCCAAAACCTGATAACAAACTGACCTTTGACCGTTTGTCTTCGGTATTTGTATCCAATACCGTACATGAAGAAAATCAGCCTGCGCATTTGAAACTGACCGATGCTTCTATTCCAGTGAACGTCAACTTGCCAAAATGGGATGAGCCTGCTCAGCGTTACTGCCCTGCTGGTGTGTATGAAATTATGGAAGAAAATGACGGTTCGAAGCGTTTCCAAATTAACGCTGCCAACTGTGTTCATTGTAAGACCTGTGATATTAAAGACCCTTCTCAGAACATCACTTGGGTCACACCTGAGGGTGGCGGTGGTCCTAACTATCCGAATATGTAATGTCTAATTGACTTGCATAAGCCTCTAAAATAATTGATTATTTTAGAGGCTTTTTTATTGTTATAAGATAATGAAATATATTTTAGAATCTAAATTCAAATTATTAGAACCTTTTGAAAAAGAATTACCTAATTTTGTGATTTTGACGGGAATTAATGGAGTTGGGAAAACTCAAATTCTCCAAGCTCTAAATCAAAATAATAATGGTTTAGCTAAAATTTTTATAGCTGGTTTCAATGTTCCAGTTCATCAAATTAGATATATTGATAAATTATTAATTCCGAATGATATTCATGCCATAGATCGACATTCATATGATAATTCATATGACATGGAATTACATGAGCAGCTTTTCCCTACCTATTCTCATCTTTTAAATTATCAAACCCAATATAAACAACTTCCTGCAACTTTTGAAAATTTTCAAGAATACACCAATCAGGATTATGGTCACTTATCAATTAATTTGATTCAATTTAAAAAAATTAAATCCTTTATAGAAGAAAATCCAAATAACAGACCTAATGAGTTTGACTTTTTTAGAGATAATTTTCAGAGAGGTTATCATCCGCAAATACATGATATTTTTACGCAAAATTTTTCAACAATATTTAAAAACTATCAAAATTTAGAATTTAAAAATTTATTCAATGAATTTTTAAATAAATATAAAGATAAAAATATCAAATACCTAGTAGATGAAGAGTTTAGAAAGACTCATGGAAATCCTCCTTGGGAAAACATCAATAGTATTCTTGAAACGGCCATGATGGATTATGAGTTTGAAGTTCCAGTTGATTATGACTCCAATATGATATACGAGCCTAAATTCATTAAAAAAAGCAGTAAAAATGTAGTGAAAATTTCTGATTTATCTTCAGGCGAAAAAATTCTCATATCTTTAGCATTTGCTCTTTATAACAAAGAACATGCGAGCCAATTGCCTAAAGTACTTTTACTGGATGAAACAGATGCATCTCTTCACCCTTCAATGGCCAAACAATACTTAAACATTCTAAAAAATGTTTTCGTAAAAGATTTAGGCATTAAAGTCATTATTACAACACACTCACCAAGCACTGTTGCCTTAGCAGATGAACAAGATATTTTCGTAGTTGAAAATTCGGAACAGCGAATTAGAAAATGTAGCAAAGACGAAGCATTATCTGTTTTAACTGCTGGTGTCCCATCTTTAAGTATAAATTATGAGAATCGAAAACAAGTTTTCGTAGAAAGTCCTTACGATGTAAAATATTACGATGCAATTTATAAAATTTTAAGCCCGTATTTAAATAAAGAGGTTTCACTAAATTTTATTTCTTCAGGGGACTCAAGAACAGATCCAAATGGTGATCCTGTTGCTAACTGCTCTCAAGTAAAAAAAATTACTCAAACCATGCGTACAAATGGTAATAAGAGCTGTTTTGGTATCATTGATTGGGATTTAACTAATCAACAAAGAGAAGAAGGAATTGTAGTTAATGCTTTAAATAACCAGTACAGCATAGAAAACTGTTTACTGAATCCTTTATTTATTGGATTATTAATACTAGGCTTGAAGACAGGGTCACAATATGAAATAAGTCATCGTTATATTTCATTAAATTATAACTCAGCAAAGTGCTTACAAGAAATTCATGATTGGATTCTTAATAAAATTTCCAGTCAATTTGAAACTCAGAATCAAAATCAAATATCGATCCAATTAATAAGCGGAGTAACAATAAATACTCCTGAATGGTTTACACATCACCAAGGACATGAACTTGAGTCGAAAATCATCACCCAAATTCCAGAACTAAAGAAAATCAAACAAAATAGCGAACACAAATTAAAGTTAGAAATTATTAATAAAATTTTTGATGACTTTACTATGTTAGTACCAATTGATTTTAGAGATACATTTTTAAAAATTCAGAATTCATAAAAAATCCCTGCCAAGTGCAGGGATTTTTTATGGAAAATCACAAAGTAAATTAGCCTTTCTTGACCAAATAATGAAACTCTTTATTACCTGCTTCATCCAGCACTTCTTCTTGTAATAATAATTCATGGCCTAAATGCATACAAAATTTTGGAATGTCCCATGAAGTTGAATTATCGGTGGCGAACACCTCAACCACATCACCCGATTTGGATTTACGAATCGCTTGATGCAACATCATTACAGGTTCAGGACAACGCAGTCCTCGTGTATTTAGCTGAATAGTTGGCGTAACAAGCGGTTCAGACATCGGTAAACTCAGTATTAAAAAATCCTCGCTATTTTAACATAAACTTAAATGCCGTCATTTGCTTAAAAATACAGTTCAAAACAAGCAGGCAGAATGACCTATACATTCATGCAATACAGCAATTTTAGAGATAGACATCTAGATTTTCTCGGGTATGATAAAATTCGTTTTTTTAGATATTAAGAGTCTTTAGGAAAGATCATGCACGAGGAATCAGGCCCGTCGTGGGGCATGCGTGGCTTACGCAAATGGCTAAGCACTGCACCCGAAACTCGCGACGAACTGCTAAAATTAGTACAAGATTCACGTCGTTTTTTAGAACCCGATACTGTTGCAATGCTTGAAGGCGTACTTGACCTTCCTGCAACAAAAATTCGTGAGGTCATGACCCCACGAACTGCAATGATCAGCTTACAAGAAGATGATCAGCTACTGGATATCTTACATACCCTTATCGAGTCAGCACATTCTCGTTTTCCAGTATTTTCATCCGACCAACCCGACAACGTGGTGGGTATTTTATTGGCAAAGGACTTACTGCCTTATTTGACTGAACCGAGCAATAAAGTCGATATTCGTGCCTTGATGCGCCAACCGATCTTTGTGCCTGAAAGTGCGCGATCTGACCAAGTGCTGCGGATGTTAAAAAATACCCAGACCCATATTGCTGTGGTGATTGATGAATATGGCACAACGTCTGGATTGGTCACCTTAGAAGACATTTTAGAAGAAATTGTCGGTGAAATTGAAGATGAACACGATATGGTCGATGAAGAAGCACAATTCATCATTCCTGACAATGATCCTCAAACGGCAAATACGTGGTTAGTTCAAGCACTTACACCAATTGAACACTTTAACAATGTTTTAGATGCTGATTTTTCCGATGATGAAGTAGAAACTGTTGGCGGTTTATTGCTTCAAGAAATGGGTTTAGTCAGCGATTTACAAGGTCAAATCATTGAGCTTGAGAATTGGCAATTTACCATTATAGAAGCAGATGCCCGCACTATTCATCTGATTCGAGCTGTCCGTAAATGAGAACTTACTTTAATAAGCTGTTCAATTCATCCCAACAACAAAAACAGCTCCCGTTTATTTACCCCTTTTTAATTTCATTATTTTCAGGTGCCATGTTCAGTTTTGCGCTGGCACCTTATTACTACTGGTGGCTGGCACTGCTGTCACCCGCTTTACTTTATGCTTCGCTACGTAAACGCTCTGCTCGACAAGCCTTTGGCATTGGTTGGGCTTATGGCTTTGGTTTATGGTTTGTCGGTGCATTTTGGCTCTATACCTCTATCCATGTTTATGGCGACACCAGTGCTTTTTTAAGTGTGCTGATGATTGCCTTCATGGCCTTGCTGATGGGCTTATTTACTGCCTTACAGACATTTCTATATCGTCGCTTCTTTCCTGAAACACCGCTGACCTTTGCACCGCTTTGGGTGTTTTTTGAGTGGGCGAAAACGTGGGTATTTACCGGTTTCCCATGGTTATTTGTCGGTTATGCCTTCACTGAACGCTTTTTAGATCACTATGCACCGTTGTTCGGGATCTTTGGTGTCTCGTTTGTGGTGATTATTTTAGCCTGTGCCTTGGTTGAAATTCTCAATAAACGGCTGTTTTGGCTCATTCCTTCAGCCCTGTTACTCTTGGGTGCTTGGGGTGCGTCCTATCTAAGCTTTGTTCAGCCTAAAAACACCAAACCACTTTCTGTCTCTTTAATCCAAGGCAATATTCCTCAAGATTTAAAATGGCTGACCGAATATCAAGTGAAAACCTTGATCATCTATGCCAATTTAAGCAAAACTGAATGGGGACGTGATCTCATTGTTTGGCCTGAATCTTCCATTCCGCTGTTCCAAACCGATATTGAACCCTTCCTTGATGCCATGAAAGTTCAGGCAGAAAAATCAGGCACAGCTTGGGTCACCGGTATTCCTTATTGGGATCTCAAAGAATCTCAAATTGAGCAACATCCGATGTATTACAACAGCATCATGGCTTTAGGTGATGAATCTACAGGTTTGTATAAAAAGCAGCGTTTAGTGCCCTTTGGTGAATATATTCCTTTATCTGGTTGGCTTAGTTGGGTGTTGCCTGCACTACAAAATGATCCATCGATGAGCGGTTTTTCGCGTGGTGCGCGTGAGCAAAAGCCATTGCAGGTAAAAAACCATCATTTAGGTGCGGCTATTTGTTATGAAGTGGCCTATCCAAGCCTGACGCGTCGTAATGCCCGTCAAAGTGATTTCTTGGTGACTGTCTCCAATGATGCTTGGTTTACTGGCACAGCGGGACCTTGGCAACATTTACAAATGGTGCAAATGCGCGCCAAAGAAAATGGCCGTTGGTTTATTCGCGCTACCAATACTGGTGTGACGGCCTTTATCGATCATCACGGGCATATTGTGAAGCAAGCACCTACGGATCAAACAGCGGTTCTTCGTGGTGAACTACCAGCCATGCAAGGTGAAACCTTATATATGCGCCTCAGTGATTGGCCTATTCTGGTTTTTTCATTGTTATTGTTAATTTTAGGTTGGATTTATCGTCCACGTCAGGTGGATGTTTCGTTTAAATCACGGCGTTAAAATTCCATTCTATCTCCATTCTTAAAGGAAGAAAAAGTCCCTCTTTGAATAAAGGGGATTTAGCGGGATTAAATATTTCCGCAATCCAATAGCGGCTTAGGAAGTAAACATATACCAATCCCTGCCAAGCTCCCTTTTAACAAGCGAGGGGCTTTTAAAATGCAACAAAAAAACCGAGGTCAATGCCTCGGTTTTTTATGCAATTTATTTTATAACTGAGTCACTAAATAAGACATCATGGCTGCTAAAAACAGCATCGGGATATAACAATAAATTTTGACCACACGCTGTTCTAAAGCTGAAATCTGTTGTTGTTTTAAGCTTAATACAGTCGCTTTCAATGCAGACCAAAAGCACAGTACCAATAATGCGCTGAATACACTGATGGCAAAAAAGCCAACCATAATTTGGCTACTTCCTTCTGTCGCATGCCATAAGGTTAAAATGCCTTGACTCATGGGAAGTAAACTCAAAATCAAAAGAACAGACTTGAGCATTGCCCAATGAAATTGACCAATTTCATCCGCTATCATTAATGCTTTCATTCTATCCTCCATAGGCAAAATCGTTGCCATTTCAAACATTATGCAAGCTTTTTAATAAATAAAAAGGCTATTTATCTACACATTGAATCATTATTGTAACCATCAAATATGGAAATAATTCTTATTATAACTCTCAAACACACACTATTATATTATTTTAATAAAATTCAATATTTTAATATATATTTACGTATTAAGATTTATTATCACTTCACTTAGTATTGAATAATTAAATCAAGTGAAGTGATATATTCTACAAATCTAAAAGAACAATGATTCTCAATTAAGGTTGATAATAAATATCGGTATCTGTCCCTTCACCGCCTTCTTTACCATCCGCACCAAAAGAATACAAATCAAATGCACGACCTTCGGCACCCGGAATCACATATTGAATATCATTATCCCAACTGTCTTTTGGATAGCCGCCTTTCACATAGCCGCCTTGCATCCAGTTTTTTGCAGAAGCAGGTTGATTGACTAACGCATCCAAACCGCCATCTTGCATTGAAGGATACTTACCATTATCAAGCTTGTATTGATCTAAAGCACCCGCAACACCTTTTAAAGTAATGGCAGAGGTATCTACTTTAGCTTTCTCACCACGCCCCATCACATTCGGTACGATCAGCGCAGCCAACACCCCTAAAATCACAATCACCACCATTACTTCAATGAGGGTAAAGCCTGATTGCTTCGCTTGATATTTTTTAGCTTGCATATAACTCTCTCGCAAAAATCTTTATCTTTATAAAATGGGTTAAATCATATTATTCATATTAACAATCGGCAACATCACCGCGATCACAATCACCAAAACAATACTCGCCATCACCACCAACATTAAGGGTTCAAGCAGTGCCAGTAAAGTTGAAATTAAGGTGCTGACTTCACGATCTTGCATAGTTGATGCACGCTCGAGCATGCGATCCAGTTCACCCGAGGCTTCACCACTTTTGATCATTTGTACCATCATCGGCGGGAAATAACCACTGCGCTCCAATTGCGTGGCAAGGTTGCCCCCTTCCGTTACTTTTTCTGCCGCTAAATTAACAGAATCGCGAATCACCCAATTATTACTGACCGCTGCACCTATTTTCAGTGCATCCACCAACGGTACGCCAGACTTGGTCAAAATCGATAAGGTACTGGCAAAACGTGCAGCATTTATACCACGCGATAATTTACCAAATAATGGCAGTTTGAGTGTTAAACGATCAAAAGCATAATGCCCAGCCGAAGTTCTTAAAAATCGAACCAATGCAATAAAACCCACCACACCTGCGACAAGCAAAAATGGCCATGCCACCCGAATAAATTCACTGGCTTTCATCAAGGCTACGGTAATCCAAGGCAATGCATCTTTACTTTGATCAAAAGTCTTTACAATATCTGGCACCACGTAAGTCATCAGACCCATCACAATGGCAAAAGACATTAACATCAAAATAATCGGATAAATCATCGCACCCTGCACTTTCTTTTGCATGGCAAAACGGTTTTCGGTGTAATCTGATAATTGGTCTAAAATTAAATCCAGATGCCCTGAACGCTCACCCGCAGCAATGGTGGCAATATATAAATCGGGTAAACGCCCTGCTTGTTGTAAGGCATTGGCAAGTGAATGTCCTTCCATGACCTTTGAGCGTACCGACATCAACAAGTTTTGCACATGCGCTTTTTCACTTTGCTTACCCACGGCACGCAGTGCTTCTTCTAAAGGAATTGCAGCGGCAACCAAAACTGAAAGTTGACGGGTAAATAAGGCCAAATCATAAGCGGTGACTTTTTTCTGCAACCATCGTTCTGAGCGATGCTTATCTTTTTGCTCAACAGGATCGACCGTCACAGGAATGAGTGCTTTGTCTCTTAACTGTTGACGAATTTGACGCGCGGAATCGCCTTCTAACACGCCTTTTTGCTGCTTCCCTGAAGCATCAATGGCAGTAAATTGATATGCAGGCATTGTAATGCTCTAATTTTCCAAAATTTGCTTCAGCGCTGTTGCGTCTGACCACCAAAATCATTCATATTCTGAGACATAAATGATTTGCTCACTCTAACATAACTCGATCTTGAGCACGACGAAATTTGATTAGGACGATTTGACCCTTATTTATGCCAAATACAACATCGACTCCATCCAATATTTATCGCATTCGTGTTGCCGTGCCTGTGCATATCTATGACTGCTTTGATTACATGCTAAGTGCAGAACAATACCAACAAGCCCAAGTGGGCGCACGTGTTGCAGTGTCGTTTGGGCGACAAAACTTAATCGGGATTATTGTGGAAAAATTAGCGCCTGACACCCCGATTGATCCACGCTTTAAACTCAAAGCCATTACCGAACTGCTTGATGAACAGACCATTTTAGATCAGAAAATTTTAAGTTTATTGACATGGTCAGCGCAATATTACCAATTCCCGATTGGCGAGGTGTTTCAAAGTGCCTTACCGACTTTTTTACGCCAAGGCAAACCATATAATTTATTGGCACGCATGTGGAATGTTTTAGACTTGCATGCCGAAGCAAAAGTCACCCGTTCGGAAAAACAACAAGAAGCTTATAAGATACTCAAATTACACCCAACCGGAACCACAGAAAATATTTTAAATTTGGCTGGTATAGAAACAGCTACATTAAAAGCTTTAGAAAAAAAAGCCATTGTAGAATGTGTGTTAGAACAGCAAGACTTTTCTCCCCACCCCGTTACCCTAGCGCAAATGCCGTTAACCGCCAATGACGAGCAAAAGAAAGCCATTCAACACGTGCTCAAGGCACAGAAGAAATATCAAGCCTTTTTACTCGATGGCTTAACTGGTAGTGGCAAAACTGAAGTGTATTTGCAGATCATGCAAGAGGTACTGAAACAAGGCAAACAAGTCTTGGTTCTAGTGCCTGAAATTGGTCTAACACCACAAACCATTAGCCGCTTTCAATCGCGTTTTCACAGCAATATCGTGTTACTGCATTCAGGGCTGAATGACACCAAACGCTTACAAGCATGGCAAGCTGCGCAAACAGGCAAAGCCTCGATTATTTTGGGCACCCGTTCCGCCATTTACACACCGCTGCCCAATTTAGGTTTAATCATTTTAGATGAAGAACATGATCTGTCCTTTAAACAACAAGAAGGCTTTCGCTATCACGCACGTGATGTCGCAATGTATCGTGCACATTTAGAAAGCTGTCCGATTATTTTAGGTTCAGCCACTCCAAGCATCGACAGTTATGCACTGGTGGATGCAGGCAAAATGACCCGTTTAGAATTGAGTCAGCGCGCAGGTGTGGCACTCATGCCCAAAATTCATCTGATTGACCTGAAAGTTGCCCAAAAGCAAAATGGCATTAGCCAAAGCCTGCTTGATGAAATACAAAAACGCCTCGATAAAAAAGAACAGGTTCTGGTGTTTCTAAACCGACGCGGTTATGCGCCCGTGTTGATTTGTGAAAGTTGTGCATGGCAAGCAAAATGCCCACATTGTGATGCCAATTTCACTGTACATCGTCAACCGTATCAGCATTTACATTGTCACCATTGCGGTACGATTCACCGCATGCCAGATCATTGCCCACAGTGTCAGCATACAGAACTCAAATCGATTGGTCTGGGAACGGCAAAAGTTGAGGAACATTTACAACAATTGTTCCCGAAATTTGATGTCATACGAGTTGACCGTGATTCCACCAGTCGCGTGGGGAGCTGGCAAAAAATTTATGACAAAATCCAAAAAAGTGAACCGATTATTTTGCTCGGCACACAAATGTTGGCGAAAGGACACCACTTTCCTTACGTAACCTTAGTGGCCATTTTAGATATTGATTCGGGCTTATTTAGTGTCGATTTTCGCGCCACAGAGCGTACTGCGCAACTGATTGTTCAGGTGGCAGGTCGCGCAGGTCGCGGCGAACGCAAAGGTGACGTGTATTTACAAACGCTCAGACCCGATCATCCTTTACTCACGACATTAATCCAACAGGATTATTATCATTTTGCCAAACAAACTTTAAAAGAACGTCGCGCGGCTTTACTCCCCCCGTTTCGCTATGCGGCACTGATTCGTTGTGAATCGAAAAGTCAGGAACAAAACCAAGAGTTCCTACAACAACATGCCCAAGCCTTAAGACAGGTTTCAGAAAACCTGATTGATATTTGGGGCCCCATTCCAGCCCCTATGGAACGCAAAGCCGGACGTTATCAAGCGCATATGGTGCTGCTATCCCAAGATCGGGCGAGATTACATTTTTATATTCGTGCTTGGTGGCAAAATATGTTGCATCAAAAGCCCTCAACCATGAAACTTACCTTAGATATAGACCCTCAGGAATTAAGCTAAGTTAAAGTTCAGCTTTGGCTTCAATTTTTTGGCACTCAAATAAATTCTAGGACAGGCTGATGTCGCTACTGTTACAAATTACGATTTTCCTTGGTGCGTCCTTACTGTTGGTGCCTTTAGCCAAACGCTTCGGAATTGCCACCGTACTCGGTTATTTGTTTACAGGCATTTTGCTGGGTCCCAGTGTATTCAATATTGCCAGTGACCCTGAATCCATCCAAGAGTTGGCTGAATTTGGCGTAATTCTGTTAATGTTCATTATTGGGCTAGAACTGCGACCACAACGGCTGTGGGAAATGCGTAAATCCATCTTTTTGATGGGTAGCTTACAAGTCGGCATGACTGGCATTATTCTTGCCATCGTTGTCTTTTTTGCCTTATCACAAGGCCTTGCTGCAAGTTTTGTCATTGGTACTGCACTCGCGCTGTCATCGACGGCTTTTGTTCTGCAACTACTGGCCGAAAAACAACAACTCAATACCACCTTCGGACAACAATCTTTTTCTGTACTGCTGTTTCAAGATATTGCTGCCATTCCCCTGCTGGCGATTATTCCATTATTGGCAGGCAGCGAATCGACCCATCACGGTATTGCCTATTTCGCCGCAATTATTGCCACCTTTAGCGGTTTATTTTTATTTAGCCGTTATATGATGCGTCCCTTTTTTCGCTTTGTCGCTAAAAGTGGTGCCCATGAATTGATTACGGCTGTGGGGCTATTTATTGTCTTGGGCGTTGTCGTGCTAATGGATGTACTCGGCATTAGCACCACTTTGGGCGCATTCTTAACGGGAGTGTTATTGGCAGATTCGGAATTCCGCCATGAACTGGAAGCTAGCATTGCGCCCTTTAAAGGGCTTTTACTCGGTCTGTTCTTTATGACTGTGGGCATGACCACACAATTGTCACTCTTGGTCGATATGCCGTGGCTGATTATTGGCGGGGCATTTATTTTAATCTTGGTGAAAAGCATCACGCTCACGGCGATTGCCCGTTATTTAAAATATTCATGGCGTAACAGTTTGCTGCTTGCGACCTGCTTATCTCAGGGAGGTGAATTTGCCTTTGTGGTGCTGAAAGTTGCCAGTAGTGAAAAAGTCATCACCCAAGCCATTTTGGAACCTTTGACTCTTATTGTGACGCTATCCATGGTGCTCACACCAATGCTGTACTGGCTGATTAGCACATGGATTATTCCACTGATTGATAAAGAAAAAGCCCCTGTTTATGACGAAATTCCAGATATTCATAACCCGATGATCATTGCCGGATTTGGCCGTTTTGGACAAATCATTGCCCGTATTGCCCACTTACAACATCAATCCTTTACCGCGATTGACAGCAATTTAGAGAAAGTTGATTTCGTGCGTCAGTATGGTGGTACGTTATACTATGGGGATGCTACGCAACCCGATATTTTACGCTCGGCAGGGATTCAACATGCTAAAGTTTTTGTTTTGGCGATTGATGATATTGAAGACTCCATGAACGTGGCCCGACATATTCGGTTAAATTATCCGAATCTGAAGCTATTGGTCCGTGCACGTGATCGTCATCATGTCCATTTACTACGTGATTTAGGCGTCGAACAGATCTGGCGTGAAACCTATTTATCATCGCTTGGTATGGCCTATCGTGCCTTGCGTGAATTGGATATTAGTGAAGAAGATGCGTATAAAAGTATTGAATTGTTCCGTGATTACGATGAAAAGCTATTAATTCAGCAACAACGTATCTATACCGATGAACAAAAGATCTATGAAACCCATCGTAATGCTTTAGCAGAGCTAGAACACTTGTTTGAAAGTGATGCTCAAATTCGTCAAGAACCCACTGGCGTCAATTTACAACGCGGCTTAGCGCATCCGCGTATTGATGTCACACGAGATGATAGTAACTAGCTTGTGTTTTACAATGTAGACACCATTAACACGGGCTATTGGAGAAATTTATGTCTGAATTACGTCAACGCTTTTATATTGAAAATTGCCCAGTTCGCGGTGAAGTAGTCCATCTGGAAAAAGTGTTACAAACGATTCTTGCTCAACGTGATTATCCTCAAGCCATTCAAGTGCTTTTGGGCGAAATGCTGAGTGCCACCGCATTGCTTGCCAGTACCCTTAAAATTAAAGGTCGTATTAGCCTTCAAATTCAAGCTGCTGGTACATTCAAATGGGCGATGGCGGAATGCAACCATTTAGGTGAATTACGTGCATCGGCAGATTATGAAGAAGATTCGCACTTCGCTCAGGCAGAAAACAGCAGTACCATTTTTAAAGCACTGGTCAATCCTGTCCTTTTTATTAACATTGAACCTGAATTTGGTGAACGCTATCAAGGCATCATTGCGCTTGAACACGACACCTTAGCCGCTTGTTTGATGCAGTATTACGATTTATCCGCACAAATTCCAACCAAAATCATGTTAGCCAGTACGGCTGAATGCTCAGGTGGTTTACTCATTCAACTGTTACCGCGAAATAGTGAAGAAGAACAGCAACGTGTCGATGAAGACCTCTGGCCGCGCCTGACCATGTTGACTGAAACTTTAAAACCTGAAGAACTGACCAATCTTGATGCCACAGAAATTCTCTATCGTTTGTACAATGAAGAAGATGTGCGTTTACCTGAGGTTGAGGAATTAAAGTTTGGTTGTACCTGTTCTAAAGACCGCTGTGCCAATGCCCTGATCCACATCGGCGTTGAAGCAGTACGTGAAACCCTCGAATTTCAAAATCCAATTACCATGGACTGCCAATTCTGTAGCACTCGCTATAGCTTTACTGCGGAAGAAGCGTTTGGTTTATTTGGCAAACATCTTAGCTAATATAAGTTCAGTCGGTCAAAAAAGAGTGGCAAGATGAGCCGCTCTTTTCAATGATTAGATGCAGTGTAACGTGGATTAAATACTGATCTTATTGATGATTCTAAAAGACTCCGATTTAAGGAGTCTTTTTTTTTGTCATAATTTGAAACAATAAGGTACAGATCTATACTATTTCAATTTTATGAAAAGCATAATAATGATTAAAACATAACCAATTTTAGCTTCCCATTTTATGACTAAAAATTATTATGAAATTTTGGGTATTACGCGTAATGCCAGCCCAGATCAAATTAAGAAAGCTTATCGAAAATTAGCTCGAAAATACCATCCCGATATCAGCAAAGAAGCGAATGCCGAGGAGAATATGCAAGCCATTAATGTGGCTTATGACACTTTAAGTAATGAGCAGAAAAAAACTGAATACGATTTTCAGTTGGATCATCCAGAAGCCTTTTATCAATCGGGTCAACAGACAGGAACGGATGGTTTTGACCATACACAATTTTATCGTCAAGGATCTAATCAACAGCAGCATTCAAATTTTAGTGGTTTTGAAGATCTTTTTGGACGTTTCGGTTCAGGCTTTGGTGGAGGAAATCATCACTATCAAAATCAACACAGACAGCAACAACGTAGTTATAAAGGTGAAGACCAACATGCCAATATAGAGGTCGATGTTGACATTGCTTTTCATGGTGCAACCCAAAATATTACCCTACAAATTCCAACCTTGAATGCTTATGGAGAACCCGAAGTTCAACGTAAAACATTAAAGGTCAAAATTCCTAAGGGAATGAAGGAAGGTCAACAAATCCGTTTGGCAGGACAAGGACAAAGCGGCATCAATGGCGGTAAAAATGGCGACCTTTATATTGAGATTCACTATAAAGACACCGAGCAAATTCGAGTCGAAGGCGCTGATATTTATTACACCATTCATGTTGCACCTTGGGAGGCAGCATTAGGCCAAAGCATTGAAGTCTTAACCCCTGAAGGAAGTAAAGTTCAAGTAAATTTACCTAAAAATGCAAAAACAGGTCAACAGTTACGGTTAAAAGACAAAGGAATACCAAGTAAAACACCCGGTCATCTATTTTTGGTTTTAAATATTGTGTATCCAACTGCACAAACTGAACATGAACAGCAGGCTTATCAAGCTTTCGCGGAAGCCTTTTCAACATTTAAGCCTCGTAATGCTTAAGGAGAGAATCATGACCACTATTCATTATCGTGAAATTATATGTGATGGATTCAATCATGCCGAAGTCATTGATGAGCATCATAGTTTTGATTTAAAGCATTTCGCTGATGCCTGCGGACAGAGTCCTGAATGGGTTTTACAACTTCTAGAATACGATATTTTAGATACGCGTCCAGAAGAGAGAATTCATCAGTTTTTTGGTGATGATATTTCTCGTGCACGTCGAGCTTACCGTTTACAACGTGACTTTGATGCCAGTTTTTCTGCGGTCGCCATGATGCTCGACTTAATTGATGAAGTACAACAATTGCGCCAGCAAGTAAAACACATGGATATCAAAGACTCTTAACTGAGGCTTTAAAAGCGAATCGTATTGCCCTATATCGACCAATATGCGGTTGATATTTCTATCATAAATTAACTCTGAGAGAATAATCTAGGCTTATGAAAACGAAAGAATGCAATAAAAAGATTAAACGAATGTTTCCTGAACATCAGGATTTGATCCATAAACTCCGTCATGATGACCCTCATTTTGCAAAAATATTTGAGAGTCATCAAGAATTGGATAAAGAAATCATCCAGCTTGAACTCAATCCGGTCAATTTAATTAATGACGATATTGAGTCAATGAAGCGTAAAAAACTAAAAATGAAAGATGAAATCTATAAAATACTGACGAAAAATGCCCAAGCAGGTGATTTTTCTTAAAGTTTAAGCATAGATCAGCACATTTTACGTTTAGTTTAAGTCAGCGTTGTATTGTTGTGCTTAAAAATAAGCTTCCTTTGATGAAAAGAGAACTGCTATTTAAGCTTGGTCAACTTTTCAACTTCCTTCATGGTTTCTTTAACGGATTGCTTAATCGGTTCATAATCTAAAAACCACAATAAATTAATATGCTGATCTTTATGCTGTTGAGCCAACATATCAATCACGCTCTTTTCGCCACGCCCAACCAAATGTCTACGATAGAAATAATAGACTAACAAGACTGTGGTGATGAGCATCACCAGTAACATACTCAAAAACCCGATGGGCGACTTTAAGCCGGGAATAAATTCAAAGTTCATGCCATAGATGCCCGTCAGTAAAGTCAGTGGTGCAAACACTGCGGTAATAATGGCCAAAATGCGCATATTTTCATTGGTTTGATTGGCAATGGCTGAAAAATGCAAGTCCATTGCCGCTTGAACAGCAGCGCGAAGACGAACAGTATGTTTCTGAATTCGCTCAATATGACTGACCAAATCATCCATACGAATCAACATCACATCCTGTCGTTCAGGCTTTTTCTTGCCTTTCAAATGTGGGTAGTTATCTACAATTTCATCGCGTAATTCTTGTAAAGCATCAATTTGCTCTTCACAGAGGTTTTCGACTTGTTGAAATGCCATATTCTCTTGTAAGAGCTGATTCCATTTGCTAAAGCGGCGGTGACCTTGCAATAATTCTTGCTGCCAAAATTCAACCCGACGGGTCAGTGGCACACGTAAATCTAAATAACCATCCACCATACTATTCAATAAGCGTAGTGCTAAATCGAGCGGTGTCACTGCCAGTTTTCGCGGTTTATTCTGCTCTGGAAGTGGACGCATGAGTATGATTTCCATGCGTGAAATATAATTTTCAATCGCCTTGTTGCCCTGTTCGCGTACAGTAATCAGGACTTGCGGTGTAATCATAAAACTAATCGGTGTGGTGGCTAAACCAAAGAATTTTTCATGCTGCTCCAGTGCTTGCTCACCGGCTTTAATTGTATCATCTGGGGTGATGAGTTTACGAAAAATAAGTAAATCATAATCATCCATGGTATCAAACGCACATGGATGTTCTAAATTCAGAATATCTTTGACATGGAATTCATTGAGTGCAATATCGGTATGAGCATAAATTTCTTTTTGCCATGCATCTGCACGATTCACCACATCATCTCGTGTGCAATCGACCCATAAGAATTCAAGCTCTGCTTCGGCATGAAGCTCTTTTTGTACAAAAATATGATGTTCTGTTGGATGCTGGTAAAAATAATAAACTTGCATTAAAACAATTCTCTATTGTGCTTTTTTGTTGTTTACTCGATAGAAATTGAGCTAAAACTTACAATCGACCCGTTGTAAAATGATGTGCTGTGCAGAAAACTTAAGCAATCAGATCAAGCTTTGTTGCTTGATTCTGACTTGATTACAATTTAAAAAAAGCCCGCATGAGGCGGGCTTTTTTTAAACAAGAAACAATTATACTTGTTCGATGTCTTTCATGGTTAACTTGATACGACCACGGTTATCAACGTCAGCAACTTGTACTTTCACTTCTTGACCTTCTTTCAATACGTCTGCAACATTGGCAATACGTTCGTTAGAAATTTGCGAAATGTGAAGTAGACCGTCAGTACCTGGCATGATATTAACAAACGCACCAAATTCAACGATACGAATTACTTTACCAACGTAAATTGTACCCGGTTCAATTTCAGCAGTCAGTGCTTGGATTTTTGCAACCGCAGCGGCAGCAGCAGCTTTCGTTTCACCAAATACGCGAACTGTACCGTTATCTTCAATATCAATCGCAGCTTTAGTTTCTTCAGTAATGGCGCGGATGGTTGCACCACCTTTACCAATCACGTCACGGATCTTATCAGGGTTGATATTGATCACTTGGAATGTCGGTGCATGCATTGAAATTTCAGGACGCGCACGTGAAATCACTTGGTTCATTTCATTGAGGATGTGCATACGACCCGCATACGCTTGGTTCAATGCCGCTTCCATGATTTCTTCAGTGATACCTTCAATCTTGATATCCATTTGAAGCGCAGTAATACCGTTTGCAGAACCGGCTACTTTAAAGTCCATGTCACCTAAGTGATCTTCGTCACCTAAAATGTCAGAAAGAACTGCGAAACGCTCACCTTCTTTCACTAGACCCATTGCGATACCCGCAACTGGTGCTTTCAATGGAACACCCGCATCCATAAGTGACAATGAAGCACCACAAACAGAAGCCATTGAAGATGAACCGTTTGATTCAGTAATATCCGATACGATACGAATCACGTACGGGAAGCGGTCAGCCGCAGGAAGAACAGCTTGAACACCACGACGTGCCAAACGACCGTGACCAATTTCACGACGCTTAGGACCAGATTCACGACCCGTTTCGCCTACAGAGTATGCAGGGAAGTTGTAGTGCAACATGAAGTTGTCAGTTTTAGTACCCGCAAGCGTATCCACCATCAACGCATCACGTGTATTACCAAGTGTCGTTGTAACTAACGCTTGAGTTTCACCACGTGTGAATAATGCAGAACCGTGTGCACGGCCTAATACGCCCACTTGAACATCAATGGCACGAACAGTTTTCGTGTCACGACCATCAATACGTGGTTTACCAGACAAGATGTTGTCACGTACGGTACGGTATTTAAGGTCTTCGAACAGTTCGTTGACTTCGTCTGCAATGCCGGTTTCGTCATTTTCAGGAACGAATTGTGCAACGGCTTCAGCATAAAGCGCATCAAGTGCCGCATAACGGTCTTGTTTCACAGCAATGGTATACGCTTCAGAAATTTTCGCTTCGAATGCATCTTTCAATTGCGCTAAAAGTGCTTCGTTTTTGCTTGGCGCAACCCAAGTTGATTCAACTGCGCCCGCAGCAGCAGCAAATTCTTTAATCGCTTGAATTGCGATTTGCATTTCGTCATGACCGAAAAGCACAGCACCCAACATTTGGTCTTCTGAAAGCTCTTTCGCTTCAGATTCAACCATCAATACTGCAGCTTCAGTACCCGCAACCACAAGATCAAGATCACTCTCTTTCAATTGTTCGTTGTTTGGGTTAAGAATGTATTCACCGTTGATTAAACCAACACGCGCACCAGCGATTGGACCACGGAATGGAACGCCCGCAATTGACATTGCAGCTGAAGCACCCAACATTGCAGCAATGTCAGCATCCATGGTTTTGTCTGAAGAAACAACCGTTGCTGTCACTTGGATTTCGTTATAGAAACCTTCTGGGAACAACGGACGAATTGGACGGTCAATCAGGCGAGAAATTAAAGTTTCAGCTTCAGACTGACGGCCTTCACGCTTGCCATAACCACCTGGGATACGACCCGCAGCATATTGTTTTTCTTGGTAGTTAACAGTCAACGGGAAGAAGTCTTGACCTGCTTTTGCTTTTGGTTGAGCAACAATCGCAACAAGTACGGTTACACCGCCCATCGTAATCACAACAGTATTTGCTTGACGAGCAACACGACCTGTTTCTAAAACAACAGTGTGTTGACCATATTGAAATTCTTTACGAATAATATTAAACATCGACATGTATTTTTATTTCCCAGTTCTTTTGAACAGTTATTCTAGTGGAGACCCCTAAGGTTTGGCATTCACATTACCGCATGTAACTATAAATGACAAAGCTTAGAAGCCGACCTCACTAGAGAATAAACACCAATTTAAGACACAAAGAAGGAGCGAAACATCGCCCCTTCCCAATACCTAGCCGAAGCTAGGTAGACTTTCTTTTTCAGTCTTAAAGCATTCAAAATGCAATAGTCCGAAAAATAAGTTTAATCGAATTAACGACGTAAACCTAAAGCAGCGATCAACGCGCTGTAACGAGTAGCGTCTTTACCTTTAAGGTAATCAAGAAGCTTACGACGTTGGTTAACCATACGGATCAAACCACGACGGCTATGATGGTCGTGTTTGTGATCTTTAAAGTGACCTTGTAATTCATTGATTTGAGCAGTCAATAAAGCTACTTGAACTTCAGGTGAACCAGTGTCGTTTTCAGCGCGAGCAAATTTAGCAACGATCTCTGCGCGATCTGCGTTTGTTAAAGCCATTCGATTTCTCCGAGATGCTTAAAAAATTACGTATGATAGAAATCAATTGATTACTCAATTGACTGCCGTGCATCACTACAGCAAGTGCGTTATTTTAAGGGAAAAGTCAGGTGATTGCAAAAATGTTTTAACTTCGCCGGCAATTCGGCAACTGACAGCGTTGATTAAAATAGGCAAACTAACATTGGTCTGTTTTCAATCTATAACAAAGACCAAAGAAAATAAAAAATATTGCGAGGGAATGTGAAAATTTTATCAACCAATACCTGTTATGTACCAAAAGACCTGAATCAAGTGATTCACTCTAAAGATGAAGTTCCAGCAGAATTAGGAGGAATGACGGAAAGACAAATTCAAAAAATCTGGCACAGTGTCGAGGCTCTTTATCAAACAGGAAATTACCCTTTAGCCACTTTTTGTTTACGTCGTCAGGGGAAAATTCTATTAAATCGTAGTATTGGTTATGCACAAGGCAATTCGCCAGATGGCTTAGCACCCGATGCCAAGATTGGTACACCCGACACACCTGTCTGTTTATTTTCAGCGTCTAAAATGATTACGGCAATGTTAATCCACATGCTGGATGAACGGGGTGATCTGAATTTACTCGATCCGATCAGCTACTATATTCCTGAATATGGTGTGAATGGTAAACGTCGTGCCACCATTTTCCATTTACTCTCCCATCGCGGTGGTATTCCGCGCATTGACAGCGAAGTCACCCCAGAGCTGCTTTTTGACCAAGAAAGAATTTTAAAACTTCTTTATGCCGCTAAACCGGTTTCGCCCTCTGGTAATCACCTTGCTTACCATGCCGTCACCGCAGGCTATATTTTGGGTGAAATTGTTCAGCGCGTCACAGGACAAAGTGTTCGACAATTTTTGCATGAACAGATTGAAAAACCGATGGGCTTAGATTATTTCAACTATGGTTTAAAACCTGAATATCGTGCAGATGTGGCGTTAAATTATGCCACAGGCATGCATCCCAGTTTAGGTACAGACCATTATCTCCATCGTGTACTGGGTGGTGGCTTACAGCTTGCCGTAGATGTTACCAATGACACCCGCTTTATGGACACCATTTGCCCTGCTGGAAATATTTATACCAGTGCTGAGCAAGTGGGGCGTTTCTTTGAAATGCTTTTGAGTGGAGGTGAATACCAAGGCAAACAAATTATGAGTGCCCAAACGGTATTCCGTTCGACCTTACCCACCTCAGGTATTAGCTTAGATCGAACATTATTAGCACCCATGCGTTATGCATTAGGTCCAATGCTCGGCAGTAATCCTATCGGTTTATTTGGACCAATGACGGGACAAGCTTTTGGACATATCGGTTTTTCCAATATTTTATGTTGGGCTGATCCAGAACGTGATATTAGTGTATCGCTGTTAACCACAGGAAAATCTGTGGTGGGCACCCATTTACCTGTGCTCGCAAAAACGCTCTATCAAATTTCAACCAACTGTCCAAAAATTCCGAAAAACCAACGTCGTTCATTATTTGCAACAGATCGTACAGAAACCGATTTAGTTTAAATAGTTAAACGAAGCTTATAAAAAAAGCCCAAGCTAGGCTTGGGCTTTTTTGCGCTGTAGGTTCTTATATTTTAGTTGTTGTTGTTTTATTTATAGTGATCATATTCGCTATTCCGCGTTTTTTATAATAAACAATCCATGTGTCAACTTGTTACGTCCTTATCTGATAGATTTTGCCATAAAGCCTTCTGTAAAGAAGTCGGCTTTTTCGTATCTCCGTGTAAGCTTTTACGTACATTAATTAATCTTTTTTTAACAATGTAACGCTGGCAATCACTTACTCTGATTTAAAGACAAAGGTTCAGTTCGACATCCATATTAATGGGCTGCAAAAAACCGTGCTATCCCAATCTATCGGTGCGTTTTAAAGTACTTGGATGGAGTGTGTCAGATTAAGTAAGTCTTTGGATAACAAAACTATTTTTCAGATATAAAAAAGCCTTGTAGTCTCTCCCAAAACTACAAGGCTTAGCGGCTGTAAGTTTCCTCTTTATCTTACTTCACTGTAAGTTCGCTGTCTGAAGACATTATTATTATGTTATGGCGATTATACCCAACTATCCGTGTTGAGCTTTTTATGTGAAGCCATCATCTCAAAAACCCTGATAAAGCTCTATGCGCTAATTTCTCGAATCACTGTAAGCAATTTCGTACAAAAGCAAATATTATTTACTTCTAATTAACAATTTATTACATTGTTAATTTTATCTAACAGACCACTCTTTCTTGAGGTTCGAAGCGTCAAAGATTGTAGTAAAGCGTCTGCATCTGCGAGTAAACTGACCACCTTTTTTGCCCGTGTAATAGCGGTATAAAGCAATTCTTTACTCAATAAATTTTTCGCAGCCTCATCTAACACCACCGCAACATGGGTAAATTCGGAACCTTGTGATTTATGAATCGTCAGTGCAAATGCCGTTTCAATACTTTTTGGTAAACGTGTCGCAGGCACCCATTTTTCTAAACTGGGAAAATACACTTCGAATTGTGACTGGCCATCTCGACTGCGTTTAAAGCAAATCCCAATATCACCATTCGACAAACCGAGTTGGTAATCATTATAGGTCATCATCACTGGTCGTCCGACATACCAATCGCCTTGCTTGCTCATATGCAATGATAAAGCTTCCAGTAAGCGTTGTTCGATTTGCATATTGAGCTGTGACAAGCCTAAAGCGCCATGTCGAATCGCGGTCAAAATTCGATAATCATCAAAAAGCTTAACCACTTCTGCTATGCAAAGCTCTGGCTCATCGGCAGTTAAATAGCTTTTTAGGACATCAATATAGTGCTGATAACCGAGCATCAATTTGTCGTAATATTGAGTTCGATCCGATTGCTTAGGCATATTAATGGGCAAATATTCCAGTTGAAGCTGGTCTTCCATTTCCGCTGTGAGTGCTATGGCTTTTATTTCACTTGGATGAACCACTTGCGCAGCAAATTTTTCGAGCAATGCAGCAGCGTTTTGATTCGGCTGTTGCGCTTGAATAAATTGCGCCATTTTCCCAATTAAGGCATCTTGCTTAAAACGACGACTGTTGCGCAAATGCACGCGATTTTCTGCTAAAGCTGGAACTTGTTGTAGGTCGGCAAGCACTGAGCCAACATCGACCGCTGCCAATTGATCGGCATCGCCCAACAAAATGACACGAGCATGATCAGGCACAGCAGACAACAGCATATTGGCCAAACTTAAGTCCAACATTGAAGCTTCATCAATCACAATCACATCATAAGGTAAAGGTTGTTGGGCATGAAAACGTGGCTGAGCATTGCTGCCTAAACCCAATAAACGGTGAATGGTAATTGGATTCAGTTGTTTTAATTCATCCGTCACCAAATCCTGAAGTTTTTCATCATTCAAAGAGTTTTGCAGCGCTTCTTTCATCCGCTGTGCCGCTTTCCCGGTCGGCGCTGCCATCGCAATACGAATATTCGGCATCGCTTGATTCAGTACGGCAATAATCCGAGCCAAAGTATAGGTTTTTCCTGTCCCCGGCCCACCAGTAATGATATTTAGCCCCTGCTTGGCAACCATGCTTAAAGCTTGAATTTGGTGTTCATCGGTCAATAAATTAGGATAAACCGAGATATCAACCGCCGCTATTTTTTGCTTTTTTAAGCGTGCCACTTGCTGCGCCAAAGACTGTTCCAAAGCCCAATAACGATACAGATACAAGCGCTGTTCATCAAAAACAAACGGCGCAATCTGTTGCTCAATCTGAGCAACTGAAACCACCAAATCATTTAAAGTCTCGGCTTGTTCCGAACTTGCAGAAATACAACTGTCACCCTGTTGAATGGCCTCAAGCACTTGCTCAATAATATCGCTGCCAGTTTCCTGCTGTGGCGCATGACTCAAAGGCTTCTGGCGAATAAACCGACTCCAAGTGCTGATCCATTCAGCGCTTTGACCCTCTTTAGATTGTTTATTTTCCACACAGTTATCCTCAAAGTTATCCACAACTTAATTTATTGTTTAAACACTGTTAATTTATATCCACTCGACAATTTTGCTGGTTTTATCTTCCGCAAAATAGCCCAAAATAGCATCAAGACGCAGCACAAATTCAGCATCTGGTTTCCAGTGGTAGCAGCCTTGTTCCGCTTGTCCATTCATGCCGCGCAAATACAAATAACTCGCGCCGCCCAAATGCTGCTCAATGTTATAGTCCTGCATTTGAACCGCTAAATAACGGTGCAATGCCACCAGATATAAGCCGGCCTGCAACCAATAACTGGCTTGCGACATACTTTGCTGAATGGCCGTGGCAGAATAATGGATTTGATCTGTACCCAGAAAATTACTTTTATAATCGGCAATGTGATATTGCTGACCATCAAAATAAACCAAGTCAATCGATCCAGTTAAATAGCGCGCAGCGTTTGCCGAGTTAAAATCCAGCATTTCCATACCATATTCTGCATATAACTGATGAATCCGCTGGATCGCTAACACATGATCTGACAATGACAGATAAAAAGGAAATTCGGCTAAATGTTCATGTTCGGTCAGCTGATCCAATTTAAAGGTTTGATGCAACGGCGTGGCTAAAACTTGCTGTAACCATTCACTCATCCAAGCAATTAATTGTTCTTCATCTGCTTGCTGAAATTCTTGCGCATATTTTGCCGAAAGTTCTGCCCATAAGCTTGGATAATCATTTTTAAAACGGCGACGAATTTCCAAAGCCCAGTCCTGTTGGTCTTTAAAATCAATATGTTCAAAAATTTCATGCAGGAATGTTCCCGCGACCGTTCCCATCGGAAACTGACGTTTAATCCATGACAAGGGTTGTATTGCGGTTGTTACCATGGCATCTGTCAGATGAATTTCATCTGCCGCACTCGACATTTTTTCCGTCTGCACAGCAAAAACATCCATGACTTGTTTACGCGTTAAATGTTGTGCCAAAGCACTAAAACTGGTTTTGGCGCGTGGATAAAAACGCTGGGTTGGAAATTTCAATGCCTGTAAAGGTAGCGCTGCTTGTATTTGTTTAATCTGTAATTGAATGGGTTTTTCATGCAGTAAAGCTTCATCGGCACTGGCCGGATGAACAAAAGCTTGTCCACGCCAAAATGCCAAGCCATTGACTGACTTGCCTTCCTGATCCTGCAACATGGCATAGACACGGTGGCTCGCTCGGGTCAGTGCCACATACCAAAGTCGGTGCTGCTCTGCGACAGCGCGTGCATTGTGCTGATCAATCGCATGTTGATCCAACAAATTTTTATCATTCACCGCCACCACACGTTGCAGTTCCACTTGACCCGTCACCGGATGAATATGCTCTACGGTGGAAAAATTTAGGGTCTTATTCATTTCCCTGAAATCTTTATCTGCCCCGAGCAGAAAAACAATTTTAAATTCCAATCCCTTAGACTGATGAATGGTCATCAGTTGAATGCCTGCCTCATTCGACAGTTTGCGCTCCAGTTCCCATTCACGTTCAGCTGGCGATTGCAGTTGTTTTAAATACCAGTGATAGAGCTTTTGCGCACCTTGATATTGTTCGCTGTGCTGACTGAGCAATTCAGTCAGATGACGTAAATTGACTACGCTACGTTCATTATCTCGGCTTTGGGTTGCCACCACATTTTTCCAAACGTGGAATAAATTCAAACAATATTGCCAAGCGGTTAAAAAGCCTTTTTGCAGCCACATTTCACGAATGCAGTCAAAGTCATAAATAAACTGACTTAAGCCATCGGCTTGCGCTTCAAGTTGCATTAACTGTTGTAAATTAAAACCCAATAATCGACTTAATAAAGCCCGTTTGATTTTAGCTTCATCATAAGGATGCATAATCGCGCTCAGCAAAGCCCCGACATCTTTGGCAACTTGATGATCAAACACACTGCGTTTTGAAGGGCGATTGACCCGAATGCCTAGACGTTCCAATTCATATTGGGCTTTATCTAAACCATCATGGTTTTTCGATAAAATCGCGATGTCATTTTCAATCAAATATCGAGGACTGCTCTGCTCCGCCAGATAAAGCTGTTCTTCAATCCCCTGATTCAGTAAGTCGCGAATTTTCCATGCCACCTGAATGGGTTCATCTTTTTTATCATTTAATAATAGCCAACGTAGCGGTTGATGATTTTCACCGTGCGCATCGACCAGTGCTGGATGTGGACGAACACCGGCTGCAACGGGGCTATAAATCACCTCTTCGCCAAAATCCATTTGCCGTTGAAACAGTGCATCGACCGCTTCCACCAAGACTTTAACGGAACGATGGTTATGTCTCAGGCTGTATTCCTGACCTTGCTTACTTAAGACATCGGCACGGGCTTTGTTATAGGTCAGCATGTCGCCACCGCGAAAACCATAAATCGCTTGTTTCGGATCACCGACCATAATCATGCAACTTTGGCTATAGCGCTTGGCATCACGCCAGACTCGCGCCAATATATCATCTTGATCTTGGTTGGTATCTTGAAATTCATCCACCAAAATCAGTGGATAATGCGCCTGTACAAACTTGGCGAAACGTAAACCTTGTTCACCTTGCAATGCTTCAGACAAGGTACGAATTTGCTGCGCAAACGTGGTTTCACTTTTTTGTTGTAATACTTGCGGTAAGCGTTTTTTCACTTCGCGGCTTAAATAAAACTTTAAATACGCATCCAGTACATCCAAATCTACACTGAGTTTGGACAACGCTTCACAAAAGCGGCGTAAGCTTTGCAGCAGCACATGCTGATCAAACTGATTCAGCACATCTTCAGCACATTTATTTAAAACTTTTTTAGTCGCCAGATCGGTCAGATTTTTCAGTGTTTTTTCGAAATGCGGCGCAAATAAAGCATAGCTGCCTTGCTCAGCCAAAGCCTGAATAAAAGCGGGCAAATCCTGACACAAAGTCCGTTGCATTAAGCCATCAGTCCGCCATTTTTTCCCAATCACGGCATGATATTGTCCTTCTGGCTGATAATATTCACTTAAGGTTTGAATCAAACTTAAATCAAGCTGAATAAAATCATCGACCAATTGTTCAAACTGAGTTAAATCCAGTTCTGGCGGCGTGACTTCCTGAAACTGTGCCGAAGCAAAGTTCAGGGTATTTTCCACCACAGGGATATAAGCTTCTTGTGATTTGAGTTTTTGATTAAGCAACAGATAATCGACAACATTTTGCGGTTGCAGTTGAATCCATTCCCGCAGTACATCGTGAATTAATTGTTGAGTATAACTCTTGGCATCATCGGTAATATCAGCACGTTCAATTCTGCCACTTTCAAAGGAAAATTCACGCAATAACTTTTGACTAAAACTGTCCAATGTGCCGACAAATAGCTCATCCAGCTGATCAAGCACCAGTTTTAAACGCTCGCGCGCATAATCCACACGCGTAGCATAATCCTGCAAAACCTTTTGCAATAAAGGATCCGTTTCGCCTGTAATTTTGGCTTGAATTTCAGCTTCAGTGAGCGATTGACAGCCTTCGAAATAGCGTAAGGTTTCAAGCAAACGCAGCCGAATACGGTTTTTGAGCTCTGCGGCAGCTTTACGGGTAAACGTGGTCGCAATCACCTGATTCGGCAAATAAGCACCGAGAAAAATCCGCACCATCAAACTGGATAAGGTAAAGGTTTTGCCTGTGCCTGCCGACGCTTCAATCCAGTGCAATCCTTTAAACTGCATATCGACAATCGGGTTGAAGGATATTTTTGTTAAGGTTTGAGGATGATTCATGCTGTTTTATTCCTCAATCACAGATTGATGCCAAAAGACCGGCTGATATAAATGATAGGAAAATTGTGTGCAAGCCTGTTCAAGCAAAGCGGTGGCATCTTGTTCCTGTAAAATAAATTGCCAGTCACGGTGCATTTTGGTCGCTTCATTGTCGGCAACTGAAAAACCGGTAAATTTGCCATCCTCATGCCAATCTTTATAAATCACGTCCATATCTTCGATACACATTTGATTTTGATCATTGGCTTGCCAGTCGTGCGCTTTGTCTTTTTCAGCAACTTTTAGCAGCAAAGCCGCAGGTAAAACCAAAGGCTGAGTTTGTCCATATTTCCACGCCGCTAACCAGTGCTCAATCCATTTCCGCGCCTGATTGGAACTGACCCCCTGACATAAAATAGTTCGGTCACTAAACACCACTATTCGCGTCAGTTTTTCACCGCCCTCGCCCATATTGAGGTAAGCCAGCCAAAGTAAATACTCCAACCACACTTTGGCACGCCGTTTGGCACGCGCACTCGAAGCTTCCAGACTGACCCAGTGTTCGGCACTATTTTTCGGTAGGCGAATGTTCATATAAATCTGATCATTGACCTTCCAGACCTGCTGCGTCGTCGGTGTGGTTTCAGAGGCATATCTGAATAAGCGATCTTTTAGCCGCTGTTGTTCTAACACACTGACTTGCCAACTGCTGTGTTGCAATTTTCCAATCGGCAACTGATCCAGCAATAATTCAGGTTTTGCCTCACCTTCATGCTGCTGTAAAAAATGACGTACGGCATAACGTCCTAAACCATCCAGCAATAACGGTTCTTGCACTGCGGGTAGCTCTTCAGGGCGTAAATTGTCCACGCCCAAGGTTTTTAAATATAAGCGTGCAGGAAAAGTCACATCCTGAATCCACTGATGACTATCCAATACTTGTACGTCTTGTTGTAGATGTTGATATGGCGTATTCACCCAAGCCGAGCGTTGCCCTGTCGCATGACGAATTTGCCCAGCCACACTGAACCATTGGTCCTGATAACGCACAGGCTTTATGGATTCAAAACCAACCGGATCAAACGGCAATAAAGGATGCACGTGATAAAGCGATTGTAGTTGCTCAGGAACTTCAACCCCATGAATATTCACGGTTTGGTTGATCGCTGCATCAGGTTGTTTCGACTGCACAATAAATGCCAGATGTTGAATCAATTCCTGCAACACGGTTGATGGATCACGCACTTCACCATCGTTAATATCAAAACCGTTATAAAACAGCCACAAACTTTCCTGTGCCAAAAGCAGGTTATCTAAAAATGCACCTTGGTCATCTTCTAGGCGTGAACGATCGCCCAATTGCGGTTTCAGCAAATCCATTAAATCAAAGGGCAAATGTTGGCTACGATTTGGAAATTTACCACTGTCCAGTCCGAGCATCACAATCAGTTTATACGGCACAGGACGAATCTGACCAATTTGACTAAAGGTAATTTGCCCCGTCGGTTCGGCATGTTCCAATTGTGTTTCCAAAGTACTGTTAATTTCAGCCAATAAGTACGGTAATGGCAAACTCAACGCGCGTAAGGCATGATGATCGTGCTCATCATAAAAACTGGCGAGTGTCAGCATGCGTTGTTGTTTTTTAATAATTTTATAGACACTGCTTAACGATTCGACCCCAGCATTTTCAAATTCAGTAATGTCTTGCATCAGCCGTTTCAGCCATGTTTCAACTGGCACACGTTCGCCTTGTTCATGCGCTGTCATCCAGTCGCGGCGTGCATCAACATCTTGATAAATCTGGATCAGTTTGGCGATTAATTCAAAATCACTCGGTAACACTTTGGCAAAACTGAGCGTGCCTTGAAATAAAGTATGTTCAGGAATGGCAACGCCCAAAGCCAAACGATCGAGCGCAAATTTAAAACTAAAGCGATAATCCTCGTCACCTGCGGACAGACTGCGCTGTAAATGCTGTGCATCTAAGCCACGTTTAAAACCGGCATCAATCAACAACTCCGTCATACGCTCAATCGAATTGATTTCTAAGCCATATAATTGTTGAGTTGCATTCAGACTGAGCCAATCGGCAAAATCTTCAATGCTAAAACGCCCTTGAATTAACTCAATACGCCCCAGAACGGCTTTCCAAGCATTCAGTGCATCTAGCTGCGTGACCCCTGCAATTTTAATCGGCACATAAATACTGTCTTTGGACAGTTGATGACTACTGCCTGTTTTTTGCTGAATCAGATCGCGTTCACTCGGTGGTGGTGCAAACACACTACGAATTAAAGGTTCAAGTTCACTTAAACTGGGGCTTAAAACCAAAATATCGCTGGGTCTGCGCGGTGCATCTTTGCTGCCTTGTGCCAACCAATGAATCAGTTGTTCTTTTAAAACTTCGAGCTGGCGTAAACTGGAATGACAGACATGAATCTGAATCGAATCATCCTGCTCATCCAACACATATTGCTGCTGTTCCGGTTCGACCAAATACAACACATCAGACTGTACTTTAGCCAGTAAATGGTTTGCATAATCATCGACAAAAGCATCTGCCCAAATGCCATCTTCACCTGAAGATAAATTGGATAACAAGGAAAAATGATCCCGCGCTTGTTTACCAAAACGCGTCAGTAACGGATGGCGTGATTCACGCTGTTCTGCATTAAAATTTAAGGTAAATTCCTGAAAGAATTTTGTAATGTCGGCATCACTGGCTTTGGGGTTTTTCACAATAAAACGTTCTTTCACCCCAACGTCGTAACGCGCTTTCCAGTTGGGATCGACACTGTCGGCCCAATACTCTTGCGAAGGGTTGTAGTGCAAAATATAAATATCAATGTATTGCCCCAAACGGCGTAAAAATGCCAGTTGCATGGGCGGCAAATCCAGCAAAGTAAAAATCACCAACTGAGATGGTAATTTTTTTAAAGCCGCTTGCCGTGTCTCAGGATCATCTAAAATTTCCCAAAACATCGCATCAATACTTTGCATTTGCTCAAAGTCTTGATGAAAGACTTCCTGCCATAACCAACGCTGCCATGTTTCTAATTCATGGGCCTGATGCAAGGTAAATTCAGAAATTTCGCTATTGGTTTTAAAAAACATCTGTTCAATCGGCAGTGGTTTATTTTGTCCCCACGCCTGCAACCAATTGCTTGGACAGTTGCACAGATTGGCTGGGCAATTTTTCTGACAATGCCCACGATATTCCATGTAATGACTAAACAAGCGCGAGACTTGTTCCGACACCCAATACAGCATGCCTTGCTTTTTCAGCTGCTTTTCCACCCCTTGCTCCAAACGGTCAGCACTGTCATAAATGCGCTGTACAATCGAATGTAAAGGATGATCTGTGGTTAAAGGATTGTGTTCCGCTTGAATAAAAGTTTTTAGGGCTTGAAAGATGCGCCACTTAATAATAATCCGTGGAATATTGGCTTTACGGACTTGTTCTTTTTGTTCGACCAACACCCATTGATAAGCTGACCATTGAAAACCACGAATACGATGATGAAATTGGGTATTGGCACTAATGCCTTTTTGTTCGGCTAATTTTTGCGTTAACCATGCTTCAACTGCATGTGACGGTACAATAAAATGTTGGGTTTTCAGCACCTGAAAAGGCGTTGCAGCAGGCTTATTCACGGTCGTCAACATGGCATGAACCAGTACATCAATACGCTGACTTTGAATCACATGAATTGCCATGAATGATCTACTCCACTCTTTTTTAAAATACAATGCCTACAAAAGCATAAAAATTATTTACTATACATCTGCATCTGTCTATGTCACTTTGAGCTTTCGGTTCGATTCAAAAATGCTTTGAAATTCGTACCTTAATAGGGTCTTTTGACATTTCAGCCCCTAATCATTAAATAGAAAAACCAACACGAAGTTTAAGGTATTTAGATTATGAAAATAGATAAAATTCCAGACTCCATAGACCCAGCATTAGATTTAGACATCATTCGTGCCGAATGCTTAGAACTGGTGCAAAAACGCGCTTACATTTCTGCGGGTGCTGCGGTCGTACCTGTGCCATTTCTGGATGTTGTCATCGATGTCGGAATTTTGTCACAACTCATTCCAGAAGTGAATGCGCGCTTTGGTTTAGCACCCGAACAAATTAGTGTCTATGACCCCGAAACCAAACAAGTGCATTGGCATGAACTGCGCAAACGTGGTGTCGAGTTCTCAGGACTGGTGATTACGCGTACTGCGGTTAAAAGCTCCTTCAACAATATTGCTGCCAAAGTCATTACCAAACAAGTGACTAAATTCATTCCCCTAGGCGGGCAAATTATTGCCGCAAGTTTAGGCTATATGGTCATGAAAAAAGTCGCGGCAGCGCATGTGGAAGATTGTTATAGCCTTGCCAAAGACATTCAGAAAAAACAAAATGCGCAGCTTGTCGGTTAAGCAAACCATTATAAGTCTTGACCATTAAGTAAGGCTGAATGATCTCGCTGCTGAGAGCTTAATCCGCTCTCAGCTGTTTTAAAATGGTTCGCAGCACTTCTAAGCGCGCCATATATTTATCATTGGTGGCAATAATATGCCACGGTGCATGCACCGTACTAGTTCGCTCAAACATATCTGCGGCAGCGTCTAAGTAAGCGTCCCATTTTTCACGATTACGCCAATCATCGGCGGTAATTTTAAAGCGTTTATGCGGTGTTTCTTCTCGTGCTTTAAAACGTACTTCCTGCTCATCTTTACTAATGGCGAGCCAAAATTTAATTACCACGGTTTGGCTGTTGACCAAATCTTTTTCAAAACGATTAATTTCCTCATAAGCGCGTTGCCATTCGACTTCATTGGCAAAACCTTCAACCCGCTCGACCAATACCCGACCATACCAAGAACGGTCAAAAATGGTAATATCTTCATCGGTCTGTAATTTGGTCCAAAAACGCCATAAATAGGGATGACGTAATTCATATTTCTCAGGTGCCGCAATGGTGTGAATATCATATTCACGTGGATCAAGATTTTTCACAATGCGCTTGATCGCGCCACCTTTCCCCGCCGCATCCATCCCTTCAAAAACAATAATCGCTTTACGATCATCGAAGCGCAGGACTTCAGCCACTTTAAGTGACAGTTTTTTAAATTCTGCTTTGTAGTTATCTTGATTGACCGCCTTATTTGCTGGCGCTAATAAAGGTTCAGGAACGGTCGCCTGTTTCCACTTGGTTTTATTTTGGCTTAAATGTTCTGGGCAATGCTCTAAAGCACGTAAAATATGTTGGGCAAATTGTTGATCACGTCGTTTTTCATCTTCACAATCAATCACAATCCAATCATCGGTAAAGCGCTGACGCAGTTTTTGTACATTGTCATATTGCTTTTTATTGCGCCAATCTAAACCATGTAATTTATGCCAATGCACTTCACTCGGCTTCATATTGTCCAGTCGTTTCTGCAAAGATTTCCATGACAAGTCAAACCAGACTTTCACCACATCAACATGGTTATTTTTTAGGTCCTGTTCAAAGGTTCGCATGTCCTCGACATAGGCATCAAACAGGGTTTCATCTAATGGTTTGGACACATGCAAAGCCGTTATTAATAAATCGCTATACCAATTGCCAAACATCACCATAATTTGCCCTTCAGCAGGAATAAAGGGTGCATACGGTTGCCAAAAAGTTTGATTTTGCTTAAATATATTCGGTGCATCGGCTTTGACGCGTAAATAACGCGGATCGACCCATTCACGTAGCTGCTTAACAGATTCGCCCTTACCGGCCAATTCAATGCCGTTGACTAAAATCACCAGACTTTTGGCATTTTTTTGGTCGCGGCTATTTTTTAGAAAATATTGTGCTTCAATCAAATTCAAGGCCAATTCAGCTTCATCCAACAGCTGATTTTCAGTTTTTGCTATTTTTTCTGTTTTTTCTGTAGACATATGGCTTCCAAATCTTTGTATTTATTTCAGTATATCCAAGCATAGAACAACGCTGAATCATAAAATATGCATTTTATGTTGCGTGAAATTGCTGCTTTCTACATTAAACTGACTTCTCTTTAGTCATTTTTATCACAGATTGTCATAGCGAGTTTGCCCATCTCGCTCTAAGATTTAACCATCTAAAAAATAATAGAGATGCTTGATGTCAAAACTGGCTGCATTGGATGACTTACTAGAGTTATATTATCAACTGAATTACCATCAAAATCCTGACATTTTTCAGCGTTTACAAGACGTGCAAGCGTGGCAAAAAACGCGCATGCAAAGCACGCATTTGCGACAGTTTGCTGAAAAGCACAATATTTTAATGTCTGAGTATTTTCTCAATCGCTTATATGGCGGTTCAGATTTTGACGCGTTGGCGGGGCAAATTGCGCGTTTAATGAAATATGCCCATAAAGCAGAAAAACTGATTCCTGAAAATGCCATCAAAACAGGCACATCAGGCGTTTCTTTGGCTATTTTAGCCGTACAGTTGGATGAACAAGTCGCGATGCAATTGCTCAAAGACTACCATCCGCATGAAAAGTTAACCGATGAAATGATGCGTTTGACCTATCTTAAACTGGATCAAGGACAACAACGCCTTCAACAGCTGGATTTACTCGATCAACTGGGCTTGAGCTTAGATAAATATATGCGCTCATTTATGGTCTATACCGCATTTAAAATGTGTAAAGGTGCAGCCAGCAAATACAACTTTCAAGTGATGTATGAATTTATGCAGGATGGCTTTTTAGCGATGAAACCGTTAAAGTCGGCAGAGAAATTTGTCAAAGATTTTACCGCGGTTGAACGCCAAATTATCCATCAAGTTCATGCAGCCGATCCAAATCCATTTCAGTATCAATGATGCTGTTATGGAAATCACAAATTGAACTATGAATAAAAATAAAGAATAGATTTCTGTATATTATTCATAACAATTGCATGCTGATTGCTGTACAACGTCTTAGAATCTGTCATCATGCATGCACTGCAACATTAACCCTATTTTTATGTTAGGAGTGACTCTATGTCTAATGAAAATCAAACGCCTACTTCGACCCCTGAGTCGGCACCAAATACAGACAAAGTAAGTCCTTTCTTAACCGAACCGCTTCCACAAGGTACTGCTCAAGGTCAGCAACAATCCTTACAACAACAGCTGACAAATACCCCTGTTACAGGTTCAGTACCTAAATATAATCTGCCACGTGGTGCCAATACTGGCAATGTCGGTGCAACTACACACTTCGGTTATCAAACGGTCAGCAGTGATGATAAAGCACAGAAAGTGGCTGAAGTGTTCCATTCTGTTGCCAGCAAATACGACATCATGAATGACTTGATGTCGTTCGGTATTCACCGTTTATGGAAACGCTTTGCCATTAATATGTCTGGCGTGCGTCGTGGTCAGCATGTTTTAGATATTGCAGGCGGCACAGGTGACTTAGCCAAAGTCTTTAGCCGTGAAGTCGGTCCTACAGGTCATGTGGTGTTATCTGACATCAATGAATCGATGCTTAATGTGGGTCGTGACCGTTTAATCGATGCCGGTTGTACCAATGTCGATTTCGTTTTAGCCAATGCTGAAACCTTAGAGCCATTTGCAGACAACAGTTTTGACTTGCTGACCATCAGCTTTGGTTTACGTAACGTGACCGATAAAGATGCAGCACTTGCTGCCATGTACCGTGTACTTAAGCCGGGCGGTCGTTTACTGATTTTAGAATTCTCTAAACCTGTATTTGAACCGTTCTCTAAGCTTTATGATTTGTATTCATTTACGGCGTTGCCAATCATGGGCAAAATCATTGCCAATGACTCAGAAAGCTATAAATACTTAGCAGAATCAATTCGCATGCACCCCGACCAACGTACCCTCAAGGGTATGATGGAACAGGCAGGCTTCCAAAACTGTGACTACCACAACTTAACCGGTGGTATTGTTGCGGTTCACCGCGGCTTTAAACTGTAAGGGTTGACGCTATGTGGTCGATTCTGGCACTGGGTGCAGTTGAACGATTCATTCATTATGTCATTGATTTGGATGCGCTTACTCGTATCCAGCTCAATGCACTGCAAGGCAAAATGTTGCGGGTGGTCATTGATGCCCCGCAACTGTCTGTCGATGTGTTTTTTGATGAAAATAAAGTTCGCCTTGAACCTACCGTCACAGGGCAAAGTGAAAAAGCATCTATTTTTGAACAACGTCCATTTGATCAAAATCAACAGCTTTCTGAAGCGACGGCCACATTACAGGTTAAAAATGTGGTTGAACTTTTAAAGTTATTGTTTGCGGATGATGTCGGTAATATCCCCCTGCAAGGTGACTATCACTTGTTGCAAGATATTCAACGCATCATGCAACAAGCCGAACCTGATTTAGCCTCACATTTAAGTCCTTGGATTGGCCCAAGCCTTGCACATGAACTGGGTAAAATTCAGCGCGTACCACAACATTTAAAACGCTCACTGCAAAGTCACTTGTTCTTTGCTGAAGATGCCTTAAAAGAAGATTTAGCCGTATTTGCCCCACGCTGGCAGATGGATGACTTAAATCAAGATACGCGTATTCTCAATCAAAATTTAGATCGTACTGAAGCCAAAATTCAACAGCTTCAAGCACACATTGATGCAGCTGCAACTTCTGCTTCACCTCAAGATTAGGTAATAACATATATGATTCCGCACGTTTCACGTTTACTCGAACTTTGGCGCATCGCCGCGCACTATAGACTCGACACGTTGTTTCCTGCGGAAGAATTACCTGAAAAAGCCCGTCATGCGTTAAGCCTGATTCGCATGCACCCTGCGGCATGGTCCAGTCGTGAGCGCAAAAATCCACTCAAGCTGAAACTCGCTTTAGAGGAAATGGGACCGCTGGCAATTAAACTTGGCCAGTTGCTCTCTACCCGCCGTGATTTGATTGCACCTGAAGTGTTACAGCAATTGGTGTTATTACAAGATCGCGTCAAACCGTTTGACAACCATGTTGCCAAAATGCGCATTCAGGAATCCTTAAAAGCCGATGTAAACACCCTGTTTGCTCGTTTTGATGAGCAACCGCTTGCCGCCGCTTCAATCGCGCAAGTACATACTGCAGCCTTGCATGATGGCCGTGAAGTGGTGGTGAAAGTCACGCGCCCCAATATTCGTCAGCAAATTTTACACGATTTTGAAATTCTGGATTGGCTCGGTGCAGCGTTAGAAAAACGTCTAGAAGCGGCACGAGCACTACATTTATCTGAAATTATTCAGAACTATCGTCAAATTATTCTTAATGAATTGGATTTGACTTTAGAAGCCGACAATACCCGCCGTATGCGCCACTACTTCACTGGCTCAAGCATGATGTATGTGCCTGAAGTGTATATGGACAGCAAAGATGTGATGGTGGCGGAACGGATCACTGGTGTGCCGATTTCCGATATCGCGACCTTTGATAAAATGGGCATGAATCGTGCGGAATTGGCAGAAAAAGGGCTAACCATCTTTTTCACCCAAGTGTTTCGTGACAACTTTTTCCATGCCGATATGCATCCCGGCAACGTCTTTGTCGAAACGATTAACCCAAGCAATCCTCGCTTTATTGCACTGGATTGCGCCATTATGGGTGAGTTGTCTAAACACGACCAAATGACCGTGGCACGCATGTTACTTGCAGTCATGAACAGCAACTTTATGCAACTGATTCTGGTGGTGCATCAAGCAGGTTGGATTCCACCGGGCACCGATCAAGATGCTTTAGCGCGTGAAATGCGTCGTACGGTTGGGCCAATGGTTTCAAAACCGATGCATGAACTGGATTTTGCCGGCATTTTAATTCAAGTGATGGATATTGCACGCCGTTTCCATTTGGAAATTCCACCACAATTGATGCTGTTGTTAAAAACCTTGGTACATGTGGAAGGGTTAGGCACAGATCTGTATCCAGAACTGGATATCTGGAAACTGGCGAAACCGATTTTGACCGATTGGATTAAAGCCAATATGAGTCCAGTCAAAAATATGAAAGAACTGGGTCAGCAAATTCCAGATCTGCTACTCGGTGCACAAGACCTACCTAGCCTGATGATTGACAGCCTCAATGGTTTAAAAAATCAGTCCGCTTGGCACTCCAAACAACTCAATGAACTCCAAAGCATGCGTTTGCAAATGGAACATCAGCAAAAACGTAGTTGGATGTTCGGTAGTGTCATGGCGATTTTGTTAGCCATTGCCATTATTGCACCGTGGTATGTATCCATTTTGCTGATTGTATGCTCAAGCATCCTTGCCATTTGGCGCATCGCGAAATAACCCAATTTTGATAAGTTTTGAATATTCAGCAGCCTGATGATGAAAATGATCAGGCTGTTTTCCATCGAATGACTGATCAGTCAACAAGTGATGAATATCGCCATTGTCGCTAAAGCCTAGCAGCTTAAAATAACAACACACTTGTATATTTATCCTAGGCCATGATGCAAATTCTGCAAAAACACCGCCCTTCTCTGACGATTCGTGCAGGTCATCTTGCACGCCAACTGATTGAAAAAGAAGGTTTACATGCACAGCACGTTGACATTGTTCCCGGTGCGGCAGGTGGTCCAAAAGGCATTGGCATTCAAGGTTTAGACCAAGCCATTTTTGGTGATTTTTTTGCCCAAGCTCCACAGCGCAGAACCTTGATAGGTTCATCGATTGGCAGTTGGCGTTTTGCCAGTATTTTGGCTTGGGGTGCAAAAAAAGGCACTGAACGCTTATCTCATTTATATACCAACCTCTCCTTTCATAAAAAAATGTCACGTCAGGAAGTCGCTCACATTTGCCAAGGCATGTTGATTGAGCTGATTCAAGGTCAAGAACAACAACTGGTTGATCATCCTGACTATCACCTTGCAGTGATTTCAATTAAAGCCCAACACATTTTCCAAAGTGATCTGGCCCTTCCCTTACTTGCCTCTGTGGCAGGTATTATGGGCAGTAATGCACTGGGTCGTAAGCACAATCGTCTGTTTATGCAACGGGTGATTAGCCAACCCTCATCTGGTCAGCAATTTAAAGTAGAGGATGACTTTGTCACCCATTATCAAAGCTTAAATCGGGACAATGCCATCCCTTGGTTAATGGCATCAGCCTCTATTCCCGGTGTCATGGCGGCTATTCGTGACATTCCAGATGCACCAAAAGGCAGTTACCGTGATGGGGGGTTAATTGACTATCACATTGACCTGCCCTTTGAGAGTCAAGGCATTGTGCTGTATCCACACTTTAGCGACAGCATTACCCCCGGTTGGTTCGACAAAATGTTGAAAAAGCGTAAAGCCAATCCTGAAAATCAGGCGCGAACCTTATTGCTTTCGCCTTCGCAAGACTATTTGCAATCCTTACCCCTTGGACGTTTACCCGATCGTAAAGATTTCACCTTAAAAGGTTTAGATCAAAAACAGCGCATTCAGATGTGGAACCAATCTGTGGCTGAAAGTCAGCGTTTGGGTGATGAATTTTTAGAGCTGGTGGAAAAGCAACATTTTCCTGAGGTGATGCAGGATTTATAAAATAACTCGAACTGAAGTCTATCTAACCATAGGCTTTCATTCGAGCTTCATTCAGGTGATGTTTAACTGATTTTGCGCTATAAAAATAAAATAACGCTACTTTTAAAATCAAACATAAGATGCGTATTCAGATCATTCGATGATGATCATGTGTATATTTTTTTCTCAAACAGTCGCTAATCACGTACACTATGGAGTTGCGATTTTAAGTCGCTCTTTTAAATTTTGAACATATTTTTGGTGAAATTATCATGAACAATTTGCAATGGCTCGATGAAGTAAAATTTAACGAACAAGGTCTCATTCCTGCCATTGCACAGCATCATCAAACCGGTCGTATCCTGATGGTTGCATGGATGAACCGCGAGGCTTTGGCTTTAACTGCTGAAAAAAATCAAGCGGTTTACTTTTCCCGTTCACGCCAAAAATTATGGCATAAAGGCGAAGAATCGGGGCATTTCCAAACCGTACATGAAATCCGTTTGGACTGCGATGCCGATGTGATTGTGTTGCAAATTGAACAACATGGTGGCATTGCTTGCCATACCGGTCGTGAATCGTGTTTCTACCGTAAATTGACTGCAAATGGCTGGGAAATAGTCGATGCCCAATTGAAAGATCCAAGCCAAATTTATGCGGAAAAATCGACGAATCCACATACACTGGCAATGAATGCTTCAACGGCTCAATCTGAACAGGTTGAAATTTTGGCTTATTTAGGTCAGATGATGGCAGAACGCAAAAAAGCCAATCCAGACTCATCTTATGTGGCTAAGCTGTATCATAAAGGCTTAAATAAAATCTTAGAAAAAGTCGGCGAAGAAAGTATTGAAAGCATTATTGCCGCCAAAGATTTTAAAGCTGAGCCGAAAGAAGACAATAAAAACGATTTAATTTATGAAGTGGCTGACCTATGGTTTCACACCATTGTGATGCTCGGTTATTTCGACATTGAACCACAAATAATTTTAAACGAACTCGCGCGTCGCCAAGGCTTATCCGGCTTGGTTGAAAAAGCCAATCGTCAACACTAAGCCAATGACTGTGTCTGATCCCAAAAAACCAAGCGCCACCTATGAGCAAGCCATTGCCATCGACAACGCGCGTTTAGGCAAATCCTTTAAAGTGATTGCTTATGCAGGCACAGGTAAAACCACAACTTTGCAAATGATCAGTGATGCCATGCCTGAACGGCGTGGTATGTATCTGGCATTTAATAAAGCCATTGCAAGTGAGGCGCAAAGTAAATTTCATCGCAATGTCGACTGTCGTACCTTTCACTCGCTGGCATTTCGTAGCGTGCCACGTGGCGTGACCGATAAACTGCGTCTGCCGCGTTTAAGCCCGAGTTTCATCGCCAAAGAATATCGACTCCAGCCCATTACCTTACGCCGGATGATGGGTGGACGTTACGAAAAATATGTGATGATGCCCAGTCGTTTGGCCAGTCTGGTCGCCAATGCGGTGAGTTATTTTTGTTCCACCAGTTCGCAATATCCAGCACCACGCCATCTACAAGCACCAAGCTGGCTGCATCCCGATGATATTACTGAATTACAAACGCATCTTTATCCCGCCATTGAACGACGCTGGTTAGAATCGATTGATCCCAACCACCAAGCAGGGATTGGTCACGATATTTATCTGAAACTTTGGGCATTGTCTGAACCGAATATTCCAACCGATTATGTCCTGTTTGATGAAGCACAAGATGCCGACCCATTGATGTTGGGCATTTTACTGCGCCAAAGAAATACCCAAGTGATTTATGTCGGTGATGCCCATCAACAAATTTACGCTTGGCGCGGTGCAGTCAATGCCATGCAACAGCTCCCTTTACCTGAATCTCGCTTAACCACGTCTTTCCGTTTTGGTGAAGAAATTGCATTGAATGCGAATGCCATTTTGGGTGCTTTAAATGAAACAGTTCCTTTATTGGGCAATCCGCATCTGCATTCTAAAGTGGTCAATAAACCGCATACTAAACAACGTGATGCCATTTTATGTCGCACCAATGCACGAGCGATGGAGTTATTGCTCGCCGGTTTAGTGCATGGCGATAAAGTCAGTTTGCAGGCTGATCATGTCAAACTGAACCGTTTTGTCGATGCTGCAAGTATGCTCAAACAAGGCAAACGAGTGACCGATGTACCTGAACTTGCTTGGTTTAACTCATGGCATGATGTACATGAATATTGTGAAACCAATGACGGCAGCGACATTAAACCTTTGGTGAAATTGGTGGATGATCACGGTACAGATCCACTGAAACGTGCCTTAGCTAAAATCAGTCCAATTGAGCATGCCGACTATATTATTTCAACGGCCCACAAAGCCAAAGGCTTGGAATGGGACCGTGTACATATCGAAGATGACTATCAATTTAAGGTCAACGAAAAAGACCATAAAATTAGTGATGAAGAATTAAGATTGCTTTACGTGGCTTGCACACGTGCTAAAGTAAGTTTAAATATTCACCACATTTACGATTTGGTGCAACAACTCAAAAAGCAAATGCCCTTATCGTTGCGTAAAGCTGTGGGAGAATAATTTCAGCTCATTGTGCAATGTAGGTGTTTTATGAAAATCGATACTCTTCAACTCAAACATACCCTTCATTTTGCCGATCTCAAGCTGAAATTTAATGATCAACCCATCACCTTAATTATGGGTGATCAAGGCGCTGGCAAAACCACCATTTTAAAATTCACCTATCAAGCCCTGACGTGGTTTGCAGCGCGTTATAAAGACTTACGTGCAGCAGGCGTAGTCATGCTTGATCAAGACATTATGTTGACCCGCTTACAATCCAAAATTGATATTCGGGTGCAGATCCCCAATGATATTGGTCGCTTAACGGAATCCAGTGAAGCACAAGACCAAGCGCCTTGTTATTGTGATTGGCAACTGTATAAAACCTTAAATAGTCATGGCATTGGCAGCAGCAAAGCCGAAACCCAACACTTAGATAACGTAGTCGAACTGTATCAAAATGCCATCAAACATGATCAGCTCCAAGGCTTACCCTTAATTGCTTATTATCCCGCAGAACGCTTTGTCAATGAAATGAATATTCTGAGTAAGAACAATCCTCTCATTTTTCAAAGCGCACATGCTTATGAAATTTCAGCGATTCCCTTTACCACTTTTAGCCGTTTTTTTGAGTGGTTGCGTGAAGTGAGTGATATTGAAAATGCCCAGATCGCACAATTGTTTCAACAACTGCTCTCCAATCCCTCGCTTCAGAAAAACAAAGAACCTGACTTTTTACAGCACTTATTTCATGCACAAAAGCAGATGCATAGCCCCCATTTAGATGCATTAAAACAAGCCTTAACGACAGTCATTCCTGCTTTAGAAGATCTTTTTGTACAGTACCAACCGAAATTACAATTGATGGTCCGTTATCAAGGCAAAAGCATGCTCTATCAACAACTGTCGAATAGCGTGAAAAATTGGATTGCCTTGGTCGGCGATATCGTCCGGCGTTTATGCTTACTCAATCCGAACAGTTTATATCCCTGCCTTGAAGGCGACGGCATTTTACTGATCGATGCGATTGATCATCAACTGGATCAAAATACGGCTCAAGTGATTTTACCGCGCTTACATCAGGCTTTTCCGCGGCTACAAATTATTGCCACAGGTAATCGCAGTGAATTACTGGAACATGCAGCCGAATACCAATGCTTAAAAATTGAAAATAAACAAATTTTTGATATGCAGCTGCAACCGTTACAGGACAAATTTGATCGTATTTATGAAAACTTGGCGTTTAATGATGAAGTGATGGAAACCGATCGTTTACTTGAACCCGTATTAGACAGTGTCACACCGCAAAGCCTATGGCAACACATCCAACAGCATTTAAGCCCAGAGCAACAAAATGAATTACTCGATTTAATGAATGCGCAAGATGACACCTCTTCACAGCAATCTTTGCCATAACACAAACCTAACCGCTTAAATTGCACTCAAAAAAGTTCAATTTGTAAAAATGTGGAGTGCTTGATTTTCATCTGCTTAAGCATGCTACACCAAGATTGTAGGGATGGGCATATAATATGTTACGTATGCGCAAAAATAATTGATGTTGTTTTATTCATGTAATAAGATCGAGGATATGTGAAGTTTTATAGTAAAATCCGATTTTACTATTACTTTTTACAAGTTGCGCAACACAGCTTGTTTTTCAATATTTTTAACTCCGATTGGCTTTCAAGATTTAAAAGTTTGGATTGCTCTTTGCGATCCTGTAGTCCTTGAAAGATAACATTCACCCTTAGGTTTTTGATAAACCTAATTCACGACAATGGATATGAGTGTGCTACCGATTATTATCTTGTTACCGTTAGTACTTGGCACTACCCTTGTCTCGTGGCTGAAAAATTTTTCGCGCGGGGTAACAGCCTTAGGGGCAATTGGGGTCAGTCTAAGCAGCCTCATCTTATTACTGACTCAAGCAAAAGATGTTTTTAATGGCGCAACGATCACGCAAAGTTGGTCATGGTTACCTCAGTTAGGTATCGAATTAAGTTTCCGTTTGGATGCTTTAGGTTTGTTATTTTGTTTGCTGATTAGCGGTATCGGCACACTCATTTATATCTACGCTTATTATTATTTAAGTCCGAAGAATTCACTGAGCAAGCTATATGTATTGCTCATGTTATTCATGGCATCCATGCTGGGCATCTCGCTCTCCAATAATTTAATTTTGCTGCTCATTTTTTGGGAGCTGACCAGTATTTCTTCTTTTCTGCTGGTGGGTTATTGGAGTAATTATGAAGCCGCACAGCGTGGCTCACGTATGGCACTGACCATTACCGGCATGGGTGGTTTAGCCATGCTGGGTGGCTTCATTTTGTTAGGTCAAATCACTGGGACTTATCAAATTGACCAAATTCTCACCATGACTGAGCAAATTCAAAGTCATTCGTTATTTGTGCCGACCTTATTGCTTATTTTAATCGGCGCATTTACCAAAAGTGCGCAGTTCCCGTTCCATTTTTGGCTACCGAATGCCATGGCAGCGCCAACGCCTGTATCGGCCTATCTACACTCTGCAACGATGGTCAAAGCCGGTATTTTTCTGCTTGCAAGACTCTCGCCTATTTTTGTCGGTGCTGCGCTGTATCACAATATTGTGACCTTCGTGGGTTTATTTACGCTCTGTATGGCCGCCTTTTTTGCCATTTTCAAAGAAGATTTAAAAGGCTTATTGGCCTATTCAACCATCAGTCATTTAGGTTTAATTGTCTGCTTATTGGGGATTGGATCTCCTCTCGCCATTGCCGCAGCCATTTTCCATATTATTAACCATGCGACGTTTAAAGCCGCCCTATTCATGATTGCCGGCATTATTGATCATGAAACAGGGACGCGTGATTTACGTAAACTCAGTGGGGTTTGGCAGCTACTTCCGTTCACTGCCACTTTAACCATGATCACTGCTGCCTCAATGGCGGGTGTACCACTGACCAATGGTTTTTTATCCAAAGAAATGTTCTTTACCGAACTCTTGGCTCATCTTTCTGGTCCAGTACTAATTGGCTCGGCTATTGTAGCAACCTTAGCCGGAATCTTTGCGGTGACCTATTCAGTACGACTGGTTCATGGCGTATTCTTTGACGGGCCTTTAGGCAAAGCTGTGCCCAATAAAGACGCACATGAGCCTGCTTTTGGCATGCGTGCACCGGCGACTTTTTTGGCCATTTTATGTATTTTAGTCGGACTTCTGCCTGCCCTTTTGGTTGAAAACATTGTTAATTCAACCACACGTGCCAGCACACAATTACCAAATTTTACTGGTACTCACCTTGCCCTTTGGCATGGTTTTAATCTGCCATTACTGATGAGTGCAATCGCACTTTTAGGCGGGTTGTGCTTCTACTTTGCTTTGGCCAAAGGCGGAACTATTCGTGAGATTAACCTTGATCCAATGCTGGGTAAATTCCAAGGTCGCGTGTTATTCGATTTATTTTTAAAACATTTACTGCTGAAATCACGTCAGTTCAAACGTAAAACTGAAAATGGTTCACTGCAAAGTTATTTAATCTGGATCGTGGCTTTTACTATTGCATTGGTTGCCATGCCGCTAGTCAACCAAGGTTTAACCACCGGTACGCGTGAACTAACCCATGCCCCAGCCATTGCAATTGTGCTGTGGTTACTCTTGTTCTCTGCCTGCTGGATGATGTTGTGGTTCCACCATGAACGCATTAAAGCCGTACTGATTAGTGGTGCTATAGGCTTAGTGGTGACCATGGTGTTCGTGACGTTGTCTGCACCAGACCTTGCTTTAACGCAAATTACCGTCGATGTCGTCACCACCGTTTTACTGTTGATGAGTTTGTCTTTATTGCCACAACTCACCCCTTATGAATCGAGTGGATCACGTCGTTGGCGGGATGCCCTCATTGCGATTGGCGCTGGCCTCGGTATTGGTTGGATTGCTTGGCTGATTTTAACCCGTGACCACAATTCAATTTCATGGTTCTTTATCCAGCAATCCATTCCTTTGGGTGGTGGTAGCAATGTGGTCAATGTCATTTTAGTCGACTTCCGTGGTTTCGATACCTTTGGAGAGATTACCGTACTGGGTATTGCTGCGATTGGCGCTCTGTGCTTAATGGATGGCATGCGTGCGCACGGCACCACCATTACCCAAGGTTTAACCTATCGCTTTAATCCATCACCCTTGATGTTCCGTATCACCGCTTCATGGATTTTACCTTTAGCACTGGTGGTGAGTTTGTATATCTTCCTGCGTGGACATAACTTACCGGGTGGCGGATTTATTGCCGGTTTAATTACCTCATTGGCTTTGGTCATTCAATACATTGCACTGGGTCAAGATCAAGCTGAGCAAATGTTAAAAGCCCAATCAGGACGTTTATATGAAATCTGGATTGGTTTAGGTTTGGTGATTGCTGGGCTCACAGGCTTAGGGGCTTGGTTCTGGGAGCGTCCGTTCCTGACCAGCGCGCATATTTATGTCTCTGCACCTGTTTTAGGTGAAATGCATCTTCCCTCCGCTGCGCTGTTTGATCTTGGGGTTTATATCACGGTGGTTGGTGCAACCATGCTGTTGATTTCAGTGTTAGGTGATTCGCGTCACTCCAGCATGACCGGTCCAATTGTACCGAAGGGGGAATAAAATGATCAGCTTAGAATTTTTACTTGCCTCTGCCATTGGGCTACTTACAGCAACGGGAATTTATTTAATTCTACGGGCACGTACTTTTCCCGTGGTCCTCGGTCTGGCAATGATTGGCTATGCCGTCAACTTATTTCTGTTTGCGATGGGTCGGCTGAAAATCAATGCACCCGCAGTACTTACCGAAACCAGCAAGGTCACCGATCCCCTACCGCAAGCCTTGGTGTTAACCGCCATTGTGATTGGTTTTGCCACCACTGCGTTTATTGTGCAACTTGCGCTACGCAGTCGTTATGAAACAGGGACCGATCACGTTGACTCTAAAGAAGATATTATTCCTATTGACCCACGTGAGGATGAGCCTTAATGAATGCTGTCATCCAATTCTGGACTGAACATACCCCAATTTTTAGCATTTTAATTCCAGCGTTTACTGCTTTTTTATTGGTGTTACTTGGTAATCCAGGCGCAGGCTCATTAGCACACGATTGGCGCCAACCTTGGCGTCGTGGGATTAGTTACATTTCTTCAATTTTAGGTTTAGCCACGGCTATTCTTTATTTAATCTCCGCCAGTAGTGGGAAAATCAGTGTTTACAATTTAGGTGAATGGGCTGCACCATTTGGAATTGTCTTGGTGCTAGACCAACTTTCTGCCCTGATGATTGTCCTCACGTATGCCCTAGCCACCCCAATTTTATGGTATGCAAGTCATGAGTGGGATGCACGTGGACGTTATTTCCATGCCATGTTCCATTTTTTATTGATGGGTCTATGCGGTGCATTCCTGACAGGTGACTTATTCAACTTATTTGTGTTCTTTGAAATCCTGTTGATGGCCTCCTATGTCCTACTTTTACACGGACAAGGCAAAGCACGTTTTCAACTGGGCATTCATTACGTCACCATTAACTTACTGGCTTCTGCGCTCTTTTTGATTGGTCTCGGCATTATTTACGGCAGTGTCGGCAGTTTAAATATGGCCGATGTAGCACGCTTAATCCCGCTTTTAGAACCCGATCAACATAAGCTTGCCGTGGCGGGTGGCTTATTGCTCTTTGTGGTGTTTGGCATTAAAGCCGCGATGCTACCGGTAGGTTTCTGGCTGCCTAAAACCTATGCCGTTGCCACCACACCCGTCGCTGCGATTTTCACCATTATGACCAAAGTGGGCATCTATGCCATTTTACGGATTAATGGCACGGTATTTGACGATCATTTAAGTCAAAGCATTTTGGTGTCTTGGCTATTGCCGATCGGCCTCATTACTTCAGTCTATGGTGTAATTGGCGCAATTGGCGCAGAACGACTGCGCCGCTTCGTCGGATTTATGATTCTGTCGTCTATCGGCACCATCTTAATCGCCATTTCGCTGTTTAATACCTTGGCATGGGCCGCTGCACTGTATTATTTAGTGCATAGCACCCTAATTGCTGCTGCATTTTATTTGCTCTCTGGTTGGATTACCTCACAACGCGGGGCATTTAAAGATCATTTCAAAGTTGCACCGCACATGAAACAACAGAGAGTTGTTTCATTAACCTTCTTTGTCATTGCTTTAATGATGGCAGGTTTACCTCCATTTAGTGGCTTCTTAGGTAAAGTCTTTATCTTACAAGCCACATCGCATTCACCTTATCAATTACTGATTATTATTGTGGTGTTAATTGTCAGTTTACTCAGTATTATTGCCTTTACCCGCATCGGGTTTGTACTGTTCTGGCGTGCCACACAACCCGAAGACAATCCAAATTCAGCAGAATATAAAGCCTATCAAGCCTTGCCAGATCAAGCCCCTGCTCGAAATGACAAGACCATTTATTTACTGCTTTCAGCTTTAATTCTGTATATGGTCTGTGCCAGCCCAATTCAGCAATACATGTTTAAAACGGCTGAACAAATACAAAATAATGCTTTATATGAAAGCAGAATTTTGAAAACGGATCATCTGAATCAGGCCATCAGCGTACAACCGTATGATCCAGAAAATTTACCTGAAACCAAATATGGCGGTGAAACGCTCGATCCAAATGCACATCTGATTCCTTATGTTATTTCTGAAAACACTTTAAACGGTGAACATATTTCAGAATATAAACAACGCCAAATCAATCAACAAATCGTACAAGAACCGGCCCATCCAGATGATGCCAAACTGAAACCTATGGAGCCTTAACTATGCAAAAAACATCGTTTTGGGAAAACTGGCTGCCACATCCATTTGTTTCCGTCATTGTGGCTTTAAGCTGGATCATGCTTGCGCATAGTATTGACCCAACCACATTACTGATGGCTGTGCTGCTCGGAATTTTTATTCCACGCTTAGTCAATCCCTTTGCTACCCGTACACCAAATATCAACTGGCTGTTGGCATGCAAATTATTTTTTGTGGTGCTTTGGGACATCATTATTTGTAATATTAAAGTGGCCAAATTAGTTCTTGGCCCTACGCATAAACTGCATCCTAAATGGTTTCGAGTCCCGTTAGACTCCCAGCATGAACAAGTCAATGTTTTGCTTGCTCTAATTATTACCACAACCCCCGGTACGGTCACTGCGGGGATTGACCAAGATCGTGGCGATATTTTAGTTCATGCATTAAGCAGTGATAATACAGAAATCGACATACAAGACATTAAAACTCGTTATGAAAAAGCACTAATGATGATTTTTAACGTGCAATCAGGAGACGACACATGAGCATTTTGCCTTATACGCTGGGCATATGTATGGTTGCCATCACCATTTCAATGTTCCTTTGTCTGATTCGTTTAGTCGTCGGCCCCTCTATTGTTGACCGGCTGTTGGCTCTGGATACTCTTTTTCTCAATGCCACCTGTTTAATTGTCATTCTGGGTATTTATTGGGCAAGCACCTCCTTTTTTGAAGGGGCACTCTTGGTTGCCATGCTTGGTTTTGTCTCAACGGCAGCCCTCGCGCGCTACTTTACCACTGGTCATGTCGTGGATTAGGAGTAAAAATCATGCAACTTGTTATGGAAATTCTGGTTTCAATTTTTTTATTGATTGGTGCTTTCTTTACACTGGTGGGCGGAATTGGCATGGTGCGCCTGCCCGATTTATTTATGCGGCTACATGCACCAACCAAATCAAGCACTTTAGGTCTGGGTAGTTTTTTAATTGCTGCCATTATTTTTGCTGCCTTTAATGGGCGTTTTGGTTTCGCTGAAATACTGATTACCTTATTCGCCTTTATTACTGCACCAGTATCGGCCAACCTGATGGCGCAAGCAGCCCTGCATTTACGTTTACGTTCCACCAGTGGCGAAGTCCCTGAAAGTTTAGACCGACCACTCCCTTGGCAACGTTCGCGAGTTCGCCGCCACTATCAGAAAAAATAGTCTTTATCCTTGAGGAGCTTCGGCTCCTTTTTTATAATTCAAATCAATACATTTCTCATGCTTCTGCGCAAGCACATGCATAAAGCCTTATCAAATTGATCATTGTTAAACTGATCTGATGTTTAATATCGACAATATTACCTGTCATGTCTTTCATCTTGCCCAATTTGATGAGCAGCAACAACCTGTTTAAAGCCAAGCCGATAACACGCTCACCATTTAGCTTTAGAAAGTATCTACTTTATTTAGGATGGGACAGATACATCCATAAAAAAAGCCACCCGAAGGTGGCTTTTTTGCATATAACTTACGCTATATTATTATTCATCATCTTTTTTTGCTTCTTCAGGAGGTAAATCCTTCACTGCTTCAGCAATCAAACCAAACATATAGTTACCGTATGCATTGGTTTTGTCATAATGAAAACGCAATCTTGGCGTAATACGTGTCTTGATACGACGACCCAATTCGTGACGCAAGAAACCAGAAGCACCATTTAACACGGCTAAAGTTTCTTTATTTGCTGCTTCACTTTGATCATCGCCCAGTTCACGTCCCATAACGGTGACGTAAACTTCTGCATAGCCTAAATCTGCGCTGACTTTCACCGCAGAGATGGTCACGAGACCACCTAAGCGTGGATCTTTCAGTTCTTGACGGATCAGTTCTGACAACTCACGTTGTACCGTATCCGCCATTCGCTTAAGACGTTGACTACCCGCCATTAAAGACTCCGTTTAATCAATTGAACATCATAGACTTCGATTTTATCGAGTACTTTAATGTCTTTATAACCTTTCACGGCAAGACCACATTCCATACCGGCACGAACTTCTTCAACCACTTCTTTATAGCGACGAAGAGATTCAAGCTCACCTTGGAATACCACCACGTCATCACGTAATACGCGAATCGGTTTATTACGGTGTAACATGCCTTCAAGTACCATACAGCCCGCAGCCGCACCAAACTTACTTGAGTGGAACACTTCACGCACTTGAGCTACACCCAGAATCGTTTCACGATGCTCAGGCGCAAGCTTACCGCTCATTGCTGCTTTCACATCATCAATCAATTCATAAATGATACTGTAGTAACGAATGTCGATGCCATCTGCATCGGCTTTTTGACGCGCAGTATTATCAGCACGTACGTTAAAGCCTAGAAGTACAGCTTCAGACGATTCAGCAAGGGTAACATCAGACTCGGTAATTGCACCCACACCTGAACCAATGACACGAACACGCACTTCATCCGTTGCCAATGCTTGCAAAGCAACAGTCAATGCTTCTAACGTACCACGTACATCAGTTTTAAGCACCACATTGACATAAGGCACATCTTTCTTGCCCATAGATGCCATGATGTTTTCAAGACGCATTGCACTTTGACGCTCAAGACGTTTTTCACGTTCACGAGACATACGTGCATCAGCAACTTCACGTGCTTTCTTCTCATCGTTCACCACAAGAACTTCATCACCCGCCATTGGCGCTTCAGGAAGACCAAGGATTTCGACAGGAATTGAAGGACCTGCTGATTTAATACGTTTGCCGTTTTCATCGACCATCGCACGAACACGACCGTAAGATGCGCCAGCAAGGACTAAATCACCCACTTTCAATGTACCGTTTTGTACAAGAATAGAAGCAACTGCACCACGGTCTTTATCAACACGTGCTTCAATTACCACACCTTGTGCAGCACCTTCTTCAGACGCTTTCAATTCAAGAAGTTCAGATTGAATTAAAATAAGGTCGAGAAGTTCATCAATACCTTGACCCGAATGTGCAGAAACCATCGCAACAGGTACGTCACCGCCCCACTGTTCAGGCACGATTTCTTTAACCGTCAATTCATTTAATACACGATCTGGATCAGCAGATTCTTTGTCCATTTTGTTGATGGCAACAATAATCGGTGTACCCGCAGCACGTGCATGATCAATCGCTTCAGCTGTTTGTGGCATTACACCATCATCAGCTGCAACAACAAGGACCACGATATCAGTCGCTTTGGCACCACGTGAACGCATTGAAGTAAACGCCGCATGTCCCGGTGTATCGAGGAAAGTAATAATACCTTTCTCAGTTTCAACGTGATAAGCACCGATATGCTGTGTAATACCACCAGCCTCGCCCGCTGCGACTTTAGTGCGACGGATACGGTCTAGAAGTGATGTCTTACCATGGTCAACGTGACCCATGATGGTTACCACTGGCGCACGAGTGGTTTGAACACCACGCGCTTCTTCAGCAGCTTCAAGTAAGTTATCTTCAGCTTGTGTATCAGATACAAGAACTGGGTTATGACCCATTTCTTCAACCACGAGCGCTGCAATTTCTTGCTCAATCGCTTGGTTCTGCGTAACCAGCTCACCCATTTTCATCAGTGATTTGATAACTTCACGAACTTTAATCGCCATTTTCGCTGCAAGATCAGCAACAACAATGGTTTCACCAATTTCAACATCATAAACTTGTTTTTTAACTGGTTTTTCAAAGCCATGTTTATTTGACTGACTGGTTTTCAAACCACGTTTATGTTGGTTATGGTTGAAAGATTGCTCTTCCTGACCACGACGTCCACCTTTCTTCGGTGCACGTGTGCTGGTCGTATTACCACCACGTTTAATTTCACGGTCTTCTTTCGCAAATGAATCTTCATATGCCTGACCCACAAGGCCAGCAGCAAGTGGAGAATCATCAATAACACGAATCGTTGCAGTGGTATCTTCAGCAGAGTATTTAGACGCCATTTGACGCATTTGCTCAAGCGTACGTTGCTGCCCTTCTTCAGCCGATTTACGGCGTGCTGCCTCTTCTACTGCTTTTAATTGTGCAGCCTGAGCTTCACGAAGTTTCTTTTGTTCAGCTGTTTCAGTCACTTTAACCGCTTGTTTAACAATCGGTTTGTTATTTGACTTACGCGTTACTACAACGGCCGCTTTTGAAACTTCTTGCTTCGCTGTTTGTTGCTGAGCAGCAGCACGCATTGCTTCTAAAGCTTGTTTCGCTTTAGAGGCACCTTGAGTATTCGCGCTAGAATCAGGACGTGTATTTTGTTGCACTTGATCACGACCTTGAGATTCAGTCTGTGATTGTTGTTCTGCTTTCGCTAAAGCTTCTGCTTTAATTTGTTCTGGATTCGGCTTAACAAAAGTATGCTTTTTACGCACTTCAACGTTAATTGTCTTCGCCTTACCTGAGGTACTTGCCACTTTAGCCGTACTGGTTGTTTTACGTTTCAACGTGATTTTTCCTGCATGCCCATCGTCTTGACCATGAACTTTCTTCAAATGGTTAACGAGGGTATCTTGTTGTTCAGTGGAAATAATATCTTCAGCTTTACGTTGCGGTAAACCTGCGTCACGAACCTGCTCTAGGAGCTTCTCAACTGGACGTGCTACGCTGAGAGCTAACTCTTTAATCGACTTGTCCGTCATATATTTCCTCCTAGTTAAACCATGATTCGCGCGCTTTCATAATGAGTTGGCCTGCTTTTTCAGCACCTAAACCTTCAATATCTTCAATATCGTCAGTCGCTTGGTCTGCCAAATCATCTACTGTTACCACACCGCGAGCCGCAAGTGCGTACGCGATTTCCTGCGTCATCCCGTCCATTGCAACAAGTTCTGCACTTGGATCTTGGATGTTTTCTTGTTGTTTTAATGCATCAGCCAATGTAATTTCTTTTGCACGGCTTTGCAATAATTCAACAATTTCAGCATCTAATTCAATTTCATCAAATGTTTCAGCTGGAACATAAGCAATCTCTTCCAAAGAAGTAAAGCCCATTTCAACCAAAGCCATTGCCAAATCTTCTTCAATATCTAAACGACTTACAAACATGTCTAAATATTGTTGAGCTTCATTTTGTTGACGCGCATAAAACTCTTCTTCGAGCATCATATCCAGTTTATAGCCTGTTAATTCAGATGCTAAACGGACATTTTGACCTTGCGAGCCAATCGCGCGAGCCAATTGATCAGTAGCTGCGAAAATGATATCCGCAGTATGTGCATCTTCATCAATCACAATGCTCGATACATCAGCAGGCTCTAGAGCACTGGCAATGTACTGTGCTGGATCGTCAGACCACACCACCACATCAATACGCTCACCATTTAACTCTGATTGCACCGCTTGGATACGTGTACCACGCATACCAATACAAGCACCAACAGGATCAATACGATGATCGTTTGTTTTCACAGCAATTTTAGCACGAACACCCGGTTGACGGGCAGCGGCCTTAATTTCAATGATTTCTTCAGAAATTTCAGGAATCTCTTTCTTCATCAATGCCATTAGCATTTCAGGGCGCGCACGTGACAACAATAATTGTGCACCACGACCTTCACGGTTCACGCTATATAGAATAGCGTTCATACGTTGTTTAGGACGAAGAATTTCTTTCGGAATCATTTCTTCACGTGAAAGATATGCTTCAGCATTATCACCTAAGTCAATGATAAAGCCATCTTTGGTTTGTTTTTTCACTTCACCGTAGATGAGCTCACCGACTTTAGATTCATATGCATCAGCAACTAAAGCACGCTCAGCTTCACGAATTTTTTGCACAATCACTTGTTTGGCAATTTGTGCAGCAATTCGACCAAAATCAATCGATTCAACTTCAAGTTCACGAATATCACCGATAGACCATTGTTCAGGATCTAAATCAGAGATTGCATCCTGACATGCAGGCATTTCATGATCTTCATCAGCAACCACTTCCCATTGACGGAAAGTACGGTAATCACCCGTTTTACGATCAATTTCTACACGTAAACGTGCTTCTTCTGCGTGTGTGCCTTCGTAAAATTTCTTTTTAGTCGCAGCAACTAAAGCTTGTTCAAGTGCTTCAAAAATTGCATCACGACTTACACCTTTTTCGTTACTAACCGTTTCTACTACGGTAAGAATTTCACGAGCCATAAGTCACCTATTCGTTCAGATTCTTATTTATTGAATGAATTAATCTTGGTAGATCAAATTTGATTTGTCGATATTATGACTGTCTATTTCAAGTACGTGTTGATTTTCAACTTCAACTTGAATGATCTCATTCTCAAGATCAACAGCAATCAGTTTTGCTTGAAATTTACGACGGTTTTCTACGGCACTAATCAGACGTAAAGCAATTTGCTTTCCAATATAAGCTGGCATCTGGTGAAGTTGGAAGAATGGACGATCCCAACCCGGCGAAGAAACTTCAAGTGAGTATTCACCAGAAATTGGATCATGCACGTCAAGCATTGCACCTACTTGCTGGGTTACACGAACACAGTCTTGTACGCCAATACCCTGACCTTGCTCAAGCTCACCATCTTCATTCATGATAGGTTGCGTGTTATTTTCGTTCGCTTTATCAATATAGATACGCAATAAAGAACGTTTACCTTGAGGAATAAATTCGATTCCCCAAAGATCTACATTACAAGCTTGCACTGCAGGAGTTATTAGGTCTTGAAGTGCTTGAGTTTTATTTGATAGCTTCATTTACTCTCGTCATTGTTGTGCGATTCAATAGTCGCTGTGACCGGTTCAGACTAACTCAACTATATTAGTAGTGAAACATGACAATTTGACCAATGGATGTCGACACTACACGATAGCCAATAAAAAAGGGCGTAATCGCCCCTGTGTACACAGAAAAACCAAAGTCCACTGTGCAAAAAGGCCCACCATTTTTGTGAGCCTTTTAGAAACTTGGTAGCGGGAGCTGGATTTGAACCAACGACCTTCGGGTTATGAGCCCGACGAGCTACCAGACTGCTCCATCCCGCAACAACGTGCAAAAATTATATACAATTCACTGAACATTTTCAATCAAAAAATCTTCAATGGTTGCTTGATTAAGTTGCACCTTAATCAAAAATGGTAGCGGGAGCTGGATTTGAACCAACGACCTTCGGGTTATGAGCCCGACGAGCTACCAGACTGCTCCATCCCGCATCAACCTGCAAAAATTCAATCACGATTAAAATTTAATTTAAATCGCCTATTTAGTTTGCCTCTAAATAGTATTGGTAGCGGGAGCTGGATTTGAACCAACGACCTTCGGGTTATGAGCCCGACGAGCTACCAGACTGCTCCATCCCGCATCAACAGATTTGCTGCACACACCAACTTATGTTCTGGATTACAAGTTGGTGCGGAAGGGGGGACTTGAACCCCCACGCCCGAAAGCACTACCACCTCAAGGTAGCGTGTCTACCAATTCCACCACCACCGCAGCTGTGTCGCATTCTAGTCGGATCATCTCCAAAAAGAAAGAACTAAATCAGGTTATTCGCCTGTTTTCGGTGCAACTGGCGAAGTTTCATTCGAATTTACAGGTGCAGTCGTGGTGGTTTGTACCGATTTCAAACTATAAGCATCGGTGGTTTGTTTTTTGGCAAATACAGCTAGCGTTAAACTGGTGACAAAAAACAGTGCGGTTAAAACGGCAGTCAAACGCGTTAAAAAGTTACCTGAACCGGACGCACCAAATACAGTTGCAGCACCGCCGCCACCAAATGATGCGCCAGCATCTGCACCCTTACCATGTTGTACCAGAATCAATACAATCATTAAAATGGCTAAGATAATATGTACTACCAGCACAAAAGTTTGCATGCTGAACTCCTAATTATTTTGTATTTGCAAAAGCTTGAGCAATTTCATAAAAAGACGCTGCATTTAGAGATGCTCCACCCACCAGCGCACCATTAATATCTGGACAGGTCGCCAACTCTACTGCATTTTCGGCTTTAACACTACCGCCATACAGAATAGCCATGCTTGCACCAAATGGTGTGATTTGAGTTAAACCTTCGCGAATTTTAGCATGCATCGCTTGAGCATCTTCAGGTGATGCTGTTTTGCCCGTACCGATTGCCCAAATAGGCTCATAGGCAATCACAATCTTTTGCCATTGTTCGGCTTGAACCACCGCAGCAATATCACAGATTTGTTGCAATACCACCTGCTCTGCTTGGCCATTTTCACGCTGTTCTAGGCTTTCACCTACACAATAAATAATGGTTAATCCAGCAGTTAAAGCATTTTTAACTTTCTCATTCAGTATTTGCGCTGTTTCATTAAAGATTTCACGACGTTCAGAATGACCAATCAGTACAAAATCAATATGATGATCTTTCAACAGTTCAGCACTCACTTCACCCGTGTAAGCGCCCAATCCCGCTATACGAGAAACATTCTGAGCAACGGTGTAAATCGGACGCACTGAGCTTACCAATTCCGCTTGAACATGAGTCAAAGCAAGCATACTCGGTGCAATACCGATATGACAATTTTCTTCTTTAATTTCATTATTTTGCAATAATTTTTTAAAACCACTTAACAGCTCTTTGGCATCTGCGTGCATTGGGTTCATTTTCCAATTGCCGACAACCCAAGGAGTAATAGCCGAACCCGACATACAGTAACCTATTAAAAACAATTCATTAAACCGCGCACATTCTACACGGAATTCAATCTTTTTTAGATAATTTTCGCACGGCTTTTTTATAGCAAACTTATTTTTCAAAATACATCACGACATTCTGAAAAAAAACTTCATCTTGTAAATACGACTGGTTCAAAGTTTTATGTGATATTAAGTAGATGACAACATTTTAAGATATGGTATTTTTATAGAACAAAAGTATAATTTAAAAATACCAATTATAAACAAATTGATTTCGTAGGCATATTAAAGCATGACAGCATTAAAAGGTTCACCTAGATTTACCGGTTTCAATCGACGTTTAGTTGAAGAAGGCTTCATTTCTGCTGAAAATATGCAGAATGCGATCTTAAATGCAAAAAAAGCCAATCAAGATATTGTTCCTTTTTTAATTGATCAATTAAAAATTTCGTCTTTAGATATTGCAGAAAAAATCGCTCAAGAGTTTGGCGAACCACTTTTTGATCTCAGTACCTATGATTCTGCACAAATTATCCGTGAAGGCATTGACGAAAAACTGATTACCAAACATCGTATTTTACCGATTTTTAAACGCGGCAACTTACTCTACGTCGCCACCAGCAATCCAACCAATATCGATGCCATGGATGCGATACGCTTCAATAGTAAAATGAACATTGAAGCGATTATTGTTGAGCATCCAAAACTAGAAAAACTGATTGAACAAAATTTTGCCGAAGCGGATAGTTTTCAATTCTCTGATGATGATATCGATTTAAATCTAGAGCAAGAAGATCTTAGCAATAAAGATGATGATGACGACAACGAGCAACAACAAGATGAAGCCCCGATTGTCAAATACATCAATAAACTGCTGATTGATGCCATTCGTATGGGTGCTTCGGACTTACATTTTGAACCGTATGAGAAAATGTATCGCGTGCGTTATCGTGTCGATGGCGTACTACGTCACATTGCCACCCCGCCTTTACAGCTTGCCACCCGTTTAGCCTCGCGTTTAAAAGTCATGTCTCAGATGGATATTTCTGAAAAACGTTTACCTCAAGATGGACGCATTAAACTTAAACTTTCAAAAAGTAAAGCCATCGACTTCCGTGTCAACTCATTACCCACTCTATTTGGTGAAAAACTGGTGCTGCGTATTTTAGATCCATCCAGTGCCATGTTGGGGATTGATGCGCTCGGTTATGAACCTGCACAAAAAGAATTGTTTATGCAAGCTTTGGACAAACCTCAAGGCATGCTATTGATTACAGGTCCCACAGGTTCGGGTAAAACGGTTTCTTTATATACGGGCTTAAATATTCTCAACCGTGAAGATACCAATATTTCAACGGCCGAAGATCCCGTCGAAATTAATCTAGAGGGAATTAATCAGGTCAATGTCAATGCTAAAGTGGGCTTAACCTTCTCTGCCGCCCTTAAATCATTTTTACGCCAAGATCCAGATATTGTGATGGTCGGTGAGATTCGAGATTTAGAAACCGCAGAAATTGCCATTAAAGCCGCACAGACGGGACATATGGTGATGTCCACACTCCATACCAATAGTGCGCCTGAAACACTTACACGCTTAAGAAATATGGGTGTACCTTCCTTTAATATCGCAACCTCTGTAAACTTAGTCATTGCACAGCGTTTAGCTCGACGTTTATGCCCACAATGTAAAATTCCTTCAGATATTCCAAACCTAAGTTTATTGGAAATGGGCTTTCAAGAAGAAGATTTAAGGCATCCAGATTTTCAAGTTTATCAACCTGTAGGCTGTTCAGAATGTCGTGATGGTTATAAAGGCCGTGTGGGTATTTATGAAGTAATGAAAGTAACACCTGAAATTTCGAAAATTATTATGGAAGATGGCAATGCACTTGAAATTGCAGCGGCATCGGAAAAATCGGGGTTTAATAATTTACGTCGTTCAGGATTAATGAAAGTCATGCAGGGGGTAACTTCTCTTCAAGAAGTTAATCGTGTGACTAGCGAATAGATAAAGTATTTAAAAATAAGGATAAATTCATGGCTGTCAAAAAAGCACAGATGATGCCAACCTTCAGTTATGAAGGAGTTGATCGTAAAGGGGCTAAACTTAAGGGCGAATTACCGGCACGTAACATGGCACTGGCGAAAGTGACTTTACGTAAGCAAGGAATTACCATTAAGACCATTCGAGAAAAACGAAAAAATATTCTCGAAGGTTTAATGAAAAAAAAGGTCTCCACACTCGACATCACCATCTTTACTCGTCAGCTCGCAACAATGATGAAAGCCGGTGTACCTTTAGTGCAAAGTTTTGAAATTGTCGCTGAAGGTCTTGAAAACCCCTCTATGCGTGAAGTAGTCTTAGGCATTAAAGGGGAAGTTGAAGGCGGGAATACCTTTGCTGGTGCCTTACGCAAATATCCGCAATATTTTGATAATTTATTTTGTTCCTTGGTTGAATCGGGTGAGCAGTCTGGTGCTTTAGAGACCATGCTTGACCGTGTCGCGATTTACAAAGAAAAAAGCGAATTACTGAAACAAAAAATTAAAAAAGCCATGAAATATCCCGCAGCAGTTATTGTGGTTGCACTTGTGGTGACCATTATTCTCATGGTCAAAGTTGTTCCAGTATTCCAAAATGTATTCAGTTCATTCGGCGCAGATCTTCCAGCCTTTACTAAAATGGTGGTCAATATGTCGGAATGGATGCAAAAATACTGGTTTATTTTAATTATTGTGATTGGTGTCATTATTGCATGCTTCCTTGAAGCCAAAAAACGCAGTAAAAAATTCCGTGATTTTCTCGATAAAGCAGCACTGAAAGCGCCTATTTTTGGTGACCTAGTCTATAAGGCAATTATTGCCCGTTATAGTCGTACCTTGGCCACCACTTTTGCTGCCGGTGTTCCACTGATTGATGCCTTAGAATCGACTGCTGGCGCGACCAATAATTGCGTTTATGAAGAAGCGGTGCTTAAAATCCGTGATGATGTTGCAACAGGCCAACAACTTCAATTTGCCATGCGCGTCACCAATAAATTTCCATCCATGGCAGTACAAATGGTGGCGATTGGTGAAGAGTCAGGTGCACTCGACTCAATGCTCGACAAAGTTGCCACCCATTTTGAAAATGAAGTGGACAATGCTGTTGACGGTTTAACCTCGATGATGGAACCGCTGATTATGGCCGTACTGGGTGTACTGGTCGGTGGTCTGGTTATCGCCATGTATCTCCCAATCTTCCAAATGGGTTCTGTGGTTTAATGCAAGAATTGATCGCTTATTTTATAGACAACCCAACCGCACTGTATATTGCCGTTGGGCTTTTTAGCTTATGTATTGGTAGTTTTCTCAATGTCGTTATCTATCGCACGCCAAAAATGATGGAACAAGAATGGCGACAAGATTGCCAAATGTTTCTTCATCCTGAGCAAGCGATTATTGATGAATCCAAACTAACCCTAAGTAAACCTGCTTCAACTTGTCCTAAATGCCGCACTGAAATTCGTTGGTATCAAAATATTCCCGTCATCAGTTGGTTAGTGTTACGTGGCAAATGTGGTTCTTGCCAAAATCCAATCAGCATACGCTACCCATTGATTGAGCTGCTGACTGCACTCGCTTCATTGGTGATTGTCAGTGTATTTGGTCCAACCCTACAAATGCTCTTCGGGTTACTGTTGACGTGGATGCTGATCGCACTGACCTTTATCGATTTTGATACCCAGCTCCTGCCTGACCGTTACACCTTAACCTTAGCAGCACTGGGTTTAGGCATTAATAGCTATGCCATTTATATCTCACCCACTTCTGCGATTTGGGGCTATATTATTGGTTTTTTATGCCTTTGGATTGTGTATTACCTGTTTAAAATCATTACCGGTAAAGAAGGCATGGGCTATGGCGATTTCAAGCTGCTGGCTGCTTTAGGCGCTTGGATGGGACCTTTAATGCTCCCATTGATTGTGCTGCTTTCATCCTTAGTTGGTGCAATTATTGGTATTGTTTTGCTTAAAATACGTAAAGAAAATCAACCTTTTGCCTTCGGCCCTTATATTGCCATTGCGGGTTGGATTGCATTTATTTGGGGTGAACCAATTATGAAAGCATATTTAGGACAATAATTTTAGGCAAATCTATGACATTTATCTTGGGTTTAACAGGCGGCATTGGCAGTGGAAAATCTGCTGCAAGTACATGGTTTGAAACCCAAGGTATCACTGTTGTTGATGCAGATATCGTGGCGCGTGAAGTGGTTGAAAAAGGCCAACCCGCTTTGCAAAAAATTCATGTCGCTTTTGGTGATTGGGTTTTACTTGAAAATGGTGAACTGAATCGCCGAGCTTTACGCGAGCATATTTTTAAAGACCCAAATGCACGTCAAACACTAGAGCACATTACTCACCCTGCAATTCGCCAGTCGATTATTCATCAGCTGCAAAGCGCGACAACGCCCTATGTCATTTTGGTTTCACCCCTGCTGTTTGAAACCAATCAACATGAATTAACTGATCATACCTTATTGATTGATGCGACCGAGGAATTACAAATTCAACGTGCCAGCCAACGTGATGGTCAATCCATTGAGCAAATTCATCAGATTATTCAGGCACAAATGCCACGCCAACAAAAACAACAGTTGGCCGATGATATTGTGCTCAATGATGGTCATCTTGAGCACCTATACCGTCATTTAAAAACACTGCATCAACGCTATTTAAAACGCTAAAACAAAAACAGTCGATTAAGACTGTTTTTTTTGTTGATCCAGTTGCTGCTGCAAACTGTCTTTATGCATGACCCAACGCCACGGCTGTAAAGCACCGATTGCCATACCAATCAAACCGCACATAATGGCTCGACTTAAAGGCTCACCCAAAAGGGGTACAGCGAGAATGGCTGCAATAAATGGTGCCAGTGTCACAATACTTCCCGTCTTAAATGCACCGAGTCGTTTAATGGCCTCTACATAGGTTATTGTTGCAACAATCACCACAAACACACCATGAAAAATTGTTTGCATCAACAAATGGATAGGCTCAGGCCCAGTCAAATTTTTCGGAAGAAAAATCAAATAAATCGGGATATAAATAACCGCAGACCAAATCGCAACGCCGGCCATGGAATGCCATGCGGACAGTTTCCATTGCCGCAATAAGACGGTGAAAACACCCCACCAAATTGCACTGAAGAAAAACAACATATCGCCAAAACCAAAGGCCACACCTGTTTCTCGGTACATTAAAAAGCTCATCGCACTAATGGCGCTTAGCATAATGACTAAACTGAGCCATGTATGCTTATCGAAGGGTTCTTTAAACAGCAGAAATGCAGCCACTGCGGTACACAACGGAAGACAACCATTTAAAAAAATGGCTGCATGTGCTGCGGGTACATAATGAAAAGCACTATAAGATGTCAGGCAATAACCCACACCACCAATCATTGCCAAAAGAAAAGGCTGTTTTTTCCATAGAAAAGCGGTGTCTTTTTTATAGATCAGAATTGGCATTAAAATACAAAATGCCAAAGCAAAACGTAATGCGGTAATATCCCACGCACTAATTCCCCACTGTGCACTTAAGCGAGAGCTAATGGTAAACCCTCCCCAAATACACATGGTAATTACAACGAAGACATAACCTTGAGACCGAGGAGACATTACCAACAACTTTTAAATTTTAAATCAAAAAGGATTACACATTACGTTGACGGCACGCTTCATACAAAGCCATACCTGTTGCGACACTGACATTCAAACTCTGTAAATTACCCGCCATTGGGATATAAACCGTTTGGTCACATTGTGACTGTGTAATTGGACGTAAGCCTGTATCTTCAGCACCCATCACCACACAAATACCTGTTCCAGTAAAATCAAATTCATTTACCGGTAAAGCTTTTTCATCCAGCATCGTACCCACCACACGAACATTAAATTCTTCTTTAATGTTGCCTAAAGTACGCGCCAAATTCGTCACTTGAATAAACTTCACTTTTTCTGCACCACCAGCAGCAATTTTACGTGCTGTTGGGGTTAAGCTTGCCGAACGATCACGCGCCACAATCACCGCTTCGACACCCATAGCTGCTGCTGTACGAATACATGCACCTAAGTTATGTGGATCTGTCACTTGATCTAAAGCAAGCAATAAGGCTTGAGGATTCTGCTTCAGCAATTCATCCAGATCTTGTTCATTCAGTGTTGGATGCGGACGAACTGCGGCAACCACCCCCTGATGAAAAGGCTGACCCGCCAATTTTTCCAATTTTTCACGACTGGCTTGTTGTACGCTGATCCCAAAAGGATCTGCCAAAGCCAAAACGTTTTTCAAACGTTGATCGTCACGACCTTTGAGTGTAAATAATGTCAGTACACGCTCTGGCTCAAGCTCAAGTAATGACTCCACTGAGTGAACGCCATAAAAATATTCGGTTTTTGCCATGAACGGCCTCTAAAATAGATATATACAATGCAAAAAAGAAAAATCCTGCAAAGCTGGCTTTACAGGATTGATGCTTAAATCTAGTTTAACTGATTCAGGCTAAAATTTCTTTGCCTTAATACGACTTGTACTTAGCCTTCTAAATGGCAGACATAATCGAGCACTTCGTCTGTCTCAATTTTAAAACGGCTATTGCCTGGGACATAAAAAGACTGTCCAGCACGAAATAATTCACTTTCAGTGCGATCTGCGATGTGTACACGACATTCACCTGAAATAATTTCCATACGTTCAGGGACATGCGTTTCAAAAGTCAGTGCTTGTTCCGTTGGTAAAATGACCCCTAAAGTCTTTTTTGTACCATCTTCAAATTGAACCGTATGACTAATACATAGCCCACCGAAATAAACATTCGATTTTTTGATAACAGACACGTGATCAAACTGATTTGACATGCGTATTCTCCAGATAATGCGCATTTATAATTTTTGATGGATGTAGTTTAAAGCTGAGCATTAAACTAATCAATCGATGTTCATAAAGCTAAATTAATATTTTCCAAATAGATACTTTTCTATATCCATATTTAGAAGCTTTTCCATTTGTTAGCGAGAGTCTAAAACAAGCGCAGCAGAAGCACAAATAAGTTTTTATACTTCCTCGACTAAAGGTCAATGAGCCTTCCCCAAGCGAGAATATTGAACCCCAATCATGGCTACAAACCTTTGCTACAGAGCGACATTACAATATCATTGCTCTTGCTCTGACAGCGTCTCTAAAATATGGATTGATCAATAAATTGATGTATTTTCACTCTATTTGATCACATAAAAAACCATCAAATAGGCTCTAAAATGCAATTCAATTTACCTCTGTGGCTTTTATAGCGTATCTTCAAACAAAGGTAGTTTCATTTTTATCATCAATATCAGGTAAAATAATGATGTTTTACGTCATCTTAAAATAAAAGTTGTCTTGTGACCCAAACAAAATTTCACTATCTTAAATTAAAACTTTTCGCAGCTCGGATGCGTTTATGCTGACACATTTAACTCTGATCAATTTTGCTTTAGCCGATCATTTAGCCATTGATATTGAACAAGGTTTCAATGTCCTGACGGGTGAAACAGGTGCGGGTAAATCTTTATTATTAGATGCCCTCTCGGCATGTTTAGGCGAACGTACGGATACCAATTACGTCCGTTTTGGTCATGATAAAGCCGATGTCACCGCCATTTTTAGTTATCAAGCGCACAGTGCAGAAGCCGAATGGTTAAAAAACCATGAGCTGGATGATGAATCGGGTGAAATTCATTTAAGACGAGTGATTTTTGCTACAGGTCGTAGCAAAGCGTGGATTAATGGTCGCCCAAGTAGTCTGTCTGAACTCAAAGAAATTGGACGTTTACTGGTGCAACTGTATAGTCAGCACAGCCAGCAACAATTGCTCGAACCACCCTATCCGAAACATTGGCTTGATCATTACAGCAACTTTTACCAACCTGCACAGGCTGTCCGAGAGGCCTATAGCACATGGCAAAAAGACATTCGTCAGCATCAAGCGGCCTTAGATGCACAGGCGACACGACAACAACGCATCGAAACTTTAGCCTTGCAGCTTGAAGAACTCGAAGAAATTACCCCAATTGACTATAAAGAGATTGAACAAGAGTTCGACCGTTTAAGCCATCATGAACATATCATGCAAGATTGTAGCTATAGTTTAGATGCTTTGGATGAAGCTGAGCAAAACATCACTCAAGATATCTCGACCATTATTCGCCGCCTTGAATCGCATGCGGGTCGTAGCGAACAACTGTCCGAAATTTATAACTCGTTACTCAATGCACAAAGTGAAATTGAAGATGCCACGGCGAATTTGCGTCAATTTATTGATCGTCAAAGCTTCAATCCGGAGCGGGTCGAAGAGCTAAACACACAGCTCGAAATCTTTCATCGTTTAGCGCGTAAATATCGAACCCAGCCTGAACAGTTGAAACAGGATTATCAGACTTGGCAGACGGAACTTGAACAACTGCATCAGTTGGAAGATCCTGAAACTTTAGCCGAACAGGTTGCCTTATCTCAGCAAGACTTTTTAGCCAAAGCACAACACTTAGATGAGATTCGCCGTGCAGCAGCACTCCCTTTGGCGAAAAAACTGACCGAACAAGTCAAACAATTGGCCTTGCCTGAAGCCTATTTTGAATTCAAATTTGAACCCTTAGAACAAGCAACAGCCGAAGGATTTAGCTTTATTCAACTGCTGTTCACCGCAAATAAAGGCATTCCCGCGCAACCGTTGGCACGTGTCGCATCAGGTGGTGAATTGTCTCGTATTGCATTGGTCATGCAGGTGATGAATGCGGAAAAAACAGAATCTGAAGTTTTAGTTTTTGACGAAATTGATGTCGGGATCAGTGGCGGAACGGCGGAAATGGTCGGGCGTTTATTGGCAGATTTAGCTCAGCATGTGCAAATTTTATGTATTACACATCAAGCACAAGTTGCGGCCCAATCTGATCAGCATTTATTGGTTAAAAAACGTCAAACCGATCCTGCAAGCAGTACCATTATCAATCTTACTGAAGAACAACGGATTGATGAACTCGCTCGTATGACGGGCGGCGTCGAAATTAATGACACCACGCTGCAACATGCCAAGCAATTGCGTCAGCTTAAGTTTCAACAGGTGTAATTTTGTCGATTAAATCACAAAAAATGATTGGCGAAACTCAATTAGTTTAGTAAGTTAAACAGAAGAACATTATTATTAATTTAATCAGCTTTTTAATTTTAAGGGGGAATGGCTTAGATGACTAAACAATATCTGACACATCGCTGTCTCATTGCGCCTCCTGATTTAGCCGATGATTTTTTTGCCAATACCGTTATTTATTTGGCACGACATGATGAAGAAGGCGCTCAAGGCATCATTATTAACCGCCCGTCTGGTCTTTCAATCAAAGAACTCTTGAATGACCTTGAAATCGAAGCGGATCATGTTCATCCTCATGATGTATTACAAGGGGGGCCTTTACGCCCTGAAGCTGGATTTGTGCTACATACCGGTCAACCGACTTGGCATTCATCAATTGCTGTGGGTGAAAATGTGTGTATTACCACGTCTAAAGATATTTTAGATGCTATTGCACATAATGAAGGCGTTGGACGTTACCAAATTGCCTTAGGTTATGCCAGTTGGGGTAAAAATCAGCTGGAACAAGAAATGGCACGTGGTGCTTGGCTGATTTGTGATTCCGATATGGATTTAATTTTTAATTTACCTTATGGTGACCGTTTGGATGCTGCCTATAAAAAAATGGGCGTAGACCGAACTTGGCTTTCATCAGAGATTGGACATGCCTGATTTATCACAACCCTACATGATTATGGCCTTTGATTTTGGTACACAAAAAATGGGCATGGCAGTGGGTCAATCCATGATTGAGAGTGCCAATCCACTTGCGCTGTTTCCCATGAAAGATGGCATTCCGAACTGGGATGAATTATTGAAAATTGTGAAACAGTATCAACCGACTTTATTTTTAGTGGGTTTACCGTTAAATATGGATGATACCGAGTCCGAACTTTCTGCGCGCTCGCGCAAGTTTGCGCGTCGTTTGCGCCATCAAACCAATATTGAAACCTTGATGGTGGATGAGCGTTTAACCACACGTGAAGCCCGTGATGAATTGGATCATTATCAAGCGCAAGGTCGGGGTAAAAAGTTAGCTGCGGATAGTATTGCCGCTGCACTTTTTATTGAAAGTTGGTATCGAACCCCTCAAGGGCTTACACCCTGATTTGCTCAAGCATTAAAACCATTGCAAACAATATTGTGTCAAAAAGCCATTCAAACCGAATGGCTTTTTAAATTGAAAGTAATAAAGAATAAGTTGGTTATTTGGCTGGTTTTTCAATATGAATAGTTGCCGTGCGCCCTGCCACAAAAGCCAATTCATTGTTCGGCATTTCATCTAATACAATTTTTACTGGTACACGTTGCGCTAAACGCACCCAACTAAAAGTCGGATTTACATTGGCTAAAAGCCCCGATGACGATGTGCGTTCACGGTCTTCAATTCCTAAAGCAATCCCTTGTACATGGCCTTTTAATTTTTCAGCATCGCCCATCATCTGAATAGTGGCAGGTGCTCCGACATAAATTTTATCAAGTTTGGTTTCTTCAAAATAACCCACGATGTACAACTGTTTACGGTCTAATAATGCCGCTACCGCTTGCCCAACTTTGACATAATTGCCAACCCGAAGTTCAAAATTGGATAATGTGCCATCTGCTGGGGCAATCACTTCAGAACGATGCAAATTTAACTGTGCCATATGCAATTGGCTGCTTGCAACATCAATCAAGGCTTGTTGTTGCTTGATATTGGCTTGCGCCTGCGCTGTTGCCGCTTGCATTTGTTCATGTTCAGCATGCGATTGATCTCGTGCTGCAAACATTTGATCTTGTTCTTGTTTAGAGATTGCACCCTCCATTAAATTGGCATAACGATTGGCATTTTTTTCAGCCAGCATAGTACTCGCTTGAGATGCAACCACATTAGCTTTGGCCTGTACTAAGCTGGCCTCAGCTGCGGCTAAGCTTGCTTTGGCTTTGCTCAAATCAGATTTCGCTTGTTCCACATCCAATGCTTGACGTGCGACATCTATTTTAAACAGCACCTGTCCTTTTTTAACGCTTTGGTTATCTTGTACTAAAACATCTGTCACCAAGCCCGAAACATCGGAAGACACCTGAATCACATCACCACGCACACGACCATCACGTGTCCACGGTTCAGAATTGTAATAATTCCAGATATGGATCACGGCAAAAATTGCCATGAGCGCCATGACCAGCAAAACAATCGGTCGGATTATTTTACGTAAATCAAAAGATCTCATATCCGCTTTACCTCATTCATTTCAATTTGCACAATTTTGATCTTCAGCTTAGATGCCAGATAAAATAAATAACCAATGCACCAGAAAAAGCAGCAGCACATAAAGGCATAAATTAAAAATGCCCGGCCATGCAATCCAGCCCTGATCAACCAGTCGATCTGTTGCCAGCATCACGATTTGCAGCAGCAGATAAGCAAGAATGCTTTGAATTAACAGGATCGGGACGTAAACCCCATAAAGATTAAGTTCGCCCATCCTTATATGCCTACCCATTGTTCGTGTTCAGCCATTTTTAAGCCCGTTTGATGGCATAAACTGCTGCGAATATTGTTCAGTGAAATATTCAAACGCTGCGCAATCTGCCGATTTTCCACGTCATCCGTTGCAGAGTGAACCACAGCAAGACGCTGCAACAAATTTTGTAAAATATCGGCAGATGCACGCTGCATTTCTTTGGCTTGAAAATAGTCATCTAATGACTGTTGTAAATCTTGAATATAAAAAATGATCGCGTCTTGTTGTGGCAATTGGTTGATTAGCTCTTGTAATCGAGTTAAATCAATCACTGCACTGGTTTCAATGAGTGCCAAATTGATGTCATTTTTAAGCTGTTCAGACTGTACTGCTTTACTATTCAATACCCCAATCCGATCCAGCATACTACGCAAATGCTTTTTAAAATCGGCCCCATAAGGCAGATATAAGGCAGTTCTGACGGCTTTATAATGTAAAGCCAGAATACGTTGCACAGCCATATCTGGAGACATAGCTCGAACCATATGAATGATATACACAGAAATAATCAGACCAATCACAGCACCAATCGAGGCATCAAAAAATGCAATTTGATCCAACACATAACGGTTCTGTAAATTCAGCCCCATGATTGAACTCATCAATAAAGGTAAGCCCAGTCCTGCTAAGGGCGGATGTGGAAACAACATCAGGCAAAATATGCTAAAGGGTGCCAGTACCAAGGCCAACTCCCAAAAAGCTGTCACATGCGGAAAAACACCATAAGCGTAAATAAACACCACCACAGCAGAGTAAATATTGGCTCGGATAAATAGTTTTAAGGCAGGTACAGGGTTATCCATTGCCGTTAAAATACACGCACTGATCGCGGCCATTTCCGCCAACATAAATCCGGCTTTCCAACCACTTAATATCCAAAATGCAGTCGCAATTAGAATGATTAAAAATGCGGAAATTCCACCTCGCACGGCCACGCCATGATCACGGTGCAAACTCGGATAGGTGGTGGTTAAAGGCGTCATACTTTCTGGCAAGGCATCATCCCCTTGCTGAATGCGTTGCCAAATCAATTTCACCGCACGCACATTTTGAATAAAGTGCCGAATATCCATCTTCAAACCATTTAAAATGAGCTGCTGTTCAGGAGGTGCGGATGCCACTAAAGCAGAAAAATCGGATTCAAACTGGCTGGGTAAAAAATTTAATTCTTGTGCTTTTATTTCATGATGATCATGCAAAAATTCTGCAATATGCGCATGTACCGCTTTTAGATTTTCACGGTATGTGATCTCAATTTGATCTAACTGCTTCATTCGTTCGGACATGGCAACCAAATTTGCCACCAGCAGGGTCAATTGATGCAACATTTCCTGAAGGGGTTTGGTCATGCCCTGAAGTTTAGATTTCTCATAAGACAAATGTACGGCCAGCACATGGATATCTGAAGCATCTCGGGTAATATTGCCCAACAATTGGTTGTAATTATCCAGCTGTTTCTGATCCAGTAAAATCTGATCAAATAATGCCTTAATATCCTGAATGGTTTTTGCAACACGGCTTTGCACCGCAGGTCCGATATGCATTGGAAAAATGGTGGTGGTGACAATTGCACTGCACACCACCCCCACAGTAATTTCCAAAAAGCGTCCAAGCGCCATATCAAAAATAGACACCGTGTCGGCATAGTAAACCACGTTGTAGCAAATAATGACCGTGGTATAACCCGCCAACATTGAAACATAGCTGCGCGGTGTTCTGTCTAGCATGGAAATATACAGACAAAAACCGACCCAACTGGCCAAGAACAAGGTAAATAACATCGGGGTATTGATTAAAAATGGCGTCACGGCAATCGACACGATTGCACCTAATAAGGTCCCCAACAGCCGATAAATACTTTTAGATGACGTCATGCCAGAATATGGGTTAGCGATCACAAATACTGTACCAATCGCCCAAATCGGATAAGCCAAATTTAAAGAAAATGCGATATAAAGCGCCAAAATGCCTGCCACAAAAGTTTTAGTCGCAAAAATCCAATCCAATTTACTGGGTCGAAAAGCGAGTAAAGGTTTGGTTAGCAGCATAGGCTTATCTCACATTCAGATTGAACAGTTCCCCCACTCATTTTTAGATGACGACTAAAAAACACGATATATCCTGCGGATAAATCGTGCAAAAAATACATGCAGCTAAGCATGTCATCAGAAATAATCGTCATTCAAAATGAATAGAGAAACTTTTACAGCGCGTTATTTAGACGAAATAAACGAGGAAAAACCACCAACCAGAATCAGGCTAAAAATTCAGCATTGGATATTTATTCTGATTATTTTTTCAAAAAAACCAAAATAAGTCAAATAAAATATCTTATTACGATAATACAATTAAAATAACATCAAACTATTCAACTTCTCAGCCTTAAATTTCTCATATTGCATAAAAAACAAATTAAATGCTGACAAATACAGTATCGACATAACAAAAGCGCTCTTTTGCTTACTTTTTTGTTATAAAGTAATGCTCATTGTTATTTTCTTTTTTATGCTTTGACCAAGCAGGTACTTATGGCACTTTCTAGTTTTGGTAAGATTCTCACCGTTTTGGATCTCTTTTCTGTGCCTCGCCCTATCATTAATGTCGATATCATTAGTGAAGAATTAGGACTGTCTAAACCCACCAGCTACCGCTATTTAAAAGAACTGGTTTCAGCAGAATTACTGCAACGATTAAGTGGCACATCAGGCGACTATACACTGGGTTCTAAAATTGCAGTGTTGGATTACATCTCTCGAACCACCGATCCTTTGGTACAAATTAGCATCCCTTTTATGCAGCAAATTGTGGAACGTACTGAACTGTGTTGCCTGCTCACGCATTTAAACCATGATTCATGTATCGACCTTCATCATGAATTGTTTAAAGATGTCACTTTGCTGTCTTATGGTCGAGGTTGCCCGCGTCCTGTATTTGTCGGTTCATCGCCGAAAGTGATTATTTCCCACTTACCGAAACAAGGGATTTTGGACTATTACCAGCGCTTCTCGGTTGAACTTGCTGAAGTTAACTTTGCTGAGAGTGAAGCTGAATTTTTACTCAAAATGAAGCAAATTAAAAAACAGGGTTTTTATTTCTCGAATGGTGAATTAGATCCGAATATTGCCGGCTTATCTATTCCGATTAAGTTCTCAAGCAAAGAACCGCCATTAGCATTAACCCTATTGGCATCAAAAAATCGCTTTGAATTTGTAAACTTACAAAAATTAATTGAAATTTTGAAAGAAAATGCCGCATTGATTGAGAAAAAATTTACTGAATTGTCTAAAAATGAAGATTTTTAAGCCACTCAAAAATAGTTAAATCAGTATCAAATGATGCAAGAATAAGCCTCATGCTTATTGTATTACGGATCATTTTCTCATAATATGATTATCATTCTTGATGTCACCAACTGGATTCCATGACCATTTGAGTGACATCCTCAGAGGAAAAGCTTGTGCCTATGCATGAGCTTTTTTTTGCCTTTATTTTTAATCTTTTGTTACGTCTTAAATAAAATTAACACTTGCCGAACTCCAATTTGAAGCCTGTTCTGTATTCAATAGCAAAAAGGATCGCGCAGCATCGATCCCGCGCGGAAATTTATCGCACTAGAATGCGCAGATTCAATATTCATTTTTTTAGAGGCCTCAGTCTTCATCTCTCTAGATGTTTTTGGTGATCCAAGGCATAAAAAAAGCCTCAATTTATTTTGAGGCTTTTAAGCAAACCATATATTCTAATTAACGCTCTTGGACTTTCTCTTCAATCTCTTCAACACTGGTATGGCGCACATCTAAACCTTTCACCATATAAATCACTTGTTCAGAAATATTCCGTGCATGATCGCCAATCCGTTCTAAAGAACGTAGCACCCATAACACATTAATCACGCGTGAAATATGACGTGGATCTTCAATCATATAGGTCATTAATGTGCGTGTTGCCGATTGATATTCACGGTCAATATCTGCATCTGCAAGAAGTACACGTAAAGCTTGATCGACATCTAAACGGGCAAAGGCATCTAAGGCATCATGGATCATAACGCGCACTTGATTACCAATATGACGGGTTTCCATATAGCCACGCGGTGAACTGCCCTCTTCACATAAATTTTGTGCAATACGGGCAATTTTTGCCGCTTCATCGCCAATCCGTTCTAAGTCGGTATTGGCTTTCGACATGGCAATGACCATACGTAAATCAATCGCTGCCGGATGACGACGTGCCAAAATCAGGGTTAAGGCTTCATCAATTTCCGTCTCTAAGCGATTAACGATATTGTCTTGAAATTGTACATCAATCGCTAAACTTGCATCGGTATCTAATAAAGCATGAATCCCATTGGCAACTTGCTGTTCAACTAAGCCTCCCATGGTCATAAACTTGGTATTTACATCCTGCAAATCTTCATTAAATTGCGATGAAATATGGTGATTCAACACCGGATTATTTGGCAAGGGGCGCACTCCACAACAGCACTTTTAGGATTAAAAATTTTGTTTAATATTAAATCATATCTAATATGAAACTTTTATGACAACAGCCTTAATATTTAGCTGGCTTATTGCAACGAATGCTCGACCCACCATTTCTTCATTTGTATTTATAGCTTTTTACCATCTCCCTCTGTGATTGCACTTGATCGGCAAAATATCGATTACTCATCACAACGCGTAACCAAACTCCTGCACAATGCTACACAGAAAAAATCCTGTTCAGCGATAAAATAGCCTCCTATTTTCCAAAATCATTTTTGCATGTATCCAGATATAAAATGACTGTGCCTTTCAATAAACGTTGCTCTGTAAAGCCTTACTTTGCTTTTGTCATTTGTATACTTTTGCTCGGGTGTCAAAAACCTGAACCACAGCCTATTCCGGAACAAGTGCAGAAACAATCACAGCAAGATGAACCGGTTGATTTATCTTTATTATGTAAAAATATTGAAAATGAAATACTCAACATTAACTCGGAACGAACCACTTTCGCTTTAGAACAAATTAATCAAGATTTAAAATTATGCTTGCCGCTGTCAACCTTCGATGAACAAAAGCATTTTTTAACTCTGTCGAATCAAATGTATCAAAACTTCTTAACCGTCAATCGCACACCGCCCCAACAAGCTGCTTTTGAAGCCTATGCTTTTGACTTAGCCCAGCATCCGACGGTTCAACAAAACCATTTTGAACAACTCTCGTTACGTGATCAATATCTACTCAAACATAAAGGGCAAGCCTATATTGAGCTGTTTGATGCAGGTAAAGGAATGTTGAAGTATCGTCGTAGTCCTGAATATTTAGCCAAAATTTTTGCGCCCTACATGCCACAGGCAGAACAGATCTTTATCGAAAATTTAGCAGCTCAAAATATGATGCCGGTCTTTGTCGAAAAGACCTTAATGATTGAACCGCATGAGATTGCAACACGCGCCTTATTTTGGGAAGAATATTTAAATCAATATCCTAAAAGCAGCTATCGTAAAGATGCCGAATATCTTTTAAACATGTATAGCGTGTTTTTATTTATAGGAACCAAAAATTCACCTGTCTCTGACCACTATCTAGATCAAGATACGGTTCAAAGTAGTTCTTTAGATGAAATTGAAAAATTAGCGCAAATCAAAAATTCCGCTTTAGCCGCTCAAGCAGGTAAATTTATGCACTTTTTACAACTTTCAGAAGAGCAGCGTTTAAAGCAAATACCCGTTCAGCCGAGTGCGCAAGAACAATCATCGCAGTCTAAAAACGTACTTAGCCAAAAACAATTAGCGCAATATTTAGGCTTAAAAAATACCAATCTCTCAAAAATACGCGATTGTTTTAGTGATGCTGTTTGTCTCTAAAGCAATCTTTTACCTGAATATCTCCAATACACAATAAAAGCGATATTTAATGTGAATGTTTTTTAATGCATAGGCATGTTAATATTTGTCCATCGCTTGACGGAGCGCGAGTAATTACTCGCTGAGATCAGCAAAATTGATTCTTTCAATTTAATGCTGAGTACCGTTGAACCTGATCAGGTTAAGACCTGCGTAGGAATCAAGCCATCTAAAAACTTAAGCCCTCAATTTATCTATTTTTCAATTCAGCTTGAATTAAAACCTAAGATAAGTCTGCCACGTTTTTGGTCGTGCTTGATTCGTTGATGTCATTCATAAGGATCATTGCAATGAACCAATTAACGAATCTATCTGCAACAGATATTTCTGCTCAACATGAGCAAGACTCCAAAGATCTCACCCGTATTTTACCGGCCTCAAAAAAAGTCTATATCCAAGGTTCTCGTGCTGATATTCAAGTGCCGATGCGCGCCATTGAACTTACAGATACCCCAACTGGCTTAGGCGGTGAACACAATCCCGATATTCTGGTCTATGACACTTCAGGCGTGTATACCGACGCTAAAGTTGCCATTGACCTAAATAAAGGTTTGCCGAATGTGCGTGAAAGCTGGATTGCAGAGCGTGACGATACTGAACGTTTAAATACTTTAACTTCTGCCTTTGGACAAGAACGTTTAAAAGATATTCGCACCGCCGAAATTCGCTTTGCGCATATTCAAAAACCACGTCGTGCCAAAGCAGGCAAAAATGTCACCCAAATGCATTATGCACGTCAGGGCATCATTACCCCTGAAATGGAATATATTGCAATTCGTGAAAACCAACGTCAACTGGATGGTGTCGATGCACGCCAACATGTAGGACAAAACTTTGGCGCGAAAAACCTTACTGAAATCACGCCTGAATTTGTACGTCAGGAAATCGCTGAAGGTCGTGCAATTATTCCTGCCAATATCAATCATCCAGAAATTGAACCGATGATTATTGGGCGTAATTTCTTGGTGAAAATCAATGCCAATATTGGTAACTCCGCATTGGGTTCCAGCATTGATGAAGAAGTGGCGAAAATGACGTGGGCGACCCGTTGGGGCGCAGACACCATCATGGATTTATCCACCGGTAAAAATATCCATGAAACCCGTGAATGGATTATCCGTAACTCGCCAGTTCCGATTGGTACGGTTCCGATCTATCAAGCTTTGGAAAAAGTCGATGGTGTCGCTGAAGATCTGACGTGGGAAATTTTTAAAGACACGCTGATTGAACAAGCCGAACAAGGTGTGGATTACTTCACCATTCATGCGGGTGTACTTTTAAGATATGTGCCACTGACTGCAAACCGTTTAACCGGCATTGTGTCACGTGGTGGATCGATCATGGCACAGTGGTGCCTCGCGCATCATGAAGAAAACTTCCTCTATACCCATTTCGATGAAATCTGCGAAATTATGAAAGCCTATGACGTGTCTTTTAGTCTAGGAGATGGCTTACGTCCAGGGTGTATCCAAGATGCCAATGATGAAGCGCAATTCAGTGAGTTAAAAACGCTGGGTGAATTGACTCATCGCGCATGGGAACATGATGTGCAAGTGATGATTGAAGGTCCGGGTCATGTGCCAATGCATATGATTAAAGAAAATATGGATCTACAGCTTGAGGTCTGTAAAGAAGCACCGTTCTATACCCTTGGCCCGTTAACCACCGACATTGCTCCGGGTTATGATCACATTACCTCAGCCATTGGTGCTGCCATGATTGGTTGGTATGGCACTGCAATGCTGTGCTACGTGACCCCGAAAGAACATTTGGGCTTACCAAATAAGAAAGATGTCAAAGATGGCATTATCACCTATAAAATTGCCGCTCACGCAGCAGATTTGGCCAAAGGTCATCCGGGTTCACAAGTCCGTGATAATGCTTTATCTAAAGCACGCTTTGAGTTCCGTTGGGAAGACCAATTCAACTTAAGTCTTGATCCTGATACAGCACGCAGCATGCATGATGAAACCATGCCAAAAGAAGCACATAAATCGGCACATTTTTGTTCCATGTGTGGGCCTAAATTTTGTTCGATGAAAATCACGCAAAACGTGCGAGATTATGCGAAAAATCAAAGTAATACCGCAGCCACACCCGAAACAAATGCCGAAATTGAAGCGGGATTCAATACCATGAAAACCACCTACCAAGAACATGGTCAAAAATTGTACCACAAACTGTAATTTGACAAAAAATCTTTTATTTTGATGAGATTCTCAGTTAGGATGAATGTACGCTTTTCATCCTGACTGAGCTATATGAACATTATTCAACAAGCAACGTATAACAGCGACCAAGTCAAAATTCAGTCACGCGAGCCTCTTTTTCGTGGCTTCATTCAGGTTGAAAAAGTAAATCTCAAACATCGTTTATTCGATCAAACTGAATTTACCTCAGTGATTCAACGTGAACTGGTTCATCGTCCTGAAGCTGCGGGTGTCCTTATTTATAATGATCACCAACAGAAATTCGCCTTAATTGAACAATTCCGTGTCGGTGCAATGGATGATGTCGATTCACCGTGGCAACTCGAAATTATTGCCGGTGTGTTAGATGGTGATGAATCACCTGAAAGCTGTATACGCCGTGAAAGTTTAGAGGAATCGGGTTGTGAAATTGATCAATTACAGCATTTATTTAGCTTTTATCCCTCTGCTGGTGCTTGTTCCGAACTGTTCCATTTATATAGCGCACAAGCCGAACTTCCTCAAGAAGGGGGCATATTTGGCATGCCCGATGAAGGGGAAAATATTCAGTTACATCTGATTGACTACCATGACATTAAAAATTTGCTGACCAATGGTCGCTTAAAAAATGCACCGGTCATTATGGCATTGCAATGGTTGCAACAACATATTAAAACTACAAGGAATGTCTAAGGAGTCAGACATGACTTTATCCCCGAATCATAACGACCAGCGCGACTGGACCATCGTTCAAATTTCAGATACACATCTCATGGATCAGGATGATTTAGAATTTGTGCAGATGAACCCTGAACAAAGCTTTCATGCCGTCATGCAGCAAATTCAGCAGCAATATCCTCATATTGATGCCATCGTGCATACCGGTGATTTAGCCCAAGTGCCGGTGCAAGAAACCTATGCGCGCTATTTGACCTTTATGCAACACTTCGGCACCCCGTTTTATCAAATTCCGGGCAATCATGACAATATTGATCATTTCCCGTTTTATCAAAATCAAAATCAAGTTCATGCCATTCATTTTGGTAAATGGAGCATTGTGCTGCTCAATAGTGCTGTGCGTGACAAAGTAGATGGTTGGATTGAACAAGAGCAACTCCAACAACTGGATCAAATTTTATCCAAATTCCAACAGCAATTTGTGATTGTTGCATGTCATCATCATCCTTTCGACATGAAATCAAAATGGATCGACCAACATAAGCTAAAAAACACTGAAAACTTAACCGACCTGTTAGCCAAATATCACAATGTCAAAGCCGTTATCTGTGGTCATGTCCATCAAGACTCCTTAAATGAATGGCGTAATATTCAATTTTTTTCTACCCCTTCAACTTGCGTTCAGTTCAAACCTTTCAGTGATGATTTTGCACTTGATGAAGAAGCACCGGGTTTTCGTGTTCTACATTTACAAGCAAATGGTGAATTAAAAACTAAAATTTATCGTGCAGAAAATGTACAACAAAAAATTAATAATGAAATTTCAGGTTATTAACTTTTCATTTTGCTTTTTTTCTATTACTTTATGGCTTCAAAAGAAAACGTGATAGATAGAATCCAAGCATCAAAGACTATCAAAAAGCCGAAAAAGCCTATATGATGATGCCCCTCGAAGGAGAATCTCCTAAGGGTTGGATAAAAACACTTGCATATCACCATATTTTTTGCGTATAGATAATGCGTATATGATGAGGAATGCCCTATATGGCGAATGACAACCAAAATCAAGTCTTGGATGAACAAACTGATGCTGTAGATGAAAAATCTACAAAACGTGTGCGAAAAACCAAGCCAAAAGCGTCAGAAAGTGGTTCTACTGCCAGCTTATTTGGTATTGCACCTTATCAGCCGAAAAAAAATGAAGAATATATGTCCGAAGGACAGCTCGAACATTTCCGCCAAATTCTGTTGGCATGGAAAGAAGAGCTGATGTCTGAAGTCGATCGTACTTTAAACACAATGCAAGATGAAAATACTGCATTGCCTGATGTCAATGACCGTGCGACACAAGAAGAAGAGTTTGCCATTGAACTGCGTACACGTGATCGTGAACGTAAACTCATTCGTAAAATTGAGCAATCAATTGAAGCGATTAAAAATGATGACTATGGTTTCTGTGAAACGTGTGGTATTGAAATTGGTCTGCGTCGTTTGGAAGCACGTCCAACTGCAACCCTTTGTATTGACTGCAAAACTTTAGCAGAAATCAAAGAGAAGCAAAATAACGGTTAATACTGTGTTAAGTAATCCCTCCCTGACCCTCCCTTTAAAAAAGGGAGGGAAAGCTGAAGAGAATTACGTGGGTCGGTTTGCGCCATCGCCAACCGGCCCTCTGCATTTTGGCTCACTCATTACCGCTGTGGCGAGTTATTGCGATGCCAAAGCACATCAGGGTTCATGGTTGGTTCGTATTGAAGACACCGACATTCCGCGTATTTATCCTGACAGTGAAGCGCATATCCTAGGCGCTATCGATGCCTTTCAGTTTGAACCTGATGACGCCATCATTTGTCAGAAAGACCGCTTAGATCTGTATGAATCCGTTCTGCATCAACTTTGGCAAAATCATCTGGTTTATGCCTGCCAATGCACCCGAAAAATGTTGGGCTCCAATCATATTTATTCAGGCACTTGCCGCGAGTTAAATCTACCTTTTCAACAACACGCCATTCGTCTTAAAGTCTCCAATCAAGAGATTTGTTTCGACGATCGTCTGCAAGGAACGCACTGTTCCAATCTGCAACGGGACTTAGGTGATTTTGTGCTCAAGCGTCGTGATGGCATTATCAACTATCAATTGGCTGTAGTCATCGATGATTATCTGCAAGGCATAACGCATGTGGTTCGTGGTGCAGACTTGCTGGATAACACGGAACGGCAGATCTGGCTCGGTACTGTACTCGGCTATCCTCAGCTTGAATATATGCACCTGCCTTTAGCCATGAATGATCAAGGACAAAAGCTGTCTAAACAAAACTTGGCTCAAGCACTCGATTTAAATCTTGCATCTGAACTATTACAACACGCGATTCGTGCTTTACATCAGCCTGAAGTGGATTTAGACACACCAGCCAATATGCTAAAACAAGCGATTGCTCAGTGGGATATCCAATCTATTCCGCATACTACCCAACTCGAAGGGACGTATTTATAAAGTCACAACCACATCAAACTAAAAGATCCCTCTCAAAAAGGATCGTTTGATGTGCAATGCTGTTCAATTAAGCATTTTTAAATCCTCCCCAACCCTCCTTTTTCAAAGGAGGGGGCTTCAAGAAGATAAAATTATTTTAAATTCTTGATAGTTCGCATCTTTTTCAAAGATGAGAAGCATGGCTTCGTAAGAGGGGCAATTTTTTAAATGAGTAAGCATTGAGTTACTCTTAAGTAAACAGCATTACGCTTAATATGGGGTGTTTTACGAAAATGCTTAAAGCAAACTATTGAATTTAAAATGCTCATCTAAGAATACTAAACTTAGAATTTTTCTTTATAATTGATCTCCCCCATTTATCCTTTCAAAAACCAAAGAAAAAATGGGGGAAATACTTCATGCTGAGATGACCATGCCAAGCATGGTCTTACCGCCTTCCCACACATCGCTGAATCACTTTTAATCCAACTGAATTGAATTAAAATTAGAAGCTAGACTCTTCTTTACTCGGGTTGGTTTTTTGCGTAGTTGCATCAATTTTTAAAATTAAGCTGATCATCACCGCACACATAATTAAAGAGGAACCCCCATAACTAATGAATGGCAAAGTCAAACCTTTAGTTGGCAGCATACCCATATTCATACCGGCATTGACCAAAATTTGCAGCAAGAAAATAATACTAATGCCATAAGCCAAATAGCCTGCGCGTAAATATTGATGTTGCAAGGCACGATGACCAATTTTGATACAACAGACCAGCATGGTAAAAGACAATGCTAAAACAGTCGCGATGCCAAAGAAGCCAAACTCTTCACCTAAAATGGCCAACATGAAGTCGGTATGTGCTTCAGGAAGATAAGCCATTTTTTGAATACTGTGTCCCAGTCCTACGCCTGCCCATTCACCACGACCAAAAGCCATCAGCGCGTTAGAGAGCTGATAACCTGTACCTAATGGATCGGCCCAAGGATCAGTAAAAGATAAAGCACGTTGTAAACGGTAAGGTTCGAAGATAATCGCAGCCGCTAAGCCCAGAATAATCGCCAGCATAAAACCAATGAACTGAATCGGTGGTGCACCCGCTAAAAAGAACACGCCCAAAATCATCAAGACAATTACCGCTGTGGCACCTAAATCCGGTTCAGCCAGAATTAAACCGACGGTAATCACCATGACACCACCTAAACGAAACAGTCCCGATAGGTTATTTCGAACTTCTTCTGCCCTTCGCACCACATAATCGGCAGTAAAAATGGCCATCATGACTTTTGCCACTTCAGATGCTTGTAGAGTAAAACCTGCGATACGAATCCATCGCGTCGAACCATTCACCTCAGTACCGACAATTAACACCACCGCAAGCAATAAAATGGTCATTAACCACAATGGAAATGTGTTATTAAACCAAATATTCAGTGACACTTTGTAAGTTAAAAATGCTGCTGCTGCTGCGACCAGAATTGAAATTCCGTGTCGGATCACATAGTGAAATGCATTTTCATGTAAACGGTCTGCATAGGGCATCGAAGCCGATGCCACCATGACAGAGCCGATACACAGCAAGGCAATCACACAAAAAATGAGTACATTACGTGGCGTAAATTCAGCAGGGATTTTTGTTCCCCACGCATTATAGACCTGATTAATTTTATTTATGGTCGTCTGAGCTAACCCAGCCATACAGCTTTCCTTATCGTTCTTCTAAGCAAGTGTGTTCACACATTCAACAAACTGGTGTCCACGTTCACTATAACCTTTAAACATATCAAAACTTGCACATGCAGGAGACAATAACACCACATCATGGGCTTGAGTATGCTGTTGACATAATTCAACCGCTTCTTGTAAAGATGCCGCATGCAGCAAAGTCGTTGTCCCTGCAATCGCTTGTTCAATCACAGCACGATCTTCACCAATCAGCACCGCCAGCTTTGCATATTTGCTTAAGGCATCGCGTAAAGCAGTGAAATCCTGACCTTTACCCTGTCCCCCAAGAATAATGGCGACTTTGCCCTGTTGCGGCTCAATCGCAGCACCTAGACCATCAATTGCGGCTAATGTCGCCCCAATGTTGGTGCCTTTAGAATCATTGTAATAACGTACACCCTGAACTTCTTTAACAAATTCACAGCGATGCTCTAGACCTTTAAAGGTTTTTAAAGTGTCCAGCATTGATGCCAATGGCAAACCAATCGCCTCACCCAAAGCTAAGCATGCCAAAGCATTGGCGACATTATGCGTGCCTTGAATGTACATCTCTGAACTTTTCAATATGCGTTCACGACCACGTGCTAACCACATGGTGCCATCATTTTCTTTTAAGATGCCATATTGGTTCATATCTGGTGCATTTAAACCAAAACTCTGCATCGGGGTTGCATCTGGAACCAATGGGCGCGTCAGGGAATCATCACGGTTATAAACCACTTTTTTCACCCCTTGAAAGATACGATGTTTCGCGGTGTGATAGCCCATCATGTCACCATGACGGTCTAAATGATCTTCACTCATATTCAATATAACAGCCACTTCTGCATGTAAATTCGAAGTGGTTTCCAATTGGAAGCTCGATAATTCCAAAATATACAGCTCTGGATCATCTTTGGTTAAATCCAGTGCAGGACGCCCTAAGTTGCCCCCAACAGCGACCTTAACCCCCGCATCTTTCGCCATAAGACCAATCAAGGTGGTTACGGTACTTTTAGCATTTGAACCGGTAATGGCCATGATCGGCTTGTCGGTAAAGCGGCGTAAAATTTGAATTTCACTGACCACGGCAATGCCTTGGGCAATTGCGGTTTGAATCTCTGGCAGTTGAGGATCCAGTCCCGGACTAATCACAATTTCTTCGGCTTGTAATAGCAGCTCTTGATCAAGTTGACCGAAGCTGGTTTGCACGTCACTTGGAATTTGATCATGTCCTGGTGGAGTCTTGCGAGAATCTGTTACTGCAACGCGGTAGCCATGTTCATGTAAGAAATTTACTGCTGCAACACCTGAAATTCCGAGCCCTGCAACGACTTTTAGTCCACCACGTTGTATTAACATTTTTGCCCCATTTTCTGGTCGGTTTTTAAAACTGACAAAATGTTAGCACTTTGCTGTTTTGAATGCTTTTTCTGTTTTGACTTTATGCGTCTTTTTTTGTGTCAGTGCGTAAAAAAACCGTCTTTAAAAGACGGTTTTTTTAAATCAGCTGAGAACTGGCGATTTATTTCCATTTTACCGCTTGGACTTCTGTTTTTTTCTGTGTGCTGTCCTCCGTTGCAGCACAGCCACAACTTCCGCCACAACCAGAAACCATCGCAGGTTTTAACCATTTTGCCAATGTTGACCAACCTTGTTGATGACATACATTGGACAACGCCATAAAGACTGAGTTTGCCGTCTTAGGCAAGACTTTTTTGAAGACCACAACCGCACTCCAAATCACCAATGCTGCAATAATAAGAACTTCAATCATCTCAATCTCCTCTGTACATTATTTTGAATCAAATCAAGCCAATTCATTTAACCCAAATAATGCGATGCAATTTGATAGGTCAGGAAAGACATTAAATATGCCAAACCAAATAAATAAGCCGTCATAAAGCTGACCGTTTTCCACGATCCAGTTTCACGTTTCACGGTTGCCAATGTTGCAAGGCAATGCGGCGCATAAATAAACCAAACCAAAAGCGATAAAGCGGTCGCCAATGACCATCCCAAACTACCATCACTACTAATAATCGAAGCTAAACCTTGGGCAACAGCATCATCATCCGTCGCAGACAAGGCATACACTGTGCCTAAAGCTGCCACCACCACTTCACGCGCTGCCATGGCTGGAATTAAAGCAATACAAATCTGCCAGTTAAAACCCAGTGGGGCAAAAATCGGTTGCATCACATGACCAAGCATCCCTGCCAGAGAATAATCAATTGCAGGTAAAGTCGCACCTTCAGGCGGTTGTGGGAAAGTACATAAGAACCACAATAAAATAGACAGTGCGAAGATAATGCCACCGACACGTTTTAAAAAGATCTTGGCGCGGTCAAGTAAACCAATCCAAATACTTTTCACATCTGGAAAACGGTAGCTCGGCAATTCCATCAGCAACATATGTTGTGATTTATCGGTTTGGAAAAATTTCAGTACAAATGAGACCAGTAATGCACTGACAATGCCGGCCATATACAAACCAAACAACACTAGACCTTGCAGATTAAAAACACCCCAAACCAATTGTTCTGGAATAAAGGCAGCAATCAGTAGCGCATAAACAGGTAAACGCGCTGAACAGGTCATCAGCGGGGCAACCAAAATCGTGGTTAAACGATCTCGTGGGTCACTGATACTTCGTGTCGCCATAATCCCGGGCACAGCACAGGCAAAACTCGACAATAACGGAATAAAAGCCCGACCACTTAAGCCGGCTTTAAACATCAACTTATCCAGTAAAAATGCAGCACGAGGTAAATAACCCGATTCTTCAAGTACCAAAATAAAGAAGAACAGAATCAAAATTTGTGGCAAAAACACCAAAACGCCGCCTGCGCCTGCAATAACGCCATCCACCACCAAACTATTCAGCAATGGATGGGAAATATGCTGTCCAACAAACTCACCGAACCAAGCAAATAGGCTTTCAATGCCATCCATGAACGGTGCAGCCCAAGCAAATACGGCTTGAAAGACCACAAACATCATCAGTGCAAGGCTGACTAAGCCCAATACAGGATGTAAAAATATTTTATCGAGAAAATCAGAACGCTTATCTTCTTGATCCACCGAATGGACAACATCATGCAAAATGGTGCTGATTTTATGATGATTATCGCCATTCAAGCCGCTGAGTTCTGTATGTGGTATGGAATATTTACCTTGATCCAGCGCATTCATCAGGTTTTCAATGCCTGAATGACGTACTGCCACGGTTTCCACCACGGGAATCCCTAAACGTTCTGAAAGTTTTTGCGTGTTGATTTGCATGCCACGGCGACGTGCTTCATCCATCATATTCAGCACAAGTAAAATCGGGCGACCCAGCGCGATCATTTCTAGCACCAGACCTAAATGTAGATTTAGATTGCTCGCATCGACCACGCACAAGAACGCGTCTTGCTGTCCTTCTTCGGCAATTTTCCCTTGTACTACATCACGGGTGATTTCTTCATCTGGACTGGTCGCATCTAAACTATAAGTTCCGGGCAAATCTAATACACGGACTGGCTTACCCGATGGCAGGGTAAACTGCCCCACTTTACGTTCAACAGTGACACCTGCATAGTTTGCGACTTTTTGACGCGTACCAGTCAAGTGGTTAAATAAAGATGTTTTACCGCAGTTTGGGTTACCTACTAGGGCAATACGCAGCGCATCACTCATGCAGGTGCTCCCTCAAGACTAATTTCAATTTTTTCAGCTTCAACTTTACGCAGTGCGAATCGGGTAAATCCAACTTGAATTAAAATTGGATCTCCACCAAAAATACCTTTGGTAATGACCTGTACTTTTGTACCGGGAACAAAACCTAGCGTCTCTAAACGACTGGCTACCACATCGTTTTGAGCAAGATTGCCATCTAAAGTTCGGTTGACTTTGTGAATAATGGCTGTTTGTTTCACTTTTAAATCAGATAAACGCACCGCATCTAATCCTAAAATATTTTCCCCAGTATACAAACAAATGAGAATAATTACCAAATAAGGTTTGATTCTAATTCTCATCTTGCACTTGCACATCGACATTATAAAAAAATTATTCTAAATTGATGAAAGCCAAGAAAAACTTGGATTTTCCATTGAATGTAGAGCTGACATGCTGAATAAAAAACCTCGTATTCCTGCGCCTGTGGGCATTCCTGAACATTTAAGTTTTTTACAGGGTTTCCGAGATTATTTAATTGCACAAACTGTAAGCCCGCATACGCGCAATGCCTATCTATCTGATTTAATTCAATGTAGCGAATGTAAATCTGTTGCAATGCCGGATTGGTCTAGCGATGACGTTGCGGATGTTTTACTCACACTTACTAAACAAGGGAAAAGTCCACGTTCCATTGCTCGCTCACTTTCGGCATTGCGTTCTTTTTATAAATTTCTCCGTGAGCAGAAATTACGCTCAGACAATCCGGTGGCGACCCATAAAACCCCTAAAATTGGACGCTCCCTACCGAAAGACATTTCAGAACAAGAAGTTGAAGCGCTTATTCATGCCCCCGATATTGCAACAGCATTGGGTCTACGCGATCGTGCCATGCTCGAAGTGCTGTATGCCTGTGGCTTACGCGTAACTGAATTACTCAATTTACGGCTTGAATTGATTAATTTAAAACAAGGCTATTTGCGCATTGTCGGTAAAGGCAATAAAGAACGCTTGGTGCCTTTAGGACAAATGGCCTGTGAATGGATTGAAAAATACTTAACTGAAGCACGTTCTCAATTGTATAAATCTGCCACAGACTATGTATTTTTAACCCAGCATGGCGGCATCATGAGTCGGCAAAATTTTTGGTATGCTATTAAACGCTATGCACTACAAGCGGGGGTTCAAGCCGAATTATCACCACATACTTTACGCCATGCTTTCGCCACCCATTTACTCAATCATGGTGCTGATTTACGTGTGGTTCAAATGCTATTGGGGCACAGTGATTTATCCACCACACAAATTTATACTCACGTGGCTCAAATTCGTATGCAACAACTACATGCAACTCATCACCCTCGCGCTTAAAGCGATGCCTAGAACGCAGATAAAATGATTCAGTAAAGAAGCTTTGATCTTGCAACAGGGTGATGACTGCACAAGGTTGTTCAGCAACAACGCAATCCATTGCTCAAATATCACGAGCCTCTAACCAGCATGACGGTTTTTTGTTATGCTAAGCCACCTATTTTATCTATAGTTAAAAGAAAGGGTTATTTATGTCATCTACCCGCTCAAAAATTTTTATTGCATGTACTTTGGCAAGCAGCTTAGCAATCAGTGCTTGTTCCAACTCAAATAACGATGAAAAAAAGCAAAACACCTTAACCGCGAGTGCACCAGCAACGGGAGAAGCCTCTAATCTCTCTGAACGTAATACACAGCAGCGTCTCATTAAAACCCTGCAACAGCACTTCAAAAAAGCCAATATCAATGCCAAAGTGCTCGATATTAAAACCACTGAAGTGCCCAATTTGTATTGGGTCAACCTTGAAGGGATGTCATCGGTCTATGCCACGGCAGACGGTAAATACATTATCCAAGGCGATGTACTGCGTTTAGGCGATAGTAAAATCCACAATGTCAGTGAAAACCTACAATCGGCAGCCAACAAAAAACTACTGGCTGATTTAAAAACTGAAGATCTTTTGGTCTATAAAGCCCAAGGTAAAACCCAACATATCGTGTATGTCTTTACCGATGCCAGCTGCCCGTATTGTCATAAATTACATGAACACATGAGCGAAATTAATGCCAAAGGCATTGAAGTGCGTTATATCGCATGGCCACGTGGCGAGCAGTTCATGCCAGCCATGGAAAGTGTTTGGTGTAGCGCCGATCGTCAAGCGGCTTTCAATCAAGCTATTGCCGGTGCCCCACTTCCACCAGCAACCTGCAAAAACCCGGTTCGTGCACAATATCAACTCGGTCTAAATATGGGGGTTAATGGCACGCCAGCGATCTATAATGAAGAAGGTATTTACCTCGGTGGCTACCTCTCTCCAGATGAATTAGTACAGCGTTTAAATAACTAATTTTTATTCGTTAATTTACTAATTTTTATAGTTGAAGATAAAGTGATTTCTTTCCTAGAGTCTGATGCTTTTTTTAGCTATGATCTAGACTCGCTTAAAATTGATTAGATATTGGAGTGTGACGTGAAACCAGTTCGTCTGGCAATCCTCGGTCTTGGTACTGTGGGTGGTGGTGCCCTTAAACTACTAAAAGAAAATGCTGCTGAGATCAGACGTCGCACCGGTCGAGAAATTGAAATTACCCATGTCGGTACGCGTCGTCCACGTCTCGATTTGGATCTTCCAGAATCAATTAAGCAAAGTGCTGATCTGCTCGATATTGTACGTCAGCCCGATGTTGACGTTGTGGTTGAAGTCATGGGTGGAATTCATCCTGCCTATGAAGTGATTATGGAAGCCATGAAACATGGCAAACATATTGTCACTGCAAATAAAGCCTTACTGGCTGAACATGGCACTGCGCTATTTAAAGCCGCTGATGATCATAAAGTACAGATTGCTTATGAAGCAGCTGTTGCTGGCGGTATTCCAATTATTAAAGTCATTCGTGAAGGTTTAGCCGCGAATAAAATTGATTGGCTTGCTGGCATTATTAACGGTACAGGCAACTTCATTTTGTCTGAAATGCGTGAAAAAGGTCGTACCTTTGCCGATGTACTGACAGAAGCGCAAGAATTGGGCTATGCCGAAGCAGACCCAACGTTTGACGTGGAAGGGATTGATGCGGCGCACAAATTAACGCTGCTCGCATCTATCGCCTTTGGTATTCCTTTACAGTTCGATAAAGTCTTCACCGAAGGCATCAGCAAAATTACCGCACAAGATGTCAAATATGCTGAAGAACTGGGCTTTCGTATCAAGCATTTGGGGATTGCACGCCGTGCCGCAAAGGGTATTGAGCTGCGTGTCCATCCGACCTTAATTCCTGCTGAAGAATTGCTTGCCAATGTCAACGGCGTGAAAAATGCCATTTTGGTGCAAGCCAATGCAGTCGGTCCGACCCTGTATTACGGTGCGGGTGCGGGTGCAGGTCCAACAGCGTCTGCTGTGGTTGCCGATGTGGTCGATATTGTACGTGATATTGCCTATACCGAAGACGGTGCAGGTACCATCCCGCAATTGGCCTTTGAAGCCCTAAGCGACTTGCCTATTCTTTCACGCGAAGAAATGACCACTGGATACTACATTCGGATTAATGCCGAAGATCAAACTGGCGTTCTTGCCGATGTCACCACAATTTTAAGTCGTGCCGGAATTAGCATTGATGCCATCATGCAACAACCGCGCTTAAAAGATTTGATTCCGATCGTGATTTTGACCGATCCTGTGGTTGAATCAAAAATGGATGAAGCCTTAGAACAAATTCAAGCATTCCCCTTCATTCATGGCGAAATTGTGCGAATTCGTTTAGAATCGCTTGATAATTAATCGGGTTAAGGGGAGTATTTCCCCTTGCCAAGCTCTACACACAATTGGAACATCATCATGTCTAATGCCAATCGTTATACTGGTTTAGTTGACCGTTATCGTGACCGTTTACCAGTATCTGCAACCACTCGTGCAATCTCTTTAGGTGAAGGTAATACACCACTGATTAAGCTTGAGAACATTCCCCGCATTATTGGTAAAGATGTTGAAATCTATGTGAAGTACGAAGGCTTAAACCCGACGGGTTCATTTAAAGACCGTGGTATGACCATGGCGGTCACCAAAGCGGTTGAAGAAGGCTCTAAAGCCATTATTTGTGCCTCTACTGGTAATACTTCTGCTGCGGCGGCGGCCTATGCAGCTCGTGCAGGCATCAAAGCATTCGTTTTAATCCCAGAAGGCAAAATTGCCATGGGTAAAATGGCACAAGCGATGATGTACGGCGCAATCACCATGCAAATCCGTGGTAACTTTGATGACGGTATGCGTTTGGTCAAAGAAGTGGCGGATCAAGCACCAGTCACGATTGTGAACTCAATCAACCCTTACCGTTTGCAAGGTCAAAAAACCATTGCTTACGAAATTGTTGAAGCTTTAGGTCGTGCACCTGATTATCACTGCTTACCTGTGGGTAATGCAGGTAACATTACTGCACATTGGATGGGTTATACCGAAGCTGTTGCCAATCAGCCGAAAGAGCAATTCGAACCAGTGATTTACGATGCTGAAACAGATCAATTCACAGGGCCAAAACCTGCGGGCTTACCGATTATGGTCGGTTATCAAGCTTCAGGTGCTGCACCATTCCTACGTGGTGGCCCAGTTGCAAACCCTGAAACCGTTGCAACAGCGATTCGTATTGGTAATCCACAAAGCTTTAACCATGCAAAAGCCGTGGTACGTGATTCAAACGGTTGGTTTGATGAACTTCAAGATAGCGAAATTTTAGAAGCACAACGTCTGCTTTCTATGTACGAAGGTGTCTTTGTTGAACCTGCATCTGCAGCTTCAATTGGCGGCGCAATTCGTGACATTAAAGCAGGTAAAATTGCTGAAGGTTCAGTGATTGTGTGTACAGTGACTGGCAATGGCTTAAAAGACCCAGACACAGCAATCAAACAATGTTCAGATGCAGTAATGCTGACCATTGATGCAACCATGAATGATGTGAAAACCTCGATTCTTTCTAATATGTAAGCATCGAATTTCGGCAATAAAAAACCAGTTGCATGCAACTGGTTTTTTATTGGGCTATTTTCTACCCAGCTGCTTATTCATAATCATAGCCATATTCTTTTTCCAGCTCTTTTTCAATGCGCTGTATCTCATCCAGCGCAATTTCACGTATCTCAAAAAGGGGTTGCTTTAACATGGTGTTTATCGCAAATAAAGCGTCATCATCCCAAGCCTGAATGCGTAGTTGATCTTGACTATAACTAAGTCCAGCATGGGTTGCGATCAGCGACTGCATCAATATTGGGTTTTGCGTTAAGCTATCAAGTGTTCCCTGAAGGACAATATTAGGCTCATCAAATTCAGAAAATACATGTTCCATATACGGTTTTAAATATTCGGGACTGGCCGCATAAATGAGACCCGCAAAACATTCATCATATTGTTTAATCCAGTCTTGCTGTTTCAAAGACCAGAGTGCATAAAATTTGACTTCATCGGCAAAACTGACCAATTGATAACTCTGCATCTGAGCCAACTGCACAAACTCAAAAGTATCGGCATCATTCAAACTTGCGGGCAAAACATCTTCAGAAATATCGCCCGCCTCGACAATATGTTCTCCACAACGTGAAAACACAAAATCATCATACTTTTGCAGTTCATCTTCTGTTGCATCGAAAAAAGAAGCCACTTCGTATAAGGCAAAGTTACGGGCTGCCACAATTTCTAATTGTTTATAGTGCTGTTCAGCTACAGCTTGATCCTGAAAAATATTGGCAATTCGGTTTCCTGCCACATAAAAAACCTCATCGTTATAACCGAAAAATTTTTCACGGATGACAAAAGTCGGCATGTTCATTTCCTTTATTAAGTGTGTTGATTATGAAGTGTATTGATCATTATGTTTTATTTGATTAAGTGCCTGAGCACTGGCAGGTACAGCCATGCCATTATCCATCCACAATTCAAATTGCATGGCATTAAAAAAGTCCTCTGGGGCACCATCCAGATCCACTAAATTGCGGATGGGATAGCCCATACGCGGCAAGATTTCGTAGATAAACCAACTGTTATGGGTCAACAACAGCGAGTGTAATTTTCCCGTTAAAGCTAAGGGCGATAACAATATTTGTGAAAGTTGCGGTTGATCTGAATAATACTGGTGTATTTTTTCAATTTTTTGTTCGAACCCCACAGGCAAACGTGCCGGATCAATCGCGCGAACAAAATCAGCCAAGGTGGGAATAAAACGTTGCTGATAATCCACCAACAAATGATCACGTTCACAGAGATCTTTCAGATCGACCGACTTTCCTGCACTGTTGAGCAGACTATGCCCATAAATTGGAACCACAACGCTATTTACCCCCCAAAGCGTGTGTAAAATACGATGGCGAGCATCGCTACACAGGCTTTTGGTGCTATCAATAAAGCGATGAACTTCATAATAATCTTCAGCTTCTCCGCCCCAACGCTTAGCCGAAATACGCGCATGCTGCATAGCATTCATAATCTGTTGTCATCTGGTTTTTATCGCTTTATATCTTAATCTTTTTTTGAGAAAAATCGATGAAAAAACGGACAGATGAGACACATTCTGTCGTTGTAAATAACAATCTAAAGGAATAAAAAAACTCTTCCGAAGAAGAGTTTTTGTAAGAATTAAAAACCGTATTAAATACGTTTTGGTAACTGACTTGTCCAATTCATTAAACGCATGGCATCTTCAGTACGCGCTTGAGAGCTGTCTGCACCCAATAGCACCACCACTGCCGGACGATTATTCAAAGTGGTGTGCATCACGACACAGCGCCCTGCTTCATTGATATAGCCGGTTTTTGAAATATTGATATTCCAACCACCATTACGCACCAAAGCATTGGTATTATTCGATTTCAACACACGATAACCCAAATTAAAGTCATAGCTTGCCGTGGTTGAGAATTGACGAATTAATCCATATTGATAAGCAGCACTGACCAAAATACCTAAATCACGTGCAGAAGCGATATTACGTGGATCAAGCCCAGTCGATTCATAATAATGAGCGGACGTCATACCTAAAGATTTTGCTTTGCTATTCATTGCTGAAACAAAAGCAGCTCGACCACCCGGGTAAGTACGAGCTAAAGCCGCGGCAGCCGGATTTTCAGACTTCATTAAAGCCAACAATAAAACTTCCGCACGATTCATTGAGTCGCCAGCACGTAAAGTCGAGCTTGAATTTTTACCGCCTGCTCCTGCAAAATCAACCGCTTGCAAAGTAATGTCTTCAGACATATTTAGTCTAGCATCGGCAATGACCACCGCAGTCATCAGTTTGGTGATGGATGCAATCGGCAATGCAGCATTGGTATTTTTACTGTATAGCACTTCACCTGTTTGAGAATCCATGACCAATGCTGCACGTGCATTGACCGCGGGTTGATTGCTATAACGCGAATTATTTAAAATTTGTACAGTTTTAGGCGCAGCATGCGATACGACAGCATTCGAACTGCGCACAGAGGTGGTGATTTTAGTTGAACCTTGTGGCGTTGCTTCATCGTTTAATGATGAAACATCACCATTGAGAAGTTGTTTCGCATCTTCAGAGGACCAATTTAAAGCAGCTTGACCTGTCCCCCCAGATGCATCCATGATGAGTTCTGCAAAGCTGCTTGAACTCATGCTAAGTAAGATAGACATCCCTAGCACATGCATTAAAGATTTATTTGAATTTTTCACGATAGTTTACTCAACTCTGGGAGGTAAGATACATTTGTGTATTACCTCAAATATGCCTTACATTTAGACACAAAGGTGAACAGTTTCTCGCTCATCACATTGTGCATAACATTTCATTTAAAGATTAAGAATAGGATTGCTAATTTTGTCATTTCATTGCAAGCTTATTTTGCTTTATGTAACAAAAAACATGCTTTTTTTTATTTGAGGGAGAACTAGGTGATCACAGTTTTAGTAGTAGATGACCATGAGTTGGTACGTACCGGAATTTGCCGAATGCTCGAAGACCATGCGGATGTTCAAGTCATTGGTCAAGCTGAATCTGGAGAAGAAGCGATTACCTTAGTCCGTCAACATCACCCCAATGTAGTCTTACTCGATGTCAACATGCCGGGCATTGGTGGGGTAGAAACCACCCGACGCCTATTGCAAACCGCACCCGAGACCAAAGTCCTCGCTGTGAGTGGTTTAGCGGAAGAGCCTTACCCTTCATTATTATTAAAAGCCGGTGCGAAAGGCTATATTACCAAAGGTGCTCCAGTCACCGAGATGGTTCGTGCCATCAACAAAGTCATGCAAGGTGGCAAATATTTTAGTGCCGATATTGCAGAACAACTGGCCAGTTCATATCTTTCAGATACACAACAGTCGCCATTTAATGCATTATCAGAACGTGAAATGCAGGTGGCAATGATGGTGGTGAATTGTATTAGTGCACAGGAAATTGCCGACAAACTGTTTGTCAGTGTGAAAACCGTCAATACTTACCGTTATCGTATCTTCGAAAAACTGAATTTAGACAGTGATGTAAAACTGACCCATTTAGCCATTCGGTATGGGCTAATTAAACCTTAATACTTTTTGATTTCGCTTTCTAGAAGACATGCATGACGCAAAAAACGAATATTTTTGAGTTTAATCAATATCATTTAGGCATGTGGTATGCCACCTATAGACTGATTATTGCGACATGTCTTCTACTGATTTTCGTACTCACTTATCAGCGCTTAAATACAGATTATCAATATCCAAAACTCTATCTTTATGTACTGATTGGCTATGTCACAATCAATTTTATTCAATTGATTTTAATTAGAAAAATAAAATATAAAATCCCACAACAATTCATTTTGATCTTTACAGCCGATGTCATTGCTTTAAGTTTACTGACTTTAGCCATGGATGGCCCTAATCTGCATTTAAGCCTGCTTTTTGTGATCACCATTTTTGCAGCATCTTTATTACTCGATGCAAAAAAGGCATTGGTCATTACCCTGATTGCGGTGATTAGTGTGGTTTACCAGCTTTTTTTAGGCAGCTTATTTGATTTTTCATCCCTCAATAATATCGGCAATAGCGCCCTGTTGGCTTTTTTGTTTTTTGTCGTCTATGGCAGTGGTCAATTAGCAGTTCGACGCTTCCAATTGTTGGAAAATTTAAATTTTTCGCAATCTTTGGAACTTAATCGACTACAAAATTTGAACCGTTATATTTTAGAACAGATTGAACTGGGTTATTTGGTCTTAGATGAGAACTGTCATATTGTGCTCAGTAATCCTGCTGCATGTATGCTGTTGGGTATTCCGCCACTCTATGCTTATGATAAATTCCCCTTATACAAAGCCCAACCCGATTTATTTGAATTACTCAAATTTGATCAGCTCAAAAACGGCGAGAAATTTCAGTTCGAGTCACAATTGAGTTTGTATCATATGCACATTGAAGTACAAAAATTAATTGTGCCCCATCAGACCCTCACCCTGTTGGTGCTACAAGATGCCCGTAAACTCAATCAAAAAGTACAACAATTAAAACTTGCAGCATTAGGACAACTTTCAGCCAGTATTGCGCACGAAATTCGCAATCCACTCGCAGCGATTGTCCAAGCCAATGAGCTTTTGGCGGGCAGTGATCTCGATCAGCAACAGCGTTTAAGTCAGATGATTGCTAAACAAGCGCTCCGGATTGATTGCATCATCCAAGACACGCTTAATATGGTACGAAATAAAGAAACCTATCCCACACAATTACAACTCAATCAGTTTATCCCAACATTCCTACAAGAAGATTTAGCTGATGTTGCACAGCAAATTAACTACAACATCCAAGATAAAATGGCGATCACTTTTGATGAAGCTCAACTGCGGCAAATTCTAATTAACTTGCTGCGTAATGCAATTCGGCATAATGTTCCAGCGCATGCAAAAATTGAATTAAATATTTATGCCCATGAATCTAATGTTCGAATTGATGTGCGTGATTTTGGTTCAGGCGTAGCTTCACAAGACCTGGCTTATTTATTTCAACCTTTTTTTAGTACCGAAATTACAGGAACTGGTTTAGGATTATACTTATCACGTAGCTTTTGCGAAGCAAATCAAGCAGAACTCAACTACGTAGAACAAAAACAAGGGGCATGCTTTCGAATAGAATGCCCACATGTTGCTTTAAATTAATATTACTGGGGTGTAATTGTGGAACGACAACCACTTGTTTTGTTAGTGGATGATGAGGAAGACTTGTGTACGCTCATGCAAATGTCTTTATCGCGTATAGGCATAAAAACTCATATTGCACATCGTCTAGAACAAGCCAAAAAACTCTTATCTGAAAATAGTTATGATGCTTGTTTAACCGATTTAAATTTACCTGATGGTAATGGACTACAGTTGGTAGAATGGTTGACTCAGCGCTTTCCATCCTTGCCCGTGGCAGTATTGACGGCCTATGGCAATATGGAAATTGCGATTGCCGCATTAAAAGCCGGCGCTTTTGATTTTGTCAGCAAACCGATTAATCAAAAACATTTGCAACAACTTTTACAAAAAGCTTTAAACAAACCCATCGAGCATTTCAACAGCAAAGAAGACAGTCTGGAACAAAAATTACTGATTGGACAATCGCTGCCGATTCAACAATTACGCATTACCTTAAATAAAATCGCTCGCTCTCAAGCACCGGTCTTTATTACGGGTGAATCAGGTACAGGTAAAGAAGTCATTGCCAATCTGGTCCATCGTTTAAGTAATCGCAACGAAGGCCCTTTTATCGCGATTAACTGTGGTGCGATTCCAACTGAACTGATGGAAAGTGAGCTGTTTGGGCACAAAAAAGGTAGCTTTACTGGTGCAACGCAAGATAAACAAGGGCTGATTCAGTCGGCACATGGCGGGAGTCTATTTTTAGATGAAGTGGCTGAACTGCCTTTAAGTATGCAGGTCAAGCTGCTTCGTGCGGTGCAAGAAAAACGTATTCGCCCTGTCGGTTCGGACGCTGAAATTGATGTCGATTTTCGGGTCATTAGCGCCAGTCATCAAGACTTGGAAGCCTTGGTACAACAAGGTAAATTTCGCCAAGACTTGTTTTTCCGTATTCATGTGATGGATCTTGTGCTTCCGCCACTACGCGAACGCGGCGATGACATTATTTTATTGGCGCATCATTTTATTCAAAAAATTAGTCAAGAATGGGGTATTCCAAGCAAGCAATTGACGGAGCGTTCCAGAAACTTTTTGCTAGGTCAATATTATCCCGGTAATGTCCGAGAACTGCGCAATATTATTGAACGCGCCATGACTTTAAGTGATGACGAAAAAATTGACTTGCCGAACTTACAAAGTGCGCCATTACGTTACCCTGTCGTCAGTACAATCGCAGATCAGGAATCAACCCTCATTCCTCGCACTGAAATTCTACTGTCTTCGAAAAAGTTACCCGATGAAGGTTTAGAGCTTTATTTAGAAAATATTGAAAAAGATATTTTACTCAATGCACTGAATCTAACCCATTGGAACAGAACGCTGGCAGCAAAAAAACTCGGCATGTCGTTTCGTTCTTTACGCTACCGGTTAAAGAAATTTGGCTTAGATACCGATGATGAATAAACCATTTATTTATGGTTGAGAATAATCTCTGCAACATGCTCAAGATAGTTTTCCTCTTTCATGTCATGTTGCAGCAGATATTGCTGATTAGGTTGAATTCCAACCCCTTCAATCATGTTGCCTTTAGGCGTGTAGTAATGCGATACCGTCATCTGCAAAGCCGCACCATTGGACAAAGGGAATAATTTTTGCACCACCCCTTTTCCATAACTTTTTTCCCCCACAACCCATGCACGGCCATGATCTTTGAGTGCTGCGGTAAAGACTTCAGCAGCTGAAGCAGAACGGCTATTCATTAAAATACCCAGCTTTAAATTTTGAAATTCAAAACTCGGTAAGGCTTGAAATTGTTGATCACCCTCAGAACGGCTTTTGGTCGAGACAATCAGCCCTTGATTCAAAAATAAATCCGCGGATTCCACCGCAGCAGATAATAGCCCACCGGGATTATTTCTTAAATCAAGCAAGACCGCTTTCAAGCGTGAAGAAGAATGCTCTTCAATTAAGCGTTTAATTTCATTGGCTGTATCTTGTTGAAAAACTTTTATTTTTATCACTAAAACTTGATTATGCAAGACATTCGCTTGTATATCGGTTTCTATTTTTTTATTGCGAACTAAAGTCAGTGGCGCACTATTTTGAGCCAATTGTAAACTTAAAGTCGAACCAATAGCGCCATTGAGTAAACTATGCACTTGATCATGATTGAGTTTTTTTAGTTCTTGATCATCAATCTTAAATACAGCAACACCATTACGTAGACCCTGTTTGGTCGAATCGGCATTACTTTTTAGGCCTTGAATCACCCACTGATGTAGCTGTGAATCATAAATCAATTCAAAATCAACCGAGGCCATATCGCCTTCGGTATATTGTAACAGCAGCTTATAATCTTCTGGACTTAAATAACGAGAATAACGGTCTAGTCCACCGACCAAACCTTTAATCGCTTGTTGAAATAAAGCATCATCATTTTTTTCATCGACATAATTGTCTTTGACAATGCTATAAATTTGCACAAATTGCTGAATCGATTCCACCGGAACTTCAGCATAATTTTGTTCAACCTCATCATCAAAATCTAAAACAGGCGGAGTTTTCACCGCCCCAAGAGCTGAATGGCTCACACACATGAATAACGTGGTTAAAGTGACAACCATCTTCCAGCGTTGTAAAGCCATCCGTTCACCTGTTTATACGATTTATTTTATGATGCCAAAGTAATCAAATTACGACCTTGCATTTCTTTAGGTACAGGAATTTGCATTAAGCTTAATAAGGTCGGTGCGACATCGGCAAGTACACCCCCTTCAGCAATCGTTGCAGAAGTTGGTCCTACGTAAATGAAGGGCACAAGTTCAGTGGTATGTTGCGTATGGACTTGACCACTTTTGTAGTCTTGCATTTGTTCGACATTACCATGGTCAGCCGTGATCAGCATATGACCTTTTTGTGCCATCACCGCTTCATAGACACGACCTAAACAGGTGTCTACCGCTTCCACTGCTTTCACAGCAGCATCAAATACCCCTGTGTGTCCGACCATATCACCATTGGCAAAGTTGACCACCAACAAATCAAATTCACCTGAATTAATTGCAGCCACCAATTCATCGGTCACTTCATAAGCACTCATTTCAGGCTTAAGGTCATAGGTCGCCACATTGGGTGATGGAATGAGGATGCGTTTTTCACCTGGATATTCATCTTCACGACCACCACTGAAGAAGAAAGTCACATGGGCATATTTTTCAGTTTCAGCAATACGCAGTTGGGTTTTACCTAAATTCGATAAATATTCACCAATCGAGTTCTGCAAGGCATCTGGCATATAGGCCACAGGTGCATCAATCGTGGCTTGATAACGGGTCAACATCACAAATTTAGACAGCTTTGGAACCACTTTACGTTCAAAAGCTGCAAAATCTTTTTCGACAAATGCTTTGGTGATTTCACGGGCACGATCCGCACGGAAATTCATAAAGACAACGCTGTCACCATCTTGAATTTTAGCCACATCGCCAATACGCGTCGCTTTGACAAATTCATCTTTTTCTTCAGCAGCATAAGCTTGTTCTAAGCCTTCAACGGCTGTTGTCGCTGTACGTATTGCTTCGCCTTCAGTCAATAAACGATAGGCTTGTTCAACACGATCCCAACGATTGTCACGATCCATGGCAAAATAACGACCAATCATGGTCGCAATACGCCCTTGACCCGGATATTGAGCAAAAACAGCCTCTAATTTTTCTAAAGAAGGTTGGGCACTTTTAGGCGGTGTATCACGACCATCCAAGAACGCATGCAAATATACTTTCGCACCACGTTTTAAGGCCAACTCACACATCGCCACAATATGGTCTTCATGCGAATGTACGCCACCTTGTGACAACAGGCCCAGAATATGTACAGCACCCTGTGCAGCTTTGGCTTTTTCCACCGCATCAATCAAAACGTCATGCTCAAAAAAAGCACCTGTACGAATGTCTTTGGTAATACGGGTGAAGTCTTGATACAACACACGACCTGCACCAAGGTTCATGTGACCCACTTCAGAATTGCCCATTTGACCATCCGGTAGACCGACATCTTCACCAGAACCAGAAATCAAACTATGTGGATGCTTTTCTTGCATAGCCGTTAAATTAGGTCGTTTGGCTGCTAAAAAAGCATTGTCTTCGACCGCTTCGCGATGCCCTACACCATCCATAATTACCAATACGTGAGGGATTTTGCCAGCAGTTGCACCCGTCATAATGAACACTCTTTTGTTTACAATTTCATCGTTATATCTTACCGAATTTTCGGTCAAGACTCTATGTGCAGATCATGCCTAAAGCGGATCATGCACCGTGTTTTATCAGGCTCTATGCAATGATTAACGAGCACGTCGCAGTAAATAACCGCCCGCCAGCATCATGAAAATAATCGGTACAAACACAAACCATGCTGGTGAAGGTGAATACACTAAACTTGCATAGCCCAAGAAATCTTGTAGATAGAAGAATCCTAAGCCAATAAACAAGGCAATCACCAAACGAAAACCCATTGACTGTTGACGTAAAGGACCAAAAATAAAGGAACAAGCAATCAGTACCAATGCAATTAAAGCAAACGGTGAAGCCACTTTCTGCCAAAATGCCAGTTTATACGTTTTCGGTACTTGGCTGTATTCATGCATATAACTCATAAAACTGACCAATTGACTTGGCGATAAATCCTCCGGATCAATGGTCACCATATGCACATATTTAGGTTGCAGCGCCAAAGCCAAAGGCAGTTGTTCTGCTTTAACCACTGTTGCATTGCCCTGCGGTAAAATGTCAATTTGCGAAGCCGCTTTTAGACTCCAGTCGCCATCTTTGATGAACTGGCCTTCTGCCGCATTTAACACCCCTTTCAAGTGATAACGCTCATCAAAGTCAACCACTTGAACATGCTTGAGCTGTCCTTGTGCATTGGCATAATCAATATAAATAAAACGCTGACCTTCGCGTGTCCAATAACCACTGACTTCACCCAATGAACTGACACTGCGGTGATCTTTCACGCTTTTGGCTTGTTCATTGGTGTATGGAATCACCCATTCACTGAGCACAAAGGACAACAGCACCAAAATTAATGCCGAGCGAATTACCCAACCCACAATGCGCCACAAACTAATCCCGACGGAACGCATCACCACCAATTCAGCATTGGACGCTAACGTGCCTAGACCCAGTACAGCACCAATTAAGGCCGCAATCGGCAAGATTTCATATAAGTAGCGAGGTGCACTCCAAAGTACATAAACCAAAGCATTCCACGCAGTATAGGTTTCATTTAACTCACCTAATTCACCTAAATAGGTAAATAAAACTTGTAGAACCGATAGCACAACAGTTGCACCCAGCATCGCTAATGCGGTGGTTTTGGTCACATGTTTGGCAATTATTCGACGTGCTAACATTTTAAGACCTCACCTGCTGAATGCGTTTCTTAATTTTAGGGGCAAGCTTTTGTTTGCGTGAAAATAATGCCGCAGCAACACCATATACCACCAAGACCAACGGATATGCCTCTATGCCCATTTCATCTTTACTGACCCGCGTTTTCACCGCCATCAGTGCCACAATCAAACTGGCAAAAATGAGCAAAGCAGGAAAGAGTTTTAAATAACGACCTTGGCGTGGACTGACTTCTGAAAGTGCAATCGCTAAGGCTAAAGCCACGATAATGGAGAATGGAACGAAGATCCGCCAGCCCAATTCACTGGCAACAACAGGATCAGCACGATTCGTCCAAAGCTTAGCAATAGGTAATGCTTCCACTTCGGCACTTTCAAATTTAGCTTCTGTGTCACTTTCTAAACGTAAACGATAGGATTGAAATTCTGCTTGGCTATATTTCGCTTTGCCGGGGAAAATTTCGTAACGACGACCTTCGACCAAATCGACAATACTGGCGGTTTCATTGGCAACTTCAACACGAGTTGCTTCCTTCGCCAAAATCATCACATCAGGTTTATCTGGCTTTGCCGCACGTTGATAGAAAAAGACATCTTTTAAATTACGACGATCTTCAGACAAGTCCCCCGCATAAATGGTATAGGGCCCCGATGAAATAAACTCTTTCGGGCGGACTAAATCAAAGCCCGTTCGCACTGCTTGATTGGTGGTCAATTCTTCAAACTGACGCAGCCCCCAAGGCGATATCCAAATCATGAGCACCGATTGCACGGCAAGAAAAACCACAGTCAACGGTATCAGTAAACGACCCAAGCGATGCCGACTGATTCCACTGCCATTAAGCACCGCCATTTCATGGTCAACATACAAACGACCAAACACCAGTACCAAGCCAATAAAGAAGCCCAATGGAAGAATTAAAGTCAGAAATTCTGGCAATCGATAACCAATAATACTGAATAGAATACTGACATCTAAACGACCTTGTGCCGCAACACCAAAGTACTTGATCAGTCGACCACCCATCATGATTAAGGTCAATAAGGCAATCACAACCAAGGATGTAGACACCACTTGCTTGACCAAATAACTCCGAATAATCAAATTAATTCTTCCAAAAAAGAGGCAAATAAAAACTAGGCTTAGTTTACCCGAATGCTGAAAATATAAAACCTATACTGTAGTTGCGCATTGAAACTCTATTCATAGAAATGTTTCAATGGTTTAATGGTTTGCAAACATTCAAAGGCATGAATACAGAACATGAAACTAACAATTAATACGTCATTCCAAGAGAATGCGTCTAGCCCATATTTGTTGATATTAGTCGATTCTGAACAGCTACAAAAGGCAGCTACTTCTTATGAAATCAATAATTTAAGCGCTTTAGTTGAAGCAGCCCAATTTAAAGCCAGTTTAACCGAAAGCTTACCACTCATCGGGAAAGTGGCGGTATGTAGTAATACTGTACTTATCGGCATAGATAAAGCTGCGGATCTGCAAGCCAATAAATTAGCAAAAATTGCGCAAAGCATTATCAAAACGTCACAAAAAAAATTCAAACAGATCAGTATTGATATTTCTGCATTAGCAATAGAGCAACATTATTTATTTGCCTTGGCTTTAACCCAAGCCGCGTATGCTTTTGATGAATACAAATCGAAAAAAAATGAATTCATACTGGAAAATATTCATCTGATTTCAAACAACAGTACCTTGAATCCACAACAACTCAACTTGATTCATGCCGTACAATCGGGTCAAAACTGGGCGCGTGATTTAGGCAATCGCCCGGGGAATATTTGCTTCCCTGAATATTTAGCCGAACAAGCACAAGCGCTCGCTGCACAATACCCTGACTTGCTCAAAGTCACCGTAATTAATGAGCAACAAATGGCCGATTTAGGCATGAACGCCTTCCTTGCCGTTAGCAAAGGGTCAGATCGTCCGGGTCGTGTCATTACCCTTGAATATAAAGCCCATACCGAACAAGCGCCTGTAGTCTTAGTGGGTAAAGGCGTCACCTTTGATACTGGCGGTATTTCACTCAAACCCGGCGCTGGTATGGATGAAATGAAATACGATATGTGTGGTGCAGCATCTGTGTTAGGGACCATGCGTGCGCTCTGTGAAGCAAAACTGCCGATTCATGTGGTTGGTGCCATTGCTGCCGCTGAAAATATGCCTTCAGGCCATGCAACACGTCCGGGGGATATTGTAAAAACCATGAGCGGTCAAACGGTCGAAATTTTAAATACCGATGCAGAAGGTCGTTTGGTTTTATGCGATACCTTGACTTATATCAAACGCTTTAACCCTGCTTTAGTTATTGATATTGCCACTTTAACTGGTGCATGTGTGGTTGCCTTAGGTTCAGTGCTGACGGGTCTATTCACCCCAGATGATGAACTGGCTGCTGAAATTCATGCTGCGGGACAAACCTCATTTGACCGTGTATGGCGCATGCCCGTGATTGACGATTACCAAGAACAACTGGATTCTCCATTTGCTGATATTGCCAATATTGGTGGCCCTAAAGCCGGTTCAGTTACCGCAGCCTGCTTCTTACAACGCTTCACGCGTGAATACCGTTGGGCGCATTTAGATATTGCTGGTACTGCATGGAACTCGGGTGCAGCCAAAGGTGCAACTGGTCGTCCTGTGCCATTATTGCTCCAATTTTTAGCCAATCGTGCGCAGTCCAATGGCTAAAGTAAGCTTTTACTTATTTGAAAAAAGTCCCGAACGGCAAGTGGAAAGCACTTGCCGTTTGTGCCGTAAGATTCTGAAACAGCCTGAACGGATTTGGTTATATTGTACAGACGCAGACTTACAACAGCAGCTTGATGAACGATTGTGGAGTTTTGATCCCAGCAGTTTCATGCCGCATGGCATTGATCAGCAATCGGCTACAATTTGTATTTCATCTCGGCTGCCGGAACAATCAGACTGGATCGTGTTTAATTTTAACAATCAAGCGCTTGAACAGATTGATAAATTTAGTCACATTATAGAAATCATCGAAAATAATGAATCGGCAAAACAACTGGGTCGTGAAAAATTTAAACAATACCGACGCTTAGGTATTGAGCCACGAACTTTTAAACTATAGCTGATCAATCGAATTAAGGAGATACGCGGTGGCATTAAATGTCGGTCAAGATTTTAAACAGCGCTGGTTAGACGTACCTGAGGCTGTTCGTCAGGCATTTATTGATGACCTACACCGCGTCTGTAATGTGCTCAAACCTGAAACCAATATTCAAAAATGGTTGGAAAAAGACGAGCTTGCACAGCAACAATCCTTTGAAACAATAGAACGTGCTTATGTAGAACGTAAGGCACAATTGATTGAAGATGCCCGTCTACGTCATCAACGTGCGCTAGAACAATCTTTAGCCAAAAAACGCGCTGCACAAGCAGACTATGCTCAAGCCTTACAGTCAGATGAAGCACGACAATTTGCTGAACAAACCCAAACACTGTCCCTGATTCGACAAAATTTAGAGCGTGAAATTCAGACCTATACGGCGCGTTATCATAAGAACCCTGAAGGTGCGGCATTGAATTTTGCCAAAGGCATGCCGTCGATTAGCGACACGGCCATGCTATCGGAACTGGAAAATGTTCGATTACGTCTCGAGTTAGAAGCTGAAACCTTGATTGAGCAAACCGTCGCTGTATTTCGTGCCAAGCTACAGCAGGCCAGCCAAGAAGAAATTGAATATATTTTAAAAAATTCTAACTTTTCAACGGAAAAGCCAAAAGCATAAGTGCTGATGATTATTTGGCCTGATGTTAGGATTGTCATATGAATGACATGTTTATGTCACAAGATAGTCATATCTTAACGCTTCAAATGCGTGTCATTCAGGAATAAAAATGGATATTTTGAACCAAATTTCCTCTCAAATTGCAGCACTCAATTCGGGAGAAAAATGGCATCTATCTGCTCAAGATTTATTCATCAGTCATGCCGACTTTCACTCACTCTCAATTTATATTTCCCGTGAGGCGAAAAAAGGACAGTTTTCTGTGTCTAGCCCAGCTCTTTTAGGTTCTTGGGTCGGCAGTACAGCCGTCACCATTACCAAACACTAAAAACCAATACCATCAAAAGAGTCCACTCTGGTGTAATGCCAGTCAGTTAAGAGTAATTCAATGATTACTCATTTAAAAATCTCCCCTAACCCCTCTTTGAAAAAGAGGGGAACTATCAAGAAGCTAAAATAATTTTATACTCTTGAAACTCCCTCCTTTGAAAAAGGATGAGAAACACTGTTTCGCAAGGGGAGGATTTAAAAATGCTTAAGTGAATAGCATTACTACTACGGTGGGCTTTTTATGTTCAAAAATACTTTAAACCTTAAAATACATCTACGGCAAATCCAAGCATATTCCCGACACCATACCCCAGCCCTAACAGCAAACTGATCCAGATCAGACCACCTACTAAGTTATACAGCATAAAACTGAAGATATTCATGTGCCCTGCACCCGCAGCAAACGGTGCAAAGGAACGGACAAAAGGTACAAAACGTGCCACCAAAATGGTTTTTCCACCATGTTTGCTAAAATAATGGTTGGTCTTGGCAATATATTCAGGCTTTAAAAACTTGGCATGGGCATGAAAAAATTTAAAGCCCAAAACCCGACCAGTATAATAATTAACGATATAACCCAATACAGCCGCCGTAAAAAGCAACAGTCCCATATAGTGTAAATGGATCACCGCTGTGGTTGAGCAGAGTGCGCCAATCGCGAGCAGCAAGCTATCCCCAGGTAAGAAAAACATAAAGACAGAACTGGTTTCGGCAAAGATAATCAGAAATAAAATGGCGTAAATCCAAAGGCCATACTGATCCAGCAAAGTGGGCAACCATTGTTCAATATGCATTAAAAAATCAAGCATTTTTACCTATCCACTTTAGCCATAAGAAGTGCATATACATGCAAAACCATGCATCAAAACAAAAAAAACAGTCTAATTTTGCAATGAGACTGTTTTCTATTCTATGGTGTTTTACTTCAAGAAGCCATTTTCTGCCAAAAATGCCATACTGAGTTTTGATTGTTCTTTCGTTTCAGCGGCTTTATCACCCAGCATTAAACGTTCAATATAACGAGCGAGCACATCGACTTCTAAATTGACTTTAGCACCGGTTTTCCACGTGCCAATATTGGTTCGATCTGCGGTATGGGGAATCAGATTCAGGCTAATCACACTGCCACGCAAGTGGTTAATGGTCAGGCTAATCCCGTCGACAGTCACCGAACCTTTTTCTGCTAAATATTTGGCAATTTCAGCAGGTGCCGTGACTTCGTAATAAATTGACCGTGCATCTTCACGCACGACGGTAATTTCACCCACAGCATCAACATGACCGCTGACGATATGTCCGCCAAAACGTGTGGTCGGCAACATGGCTTTTTCAACATTTACAGGCTGCCCGACTTTCCAAGTGCCGAGTGTGGTGCGGTTTAAACTTTCACGTGACACATCCGCCGCATACCAGTTTTCACCCCATTCAATCACGGTAAGGCAAATACCATTGGTCGCAATCGAATCCCCCAAATGCACATCAGACATATCAAGGTTGGTGCCAATACGTAAACGAACATCACCGCCTACACTTTGTAAACTCTCAACTTTACCTAGACTTTCAATAATGCCTGTAAACATAATTTGCTCTCTATTTCTGTATTTATTTTACCACAATGCCAATTGCGTGCTCACACCGGTGGTATCGACCCCACCCAGTTCTGCAAAATGATACAACTGACCTAAAAGCTGGCGTAATGGCGGTCCTGATTTGGCATGGGTATCGGTAATCACAATAAACTCCAGCACACGCGCACGCTCTGACTGACGCTGCTTACTGACACGATAACGTGGCACATCTTGCGTGAGTAAAGTCACCCGACCACGTTTTAAATTTGCTTGCAGCAAGTCGCCCGCTTCAATATTACCATCGGTCGAATAACTGGTCAGAATATAACGTGCATTAATGGTGGCAACCAATTTTTCATAAGCTTCTTTGGCATATTTAGAAGAATTGTACTGACTTGGGCGCTCTTTACGCCATGCTCGGTCAATTCCGCTCTTAAAACCTTTGGTATCCGGACTGGGTAAATCAGCCTGATCCCATAAGGTCAATGCATTCAAGACATGATAGTTACTGCTATAGGCATGTTGATTATAAGGTGGATCAAGATAAGCCACATCCACTTCAAAACTGCTCATTTGGTTGGCTAAATGCTGTGCATCGACACACCACATTTCTGCCGCAGGTTTTTTCGGCTCACCAATGTCACAAAAACGACTTGGCGTCAGCCAAAGTAAGGATTCAATCCGCTCTAAAGCCGTTTGCGTTTTACCGCCCCAACCATGATGGAAACTTTTGAATACACCACTGGTATTACTGACAAAACTGGCAGAGTAAAGTAATGGTGCCAGCAAAGCACTCATCTCGACATCATCAATTGCCCCTTGCGCCTGCCAAGTCGCAATCTGCTGACGAATCGCATCAATCCGCATGCCGTTGCGGCGTTTAAAGAACAAACGGTCACGGGTCGGATCATAAACTTCATCATTCCGTGGGCACAGATTATGCGTGACCCAGCCTTTTACTTCAGGCAAACGGTTTAAGTAATCGATGGCTTTTTGATAGCCACCCAATTCTTTAAATGCCGGTGCTTCTGTGCAAGATAAAATCGCACTGTTGAGTGCATGGCTATACGGTTCCCAATCATTGGCAATCACCCGATAACCATTTTGACGTGCCAGACGTGAAACCACACCTGAGCCTGCAAAAAAGTCGGCAAAAATTGGCGCACGACCATTTTTACTATTTAATGTTCCCGTGCTCTCAAGCGCTTCTAAAATCAGATGCAGTAAACGACGCTTATTGCCTAAATACGGAACAAGCTGATTAAAAAGATATTCGTCTGTGGTACGTGCTGAATGACGACGTTTATGATAAACCGAAGACTCTGAATTCATACTGTCTCTTGAGAAGGGATTAACCTTAAGCGCACATCATTCCCCAATTGGGTGACGTCTATGAGCTTAAATCGAAGTTGCTCTGCCATACGATTAAATTCCGCATTAAACATCGCACGTGCCGTTTGACCTAAAAAGGTCGGTGCAACATAGCTGATCATTTCATCCACCAACCGCGCTTGTAAAAAGGCCGTCGATAATGTTGCCCCTGCTTCCACCAACACATCATAAATGTGATGTTGTGTCGCTAAGCGCTGTAGCAAGTCTGTTAAAGGCTGTACACTAAATTGTAACACGCCTAAATCGGCAAGTTCCTGACGGAATGGTCCCATCACCATCACTGTTTCAGGAACATTTAAAATTTTTGCATTAAGCGGTAAGCGCCCCTGACGATCAAGCACCAAGCGTTTCGGTTGAACAATGCTGCTGATATCAATACCCGCTAACTGACGTACATTGAGCTGACAATCATCCGCTAATACTGTTTCAATACCCGTGATGACCACACCAGAAATCGCGCGCCAATGTTGTACATCTTGTCGTGCCTCAGTACCGGTAATCCATTTCGACTCACCCGATGCCATGGCCGTGCGACCATCCAAACTGGAAGCCACTTTTAAGCGTACATAAGGCATGCCCGTTGCAATCGCTTTCAGAAAACCTCTATTTTGTGCAGCAGCTTGCGCTTCACAAACACCTTGTAAAACTTCAATCCCTGCATTTTTCAGGATTTGCACACCTTTACCTGCCACCAATGGATTTGGGTCTGAACAGGCAATCACAACGCGGCTAATGCCCGCCTCAACCAAGCCGTTCGCACAGGGTGGTGTACGGCCATAATGTGCACACGGTTCTAAAGTCACATAAGCTGTTGCACCCTGCACCTGATCACCGGCTTGCTTTAAAGCAAAGACTTCCGCATGTGAACCGCCTACAGGTGCTGTTGCTCCACGACCAACTATTTGATGCTGTTTCACAATCACACAGCCAACCGCAGGATTGGGTCGTGTTCGATAAATTGCGGTCTCTGCTTCTGCTAAGGCAAATTGCATCCACATTTGATCTTGCTGAATGGAATCTGGGCTTAACTTAGACATCTTGAAACTCTTTTAATGTTCACGTTGTTGCATTTGTTCAATTTGACGGCGAAAGGCTTCTACATCTTGGAAATCTTGATACACCGAAGCAAAACGCACATACGCCACATGATCCAGTGCAAACAAAGATTGCATGACAATTTCACCAATGGTACGTGACTTCACATCACGCTCGCCTAAGCGACGAATTTGTAATTGGATATCACTGAGTACGGTTTCGATTTGCTCTTGCGTCACGGGTCGTTTTTGTAGCGCATGCATCAATGAACGACGCATTTTAGCTTCATCAAAAGGCTCACTCTTGCCATCAGATTTAATCACCCGTGGCATAACAACTTCATAAGTTTCAAAAGTGGTAAAGCGTTCTCCGCAACTGATACATTCACGACGGCGACGAATTTGACAGCCTTCAGCAGCCAAACGCGAATCAATCACTTTACTATCTGCGGCGTTGCAAAATGGGCAATGCATAGCGGTTTAATTGAACAAATCAAATCGGATTTAGAGTGTAGCAAAAATTCTGCGTTTTGTAGAGCCTTACGCAAGATATGGAAAAAAAACAGCCCTTTCGGGCTGTTTCACACAATATATTGATTATGCAGTTGAACTATTATTCGACGCGTTCGCCATGTTGACTTAAGTCTAGACCCATACGTTCGTCATCAGCAGCAACACGGATACCAATCACCAAATCAATCACTTTAAGGATAATGAAAGTCAGCACAGCCGAGTAAGCAATCGTTGCAAGTATACCTTCAGCTTGTACCCATAATTGATGCATCATATCTGTAGGGACTTTATCGCCCATGATGAATTCACTGGCAAAGACTGCTGTTAACAGCGCACCGACAATACCACCCACGCCATGCAGACCAAAAGCATCTAAAGAATCATCGGCTTTCAATGCACGTTTCAGCGCGGTAATACCCCAGAAGCAGACCACACCACCAATTAAACCCATGGCCAATGCACCACCTACAGTGACAAAACCTGCTGCGGGTGTAATCACCACCAAACCAGCCACTGCGCCAGATGCACCACCGAGTACCGATGCTTTACCACGCACTAATTTTTCAGTAATTAACCAGGCAACCGCTGCCGCTGCTGCTGCAACTTGAGTTGCGACGAGCGCATAACCTGCCGAACCGTTGGCACCCAGTGCAGAACCACCGTTAAATCCGAACCAGCCCACCCAAACTAAACTTGCACCAAGTACAGTTAAAGCCAAGTTATGCGGTGCCATAGATTCACGGCCTAAGCCCATACGTTTGCCAAGCATGTATGCCGCAACCAAACCCGCAATACCTGAGTTAATGTGAACCACCGTACCACCGGCAAAATCCAGTGCACCATCGTTAGCTAACCAGCCACCACCCCATACCCAGTGGGTAATCGGTGCGTAGACCACAACACTCCAAATGGTAATGAACGCCACAAAAGCACTGAATTTCATCCGTTCTGCAATCGAACCGGTAATGATGGCTACAGTAATAATGGCAAACGTCATTTGGAAAATAACGAACAGAATTTCTGGAATGGTTCCGGTGAGTGCATCTGTGGTAATGCCTGATAACATAATTTTATCTAAGCCACCAATAAATGCATTGCCTTCACCAAAGGCAAGAGTATAACCAATCACAACCCAAGTAATACTCACGACTGCGGCTGCAACAAAGCTATGTGCCATCGTGCTTAATACGTTTTTCTTACGCACCATACCGCCGTAGAACAAGGCTAAACCCGGAATGGTCATGAGTAAAACCAGTGCTGTAGACACTAAAATCCATGCCGTATCACCTGTATCTAATTTTACTTCTTCTTCTACAGGTGCTGCTATTGCTTCAGCTGGAGCAGCAGGTGCCACAGCCAATTCAGAATGCGTTAATGATGTATCAGTCGTTGCAACGACTGCAACATTTTCAGAAGGAGTGGGTGCTGTTACAGCTTCTTCAGCCCATGCAACAGAACCCCCTAAAAGTGCGCCAGATAAACTAAGCGCCAATAGCATTTTTTTCATTCGTATCCCCCAACCTAGTTTTTTTGAGTTATTAGGTACTCAGCAAACTTCGTGCCAAATTAAACAGCGTCTGCACCTGTTTCACCGGTACGAATACGGATGACTTGTTCTAAGTTAGTCACGAAAATTTTACCGTCACCAATTTTACCTGTGCTTGCAACACGTGTAATCGATTCAATCACTGAATCCACCATTTCATCGCTAATCGCGATTTCAATTTTTACTTTAGGTAAAAAATCAACGACATATTCAGCGCCACGATAAAGTTCAGTATGACCTTTTTGACGACCAAAGCCTTTGACTTCAGTTACAGTGATCCCTTGAACACCAATTTCAGAAAGTGCTTCACGCACGTCATCTAATTTAAAGGGTTTTACAATTGCAGTTACGAGCTTCATGTTGGTTTTCCTTCGGCTTCTTTCACCAGTAAGGTTTTATGTTCAAATTTCGTGCCAAAAATTTTTAGGTTGGGGGAAATAAAAACTTTCAGCACAAGTTTTCTTTATAACCTATTTTATACTTTTAAGCGTAGTCCGATTTTTAAAAACTCAACATTTTTACTATAAAATTGACAATTTTACTTATCGAACAAAGCCATATCTTATCGCTGGGGCTATGGTCTAGGTTTGAGCAATGCTACACTGCAACCACCTCTCCATCGTTAGGGAATCAACAATGATCGAAACTTTATTACAAGCAATCATGGAACAAATCGAGCAACCTAAAAAAGACCTTGAGCATAATTTACGTGCCTTACTCAGTGAAGCTGTTGCCAAGATGGATTTAGTGTCTAAAGATGAACTTGAGCGTCAACGTACTGCACTCAATAACACCAACATCCGGTTAAACGAACTGCTTAAACAGGTTGAAGCTTTAGAAATCAAAATCAAGAATAATAAATAAGCACTTTCTTAGTGCATTAAAAGACACAAAACGATTAAAAATAACGCACTATAATGGAACAACAAAAATGTCTTTTGCTAAAATTTATACGCGAGGCCTACTTGGGCTTCATGCACCCCTCATTGAGGTCGAAGTTCACGTCAGCCAAGGTTTACCCTCTTTAACCATTGTTGGGCTGGCGGAAGCCGCAGTACGTGAAAGTAAAGACCGAGTGCGTTCTGCCATTATTAATAGTGGGTTTCAATTTCCAACCAAACGCCTCACCATCAATTTAGCCCCTGCGGACTTACCCAAAGATGGTTCACGTCTCGATTTGCCCATCGCTTTAGGCATTCTGATGGCATCAGGACAAATTCCTGAACATGCCACAGATCAATTGGAATTTATTGGTGAACTGGCTTTGGATGGTCAACTTCGCCCAATTACAGGGATTTTAAGCATTGCCATTGCTTGCCAGCAATCTGGGCATCAACTGATTTTGCCTGAACAAAATGCGCCAGAAGCCTCACAATTACCGCAGTTTGAAGTTTTCGCAGCCCAGCATTTAAAAGATGTCTGTGAGCATTTATCCAAGCAACAACCGATTGCGCAATATCAACCACAGACGACAACGACAGTGGATCAATACAAATTTGATTTAGCCGATGTCAAAGGTCAACTGCGCCCACGGCGTGCTTTAGAAATTGCCGCAGCAGGTGGACATTCTTTATTGTTTAAAGGACCGCCGGGCACAGGAAAAACCCTTTTAGCTTCCCGTCTGGCCAGTATTTTACCGCCCTTAAATATGCAGGAAAATTTAGAAGTCGCACGTATTTATTCGGTTGCCAATGCTGCGCACTCTTTTGGACAGCGCCCTTTTCGTGCACCACATCATACCGCTTCTGCGATTGCTCTTGTCGGTGGTGGTTCACATCCGAAACCCGGTGAAATTACTTTGGCACATTTAGGCGTTTTATTTTTAGATGAATTGCCCGAATTTGATCGCAAAGTTTTAGAAGTGTTAAGACAACCCTTAGAGTCGAAAGAAATTGTGATTTCTCGTGCCTCACGGCAAATGACCTTCCCCGCAAATTTTCAACTGATTGCCGCCATGAACCCCTGTCCTTGTGGTTATGCTTTTAATCAAGATACCCGTTGTCAATGTTCGGCAGATGCCATTAAACGCTATCAGAACCGTATTTCAGGGCCATTACTGGATCGTATAGACCTACATTTGGATGTGCCACCATTGCAAGCGCATGAACTGCAAGATACAGCTCCCGTAGAAAACTCCCTGACTGTGCGTGAACGCGTGATTCAAGCCTATGAACAGCAAATACAACGGCAACAATGTCTCAATCATGCTTTAACTCCAAAACAACTGGAACAGTTTGCACCGCTAGATTCCCAAACCCAGCGTATTATGGAAATGGCACAGCAGCGCCTAAACTTATCTGCGCGTGCCTATCATCGCGTTTTACGTGTGGCACGAAGTATTGCCGATTTATCACAACATACGGAGATTCAAAGCCAACATTTAACCGAAGCTTTGTCTTACCGAGCACAACAGGGTTAAGCATTGATGCAAAATTTAATCATCCGTAATGAAAGCCTGGCTGATCATGCTGCAATTTCACATGTGATTGAACAAGCCTTTAAAGATCAGCAATATTCCAGCCATGCCGAGCAATTTATTGTTCATGCTTTACGTGATGCACAGCAACTGACTATTTCATTGGTGGCTGTTTTAAATCAAGACGTTGTGGGACATATTGCGATTTCTCCGGTCAGCATTTCTTCAGGTGTCGACGGTTGGTTTGGCTTAGGTCCTATTGCCGTTTCGCCAGAATGGCAACACCACGGCATGGGTTCAGCACTGATGCAAGCGGCATTAAAGCAATTGGAAGCCATGGGTGCAGCAGGTTGTGTTGTTTTAGGTGATCCCCATTTTTATGCGCAATTTGGTTTTCAGCCCATCAACAACCTTATTTTAGAAGATGTCCCAGCGGAGTACTTTCAAGCATTGAGTTTCGATGGAAAATTTCCACAAGGCACTGTAACCTATCATGCTGCTTTTTCTGCAACATGAGCAAAAATAAAGCAATGCTTTATTTTTAATACAGCGGGATGGAATGTCAGCAGTCCCTCAATCATCTCAATAAAAAGAACCTCTAGAGCATGGCTTTAGAGGTTCTTTTCTATTTGAAATTTAAGTTAAAGTTTCAAAAATTAAAATGCTTTGGTTAATGTGAAGACGGCACCTGTTTCTACGCCACGCTCGGTTACAGTAATAGCATCAATATCCGTACCTATCGCAGCCAATTCAGCAGTTAGACCACTAACAGAAGCAAATGAATAAGTTACACCCGCTTTCCAATCCACGTAATGATCATCACCACCACCAAAATCATATTTATCAGCCTGTGTATAGCCTAATGCAGCAACACCACCAAAACCCGTTGTACCAAAAGGCACAGAATAAGTTGCATTCACATTCCAACTATTTTCATCTTTACCCGCATAGTCATTGGTATAGTTGACTGCGGTTAACAAACTTGCACCTTGCACCAACACATCTTTGAAGGTCAATTTACCGTACAACTCTAACCAGTTTAAATCACTTTCACTTGGGTAAGCGTAATACCATAAACCCACATCTAATACAGGTTTATTGGCAAAGCTGTCTAGCGTTGTTGCATAACCAATATAAGGGTCAAGTTCAATATGCGCTGTACCGCCAAAATCGACATTTGAACCCCATACGCCCGCATATGCACCTGACTCATGTGACAATACAAAACCTGCCTGCACAGCTGGATCATTAAATGTTTGTGTCACTCCACGGAAACGATAATCTGAGGTTAAGGCAGCCGTTCCAGTCACAGATAAACCAAATGGTAATGCAGGTGTCTCATCAGCAAATACAGCGCCAGATACACCCGTTAATGTCGCAACAACCAATAATTTTTTAAGCATTTGAACATCCCCAACAATTTTTTATTGACTCAACTGGTATTAGCAATTGCTATGCCAATTTTTTAAAATGAAAAAGACTGGAGAGCAAAATTCTCTGGCGAGCAAAACTAATGTTGTAAAATGTGTACATGCTTAAACCTTTTAAATCCATCATCAAGACAGGCAGTATCAGCCGTTTATGCGTAAATTTTCTATTTCACTTTTTCAAAACAACGTAAAATTTTTATAATTTTTTTCATATAAAGTATTTTATCTAAAATCGCGTTGCTTCAATCCCTTTGCTCGGCTGTTCGACACTTCCCCCAAACGCACTTTCAATGAAGATTTATATTTACTTACATCATGCCTCTTTTTAAGGCTATTTTTTAAGCATATTTTTATATTATGCCTAAAAAAAGTGCATAAATTTAAAACAATCGATGCACTTTAAAAATTCTTCACGCTTTTCAGCTTAAAAATTAAAATTAAGACCTAATACCACCTGATCGTCAAAATTTGTATCAAAACGATCCTTACCGCCAACCATATAATCTAAAGATGCCGTTACAGCCGTATTCGGAATTTCTTTACTGACCCCAATGCGAGCTTCATTAAAAGCAATCTTATTTTGGGTTGAAATCATGCTGTCATCGCGGCTGCTATTATAGATAGATGCACCCACCGAGCTATTCAACATAAAGTTTTGGGCTAACGCATAACGATATCTAGCATTTAAATAGACATCCCCAGCATTGGCAAAAGAGACATCGGTCAGCATGACCACTGCGCCTAAAGTTAAATCCTTATAAGCCAATTCACCCAATACATCGAGTGCGGTCGTTTTACGAGCATCACCATTATCAGCATAAACTGTACCGCCATCTTGATAATAATAAGCAGTCGTCTGAACTTTATAGTGCCAATTTTGGTTGATCTTTTGAGCATAGGCCAAATAAAAGTTATGTTCAAAACCATGATCTTTAGTTTCACTGTCATCAGATGGATCATAATCCAATGTTGATCCCCAGTATCCTACTGCAACACCATTGTGATGTGCATATTCAATACCCATCTGTAGCGCAACATCATCATTTTCCACCCCACCACGGTAAATATATTTATTTACCACCGCAAAACTACCCGTTAACTGCCCCGCTGTGGCTGAAATTGTCTGTTCCTCAGCAAATGCAGACATTGCACTCATGCTAAGCAGTAAAAATAACGTAATTTTATGTGATTTTTGATGCATTACTGGCCTGTATAGAATCCACTGAAGATTCTTTTTTCGATGACAAATTTAGCTGTGGATTTTAAAGCTTTTTTATCATTTCAAATCACTTATTTTCAAATAAAACCCTTCTTTTTAGATTTAATTTTAACCTAAAATAAGCGCTTAAATGCAGAAAAAATCTATTTTCAATGAGCAGAAATTAGATGAATTTTACATTAAATATCAAAAATATAGCGCGATTTAAAACTTCACAACAGGTCATACCCCCCTCAGTAGAGGGCTATAACTTAGCACTAAAAATTCATATACGACTAAAGTATTAGATCCTAAAAATAGCAACCAAGCTCAAAATTTTGTTGACTGATTTTTAAAAAATTACATAAAAAATCACCCATAATTTAAATATATTATTGTTTTAAATAATAATTTAAAAAAATAAAAAAATCGGCAATTTTTATTTTATAAAACAGCCAAATTTATATTCAAAAAATGCATAACTTTAATGAAATAAAATGAATAAAAAAAAGATTTTTCTGATATACATTATGTATACAATTCTTTCAATTTCCTCCTCCTATTTTGTATAAGGCTTTCTCCCAATGCAAAAAACACAAAAACTGACCTTAGCAGTGTTAATTCAAGCTGCTCTTATTTCTACTGCCTTTGCCAGTGAGCAAAGTGAATCTAAAGGTTTCGTAGAAGATGCAGAAGGATCTGTATTATTCCGCACGGGTTATCTTTCTCGTGATAAAAAAAATGGCAATGCTGATACAAGCTCAGCAGCTCAAACTGCAATGGTTAAATTGGAATCTGGCTATACCAAAGGCGTGATTGGTTTTGGTGTAGGTGCAATTGGTGATGCTTCTTTTAAAATTGGCGAAAACAACCATGCTGGCAATGGCATGATCCCATTACATAATGATGGTGCAAAAGATGCAAATGGTCATGTTGATGCTTATGACCATTGGACACGCGGTGGTGGTATTGTAAAAGCACGTATTTCAAATACTGAAGTTCGCTATGGTACTCAAGTGCTCGACCTACCTGTACTTGCAAGTAACACTGTACGTTTAGTACCTGAATACTTTGAAGGTGTGTTAGCAACTAGCCGTGAAATTAAAGGTCTAGAGTTAACAGCTGGTAAATTCACTAAAAACCAATATTCAGACCAAATCAATTCTGATGGGAATAAATTGGATCGCGCTGTTGTGTGGGGCGCTAAGTATCAATTCAATGACAATCTAAATACCTCTTATTTTGGTGCTGACATCCAAGATCGTTTAGAACGTCATTATGTCAATGCCAACTTTAAACAAGCTTTGGCAAATAATAGCTCTTTAACTTATGATTTCAGCGGCTATCATACTGAGTGGGATGCAAAGACTGGCGGTGGTGCGTATACATACTCACACACAACCAATGATCTCAATAACTTAAGCAATAATATTTGGTCACTTTCTAGTACCTATAACACGGGCAACCACAATGTCATGGTAGCTTACCAGCAAAATACTGGCAATACGGGTTATGACTATGGATTAGGTCAAGGCGTTGCTGATGGTCATCAAACCATGTATTTGGCTAACTCTTACCTTTCAGACTTCGTTGGTAATGATGAAAAATCAGCACAACTTCAATATACCTACAACTTTGCAGGTATGAATGTTCCGGGCTTATCATGGACGACTGCCTTTGTTTATGGTTGGGATATTGATGTTGCAGGCCAAGTTGATCGTGCTCAATTAGTGGCGGATAATGCAACTGAACGTGAATTCTTTAATCAGGTGAAATACACAGTCCAATCTGGTTTTGCCAAAGATGCGAGCTTACGTCTTCGTCACTCATATTACCGTGCAAGCGATGCTTACCAAGCTGCATACATTGGTGATACCAATGAATGGCGTATCTGGCTTGATATCCCTGTGAAATTCTTCTAATTCAGATTAATTTTCGAATATCAAAAAAAACCTGCACATTGTGCAGGTTTTTTTGTTCCAAGCTTTAAAAAATTTAAAACCTAGATGATAAAAAGCAATTATTTGTTTGCTTCTGCATAAGCTGCAATTGAGCTAAGCACTTCTTGTTTCGCAACATCAGCCCCCTCCCAACCACTGAGCTTAACCCATTTGCCTGGCTCAAGATCTTTATAGTGTTGGAAAAAATGTTCGATTTGGCTGATCAACAATGGTGGAAGATCGGTATATTCCTGAACATCTTTATAAATCGGGGTTAATTTGTCGTGTGGAACAGCGACCAATTTCGCATCGATACCGCCATCATCTTCCATGTTCAATTTGCCCACAGGACGGCAACGAATGACTGAACCCGGTTCAACTGGATGTGGAGTCACAACAAGCACGTCTAATGGGTCACCATCAAGAGACAATGTGTTTGGCACATAACCATAGTTCGCTGGGTAGAACATTGCTGTACCCATAAAACGGTCTACAAATAAAGCATCTGAATCTTTATCAATTTCATATTTGATTGGTGCTGCATTTGCAGGAATTTCAATAATGACATAGATGTCGTTTGGTGCATCTTTACCCGCTGGGATATTGCTGTAGCTCATAGCATCACTCTTTAACAAGTTAAATCTTATTTAAACCGCACGATTATAACGGTTTTTGAGAATTAAATAACTTCGTGATTATACATCTGCTACGCGCAAATATGTATTTGCATAAATGCAGCGACTTTAAGTTAATTTAATCACCAAAATTAATAAACAAATGGGGCAAAGCAAAGACAATAACCAAACGATTGAGCGTAATGTTGCCCAATTGGCTAAATAGCAAATGCCATACATAATCCGAAATACAATATAGGCCATGCCAAAGGTCATAATCACCGTTTGCTGCACCACCATATATTCTGCCATTAAAATCGCAGCAATAAATAAAGGTAAACTTTCAAAACTATTTTGCTGTACCGCATGGGCACGCGCTGCCAAGCCCGTGGTTTTACCCAAAAATTCTCGTGGGTTTTGGTTATCTCGTGCTTTAAAGCCTGCCGCTTTTTTTGCAATTATGGTAAAAACATAAGGCAATAAACATGCAATTAAGATGAGATAAATTATTCCACTTATGCTTTGCATCTCATTTTTCTCATTACGATTTTCTGCTGCATATCATAGCATGGTGTTTCAACAATAATTTTTGTTAAATTATAATGTTTTTATCAATGCGCAATAAGGATCCATTATGGTCAACCCTGATCAACAAGAAATGTTCGATGTACTTGAAAAACAGCAACAGCATCAACGTCAAGTGGATCGTGTACTGAAAATCGTGTTGCCAATCGTGGCGTTCTTAATCGCAACCATATGTGCCAATATGAATATTGCATCACCCATCGGCACACTAATCATTTTAATTATTGCCTTCTGGATGGTCAGCATTAAGCGTCAAAACTTATGGTATTGGCTCACCGCGATTTTGGTGTATTGCTTGATTGATAATTATCTGAGCTATGGTGCATTTCGTTTGCCCAGTTTTAGCCGCCAGTTTGGCACCATGTTTACCTTTGTCGGTATTTTTGGCCTTGGACGCCCGTATATTGATCGCTGGTTGATGAAAGATTGATTTTTAAAAAGCATAAAAAAAGCGCCGCAAACGGCGCTTTTTTTATGGCTAACTTATGCCGTTTTACGCAAATCTTTACGTAAAATTTTACCTACGTTCGATTTTGGTAATTCGTCCATAAATTCAACATAACGAGGACGTTTATAGCCTGTTAAGTTTTCTTTAGCAAAAGCAAGCACTTCTTCTGTCGTTAAAGACGGATCTTTTTTCACTACAAAAAGCTTAGGCACTTCACCTGATTTTTCATCAGGAACACCAATTGCTGCCACTTCCAATACTTTTGGATGTGTTGAAATCACTTCTTCAATTTCAGATGGATATACATTAAAGCCAGAAACCAAAATCATGTCTTTTTTACGGTCGACAATTTTAATGTATCCGCGGCTGTCCATGATACCAATATCACCCGTACGGAAGAAACCATCAGTCGTCATCACTTTTTCAGTTTCATCTGGACGGTTCCAATAGCCTTTCATGACTTGTGGACCACGAATCGAGATTTCACCTTGTTCGCCTAATGCAACATTATTGCCTTCATCATCTAAAATCGCAACTTCAGTCAATGGTAATGGAATACCAATGGTGCCGCTGAATTCAGTCGATGTTGGTGGGTTTGCTGTTGCAACAGGTGAGGTTTCAGATAAACCATAACCTTCAATAATATTGGTGCCTGTGATTTTCTTCCACGCTTCTGCTGTAGAAGGAAGAACCGCCATACCACCGCCCATCGCCATTTTAAGTTTGCTATGGTCAAGTTGTTTAAACTCTTCATTATTTACCAGTGCATTAAACAAAGTGTTTACTGCTGGGAAGAATGAAGGTTGATATTTACGCAGTTCTTTCATCACCCCAGGTAAGTCACGTGGGTTTGGAATGAGCACGTTGGCTTGACCTTTATACATACCGTACATGGCACAAACCATGAAGGCAAAAATGTGATACAGCGGTAATGCACAGAAAATACGGTCATCTTTAGCGCCGTCTTGTGCGCCAAATTTACTTTGGAAAATACCATCACACTGCAACATATTGGCAACAAGGTTGCGATGCGTCAGTTCTGCACCTTTAGAAACACCTGTAGTACCACCAGTATATTGAAGTACAGCGGTATCACTTAAAGTTAAGTTTGGACGTTTGTAATTGCTGGCACTGACTTTAGACATCGCCGCGTTAAAACGGATATGACCTGGAATATTCCAAGCTGGGATTTGCTTACGCACTGAACGCAACACAAAGTTAACCAATGTGCCTTTGAGCGTACCCAACATATCACCGACAGAAGCAACAATGACGTGCTTCACAGGTGTTTTACCAATAATGGCTTGATAAACAGTGGCAAAGTTTTCAATGATCACCAATGCTTCAGCACCAGAATCATTTAATTGATGTTCAAGTTCACGTGAGGTATACAGTGGATTCACATTCACCAACACCAAACCTGCACGGAAAACCCCAAGTGCAACCACTGGATATTGAAGAACGTTAGGCATCATGACGGCAACGCGGGAACCTTTTGCCAAGCCTAAACTTTGTAAATAGGTTGCAAATTTACGACTTGCTTCTTCTAATTCATCAAAAGTTAAGGCTTTATCCATAAAGATAAAAGCATCACGTGAACCAAATTTTTGAAAATTACGTTCAAAAACATCGTTAAGTGAGGTATTTTCTGCTGGCAATTCTACAGTTTCAGGAATCCCTGTTTTTTGGTATTCAGCAAACCAAATCTTTTCCATAATGCCCTAATCTCCAATCTATAATCCTTAGTTTCAACTATTTTTTCAATGTTATGCGTCATTATTTAACTTGTTTATGCATAACATGACATCCATTTACACGAATACCAATCATATATAACGTATTTTGATCAATGGATGCTAGTTTTATCTTTGAATGAACAGTTTATTTGCTTTTTGATATCCTCGTGGTAAGAGTTGACCTTTAGTGGCTCTTTTACCAATATATTTTTGAAGATCATCACCTTTTAATTTTAATTGTTGCTGCCCCGCAACCACTTGAATTATTTCATTTAAAGAAATTAATGTCATGGACAAAATTTGTTCTTTGCCTTCAAGTTGTATCAATTTATTTCCTTTACCCTTGTTCAGGATTGGCAATTCTGACAAATCAATCACCAATAAACGACCCGCGGTACTCAGCATCGCCAAATGCGTATGTGCATCGACTGTTTGTAACGGTAAAGCTTTGGCATCATCCGCTACAGTTAAAAATGCTTTACCCGCTTTGGCACTGGTATCGAGTTGTTTCGCATTCGATTTAAAACCATAACCTTTCGAGCTAACAGCAATGACTTCACGCTCATCCTCTGTAATCAGCACTTGAATAAAAGCAATGCCATTTGCAGGGGCAAGTTTGGAACTTAATGGCTCACCCAAACCACGGGCCGATGGCAAACTTGCAATCGCCAATGCATAACTACGCCCCGTTTCATCCAGTACATATACCCGTTGATTGGACTTACCTTGTGCATGACTTAAATATTGATCGCCGGCACGGAAGTTTAGGTTTTCAGCATCAATATCATGCCCTTTAGCAGAACGAATCCAACCGGCTTCTGACAAAACCACTGTCACTGGATCAGCAGGCAACATGTCTTGTTCATTGATGGCTTGCGCTTCTGAACGCTGAACGATGGGCGAACGACGATCATCGCCAAATTTTTTCGCATCATCCTTCAATTCAGTGATGATTAAATTCTTTAAGGATTCTGGATTGGCCAATTGTTCACGAATAATGGCAGCACGCGCTTCTAATTCTTCTTGTTCACGGCGAATTTCCATTTCTTCAAGTTTCGCCAAATGACGTAACTTCAGTTCTAAAATGGCTTCAGCTTGAATGTCATCAATGCCGAAATGGGCAATCAGTTCTGCTTTCGGATGATCTTCTTCACGAATAATCCGAATCACGGTATCTAAATCCAAATAAGCAATCAGCAATCCCGCCAAGATATGCAGGCGTTTTTCAATTTTATTCAGATGATACTGTAGACGACGGGTCACGGTATGCTTACGAATTTCAATCCATTCCAATAAAATTCGACGAATCGATTTAACTTGTGGACGTGCATCGGCACCAATCATGTTCATATTGACACGATAGCTGGATTCTAAATCCGTGGTTGCAAATAGGTGACTCATTACCCCTTCTGCATCAATACGATTTGAACGCAACACAATCACTAAACGGGTCGGATTTTTATGATCGGATTCGTCTCGAACATCACTGACCAAAGGCAATTTTTTGGCCTGCATTTGGTCGGCAATTTGCGTGATGATTTTTGAACCTGAAACTTGATACGGCAATTCCGTAATCACGATTTCATTTTTTTCAATGGTATAAATCGCACGCATGCGATAACTACCCCGCCCGGTGGTTTGAATTTTAAGTAGTTCTTCAGGCGGAGTAATAATTTCAGCTTTGGTCGGTAAATCTGGCGCAGGAATATATTCTGCTACTTTTTCATCGCTTAAATTGGGGTTGCGGATTAAAGCGATGGTGCCTTTAACAACTTCACGCAAATTATGCGGTGGAATATCCGTTGCCATGCCCACGGCTATCCCGGTTGTCCCATTAAGCAAAATATTCGGTACACGCGCAGGTAAATTGACCGGTTCTTTCATGGAACCATCAAAGTTGTCCTGCCAATCGCAAGTGCCTTGACCCAGTTCCGACAACAGCACTTCACTATAGAGTGACAGTTTAGCTTCGGTATAACGCATTGCGGCAAAGGATTTCGGATCATCCGGTGAACCCCAGTTGCCCTGACCTTCAATAAAAGGATAGCGATAACTAAAGGGCTGTGCCATCAGCACCATGGCTTCATAACAGGCAGAATCACCATGCGGATGATATTTCCCCAGCACATCACCCACCGTACGGGCAGATTTTTTTGGCTTACCGCTATGCTTTAAGCCTAACTCACTCATCGCATACACAATACGACGCTGCACCGGTTTTAAACCATCGCTAATATGCGGCAATGCACGATCCATAATCACGTACATGGCATAGTTGAGATAAGCTTGTTCGGTAAATTCTGCTACGGAACGATTTTCTGTGGCTTGATGCACAAGGCTGGTCATAAAAGCGTGAAATCCTAATTAATTCGTTTTTGTATCTACGTTGTTATGCTAAGTCGCAGCTGTAGTCTGCACAAGGGGAGTCTCCCATACTCCGCGACAAATTGTGTCTTATGGCGTAAAACTATTCATTTTATAAAGCATGATCAAGCAAAAATCATCCATTTTCAGCAAACCTTATAATCCAATCGATTCTAAGGTCTTGCCTTTGGTTTCTTCGCCTAAAATTAAAATCACCAAAGCCACCCCGAATAATACCGCAGTAAACATCATAAAGACCTGACTAAAACCATTCTCCATGATCATCATATGAGTGACTACCATCGGTGCAACAATCCCACCCATGCGACCAATTGCAGAAGCCCAACCCGAACCAAAGGCGCGAATATTGGTCGGATATTGTTCTGGGGTATAGGTATACAGTACGCCCCATGCACCCAAATTAAAGAACGACATCAAACAGCCCCAGAACATAATCATGTTTACGCTATTGGCTTGACCAAAGAAATAAGCAGAGACGGCACACATGCCAATAAAACCTGCCAAGGTTGCTTTGCGCCCCAATTTTTCCACCAACCATGCGGCTGCGACATAACCCGGAAGCTGGGCCAAAATCATGATCAGGACATATTCAAAAGACTGCACAATGCTATAGCCCTGTTTCACCAACAAACTAGGTAACCAAGTAAAAATGCCATAATAGGAATAAACAATACCAAACCAAATCAACCAGAGCATTAAGGTACGGCGGGCAAATGCACCTGACCAAAGCTGAGCAAAGGAGATATTTTGTTTGGTGGCTACAGGCTGCACTTCAATATAATCAATTACTTCAACACCGCACTGGCGTTCAAGCTGCTGTACCAGTGCGTGTGCTTCTTCAATACGTCCACGGTTAATCAAATATGGCACTGACTCTGGCACTTTTTTTAGAATCATAAACACATAAATAGCGGGTAAGCCGCCAATTAAAAAGGCGATATGCCAGCCATAACTTGGAATCACAAAATAGGACACCAATGCAGCAACCAACCAGCCCAAGCCCCAAAAACTTTCCAATAACACAATAAAGCGTCCACGTACTTGAGCAGGAATATATTCACTGACCAAAGTCACCGCAACGGGAAGTTGTCCGCCCAAGCCCAAACCAACAATAAAACGAAAGACCAACAACCAGGTTAAATTCGGTGCAAAAGCACATAAAGCAGTGGCAATACTATAGGTGACTAAAGTGAGGGCAAACACGGTACGCCGGCCAATTCGGTCAGCTAAGCCACCAGATAAAACAGCCCCAATTGCCATCCCGACAAAACCAATCGACACCACCCAGCCTTTCTCCGTCGCTGTCATGTGCCATTCTTCAGCCATGGTGGTCAAAATAAAAGAAATGAGCCCCGTGTCCATTGCATCGAACATCCAGCCCAGTCCGATGACCCAGAGTAAGGTATAGTGAAATTTACCGATCGGTAAGCGTTGTACACGTGAGACTAAATCCATAATAAGCTCTCTGATTTGGTGAAAGAATACATACTGCTTTCCCAACAGGATTTATAGTTGTAGTTATTTTTATACGCTCATTTCAAGCAGATGACTGCTTTATTTCATCAGTCATCTGTCATTTTTATGCAAATCTTTATGACGCATCTTTAGAGGATGCAGATTGCTCATCATCATCTTTATAAATAAATTTCGGCATTTCTAAACCGAAATAGATGGCGATACAACGTAAAGAAAAACCGAAAATTAGGGTGGAAATGACAGTAACTTCTAACGAGAAGCCGATCTCTTGACAGACCCAATAGCAAATCACAGAGACAAAGGAAATACTGGCATACAGTTCACGGCGGAACACCAAGGGTACATCGTTACACAAGATATCTCGCAAGATACCACCCGATACCCCGGTCAACACGCCTGCGACCGCTGAAACCACAAAACCATGGCCCATTTGCAGCGCAATTTGGCACCCAATTACGGTAAAGCCAATCAACCCCATCGCATCTAAAATCAAGAAGATCGAGCGTAAATGGCGCATCCATTTGGCAATTAAAATCGTGACAAAGGCAGCAGCACAGGTTAAGACCAAATATTCAGGATGTTTGACCCAAGTCAGTGGGTAGTGTCCAAGCAGTACGTCTCGAACCGAACCACCACCTAGTGCGGTGACACAGGCAATCAGCGTTACACCAAACCAATCCATACTACGTCGACCTGCCGACAGTGCCCCTGTCATGGCTTCGGCCGTAATCGCAACAATATAAATGACTAATAGTAACATTGCCCATCTTCCACTGAGGGTAATCGATGCGCGCTATTCTAAGGCAAATTCAAACTAAAGTTACAGATATTGCGCACAACATTGTTTAAATTTTTTGCCTGAACCACAAATGCAGGCTTGCTTCATAGTGATTTGCATCTCCGTGGTCGGGTCAAGGAAATACCAAGCCCCATCCTGTTGTACAAAATGAGAGACTTCATGATGCACCTGTGCCTGTTTGCCATCATGGTAATAGGCTTTAAACTCAACCTGTGCATGGTTTTTATCTATTTTTTCTTTGGCTTGAATGACCTCTAGCTTGAGCCATTGATTGGATTGACTCCAATCAGCAATCGCCACTTGATCCAAAAATTGTTGCTGCCCTATGGCTGTAGTTTTAACAATGTAATCAATCTCATGCTTGGCAAATGCACTATAACGCGAACGCATTAACTGCGCTGCTGTTTGTGCTTTGGCTTGCCCCAAATGGAGTACTTGGCAACACTCTGCATAATTTCCTTGCCCACAGGGACAATTATGTTCTGACATAAAATTTTCCATAAAAATAGCTCGACCATGCGAGCTATTTTAATCAATTATCCTAAGCTTAAGCGATCCTATCGGTCATTTCATGCATCTTCAGCATTGGCTTTGATTTGCGGCATGATATGGACTTTATCAATTTTATGACCGTCCATTGTGACCACTTCAAAGATATAACCATCTGCAGCTAATTTTGCCCCACTTTCAGGTAAACGACCTAAGTGAAATAAAATATAGCCCGATAATGTTGAATATTGTTCAGACTCATCGACCAAATCACAGCCTAAAAGTAAGGAGACATGGCGAATATCGGTAGAGCCTTCCAGAATTAACGTGCCATCTTCTAAACTTTCCGCAGCCGTTTCCAGTTCATCTTCATCGGGAAATTCACCCGCAATGGCTTCCAGTACATCAATCGGGGTCGCAATCCCTTCAATCGAACCATATTCATTTAATACAATGGCCATTTGTAGTGGTGCTTGACGCAGTTGTTCCATCACCATCAACACTTGCGCATTTTCATGCACAATAACGGGTTCACGTAAGTGACGTTCAAAATTGAGTACACCTGTTTCGATGTATTCATTCATGATTTTATGCGTCAACACGACCCCTGAAATATTATCCAACTCACCGCGTGCAATAATTAAGCGTGAATGAGTCATGCTCAACAATTGTTCTTTAATCGAAGCTTCGTCTTCATCTAAATCAAGCCATTCCAGTTCTGGACGTGGTGTCATCACCGATTTCACCGGTCGTTCAGACAGTCCAAGCACCCCTTGCACCATCACACTATGATAAGCACCATTTTCTTCATTAAACACTTCATCGGCAAAGGCACGTGTGGCAAGTACATCTTCAGGTTCATTATTTTGTGCATCGGTCTTACCGCCAAGCATACGCATCACCGCAGAAGCCGTGCGATAACGTAAGTCTGTTGTTGTGACCAGTTTTTCCTGATTGCGGCGCATGGTTTGATTGACAAACTCCACCACCACGGAGAAACCAATTGCGGCATATAAATAGCCTTTTGGAATGTGGAAACCAAAACCTTCAACAATCAGTGAGAAACCAATCATCATCAGGAAACCGAGACATAAAATCACCACGGTTGGATGCTTATTGACGAAGTTCATCAACGGTTTCGATGCCCACAGCATAATGCCAACGGCGATAATCACCGCAATCATCATCACTGAAAGATCTTTCACCATCCCCACGGCGGTAATCACACTATCCAGCGAGAACACTGCATCCAGCACCACAATTTGGACAATCACCATCCAAAAAGCCGCATGTACAGGGTTTTCTTCTTTTTGCGGTTGTGTGCCTTCAATCCGTTCATGCAGTTCCATGGTGCCTTTAAACAACAGGAACACACCACCAAACAGTAGAATCAGGTCACGACCAGAGAACGCATGATCAAAAATATGGAACAGCGGTTGAGTTAAGGTCACCACCCACGCAATTGAAGCGAGTAAAATTAATCGCATCACCAAAGCTAAAATTAGCCCGACAATACGCCCCGTATTGCGCTGTTCTGGTGGAAGTTTTTCCGCCAAAATTGCGATAAAGACCAGATTATCAATACCGAGAACAATTTCTAAAACCACTAACGTTGCAAGACCAATCCATGCTGATGGATCTGACATCCATTCAAAGATCATTGGATGCACTCCTGCATAGCATTAAGGACTGATTTTAGAATGTTGCGATTAAAATCGGTGAATATTTCCTGAACAATATTCGGTATAATTTTTTCGTACGAATTGATGTGTTCGGAGCGACGACAACCACTACCCATGTTGATTCATTTGTTGGAAAACAGATTTTTAGTATAGGCAAGATGACGTAGAAATTCATCCTTTTTTCAATCTGTCGCACTTTTCTTTGAGTAGCTGTTCACAATTTTTTGCAAAGTGAGTTTATTTCAGTCCATGCTTTGTCATATTTTCTGCGTAAGCTAGAGCATGAAAAAATAAAATGCTATGGTAAAAACCATAATGATGAAAAGTGTATTAAAAATGACTCCAAAACATAAAAATCCGACTCCTAAAACAACTCAACCCTTAATTGCACTCTATTGCGGCTCCCGTTCCGGTAATAAACCCATTTATACAGAAAAAGCGATTGCTCTAGCTCAAGGTCTTGCAGATCAGGGCTTTGGACTGGTCTATGGTGGCGCAAGTATTGGCCTGATGGGGCAAGTTGCCAATGCCGTCATACAACATGGCGGTCAAACCGTCGGGGTAATTCCTGAATTTATGCTTGATTATGAAATTGCACATCATCAACTGACTGAATTGCACATCGTCAAAAATATGCATGAACGTAAGGCCATGATGGCAGAGCGTGCCAGCGCATTTGTGGCACTTCCGGGTGGCTTAGGTACTTTTGAAGAAATTTTAGAAGTAGCCACTTGGGGACAGTTAAATCAACACCAAAAACCCATGATGCTATACAACGTGAATGGCTTTTATGATGCCTTAATTGCACAGCTTGATCATGCTGTTGAGGAAGGATTTTTACCGCCGCAGCATCGGGCGAAATTGATTATTTGTAATCATGCAGACCAAATTGTGAATGCAATTAGAAATCTGAGTGCTCCAAAACACTTTGCTATTTAAATTTAAGATAGATTGAATAATATTCATAAAAGTTCAATCTATCTTCATATATAACGATATAAAAGCGAGCTCGTGCCTCTAATGCCAGTCAATTAAGAAATTGACTGGCATTTTTTATTTTAAATTCATAATTTTATTCGATACGCGGAAACGTCATCCACAACTGTTCGAGGCAAACTTACTGTGAAAAAATAAAGTTTCTGCGATTAATTGATCAATAAAAGGGATTTGACGAGTTTTGCGGTGAGGCGCACTGCGCTGCAAGATGCCTTTCTTGCGAACTCAAAATATATTTTGAGTTTCTCATTTGGGCTTATCCAAAGTAACAGATGAGCTCCAAGTATTTAATTTAAAATGATAAGACTCTGTCATGAATAACTAAAAGGCTAAGGAGTTAATTGTAAACATCCTTAACTGCTCAGCATTAAGCTTATGACTCGCTTTTTTGAGGCATCAATATACAACTAACCTGAGATAACGTTATAAAACCACGGTAAAGTGGTCGCTAAAACAATACTCATGATTAAGCCCACCATCAGCTTCATCGCATCCTTACTGACATTACGCGAAGTTCGGTACTTATTTACTTCAGCCAGATGCATGGACAGGGCAAATTCACGACCTGCCAGTAAGCCCAAGAATACCCACGTGGTACTCATAGGAATATTACTCCACTCTTTAAACACCAATAAAATGAGCGCGTAAATAAAATCGATAATGGTGGCTGAACGAATGTCGGCTACACCCGTTTTGGTGTCGATAATTCTTTGAATCGCTCCGCCACGTTGGTAAAAAATCATTCCCAATAAAATGACAAAAACCAAAATTGCAAAAATCAAAAATGCGAGCGGGACTTGACGTGGCACATAAACAAAAATATTGGCCAGATCTTGAATCAGCCATTGGCTCCATAGAAAAGCCGTGGATATCCACTGTAAGCCAATCCAAAGATGAGATGGTTTGTGATCACGTGTTTTACTAAAATAAACCGAAATGCCTTTAATCACAAAACGATAGATAATAATGGCCACCACAAATGCAACGGCATATCCCATCATCGACTTGGTCAGCATGGCTCCCAAACTGCTTGGCGAGAAAATGGTCAAAACTAAAAATGTGGTGCTGACGGGAATCCCATACTTGGTCAACAGAATCAGCAATATCGGCGGAACGATATACAGCCAAGTAATCCCCGATTCAGGAAAAGCAATGGTTTCCAGACGGCCATACGATGCGTCCCCTACTCCAGACACCCACCAACCGTAGAATAAAACTACGCTTAAAATACTGCTGGTATAGAGCCAAAGTAACCACCACGGACGATGAGCATTCGATGAAATAAAAGTACCTAAGGTTTGTGGTACATCATTTCCGACAATTGAATAGGCAGCTAAACAAAAACCAACAATCATCAAAATTTCGATTGTCATAACAACAAAACCTTTTTTCACCCATGAAGAACTCACCCAGTACGACGGATGAGCTGCGCAAGATTATGACAGTTTTGTCTCAGTTTAATCACCTTACAGTGACAAGGTTTTGTTACACGGCACAAAAAAAGAGCAACCTTGTGCTCTTTTTTTCTCACGATGGATTAGTTTAACTTCACTTGATAAATTGCAGTTGAACCACTCACTTCATTGCCCACCACCAAAAGTGGCTGTCCATTAGGAGAATCTTTCGCTGCAATAAAAATTAAACCTTCAGGTCCTAAATCCCCTTGTTTATTCGGCGCCTCAGTCATTTTCCGGTCATTAAAATATTGAACAAACTGTCCTTTTTTCGGCTGACTAATATCATAGACCATGATGCCGCTTTGACGTTCAAGCCCAATAAAGGCAAAGGTTTTATTGCCAATTTTGCCCAATGCAACACCTTCAGGTTCAGGCCCTTTGTTGTCACTACGGTCATCAAACTTGGCTTCTTCATGATTGCTATTGAAATATTGCGGCATTATTTCTGCAACTTTTGCTTCAAATTCTTTGCCTGAGTCCCAGACTATTTTTTTCGAAACGGGATCAATAATACTGAATGAACGACCGCCATAAGCATACAGTTTGTCGTAGGTCATCAGCCCATTCTGATCAAGCAGTGGTAAACCCGTCAGCGCATCTTTTTTATAACCTTGTGTCCAGCTTATGGTTAAACGACCCAATTGAGTATCAACGATTAACTCGGACAAACACGTTTCGACCTGAGGTGTATTCTGACAAAAAATGCTGGAATCTAATTTTGCACCTTTTACATTTGGCGCAATCTGACGTAAATGTGCTGCATAATCGCCATTATTTCTAAAACCTTTGCTGTTAAATAAGTGCTTTACACGAATTTCTTCGGCATAGCCGGCATTTAAATCATCCCCTTTAAAATACTGATCCGCATTAACCAGCCATTCGCGTGCATCACCCTCATTGGCGGTCACCAAATAAGTTTGACCATCGACCTGATATTGCGCAATCGCATCGGGCATATACATGCCGAAAACGCCCGACCAAGCTTGAATATTAACGCCTAAATCTTTATCGCTGGCATCAAAGGCATTTTCAGCTAAACCGTGGTCTTTATAGCCAATCGGGAAAATATCCACGACTTCATCTTTAATTAAATCAATTTTGGCAATGGCATTGTTTTCTTGCAACGTTGCCCATGCTGTTTTGCCATCGGCACTGATGGTGATGTATTCAGGTTCCAGATCTTGAGCAACCGTTGTTGTTGCAATACCTTGCCTTGTTATATTGGCATATTGCTGCGCATCAGGTCCAAAAATACGGACACCAGCATCCACCAAGCTTTGCTTTTGCGAATTCCATGCGCTAAACCCTGCTGTTTTCACTTCAGGGCGTTGGATATTACGCACATCAATAATGCTAATCGAACCTTCAGGATCAACCGCGTACCCAGCACTCGGTTCACCTTCATTGGCCACCAAAACCTTGTTGCTGTCTGGTGTAAATACCAACATATCCGGCAATGCCCCAACCTCAACCTGACTAATAAAAGTTAAATCTTTGGCATTAAAGAAAGCGACGATGCCGTTGTCCGTTTTATTCTTGGCTTGAACAGCTAAAGCGACAATGCCCTGATGCACTGCAACGCTATTTACTTCTGATTCGGCCAAATATGCACGCGCAGATAATTCCCCAATATGCACAGGTTTTTCAGGCTGTGTCATATCCAGCACATCGACCATGCCCTTTTTGGCATTCACCACAAATAGACGTTTTCTCGCAGCATCAAAAGCCGGAATTTCTGCCGCGCTAGCACCGAAAATACCAGTTTCATAACCGCCAATACGCACCAGTTCAATGCTATTCGGGGTTTTCTCCTCAACGACGGGTGGTGTCACAGTCGCTTCATTTTTCTGATCATCATTACACGCCACCATTCCCAACGAAAGTAAAGCAATCATCAGTGCCGAAAATTGTGTCTTCATCATGCTCATTCATCATTTTTCTTAAAATTTCGACCAAGTTATAAGCAACGCGTGTCAGCACCATGACGATTAGATTGCTGTTTGATTGCATTGTTATGGCAAAATGAAGACAACGATTTACTACAACAACCTTACTAGATTCATTTAAACTATTTAAAAAACCTCAGCTTCTTCAAAATATGAACGCCACGCCATCGCATCAAGCCTTACAACCTGAATTTAGACTGTTGGTCTTTTTAGTGTCGATTGGCTTTTTTATGCAGGCGCTGGATACCACCATTGTCAACACGGCTATTCCTGCTATGGCCGTTAGCTTAGGCGAAGATCCCTTACGCATGCACAGTGTCGTGGTGGCCTATGTCCTTTCTGTCGCTGCCTGTATTCCCTTAAGTGGCTGGCTCGCAGACCGTTTTGGTGTGCGTAATACTTATTTTTCATCCATTATTATTTTTACCTTGGCCTCTTTGGGCTGCGCATTTTCACAAAGTTTAGAGCAACTGTTATTTTTTCGTGTCGCTCAAGGCATTGGTGGTGCTTTATTGCTGCCTGTCGGTCGCTTGGCGATGCTGAAAGTTATTCCGCGTAGCCAATTTTTATCTGCCATGAGCCTTATGAGTCTGGCAGGTTTAGTCGGCCCACTGATTGGCCCCACTTTAGGCGGCTGGTTGGTTGAAGTTGCCACATGGCATTGGATTTTCCTGATCAATATCCCGATGGGGCTGTTGGGTGTGCTGGTCACGTTTAAAGCCATGCCCAATGTCACCGAACCCACGGTACAAAAATTTGATTTTAGCGGTTTCCTGTTGTTGGTCATTGCCATGATTGGCATGTCCTTAGGTATTGAAAGTTTTTCCAGTGAACATAGCTCCGCTTGGTTCAGCATTGTACTGGTCGTGGGAGGATTAATTGCAGCAGCCATCTATGCCTACCACGCTCACAGCCATGAACATGCCTTATTTCGGAGTAAATTATTTGAAAATAAAATTTATGCGATTGGTATTTTAGGCAATTTTTTTGCACGGTTGGGCGGCAATGCTCTGCCTTTTCTATTACCACTGATGTTGCAAGTGGCATTTGGTTTTAGTCCCTTGATTACGGGATTAATGATGATTCCTGCGGTACTCGGATCATTGGCATCAAAACCAATGATTCGCCCCATTATTCAACGCTTTGGCTATCGACGTGTGCTGTTGGTCAACACGGTTTTAGTCGGTGCTTGTATTGCCAGTCTGGCTTTAACCACGGCAGATACACCACTGTGGCTGCGCACGTTACATTTCTTTATTTTTGGCATGTTAAATTCAATGCAATTTGTCTCCATGAATACCTTAACGCTGAAAGATTTAGCTCAAGCCGATGCCAGCAGTGGCAACAGTTTTTTATCCATGATTATGATGCTGTCGATGAGTATCGGTGTGGCTTTGGCCGGTACGCTGGTCAACATTTTTACCGCATATTACGGCAGCGCACAGATCAGCCTTGCATTTCATCACACCCTGATTTGTTTAGGCTGTATTAACATTATTACCGCTTATATTTTCTGGCGTATTCCACGCGATACAGCCGTTTAAACAGATTTCAGAAACAACGTACTCTGAAGCGTCAGATCGCGTATCATATTCAGGGTTCATTATTGCACATACGGTTATGCCTAAAAAACGATTCGCCAAAAGCAGCCTACAAAAGCTTTACGCCTCTTGCGTTGGCTTGGGACTGATTTGTATTGCAATCGTGGTCTATGTTTTTGTCCTGCATCATAATCCTGCCTCAGCACAGGAATATCCGGTCAAAGGCTTTGATGTTTCACATCATCAGGGCGATATCCAGTGGAAAAAAATATCGCCCAAAGAGTTTCAATTTATCTATTTAAAAGCCACCGAAGGCGGTGATTTTAAAGATCGGAAATTTCAAGAAAACTGGCTGCAAGCCCGTGAACAGGGTTTTTTGGTTGGGGCATATCATTTTTATCGTTTATGCCGTGATGGTGAAATTCAAGCACAGAACTTTATTGCCACCGTGCCCAATAAACCCGATGCACTGCCGCCGGTGATTGATCTGGAATATGACACGAACTGCATCAATACCTATACCAAAGAACAGCTGCTAGAAGAAATTCAGCTCATGCATGATCGACTGTATCAACACTATGGCAAACAGCCGATTTTCTATATTTCCAAGTCATTTTATAACATTATTTTAGCGGGACAATTTTCTCAAACACCGCTCTGGGTACGCGAATACCAAGGCAAACCCAATTTAAAAGGCAACCCACCATGGTTATTTTGGCAACATACCAATCAAGGAAGTATTAAAGGCATTGCTAAAGTGGTCGATTTAAATGTCTTTCATGGCGATCAGTCCGACTGGATTCATTTTTTAGAAAAAAATAACATTGATACGCAAACAACTATTGAAAATTGACCTATAAAATAACCAGATCAGGCCTAAAAAAGATTCAATCTTTTCATTCAGACTGCTAAAGAGCAAAACACAATCGCAGTTTTACTCAGTCAAGCTATGTCGTATCCTCTGACTCAAGCGCTACAATGCAAAGCATGAAAATGAGATACTCAACTTAACCTTGTATTTAAAGCAGAATGTGCAACTGCATGAGAAAAATCATTCACATCGATATGGATGCCTTTTATGCATCTGTCGAACTTAAAGACCGTTCTGAATTAAAAGACCTTCCTGTGGTGATTTCCTCACACCATCCAAGAGCGGTGATTGCAGCGGCATCCTACCCTGCACGCAAGTTCGGTTTACGTTCTGCCATGTCCATGTCACAGGCCAAGAAACTGTGTCCACAAGTGCTAGTGATTGAACCCAATTTTGAAAAATATCGTGCCGTATCAACTCAAATTCATCAAATTTTTCAGCGCTACACTCACATCATCGAACCCTTATCTTTAGATGAAGCTTATTTAGATGTGACTGAAAATTTAAAAAATATTCCCAGTGCCACAGAAGTTGCCATGCAAATTCGGCACGATATTTTTCAAGTGACGGGTTTAACCGCATCTGCTGGCGTAGCACCGAATAAATTCTTAGCCAAAATTGCATCGGATTGGCATAAACCAAATGGCATCTGTGTAATTAAACCCTCACAAGTGCAAAATTTCATTCAACATTTAGCGCTGAAAAAAATCCCCGGCGTTGGTAAAGTCACGCAAGAAAAATTAAAGGCGCTGCAACTAGAAACCTTGGGTGATTTACAACAACTGGATGAAGCCATCCTGATTCAACATTTTGGCAAATATGGGCAACAACTGTATTTATATGCGCAAGGCATTGATGAACGCCCAGTACAGACTGAACGTGAACGCAGACAAATTTCAAAAGAAACCACTTTTGATGACGATCTTATTTTGACCGAATGCTATAACTATTGGCCTAAACTGATTGATCAAGTTTGGGCCAGCTTAGAGAAAAAAAAGCTTTCTGCACGTGGCGTTTCAGCCAAACTGAAACTGAAAAATTTCCAAGTTTTACAACACAGTAAAAGTTTTAAACAGCCCTTACAAAACAAACAGCAATTAGAAGATGTGTTACAACAACTGCTGATTGAAATGCGGATTTCTAAACATGCGCAATTTCGCTTAATTGGCGTTGGGGTCTACCAACTTTCTGAACAGCAAGATCAACCTCAGCTTTCACTTTGGTCAATATTTTGAATGCTTTTTAATCAAAAGAATGAAATTAGACCAATTGATTACACACAACACTTCTTTTTACGGTACTCTATCGGCGCGATGCATTTATCCATGTAGCCGCTGAGATGCTAAAAATCACCTTTACTTTTAGCATACTGTCCTGTGATTGGCGTGACGATCAAATCCGAATATTACAGGGCAACTCTGTCATGGAACCTTTCTTGCCTGCCTTCGCTAAATAGCGCTTTTAAATTGCCAACAACACCGTGGCATAAAACCATAGCCATTAATTTTGTTGCTGCTGTTGTCAATCGCTGGTACTTTCCATCACGCCTATCATCGCCTCATATCTGAAAGCTTTTATATCAATATTTTATATCCAATCGAATGACTGACCTTCTATTGAATAACTCATTTGCGACTGAATGATCCAACCCATAACCAAAGTTTGAACAAACACTTCTCCCGCAATATCACCTGAATGCTGGGTGCAATCAGTTGTTGCAATATTGCTCTTTTTGCATGGATTGCAGATCGCTTTGATCAGCAAAAAATGTGTATCATCGGTGGCTTAATGGGTGCTTTCCCTGCTTGATGGCATTGGATGCACAACACATGTGATGATGATCTTATTGGTGCTGTTTTACTGACCAAGATTGCACATGATCGGGTGTTCATTAACCCATTTTCACTTCACCGTTTGCGACTCAATACTGATACAGCGGTGCAATGGCCATGATGCCGAAAAACACAGGATTAAAATTTTATGAGCGTTCAACGTCTACATATAGAAAAGCGTTATTGCGAAGTGGCGATTTCAGGAAATTTGGTACATTTAGCCGGTCAATTGGCCAATGACACTTCACTGGATATCAAGGCACAAACGCAAGAAACGCTGGATAATATCGACCGCTTATTGGCAGATGCAGGTTCAGATAAAACCCATATTTTATCTGTAATCATTTTCTTAAAAGATATTGAACAAGACTATGCAGCAATGAATGAAATATGGGACGCTTGGGTCGCTGAAGGCCATGCCCCTGCTCGAACCTGCGTTGAATCTAAACTGTATGCTGCTGAAGTTTTAGTGGAAATGACAGTTACCGCTGTACGTATTTCAAATTAAATCGATAAAAAAATAAGCATGATAAGTCTCTTTATTCATGCTTATTCTCGTTAACCTAAAATTCGGATTTTCTTTCGCCCCAATACTGGATAAAAACTATACTTTTTTGTATGACCTTCTAATGAAGTATCTAACTGATTATAAGCAAATTTTTCAATCAGGAAATCTTGTCTCAACTGATAATACTCAGGCACATCTTCATAGCGAATCACACGATAGCCCGCCATGGCTAAAAGTGCATCTTGATATTGTGCATTCTGTCGACGCTTCAATACCATGGGATCATCCAGTGCAATAATGGCCGTTACTTGATGACTTTGATCCAGTACGACAAAATCTGCCACCATATTGCGATATTTATGCCGTGTACGAGAGTATTTAGTCGTCAATAACGCATCAAATGACACATGCGCCAAAATCGTGCTCTGTGGCAGTATTTCTTTAAGACGAGTATATGTAATTTGTTGATTAATATTAAAAATAGCCCTTTGTTTTAAAGCGCTATCTTGCTGTCTGGTACTATTTTCCAGACTTCTCCACGCCATAAACAGTACACACAGTAGGATTAAACTCCCGATAAAAATATACATCATCATGCTCTTAGTCCTTTAATTTTTTATAATCTTGTCGGTGTCACACCGATTGTTTGTTATGAAATTTAGTATACAACCACTCTTTTTATTAAATATGTCAAGTAAACAAACTGCATTTAATCATGACAAAATCATTATAAAAACAAACAAAAAATTGCACTTATTTTATATTCAGCATTGGCATCTTATTCAATCTTCATAGATGCTAAAAGGAGTGTATATCAAGCTCCAACGCTGTTTCAATAAGACTATTGGCTATTGTCCTACACTTTCCGACGAACTGTTTTTGATCCTTTATTTTCCTTATTTGCTAAAAAAGGATGCCTAAGCATCCTTCTTCCTTCACTAATCAAAATTAAGCTTTCGATTTCGGCTTCGACTTACCCTTTGGCTTGGTGCCAGAAAATGGTTTTTTTGCATCCCCCGTTTCACGTGGCGGCAAACCTGTATGCTGGGTCAAAATCTGTCCTCGTTCTGGACGTTTTTTGGTATTTGACGGACGCGATGCATTACTGGCTTGGTTGTTTCGAGCAGCATTTTCACCCGTACGTTTTTGCGAATCACCGGCAATCGTTGAGTTCTTTTTACGTGCAGATTGATACTGACCTTCCGTTGTTCCTACAGGTTGATAGGTCGGAATCAAATGTTGCTTCGAGTTACCAATTAAATCAGCACGCCCCATTTCCTTCAGCGCTTCACGAAGTAATGGCCAGTTATTTGGATCATGGTAACGTAAGAATGCTTTATGAATACGACGACGTTTATCACCTTTCACAATATCGACATTTTCGGTATAACGTGCCACTTTGGCCAGCGGGTTTTTACCGGTGTGATACATGGTGGTTGCTGTTGCCATTGGTGATGGATAGAAAGTCTGGACTTGATCCGCACGGAAACCATTCTTCTTCAACCAAATCGCCAGATTCATCATGTCATATTCGGTTGTACCGGGATGCGCTGCAATAAAGTACGGAATGAGATACTGCTCTTTTCCGGCTTCTTTACTGAAACGATCAAACATCTGTTTAAAGCGATCATAAGTGCCAATACCCGGTTTCATCATCTTCGACAATGGACCTTTTTCGGTATGTTCAGGCGCAATTTTTAAATAACCACCGACATGATGCTGAACCAATTCTTTAACATATTCAGGGTTTAACACGGCTAAGTCATAACGCAGACCAGAACCAATCAGAATCTTTTTAATACCTTTTAAAGCACGTGCTTTACGATATAACTGGGTTAACGGTGCATGATCGGTATGTAAGTTCTGACATACGCCCGGGAATACACAGGATGGTTTACGACAGTTCTTTTCAATTTCAGGATCTTTACACTGCAAACGATACATGTTTGCCGTTGGGCCACCCAAGTCTGAAATGATGCCGGTAAAACCCGGTGCGGTATCACGAATTTTTTCTACTTCGCGCAGAATCGATTCTTCAGAACGGTTCTGAATAATACGCCCTTCATGTTCGGTAATGGAACAGAAGGTACAACCACCGAAACAACCACGCATGATATTGACAGAGAACTTAATCATGTCGAATGCAGGAAAACGTGCTTCAGCATAGGCTGGATGTGGCAGACGCGCATACGGCAAGTCAAACACGTAATCCATTTCTTCTGTGGTTAACGGAATTGGTGGTGCATTGAGCCAAACATCACGTTCACCATGTTTTTGTACCATGGCACGCGCATTGCCCGGATTGGTTTCCAAATGCAAAATACGATTGGCATGTGCATACAGCACTGGATCTTCCGACACTTCTTCAAAGGCAGGTAAACGAATCACAGCCAACTCACGTGGCGGTAATTTATGTTTAATCGCTCTTGATGAAGGTTGCAGTTGCACAATTTGCGTATCAGGATCAAGTTGATCCCCTTCACGAACAATTTGATTCGTTACAATTTCTTTTTGGAAATTTTGGTACTGGGTTAAAGAATTACCCTTATCTTTTTCAATTTCACAGCCATCTAAATCCTCAGTCATCACATAAGGATTGATGATGGGATCAACACGACCAATGGCATCCACATCATTCGATGCGATTTCCACAAATTTGGCTTTAGATGGACGGTTTAATTTATTCACGATAAATGCCGTACCACGAACATCGGTAATTTCGTGGATCTTTTCACCGCGTGCTAAACGATGCATGACTTCAGTAATTGAACGCTCACCGTTACCGTACATCAATAAATCTGCTTTTGAGTCCATCAATACTGAACGACGGACTTTGTCTGACCAATAGTCATAATGTGCAATACGACGTAAAGAAGCTTCAATCCCACCCAACAAAACAGGCACATCTGGATAAGCTTCACGCACACGTTGGCAATACACCGTTGCTGCGCGGTCTGGACGTTTATTCGGTTGATTATCAGGTGAATAAGCATCATCAGAACGGATTTTACGGTCAGCCGTATAACGGTTGATCATCGAATCCATATTACCTGCGGTCACACCCCAAGCGATATTTGGCTTACCCAAAACACGGAATGCCTCAGCATTGGTCCAATCCGGTTGCGCAATAATGCCGACACGGAAACCTTGTGCTTCTAAAGTACGACCAATAATGCCCGAACAAAAGGATGGATGGTCGATATAAGCATCGCCACAAACCAAAATAAAGTCACAACTATCCCAACCGAGTTGATCCATTTCCTCGCGTGACATCGGCAAAAATGGTGCGGGTTCAAAACACGACGCCCAATATTTGTCGTAATCAAACAACGCAGTAGGCGCTGTTTGAGCAGTATAAGCAGTAGACATGGTTATTTATCTCGATTGGCAGATGGCGATCGGGAGAGATCTAAGATGAAAGCCGATCATTTTACCATGAATTCCACTCATCTTCTTGATTAAAAAACATACATAAACAGTGGTTTAAATTTTTAATTTTCTAGTAAATAGAAAGATCATCGATGATGCCACTGCAAGATAAAAATACCCCCAACATCAACACAGTACTCATAAACAAGCTTCAATAGTGAAAAATCCATTTATCATGATTATTATTGGCTAAAACACTGGCCACTGCCTTACTGCCAATATTGAACGTATGGATATTTATAAGCTTTCTACTTATTTTCAGCAAGGCAATTCCATTGAGTATATCCAACAACAGCTAGAGATTAACCCTGATTTTATTCAGCGCTATCTTTTTGTTTCAAGTATTTTAAATTTGATTGAAGAAATTTCGGCACGTAAAACACAGCAATATTTAAATCAAAATATCGACAGTAAAAACTTAGAAAATCTATCAAATGTACGGAACTTTTTCAGCAGATTACGCAAAAAACTCAGCATTTAAGGACAGTTGATTTAATGATTTTACAACACTATAAAATCGTGTTTGCAGGAACAATGGGTGCCGGTAAAAGTGCTGCAATTCAGGCAATATCAGATATTAACGTTCTGAGCACAGAAGCCTTAAACACTGATACAAAGGCTCACCATAAAGCCTTAACCACAGTCGGTATCGATTATGGTGAAATTACCTTAGAAGATGACCTTAAAGTAGGACTTTATGGCACACCGGGACAAGAACGTTTTAATTTCATTTGGTCAGTGATCTGTAAAGGAGCATTGGGTACGATTATTCTGATTGATCATAGTGTCCATAATCCAATTCAACAACTCAATGAATACTTAGAAAGCTTTAAGCAGATGAGTAACAATATTGTGATTGGTATCACTCATATTGATGCAAAGACAGAAAATACCACCGCGATCTATCGAAATTGGGCTGCACAACAATCTACCACCTATCCGCTTTTCTTTATTGATGCTCGTGTAAAGGATGATGTACTTTTACTACTTGAAGCCCTCATTGCAAATGCCGAAATCCAAATCACACATTAACTTCAGACTTATTCTATGCTCCAACAACGCTCCGCACCCGACTCACTGATTCACACAGCACAACAACAAATTAAAGAAATTTTGACCAATGTCTCTGGCGTTGAATATGTCATGATTTGTTCATCAGATGGTTTTGAACTCACTTCTGCTTATAAAAAAAATGTGACAAATACAGGGAAATTAGCGGCTGTCAGCAGCTCAATTCTCGCTATGGTGCAAGCTTTCTTGAGTGAAATTAATCTGCATGGCTGTCAAAGTATTACCTTAGAGGCTGAAAATGGTAAAGCTTTCCTCAGTGCTGTGCCCAATAAGAACTACCCGATGCTGATTGTTGCCTTAACCTCTCAGGAGGTTTTACTTGGCCAGCTGCTTTTTTCGCTTAAAAGATGTTCTGGAAATATTGTACAAGCGGATGCGCACTACACATCTTAATCGTAGCGTGTATAAAGGCTCTATTTAGTTTCATTTATTTTGAATTCATGGTCTATTTTTAATTTTTTTAAATTTCGCACGCATAAAAAAACACCCCAACGATTGGTTGGGGTGTTTTTAGTAATAATGAGCTGGCGATGACTTACTCTCACATGGGTAACCCCACACTACCATCAGCGCGAAGAGGTTTCACTTCTGAGTTCGGGAAGGGATCAGGTGGTTCACTCTTGCTATTGTCGCCAGCACAACTGTTTATGGACTTTTTCGGGTCTTATTTACGCTGTTTATTTCGTATGCCTTACTTTGTACCAAATGAGTTATTAACAGATTATGCTAAATTTGAGTTGGTATTGTAACTAGCTTTTAAACTAAATCAAGTATTTTGTATCGAATTAGATGAGCAATACAACTGTTTGGGTGTTGTATAGTCAAGCCTCACGAGCAATTAGTATTGGTCAGCTTCATGCATCACTGCACTTCCACATCCAACCTATCAACGTCGTAGTCTTCAACGGCTCTTTAGAGGACATAAAGTCCTTGGGAAATCTTATCTTGAGGTAGGCTTCCCGCTTAGATGCTTTCAGCGGTTATCCCTTCCGAACATAGCTACCCGGCGATGCGACTGGCGTCACAACCGGTACACCAGAGGTTCGTCCACTCTGGTCCTCTCGTACTAGGAGCAGATCCTCTCAAATTTCCAACGCCCACGGTAGATAGGGACCGAACTGTCTCACGACGTTCTAAACCCAGCTCGCGTACCTCTTTAAATGGCGAACAGCCATACCCTTGGGACCTGCTTCAGCCCCAGGATGAGATGAGCCGACATCGAGGTGCCAAACACCGCCGTCGATATGAACTCTTGGGCGGTATCAGCCTGTTATCCCCAGAGTACCTTTTATCCGTTGAGCGATGGCCCTTCCATACAGAACCACCGGATCACTAAGACCTACTTTCGTACCTGCTCGACTTGTGGGTCTCGCAGTTAAGCGCGCTTTTGCCTTTATACTCTACGCGTGATTTCCGACCACGCTGAGCGCACCTTCGTACTCCTCCGTTACTCTTTAGGAGGAGACCGCCCCAGTCAAACTACCCACCAGACATGGTCCTCGCTCCAGATAATGGAGCAGAGTTAGAACCTCAATATTACCAGGGTGGTATTTCAAGATTGGCTCCACTCGAACTAGCGTCCGAGTTTCAAAGCCTCCCACCTATCCTACACAAGTAAGATCAAAGTTCAATGTCAAGCTGCAGTAAAGGTTCACGGGGTCTTTCCGTCTAGCCGCGGGTACACCGCATCTTCACGGCGAATTCGATTTCACTGAGTCTCTGCTGGAGACAGCGCCCCCATCATTATGCCATTCGTGCAGGTCGGAACTTACCCGACAAGGAATTTCGCTACCTTAGGACCGTTATAGTTACGGCCGCCGTTTACTGGGGCTTCGATCAAGAGCTTCGCTTACGCTAACCCCATCAATTAACCTTCCAGCACCGGGCAGGCATCACACCCTATACGTCCACTTTCGTGTTTGCAGAGTGCTATGTTTTTAATAAACAGTTGCAGGGGCCTGGTTTCTGTGGCTGCCAACCGCTCAGGGAGTAAATCCCATCACCGTCGGCAGCGTACCTTCTCCCGAAGTTACGGTACCATTTTGCCTAGTTCCTTCAGCAGAGTTCTCTCAAGCGCTTTGGTCTACTCGACCTGACCACCTGTGTCGGTTTCGGGTACGATTCCTGTGTAACTGAAGCTTAGAGACTTTTCCTGGAAGCATGGTATCAGCCACTTCACTGTACAAGTACAGCTTGCTATCAGTTCTCAGCATAGAGTACCCCGGATTTGCCTAAGATACATGCCTACAACCTTTCACCTGGACAACCAACGCCAGGCTGACTTAACCTTCTCCGTCCTCTCATCGCATTACACAGAAGTATTGGAATATTAACCAATTTCCCATCGACTACGCCTCTCGGCCTCGCCTTAGGGGTCGACTCACCCAGCCCCGATTAACGTTGGACTGGAACCCTTGGTCTTTCAGCGTGCGAGTTTTTCACTCGCATTGTCGTTACTCACGTCAGCATTCGCACTTCTGATACCTCCAGCAGACTTCTCAATCCACCTTCATCGGCTTACAGAACGCTCCCCTACCACTTGCAATAAATTGCAAATCCGCAGCTTCGGCATATAGTTTTAGCCCCGTTACATCTTCCGCGCAGGCCGACTCGACTAGTGAGCTATTACGCTTTCTTTAAAGGGTGGCTGCTTCTAAGCCAACCTCCTAGCTGTCTATGCCTTCCCACATCGTTTCCCACTTAACTATAATTTTGGGGCCTTAGCTGGCGGTCTGGATTGTTTTCCTCTTGACTACGGACGTTAGCACCCGCAGTCTGTCTCCCGGATAGTACTCATTGGTATTCGGAGTTTGCATCGGTTTGGTAAGTCGGGATGACCCCCTAGCCGAAACAGTGCTCTACCCCCAATGGTATTCGTCCGAGGCGCTACCTAAATAGCTTTCGGGGAGAACCAGCTATCACCAAGTTTGATTAGCCTTTCACCCCTATCCACAAGTCATCCCCTGGCTTTTCAACGACAGTGGGTTCGGTCCTCCAGTTAGTGTTACCCAACCTTCAACCTGCTCATGGATAGATCACCTGGTTTCGGGTCTATACCCAGCAACTAATTCGCCCTATTAAGACTCGATTTCTCTACGGCTCCCCTATTCGGTTAACCTCGCTACTGAATATAAGTCGCTGACCCATTATACAAAAGGTACGCAGTCACCGGACGCAATGCCGGCTCCCACTGCTTGTATGCATGCGGTTTCAGGATCTATTTCACTCCCCTCACAGGGGTTCTTTTCGCCTTTCCCTCACGGTACTGGTTCACTATCGGTCAGTCAGGAGTATTTAGCCTTGGAGGATGGTCCCCCCATATTCAGACAAGGTTTCACGTGCCTCGCCCTACTCGACATCATTATCTAAGCCCTTTCGTGTACAGGACTATCACCCACTATGGTTGCACTTCCCAGAGCATTCCACTAGAACTTAGATAACTTAATGGGCTTTTCCCCGTTCGCTCGCCGCTACTAAGGGAATCTCAATTGATTTCTTTTCCTAAGGGTACTGAGATGTTTCACTTCCCCTCGTTCGCTTCGCATGACTATGTATTCATCATGCGATACCTACCTTATGGTAAGTGGGTTTCCCCATTCAGAAATCTCCGGATCACAGGATATTTGCCGCCTCCCCGGAGCTTTTCGCAGGCTATTACGTCTTTCATCGCCTCTGACTGCCAAGGCATCCACCACATGCACTTAATTACTTGACTATACAACCCCAAACAGTCGTTTCAACACTACAAGTTAATGTTGATGACCTTGCTTCGAGTTTTGTGGATTTAACCACAGTACAGCTTCAATCTAGTTCGTTTTCCAAAACGCTTGATTCAGTTAATCGCTAGTGCTCAGTTCTTTATTTTCATTTCTTCGTAACACTTGCGTGATACAAATTAATGTCAATTCAGTTCTGAGTTTAAACAATTTATTTCAACTCAAATTTATAATCTGTTAATGATTAACTACGTCTTCGTCAGATCGTAGGTAACTGTGATAAATCACAGAATTTAATAAACTAAAAACTTAATTAAGTTTTTATATTCACTAAATTCTGTAATCACCTAGCTTTATATATGGTGGAGACTAACGGAGTCGAACCGTTGACCTCCTGCGTGCAAAGCAGGCGCTCTACCAACTAAGCTAAGTCCCCAGCTTATCATTAGATTCGATATATCTTCTTCTCTGTCTCTCAATGAATTTCTTCATCTTCGTTCGTTAGATTGGTGGGTCTGACAAGATTTGAACTTGTGACCCCACGCTTATCAAGCGTGTGCTCTAACCAACTGAGCTACAGACCCTCAGATACATCTTCATGAAGAACAACTTGTTGTGGATTCTTACCGATCGTCAATCTTTCGTTAAGGAGGTGATCCAGCCGCAGGTTCCCCTACGGCTACCTTGTTACGACTTCACCCCAGTCATCGGCCACACCGTGGTAAGCGTCCTCCTTACGGTTAGACTACCTACTTCTGGTGCAACAAACTCCCATGGTGTGACGGGCGGTGTGTACAAGGCCCGGGAACGTATTCACCGCGGCATTCTGATCCGCGATTACTAGCGATTCCGACTTCATGGAGTCGAGTTGCAGACTCCAATCCGGACTACGATCGGCTTTTTGAGATTAGCATCCTATCGCTAGGTAGCAACCCTTTGTACCGACCATTGTAGCACGTGTGTAGCCCTGGTCGTAAGGGCCATGATGACTTGACGTCGTCCCCGCCTTCCTCCAGTTTGTCACTGGCAGTATCCTTAAAGTTCCCGGCTTAACCCGCTGGCAAATAAGGAAAAGGGTTGCGCTCGTTGCGGGACTTAACCCAACATCTCACGACACGAGCTGACGACAGCCATGCAGCACCTGTATGTAAGCTCCCGAAGGCACCAATCCATCTCTGGAAAGTTCTTACTATGTCAAGACCAGGTAAGGTTCTTCGCGTTGCATCGAATTAAACCACATGCTCCACCGCTTGTGCGGGCCCCCGTCAATTCATTTGAGTTTTAGTCTTGCGACCGTACTCCCCAGGCGGTCTACTTATCGCGTTAGCTGCGCCACTAAAGCCTCAAAGGCCCCAACGGCTAGTAGACATCGTTTACGGCATGGACTACCAGGGTATCTAATCCTGTTTGCTCCCCATGCTTTCGTACCTCAGTGTCAGTATTAGGCCAGATGGCTGCCTTCGCCATCGGTATTCCTCCAGATCTCTACGCATTTCACCGCTACACCTGGAATTCTACCATCCTCTCCCATACTCTAGTCTCCCAGTATCGAATGCAATTCCTAAGTTAAGCTCAGGGATTTCACATCCGACTTAAAAGACCACCTACGCACGCTTTACGCCCAGTAAATCCGATTAACGCTTGCACCCTCTGTATTACCGCGGCTGCTGGCACAGAGTTAGCCGGTGCTTATTCTGCGAGTAACGTCCAAGCATCTAGAGTATTAGTCTAGAGCTCCTCCTCCTCGCTTAAAGTGCTTTACAACCAAAAGGCCTTCTTCACACACGCGGCATGGCTGGATCAGGGTTCCCCCCATTGTCCAATATTCCCCACTGCTGCCTCCCGTAGGAGTCTGGGCCGTGTCTCAGTCCCAGTGTGGCGGATCATCCTCTCAGACCCGCTACAGATCGTCGCCTTGGTAGGCCTTTACCCCACCAACTAGCTAATCCGACTTAGGCTCATCTATTAGCGCAAGGTCCGAAGATCCCCTGCTTTCCCCCGTAGGGCGTATGCGGTATTAGCATTCCTTTCGAAATGTTGTCCCCCACTAATAGGCAGATTCCTAAGCATTACTCACCCGTCCGCCGCTAAGATAAGGTGCAAGCACCTCATCTCCGCTCGACTTGCATGTGTTAAGCCTGCCGCCAGCGTTCAATCTGAGCCATGATCAAACTCTTCAGTTTAAAATCAGTAGTAGCTTAAAGGCTACCAATCTTGGCTCATCAATTTTCTGACAAATATTTCTCAAATAAACTTCGAGTAATTTCTACCATCAATCAATGAAAATAATTTCGATCAATCAACCAGTAAAAATCCACACAAGTTGTTCTTCATAATCTCTTAATGATCTTCTT
>NZ_KB849169.1 GCF_000367925.1 Acinetobacter bohemicus ANC 3994
TAACAAGATCAGATACAAGGAATGTGAGGTACGACAGGAGTTATACCAAAGCACCCAATACGAAAAACCCCGACAGGATGTTGGGGTTTTTTATTGGCTGTACTTTTTAGATCAGGCTAAGTTTTCTCGAACAAACTTAGGATCAATAATGAAAAGCTTAATGAGCGATTGAGCAGCTTTACTTGGGCGTCTTGTCCCTTGTTCCCAACTTTCTAAGGTTCGCTTTGATGTACCTAGAATATTGGCAAATTGTTCTTGTGTTAAATCTGCTTTTCTACGAGCAAGGGCAACATCTGTTTCGGTAATCACAGTACGTTTTGCTGCATTATTCGCAAGCATATCGTCTATACCCTGCAAAATTTCTGCTTCAATATCTCTAGTTGCCTCAAAAGCTTCGATTTCTTTAGCCGTTAAACGAGTCATTTAGTTTCTCCACTAATAATTGAAGTGTCTTTTTACTCAGTTGGGTGGTCTCTTTTTTACTGTAGAGTGTCAGTAGCCAAATCTCACCGTTTTCTAAACGGTTAAAGTAAATGACTCGAACACCAGAGCTTTTACCTCGTCCACCACTTGTCCATCTAACCTTACGAATACCACCTGAATTAGGCTCAACATCACCTGCATTAGGGTTTAAAGATAAGAACGTCTTAAATTCCTCATATTCTTTTTCATCCCAATACATAAAACAAATTTTACTAAAATAAGGTGTTTCGCATATTGTTAGCATTTTCAAACCTTGAATACCACACAGTAGTATTTTAATACTACTAAGTCGTATCTGTAAAGAAACTAAATTGCTCCGAGATTATCGAAAACCTATTTTTTTGTTAAATGGGAGTATTTTGAGCACATTCGGCTCACAATATGAGCCGAATGTAATGGTTAATCAGCTCATGTATCTATCTAGGAAATTTCTACTTGGGAATAACAACTGATGAATTTCGTATAAGAGATTTTATGTTAAATAATTTTTTTATAAATTCTTTCAGATTGTAATTACCTACAGAGGAAATAAAACTATATATCTTTTAGATATTATATTGTCCATAAAAATTTATATTGTAATGTAGTAATTATATGCTTAAAATTTTATTTTTTAATAAATTTTTAAATTTATGAGCTTAAGTTTAGTAAAAAATAGTTCATCAAAAATTAATATTTTGATTGGTGAGAATGGGCAAGGTAAAACTCGTATTCTAGATAGTATCGCCTTGCATTTTAAGGATAATCGGAAAAATTTAATTACCATTAATAATCCTAGAGGTAAAAATTTAATAAAAAGATCATCTAAATTTTTATTTCCAAATCATAGAGCTAGTGACTTAAACTCCGTTGTTCATAAGTTGTTAACGCAAACTTTTAATTTGTTGGAAAAAAACAAATATAATGAAATCGAAAATAGATTTTTTAAGATAGCTAGAATGCTCGATTATCTTGGATTTGAAAGTCAAATTTTTTTCTCTGTTAAAGATAATATTTTAAAAAAGGACTTTCTGAATGATGATATTTTTGATGGAGATTATGATGAATCATATTTAATTAGTTCGCTTCTTGATTATTTAGATATCAAAGAAGATGACTCAGGAAATAAATATGTATGTATTGATTTTATAGAAGATATTTATGGTGAAACAGAAAATTCAATAAAATTTTTATATTTAATAAAATATTATTGGAATGAAAATATTGAGACACATCTTATTAATAAAGAAACAAGTTTAATCTTAAGGTTTAATCAATTAAGCTCAGGAGAGAGAAATATAATTCTAAGCATATTTTTTATCTCTATTTCCCTATCTGATAACAAAGAAAATATATTGATTATAGATGAACCAGAAATAAGTCTTCATCCAAAATGGCAAATTGATTATTTAGATAATATTAGTGATTTATTTTATTTGCATGATATTAGAATATATATAGCAACGCACTCCCCATTAATTTTAACAAACTTATTTTTTGAAAAAGAAAAAAAAGTAGATCTTTCATATACTATATTTCATGTAAAAAATTCAAATGTAAGAATTGTTGAAGATGAAAATGAAAAAAGTATAGAAGCTATATATTGGAATATATTTGGAATATTAACACCTCAGAGCTCCTTCTTATCTAGAAAAATTACTGAATTACTTAATAAACTAACTTTAGGAAAAATATCTTTAGACGAGGTTTTATCTGAATTAGATGTTTATATAGAGGCATCCCATGATTTCAATCAAATATCTTGGTTAGAAGAATTGAAAGAAAAAATTATTCTAAATAATGATAAATTACAAGTGGTTGCCAAGAAATGACATTTGACGAATCAGATATCATAGCGATAGATCTTGCTCATAGAGAGCCAGAAGTTTGGTACTCAAAAAATTTAGAAAATGTCAAAACTAAAATAAAAGATTATTTGCTGACTACTTGTACTCATTGCTGCTATTGTTTAAGACCATTTACTGGAGAGTTTAGAATGGTAATTGATATTGAACATATTTTACCTTCTTCCATTTTTAGAGAATTAACTTTTGATCTAAATAACTTATCTTTATCTTGTAAAAGATGTAATATGAAAATAAAAAAAGATAGAGTCGATTTTTTGAATGGAAATTTATTAAAGATTACTCAATATTTACAAAGTAAAGAAAAAGTATTTAGATACATTGAAATGTGTGAGAGAGGGATTAAAATTAATACCTTAACTAAATTCATATATTCCAGTAATAGCTATAAATTTATCCACCCTTCATTAGATGATTATTCTCAGCATTTAGGATATCTTAGTATTCAAATTAATAACAAAAATTTCTCAATATATAGTCCTAAAACAGATAAAGGAGTTTATACAAAAGATTTTTTTAAATTAAGTGAACTCGAAGCGAAAGACTTAAATGTTATTCAATTACTACCTGAACAAGATAACCTTTCAGAGTATAATATTCCTCCAATAGTATAAAGAGCGGCTAAAATTAACATAATACACCTTATACGAAATTTGAAAAATGAGATTATCTTTTTGATAATTAAAGAAATTTAAAAAATTCGTATAATGGCCATTATGTTAAATAGACTAATGAAGCTGCCCTTGGAAGATGCTAAATAAGACTACACTTTCATTGAAAATAGTGTGCAACAAAAACAAAAGAATCTTCATTTTATTAAAAATTATTTGTCAAAAATAAGAGAGATAAATAAAAATTTACGCACCCCAAAATAAAAATAAAAATGGACAATTTTGTTGTAAATCTTTTTTTTCTTAGAAAAATATATACTAAGAAAATAGACAAAGTTAAAGTGCTAAGACTTAAATATAAAAACCAGTTTGACAAAGGTTCCTCCAAATTTAAAAATCTGTTCTCCAAACAACAGCATATGGAATTATAATACTTAATAAAAAGTATAAACCGATATGAAAACTTATTAATTGGAGAAGGAGAATAAGAAGAATGTTACCAACTAAAAATAGTAGGAACATCACAAAGAATGGGGCTTGTGTAGTGTTAAAATTATTAATTGCAACATTATATGAAATGACGTTTAAACCAATCCCAATTAAAAAATAAAAAAAATAAACATAAATTGGCAAATTGGTCATATAGATATAATTAAGTACCACAGCTTTAGCCTCTCTAATCATCTCAGGTAACCATATTTTATAGTTTTTAAAGTTTTCCTAAAATTAACATAATACACCTTATACGAAATGCGCTTTTTATTATCATATAAATCATTAGTTTAACTGTTTCATCAAAGCCCAATCCTCACCGATTGGGCTTTTTTGTTGATTTGTCACGTTCCACGCTTAATAAGTGATCAAAGTTCCACGGTTTTGTTCATCTCAGTTAAACAATCCTGAGTAATCATAGGCTCTAAAAAACCAAATCTCAAAGTGTCTTTTCTTTGGCTCCGGATAGACTTCTTTTCTCAAAAATATATGACATTAAATGTGGTTTAAGCTAACTTAAACAGGAAATAATGTCGGTTTTTTGGGGTTTTTATGAAGAAGTCCTCTAGTCAGTTTTTGATGTTTGGCGTAGAAGAGTTGCTCCAACAAGTTGGACAAAATATTAGAACTGCAAGAATTCGTAGGAATCTGACAATTCTGGAGTTAGCCAATCGAGTCCATGTCGATGAACGGACTATTAGCCGACTAGAAAAGGGTGATCCCAGTATTAATTTTAAGAACTTGGTGACGGTTTTAATGGTATTTGGTCTGGAGGATTCTGTTTTTGATATTGCTCATCCAAACGCAGATGAAGTCGGAAGGGCCCTAGAATTACAAAAACAGCCTAAGCGGGTTCGGAAAATGGACCAACTGAGTGATGATTTCTAAGAACTAACCGTTAGGTAGGAAAAAGCGACTTAAGAAGCCCCGTTTTTCTGGTTCTGGCTCTACATGTTCAGGAACAGAAATGCAGTTATTCTCGATCACCTCTGGCTCTTCTGGTGGTATTGCTATCACCTCTTCTTTTTCTTTTGTAGTAGGTTCAGAGTGAGCTGGTTCTGGATTGATAGATGTAGTGGTATATGGTCTAGGTGCTTCTAATAAGCGTTGCATAGCTTCAATCTGTTCCTGATAGAAAGATTCGCGCTCTAAAGACTGATTTTCTCTAAATAGTGATTGATTCAATTGTTTTTCTAGTATATCAACTTGGCGTTTTAATAAGTCAATTTCTGTTAAGTTTTGACTGTTAGTTGATTGACTTTGATTGACACCAGAATCCTTTTTCTGAGGTTCACCAAATACTCTTAGAGCTTCTGAAAAGTCAATTAAACCATCAGAACCTTTGGATAAATTTCCTTTGTTAATATGAGCATAGACAGCCTGTCTTGAATATCCATATAATTTTGCTAATTCTGAAACTGACAATTTTTTCATAGTTGTAAACTGTTATTCAACTGGTGTTAATACTTGACTGTTAAGTTGACAATGTCAATTGACAGAATCATTTAAAGCCCACTTGTTTTAGGTATGGAAGATATTCTTGTACTTTCTTTGGTTTAGTTAATTCTAAAGAAATTCTGATAGCAAAATCATCGTAACTTTCGCCAACTTGACTATATTTCGCTGCAAATGAAGAGTCATGAGCAAGTTTATTGGAGAATAAAAGGATTTGTTTATCTGTAACTATTGGGAACATATCCAAAGTTTCAGTATTAGTCGTTTTTAATTTTTTTAGACTATTGGGAGGATTTTTTTGTTTAAAGAAAAAACTGAACCCAGTGATTGTTCGACCATTCTTATGCTGTTCGTATTGCACAAGAATATCTGTAAGTTCATTAATTTGTTTAATGGCTGGTTCTAATACTCGACTTTTAAAATTCACCATTTTTTGATATTCACCATTTTCTAGTCCTAATTTATGCCGAAAATCTTCTAATTCTAGGATAGGTGTCTTTCCAGTTTCACGCCATGCTATAAGCATTTCATAAAGTCTAATGCCGTATTTACTGGTAACTTGTGAAACCTGTTTTAATTGGTAACTTGTAAAGTGTTTTTCTAAGCGAGTAATTAAGGGAACAACATCTGGTGCAAATGTGACTTGTAAAACTGCTAAATCATCAACATAAGCTATTCGACTGACCCAACGTGATTTGACTACAATTTCTTTGTTTGTATCTTTATGGGTTTCTTTAAATGAAAATTTTCTTTCAAAAAGAGTATTTACAGCATTTTTTAAAGCACTATAAGCAGCCTCTTTAGTCACATTAAACTGACTAGCGTAATCAGAAGCATGTATTTCTAACTTGCTATCAGAGGTTATACCTTGCCCAGTTTCTCTTGCTCTAATAATTGATAGTAATACCAATCTTTGTTCTGTAACTTCCAGATTGTAACTAGCATTAATAAGAATATTATCTTTAACGACTAAATTATTTGTCATGAGACTATATAAGTTTTAAATATTATTAAGACTACATTACCAGTTAGTGTAATCAAATACAAAGAGATTGTAGTCTTATGACAAAGAGATTGTAGTCTTATGACAAAGAGATTGTAGTCTTATGACAAAGAGATTGTAGTCTTATCAACTCTGAAATCCTTTGTTTATAATGCTTTCAGCTCGCCTAAAAGCATTTAAAAACATTAAAAATAATTAAAAACATAGAAGCCTAAAAAAAAATTGTGGATAACTGAAAAATTGCCCTTGGTTTTCGCTATGCTCAAACTCTATTGAATCTCGCTTACGCTCGATTCGGGGGCAATTTTTGACTTAATACCAAGGTGAATTTAAGAAAAAGCAACAGCAAGATCAAAAGCAACTCGGAATTCGCTTCGCTCATAAAATTTTTTGCTCGCTTCGCTCGGTCTAGACTCAATTTTCTACATGTAATTCAAAATTATTTGGATTCTGAAATTTTAAAAAATGTTTTTCAGAGAGTCTAGGCGCGAATTTTCTTGGTTCGCTCGTAGACACTCGCTCTATATATACTGATTAGAAGCTCATTTTTACGTTTTTAGCCTGTTTACAGATTTTTATGATGTTAGGTAGCATTTAAAAAAAGAGGGCTTAAATCGCAAATGAGCGCAAAATAAGGTAAGCCCTGTCCATTCAAATGGACAGGGCTTGTTTTTGGAGTTTCACGATACCGCCTATCGCCAATGGAACGCATTGGTACGTTTTCACAGTTATCAACTTGCGACTTTTCTTTGCGTTGCAAAGGAAGCGACTTTCAAACCGTTCAGACAGCTTATGCCCGACTGTCCTCTCTACTAAGTTTGATACATTCTCCGGTTATGTTTTAGTTCCACAACTACGACTTACTAATACCCTGCACTCGCTCGCTCTTTAACGGGTTATTTACATCTCTGCTAAGCATTCATCCGCTGGTCAGTGATTTCCTTTAACTGCTTCTACGCTAAGTCACATGTGGACCGCTCCGTAGTTAACTAAAAAAACTGACATCTCTGCTAAAATTGAATACCGCTCGTAAAGCAACGGATCGCTAAATTACATCTCTGCTAAAGTACAAGGCTAGAAGCGATTTCTTTGAGATTGAACAGGGTTCAAGCGCATTGAAATAACTTGGTATTTGGTTGGCGTGAACCAACAACGGAGCCACCGTCTATGTTTCTTACTGAGTACTCTCCAAATATCGCAATCATTCGCAGCCACGCCAATGTTTGTAATAATTCAATTGGATTTCTTCCACGCCAAACTCGTTTGTATCATTTCATAGATACCGAGGTTGCCACACCTCACGTTTAAAACCCTTGTCATGGTTTTAAATATTACTCGCATTGTCTTTCGCTTCATCACCGCTTACGTTTTTATTCGCTCGAAGTGACTGGATCTGCCTCAAATCTGATGCAGAATCTACTCAACAATTCTCCTTCTCTCATAAATTAAAACTTATGCCCCACTCAAGGCAGGTTTTCGCTTCAAAAAGTCTATATCAAGGTGCCACCTTGTATAATCGTTGACCTGAGAGATTCCCATATTAGTCTTCATAGTCTGTGTTGATTTCTATCGGTGATTTGATTTAAATCAACGATCAGTACGCCTATCCACTCTGTAAAATAACAGCCTTCCAGTTTTTTACGGTAAGAGTTCCAAAAACCCATATTATTCACCGTTATTCGACTTCATTGTGGGTAAAGCACTTGATCTACGCAAAGCAACATCTTCGCTATGTTTGAACCCCTCAGAAATGAAAAAAACCGCAATGAACTTAATCAATGCAGTCTTAATTTCTGAGGGACATAACGTTTTACGTGTCACCGTTACAGGCTTGAGCTATCCAGCGATCTCATTAACCAAATTAAAATGTCATCCGACAAGTCATTTAAGTCAATCAATGAGTACCAGAGTAATCCAGATTTCTCCTCATACTCCCTAGTACCTCGCGATACTCTCAGCAGCCCACCTGTGCGCCATACATCATGCCCTTCGTAAAAATTGAAGCATGAAATAGGTGTGGTTAACGCAACTATCAATCCTTGTAGTTACTCACACTCTCCATGAGACAGGGTTTGATCTAGTCACCTAGATTCCCGTTTCTATGTCGCCCAACTATTGTCTAGTACCTCATTTCATAGAAGTACTATCAGAACTGGTCAAAGGACAGAATTTCACTGCCCAGTGCCATTCATAGCCGCGCCAGCTAGATTTCTCACGCACGCAGCTTTGCGAGTTTTAGTAAACGTTGGCTGACGTTTACACATAAAACTCACGACAAGAATTTTAGATTTTGCATGAGGGACACTATTCACATCCTGTTAGCAAAACCATATTTGGCAAGGTTGAGATTAAAGGGTTTCGCGCCCCCAATCAAGGAACTCTTATTTACGCTCGAGCCAATTTGTTCATGAATTCCTTAAAAACAATGAAAAAAATCCATAAAACTTTTTTGAAAACAGGGTGTCTCTTTTATGGTCGAACCATTTAATGGGTTTTTTGATTAAAAAATAATCGATATGATTTTTAAAGTTGAGAGATTTTTTACTGTAACTCATCGAAAATCCTGCCTAGACCCGTGCTTTTAAATAGTCTCGGGTTTCCAATTCAGGAACTCTTATTTACTGAAAGCCCATTTTCGCGATAAAAAAGTTCAAAATTAGAAAAAAATAGTTCATTTATTTTTGTAAATCATGGTGTCTCTTTTATTACTGACCCACTTCATTGTGTTTTTGGGTGAAAAATAAGCACTATAATTAAATTTCATTGAGCCTGACCTGAGATCAAAAATGCCTAAATATCCTGATGATTATTATCTGACACACCAAGAAATTGACGATTTGAGGTCAGATGCCAAACAAGCCTCGAAAGTTGCAACAGGCTTGTTCTATGACGCTATTCCATTTTCAGAAGTTGAGTCTATGCATCAAAAAATCAGCAAAATTAATCCTTTAGACAGAAAATAAGACAGTGATCGCAATCAAAAAGGGTGGGAGTGCACTCAGCATAAATCTTTGTGTTCTTGGGTTGAAATCCAACGCATATTTTTTGGAATATTTTTTATATTTTAAAGTAAACCAGAGGCTTGAGATAAAGCACCCAATAAGAAAACTCACCATCAAAGCCATGCGGTAATAGTCAATTGTGAGGTCTGTTCCTGGAGAGAATTTCTGAAATTGGTAAAAGTTGCTGGCCATAAGAAAGATCAGGCATAACAATCCAAGGCCCATGGAGTTATATTCCGATTTTTTATCCTGATCTTGGTATAAAAACTTGGTAATCAGCATGTTTAAAGCAAGGAAAAGCGGGACGAGAATAACCGTAATGCTGATGAGCAAATTGCTGAATAACCACGTTTTAATGTCTGGATTATTTCGATATTGGTAAATATTCAAAAATGGGAAAAAGACCACTGGAAAGAAGTACATATAGGACAGTTTAAATGAGTCCATATCTTTAATTTTAATCATGCGTGATCGAACTTTTCGCTACAGGTAGGCTGATTCTAAAGCTTGTTTTTGTGGGTGATGTTTGCTTTGTGTTATATTAGTATTTAAATGTAACACATTGGAGTCAAAGCCATGACAGAAGCGACGTTCACATTCCGCGTAGAGGAATCGCTCAAGCAAGAGTTTTCGAGTTTTGCGAAAAATATAGACCGTAGTGGAGCGCAATTATTGCGTGATTTCATGCGTGATTTTGTGAAGCAACAGCAAGAAGCGGCATCCTATGATGCTTGGTTCCAGAAGCAAGTTGAAATGGGTCTAGATGATGCCAATGCAGGGCAATTGGTTTCGCAAGAAGACGTCAAATCACGTTTTGAAGCAAAACGTGCAAGCCTACTGGCTAAATTGGCAGCTCAATAATGAATGTGTTTTGGACACCGACGGCTTTAGACGATTTAGAACGAATTATTGATTATATTGCCGAGCGTAATTTAGTTGCTGCAATTGAATTACATGATCTGATTCAAGAAAAGACAGATTTGCTTTCTCACAGCAGCCTGATGGGGCGTTCTGGTCTGGTTAAAGGAACCAGAGAGTTGGTTGTTCATCCCTATTATGTGGTGGTGTATGACGTTGCAAATACCGTTCGTGTTTTAAGAATTCTACATACATCACAGCAATGGAGTCATTGATAGAGATGTAAGACGCTTTGTTAAACTCGATTTTCTAGATTTCAGGTAGGTATTGTGTGTGCCGAGAAAGTGTCTATTTTGATGTAAAAATTCAGATTTGAATAAATTCTATTTATTTTAAGTTATTGATATAAATATTTTTTTATATTTAGTGGTTTCTTAGAATTTATTGTCCAAAAAATGGTATAAAAAAACTTAAAAATATTAAGTTATTGATATTAAATAAATATGTTGGTTTGGACACACACGATAGCTACCTTAAACGTTGATTTCTCCCCTTCGACACACACAATACCTACCTTTTACAGTCTCAACACACATGATAGCTACCTAAAAGCCAAAATTTCAGTTTTCATAAGGTAGCTACTTGGGAATAACACGAGGATTATAATTCTTCGTTTTGGCTTTGCATCAGCAGTATTGGGCTAGAAAAATCAATTCAGAAGCGATTGATTCAAATATATTTACCCGCCATAAATAACAGCATCTGGTATCTCAAAACGTTCATTTGTATTTAATTCAACTAAAGATAGATCTCCTCTTTTCTGAGTTTTGCCTGATGGAGAGGTTAGTTTCCCATTGTTAAATTTTAAAATATATTCTTTATTTTCTTTAGAGAATATAGTTAATAAGGCTGCTCCATTTCCTTGACGGACGACTCCAAACTGACATTGTCTAGTTGGTTGTCCTAGGTTTAAAGAACAAGGTAATTCTCCAATAGCATCAAATTTTTTACTATGCTGACTCTTTTGATCTAGAATCTGAACATAAAGCTGAAAATTTACAGTCTTATTTTGGCGAGCACTATTTCTCATTTGATAGACTTGTATGGTGTATTCACCATTCGAAGGTAAAATAATCTCTCCAACTTGCCCTTCAGTAGAACCAATAAAAATTGCTTCATCTTTTCCTGGTTTTTTACCAGGAGAAAAAATATTCATATTGGCTAAATTATTATTGCTCGTTACCTTAAATTTAAGAACTTGCCCTTTTTTTGCGTAAATTTTATATTGAACATCATCATAGCCCTCAAACTTTCCTATTTGAGTTTTTTGATTTGTACCCTTTGTAAATGTTATAGATTGTTCAGTTGTTTTAGCAAAGGTAGATACTGAACTGAATGATACGAATATTGATAAAAGTGCAATATGTATAGACTTTTTCAATTTTAATCCCTCAAATAATGACTTATATAAGTATAAATAGCTTTAGAACTTATTCTGTAATATTTCGCTATTAAACATAAAGGCGGTTGTTAAACAGCATTAAGTTTTTATTTTTATAAAAATCAACATATTAAATAGTTTTCCCATATAGATCTATATGGTTATCTCCCCACTCTTTTAAGGCAATTAGAATAGGCGTTAGAGAAATTCCTACATCTGATAGGCTATATTCAACTTTAGGTGGAATTTGTGCATAGACTTTTCTTAAAATAATTTTATCCTCTTCTAATTCTCGGAGCTGACGTGTTAAAACTTTTTGTGTGACTGTAGGTATCTTTTTTCTTAACTCACTGAATCTCAAAACTTTATCAGAAAGTAAATGCCATAAAATAATACTTTTCCATTTTCCATCAAGTAGTCCAATAGCAGCTTCAACGGAGCAACCGGGTGTACAGTCGAAGCGAGAATGTTTAACTTTACTCATTTCTATAGTTTCCTTTTTGTCACCAAGGGTCAAATTTGTCTATATAACCACTTTGTGAATATTAGTTAAAGTGAAAAATTAAACAAAAGGACTATATGATGAAAGCTGTATCCTATACGTTAGATACTGAGAATACATTTCAAAATCCATTAGTAGATATTGAAAAAGAGCGACCAATATTGAACGTGCGAGATGTCTTAGTTAAAGTTCAAGCAATATCTGTAAATCCAGTAGATACAAAGGTTAGAAAAAACATAAATTTATCTAATCCCTTACGTGTATTAGGTTGGGATGCAGTAGGTGAAATTGTTGAAGTTGGTAAAAGTGTCAGTAATTTTAAAATTGGTGATTTAGTTTGGTATGCTGGCGATCTAACAAGGGATGGTAGTAATGCTGAATTTCAAGCTGTAGATGAAAGAATTATTAGCCTTAAACCTAAAACAATATCCGATGGAGAAGCAGCAGCACTACCATTAACAGCAATTACTGCATGGGAAATGTTATTTGATCGTCTCAAAATAGATCAAGAACAAACAGGCAATATTCTTATAATTGGAGGGGCGGGTGGCGTTGGTTCGATTGCGATTCAATTACTCAAGGCAAAAACAAAATTAACAGTTATTGCAACAGCTTCTAGAGAAGAAACAAAATCATGGATTAAGCATCTTGGTGCTGATTATGTAATTGATCATACTAAAGATTTGAATACACAGATTGAATTCCTTAGTTTGGAAAAGCCGACTTATGTATTTTCAACAAATCATACAGAAACTTATATTGAGCAAATTATTGAATTGATTGCGCCACAAGGAAAATTAGGTTTGATTGATGATCCTTCAAGCTTTGATATTATGCCATTTAAACGTAAGTCCGTTTCTATACATTGGGAATTAATGTTTACTCGTTCCATGTTTACAACAAGTGATATTGATGAACAGCATAAGATTTTAAAAGAAGTTGCTCAACTTGTTGATAATAGAGAGATTAAAAGTACTCTTAATCAGCATTTAGGAAAAATTAATGCAAATAATCTAAAGCAGGCACATATGTTACTTGAGTCAGGAAATGCAAAAGGGAAAATTGTTTTAGAAGGTTTCTAAACAAACTTTGAGAGGACGGTTATCGTGAGTATTTCAATAGTTGCAATATTTGTATCTAAAGATAATATGGAACCTAAGTTGACTTCACTTTTCAAAAGTGTAATAGAATCAACACGGAAGGAAAGTGGTTGTTTAAACTATACCTTATATCTTGATCAAGAGAATCCTAAGCGTTTTACTTTTTTAGAAGAATGGCAAAATAAAGCCTGTCTAGAAAAACATTTAGCTTCTGAATGTATTCAAGATCTATTTAATAACATTCAAGATTTGATTGAGTCTAGTGAAATCATACAATTGTCTAAAATTAAATAGGCTTGTAGTTTTTCTAAAAATAGCATAATGCGGATTATGCGAAATAAGAAAGGTAGCCTGAGCTGCCTTTTTTATTGTTAGATATTGAATCCTATGTGTTTTCCTGTTGAAAGCTCTACATCAATACGGAATTTTCCGCTCATTAATTCAAAATAGAGATCATTAATGATGAATAAGAAGGTTTTTTTTGAAAAGTTTACGGCTAATGATTTTAATCCCTATTTCAAACTTGTAAGTAATTACGAGGTGATGAAAATGATTACTGAAAAAGGTTTAACACAAGAAGAAGCTTTAAAGGATTTTAATAAAATTATAGAAGCGAACTCTCTTCATCCTATCTTAGGAACATATAAAGTTTTTAACTTAGCTAATGACTTTGTTGGCTTAGCTAAACTAGAAATAAAAGATATCAAAGATACTGAAGCAGAGCTTGGATATATGCTTCTTCCTAATTATTGGGGTATCGGACTAGGAAGTATCATTGCTGAGGATTTAGTTGAGTTGGCAAAGGAACAAAAAAAATTAATAAAATTAACAGCAATTATTGATCCTACTAACATACCATCTCGTAAGATACTGATTAAAAATAATTTTAATTCAAAAGAATTTAAAGATTTTGATGGATTGCCAGGTGAAATTTTAGAGCTGGAATTGAAAAAATAAATTAGATTTGAAAATTAGCAGCTATGAACTTGGCATAAGAGATTTTATGTTAACTGAACACTAGAAATTCATGTAAATCAGGCATTTCGTATAAGGTGTAGTATGTTAATTTAGATCAACTTAAAAAGTCTAAAAACGGAAACTATAGAGGCTAATTAAATGCATATAACTATCTTAACTTTTGATCAATACAATGAACTTGATTCTTTAATAGCCTTAGGCATTTTAAATCGAATAAAAAAGCCTGATTGGAAAGTTAGTATTGCTAGCCCTAGCCAAGATGTTTCTTCAATGAATGGGGTTGTAATTCAATCAACATCTTCTCTAGAGGACGTTAATACTGCTGATGCAGTACTTATCGGTAGTGGAATGAAGACACGGGAGATTGCATCAGATAAAGAATTAATGAACAAGTTGAAGCTTGATCCTTCTAGACAATTAATAGGAGCTCAATGTTCAGGAACATTAATTTTGTCTAAACTAGGTCTATTAAATAATATTCCAGCATGTACTGATGTAACTACAAAGCCATGGGTTGTAGAAGCAGGAGTATCTGTATTAAATCAACCATTTTATGCAAAAGATAATATCGCTACAGCGGGTGGATGTTTATCGTCTGTGTATCTTGCTGCTTGGGTAATTGCTCGTTTAGAAGGCTTAGATGCAGCTAAAAATGCTATAGATTATGTTGCTCCAGTCGGAGAAAAAGAAGAGTACGTTTTACGCACTCTTAAAAATATTGAACCATATCTCTAGACTTCAAACTGAGTAAAGTTAATAAAATGTCTCTCATTTAACATAATGGCTGTTATACGAAATGCAATATAAAAAGACTTTGTTTTTCATATAGTTAAAAAAATTCGACTGACCTCAAAAACAGTAAAAAGCCGACTTAGAAACAAGTCGGCTTTTTTATGAGCTGTTTTGATATATTCCGCCAGCAAAATAGATCATTATTTAATCAAATTAAAACTTTAGTGTGCGTTATCAACCCATCCATGTCTTAAACTATCCCCAATTTCTGCGGATAACCCTTGGGGTAAAATTTAAGCACTTATGTACGCTTAGGCGCACAACAATTCCCTCCCTTTGCGGCTATACGACCTCATGCTGATTTCTTATCATGGGGACATAGAGAGCAGGATGCTCCAGATAAGAATAACAAGATCAGATACAAGGAATGTGAGGTACGACAGGAGTTATA
>NZ_KB849170.1 GCF_000367925.1 Acinetobacter bohemicus ANC 3994
TTTAACCAAGCAACCCGATCCATCAATTCAGTCATATTGGTTGTTTGACCTGTGGCTTGGAATTTACCATCCACATAATGACGTCCGATAAGCGCGGTTGCCCCTGTCACAATGGTCCAATCAGGATGAACCTTCCAATCATAGGCAAAACGAGTTCCCACTGTGTCGACATGTTGAGCTTCTAATTCTAATTGATTGTATTTGTTTGCATCAATTAACTGATCATTTTCAATTTGATAATAGAGCTTTGCCATATCATCACTAAAATGAATCTGATAGTCATAAGTCCAAATCCAACCAACAGTCCAATTATCCTGTTTGGTTTCTAATTTCATTTTCCCATGTGCAAAGGCATTATTCCCTTTTTTTAAATTGGGTGTTTCCCAACCATTTAAAAAGGCATGTACGCCAACAGGTTCACTATAAATATCTGCATTTACACTGTATTGAATCGTTTTTTCCGCATAAGCAGAGCATGGCAAACTTAGGGCCAATATGAATAAATTTTTTTTCATTAGATATAAAAGAAGACAGCAAATGCTGCCTTCTTCTCAAAGTTAAGTTTTAGATTAAGGAGCAATATAAGTTATTGTGTCATCAGTAAATTTCACGACATATTGCCCAGATGAATTTTTAGTGAGTGTGCCGTAACTTTTTCCTGAAACCATAATATTCGCTGAAGTAAAGTTATCTACATCTGCAATACTGATTGATGCTCCATTTTTATGCTTAATCACACCCGCAATAATTTGATGGTCTTGATCTAAGTCTTTTGCAGTTAAATCAATATCCAATGCATTTTTATCAACAACTACGGCAACAGTCGCTGTACCTTTGGTAAATTCAGCACGTTTTGCAGCAATATCAATGCTAAATGGTGTAGGTGCTGCATTGGCACCTTTTAAATTGCCACTTAATTTGACATTTAAATTCGCATTGATGAAATTAGTCGATGTTTCCTGTCCCGCACTCACATCAATGACTTTAGATAAATCATTATTCAAATTGAATTTGGCTTCTAAATTCAACGATTCCTGCTGATAACCGACAAGACCTTTCAGTACCAACTCGGATGGAATCAATTGTTCAAGGGGATCAACACCATTATTAAATTGAACTTTTTTTGCTGAGAAAGATAATTCGCTTAAGGTAACTTTCACATCCGCACTTTCAAAGACTAAACCTTGTAATTTCAAAGTCGCTTGATCTGGAATACCTTCACGGTTTTCCATTGTCTCTGCCGTGGCATAAACCATCGATGCAGTACTATCGGCGGTGAAACTAAAACTAGCAGTTTGATTTTTAAGATTCTTGGTCGAAATTTTTCCATTATTCTGAATCTTATAATTATAAGCTGTACGGGCTGTATCAATAAACGGTGCTTCTAAGACCAAATTCGATACCGTAACTTCAGTATCATCACCATAAATTGAGTATGCAGGATCGCTATACCAATGATTTACATTATTCCAAGCGTTGTCTGCTGCAACTTTATCCCAATTAAACGCTTGCCAATACTGGACACTAGCATTACCTGAAATGGTAATAGAAGTACCCGTAACTTGAACCGTTAAATTATTGCTCTTAAATTTAAAATTATGTGCATAATCCTGATTAATTAAATCCTGTATTTGTTGCGCCGTATAAGTCTTGGTCTGACCCTGTGCATCCTGAGTAACAACCTCTACAATCACTAATAATAAATTTGTTGCACGGCTCAAATCTGGAGATGTGTCATTTATGACTTGTGTAGGAACTTTATATTGATCAGCAATATTTTGAAAACCATCATAATAAGAAACAATAGCATTGGTTGTTTTGACAAGTTGTTTTGCTTTATCTAAATCTGAAGCCGGTGTCGTTACCTGTCCACCATCTGCACTACCAGATGACCCACCTCCACCGCCGCCACAAGCGACTAAAGACAAACTACACATCATCGCAATTAATGTTTTTTGCAACATTATAAATCCCTCGAATTAAATTTTATATTTAGAATGAATTAAGTCGACAAAAATATCGTTTTTTGAATAAAAATTCAACTTATTAATCTGTAATTTATTATTTTTTAAGAAAAATTATGCTTTAGTATTATAATTATTCAAATATGTTATTTCACTTATTTGCGTACATTTCAGCAAGCAGTTCCCTCATATTCTGTATGGATAAATTTAAATTTATCCACATCAAGGTCTTTATTCTAACTTTTAATAATGCTCTTACTCTTCAGGATATTCAAAACGATAACCCATGCCATACACTGCCTAAATCCATGCATGACGGTTGCCTGTTTCAGCCGCATCCAAAATTTTAAGACACAAGTTTATGGCTACCGATTACATATTCTTTGCACCGATTACTATTCTTTGCATTGGGTAAAACTTTCATACGCTTCTAGCCATCATGGAACATGGTGAATGACCAAAAATCAATTCACCACTCCAGCTTTTGCCATTCTCACAGATAAGGCTAACTTGAACCCCTTTCCATATATTCAGCAAATCATTCAGTCTTTTTCGCTTGTAACATCTTAAATACACCAAACAACACCACAATCCACACAGGTAGCATCAAGACTGAAAGCATAAAGCCCTGATTCCACATGATATACAAAATCATCAGCATAAAGGCTAAAACAAAATAATTGCTAAATGGTGCAAATAACGCTGGAAACTTGGTTTGAATGCCCTGCTTTTTCATACTCTGTCTAAATTTAAGATGGATCAAACTGATCAACATCCAATTCAACACCGCAGCACTGACCACAATATAAATCAGATAACTGAGTGCTTTTTCAGGCAAGAAATAATTTAACAACACGCAGCCAAAAATAAGCAATGCTGAAAATAAAACAGCAGCTATTGGCGTACCGTGCTGGTTCACTTGCTGAAAGACTTGTGGTGCATTGCCCTGTTCTGCCAAACCTAACAACATGCGGCTATTGGCATACATCCCACTATTACAAACAGAAACCGAGGCAGTCAGAATAATAAAATTCAGTAGATGTGCAGCCCAATCAATGCCCATTTGCTTAAAAATAAGCACAAATGGACTTTTATCTAGCCCACCCAAATCCAATTGATTCCAAGGCACCAAAGATAAAAGAATCGCCAACGAGCAAATATAGAACAGGAAAACCCGAATCACGGTTTGATTGACGGCTTTCGGAATATTCTTTTCTGGATCTTCTGTTTCCGCAGCCGCCATACTGATCAGCTCAATACCACCAAAAGCAAACATCATAAAGGCCAGCATATAAAATAAGCCTTCAAAGCCATGTGGGAAAAACCCGCCGTGTGCCCATAAGTTCGTGATGGATGCGGTTGAACCTACATCAGCCGTCAACAGCAAATAAATGCCGAAGATGATCATCGCGATAATCGCCACAACTTTAATCATCGACAGCCAAAACTCAGACTCTGCATACAGTTTGACATTAGCGAGATTAGCCAGTGTGATCACCACAAAAAATACCAGCACCGAGACCCACGCAGGAATATGCGGCCACCAGTAATTGACATATTTACCAATCGCGGTCAGCTCAGTCATCACCACCAAGATGTACAATACCCAGTAGTTCCAGCCCGTTAAAAAGCCTGAAAACCGCCCCCAATATTTGAAGGCAAAGTAGCTGAATGAACCTGTCACTGGCTCATGCACAATCATTTCACCGAGCTGACGCATAATTAAAAATGCAATCAAACCACCTATCATATAACCCAAAATAATAGATGGGCCAGCAGACTCAATAATATGTGCTGAACCTAAGAACAACCCTGTACCAATTGCACCGCCCATGGCGATCAATTGGATGTGGCGGTTCTTTAAACGGCGCTGAAGTTTAGGCATCTCGCTGCTCAAAACCCATACTCATCTGATAAAAAAATGAATTGTACCGCTTGCACAGGTGATCAACCAGTCTTGTGCTTTAAAATCGCCGATTGCTCAGCCGCATTTCACTGGTTGAATGTTTAACCTTGCGGCTTATATTTGAGCTAGACTGAAAAAATATATATTTTCTCCACAAAATAAACTCATAAAAAAAGCAGATAAACTTTTGCTCATCCGCTTTTTTAAAATCAGAAAACTAAAACCAAGTTAATCTTCAGGATATTCAAAACGATAACCCACACCATACACGGCCTGAATCCATTCATGACGGTTGCCTGTTTCAGCCGCATCCGAAATTTTACGGCGTAGGTTTTTAATATGACTATCAATCACCCGATCCGCCACATCAAAACTGTCAGGGTTAATATGATCTAATAATTGTGCACGTGAATAGACTTGCCCGACATGCTCTAAGAACAACTCCAGCAAACGAAATTCAGTCGGGGTTAAATTCAAGGTTCTTTGTTGATACCAAATACGTTGTTGCGCTTTATCCATACGGAATAAGCTATTTTGCTCAGGTTCAGCTTGACGGTCTAAGCGACGCAACACGGCTTGTACACGAGCCACCAGTTCTTTCGGGCTAAATGGTTTACAAATGTAATCATCTGCGCCCATATTAAGCCCCAATACACGGTCAATTTCTTCAGTGCGGGCAGTAACCATAATAATCGGTAAATCTGACTGTTCACGCACCTTACGGCAAATGGTTAAACCATCCATACGTGGCACCATTAAGTCCAAAATCATTAAGCTGGGTTTACGCTGCGTAAAGCTATCGTAGGCTTCCTGACCATCATGAAACATACTGACTTCAAAGCCTGCTGCTTCTAAATAGTCTCGCACCAATTGTGCAAGTTCAACTTCATCTTCAACCAGCATGACATGTTTCATGAATCTTATTCCTTATGAGTTTAACTGTTTTGGAAAAGTCAGTTTGCAACGCAAACCACCTAATGGAGAATGTTCAAAACTCAATTTCCCACCCAATGCCTGCGCAATTTTACCAGATAATGCCAACCCTAAACCTGTACCACCTGTACTGCGGGTACGTGAATCATCGACTCGATAGAAACGTTCACCTAAACGCGCCAATTGTTCATCCGTTAAGCCAAATGGACTATCATCGACAATCACGCTCCAATGCGTTGCCGACTGCTCAGTATGCACACGAACCTCGCCGCCTGCTTCGGTATAACGAATACTGTTGCCGAGTAAGTTGACCATAATTTGTTTAAAACGATCTATATCCAATTGTAAATTTGCACCTTCGCCTTGCACCGAAATCGATAAATTGGCTTGAGCAAATTTAGGCTTAAAGTTTTCAACTTCTTGTCGCACCACATTCCAAGGATTCACTTCCGCCAAATAACAGGTCAATTGCTGAGCTTCGGCTTGAGCTAAGTCAGCCAAATCTTGCGTCAGTTTTTTCAAACTGGTGACTTGACGTAACATCGCTTCAAAATGTTCCGGAGTGGGTTTACGAATACCATCCTGCATCGCTTCAATTTGAGCTTGCAATACTGCCAATGGTGTTTTTAACTCATGTGAAGTATCGGCCACCCACTGACGACGTGAGCGTTCATGCTGATCTAAAATGACCGCCAATTGGTTAATTTCAGTGGATAAATCACCCAATTCATCATTACGATTAATTTTTACCTGATGCTGATAATGCCCTTTGGTCAATTCACGTGTTGCATTTAACAGTCGTTGAATGGGCTTTTTAAAATAAGTCGCCAATAATAAAGCAGCAATCAGACTGGTTAAAAAGGTCAAACCATAAACCAGCAATAAATAGCGCTTCTGGTTACTAAAGAAATTAATACTTAAAGCATCATCTTGATCCAACACAGGCTTTAAACCTAAATAACCAACCACCTTATTGTTGACCATAATTGGACGATAAGACACCGGAATATCCGAAGGTTCACCCACCACAAACTGTCGATTTGCATCATATAAGGACAAACGAGAACTGAGACCCAAACGGTCAGGCATTGAAATAAATTGCTTTTTTTTGCTTTGGCTAGGTGTTGAATCTGTTTGCGTCCCTTCATTTTTTTTATCAGGACGAAACATATTTTGATTGGAACTTAATGGAAATTGCAGCCCTTCAAAAGGTTGATATTCCGAAGGCAAATTCAACTCAATCATCTTGAGTTCTGCTTCATCGAGTATCGGTTTATGTTGTCCCGCCTTATCTAAATTAGGCGAAACATTCATTAAAGAATTGTCCTGAAAATAACGTTGCTGCAAAGCAATATCGTACTGACGACGTAACCACCAACGCGATAAACGATCATAATCATCTGGCGCTGCCTTGCCTTCAATTTGCAGAATTTGTGCTTGAATGGCATTGCCCCAGTCATGATAGACCGTATACACCCCTGCCAAATTACTGATGACATGATCCAGCTTTTGCATTTCAACATCGGCCACATAGCGCGCAAAGTTTTTTTGCATGGTCCAATGCAAGACACCAAGACTCACCGTCGTAATCACTAAGGTTGTGAGTAATACGGTCAAAAATAGGCGTAGCGCAATTGGAACACGACGAATTTTCAAATGCAAAATCTCAAAATTTCTTCTCAATTTATTATTGTAACCAACACCATCCTAAAAAACTCTCCATTGTTTCTTCATCATTATTATCTATTCTTTAACTGATCAAAATTACATTATTTTTCATTGGAGCTAAAACAATGAATTCCATGATAAAAATTGCTTTAGTGGGTACAAGTATCCTCAGTCTAGGCACTTTAACTGCCTGCCAATCGAACCATAGCGTTAAAGATAATGACCATACTCGCATGATGCACGATCATCATCCTCAGCATGAACACAAAATGACAGCTGAGCAACGTGAACAGTTCAAACAAGCACGTCAGGAACGTAAACAAGTATTTGAACAAATTCAAAAATCCTGTGATGGCAAAGCCGCAGGGACAACAGTACAAATTCAAGCCGGTGACAAAACCCTTGACGGTACTTGCAGCATGACATTTAAACCGGAACATAAAGCGGGTCAAAAAATGCGTGGGGAACAGCGCTCTATGAAAGATGAGCATCGTGCAATGCGCGGTGAAATGGGGAATGCTATGCATATGCAGCATGATGAACCTTTAACAGATGCGCGACGTGCTGAATTAACGCAGCAATTTGCTCAACGCTTAGCAAAACGCCAAGCAATACAACAAGCGATTGCTAAAGCGTGTCAAGGTCAAACACACGGCAAAGCAATTCAGATCAAAGTCGGTGTGCAAACCATCGCTGGTCAATGTGAAATTCGCTTCCAACCTAAAGCCCCTGTTGTACCTTCCCCAGTGCCAGTGAAATCAGTTCTATAAACAGCTTGCCAAGTTTAAAAAGGTGCATTTATGCGCCTTTTTTATTGGACATAAAAATTTACGTATTTGACTATTTATAACATCGAATAAAGGATAAAAGCATTTACACTCAACATACTTAGCAATTTCAAGCTAAAAATCTTTGACTTTACAGTCACCAAGAAAAAGCATGGAAAAGCTTGTACCAAGCGGGAAGATGTTGCACGATTGAGCCATAGAAATACGTGTCATAGAAGGCACGTTCCAATGTTTATTAGGATTATAAGCTGGTTAAACCAGTATTGAGGAAACCGATATGCCACAATACAAAGCGCCCTTACGTGATATGCAATTCGTACTGCATGAGCTATTAAATGCAGAAGAACACTATTCTAAATTGCCTGCATTTCAGGAAACCGTAAGCCGTGAATTGGTTGACCAATATTTAGAAGCTGCTGCGGATTTCTGTGAAAACGAATTGTCTCCAATCAACCAAAGCGGCGACCGCGAAGGTTGTACTTGGAATGATGGCGTTGTTACAACTCCAACAGGCTTTAAAGAAGCGTATCAAAAATATATCGAACTAGGCTTCCCGTCTCTTTCTGCTGAAGAGCAATACGGCGGTCAAGCTTTACCTGTTTCTTTAGGCAACGTGATTTCAGAAATGGTCGGTACTGCGAACTGGGCATGGGGTATGTACCCGGGTCTTTCTCACGGTGCAGTTCGTACTTTAGAACACCACGGTTCAGCTGAACAAAAAGATGCTTACTTACCAAACCTTGTTTCAGGTGTTTGGACAGGCACCATGTGCTTAACAGAATCTCACGCAGGTTCTGACTTGGGTATTATCCGTACTAAAGCTGAGCCACAAGCTGACGGTAGCTATGCAATCACTGGTGAGAAAATCTTTATCTCAGCGGGTGAACATGACATGGCTGAGAACATTGTTCACATCGTACTGGCTCGTCTTCCTGGCGCACCTAAAGGCACCAAAGGTATTTCTTTATTCATCGTACCGAAGTTTAACTTAAATGCAGACGGTACTGTGGGTGAGCGTAACGCGGTACGTTGTGGTTCAATCGAACACAAAATGGGTATTCATGGTAACTCAACTTGCGTGATCAACTTTGACAACGCAAAAGGTTACTTGATTGGACCTGAAAACCGCGGCTTAAACTGCATGTTCACTTTCATGAACACGGCACGTATTGGTACGGCTATTCAAGGTTTATCTGCATCTGAAGGTTCATTCCAAGGTGCATTGACGTATGCGAAAGACCGTTTGGCAATGCGTTCACTTTCAGGTGTAAAAGCGCCAGAAAAAGAAGCCGATCCAATTATTGTTCACCCTGCTGTACGTAACATGCTTTTAACACAAAAAGCATTTGCTGAAGGTGGTCGTGCACTGGTTTACTTATTGTCTCTACATGCGGACGTGGTTGAGCAAGGTGCAACAGAAGAAGAACGTAAATCTTCTGACAACATTTTGTCACTCCTCACGCCAATTGCAAAAGCATTCTTGACTGAAACAGGTTCTGAATCTGCAAAACACGGCGTTCAAGTGTTTGGTGGTCACGGCTTTATTTCAGAGCATGGCATGGAACAAATCGTACGTGATACACGTATTGCTTGCTTGTACGAAGGGACAACTGAAATTCAAGCACTTGATTTGTTAGGTCGTAAAGTGTTGGGTACTCAAGGTGCAATGTTGAAAGACTTCACTAAGATCATCCACAAATTCTGCGACGCCAACAAAGACAATGCAGGAATGAAAGAGTTTGTTGAACCCCTTGCTGCTCTTAATAAAGAGTGGGGTGATTTGACTATGCAGATTGGTATGCGTGCAATGCAAAACCCAGATGAAGTGGGCGCTGCTGCGGTAGACTTCCTATACTTCTCTGGTTATGTAACGCTTGCTTACCTATGGGCGCGTATGGCGCTTGTAGCACAAGAAACGCTGGCTGCGGGTACAACTGACGTTGACTTCTATAACGCGAAAGTGACCACTGCACGTTTCTACTTCAAGAAAATCCTACCACGCGTTCGCTCACACGTTGACGTGATTGCGGGTGGTTTAGAGCCATTGATGTCTTTAGATGCTGAACATTTCGCTTTCTAATAAAACATTGTAAAAAACTGTACTCATGAGTACAGAAATAGAGAAAGGACGGTCATAGCTTTGGCGGTCCTTTTTCTTTATAAATACACATAAATGTTAACTCTTAGTCGTCTAACATGCTCGGAATCCCTTGCTTAGACTGACTAATACCCAAATTTAAACAAAAACAGGTGTCCGAATCATGCCAATCTATAATGCGCCACTTGCAGATATGAAATTCATCCTTAATGATGTATTCAATGCAGAGCAATTCTGGCAAGCCAATGAAAATCTTGCACACATCGATGCTGCGACGGCAGAAGCTATTCTTGAAGAAATGGCTAAATTTGCGCAAAACGTGACTTTACCGATCAACCGTACCGGTGATGAAGAAGGTGCAACATTTAGCAATGGCAATGTGACGACGCCTGCTGGTTTTAAAGAAGCATTCAAACAATATGCTGAAGGTGGTTGGATTGGTTTAGGCGCTGACGAAGAATGGGGCGGTCAGGCAATGCCAAAAATGCTGACGGTTCTCTCTGATGAAATGTTATTCGCGACCAACCCATCATTCATGCTCTACCCGCTTCTTTCTGTCGGTGCGGGTATGGCGTTAAACAGCTATGCATCACAAGAGCAAAAAGAAACTTATTTACCTAAAATGTATACAGGTGAATGGTCAGGTACAATGTGCTTAACAGAGCCACATGCAGGGACTGACTTGGGTATTATCAAAACCAAAGCTGAACCGAATGCAGATGGTAGCTATAACATTACAGGGACTAAAATCTTTATTACCGGTGGTGACCACGACCTTTCTGAAAACATCATTCACTTGGTTCTGGCGAAAACTCCTGATGCACCTGCGGGTTCACGCGGTATTTCATTATTCATCGTACCGAAATTCATGGTGAATGAAGATGGTTCTATCGGTGAACGTAATACGGCAGGTCCGGGTTCAATCGAACACAAAATGGGCATCAAAGCCTCTGCAACATGTGTGATGAACTTTGATGCTGCCAAAGGTTATTTGGTCGGTAAAGAAAACGAAGGCTTAGCGGCAATGTTCGTGATGATGAACTACGAACGTTTATCCATGGGTATTCAAGGCCTAGGCGCTTCTGAATATGCTTACCAAAATGCAGCACAATATGCGACAGACCGTTTACAAGGTCGTAGCGCATCTGGCGTTCAATCGCCAGCTAAACCGGCGGACAGCATTTTAGTTCACGGTGATGTTCGTCGTATGTTGCTTAATGCACGTGCCAATAATGAAGCATCTCGTGCATTTGCAGTTTACGTGGGTCAGCAACTAGATATCACTAAATTCTCAACCGATCCTGAAGCAATTAAAGCGGCCAATAACCGTGTTGCCCTCCTTACTCCAATTGCAAAAGCATATTTAACCGATACAGCATTTAATGCGGTGATTGATTCGCAAATGGTATTTGGCGGTCATGGTTATATCCGTGAATGGGGTATGGAACAATGCGTACGTGATTTACGTATTGCACAAATTTACGAAGGCACCAATGGTGTTCAATCGCAAGATTTAATTGGTCGTAAAACCATTAAATGTAATGGTTTATTCATTGCAGAATATATCTCTGAAATTCGTGACTTTGCCAACAGTTTAGACGCTGAGTTAAACTTCATTAAAGATGCCACACTCGATGCTGCAACTGAAATTGAAGCAGTGACGCAATATGTGATTGAAGCTGCAAGTGAAAATATAGAATTCCCGAACTCTGCGGCTGTTGATTACCTGCATGCAGTGGGTCTTTTAAGCTTCTCGTATATGTTTGCAAAAATTGCCAATGCAGCACAAGCGAAAGATGGTGAGTTTTATCAAAATAAATTGGCACTGGCTCAATACTTCGTACAACGCATTTTGCCAGAGCTTGAACTTCGTATTACCAAAGTAAAAGCAGGTTCAGAAGTGATTATGAACTTTAGCGAAGACTACTTTACTACTCAGGCTTAATTTTCCGAACTAAGCTTTAAAAACGCCTGCATTGTCAGGCGTTTTTTACTTTGGATGATCTTTTTTATTTTGGATAATATTTCCGAATTGTCCCAGACATTTCGGGATAATGCTTTTCTAAAGCATGTGCGACATTTTCAGCATCTACTTTTGAACGATTCTGACTGACTTTAAATTTTCCTATAATCGAAGAAATTTCAATTTCGATTGCTACAATTTTTTCCAGCTGTTCTTCAATAAAATCATTCGGCGCATCCCCCATTTTCCAAGGAATATCCTGTGATGCTTCATGAGTACGCGTTAAACGCGCCAATATTCCATGTAAATATTTTGGATCCTCTATTTTTTGGATACTTCCTGTGACATGCACCACACGGTAATTCCACGTCGGAACAACGCGATGATGCTCATGTTTACCCACATACCAATTCGGAGAAATATAAGCCTGCTCTGCCTGAAAAATCACATACGCGGATAAGGGGTGATCTAAAATTTCACACAATGGATTTTCTTTTGCAATATGTCCTTTAAGTACACCCAACTCGCCTTGAGTTGAATCTAACTCTAGTGGAATATGATTCGCTTCGATTTTTCCATCATGGGTGACAATCACACTGGCCAATGAATGTTGTTCAATTAAATCGAAAAGTTCCAGAAGGTTTTCCTGTTTAAAATGCGTGGGTAAATACATTTATTATTCTCAAAAAGTAAATATCGCTAAATTCTAAAATCAATACTGCACATGAGTCATTGTAAAATACTATTCTCTATTAGTCTTTATATGCGACTAGACGAAGCAAACAGCGATAAAGTATGAACTACAGCTCTCTCATTCAACCAGAAAATTGAATCAATAATTTTTTGATTTATCTTTCATGTGCATGAAATTTGCATAGTATTTAATAAATCTCAGTTTTTATAAAATAAGGAGGAAAAAATGTCTGAACGAAATCCCAAAGTTGAAAAAATTGAAGCCCTCCTCGACAAACTAGGCAATTTAGCCGTTGAAACCTTTCACTATGTCGCGCTGTTTATTATTGGCTGTATGGTGGCTTGGTCTGCGGTACATACCGTAATTGATATTTTAACCGTCAAACAATATGCAACCATTGATGACATTTTATTGTTATTTATCTATTTAGAATTAGGCGCAATGGTCGGAATTTATTTTAAAACCAACCATATGCCAGTGCGCTTTCTGATTTATGTTGCAATTACAGCACTGACCCGCCTACTCATTTCCGACATTCAACATGACCATAAAGCAGATATGGATCTGATTATTATCACTGGTTCTATTCTTATTTTAGCTTTTTCAATTTGGATTGTACGTTTTGCATCTTGGAATTATCCATCCGTAATTCGTGACAAGCACAGTGAAAAACCGCTACCTGAAGGTAAAACACCTCGTCCACAAGATGATGAATTAGCTTAAAAACATCATGCTTTTTCAATCCCCCTTTTACCCAAAGGGAGATTGAATAAAGTTTAAAATATTGCTTTAAACCAAGTACAAATTCGGATTGAGTAAGAATTTTTTTATTCAAACACCCTGCTAAAAAATATTTTTTAGATTATCGATTCGGCACCAACACATAGCGACCATGTTCATAAATCCAATACATTCCTGTAGGTGGTGCGGGTAAACCTAAACGACGCCAATCTGTAATTAAAATCGAGTTTGAACTTTCAATCCGTGCCGTATTCGGGTCACCATTCACCCAGCTATAACTTTGCGAGTTCTGCGTAATGGTCGTTGGTGCATGGTATTGAATACTCACCCCATTTTGGATTGGTGGATAGCCACCATGTGGCGGATGTGATGGATAAGACGGTGTTGGTCGACTTGGATAATAAGGTCGATGTTGTGGGTAACTATTTTGCGGATAGTTGTTTTGTGGGGAATTCGGTTGATGCAAGGAAAAATTAGGTCGACTTGAAGTATAGTCATTTGGTGGATAGCTATTTTGTGGGTAATTGTTTTGTGGGTAACTCGGTCGATGTTGATGCTTACTGGTATCGACACCTTGATAATTTGACCAACGGTTTTCCGCTTGAGTCATTGCTGAAGCCCCAAGAAGCACCATGCCACCCAGAGCACAAAGAATTGCTACTTTCATCAGAGACTCCCAATATTGTTGATACAACCCATTCTAATCTCTAGTTTAGGATAAAGAATGAATAAAAAACCATCTAATGCAACGTTTTGTAAACCAAATATTTGAATCATTTCATGCGTTCATGCAACTAAGCATGCCCGATGTTTATGCTAAGATATTCTTTTTTGTTACTGGATCAAGCAGAGTGTCTGATTTAAGTTTTGACCGCCTACATCAATTCTTTTGTAAAGTGCCGAGTATACAAGAAGCATTCATTGATGCTTATGGTTCAGATGGTCAACATGCATGGTGGTTTAAATTTCAAATTAATGTAGAGCACCCTCTAGCATGGCAAACCGTGCAAGAATTGGGGCATGTGCTGAATTACATTTCAAAGAATGAACGCCTGCCAACGCAGTTCCTCCCTGTTTCACCACCGCCCTACATGAATGGTGAAGCAAAAGACTTTTTGGCTTGGGTGATTCAGTGTAATCATCCAGACTTTCCACCCGATGTGGTGTGCGATTGGCTAGAAGCACGTTTACCACAACCTGTTGAAGATGAAAGTCAGTGGAAAATTAAAACTGATTTATCTGAACTGGATAAAATAAAAGATGCCGATTTGGATAAGTTAGTCCCCCCCAATCCACAATAATATTTTGAGTAAAAAAAGCGCTTAATGCGCTTTTTTATCTTTAACAAATTCAATTTCCCTCTTGTGCCATATACAGCTCATCTTTAAAAAAGAGGGACTTTCATCCTTCCTTATTAATACTTAAATAAGATAGCTCCACCCTTTCTCAAAGGGAGCTTGGGAGGGATTTAAAAAATTTGGAACAATTTCCTAAAACGTCGATACCCCACTCCATTCCATAAAGCGGTAAATCGCATATTTCAGTTTCGACTCATCCGCATAAGTGCTGTAGTCAACACTCATATTTTTGCCTTCTAAGTTCGACCAAGCGGTATTAAAATATTGATTGGCATCGATAAAGACCTGCGCTTGTGATGTCCCGACCACACGTAAATCGGTTTCCAAATTATAATTTTTGATGTTGCGTGCGGTGAAATTTGCTGAGCCTAAAATCAGCTCGACATGCTGTGCATTATGTTTCACAATCATCTTGCTATGACACTGCTCACCTTGGGTCTTACACCAACGTACAGGCACACCCGCATCATTGAGTTCAGATGCCACTTGGCGGTTTGGAATACCATTTTTCTGACGGCCAAAAGCATCTTTATTCGGATCAAGTAATATGCGCAGTTTTACCCCACGTTGATGTGCAGTAATTAACGCTTTGATAATATCCCGTTCCGATAAATAGAACATGGCTAAATCAATTTGCTCTTGTGGCTTAGCCGTTTCAATCAGTTTTAATGTTGCATCATAAATGGCTTTTTCAGTCAGTACCTGAACTTGTGGCAAAGACTGTGCTGCCTCAAACTCACCCATAATCACCATCGGAATGTCACCTTTTGACATTCTACCTACAGCCTGTTCAGTCTTTAACACATCAATTGCAGTATTGCCTGAAACCAACAGTGCAACATTCGAATGCCGTGAACTGCCATCATGCGGGTTAGCAGAGGTTACTAAAGTTTTCCAACCTTGAGCGGTATCGACCACCAAAGTTTTACGATGATTGGCTCTAAAATTAAATAAGTTAAAATAACTTCTTAATGTGATTTTTTCTTCACCAAATGGATTCGGCAACCAGCCCTTTTCAGGATTATTGCCTGCATCTTGACAACAGATATACCAAATACCTGACCAGAGTGGATTGGATGCACGTAGCGGCGTTAAATTCGTTTCAATCACATCAATACCGGCTGCGCGTAACTGACGATAATGCTCGGGTGCAACACCGCCATAAACTGAATTAATCGGGTCGGTAATCACCTTAATTTCAATATTCGGTTGCACACGACGTTTTAAAATTAAAGTATCGGTGAGTTGCTGAGCAAGTGTGCGGTGCACCACACCAGACTCGCCAACCTCTTTATTGAATAAGAACATATCCAGCACAATCGTGCTTTGTGCCTCATCAATCATTTTTAACATTTGATTAAAAATATGATGCTCTTGTTGTTGTTTGCCTTGCACATCAATATAGGTTTGATCAGCAATAAATTCTACTTCGGCATGACGTAACTTACCGGTAAAATCCAAACCCTCAGGTAAAGGCTTATAGGTATGATAAACCGCTGATGAGAGATAGCCCAAAGCCAATAAGCTGACCATTACGCTGACATAACGACGGCGTGACCAATTCAATTTTTGATGAATTCGTTGAAAAATACGCATAACAAAAAACCTAGTCCAATCGCATCAGACTAGGTTTTATGGTTTGATTTTTCAAGAGGTTTTCTGTGAATTAAGCTTCAGTTCTAGGCTATTTTATAGCTTGAACTTAGAAACCGAACTCTAAACCCACTGTAAAGTTACGTCCGACTTGCGGAATATTCGACAAGAATGAAGCATGTGAATAGACCTGATCATCTAACAAGTTATTGGCTTTAAAATACACGCGATAATCATTGTTTTTCGCGTATTGCCCTGCATAAGACACCCCTAGGTTGACCATATTATAGCCACCCGTTTCATGTTCATAACTGGCAATTTTGTCCTGATTAAACACATGATAATACTCAGCCAAACCCGACCAATGGTCATCAAAACCAGCATCGACTTTCGTTCCAACTCGACCTGCAGGAACACGTGGTGCATTGTCGCTTTCAATTTTGCCACGGACATAATCACCAAACACACTCAGTTTATACACATCGCTTAAAGCATAAGAGGCTTGCGCTTCTGCACCATAAAATTTGGCTTTGTCTTGGGTGTAATCAACCAAACGAAAGTCTTTGTAGGCTGCTGTGGTATTGGCATAAATGTAGTTATCAAACCAGTTGTGATAAACATGCACATGATAATCCAACTTATCTTGCTCATAATGCAAACCAAGCTCGATATTATTGGATTTTTCTGCGCTTAGATTTTCATTGCCACGTTCATAGGTATTGGTCGCAAAATGCTTGCCATTGGCATACAGTTCTTGTGCCAAAGGTAAACGCTCTTGATGAGAACCAACCAAAGACAATTTATAACTGGGTGCAAACTGCCAGTTCACAGCACCTGAATAAGAGAAGCCATAATCATCAAAATCTTTTTGATTGGAATCAATTTCAATTTTTTGCTGATCTAAACGTGCAGCCAATTCAACATGTACATCATTAAATTGTTTGTGTTCTAAAGCAAAAAGACTCCATTTTTGTGTTTTGCTTGGATTCAATAAAGATTCTTCACCGGTAATATCCAATTTTTGCTGATTATATTGCGTCCCAATGACCCCTTCCCAATTGGCAATAGGATTGTGAACCAATTCTAAACGTGCATCATAGCCCTGACTTTTAAAGCGGGTTGCCACCGTATTTTCTTCCAGTTCGTCATGTTTATAGTCGGTATAACTGGCATGGGCACGTAATTTTTCAAAGCCGGCAAATGGGTGATTCAATTCGGTACGGAAATCATAACGTTCCGATTTAAGGTCAACCCAAGGGCCAGCAGCATGCTCATCTTCATCATGAGTGTGCCCTGTATGACTGCCACAATACAACTCATTATCATGTGGATGACAGTCTTCATATTCATGACTATGCCCCGGCAAACCATACTGATCCTGACGGTTACTATATGAAATACCGCTAAAGCCACGATCATAAATCCAAGATAAACCAACATTGACGCTATCACTTTGAGCAAAAGTATTACCGACACGACGTTCTTTTTCTAATTCGCCATCATGGTCATGAAAATAATTCGGTGCAATATAACTGTTCGCATCTCGGGTCGAACCTTCTACCCGTAGTGCAACTTGATTGCCTAAAGCCACGGTTGCACCTGCACTGGCGAGTTTCTCATCACTGCCTGAGTTGTAACGCATCCCCACCTGTCCCTCGATGCCTTTTTCTGGCATTTGGGTGGGAATTTTATTGTCCGTCACATTGACCAAGCCACCCACTGTGCCTGCGCTATACAACAAGGTCGATGGACCACGAATAATTTCCACTTGCTTGGCTAAAATCGGATCTACCGTCACTGCATGGTCAGGAGACAATGTAGAGACATCGGCTGTTTCCGAAGCATGTTGTAGGACTTTAACCCGCGGTCCATCTTGCCCACGAATCACTGGACGGCTAGAACCTGAGCCATATTGGTTAGAATACACCCCCAGTTCATCTGCAAGTGCATCACCAATGGTCGCTCCACGTTCAGCCAAAGCCTGATGCTCTACCACATGATCTGCCACTGCAAAATCGGCAGCAGATTGTACCAAGGGATGTGCTTTTAATTGGATGGTTTCTAATTGTTGGCTTTGAAGATGATCATCCGCAAAAACGACCGGCGTAATGACGGCAAAGATAGACAGTGTAATTAAATTCTTATGAAAGGACATGTGCAGGCTCAAAGCGACAAAATCTGAATTATGTTATAATATAACATTCCATCTTTTTTGCAATAAAAAACATTTCTTTTAACCAGCTTCGGCTAGACTGTATTTTACCCATTAAATCATCATTGAATTTTAAAGATTTTTAGATGCCTTTTACCATATCGCATGCTGTACTCGCACCGCCTATTTCCAAGTTAACAGGTCATGCACTGCCCGTTGCTGCACTGGCTATTGGTTGTATGGTGCCTGATTTATACCGCTTATTTACCCAAGAAAATTCCAATACCACCCATTTATGGACATCAATTATTCATCCTGATTTATGGATTGGCTTGGGCTTTTGTCTACTTTGGTATCTGCTCTATCGCCCTGTAATTTACCGTTTGATCGGCATTCAACATCCATTACATATTGAGAGTTTCAAATCAGCCATTCAATTTTTCATTGGGGTCATTGCTGCGGTGCTTGTCGGCACAGCGACGCATATTATTTGGGATGGTTTAACCCATGTCGATTTTAGAACCTTTGCCTTTAAAGACTTTCTAAGTCAAAACCTGACCTTGTTTCATCAGCAATATCCTGTGCATCGCATCTTACAAATTGGCAGCTCGATTGTAGTTTTACCCATTTTAATTTACATGTGCCTGCAATATTACCGACAACACCAGCAGCATCATCCGATTAGCCCAAAGATTAAATGCTTTGCTGCCGTGCTATTACTGACATCTTTCGCTGTTGGCTGTTTTTCTGCTTGGGATTATGCGCGCTATTTTTCCACAGAAATTTGGCAGGCAGATCTGTACTTTTTTGTCGGTAAATCCATCAATGAATTTACCCAAGGGGCTTTATCCGTATTTACCTTAGGTAGCCTATTATTGTTATTTTTGGATCGTGATCATCGACTGGGTTAATACACTAAAGTGAAATGATTCAGCAATTTTCAGTGATTTGGCGTTGTTTTTAGATCTACTTCTTGTGACACCTTGTCCAAAGAGGCATAATTCAACATTCAAAGGCGGTACGCTGTTTACGTATACGCTTGCCTTAACCCATATAGTTGGATTTTTTACGCTATGATGCGAACTCATTACTGCGGTACTTTAACCGAATCTCAAATTGACCAAACCGTTACCTTATGCGGTTGGGTACATCGTCGTCGTGACCACGGTGGTGTGATCTTCCTTGACATGCGTGACCGTGATGGTCTTGTGCAAGTGGTGATTGACCCAGATACGCCTGAAGCGTTCTCAACGGCTGACAAAGCACGTTCTGAATTCGTACTTAAAATTACAGGTCGTGTACGTCGTCGTTATGAAGGCACAGAAAATGCCAACATGGTGAGTGGTCAAATCGAAGTTTTAGCCAAAGACATCGAAGTTCTTGCTGCTTCTGAAACACCGCCATTCCCATTGAATGATGAAAATACCAATATTTCTGAAGAAATTCGTTTGAAATATCGTTTCTTGGACATCCGTCGTCCTGAAATGCTTGATCGTTTACGTTTCCGTTCTAAATTGACCAACCTCATTCGTAACTATTTCGAAGAAAACGGTTTCTTAGACGTTGAAACGCCAATTTTGACCCGTGCAACCCCAGAAGGTGCACGTGACTATTTAGTGCCAAGTCGTGTATCGAATGGTAGCTTCTACGCCCTGCCACAATCACCACAATTATTTAAACAATTGTTGATGGTGGGTGGTATTGACCGTTATTACCAAATTGCCAAATGTTTCCGTGACGAAGACTTACGTGCGGATCGTCAGCCAGAATTCACCCAGATCGACGTTGAAACATCGTTCATGAGTGACGATGACATCATGGATTTGATGGAAGTTTTAACCATTAAGATGTTCAAAGAACTGCTAAATGTTGACTTCGGAAAATTCCAACGTATGACTTATGCAGATGCAATGCGTGATTATGCATCTGACAAACCAGATATGCGTATTCCTTTGAAATTGGTTGACGTTGCAGACATGATGCAAGACGTTGAGTTCAAAGTATTCGCAGGTCCAGCGAAAGATCCTAAAGGTCGTATTGTTGCACTTCGTGTACCGGGTGCAGGTTCATTGCCACGTAGCCAAATTGACGAATATACTAAATTCGTGGGTATCTACGGTGCCAAAGGTTTGGCTTATATTAAAGTCAACGAACTAGAAAAAGGCATCGAAGGTCTTCAATCTCCAATCGTTAAATTTATCGAGCCAATCGTGCTTGATTTGTTGAAACGCGTTGGCGCTGAAAATGGCGACATCGTATTCTTCGGTGCAGATAAAGCCAAAGTTGTGAATGATGCAATGGGTGCGTTACGTATCAAAGTCGGTCATGACATGAAACTCGCGACTTGCGAGTGGGCGCCACTTTGGGTTGTTGACTTCCCAATGTTTGAAGAAACTGATGATGGTAAATGGACGTCTGTACATCACCCATTCACCCTGCCAAAAAGCAGCGTAGAAGAAGTGAAGAACAATCCAGGTGCTGCACTGTCAGTTGCTTATGACATGGTCTTGAACGGTACTGAAGTCGGCGGTGGTTCACTGCGTATTTATACTTTAGAAATGCAACAAGCCATTTTTGAAGCTTTAGGCATTAATGCTGAAGAAGCTGAAGAGAAATTTAGCTTCCTACTTAATGCATTACGTTACGGTGCGCCTCCGCACGGTGGTTTGGCATTTGGTCTTGACCGTCTTGTGATGTTAATGACAGGTGCTTCGTCTATTCGTGAAGTAATTGCCTTCCCGAAAACCAAGACTGCGGAATGTCCTTTAACTCAAGCGCCTGCGCCAGTTGAAGCGAATCAATTACGTGACTTAGGTATTCGTTTACGCGAAAAACCAAAAGCTGAGGTTAAAGCAGACGCTTAATCCTTTAAATTCAGTGCTAAAAAACCCTGCTCATGCAGGGTTTTTTTATTGCATTGAGATCAGGTCTTGAGAATGGCATAATAGCGACCTATTTTCTCCTTTGGTGTGAGCTAAACCTTATGGCTATGCGTCCTGCTGTCCGTCGTCGTGCACTTGTATTAATGGTATTCGCTATCGCTCAGTGGTTATTTATGCGTTACATTCTAGCCAATGGTTTATTTAATATTGATACCAATCAACGTATTCTTTATTTCTGTGTCAGTAGCTTAGGTGGAGCCTTACTCATTTTTGTGAGTTTGATTTATATGGTCTTAAAAGGTAATGCCGACAAAGCTGAATGACGTTTTCTCTCTTGCCACTAGGTTGATATCTCATCTTAGTACCTAGTGGTTGTACCTCATTTTTTATTTTGTTCTCAAGACTTTTAACCTCATTTTCTATGCTTTAGAAATGGCGCAGCCGCATTCATGCGCTAAAACTCTTTCCAGAATTATTCTTTTTATAATGATATAAACTATAAATAAGTTGCGCTGTTATGTATTTTTTATTCAAAATAATTGCTTTACTCCCTCTTTCTCTCTTGCAGTTAATCGCCTCTTGGATTGCTATTTTACTCAATAGTTACAACTCATCCATGAAACGAATTACCCGTATTAATCTGCAATTGGCCTACCCAGACTTAAACACACAGCAACAAAAAATATTCATTAAAAATAGCTTAAAAAGCCAATGTATGACCTATGTTGAATCAATTAAATGTTGGGGAATGCCGCCCGAATATAACCTAGCTTTATTCAAAAATATTTATGATGAACAGTACTTTACTGAAGCCTTAGCCAATCAAAAAGGTGTGATTGTGGTGATTGCACATTTTGGCTGTTGGGAGCTTTTAAATGCATGGCTAAATTTATATAGCTCACCAATGATTATGTACAAGCCTAATAAAAACAAAGGCATTGATCGCTTTATGTTGGAAGCACGGCAACGACTGAATGCCACCCTCGTTCCAACCGATGAAAATGGTGTACGTTCAATCTTTAAGCATCTCAAACAAGGTGGCTTGACCGTCATATTACCCGACCATCTACCTAAAGAATCTGGCGGAATTTATTCCCCCTTTTTTGGACAAAAAACACTATCAACAACATTGGTATCAAAATTAGCCAGTAAAACACAATGTAATGTGATTGGACTCAGTTGTATTCGTGATGAGATTTCTGGTTTTAATGTTCATTGTTCACGACTTTCCGATGATATTTTATCCAAAGATTTACAAATTTCCGTGGATAGCCTTAATCAAAGTTTAGAAGCGATGATTAATATCGCTCCTGAACAGTATTTATGGTCTTATAAGCGTTTTCGCAAAGTTGAAGGACAAGAGAGTATTTATAAAAAAATTTAAAAGCATTATTATTTTAGATATTAATGTCATCGCAACTTAATTCCGTTGCGATGACATTACATCCTTTATACCAATATTTTATTTATCCAATACTTAAAAAAAGTATAGAATTTAACTGGATAATAAATAAAGACACCTTTTTCCTTATAATAATTTTTTAAAATTAAACGATTAATTTTATGCTCAGCATCAATATAAACTTTTTCATTTTTATATGGTGCTATCACTTTTTTCATCTCCAGTGCCATTTTTAAGCCATCTTGCGAAAAACTTTCATCATGGATACGGTATTGACACAATACCGTCGGAATATATACCAGTTTTTTCTGGTTCTTACTGAGTTTTAACAACATATACCAATCTTCGACTTTAATACTTTCATCATAACCACCCACTTCACGGATCACATCCAAATGAAACATCTGAGTTAAAGTCGGTAAATCATGCTGATTTAAAATAATATCATTAAAACTATATTCGGTTCTTTCAGAGACACGCTGCTCCGTAATTTGATTATTTTTATCAATTAACTCTATAGCAGCAAAAACACCCGCAACACTTGGATTTGATTCCAAATATTCAACTTGTATCTGTGTTTTTTGCGGCAACATTTTATCATCAGAGGCAATAATACTGACATATTTCCCCTTACATAATTGTAAGGCTTCATTTAATGTCGTACATAATCCTTTATTCGCCCGTGTATTAAAATAGACATGCTCAAAACGTGTTTTACACTGTTCTAACATCTCCTTAATTTTAGTGACTGACTGATCCTTAGAACCATCATCAATCACAATTAATTCGATATTTGCATAAGTTTGATCAAGGATACTTTGAATACTATCTTGAATATAAGCTTGATGGTTATAACAAGGAATGATGACTGAAACCAATGGCTGCATTAATGTACTCCTTGAGGTCTAAAACTATTACATAGCTCAATCACCTTTTCAGCTTCATCTAAAGTCAAAGTCGATCCCATCGGTAAACTTAACACTTGCTGATGAATACGTTCAGTCACAGGAAAACTCAAATCATTCCATTCTTTATAAGCCTGTTGCTTATGCGGAGGAATTGGATAGTGAATTAATGTTTGAACGCCATTTTCCAGTAAATATTGTTGCAACTGATCTCGATATTCAGTTTGAAGTACAAATAAATGCCATACATGTTGCTTATATTCAAGCGCATCAATCTGACTCAAAGGCAATGTAATATATGGATTTTTTATTTTAGATAAATATAGATTTGCAATTTGACGGCGATGAGTTGTTTCTTGATCCAAATATTTCAGTTTCACATCCAGCATTGCTGCCTGTATTTCATCTAAACGGCTGTTTACGCCTGGCACCAAATTTTTATATTTTTCATGCGAACCATAATTTCTCAAGGCTTTTAACATACTTGCCAATTCGGCATCATTGGTTGTTACAGCTCCAGCATCACCTAAAGCACCTAGGTTTTTCCCCGGATAGAAACTAAAACCTGACGCATCACCCCAATGACCAGCACGGATACCCTCCATTTCAGCGCCATGCGCTTGTGCAGAATCTTCCAACACCAATAAATGGTGTTGTTGAGCAAGCTGCATAATTTTTGGCATATCTGCCAGCTGTCCATATAAATGCACTGCTAGTATCGCTTTGGTATGCGGTGTAATGGCTTGCTCAAGTGCCTCTACCGAAATATTTAAGCTGTTAACATCGGGTTCAACCAATACCGCTTTTAAATGGTTTGCAGTAATGGCTAAAATACTTGCGATATAGGTATTTGCAGGAACAATAACCTCATCGCCATCTTGTAACTTACCTAGCTCTTTCCATGCACGCAGTACCAAAATAAGGGCATCAAGCCCATTCGCAACACCAATCGCAAATTTTGTACCGCAGTAAGTTGCAAAATTTTGCTCAAATTTTTCGAGTTCTTGACCGCCAATATACCAACCTGAATCAATAACACGATTACATGCCGCTTTTAATTCATCTTGATATTGTTGATTTACTTTTTTTAAATCTAAAAATGGGATCATAATAAATACTCTTTCACTTTCCTATTTAAAGGCTTTTCAATATGTTTATATGATATAGCGCTTGCTATAATGGTAATCCCCAAAATAATGATTAATAACAATAAGCTATCTATATTTAATGAAAATTTAATGACGAAATGCTCTATTATCTTAATCACCAACAAGTGAATTAAATAAAAACAAAAACTAATTTCACCCAACCAGACCATGTGTTTATTTGATAAAAACTGACCAATAGCTGTTTGTTTATCACCAATACTTGATAAAGAAAATGCCAGTATAATCAAAAACATTGGTATCCAATAATAAATAGAATATCGATAGCCAATATCTATATAATTATGAAAAATAAAAAATATTACAAAAACAAATAGGGAAAGAACTTCAATATTATATATGGGCTTATTCTTTTCAATAGAGTTCCTTTTTAATTTTAAATAAACTGAGAAAAGGATGATCCCCAAAAGAAAATCTGCAAACCGAATGAGTGGAGAAATATAAAGCCAATAATGTTTTTGACTATCTTCTAGAAAAACATTCATTAGTGTAATTAAAACAACAAATAGAACCGCAAAGAATATTTTTGTTTTTTCACTTAAAAATAAAACAAAAGGAAAAATGAGATAAAAAAACATTTCATTTGATATGCTCCATGAGGGAGCATTTAATGAAAAGAAAATTTTCTCATTCGGGAAAAAACTTTGTACTAACAATATATTTTGTGCAACATACTTCCCACTTCCACCTATTAAGCTACTTATAATTAAAGCTGCTAACATGGTGACAAAATGCATAGGATATATTCTTGCTATTCTAGAAATATAAAATTCTTTTTTGGTGATTTTTTTTTCTAAAATTTTATCTTCATAATTGTACGCAAGAATAAAGCCACTTAAAATAAAAAAGAAACTAACGCCAAGGAATCCTTCAGCAAAAATTGTTTCAAAGATATTTGCATAGTATTCACTACCTTTCAAAAAAGAAAGATGGCTGACAAAAACACAAAGTGCAAAAAAAAATCTTAATGATGTTAAAGGCTTAATCATTATTCAATAAAACCTTTAATGATAGCTGGATTACCAACAACAATCGCTTTTTCTGGTACATCTTTAGTCACAACAGCTCCTGCACCCACCATTGCATATTGACCGATTTTAATACCGGGTAAGATAGTGGCATTGGCACCAATACTTGCACCTTTCTCAATCACCGTTCTTAAAAATTCTTCTGGATATTGTTTAGAACGTGGGTGTTTATCATTGGTAAACGTAACGTTGGGGCCTATAAACACATTATCCTGAATGGTAATACCATCCCAAATAAATACCCCCGATTTCACTGTCACGTTATCGCCTAGCACAACATCATTTTCAATTAAGGTATGTGCGCAAATATTACAATTCTTGCCAATTTGAGCTTGCGCCAAGATCACACTATATTGCCAAATTCGGCTATCTTCACCAATTTGTGAACTGTGTACATCCGCTAAAGGATGGATATACGGTTTATGTGCTGCTTTAATAAAATCAGCATAATCACGGATGTAATCCGATTCATCATAGTGCTCACTAGCGAGAACCAGTAGTACACAATCCTCCGAAAAATCATGCATTTCATGCCAAATCATAGGAGGAATTTGCAATCCTTTATTAGGCTGATCAAGCCATACTTCTTCTTTTGCAAAACCATTATCCATCAACATCTTGCATTTCCCTTTAATGCAAAATGCGATTTGGTGTAGTTCTTTATGCGCATGAAACCCGCGAGGAACGTCAGGTTTTGCATCAAAAATATAATAAAGTCGTTTTAAATCAAAAGGAATATTTTTGCATGTTTCTGCAACGACTAATCCGCCCCGTTGGTCACCTAAATTAGGTAATTCAATCCACTGTATCAAACTCATTTTTATTCACTTACCAATGATATTAAATATTGACCGTAATCATTTTTACTCATGCTCTGACCAATTTCTAAAATTTGCTCCGCAGTTAACCAACCATTGTTAAAAGCAATTTCTTCTAAACAGGCCACTTTATAGCCTTGGCGTTTTTCAATGGTTTCAACAAACTGTGCCGCTTCGAGTAAACTTTCATGCGTACCCGTATCTAACCAAGCAAAGCCACGGCCCAATAATTCTACATTTAAGTCACCGCGCTCAAGATACATCTGATTCACCGTGGTAATTTCCAACTCACCACGATCTGAAGGTTTGACTTGTTTGGCAATTTGAATGACATCATTGTCATAAAAATAAAGACCCGTTACCGCAAAATTAGACTTCGGATGTTTTGGCTTTTCTTCAAGGGAAATCGCACACTTATTTTGATCAAACTCAACCACACCAAAACGTTCAGGGTCTTTGACTTGATAACCAAATACCGTTGCACCTTTTTCACGTGCAATCGCTTGTTTCAGCATAGGCGTAAAGCCTTGACCATAAAAAATATTATCGCCCAGCACTAAACAAACATTGCTCTGACCGATAAAATCTTCACCAATAATAAATGCCTGTGCTAAGCCATCTGGACTTGGCTGTACCGCATAAGTCAGCTCAATACCAAACAGTGAGCCATCCCCCAATAAGCGTTTAAAACTGTCAACATCTTCGGGTGTAGTAATAATGAGAACTTCACGAATACCCGCCAACATCAAAACTGACAAAGGATAATAAATCATGGGCTTATCATAAATTGGCAACAACTGCTTTGATACGCCTTTGGTAATTGGGTACAAGCGTGTTCCAGAACCACCTGCGAGAATAATCCCCTTTGTATTCATGATTGATCTACTCCTAGTCTCTCGCGTTGATAGCTGCCATCTTGAACTCTACGGCACCAGTCTAAATGACTCAAATACCATTCTACAGTTTGACGAATACCCGTTTCAAAAGATTCTTGCGGCACCCAGCCCAGTTCATTTTTTATTTTACTCGCATCAATCGCATAGCGATGATCATGACCGGGACGATCTTGAACAAAAGTAATTAAAGATGCATAAGACTGTTGATCACTTCGTGGTTGAAGTTCATCTAATAGTTGGCAAATGGTTCTGACGACTTCAATATTCTGTTTTTCATTATGACCGCCAATATTATAGGTTTCCCCAACCTGACCTTGGGTCACTACCGTATATAAGGCACGGGCATGGTCTTGGACAAATAACCAATCACGCACTTGCTGACCATTGCCATAAATGGGCAAAGCCTTACCTTCAAGTGCATTCAAAATGACCAGAGGAATCAGTTTTTCTGGAAAATGATATGGTCCATAATTATTGGAACAATTGGTCACCATCGTCGGTAAACCATAAGTTCTATGCCATGCCCGAACCAGATGATCCGAACTCGCTTTACTAGCAGAATAAGGTGAACTCGGTTCGTATGGCGTTTTTTCTGTAAATAAATCTGTGGTTCCCTCTAAATCGCCATAAACTTCATCTGTAGAGATATGGTGAAAACGGAAACTCTTTTGTTTATCTGCATCTAAGGCTAGCCAATATTTTCGGACTGCTTCCAAAAGGGTATAAGTTCCGACAATATTGGTCTGAATAAATGCTGCTGGACCATCAATCGAACGGTCAACATGCGATTCAGCTGCTAAGTGCATCACAACATCAGGTTGAAAATCTTGTATCGCTCGATCTAAAGCCACAGCGTCACAAATATCAATCTGATTAAAATAATAGCGTGAACTTTGCTCAATTTCAGCCAAAGATTCTAAATTACCCGCATAGGTCAATTTATCAATATTCAGTACTTCATTTTGAGTATTTTGAATAATATATCGAATAACCGCAGAACCAATGAAGCCTGCGCCGCCAGTGATTAAATACTTCATATGTTCTTTACTGACCCTAATATTTATAACAATTATATTTAATTAACGCTAAGGACTGCATTCTATTACGTTTCATTCTTTGTTCCTACCCAATTGTAGGAGATATATCAGCCATAAAGATCAATCAAAAGTTATCAATGTACAAAAATATTATTCCCAATAACCACTCATTGAATAAATAAAATCAAAAGCTTCGTTGCTGGCTATTTTGTTTAATTTTAAGTGCAAAGCTTATAGAATAGCAGTTGCTATCATTATGTTTTGAATATTTACATGAAAAAAATCTTAATCTTATGCGTGTCTTTAAAAGATAGTGAAACACGAAGAGAAACGATTAAAAGTCAAATTAGACACTTACAGAAAAATATACTAGATATTCAAATTGATTTCGATTTTTTTGATGCTGTGTATGGGAAAAATCTTCCAGCAGAATACCTTTCATTTATTGATCTGCGTCGTGAATTTTCAGGCTTGTGTGATCATGCTTTAGGTCCGAGTGAAATTGGTTGCTTCCTGAGCCACATGATTCTATGGCAACGTCATGCACAAGGAGACTATGCGCAATATGATCGCATCATTATTCTTGAAGATGATGTGATTTTTAATTTTAATCAAATTCATGAAAAACTGATTTCACTCATTGAAACCCATCCCTCTTTTGCATTCTTAGGCGGTCATTCACAACCCTCTAGACGCCGAATTCGAGGTTATACCAGTCAAGACCAATTGTATTTTAATATGAGTGGTCCTAAAGACCTGTATACCGCTACTTTTGCGTACTCACTCACCAGAGAACAAGCCCGTATATTTGTTGAGAAACAAATCAAGCGTTTAACCTATATCGATGACTGGAAATATTTATTACAAAAACACAATACTGTGCCATTTTATTTTTGTTTTGAACATGATGATGAAATTCCGAGTTCAATTGCATCCGATCGCCAGAATTTTATGAAAAAGCCCAATCGGTTTAAAAAAAATTATCGAAAGATTCGTAATGACCTCGTTTCTCGTATTATTTCTTTATTTTTATTTAAAAAAATTATTCGTCTTTCTGCTTTTATCGCAGCAAATAAAAATAGCTTAAATACCCCGATCCACGATCAGAATAAGGATTAAAAATGAAAAAGTATCTTTTTATTCAAGATCATTTATATGGTGGCGGTGCAGAACAAATATGTATTGATACTGCTGTTGCGCTTAAAGAAAAAGGCCATGATGTGACTGTATTGTTATTAGATTCAAACAATATACGCACAGCCTATCCTGAAGACTTGAATCTAATCAAATTCGATATAGCACCGGCTTTCATGCAAGGCAGTATCAAGAAAAATAAGTTAAAAAGTGTTCCTTTAGAGCAACAAGCTGAACTGACGCAAATCATTAATGACTTAGCACCAGATACTGTTATTGCGGGTCATTCACATGCTTTTTGGTTAGCACCGATTCTGACGGGGAATGTTTGGTTTTGGGTACATGGTGATTCATTAGGTTTAGTACGCAAACAAAATTTAGGTTTCTTTAAATATTTAGAAGCGCTGAAGAAGTTTATGCAATGTAAAAAAGCCTGTAATTATCTATTTAAAGGCAAGCAGCTTATTGTTGTTAATCAAGATATTAAAAATCTTATTCAACAGCATATTCAAGAGGCTACAGTCAAAGTCATTCATAATGGTATTGATGTCAAACGACTCAAAAGCAATTTACCAGATGATGAAAGCATCATGATAAAAAAATGGGATGCAATTTTTGTCGGGCGTTTATCTGAAGAAAAACAACCCGATGTGGCAATAAAAGCTTTTGCTGAAAGTGGTCTAACTGGACGTATGGCGATTGTCGGTGATGGCCCATTGTTAGATGAATTAATTCACCTTGCGGAAACCTTAGGATTGACTAAACGTGTTGATTTTTTAGGCTGGCAAGATCAACCCAATCGTTTTATTCAACAGAGCCATTGCTTAGTTTTACCTTCTCGTACCGAAGGTTCACCGCTCATTGTTGCAGAGTCCCTTATTTTAAATGTTCCTGTTGTTGCTTTTAATTGCTGTGAAGGCGTAGAACACCAACTTTCATCAGGCGAACTTGCTCAAGGTCTAGTGGCTTTAAATGATATGCAAGCTTTATCTCAACGACTTTATCAAGTGGTTACCCATCCCTATGTAATTCGAGAACAAGACATACAACGCTTAAATATCTCAGAAATGGTGAAAGCCATTGAAGAATTATAAGCCCCACTATTTAAACTTTGATTTGAGCAAATCATCATGTCCATCTCTCGTATAATTCTCAAAAAATGGTACAAACACCAGCAAAACCAACAGAGCAAAAAGTTTGATTCACATTGGTATATTCGTTTTGGTTGGCTAGATGAACCGCTGCATAACCAAGATCAATTAAAAGACCTATTTGAAATCCATTCGCCTAAAAAGTTCACTTTTGCGGACTGTTTTTATGTAGAAAATCAGGGGCGTCATTTTATTTTTTTTGAAGAAGTCGATGACCAGCATCCTGTTGGTTTTTTATCGGTTTTAGAAATCTTTAAAGATGGTCGCTCTACCGAACCACAAACCATCTTAAAACTGGATTATCACTTATCTTATCCATGTGTTTTTAAAGTTGAAAATGACTGGTATATGATTCCTGAAAGCAGTGCCAATAAAACGGTTGAACTCTGGAAATGTACAGATTTTCCGACTCAATGGGAAAAACATTCCAACCTTTTAGAAGGCATTGAAGCGGTTGATACCACACCTTTTTATCATGATGGCATGTGGTATTTATTTACCTCTACACGTCGCAACTGCAAGAAGTTTGGTGATCGCTTAGATTTATTCTTTACTGAAGATATTCTAAATCCCAACTGGCAAGAACACCCGCAAAATCCTGTATGTAAAGGACAACAACAGTTCCGTATGGCGGGTAAACCATTTATGTACCAAAATAAATTGGTTCGTCCTAGCCAAGACTCATTAAAACGTTATGGTGGTAACATTGAGCTTAAAGAAATTACCCGATTAGGCCCAAGCGAATATCATGAACAATTATTGGAAGTGGTTGTCCCGCATTGGAATAATGCCGATGATGGTTGCCATACCATCAATGCAGAACCTGACTTTGTGGTGCTTGATGCGATTCGCTTGTCCCCTAAAGCATAATTATGAAGACAGCAAATGCTGATAAATCTGTAGTGTTTGCTGTGTCATTGCTTCAACCGTCAACTCCGCTTTAGCACGGGAAAATAAAGGCTGAAAATCCAATTGAGATGTTTGATTCAGTGCATTTTCAATAGCAGCTTTTAAACCTTGCGCATCCCCAATATCGGCTAAATACACATCAGGCAACCATTCAATAACACCATTGACTTTGGTCGACGCCATGACTTTATCGCTTTGCAGCGCTTCCACCATGACCAAAGGGAAACCTTCCCGATCTGAAGACAACACCACAACATGGGCAAGTTGCAGTAAATCACGTGCATCGGTTCTAAAACCCAAAAATGCGACCCGATCTTGCATCTGTTGTTGCTTCACTTGTGCTTCAAGCGCTTGGCGCAATGAACCATCACCCACAATCCATAGATTTGCATCAATTTTCTGCATCGCTTGAAGCAGTAAAGCAATATTCTTCACTGGTTCTAAGCGACCTATACACATCACTATTTTTTTTGTTGAATCTAGACTTGGAAATTGTTGATCAATGCTGTGTTTTAGCTTTTGCTTTGCATCTATAGACAATGTGCTTTGCGGATACACACCATTATAAACAATATGCGCTTTGGCTTCTGGAATCCCCTGTGTCAGTGCTTTACTCACAGCAATCACGGCATCGCCAACCAAATACGCAGATTTATTCTTTTTGGTGCCATGCACCGTGGTCACAATTTTCACATCAGCTAAAAACGGACGAATTCTTGCAACCAGTTCCGACGCTTTACCTGCTTGGCTATGGAGAATCTGGGGCTGAATAGTTTTAATCAACTTTACAAGTTGCCACAACAACATGATATTCCAACGACTGCGCGCAAAATCAACAGCATGAAAAATCACCTGCGGATTAAATTTGTCTGCATAACATGGGTGCGCAATCATATGCACCTCATTGGATAAAGAGAGTTCATTCACAAGGTTAAATGTATGTTGTTCTAAGCCTCCAACACCTCCACTGGTTGCTAAAACTTGAACGATCTTCATACATCATCTCGTTTATGCTTATTCGCTTGTAAATGCTGTTCAAATAACTTGGCTTCTTTTAAAAAAGCATAAAAAGCATTGATCATACTATTTACAAAACCACGCCAACCATTCAAACAACTACGTCGAATAAAATACGACTTTAAGAAGGTGACAGGCATCACCAAAGTTAATTTTAATACACTTGGTTTTTTACCTTTCTGAAATTTTTCAGCGGCTTTTAAGTTGGAGTATTGGTTATTTTTTTCAACTTTGACAAAAATACTCGACTCACCATAGTGATAAATATCACCGTTGGCGCGAACACTTATCCCGTCAATAATCACATTTTCATGCACTTTATTTGCAAGATCATACTGTCCTTTACTTTTACGAAAAAAACGGACTTTGGCATGTTTTTTCGTATGCTTACTATTCGGTACAGCTAAAAACACATCATTAATCGGGGTAATTAAGGCATCAATATGATTGGCTTGAATGGTGGCTGCAATCTCTTGTTTTAACTCATCAGATAAAACTTCATCACCATCTAAATTCAGCACCCACGCTTGCTGACATTGTGCCAAAGCGAGACTTTTTTGTGCTGCATAACCTTGCCAATCTTGATGGCTAATGCGTACATTTGCAAAGCTTTGGGCAATTTTATAGGTATCATCGGTACTGCCTGAATCTAAAATAATCACTTCTGCAAAATCGGCAACGCTGTTTAAAGTGTCTTCAAGCCAAGCCGCACAGTTCAAAGTGACGATATAAACACTACATGGAATACTCATAATTTATAACGTCCTTTGGCTAAAGCAATACGCATTTGCAGCGCATTCATTGCCCCGTGGGTACTCACTCGGGGAATATTAAATTGATTTAATTCAGTATAGGCTTCAACTTTTTTGCGGGTTGATACTGCATTTTTAAAGCCAATCTGTTTTGCCATCTGTTGATGTTTTTCATTAAAACGCCCAAAAGGATAGGCAAAACCTGAGCAATGCCCAACAAGTGCTTCAACATCTCGTTTTGAATTTTGCATCTCTTGATAAGCTTCATCATCACTTAATTTCAGTAAGTTCACATGATGCTGGGTATGTGCACCAAACTCAATTAAGCCTGATTCTGACATTTCACGAATGTGTTCAGGCGCTAATTTTTCAATGCCTTCAATTTGCGTGGCTAAATAAATGGTCGCTTTCGCATGATATTTTTTCAGTAGCGGATAAGCATATTGATAGTTATCCAAGAAACCATCATCAAAGGACAAAGCAACGACATGCTTTTGCCCCTGATATTGATCAAGCTCAGAAACAAGACAAAAGATACTGCCCTTTTTAACTAAATACTGTAATAGCTGTTCAAACTTCTGTGGCGGCATATTCATGCCCGAAGCATCTTCATGTGGTGTAACCTGATGCAACATCACAATTCTAGGTAACTTTGCGCTGCGAAAAGGCAACCAAAAAGTATAGTTACCGAATAAATATAGCAACGCGGCTAAAGCAATGAAGCCTATTACAATATAAAGCAACCAAATCATGCATAGACCTCATGTGCCCATTCATAGGCTTCTGATAATGGCTGATCAAAGGTGACTTCGACCATAAATTGCGTAATCCGTTTACCATTGAAACTGGCGCGTGTTTTATTCCAACCTGCTTCGGCAATACGTTTCGCATCTTCAGGATGTGCAGCATAGAATTGAATTTTTTCAGCTAAATCGAACTGATCATCAAAATAAACCACTTCTTGTTCCGTATAGAGTTTATCGAAGCCTGGAATACGCGGACTAAACGTCAATAAACCATTGCCTGTGAGTTGCACAATTCGGTCGGAACTATATAAAGTCACATCATTTTTACGTGAATAATTTAAGCCCATACGCGATTGAGAAAGAACTTTGTAATAGCCTTTTCCATACACTCCGGGTTGCTCAAAACAACCATAGTATTGATATTGAATATGATTGTTTTTTAAAGTGTCGGCTAAGTCTTTTAAGAATTTTTCCCGCTCAGGTTCTTTATACACCACACCACAGAAAATAAACTCTTTATCAATATTGGTCGATTCAAATTGCTTTAATTGTTCAACATTACGATGTCCAACATTCGGCATATACGCCACTTTCAAATGCGGTTGCTTGAGTTTTTCAAGATACTCACCACCTGTGGTACAAAAAATTGCATCAAGATAAGGTGAAAAATCACGAACGAAACCCAGTTTATGCTCTAGATACAATGGATCGACATACCAAAAGGCTATTTTAGTTTTTGGATAGTGTTGCTTAATTTCTTTTAGAACATTCGGACTCATTAAATCACTATGACCAATGAGCACTAAATCTGGCTCAATATTATCAACAATTTTTAAAATTTCTTTATTGGCCCAAGTTGCACCTAATTTTTTAGTTTTAAATATTGTTCCCATTCGAGCCATATCACGAAAGCTAAAATCATAAACAAAATGCCCATTTTCAATGAGACCTGCTGAAATTTTACGATCTGTACAGTAAAAATGAGCCCCGTGTTTATTAAAACCAAAATTCGCGATATGTAATATTTTCATTTAATTTAAACATCTCTATTTTTCAATAAAATATGAGCAACTCTATCTGCTTCATTCAATTGAAGATTAATCAAACCTTGCTGATTCTCCTCAACGCAAGGTAAAGATAATAACTTATCTATCATTTGCGTAATTCTATCAGATTTCAAACGGTCAATTTCAATCACCCCAACTTTACAACCCGCTGTGAATGCCTCAAAAATCATCGAAACACTGTCTTCAGTAACCCAAACGGCTTCTGCTTTTTGCATTTCTTCAAAAATCCAGCCTTGCGGGGTTTGTTCAACAGGAAATATGTGTAGATGAGATGCCAATGGACTCTCATTCAAATGAGCTAAAAACGCGTTCGGTGTACGTCGTGAAGTGGTCAAAATAATATCGGCTTGAGGATGCGTCTTCACGATTTCATCAATTGAAGCCAAAACCTTTTCTTCATTCCATTGATGGCGTTTCGATGATCCGCCTAATGCAATTAAAATTCTATTTTTCTGGTGTCTTTGCTCATTCACAATCGGATTGAGCGCACCTTTTGTGATGATAACATGAGCAGATGCTTCAACCCCATCATGTTCCGGAATCACAGCATAATGAAACCAAGTAAATGGAAAATTCGGCTTCATCATAATCACGGTTTTGGCTTGTGGATATACTTTTCCCAACAATAAAACACGTAGCTGAGTATGGCTGCCTACACCAAAAATATAATCCGGTGACTGAGCAACAGCCGATGTGCTTTGTTTGAATGTCGCCAATAACAAGCTAAAAATGGGCAATTGATCAATGAGAATCTCTTCAAAAGTCACCGCTTCTCTACTTTGTCTTTGCATTGCCTGATACAAACCGATTGCTTGTGAGCGATGCCCCGCCTTTCCATCACTAACATAGACAATATGCATAAAAATGTCCTTCGAAGAGAATCAACCTAAATCAAGAAAATATTAATCCATAAAAAAAGGCGAAAACCAAGTTTTCGCCTTTTCATCTTAACTGATCAGCTTATTTTACGTAAGTTAACCAGTGTGCATATTTAGGGTCTTTACCCTGAACTGCATCAAAGAATGCTTTCTGAATTTTCTCAGTAATTGGACCACGCGAACCACAACCAATTTCACGGTCATCATATTCACGAATTGGTGTAACTTCCGCAGCAGTACCGGTAAAGAATGCTTCATCACCAATATAAAACTCATCACGGGTAATACGGCGTTCAATCACTTCATAACCCAAGTCTTTGGCAATGGTGATAATCGTTTGACGGGTAATACCGTCTAATGCACCACCCGAAATATCTGGGGTATGCAATACGCCATCTTTCACTAAGAATACGTTTTCGCCTGAACCTTGGCATACATAGCCTTGTGGGTCCATCAACATTGCTTCGTCGTAACCCGAGTGTGCCACTTCCTGATGTGCAAGAATAGACAAGGTATAGTTACCCGATGCTTTTGCTTTACACATAGTCACGTTTGGATGGTGATGGGTAAATGATGATGTTTTAACGCGAATACCTTTCGCCATTGCTTCATCACCAAGGTAAGCACCCCAGCTCCATGCAGCAACAGTGGCATGAATGGTATTGTCTGTTGCAGCGATCCCCAATTTTTCAGAACCGATAAAAATAATTGGACGCAAATAGCAAGAAGCCAATTTATTTTCACGTACAACATCAATCTGAGCTTGCTCTAATGTTGCTTGATTATATGGAACTTTCATTTGATAAATTTTTGCAGAATTCAGCAAACGTTTAGTGTGATCTTGCAAACGGAAAATCGCGGTTCCATTCGGAGTTTCATAGGCACGGACACCTTCAAAAACACCCATACTGTAATGTAATGTATGAGTTAAAACGTGAATTTTCGCTTCACGCCAATCAACCATCTGTCCATCTTGCCAAATAAAACCATCACGATCAGCCAAATTCATGACACAAACTCCAATTTTTATACAATTATTCACGTTCCAAAGCGAAGGTCGCTGTTGGATCAATTAATCTCTGCCATAGCTTGCAAACCACCTCTCGGGTATCGAACCAATCCGCAGCATTCACTTGCATCGATTGATTGGCAAGGGCTAAACGGTGGCTCTCAGCGCGTTCACTTAAATAGGCTTGAATCAATGCTGTCGCGTCGTCACTGGATAAGCAACCGGCGTTTGCGGCATCCTCAAGGATTCTTACATTGTCGGAATAATGGGCGAGATCAGAATTCGCCCCACTCCATGCGAGTACCGCATACTGTGCCATAAATTCAATATCAACGATACCACCTGCATCCTGTTTTAAATGAAAAATTCCATCTTTTTGCTGTTCTTTTGACGAGCCCAAATGGTCTTTCATTTTCTGACGCATTTTCAGTACTTCTTCACGAACTTTGGCTTCATCACGAGGCTGAATTAAAATACGACAACGCAATGCTTCAAATTTATCGCGCAAACTTTGCTCGCCGGCAATTGAACGTGCGCGAACCAAAGCCTGATGTTCCCATAACCATGCATTCTTTAATTGATATTGTTCAAAGGCTTTTAAACTGGTAACCAAAAGCCCTGCTTCACCTGATGGACGTAGACGGGTGTCAATTTCATAAACACGTCCATCCAAAGTCTGCGTGGTCATCAGTGACATAAATTTCTGCGCCACACGTATCGCAAACTCAAAACCACTGATTTTTTTCTGACCATCCGTATCGCTCTGTTCATCCATATAATGAATAAACACCAAATCCAAATCTGAGCCATACCCCATCTCGATGCCTCCGAGCTTGCCATAACCAGCGACCGTAAATGCTGTATGATCGGTTGAACAACGTTGCCCTTCTGCATCAAGTGGAAAGCCATGTTTTTTCGCGGTAATTTGATAGGCCAGATTTAAGGTTGCATTGACTGAAACTTCAGCAATATCGGTTAAAGCATCCGAGACTTTCATCAAAGGACTTTCTGCCAAGACGTCACTGGCTGCCACGGCCAAGACATTGGATTTTTTAAACAGTCGTAATACACGGAGTTGATCTTCAACCTGATCAATTTCAATGCGTAGTAATTGCTGACGTAATGAGTCTTCTAAATCTTGGCGTTTTGGCAACTCAAAATCCATCGACAAAAACTCATCCAACAACACCGGATAATGGGTTAATTCTTCGCAAATCCACGGACTGACCGTTGCCATTTTTACCAGTCGTTGCAATGCCCCTTTACTTTCAATCAGCATCACTAAATACACGGTACGACGCATCACCGACTCCACCAAAGGCATGAGGCGTAAAAGTGCAGTTTGGGGTTTATTCGACTGTAAAATTGCTTCAATCAAATGCGGCCAAAAGGTTTTTAAGCGTTGTACCGCTTTCGCTGGTAATTTCTTTAAAGCATGACCATACCAAAACTCATGTACCAAGTTTTTTGCACCATCATCCAGTACCGCTTCCAGTTGTTTTTCCAACTGGCTAAAACTTTCAATTAAAGGATCGGGTTCTTTTTCTTTAATCAGATGTTCAAACTGATGAATGACTTTGGCTCGTTTAGCATTTAGCGTTTCAAGGAATGCTTCCCAATCGCTAAATGCCAAAGTATCCACAATACGTTGACGTAAATCAGGCTCAGTCGGTAAGGATTGGGTTTGTTGATCATTCAATGCTTGAATGGCATGTTCTACACGGCGCAGAAACAGGTAAGCATCTTCCAGTTCAATGACCGCTTGCGTATCCAAAAGCCCAACTTCACCCAAATGATGCAGACTGACTAAACACTGGCGATCTTGTAACTCCAATTTAGAGCCACCATAAATCAGCTGAAAAACCTGCACAATAAATTCAACTTCACGAATCCCACCTGCACCCAGCTTGATGTCATCTTCAATATTACGACGTAACACTTCACGTTCAATCATGGCTTTCATTTCGCGCATGGCTTCAAAGGCGGTGTAATCGACATATTTTCTAAACACGAAGGGTCGGGTCATATCCAGCAGTTCTTCACCCTTTTGACCGCCCGTTACAATACGTGCCTTAATCCATGCATAACGCTCCCACTCACGTCCATGCTGGCTTAAATATTTTTCTAATGCGACATGGCTGATTGCTAAAGCAGAACCATCGCCCCACGGGCGTAAGCGCATATCAACACGGAAGACAAAACCATCTGCGCTAATATGATCCAGCAGATAAATCAGTTTTTGTCCCCAAAGAATACAAAATTGCTGTACATCAATGCATTTTCGGCCATTGGTTTCGCCCTGTTCATCAAAGGCAAAAATAAGATCAATATCACTGGAAAGATTCAGTTCTTGTGCGCCAAGTTTCCCCATCGCCACAACAATCAAATCTTGTACTTTGCCATTATAACCAACAGGCTCACCATGCTTAGCCACCAACGGAATTCGGGCAAAGTCTTTTGCTGCACAAATTGTCGCATCAGCAAAATCTGACAGCTCACGTGTTAAGGTCACCACATCAGTAAGTTGATTGGCATCCTGCCAAATCCAACGAAACATTAAACGTGCACGAAGAATACGAATTTCTCGCATCCATGTCGCTTCATCAGTAAGGTGATCTAAAGACGTTTGCACAATGTGCTGAATTTGTTGGGTCGTTAAAGGATTTATAAATTGGTCAATTGCATAATCTTGTTCTAAAAATATACTGTGATTTCCCAATACCAGTTCTGCATATTGGCTCGCACGTAATGTCTTCTGCAATTGTTCCGCATTCATTTCTAAACCTTCAGCCTCGTTTTTTTCTAGTTATATCAGCTGAAAAGAAATAGGGGAAAAGAAATTTAAGCTTCTGTTGTTTTTTATTCAGTGATCGCCTGTTTAATACTATCCAACGGTAAAGCCTGATGCGTATTCACGGCGACGGGTAAAGAAACTTTAAAGATCGTTCCCTCGCCTTCTTTTGACTGTACCGAGATTTCACCTTGATTCAAATCCACAAAGCGTTGACATAATACCAAACCTAAACCCATGCCTTTCTCACCCGCAGTTCCCTTAAAACTGACCGTTAAGCGCGGTTGAAACAATTCATCAATCTGGCTTTGCGTCATGCCAAGTCCAGTATCTTCAATATAAATATCAACACCATGTTTGGATTTTTCGGCAGACATGATGACTTTCCCGGTCCCATCCACATAGGTAAATTTCAGTGCATTAGAAACCAGATTTTGTAAAACAGAAGTCACCATATTAATATCGGCATAGACTTTTAAATCATCGGGTACTCGATCAATCAGTTGAATATTTTTCTTAATCGCCAAGGTATTCAAGACATCAAACACAATTTTTGAAGATTGTTTTAAATTGAAATTGATGGGATGGTAAATAAAACGTCCACCTTCAGCCATGGCCCAATTTAATAAACTTTCTAACAGGTTATAGGTTGATTGCGAGGTATCTAATAAATAATCGGCAATACTTTGAATGTTTGAATCATCAAGCGTAGCGCGCTCTTGCGCCAAAACTTCAGAGAAGCCAATTAAGCCATGAAATGGTGCACGCAAATCATGGGCAATAATTTGAAAAAACTTGGTTTTACTCGAGTTTAAAGCACACTGTTGTTCATATAATTCTTTTAGCTCTGCATAATCTGAATGCAATTCAACAATTTTAATCAAACTCATGGCCAGTTCATGCACAAGTTCTAAATTTTTCTCATTAAATTCTTCACACTGTTCATCAAATAAAATAACGTGCCCAATAGACTCTGTTTTATTTATTTTTAAATCAAAAGCCACAATTCGGTTATGTGCAACACCTAAATCATGCACATATTGAGAAAAAGCAGCATAATTTTTATGCTTGACGCTCAGAATCGTATCGCCTTCAAAAAATGCAGATAAATTGGCTTCTTTTTTTGAGTGAAAGGCTTTAAACCATTTCGGTGAGGCATACCAAATGTAGGGTTCATTATGAAAACCAAGAATGCCGCAATCTGTTTGTAAAATGCCACGGGCAAATTTCAAAAAACCTTCGACACGATTATCTGGAGTAAAAACACCAAGCAATAATGATATTTTACAAGCACTGAGCTGCTCTGTTGCGGAGCCTATTTCAAGTAACTGCATTTTCATCTCTGCCTCGTAAATTTTTTTACCCTCTATAGTTAAAAAACAACTACGCCCTATCCATTCTATTAACAAACTTTCACATAGAACACAATGAAAAAAAGGCACAAACAGACCAAAAGTGACAATTTCCGACAGACTCTTTTTTATGGTCGCTAATTTGACCTTAAACGCTAGAATTTAATCAATTTTTTAAGCATAAAAAAAACCCCAAGCTTTTCGTACCGGCTTGGGGTTTTTTTGAATCTGGTCCCGAGGGTCGGACTCGAACCGACACATCATCTCTGATAGTGGATTTTGAATCCACCGCGTCTACCAATTTCACCACCTCGGGAAAGGGGCTTACAAGCACATTAGCTTGTGGTCGCTATATTACTATTAAACTTAGAATTGTCAATTATCTAATTCAGTCAATTGCTCAATTTTAAAGCAAAAGCAAAAACTTTGGCTTAAAAAACATCAGATATTATCTCGTGCACCCTTTTCGGGACTATAATGCAGACGTTTTTCTTATTGTTATACCTTAAAGATGCAACTTTCCGACTTTAACTTTGATCTCCCTGACGAGCTAATTGCTCGCTACCCTTTAGATACCCGCAGTGCTTCACGCCTTTTGCATTTAGATCAGCAAGGGCAATATCACGACTGCCATTTTACTGACATTTTTGATTTACTCAATGCCGGTGACTTACTCATTTTAAATGACACCAAAGTGATGAAAGCACGGCTAAAAGGAAAACGTGCCACGGGCGGTGCTGTTGAAGTTTTAGTGGAACGCATGCAGGATAAATTTATTGCACATTGCCACATTAAAGCCAGTAATTCGCCTAAAGCCGGTGCTGAACTTTTTATTGGTGATGATGAAATCAAAGTGACGGTGCAAGGTCGCCATGAAAACCTATTTATTGTCGAGTTTTCACAACCAATTTTAAATGTACTCGATCAATATGGTGCTTTACCCATTCCACCGTATTTTAACCGTGAAGCCGAAGCGATTGATACCGAGCGTTATCAAACGGTCTTTAATGACCCGACTAAACTGGCCAGTGTTGCCGCTCCTACGGCGAGTTTGCACTTTGACCAAGGCTTATTAGAAAAACTTGAAGCTAAAGGTATTCAAAAAGCCTTTGTGACGCTGCATGTTGGCGCAGGTACATTCTTACCGGTACGCACCACAGACATCCAAAACCATATTATGCATAGCGAATGGTGTGATGTTCCTGAACAGACCGTTGAACTGATTCGTCAAACCAAAGCCCGTGGCAATAAAGTCATTTCGGTTGGAACAACAGCAACGCGTGCCGTTGAAAGTGCAGCGCAAGCGCATGGCGGAACATTGGCTGCATGGACCGGTGATACACAAATTTTCATCTATCCCGGTTATGATTTTAAAGTGGTCGATCGCTTAATCACCAACTTCCATCTACCTGAATCTACGCTATTAATGCTCGTTTCAGCATTATCGAATCGTGATAATATTTTAGATGCCTATCATCATGCTGTCGAAGCAAAATACCGCTTTTTTAGTTATGGTGATGCCATGCTGGTGGATAAAATCACAGCTTAACCTTTGCTGATAAAAGAAGAACCCCATGCCGCTCGATAGCGTTCAACATTCGATTCATATTCGACGTAAAAAAAATGAACGTGTGTTTCAAAATATCGCGCGGCTACAGGATCTTGGACGTAAAGCACAAAGCCATCAGGACATTTTAGACGGTCTACATCCGTGGAATGCGCCAATTGTGCTTAAGTTCGAAAATGTCTTGCCTCTGCTTTTAGCAGCGCTAGGTTTGTTTTTTATGCTGCTGATTTTTATTGCCCCCAGCAATATTTGGATGCAACTGGGTCTGATCAGTGGCCTGCTGATGATTTTTTGGGCCTATATCAGTTATGAAGACCAACAACCGATTGATGACGTGATCGAATTTCTAGAACAACAAAGCATTAATAAAAAATACCAATTGGCTTTGCATCAGCAACCGCAACATATCTCGGTTCCATTACAACCTGTTTTATTTATTGCGCATTTAAAACGCCTGTTTCCCGTGTTTAATCAAGGCACGATTTCCAATGACCTGCCCTACTATGCCAGCACCGTCTGGGAAGATGAAGAGGGTCAACAACACCAAGTCATGGTCTTTCAATATCACTATGTCAATGAAATTCGTGTCAGCAATAAAGATGGTGATGAGGTCAAAGTCAAAGAAATTCATAAAGACTTATGGGGCGTATTTGTTTTTGATGTAGAAACGCAAGGGCTGGCCATCACCACGGCAAACAAAGATTTTTATTATCCTTATCGTTTTCCTTGGCATACCAGCGACATCCAAACCAATCAAAAGTTAAATATTTTTGGCAGCGATGAAATGCAAACCGCTAAACTCCTCTCGCCTGCATTTGTACTGAGATTGGCCGATTTTTTTGCCCAGCGTCAGGGCGATTTACTGTTCCATCCAAGCAGTCATACTTTATGCTTTTTAGGGCCAGCGAATTTATTTAAAATCTCGACACAAGCAAAAAACATTCAAGATATTTCTGCATTACGTGGACACTTACGTACTTTTAAATTACCTTATCTAGAAAGCTTACAGCGTGATTTAACACATTTTTTAAAATAGAAATTATTCATATTTTGGGGACTTATCAATGGGGTTATTGATTTTCTTACTCTTCATCATCGCTGCAATTGTCGCATGTGTGATGATTCGAAATAATATTGTTCGCCATCACAATGCCTCTATTCGAGCTTGGTCAGATGTTGCCAGTTATGAACGTCAGAAAATTAAAATTTTAGATGGTCTACAACCACTTGTTGAGCAATATTCAAATTTTGAGCAAGGCACTTTAGAAAAAGTCACCGAACTGCGTCAAAATATTTTAAATCTCAATGTGAACACTACCGACGTTTCGCAATTACAACGCATTGAAAGTTTAAATAAAGAACTGATGCATAGTTTAAATGTGGTGGTGGAAAACTATCCTGAACTCAAAGCCAATGAAATTTATCTTAAAATGATGAATGAAATTGAAGAACAAAATGAAAATGTCGGTGCAGCCATTACCATCTTTAACCGTAATGTAGAGTTGTTTAACAACCACATTCAAATTTTCCCGAATAACATTGTCAACACCATGACCCTCGGTAAAAAAGCGGTTCGTCCCTTTCGAGATCAAGCGGCAACGCAAAATTTTGACTACCGACCGAATTTTTAACTGATGTTATGCAGCGGCTTAAACCAGCCAAACTAAATTATAGAAAAAATTAATTTCACGTAAGGGTGGCATGGATGCCATCCGTTGGGCTGGCGTACAGGGATGTTCGCTCAGGCTAACAAAAGGTTTTTGTCTACTTTTGACCTTTCAAAAGTAGAAATAATGCCTACGCAAAGGTCATTTAAACTTTGCAACACATATTAAGGCAGTGCAAAAAAAATCTTCATTGCAGCACATAAATTAAGGTCATTTATATATCAATTTATCAAGCTCTAGTCATGATCTAAATGCTTAAGTTTTTTTAAATAAGTGTGTCATATCTGTTTTCAACCTAAGACGTTTTGCATCCTTTACTATGAAAGATGCAAGACGCTCTATTTAAAAATATTTTTATTGCTCTTTAATATTCACCCGCCTTAAGAAATCAAAACCAGCGCCACATTAGAAAAATAATCCCCCAGTTAAATACCTCATTCACACCAAGCACTTAGCAACTTTGATGCTTTGGTCTTTATTTTGCCAGTGACCTTTAATCGAGAAAGTATTGAGTTAAAACTCGACAACACTGGTGTTTATCTGCGTAATCTAGGAAAATAGCCAACTTTTAGCGGCGAACTGTTTTTTCGCTCTTGCACTGCACGCAGTGCTTTGCTCTTGTTCAGGATATTTTATGAAGTTTGAGAAATTAGGTCAGTCGGGTCGTGCCCGTCGTGGTCGTTTAACGCTTGAACATGGCGTGATTGAAACACCTGTGTTTATGCCTGTCGGTACTTACGGTACGGTTAAAGGCATGTTGCCACGTGATATTGAGGACATTAAAGCTCAAATTATTTTAGGCAATACCTTCCATCTTTACTTACGTCCAGGTTTAGATGTGATTCGTGAACATGGTGGTTTACATGAATTCATGAAATGGAATAAACCGATTTTGACCGATTCAGGCGGTTTCCAAGTCTTCAGCTTGGGTGCAATGCGTAAAATTAAAGAAGATGGTGTAACTTTCCGCTCACCCATTGATGGTTCAAAAGTCTTTTTATCCCCTGAAATTTCAATGGATATTCAACATACCTTGAATTCAGATATCGTGATGATCTTTGATGAATGCACGCCTTATCCAGCCACACATGAAGAAGCACAAAAATCATTACAGCTTTCACTGCGTTGGGCAAAACGCTGTAAAACCCAACATCATGATGTGCTAAAAAATCGCAATGCGCTGTTTGGTATTATTCAAGGTGGCATGTACGAAGACCTACGCAATGAATCGCTGAATGGCTTAAAAGAAATTGACTTTGATGGCTTTGCGATTGGCGGACTTTCAGTAGGCGAACCGAAAGAAGAAATGATCAAAGTTTTGGATTATCTTCCTGCACAAATGCCTGAAGACAAACCACGCTACTTGATGGGAGTCGGCAAGCCAGAAGACATCGTTGAAGCCATTCGTCGTGGTGTCGATATGTTTGACTGTGTGATGCCAACACGTAATGCACGTAACGGTCATTATTTTGTGACCGACGGTTTGGTGCGTATTCGTAATGCCAAATATCGTCATGACCAAAGCCCGCTCGATTCAGAATGCGATTGCTATACTTGCCAAAATTTCACTCGTGCGTATTTATTCCACTTGGAAAAATGCGGTGAAATGCTCGGTTCAATGCTCGGCACCATTCATAACCTACGTTATTACCAAAGATTTACACAAGACATTCGTGATGCGTTAGATAATGGTACTTTTGATGCCTATGTCCACGATTTTTATGCACGTCGTGGTCTAGACGTTCCCCCTTGTCCTGAAGATTAATCTTTCAGTGTTTGCGCTGAAGAAAAAGACAGGGTAAATTGCTGAGCAAGTTAATTTATTATCATATTGTTGATATACAGTTTTTTATTTTAGGAAAATGAAATGAGCCTTTTTATTTCTACTGCTCACGCAGCGGGTGAAGCTGCAAGCCAACCAAGTTTGGTGACTAACCTTTTGATGATTGCGGTATTTGTCGCAATTTTCTATTTCCTCATTTGGCGTCCTCAAGCAAAACGCGCTAAAGAACACCGCACTTTAGTTGAAAGCCTTGGTGTGGGTAGTGAAATTGTTTTTGCTGGCGGCCTTATGGGCAAAATCCTGAAAATTGAAGGTGATTTTGTCGTGGTTGAATTAAGCCGTGGCGTAGAAATAAAAGTTCAACGTGCAAGTGTGATTTCAGTTCTTCCTGAAGGCACATTAAATAATCTCTAATCAAAAATAGTCGTGCCCTAGCACGACTTTTTCATTTTAAGAAGAAAATAAATGCGTTACCCAGCATGGAAATATCTGCTGATCATCATTGTTCTGGTGATTAGTACATTATATGCCCTGCCTAGTTTGTATCCAGATGAACCTGCTGTTCAAATTTCGGGTGCCAAAGCTGGTACCCAAATTGACCAAAGCATCGTACAAAAAGCAGAGCAATTATTAGAAAGTGAAAAAATTCCAAGCCATGACAACAGCTTTAGTAATAATGCTGCCCTTTTACGTCTTGATTCTTCTGAAGCGCAATTAAAAGCCAAAGAAGTATTACGTCGTGGTCTTGGTGAAAATTACGTTGTTGCTTTAAACCTTGCGCCAACCACGCCTGAATGGCTCCAAAAAATTGGTGCAAAACCAATGAAATTGGGTCTAGATTTACGTGGTGGTGTTCACTTCTTACTTGAAGTGGATATGGATAAAGCCATCAGTCAGCGTCTGGAAACCTCTGCAACTGATTTACGCCGTCAGCTTCGTGATAACAAACTGAAATTCAATAGTCTTGCGTTGAATAACAATACGATTACTATGCAGTTTGCCAATAATGCTGACCGTGATGCAGTGATGGATTTCTTACGTCGTAATGGCAATGAGTTCACTCAACAAGCCATTGCATCAGAGTCGGGTTCAACTTTACGTTTGAGCTATACCGATGTACGTAAGCAAGAAATCCAATCTTATGCGGTGAATCAAAACTTAACCACGTTACGTAATCGTATTAATGAGTTAGGTGTAGCAGAAGCATTGGTGCAAACTCAAGGTAGCAACCGTATTGTGGTTGAATTACCGGGTGTTCAAGATACTGCTGAAGCAAAACGTGTTTTAGGCCGTACTGCAAATCTTGAATTCCGTTTAGTGTCTGATTTGAATGACCAATACATTGACCCTTATACAGGCAAGTCAAATGGTCAGGCAGTACCACCAGGCACGGAACTGTTTGCTTATGAATCGCTGGATAGCGGTCGCCAATTACTGTTAAACCGTAACCGTATTTTAACTGGTGAACGTGTACAAAACGCATCTAGTGGCTTTAGCCAAGATACTGGTGGTGCTGAAGTAAATATTACTTTAGACAGTGCTGGTGGTAAGTTGATGGCCGATGCAACACGTAGTGCGGTTGGTAAACGCATGGCGGTATTGTTCATCGAGAACAAACAAAAAATCAGCTATGTACCCGATCCGGTTACAGGTGCACAAACTGAAGTTCGTACCCCTTATACAGAATCTGTGGTGATTAATGCCGCAACCATTCAAGCGGTATTGGGCTCACAATTCCGTATTACTGGTCTAGATTCACCCCAAGAAGCGGCTGAACTTGCGCTCATGCTTCGTGCTGGTGCGCTGGCTGCACCGATGTACTTCGTTGAAGAACGTGTGGTTGGTCCAAGTCTGGGTCAGGAAAATATTGATAAAGGCGTATTGTCTACTCAAATCGGCTTCTTGCTGGTTGCCCTTTGGATGGTCGCATTCTTCCGCTTATTCGGTTTAATTGCCAACTTTGCCCTTGTGGTTAACCTTGCAATGCTCTTGACGGTTATGTCATGGATTGGGGCTTCACTGACCCTTCCGGGTATTGCCGGCATCGTGATCACCATTGGTATGGCAGTCGATGCCAACGTCCTGATCTGTGAACGAATACGAGAAGAAATAAAATGGGGGGCTTCGCCCAAACAGGCCATTGTTGCCGGTTATGATCGAGCCTATAACACTATTTTCGACTCGAACTTAACCACGTTCCTCGTTGCGTTTATTCTCTTTGCCATTGGTACGGGACCGATCAAAGGTTTTGCCGTAACACTGATGATTGGTATTGTTTGCTCAATGTTTACTGCAATTACAGTAACCCGTGCAATTGTACAACTCATTTATGGCAAAAAACGTAACTTGAAGAAGTTGAGCATATAAGGAGATCGATGATGACTGACATGACTCAACCTGATTCAAAAAAATACGGTCGCCCGGATGATGAACGCGTCATTCCGTTTATGAAAATTGCGTTTCCAGCCGCAATTATTTCCATCATTCTGACCATTGGCAGTCTTTTCTTTATTGTGACCAAAGGTTTGAACTTGGGGCTGGATTTTACCGGTGGTGTTTCTGCCGAGTTAAATTATGCGCAACCTGCCAACCAAACTGACGTGGTTAAAGCTTTAGACCAAGCAGGCTTTCATGATGCTGTGGTACAAACGCTCGGTAGTAATAAAGACCTGATTGTACGTATGCCCGTTCAAGACATTGAAGTTGAGGATCTGACGAACGCCATTACCAAAGCGGCCCAATTACCGAACAATCCTGCTGAAGTACATAAAGTGGATTCTGTCGGTGGTCAAGTCGGTAATGAGTTATATATCCGCTCAGCGGGTGCTGTTGCACTTGCGCTTCTTCTCATGCTGGTTTACGTCACCATCCGTTTTGAGTTCAAACTCGCGATGGGTGCGGTGATTTCCCTGTTCCACGATATCATTGTTACCGTTGGTATTTTTGCCATGATGCAATGGCCGTTTGACTTAACCGTACTTGCTGCTGTTCTGGCATTAATCGGCTTTTCGTTAAACGATAATATTGTGGTATCGGATCGTATTCGTGAAAATTTCCGTAAAATTCGCGGTGCGACCCCTTTGGAAATCGTCAACATTGCATTGACTGAAACCTTACGCCGTACCGTCCACACCTCAATGACCCTGTTGCTTGTGGTACTTGCCATGTTGTTTATGGGGGGTGATGGTCTGAAATGGTTCTCTGTGACTATGTGTATTGGTATTTTTGTCGGAACATATTCTTCAATTTATATCGGTACTGCATTCGCTTTATGGCGTGGTCTGAACCGTCAAGATTTCATTGTTCAGGTGAAACCTGAGTTTGAAGAAGAAGAAATTCCGCAATAATCTGCTCTACCTTGAATTAAAAAAGCCCATCACTTGATGTAATGCTGATCAGTTAAGGAGTTTTATAATAAACTCCTTAACTTTTTAGTTCTTCACAACGGAGTCTTATATCTTTAAATCAAATACTTGGAGCTCATCTATTACTTTGGATAAGCCCAAATGAGAAACTCAAAATATATTTTGAGTTCGCAAGAAAGGCATCTTGCGGCGCAGTGCGCCTCACCGCAAAACTCGTCAAATCTCTTTTATTGATTAATTAATCGCAGAAACTTTACTTTTTCAAAGTAGTCTTGCCTCGAACAGTTGCGGATGACGTTTCCGCGTATCGAATAACATTATGAATTTAAAATAAAAAGCCAGTCAACTTCTTAACTGACTGGCATTAATCACTTGATGGGCTTTTTTATTGCTTAGGCTTAGAACTTAACCAAATCGCCTTTTAAAGCCACACTTGCCACAGCCGTGCCTTTAAAGCACTGATAGGTGGTGCTACTTTTACTTTCATTCGATTTAAAGTAACTGACAATATTGGTGACTGCATTTGCGCCTTTCGCTTTTGCCGTGTTTTGCAACTGAATCAGTGCTGAACGTAAAACGTGATCACACGCAGTTTCTGCCGACTTAGCAAAACCATTGGTTTTTTTATTGGTCACTGCATCTTTTTGTAAAACTTTACCGCCAGACTTGGTGCCTGCTAAATAAAATTTGACCGAACCATCTAAAGTCCCATCGGCAACGGCACGTTCAACGGCACTTTTAAAATCCAAATTATGTGCAGTATCAGCAGCCTGTGCAGAAACCACCGCACCCAAAGACAATACAGTTGTTAGTACTATTTTTTTCATGAACATGAGTTTACCCTCTCGTTGTTGTTAAACCCGTTTAAAAATCAGGGAGGTATTAATTCCTCCAAAAGCAAAATTGTTACTCATAATCATATTGGCATTCATCTTTCTAGATTGCTGGACGATGTAATCTAGATCGCCACATAAAGCATCTATTTCTTCTAAATTTAAGGTGGCAATAAACTGGCTACGCAGCATCATTTCAATGCTCAGCCAAGCTTCAATCGCACCACAAGCCCCTAAAGTATGTCCAAAATAACTTTTCAGTGAGCTAATCGGTTTCTTGCCCAAAACTCGTGCAGTTGCCTGACTTTCGGCAATATCCCCTTGATCGGTGGATGTACCATGTGCATTGACATAATCCACTTGATCGGCCGGAACTTGAGCATCAGACAATGCCAATTCCATACAGCGCCCCATCATTTCCGAATCTGGGCGGGTGACATGCTGACCATCACTATTGCTGCCATAACCAATGACTTCTGCATAAATTTTAGCACCGCGTGCTTTGGCATGTTCATATTCTTCTAGAATCAAACAGCCTGCCCCTTCGCCAATCACTAAGCCATCACGCTTGGCATCGAATGGACGTGGTGTTTTTTCTGGATGTTCATTTTGACTACTGGTTGCCAACAAAACATCAAATACAGCCGAACCTGCCGCACTCAGCTCTTCTGCACCACCTGCCAACATCACAGTTTGCTTGCCATATTTAATGGCTTCATAGGCCTGACCAATCGCCATTGAACCTGACGTACAGGCACTAGACGTTGGCAAAGTTAAACCTTTTAAGCCAAAATACACCGTCATATTCACGGCGCTGGTATGTGACATCATACGAATATAGGTGGTGGCATTGAGTTTGTTCATATTGTTATCGTGCAACATGCTGCCAAACTCGCGAATGGCATCGACACTTCCAGCGGATGAACCAAATGCCACACCGGTTTGTCCATTGCTTAATATCGGATCATTCAATAGTGCCGCATCTTCTAACGCTTTTTCAGCACAGACCGTCGACATTAAAGCCACCCGCCCCATACCACGCGTCACTTTACGATTAAAATGTTTAGGAACGGTATAAGACGCTACAGGCCCTGCCAATTTACTACGTAAATCGGTGAACTGCTCCCATTCTGGCATGTAGCGGATACCGCTGTTACCCTGTTCAAACTGAGCAAAAATTTGATCCGCAGTTTCACCTAGTGAGGTAATCCCTGCCATGCCTGTGACAACAACACGTTTCATCACATCAAACCTCCATTGACCGAGATCACCTGACGGGTGATATAACTGGCATCATCACTGCATAAAAACTTCACCACTTTGGCAACTTCATCGACATGCCCCATCCGTTGTAAGGGAATCATTTTCAAGGCATGTTCTTTGACTTCTTCTGTGACCATTTCGGTTTCGATTAAACCGGGTGCGACACAATTTACCGTGATTTTTCGCTTCGCTAACTCGAGTGCTAAAGCTTTAGTCGCGCCAATTAAGCCAGCTTTGGCAGCACTGTAATTGACCTGACCACGATTTCCCATCAAACCCGATACCGAAGATAAAGTGACTATGCGTCCGCCTTTTTTCAAACGAATCATCGGCATCACCAATGGTTTTAACACATTGTAAAAACCATCCAGTGAAGTCGAAATCACATCATCCCAATCGTCATCCGTTAGGGCTGGAAAGGCGCCATCACGGGTCAGTCCTGCATTGAGTACCACCCCATAAAATGCACCATGTTCTGCAACATCTTGCTCCAGCAATTGCATGACGTTTTCACGATCGTTCACATCAAACATTAGGACATGACTTTCCTGCCCTAAAGCCTGAATCTGTTGCACCACTTGCTCTGCTTCTTGTTGTCTTGAACGCGCATGTACGGTGACATCAAAACCTGACTGTGCCAATTGCAAGGCAATCGCTTGACCAATGCCACGGCTTGAGCCTGTGACTAAAATTCTTCTACTCACGCTAAATTCCTAATATTTTCTTTAATTTCTGCGGGTTCAAATACACTCAACATGGCACAAATACGATGTTCTCGGTACTCAATTTCACAGTTAAACTGCCCCAAACCCTCATGCAAATAGCTTTGTTCTGCTTTAATACGCACGGTTTCACCCAAGGCAAAATAAGGCAATGGCAACTGCATTTTACGCGTGCCCAATAAAAAACCAATTTTTGGTGGCAAGCCTAACATTTGCCCTTTATGCCCTGCATAAGCGCTGATGGTCTGCGCCATCAGTTCAATGCTGCTCCACGTTGGCAAACCCTGTGCATCACAAAACATTAAGTCAGGTTGAATCAATAATTCCGCAATCGCAAAATTTTCATTCGCTTCAATTAAATGATCAACAAAAACCATCGGTTTTTCATGTGGAATAAACTGTACGGCATCCATCATTTCAGCTGCGTTCCAAAAATCAAACTGATATTACTTCCGCCAAAAGCGAAAGAATTACTCATCACATAGTTTATTGGCTGTGACAGCTGTGCATTCAACACATAGTTCTGCTCATCCAATTCTGCATCAATGTGACCCGATTGATGCAGCGGCAACCATGACTGATCGGCTAAAACTTGCTGACAAATCACCGCTTCAATTGCTCCAGCAGCGCCTAAACAATGCCCTGTTTTATGTTTGGTACTGCTCAGCGGCACAGCATGATGCTGAAATACCGTCTGAACGGCTTTAATTTCCATAGCATCATTTTGCGGTGTCGCGGTGCCATGCATATTTAAGTAGCCGATATCCTGTGCGGTCAGACCCGCCATATCCAAGGCTTTTTGCATCGCCTCGGCCGCGCCTTTTCCTTCGGGATGCGGTGCTGAAATATGCCATGCATCCATCGACTCGCCTGCTGCCATTAACATCACGGGTGCCGTTTGTTTAGACAATAAAAATAAACCCGCAGCCTCACCAATATTAATGCCATCGCGCTGTGCCCCACAGGGCTGACAAAGAGCATGAGACAAACTTTCTAGGCTACTAAAACCATTCAGAGTTAGCTGACATAACGTATCCACCCCACCCACCAAAACGGCATCGGCTAAATCGGCATTAATTAAACGCTGCCCTGCTGCCATTGCTTTAGCACTGGAAGAACAGGCGGTAGAAATGGTATAGGCAGGCCCTTCCCAACCCAAATACTGCTGTAGCGCTTTGGCTAAGCTGCCCATTTCCTGTTTACCGTGCACGACTTCAACAGCATGCTGATTAACAAAGTATGACTTGAGGACTTTTTCATTATCAGCAATCCCCGAGGTCGAGGTGCCCAAAATAATCGCTAAGCGTTTAGGCGCAAATTGCGCCGTATAGTCGCGTATTTCAGCTTCTATTGCACTTAAAGCGGTTAAAGCAAAACGTAAATTGCGTGAATCGACAGCGTGTAAAAAGTCAGGAACGCTTTCAATTAAAGGCTGTTGATAGGCACCGACCCAAACCTGTTTTTCGGAAATAAGGCCGGATCTTAAACTCAAGCTATTTTGCGCTGTCGTCAACGCCTGTTTGATTTGTTCAGGCGTATGGCCTAAGGCAGATAACCCCACGCTAAACTGAATGCCTACCGCAGGATGTTGTGTACTGATTTGCTCACTCATCATCATCCTCCTTTATTCAGTTGTTTCTAAACGATCATGCAAAGCACTGATGACCATTTGATAAGGCACTTGCAGATTATCTAATTCAATCACGGCATCCTGATGCAGGATATTTAACACATGCTGTTGATTGATAAAAATAGACTGCGTCTGAGCCACATTTTTAACCTGAACAGTTTTAACTTGAACATTTTGTGACTGTAATTGGGCAAAATTTGGATAAGTGGCATATAAAATATCGCGCACCACAAACTCAAACGGCAATAATTTCATTTGCTCAATACGTTGTTCAACCTGTACTTTCCGACCATCAAAACTGAGTTTAAATAACTGCTGTCCGGTGAGAGATAAAGCCAGCATGTCCAGTTTTTGCCCTTGTTGCTGCTGATACAACAAAAAGCTAAAACTATGCTTATTCCATTGCACTTCAAGCTGATCCTGACGCTGATACTCTTGTGCAAGCCATGTTGTGGTGGTCAAACCCTGCGCTTTGGGCAGCAGAGATTGGCAACCGCTACAGCACAGTAGTGCAGCAAGTAACAATCCCGTCCATTGCCATTTCACTTGCATATTAAGCACCATGGACTATAGCTTCACTGTGCTGTGGCTCACGGCAATATTCAGCCAAGGTACTTAAGCGTTTTTTGGCATTTTTATGGATGGGGTTTGTGGTGTCCCATGCATAACCCGCCAACAAGGATGACACCATACGGCGAATTTTTTCATCTTGCTGAGTCGAAAACACCACATCTTGGAATTCACCTGAATACCAGGATTCAACATAAGCACGAAACACTTGAATCCCTTCACGCAGCGGTTTTTCATATTGCGCCATCCAGTCCACCGTTTGCCCGTTCAGCACTTGATCAACCAGAGGAATGGCTAAGCTTGAAGATTTTAACGCGATGGTCACCCCTGAGGAAAATACAGGATCTAAGAATTCACCGGCATTGCCCAAGAGTGCATAATTACGACCTGCCAAATGTTTAACATTGGCAGAATAGCCGACCAAAGTTCGTACAGGGGTATCAAATTTAGCGTTGCGCAGCACATGCGATAAACTTTCATCATCGGCTAAAATACGTTTCAACAATGCAGCTAAATCTATCTCTTGCTGGGCAGAAAAACCGTATTGTTCAAAAAAATCTTGTTCTGCTACCACACCAAAAGAGCAACGGCCATCGGCAAAAGGAATCAGCCAATACCAAGCTCGCTGATCTTTGGCGTGTACCGTAATCAGGATTTTTTCCCGATCAAATTCAGCATCATCCAAAATGCCATCTTCAATATGGGTGAACACAGCACGACGGACTGGAAAGTCGGATGGGCTTTCCAAATCTAAAAACTTCGGCAAAATCCGACCAAAGCCGCTGGCATCGAGTAAAAACTTGGCTTGAATCTGGTAAACCTGTTCTTGCTCATTTTTCACGGTCAAAATTGGCTGCTTCGACTCCACATCGACATCAATCACTTCATGACCAAAGCGGATTTCTGCGCCATATTGTTCAGTTTTCTGCGCCAATAAATGGTCAAAATGGGCACGGCGAACTTGCCAAGTGGTGCCCGGACCATCGCTAAATTTTTCGGTGAAGTCATAAAAACTGCGCTGCTTGCCCCTTAAAAAAGCTGCGCCATTTTTAAATTGAAATCCACATTCATCTACATGTTGACGTACGGTATCAAGCAGCCCCGCTTCTTCTAAAAAAACCATGGATTGTGGTAACAAAGACTCGCCAATCGAAAAGCGTGGAAAATATTGTTTTTCAATGATCGTGACCTGATGGCCTTTTTGGCGCAGCAATGCTGCTGCAGAACTCCCCGATGGTCCTGCGCCGATAATCAATACATCTGTCTGTTGCATGGTGCTCATTGCACTGTACCTTAATCTCTCAGCTTCTTTGGCTGATATTGTTGAAGTACAACATGTTTGGCATCGGAAGATGTCAACAATGTTGCATAAATAAATGAAAAAATAACCCCAAGCAGTACCGTCAAACCAAAGCAATGAATGGCATAGGTTTGGCTAAACGATAATAACCCGAAACCCAATAAGGTCGACATCATACATAGGAATAACGCCATGCCCACCACTTGTGGATGGTCATGTCCATGTCGATAAAAAATCGCATAGTCCACGCCAATCCCAATAATCAGGAAGGTTCCCATAATGCTGAATAAGTTAATTTCAACCCCAAACCATGCCTGAACAGCAAAGGTGGAGATTAAAGCTAAAGTGACGGGTAAGACCAAGGGCAAAATGGACTTCATGCCATAGATGATGCCCAAACCCAGCGTTAAAGTCAGTAAAGCAAAAACCAATAACCATTGTGCCTGAATACGATGTTGCTGAAAGAGTTCAGACAGTTGATTTACTGGACGTAACAGCTGTACCTGTGCACTATTCAGCTGTTCTAAAGCGACAACATGATGCACATTTTGTAACAGCACCAAACGTTCGGTTGCACTGATTTGTAAAAATGCCAACGGATGCCCTGCCATTTCACTTGGACGCAATAACGGCTGCTGTGGCAATTGCTTTTGCCACGCTAAAACATCTACTGGATTGAGCTGCAATGCCGCGGCATAATCCCGTAAAGCCTGCGCAGGAATGCTTTGTAAGAGTTGAATATTCTGCTGTTGCTGTTGAATCGGCGGCAACCATTGTCCTAAAGCCTGAAAAGCATCCAAAGCCCCTTCACTTTGTAGGCGTTGTAGTTTTTGAATCAGTTGCTGCTCATTATGTTCAAGCTCTGCGGCCGTCTTACCATGTACCACAAAGTATTCACTGCTTTGTTGCTGCATAAAGCGTTCACGGACGTACTTGTCTTCTTGCTTTAAACTCTGATCCATACTTTGCAAATTGCGAATATCATCATTGCTCTGCAACAACATCAAACTGCTGCCTGCCACCACGACAATCGCAGCAATTAAGCCATAACGCAGTCCTTTTCTTGCCTGTACAAAAGTACGTGCTTGACCAATAAAACGTAATCTGCGAATCGCCGGTTCAGCATTTAAGGCAGGTAAACGAGGGAGCAATAAAACACTGGTGATCCATGCCGCAGCCAGCCCCACCATAGAAAAGACCGCGATCTGTTTAAAGCCGGGAAATGGGGTAAAACTTAAGAAAATATAGGCAACTAAAGTGGTCATCAAGCCCATAAACAAGCTGGGCAATAAGGGTTTGAGCACCGCAAAACCATTGATATGCCGATGCTGCGATTGCATGGCCATAAAGTAAAAAGAGAAGTCGACACACACCCCGACCAGACTTGCACCAAACACCAAGGTCATGAGGTGAATTTCCCCAAAAACCCAATGCGTGATAGCAAAGGCCACCAAACAGCCTGTACCCACAGCCACCATTTCAGTCAACATTGGACGGATTGAGCGGAAACCAAACCAGACCAAAAGTAAAATGCCAAAACTTGAACCCAAACCAATGGTGGAAATTTCTTTTTCAGCCGAAGTGGTGCCAAATTGAGCAAATAATAAAGTACCCGTCCAATGCGGTTTCACCTGCATCTGGCGTAGTTGCGTATCGAGTTGTTGAATCCACGCTGAAGTTTGTTGTTGATATTCAATATTATAAGGACTGTTTTTTAGCTCTAAAACCAATAACCGCGAAATCCCCTGCTCATCTCGAATTGTGGCAAAGCCATCTTCTAAAGCAAGATCAGGATGACTTTGTAAACCGGCTAAGCCCATGGCATAACGTGGAAATAACAACAATGGATCGTGTTGTAATAACGCTGCGGTGACCGGCATGCCCGGACTCATAATTTGCAATAAACTTTGTTCGCTCAGTGCAGCATAATCTTGTTGTTGCAGTATTTTTTGATCGTCTAATGTCAATAAACCGGCACGGTGTTGATAGAGCACCTGTGCAAACTTGTCACTGTCTAACTGAGCATGCAAAGGTTGCCACAAATCACTTTTGGCCACCTGCTGTTGCAATGCGTTGGTTGATTTAGTTAAGGCAGCATCATCTTGAGCATCCAACACCACAAACACTTTGTCATTCAATTGTTGACTGACGTATTGCTGTGCCCTTTCAAGCCGTGGGTCTTGGCTGGCTTCAGGCAATAAGGCAAAAATATTGGTTTGAATATGGATCTCTTTTTTAAGCCATGCTGTGCCTAGCGCAATCGCAATCACGCTTAAAATAATCAGCCACAGCGCCGTAAATTTATTTTGCCAATTGGAAAAGTGCATTTTCCTCAGCCGTTAACGTTTGTGGTTGAGTCGTTTGTTGACTAAAACGAATGGTCGTGGTGTTATTGGCCTGTTCACTCAAGACAATACGATCGACATAACGCTGCCCTTGTGCATCCACGCGAACAAAGAGTTTTTTAAATAAACTGCTTTTCGGGGTTAATGCCACATTCCATTGCGCAGGACTATAATTGGCTGAAACAATATTGAAATTTTTAGCCAATGCAGTTTCATTGCCTGACATCAGCTGTAAAAACATGGTCGCCACAGAACCATAAGGTGATTTATCAATTTCAATTTGACTGTAGGTGCGCTGAGTTTTTTGTACCAATTTATATGGCGTCACAATCAAATCGGCTTTCACTGGACTTTGAATGTTCCAGATTACGCCTTGTGATTTGGAAAATAATACCGTGCCTTTCGAGACAAAAGTTTTGTTCAGTGACGCTAATTTTTTTTGCTGTTCAAACTGAGCACGTACAATCGGGGTCGCAGCAAGCTGAGTAAAAATTTGTTTGAGCTGTGGATTTTGCGCATGTACAGGTCGTGACAACAGCGACATCAAACACAACACAAGCGCTAAAAACAGCCAGACTGGACGGGATAAATTGATTGCTTTCATTGACTTTACTCCGCTTTAAATGCTGGCCAAGCGTGCAATTGTTCTAACAGCACTTGCGGCGATTGAAAACACATTTCACGGCTTTCAATACCAACCGCCACTTGGCTGGTGTAGCCTTTGGTGAGCTTCCGACCACTGTCTGCATCAAAAATTTGATATTCAATTTTCAAGCGGTTTTCCCATTCTTTTAAAATGGCACGCACACGAATTTTTTGTTCAAACTCAATTCCCTGCACATAGCGAACATGGCTTTCAATCACCGGCCATGCATAACCAGATGCAAGCATTTGCTTATAGTTATAGTGAAATTGATCGAGCAATTTACAACGCGCAATTTCAAAATATTTTAAATAATGTCCATGCCACACCACATTCATGGTATCGACATCATGAAATGGCACTTCAATAATTACATCGGCATGCATCGTCAGTTTCCTATCCTATTGAGTGAACACGTTCAGGATTCAATAATTCTAAATTTTCGAAACGATCGACCAGTTGTTGCAATTCATGTTGCAATGGTCGATCTTCCACCACGTAATCAAAGGTCTGCAATACCCACGTCTGAAATGCGGCCAATACTTCAGCCAACGAACCGTCTAAAGCTTTTAAGTGAATGGCTTGTACACTGGCACAGCACAGCGCTGCAATCACTTGTTCAGTCAGCACAATCACACGACTGGCATCCCGTGCAGCAATGGTGCCCATACTGACTTTGTCTTGGTTATGACATTCGGTTGAGCGTGAGAAAATAGAGGCCGAAAGCGTTTGTTTTAAAGCTTCTGCCGTCCATGCTGATACTGCAATTTGCACAGCTTTAAAACCATGATTCAACGGCAAGCGTTCTGCGGTTGCACCAGTTAAATTGCGTGGCAAACCGTTATTCATTTTATAGTCCACCAACTGCGCCAATTGACGATCCATGAGATCAGCAATATTGGCAATTATGATTTTCAAGCTATCCATGGCTTGGGCAATGTGTCCGCCATAAAAATGACCACCATGTAATACACGCAAATTCACAGGATCAATCAGTGGATTGTCATTACTTGAGTTCAGTTCATTTTCAATAAACTGACGTAACCACGTTTTAGAATCTTCAAATACACCAATAATATGCGGCGCACAGCGTAAAGAATAACGATCTTGCAGACGTGGACTCTGATGCTCGGTTTGTACCTCACTGTTCAGCCAAGTTCTGAGTTGTGCGGCAATATTTTGCTGACCCGGATGGGGCTTTTGCGCAAACAGCACTTCATCAAAATGGCTTGGATTACCTTCCAAAGCCAAAACATTTAGTGCCGTAATACAGGTGCTGGCCAAAGCAATTTGTTCCGCCTTTTTATAGTTTAAACAGGCAATGGCTGTCATCACCGCCGTGCCATTCATCAGTGCCAAGCCTTCTTTCGGACGTAACACTAAAGCCTGCATGCCTTTTTCAGCATACACCGCACTGACTGGCACAATTTGACCTTGATCATAAACATCACGTTCACCGACCAAAGCCCCTGCAATATAGGACAATGGGGTTAAATCACCACTGGCCCCCACTGAACCTTCCGATGGAATGACAGGAATGATATTTTCATTCAGCATCCATGTGAGGCGTTCTAGCAATGCATGCGATACACCTGAATAACCCCGCGCCAGAGAACATAAACGCGTCACCAACACCGCACGCGCCGTGATTAAATCCAAATTTTGACCTAAACCACAACCATGAAAACGTGATAAATGTAACGGCAATTCATTGACTTGATGCGCGGGGATTTCCACCAAACAGGAGTCACCATAGCCTGTAGTCACGCCATAAATGACGCCTTCATCTTGTAACAGTTGATCTAGAAAATCTGCACCGCGTTGAATCAGATCACGCCATTCAGTGGATACCGGCAAAGCCACAGATTTTTCCTGACGCGCCACAGCCACCACATCTTCAATTGAGAGCGGTGTTTCCCCAACAACTAACACTTGCATTATTTTTTGTTCCAAAAATTATAAAAATTAAACCATTGATACGGCGCACGCATACAGTGCTGTTCAAGCAAAATAACATATTGACGCATGGTGCTTTGCAGTGCTTGCATGCGAGTTTTTCGAGGGAAATGAAGCTGCTCAGCAATCGCGTGAATATGCACTTCAAAGCAACTGCCGACGCGATAACAAAAGACCGCCAGTACAGGTACTTTCAATAAACTGGCTAAAATCCATGCGCCTTGCGGCCAATTCGCCTCTGCGCCTAAAAAGGTAATCGGCTGTACCCGATCAGACTCAACAGGTACACGATCTGCTGCCACAATCACCCACTCGCCTTGGTCGAGTTTTTCTTGCAAAATCAAAGCGGTTTCAATACCCAACTCATCCACCGAAACTAAATTAACATCGGCATGTTTATTGAGTTTCTTTAAAAATTGATTAAATTTAGTGGCATGTTTTTGATAAACCAAAACATTAATTTTTTGTGTATGTTCTGATTTAATCGCCCTTAACAATTCGATATTGCCAAAATGCGACACCACAATCACCGCACCTTTTTGATAATGTGCACGAAAATGTTCATGTCCATGTAAAGCCAATTGCTGCTCAGGTATTTTGCCCAGCCAACCTTCAATTTTATCTAAAATACATTCGCCAAATTGCATTAAATGCTGATAGCTATGACCCAGACTCGGCTCTGTGGTAAAGGGTGATTGTTGCCCTGCAAAATGATGTAACTTGCTTAAATACAACAATGATGCCTGACGTGCCGTGACTGAAAAGATCCAGTACCACAAAATAATAAAATACAGCACCACGCGGCAGAGCCAACGACCACCTAAACGATAAAATGCCAACATTAACGTCAGTGACCACATGCCACCGCGTTCTTTCATATCATTCCACTGGGTTTGCTTGAGCTGCTCAGTCACGCCATTAACCTTTCACTTTCTGTGACACTAATTTAGGCAACCGCAGCAACATCCCACCCAATAAACGCACATGTGCCTGACTCATGCCAAGGTTATCGCGCCATACATTGAAATGAGAAATCCCATCTTCAGGATAAATCACTTGGGTCGGTACATTAATAAAAGCAACATTCGCCCACTTGAGTCGCACTAAAATTTCACTATCAAAACCCATGCGCGGCTGAAATTTTGCCGAATTTAGAATTTGAATGGTCTGGGCCAGTGGATAGACTCGAAATCCACACATACTGTCTTTAATATCGAAGGATAGACTGTTAATCCAGACCCAAATATGCGTAGCATAACGACCATATAAACGTTTTTTCGGCACGCTCTCATCAAAAATTGGCTGACCAATCACCATTGCTTCTGGATGCTGCTGAGAAATGTCTAAAAATTTGGCTACATCTTGCCAGTCATGCTGACCATCAGAATCGAGCTGCAAAGCATGACTAAAGCCTAAAGCATGGGCATGACGTAAACCGCTTATGACCGCTTGCCCTTTGCCTTGATTATGCGAATGTTCAACCAACTCGACACATTTATTTTCGGCTTTCAGCTTATGTAAAAGTGTGCCACATACCGCATCACTGCCATCATTGACTAAAATAATCGGCAACTGAAACGGCTTCAAATGTGCAACCAAAGCCTCAATATAATGCGGATGGTTATAAACAGGAATCACAAAACAATGCTGCATATACATCCTCTTTTAAACCTGTTCAGTTTGCGTTTTAAACAACAAACGCCCCGATGCCAAGGTCTGATCTGCATGGGTCAATTCAAAACTCACTTTGTGCAATTTTCGTGACAGTTTGAGTTGCAGTACCATATACGGTCGAATCAGATCTTGAAATTTCAATTGTTCAAAACCATTACACCATTCCAGATCGGCCCAAGTTTGGCGGGAAAAATGCTGAACAAAACCAATCTGCCCCACACCGGGAAAAATCGGATAATCGGGGAAATGCCCTTTAAAACATTCCAATTCAGCAGAAAATTCAAGCTGATAAACGGCCTGATCTGGCTCGTTCTGTTGTGCCAATACAATAGGCAACAACATGGGTTGAAATAAGGATTTCATGTACTGTTTATTCAGTTTAGATTGTGCATTTTGTGGTAATTGAGTCAAAAACCGCCACTGCCTTGGAATGGCAATGCCTTCCAGTTTTAATTGTAATTGCGCTTTGATTGCCGCCACAGATTGTGCTTTGTTGCCACTTTGCAGCTGTTTTCTGGCAGCTTCAGATAACACCGCAACACAGGCTAAAATCTGCCGATGTTCACGTTGTAAAATTAAAACATGACACTGGGCAATCTCATCGAGTTCTATTATTTTTTGTTCAATCGCATCTAAACTTAAGCGTTTTTCTTCTAGTTTCACAATCCGATCCAACCGTCCCAATAAACGAAACGGACTCTTGGCATTGGTTGCGTCAAGCATTTCAATTTTATCGCCGGTTAAAATCCAGTTCTCACTAAAAGCATGATTGGCTTGCACTGCCAATTCTTGTTGATCGCTCACTTGAATGTCTACATTGGCAAAAGGAATCCATAACGCATCATCGTGTTGTCGATGTGCAATTCCCCCCGTTTCTGAGCTGCCAAACACTTCGTGAATCGGTCGATTTAAATAAGGACGCACACCCGAATCCAATTTACCACCCGATGAATATACGCTTAAACAGTGCTGTAGTAGCACATCTGGGGTCCAGCGTTTTAATAATGCAGGACTAGAAATAACATAATTTTCAATGTTGAGAGGTACTAATTTTTTTTGAATATCAGCGACATCTTCAGGGAAAGCCAATTGGGTTTGATAAAAACAACGACCACTGGCTAAAGGCCACAACAGCTTGAACAATAAACCATAAATATGTTGATGGCTGACTGTTGCGATGGCAATGGCCTGTTCAGGTAACTGAAAACTGGCATCCAAACCTTGCACTTCATTCAAGAGCTGACGCAAAGTACGCGGGATTTTTTTCGGTTGCCCTGTTGAACCTGAAGTATAAAAATAGAGCTGGGCCTGATTTAAAAAGGCATCATCCAGATTTAGTTCAATCTGCGGCTCTGCTGTAGCAGATACAGGCTGACGCTGTAAAAACAGAATATTCTGCTCAGCCAATTCTTTTTCTAAATCACTGACTCGATTGGGCGGCAAGAGCAGCTGTTTTTGCGCTAAAAGTGCCGCAAACAACAGCACTAAAAACTCATAGCTATCGGGTTCCCACAACGCCCAACTGTCCTGCGATAACAACTGGATTGCATGACTTTGTTGTATCACCTCTTGCCAAAAATCCTGAAAATGGATTGGGCTTAAATCAGCCTGAAGACACAGCGGTTTCAGTGAATGAATATGATTCTGAAAATGACACAACATAACAATCCGTTTTATTCCTGAAGTTGGTTTAAGCGTTGCTGACGCTTACGCAATATAAATTCGCCCAGCAATAACAGCCCCATCAACACATAGGAAATAAAACCGTTATAGAGCACCCACACCTGCATTGAAGCAAACAACACCGTTGCTAAAGCAATCAGGGCATTGCACACAAAGAAAATACACCAGACGATAGTGACCTTACGTGTCCAAATCACCCCTGCTTCGGGTAAATTCGGTTCAGCCAAACGGGCAAAACGCTCAATCATCGAGGGTGGTTTGATTAAAGTCGCTGCAAAAATAGCGAGTGAACCCAGACTCATCAATACCGGATAGAGTTTCAGCCAGGCTTGATCTTTTAAAATCAAACTTAAGCTGCCGCATAAAATAGCAAATCCAGTCAAGGGCCAGAGTAAAGCATTACCCTTACTAAATAGCCGCAACACGCCTAGGACAATCAATAAACTACTGACCCAAATATATTGACCCTGCGCTAAGCTATAGCCCACTAAAAAGGGATAGAGAATCAAACTGATGACCACTATCCCTTGGAAGACCCATTTCATGCAGCAGACATATTCTGAATCACAGTCACAACATCTTGCACTGTACGTACATTTTTAAAATCTTCAGGATTCACTTGCTTACCCGTCAATTCTTTAATTTTGACCACAAGATCAATGGCATCAATGCTATCGACATCCAAATCTGTGGCTAAATTTGCATCGAGCTGCACATCTTCTGGATTAATCTCAAACAGATCTTCCATCCATGCTCTTAATTTTTCGAGTACTTGTTCCTGAGTTAACATCACAACCTCTTATGCCGTTTTCTGTGCTTCAACCAAAGCCACTAGACTTTGAATTGATTTAAAATATTGTTTGGTTTCTGCCGATTCAGCATTCAAATGAATGTTGTAACGCTTTTTCAAGGCCAAACCAAGTTCCAAAGCATCAATTGAATCTAGACCTAAGCCATCACCAAATAAGGGTGCTTCCGTTTCAATATCATCTCTGCTGATGTCTTCTAGGGCCAAAACATCAATAATCATTTGCTTTAATTCATCAGCAAGATTGCTCATTTTTAGATAACTCTTGGTTAAAAAATTGGTGTAATTGATGATTTAAATGACGCACGTTTTTCGGACTGACCGTGGCATCGTCTAAAAGTTCATCGACTTGAATGGCATCCAGTACTTTCACATGAATATGAAATGGCTGTGAAGGAATGTGATACCACTTTTCATTTTTGGTTAAAGTTGAAGGCGTACAGGTCAGCAACACTGGACGAATCGGCACATGGGCACGAATGGCAATATTCGCCGCGCCACGTTGAAACTCATTCAACAACTCACCTTTTGCAGTTCGGGTGCCTTCAGGAAAAATCAGCAAAGATGCTGCTTGATCTAACTTTAGTTTTTCCACACAGTCCTGAATAAATTGTTCAGAACCTGCATTTAAAATATAACCTGCATTTTGCACTGGCCCTTTGGTAAATGGATTGGCCCATAATGCTTGCTTGACCACACAATTTGCTTGTTCCATTAAACCAATCAAGATCACCACATCCACCAATGTGGGATGATTGGCAATAATCAGTTCCTGTCTACTTTGCTGTAATTTGTCTAGACCTTCAATGTCATAGGTCATAATTCCAAGCTTTACCATCATTTCAGTAAAACCTTTGAAACTATAGCGAATCACATTTTGTGTACGCTGCTGACGTAAGCTTTGATTTTGTGTCGACAAATTAACCAAAGGTGCAACCAAACCACCAATAGCAACGCCACCGATGCCAAAACTGGCAAAACTAAATCCTGTCGCACCGACACGCCATAGATAATTGGCTTTTTGTTTCATTTGATTCAGCTTTAACATTTTTGCCACGCTTGCATATGAGAGTCATCTGGGTTGTGCTGCGCTTGCTGCCAGAAATCATAAAAATTTTGTGCATCCACATATTGATGTCGATGCTGTGGCAAAGCATGCGGATCAAATTGTAAATTGGGAGCCTCAAGGCTGATCAGCGCAGACATGGCAAAACCATTGAACGGCTGGAACTCCTGATAAAGCGCAGGCAGTGCTTCATCGTAATACACCACCAACACCCGCGAATGGGGTTGTTTTGTGCTTTTTAACCAAGCATAGGCTTCAATCAGTGCTTCACTCCACGACGCGGCCAAACTGGTCGAAGGTGTGGAATCTTGACATAAAATTGAATACAACCCAGCAATAGCATTGTGCACAGAGGTCGAAAATTGGGTGGGTGATGGCGTTTGATCTTGCAGTACATCGGCTAAAATTTTCAGCGTTTTATGCTCATCGCCATATTGCGAAGCCCAGACAATATAATCCACTGCTTCAGCATTCAGCGAGCCAATGGCACTATTAATCGCCAATTTAGCAATACCAGATAATCGTCTACGCTGCATTGCAGGGATTTTTTCTAAGGCAGGAACGGTTTCATCGGCACGACTGATATACAGTTGAGATATATTTATTTGAATCATTACCGAAATTTTCCGTACCCTAAGAATATTTTTAGCTCAAGGCTATTTTATTCGCGGGATTATAGCACCTGTCATAAAATTTACACAAAAAGTATCTTGTACTCATTGAATTACATATATTTATCATTTTGATTTAATTCTATATTTATTATTTTTAGCCCATAAAATAATCATTCATAAAAAAACCAGCAACCTGTGTTGCTGGTTTTTCAACTATCACTACTTAAAATTTGGCTGATTAATTACCTTGTACCAAACGGCGTGCACTAATAATCCCCGGTTGTTGCTCCAAACGTGCCAACAAACGTGATAATTGTGCTAGACCTTTGACCTCAATCAATAATTTCATATTGGCAATACCATCTGATTCTGAAATGGTATTGACCTGACGAATATTAATTTGATCAGAAAAAATGACTTGGGTTAAATCTTTCAACAAACCACGGCGGTCATAGGCTTCCACCACAATTTGCACGCTTTGACCACGCGTCGGCTGCATTTCCCAATCGGCTTCTACCGCACGTTCAGGTTCTTGAGTAATCATCCGGCTATAGTCTGAACATGCAATTTTATGAATGCTCACCCCACGATTAAGTGTGATATATCCACCGATCGATTCACCATGCACAGGTTGACAGCATTGAGCAATATGCAGTTCCACATTATCCAAACCATCAATCAGAATGCCATGCGCAGAAAGTGTATGGCTGGCACGTGGATTCAAGGTCGGTTTTAGCACCAGTTCAGGTTCATCCTGCCCCAAATGCATATGGCGATTCACTTGATTGATCAACGAGTGCAAACTAATATCGCCATTGACCAAACCAATCAGAATATCTTCACCCAATTTGACATTGAAGTGATTGCAATAATCACTTAAATCAATACTTTTGGGATGAATAGCCAAACGTAAAAGTTCTTTATTCAGAATTTCACGGCCAACTTCCAAGTTTTTACTACGATCTTGCTGTCTAAACCAATGACGTAATTTATCCCGCGCACGCGAAGTCTTAATATAACCCAGTGAATTTACTAACCAATCACGATTCGGATCACGATCTTTTTTGGTTAAAATTTCAACTTGTTCACCAGTTTTTAACGTGTAGGTTAATGGCACATAGCGCTGATTAACACGCGCGGCATAACATTTATTACCCACTTCGGTATGCACATGATAGGCAAAGTCTAAAACCGTTGAACCACGTGGTAATTCTTTAATATCACCATCACGGCTAAATACATAAATTTTTTCAAAGCCTTCAAAATCTTGAATTTGTTCAAAATTTTCAGCATCTTCACCCGATTTATGCGCACTGGCATCATTACGTTCTTGATAATGTTCTAAGACTGCGCGTAACGAATGTAAGCGGTGATTAAAGGAATGATCGGTGTTCTTGCCACCTTCCTTATAATTAAAATGCGAACAGACCCCAAGTTCAGCTTCTTCATGCATGGCCTTGGTACGAATTTGCACTTCCAGCGATTTATTTTCTGCAATAACCGCGGTATGTAAAGAACGATAACCGTTGGCTTTCGGATTGGTAATGTAATCATCAAACTGATGCGGAATATGTCGCCAAATTTGATGCACAATACCGAGTGAGTGATAACATTCAGGCACGCTTTTGACCAAGACACGTACCGCACGAATGTCATACAACTGGTCAAAACTCAGGTCTTTACTTTTCATTTTTCGATAAATCGAATAAATGTGCTTAACCCGTCCCGTAATCTCCGCTTCTATATCATAGACAGCCAGTTCTTTTTTCAATTTATCAATGACAAATTGAATATATTGCTCGCGCTCTAAACGTTTTTCATTTAGTAACGAGGCAATTTCTTTATAGCGTTCTGGTGCTAAATAACGAAATGCTAAATCTTCAAGTTCCCACTTCAGCTGTGCAATGCCTAGGCGATGTGCCAGTGGTGAATAAATGGTCAGAATTTCACGAGCTACACGCTCTTGACGTTCTTTAGAAGAGTTGGCCAGTTCCCGTAAAGCATAGGTACGCTCTGCCAGCTTAATGAGTACGACACGCACATCTTCGGTCACAGAAATCAGCATTTTATAAATGCCGCTTAAATGTTCGCGCTGGTTGTTATTAAAATGATCTTCTAAACGTTTGTTCTTTTCAATCAGTTCTGAAAGTTTCCCCATAGCCAATGTCCCTTGGACTAGACTATGGACTTGCTCGCCAAAATGTTCACGAATTTCTTCAAGCGTCATCACGCCTTCACGAACACTTCGATACAACATCGCCGCAGATAAGGTGTCTTCATCAACATGTAAATGTGCCAAAATATCAGCCATTTCAATACCGGTATAAAAGGTATTGGAACGATGATTAACCGTGGTTTGCAGCTCTTTATGTAAAGTTAAATGAGCAACTTCTTCGAGTTGTTCAAGCGTTGCGCCATCTAAGATGCCACGAACACGATTCAGCCATTCGGTTAAATCATGTCGAGCTTGTTCGGCATGTTCTACAGTCGCTTCCTCTGACAGCTCATTGAGTCGCCCAGGAAGTTGCTCACGTACTGTGACCATACCCTTCTCCTACCTCTTTACTTATCATATTCTAAATCGTTTATTTCATTGTATTTTTCGAATAAGGCAATAGACTCAACATGTCCCGTATGGGTAAACATATCCATTACCCCAGCCTTTTTTAATCGATAGCCATGTTGTACCAACACACCAGCATCACGTGCCAATGTTGCAGGATTACATGACACATAAACGATTTTCTTTGCACCAAATTTAGGTACATAATGCATTATTTCCTCAGCACCCGCACGCGGAGGGTCAATCAATAATGCATCAAATCCTTGATTTGCCCAAGAATGATGCGAAAAATCTTTTGTTAAATCTTGTGAATAAAAATGAGCGTGAATTATACCGTTAATTTCAGCATTTTCCGCAGCACGGCGGACCATTTCTTCACTTCCTTCAACACCCACCACTTGTCCAGTTTCACCCACACAACGCGCCAGCGGTAAAGTGAAGTTGCCTAGACCACAAAATAAATCTAGAACGCGCTCTCCTTGCTGCAATTGAAGCAAATCACATGCCAGCTTCACCATCTGTGGATTAATTGTCGAATTGACTTGGGTAAAATCAAGCGGACTAAAGCCAAACTTGAGATCAAAATCATCTAAATGATAATGCAAACGCATTGCAGCCGTTGGATCATCCACACGATGCAAACTCTCTGCACCTTCAGGTTGCAAATACAACTGCCACTGTTTGTTTAACGCAAATTGTTTTAATTGGTTGACATCCTGTTGTGATAATTTTTCAGTATGACGAACCAGCAATGCAATCTCATCATCGCCCATCGCCAATTCTATATGACCAATGGCTGCTTTGGCTTTTAGACTTTGGAGTAACTGTTTCAATGCAGTGATGGAACCAAATTCACGATCCAGTACCATACAACGGTCAATCGAAATCAATTTATTGCTTTGGTTCTCACGAAATCCCACCACCAATTTGTCTTTATGTGGAAGATAGCGCACCCCAATACGGGCTTTACGGCGGTAATCTTCACGGCTTGAACGTAAAGCAGGGAGCCATTGCTCAGGCTGAATGCCAGCAAAATGTTCTAAATGCGATTTTAAAACCTCTTGCTTGAGACGAATTTGTTCATCTAACTGAATGTGCTGCATATTACAGCCACCACACACGGTAAAATGCGGACATTTCGGCTCAATACGTGTTGCAGCAGGTTCACTTAATAACGCTGTACTATCCGCTTCTTCTAAACGTTTAACCACATTGGTAATTTGCGCAGTAACGGTTTCACCCGGCAAAGCATAACGAATAAATACTTTTTTGCCTTGCTTCTCACTCGGATGATCAGGGTGTGATCCATAGTGTGCTATCCCCCGTCCTTCATGTGAAAGTGACTCAACCTGAAAAGTATAAATCGGCTGTTGAGCTGGACGGGGCTTGGTTCTATGTTTCATGAATACCTAGAGTGTGGGAGAGAGAAAGTCTATCGATGTAAATTCAGTACGCTGTGAAGTTTCACGCCATACTGCTAAAAAATCGCGATGTTGAGGTTGGGTGGATAAAAATTGAATGGTGCGCTGAATAACATCACGATAATCATTCATTAACAGCTGACCTTTCAATAACGACCAACGCAAATAAATTAACCAGGTATTCAGTACATCACCTTCGCAATATGCAGTCAGTTTTTGCCATTCTTGCTGACGTACATATTCGGGTACATGGTAAGCGCCATCACCGCGTTTACCGGGATACCCTAGTAAATGTGCGATATCATCCAGTTTTTGAAAATGTCGGCCATTAAACATGGCCATCACATCCATTAAATCCACATGACGATGGTGATAACGGTTCTGATAGTTATTATAGCGCTTTTGCTGATCAATTTCGCCTTGATCAAATAAACTTGGCGCAGACAAACCATGATACATGGCGCGAAAAAGAATCACGGGCAAATCAAATTGTGAACCATTCCAACTGACTAGCGTCGGATGTCGCTTATCAAAAATAGAGAGGAATTTGGTTAAAATTTCAGATTCACTGTGCTGTTCTCGACTAAACGAGAACATTTTCATGCCGCCCTGCTCATCTAACCATAAGCCAGAAATACACACGATCTCATGCAAAGCTAAGCGTTGAAAATCCATGCCCGATTCTTGACGACGCAATTTAATTAAGGCCTGTTCTAAATCTGCTTCGGGCAAATCTAAACCATACAAATGCGCCCCCGATTTTAAATCGGTTAAGGTTTCTATATCGAAAATTAAAACAGGTAAGCGCATGTGAAACTCACAAAATTGCAGATTTATTCAGGGTCTTGAACTGAAAATAAACCTGTAGAAAGGTAACGATCGCCACGATCGCAAATGATACAGACAATAACCGCTTCAGGATTTTCTTGCGCCAATTGAATAGATGCCCAAACTGCACCACCGGATGAAGTCCCCGCGCTAATGCCTTCTTTTTGCGCCAGTTTACGCATGGTTTTTTCCGCTTCAATTTGTGGAATATCCATAATGCGGTCAACACGACGACGATCAAAAATCGTAGGCAAATATTCTTCTGGCCAACGACGAATGCCAGCAATGCTTGAACCATCCGAAGGTTGCAAACCCACAATTTGAATCTCGGGGTTCATTTCTTTTAAGTATTTAGAAACGCCCATAATGGTGCCCGTTGTGCCCATTGAACTGACAAAATGCGTGATTTTCCCACCCGTTTGCTGCCAAATTTCAGGACCAGTGGTGAGATAGTGCGCTGCAACATTATCTGGATTACCAAATTGGTTCAGCACTAAACCTTTGCCTTCTTTTTCCATCTGCAAGGCAAGATCACGTGCGCCTTCCATGCCTTGTTCTTTGGTCACTTCAATCAGTTCAGCACCATAAGCCCGCATTGCATCTTTACGTTCTTGGCTCATGTTATCAGGCATAATTAAGGTCATTTTGTAGCCACGCATTGCGGCAACCATGGCTAAGGCAATCCCTGTATTTCCGCTTGTCGCCTCAATTAACGTATCACCTGGCTTGATTTGACCACGCTTTTCAGCTTGCATAATCATGTTATACGCAGGACGGTCTTTAACCGAACCGGCCGGATTATTGCCTTCAAGTTTTGCCAGTACTGTTGCTTGAGTGTGACTTGCTAGACGTTGTAAACGCACTAAAGGAGTTTTTCCTACATAGTGATCTAACAAAAATTCGTCTGCTTGAAAATCAGGGGAGATATTACTCATTATTTGCACCTAGATCGAGGTGCGCCTATTGTATGAAAAAATGCTAGGCGCTGCACCCATTTAACAGGCTTTTTATTGAAAGTGATTAAAGCGCAGTCAGTTTCAAATAAAGCATGCTAAACTGCCATGCATAGGAAATAAACTGCTTTAACCATGTCAAATATCAATAAAAAGTTATTTAAGCGTCTACACTTAAATCATGCTTATGGACAATTAATTGCACTAATTTTTGTGCCAATTACGATTTTGGCATGTGTTGGTGCATTGTTGGTTTTATCCGAAACGTCAAATGCATCACGTGCGCAGCAAAAACAAATGGCGATTGCCATTATGACGCGCTACCAGCCCACCGCTGAAGCTGCACTCGACTTACTCAATCGTTATCCTTGGCAATATGATCAAGCGCGTAATGCCATGCAAAGCATGTTAAATGAAAAACATGTCATTCGTGCCGCGATTATTGACCCCAAAGGTCGAAACCGTTTAAGCATTGGTTTTCAAGACCAAGACCCTTGGCCTGCAATTCACTCCAAAGCCTCTTTTGCTGGCCCTATTTCCTATAATAAAAATCATATTTACGCACTCAATATTAATGAAAATACACCATCACCTGCACAACTGGTGATTGAACTCGACAACCAGCCGCTCGAAATTGCACGTTATCGTGTCATGATTGTACTGGTGGCGACCGGTCTCCTAACTTTATTGCTGCTGTTATTATGTTTGAATTTTTATTCACGCCGCTGGATTGCACCAATGTACGAAATTCGGATGCAATTACAACGCTTAAATGCCGACACACTCGATCAGCACATGGTCATTAACAGTACCGGTGAATTACGTTTACTCCAGCGTGATATTGCCAATGTGGTCAAGCGCCTGCATTTTAGTTTTTTAGAATTGAAAGAACATACCGAACAAACTGAAGATGATTTACGTCGTACTTTAGACACCTTAGAAGTGCAAAATATTACCTATCGTCAAGCACGTGACCAAGCCATTTCAGCGAACCAATCGAAATCGGTGTTCTTGGCCAATATCAGTCATGAATTACGCACCCCATTAAATAGTATTGATGGCTTTATTCATTTGTTGCTGCGCCAAGGCAATTTAAGCAATGAACAAAATTTATATTTGCAGACCATTCGTAAATCATCTGCCCATCTTTTGGCCCTCATTAATGATGTGCTTGATTTCTCCAAAATTGATGCTGGTAAATTAGAATTAGAAACTGCACCCTTTGACTTAGAAGAAGCCATTTTTGATGTGATGGATATGCTCTCGCCCTTGGCTGCACAAAAGCATATCGATATGGCCTTTTATTATGCCGACAATATACCGACCCAAATGGTCGGTGATGCACTACGTTTCAAACAAATTCTGACCAATCTCATTTCCAATGCCATTAAGTTCACCCCAGATGGTGAAATTATTGTCCGTGCACGGATGGAACATGATGATATTGGTCACTGTTTATTACACTTTAGCGTACAAGACAGCGGGATTGGTTTAAGTGGTACAGACCGGAAAAAACTGTTTGAATCCTTCTCGCAAGGCGATGCGTCAGTCACCCGCCAGTTTGGGGGTACAGGTCTAGGTTTAGCCATTTCTAAGCAGCTGGTGCATTTAATGCAAGGCCAAATTGGCTTTGAAGATAACCAAGAACGCGCACCGACTGAAAAAGGCTCGACCTTCTGGTTTACCGCTCGATTTGCGGTGGATGAGGAGATTGAAATTGAACATCCAAACTTTAATAAAATGCAGGTGGTGTCGTATTTAGCGCATCCTGCAACGGCAAATATTTTACGCCATTATCTGGAAAATTATGATGTCTATCATGTCGAAACCAGCTCAATTCTAGATTTATTTAGTCAACTGAAACGGTTCTCGGAAAGTGATGAAAATACTTGGCTGATTGTCGATCATAGTGGTGATGGCGAAGCATTATTAAAAGAAATTCGGAATCGTTATACTGGCAACATTGCCGTCTACGGTTATCAAATGGCGCTCGACCCCAACATGTTAAGCGAGTATCGGGCGCGACCACTATATCAACCGCTCAGTCGCAGCGCATTAATTCAACTGCTCAGCAATCAACCTATTTTTGAGCACGATATCCATGAAGAATTTAATGGACAAGGCCTACATGTGCTTGCGGTAGATGATCATTTACCGAATTTAATTGTTTTAGAAGCGCTATTGGGTGAACTGAATGTCAAAACCACCAAAGCCTTAAGTGGTCAAGAAGCGCTTGAAATTATTCAAAAGAGAATTGAAAAAGGTTTGGCTGCTTTTGATGTGGTGTTCATGGATATTCAAATGCCGGTGATGTCCGGTATTGATACCACACGTGCGATCCGCTCGCTAGAATCGACCTTAGACAACCATAAACGCCTGCCGATTATTGCATTAACGGCGCATGCACTAGCAGACGAAAAACAAAAACTGTTACAGGTCGGTATGGATGATTACGTCACCAAACCGATCCAAATGGAACAAATTATTCAAATTTTGACCCATTGGACGTCAGAAAGCTTTAAAAAAGCCAAAGTTGCCGATAAAGCCATCCTGATTGAAGCACTCGATCCCGATATTTTAGATTGGCAACAATGTTTGCAACTGGCTGCCAACAAAGAAGATTTGGCGATTGATTTACTAAAAATGTTGGTCGATAGTTTCCCAACAGAAATCAATGAAATCCAACAGTTGATTGAATTGGAAGATTTCCCGCAACTCGAACACGTGCTGCATCGTTTATATGGCGCAACACGCTACGTGGGTGTGCAGAGCCTACAAGAGGTTACAGGTGGATTTGAACAATTTGTTTCTTCTTTACGCAAAGAACGGCGTAAAGCAGATGAAAGTTTTATTCAAGAGACGCTCAAACGCTTGGATGAATTACAGTCCGTGATTCAACTGGTCGAACAAGCAGCGCAGCAAATTTTAAACAAGACAAATCTCTAGGGTCTGATGCAAATCGCGGCAGTAGCGTCTAGATTTAGATGTGACTCTACTGTCATGTATCATGGCATGTATCCGAGAAATGACCGTGTTATGCTCAAAACAATCTAAAAATAGAGATCTATCTCATGGCGTTACTTCGCATAGAAAAAAACAATGGCATCGCAACCGTGTCTTTAAACCGTCCAGAAAAACGCAATGCCATGAGCTTTGCATTGCTACGTGAATTGGTCAATGCAGCCAATCAAATTAAAAAAGACCGTTCGATTCGCTGCGTGATTTTAACCGGCGAAGCCCATGTCTTTAGTGCTGGGATTGACCTTGCCGATTTAAATGCACCGAAAAATACTGCCTATGCGGCATGGGAACTGATTAAACCGGGACAAAGCCTATTTCAAAAAGCCTTTCTCATTTGGCAAGAACTGCCTGTGCCTGTGATTGCGGCTCTTGAAGGATATTGCCTCGGTGCAGGCATGCAATTGGCACTGGCTGCGGATATTCGTATTGCCCATCCTAATACCAAAATGTCCATTATGGAAAGTCGCTGGGGCTTGGTTCCAGACATGGGGCTGACGCGTTCCATTAAAGGCATTATCAGTGTCGATCTTGCAAAAGAACTCACCTTAACCGGTCGTATTTTCGATGCCACTTATGCCAAAGAAATTGGTTTGGTGACGCATTTAGATGAATCGCCAATCAGCAAGGCCCAAGCCATTGCAGAAGAAATGTTACAACGCTCTCCTGACGCACTGACCGCAGCCAAACGCGTCCTTGATGCGATGGAACATGAGCCAAAAAAATCTTTACGCCTAGAAAAAATCTGGCAACTGAAATTACTTTTAGGTAAAAATAGTAAATTAGCGCGTAAAAAAGACAAGAACCCCGACGTTCAATTTTTACCGCGCCAATATAAGTAAAATATTGAAATCACAGCATTGTGCAGAGAAAACACATGAGTTTTGATCGTAATACAAAAATTGCATTTTTAGGGATGGGGCTGATGGGTAGCCGAATGGCAACTCGACTCATTCAAGCAGGTTTTACAGTAGCCGTGTGGAATCGAACCGCATCAGCATGTGACGTTCTGATTGATATGGGTGCAATTGCATTAGAGTTGCAAGATATTGGGCAATATCCGGTTATTTTGACCTGTTTGGCTGATGATGCCGCGGTGCAATCTGTTTATGATCAAATTCAAGCGCAGTTATGTGCTCAGCAAGTGATTGTGGATTTCTCTAGTTTATCGGTCGATCAAACCAAAGCCTTGGCAGGGCAAGCGCAACTGCATCAAGTACAGTGGATTGACTCCCCTGTCTCGGGTGGAACGGCGGGTGCTGAACAAGGCACACTGGTGATTTTTGCTGGCGGTGATCTACAAACCATTCAGGATTTGTCGCTGATTTATAACGTGCTTTCACAACGCATCACCCGAATGGGTGAAACTGGTACAGGGCAAGCCACTAAAATTTGCAATCAACTGATTGTGGCTGCAAACAGCACCTTAATTGCTGAAGCGGTTGCCTTAGCCGCTCAAGCAGGCGTAGATACCACTTTGCTGGCTCCGGCATTGGCAGGTGGATTTGCCGACTCAAAACCGTTTCAAATTTTAACCCCACGTATGGCGACCCATACTTTTGAACCTGTGCAATGGAAAGTGCAAACCCTATCCAAAGACTTAAATAATGCGGTTCAGCTGGCCGAACAATTCAATTTAAATATTCCCGTTGCAAAACAAGCACTATCACAATTGCAAAGCCATCAAAATAAAGGCTATGCTGAAGCTGATCTTGCAACAGTGATTCAACTGGTTGAATCTTAAGCAGGTCACGTTTAACCGACAAGGAGTAAAGGCATGATTAAGTTGGCTATCAATCTATCGATGATTTTTACTGAAGTGCCCTTAATTGAGCGCTTTGCTCTGGCTCAGGCTCAGGGTTTTAAGCATGTTGAAATTCAATTTCCGTATGAACTCAGCATTGAGCAAATTCAAAGCCAACTCACCATGCATGACCTTACTCTTTGCCTGATTAATCTGCCTGCTGGTGACTTAATGCAAGGCGGCGATGGTTTGGCCGGTGTGCCGGGAATGGAACTGGAGTTTCACCGTGGTTTAGAACACGCCATTCAATATGCAACTGCGCTCAATGTGCCTAGCGTCAATATTTTAGCGGGTAAACAGCCGCTCGATTCAGACCTACTGCCTTGTTTAAATACTTTATCAAGCAATCTTAAACTGGCCTGCCATCGGTTATCCGCTCATCATATTCAACCTGTTTTTGAAATGATTAATAGCACCGATATGCCGCGCTTTTTAGTGCAAAATATTGCTCAAGCGCAAGAAATGCTAGAAGCCGTGCAACACCCTGCGCTTAAAATGCAATATGACTGTTACCATATGGCGATGATGGGTGAAGATGTACTAGAAGCCTTAAAAGAAAATATTCACGATATTGGGCATATTCAATTTGCTGACTGCCCCGGACGTCATGAACCCGATACTGCACAAATACATTTTGCAGAAATTTTTCAATGGCTCAATCAAAGTGCATACAGCGGCTATATTGCAGCAGAATATAGACCACAAGCCCATTCCAGCCATTCCTTTGCATGGAAAGATAAATATTTTGCAAAACATCCGCAAAGTTAAATTATGAACAGAATTGAAATGCGGCACTAAAACCGCTATATTACACGATGAGTTATTGTCCGGAAATAAAACCCTTTATGAATTTAGAACCATCGCCCAGCGCTTCTAATTCTCTCGATCTCGCAATGAATTCTCAAGCTCAAGATGTACAAGCTTGCTTAAAAGTTGTACATGAAGCCCTATTAGATGTAAAAGCAAAAGATATTCTTGAAATTGATGTTAGCGCTATTAGTAATGTAGCCGATGCCATGGTCATTGCTAGTGGCACATCAACGCGTCACATCAAAGCCCTTGCAAATAATGTTGCTGAAGAAGCACGTAAAGCAGGTTTTCGCCCTCTCGGTGTTGAAGGTGAACGTGATGCAGAATGGATCTTAATCGACCTTGGTTTTGTGGTTGTTCACGTTATGCTTCCAGCGGCACGTAAATTTTACGACCTTGAAAGCTTATGGCGTGCCACTCCTGAATCGATAGCGTAAAGTAAAAAAGCGACCTTAAGGTCGCTTTTTTCATCTTAGAGCTTCTGTTTTATTGATTACTGACCAACAGCTTAACCACAACAGCCATATGATCCATTACAGCTATAATAATTGGTGTAAATCAACATCGGGATATTTGCTTTTAATTTCCATTTTCGCCCTTGCATAGACTTGATCTGCCTTGGTTGGCCCATAAAACTCACAATAACATTCATAGATGAGGGTAATCACTTGGGCATAAAGCGTGAGTGGTAAAACATCGATAAAAGCAGCATCATTTATTTTTACCGATGTCTCAATCGCTAAGCCCATCGTCTGCAGCTGTTTTTTAACCTCATCATTAAAGTCATCTAAATCGGTTGCTGTAACAGTCAACATCACCGCATCAACCAAGGCAAGACAAGCATCGGCAATCGCTATTGAAATAAGCTCTTCTGGCTCTAGCTGCGGTTTGATTTCTAATAAAACCTGCTTCTCAATAGCCGACATTTCAGACAGCACTTTTTTCAACATCTCTTTGCGATAAAAACGCAATTCATCGGTATTACAAATTTCACTTAAAAAGCGATTGAGCACAAAAGAAGGCTGATCTCCATATTCTTGCTCCCAATAATTCAGTACACGCTCCAATACCGTGCCATTCATATAGTGACTAAGACCACGTTCAATCGCTTGTTTCTTTTGTATCACACTGAGTAATTCATTCGGCATCGTTCAACTCCTTAGTGACGTTTGGTCAGATCATCCGTTTCAAAGGTCACATCACGCTGAAATTCTGGATAAGATAGCTCAGCATGTTCGGTATAATCTAACCCATGTTGTTCATGCTGTTTACTCACACGCAAGCCGCCTAAAAGTTTGTCGAGCACTTTAAAGACCACGAAAGCAATGCCGAACCCCCATATAAATGCAGCGGCTACACCTAAAACCTGAATCGAAATAATATGTGAATTAAACAGATCTGCTTCAAAAAATAAGCCGGCTGCCACCGTTCCCCATGCCCCACAAAAACCATGCACCGTGACCGCATCCACCACATCATCCAGCTTTAATTTTTCCATGAAGCTTGGCATGACACTGACAATCAAACCTGCGGTTAAACCTGTGATGACAGCAAATAATGGCGACATGGTTGCACAGCCTGCGGTAATTCCGACCAAGCCGCCCAATGAAGCATTGATGGTGGTCTTCATGAGAATCGCTTTACCACGAATTAAGGCATACAACATATAAGCCACTGCGCCAGAGCATGCAGCCAAATGGGTATTGAGGGCAATTCGACCAATACTGACACTGGCATTTACTGTTGATGCTGCATTAAAACCAAACCATGCAAACCAAAGGATAAAACCACCTAAAGCAACTAACGGTAGGTTATGCCCAGCCAAATGATGACTTTGTCCATTTCGTCCAAAACGTCCTAAACGAGGACCCAAGACAATAATACCGGCCAATGCCACCCAACCACCAATTGAATGCACCACCGTTGAACCAGCAAAGTCGATAAAACCCAAAGCCTTTAACCAACCTTGACCATCAAAGAGACTGCCCCATGCCCAACTGCCAAAGATGGGATAAATTAAACCACTCACCACCGCCGCACTGACCACATAAGCCACAAAGTGAATACGTTCAGCCATAGCACCACTGGCAATGGTGGTTGCCGTTGCCGCGAACATCATTTGGAAGAACAATAAGTTCCAATGCCAATCATCCATCACGTTGGGTGCAAAATGACTTGTCCCAATCCAACCTGAAGCGTTAACGCCAAACATTAGACCAAAACCGAGTAACCAAAAAACCAGCCCCCCCAAACAGGCATCCATATAATTTTTCATCAAGACGTTAACGGTATTCTTACTGCGTACAGAACCGCTTTCGACCAATGCAAAACCAGCCTGCATAAAGAAGACCAGAATCCCGCCCATGACCACCCAGACACTATCGAGAGACAAACGTATTTCTTGAATATTTTCAGCGGTTGCCGTGACATTATTTGCAAAGGTTGGAAAAGATATTGCCATCAGCAGCAGAGATAAATACTTTATTCTTTTCATAAACTTTCCCCTAAAATACTCTTAAAAGCAAAATTGATGCCACAAACCAAAGCCATGATTTATGTGCAATTTCATCTTTTGAAGCAGCCTTCTTTTAGGGAACTTTGTTCAAGATAGGTAGAGTAAAAAATAAGATAGCGCTACTGTATGTCGCACTTTATTCAGCACATAGTAATATTGCGCCAAATAGAAGAGTCAAAATTAACAATGATGATTGTTTTTAGAAAATAGCAACCATAAAAAACCACCCGAAGGTGGTTTTTTATCTCCCTAAATCCCTCTTTATCAAAGAGGGACTTGAGACTTTGATTTAGTGGCCAGAACCATTAATTGCTTTGGTCATATCTTCCACAACTTTCTTGGCATCACCAAAAATCATCATGGTTTTATCATTATAGAACAAGTCATTGTCTAGACCTGCATAACCTGTCGCCATTGAGCGTTTGATCACCATAATGGTTCGAGCGCGATGAGCTTCAAGAATTGGCATGCCATAAATCGGTGATGTTGGATCGTCTTTTGCCGCAGGATTGACTACGTCATTCGCACCAATCACCAGTACCACATCTGTTGCTGGGAAGTCAGAGTTGATCTCATCCATCTCTAAGATGTCTTCATACGCAACATCAGCTTCAGCCAGTAATACGTTCATATGGCCCGGCATACGACCTGCCACAGGGTGAATGGCAAAACGTACCGTTACACCTTGTTCTTTCAAAATATGCGCAAGTTCTTTTACTGCATTTTGTGCACGACCTTGTGCCATACCATAACCCGGTACAATCACAACGCTATCTGCATTCGACATTAAGAAACCGGCATCATCCGCAGAACCTGAACGGTGATTACGTTGAACTTTATCGCCTGCCGCTGCTGTTGGTGCAGCTGTGCCACCCATTGCACCACCAAACAATACATTGATGATTGAACGGTTCATCGCTTTACACATGATGTAAGACAGAATCGCACCCGATGAACCCACCAGTGAACCCGCCACAATTAACATGTTATTTTCAAGCGTGAAACCAATCCCCGCTGCCGCCCATCCAGAGAATGAGTTTAATAGCGATACCACAACTGGCATATCACCACCGCCAACAGGTGCAATCCACACCCAACCCAAGATCAATGCCAGAGCAGTCATTGCCCAGAATGCTTGCATGTTACCTGTTGAGAAGAACATGAAACCACAGACCAGCATTGCAAGGAAAATGCTGGCTTGTAAAGGTTTAACCCATGCACCTGAAATGGTTTTCGCCCATTTTTTTGCAGCCAATTTACCATAAGCAAATACAGATGCTGTAAAGGTAATCGCACCGACAAAACAACCGACAAACAATTCAAATAAATGAATTTTGCTCATGTGTGCATGTTCAACGCCTGCTGCGGTTAAAGCCGCTTCGTTTTCAACAAACAATGCTGTGAGTTGGTTATTATGCAGAATTGCAGCAATCGCAATCAATACCGCAGCCAAACCCACCAATGAGTGCATCAATGCCACTGTTTCAGGCATTTGTGTCATTGGAACAGTACGCGCACGTGCAATACCAACAACCCCACCTAAGACCATTGCACCGACAATCATCCAAACTACAGGATGATTTGCCACAAAGAACGTGGTGATGACAGCAATCGCCATCGCGATCATACCGTAGCGGTTACCTGCAATTGCGGTTTTAGGACCTGACAAACCACGTAGCGTTAAGATAAAAAGAACGGCGCCTACTAAGTAGAACCAATCCGCATAGTCTCGAATAAATTCCATTTACGAACCCTCTTTTTTCTTTTGCTTAGGCTTAAACATTTCCAGCATACGTGCAGTTACTGCGAAGCCACCGAAAATATTGATACTTGCCAAGAACACAGCAACCGCACCCAAAATGCTCACCACGTTAATGCTTTGGAAAGCCACGTTTGCATCAAGCCCAATACTTGGCATACCCACAGTTTGAATCATTGCACCAACGACAATAATTGAAGACAAGGCATTGGTTACAGCCATTAATGGTGTATGTAAAGCAGGTGTTACCCCCCAAACCACGTAGTAACCTACGAAGATGGCAAGGACGAAAATTGTAATCGTTTCAACCATGATCTATCTCCTTAACCACGCTTTAACAGCACTTGGCCGCCGTGAGTGACAAGTAGGGCTTTTTGAATTTCTTCTTCCTGATTTAAAACAAAGTTCTTATCAGCATCAAAAAGTGTTTCTAGGAAATTAAAGACATTACGTGCATACAGTGCCGAAGCTTCTGTCGCAACTGTTGCCGGAATATTTGGAATACCTAAAATCGTTACGCCATTATCGGTAACCACATTTTCACCGCATTTTGAGCCTTCAACGTTACCGCCTGACTCAACTGCCATATCAAGGATGATTGAACCCGGTTTCATTTTGGCCACCGTTTCAGCACGAATTAAACGTGGTGCATCACGACCTGGTAAAAGTGCTGTGGTAATCACGATGTCTGCATTAGAAACAGCTTTATCGACAATTGCGGCTTGGTCTTTGATGTATTGCTCACCTGGCATCCATCCATAACCATTTTTAGCAGCATCGGCAGCTTTTTGCTTTTCATCGTCAGACATCGGGACGTCTAACCATTTACCGCCTAAAGACTCCACTTGATCGCGAGCTGTTGGGCGTAAATCTGTGGCTTCAACCACTGCACCTAAACGCTTTGCCGTTGCAATGGCTTGTAAGCCTGCAACACCAACACCCATAATCACTACACGAGCCGGTTTTACCGTTCCCGCAGCGGTCATAAGCATTGGGAACATGCGTTGATATTCTGCCGCAGCCAAAAGCACAGATTTATAACCAGCTAAGTTGGCTTGAGAAGAGAGCACGTCCATGTTTTGTGCGCGAGAAAGCGTACGAGGTAAGAGCTCTAAAGCAAATGCAGACACCTGCGCGGATGCAAATTGGTCAAGTTCAGTATTACGATACGGATCAAACATTGCGATCACAGCGGTATTCGCTGCAAGCTTTTGAATTTCATCACCTTTAGGGGCACGAACTTTCAAAATAATTTGACTGCCTGTATAGGCATCATCTGTAATTTTAGCACCGACCTGTTCATATGCACTGTCAATATAAGCGGCTTTCACGCCTGCTCTACGTTCAATGACGACTGTATGACCAGCACTGATCAACTTCTTTACTGTTTCTGGCGTTGCTGCCACACGATTTTCACCGAGAACAGTTTCGGTTGGGATTCCGATCTGCATGAGCCTTCCTCAAGCTAGTTTTTCTTAAGTAAACATCGCTATTCGCAATGTTTCCCCCTAGATGCATTTTTGTTGAATTTTTGGATTCTAATTGAACTGTTTTAAATTACCACCCAATATTTATTTAATAAATACCCATATATTGAACTGGTGATTCACAAAAATTATCATACGATAGAGCATTTATTTTTTTGGCTTTCATTAAAATTACTTTTATCTGCTTAATTGCCATTGCGGTACTTTGTCAATTTTTATATTTAAGCACTCGTCATTATTGCTTGAGATTGATTTAAAAATAAACATTGATCATTCTGACAATCAGCACTTTTATTACCCAGCGAGTTATTAGATAAAGATGTTCTTGTTGAGCACTAAAATGGCACATTTAGCTTCTACTTTTTATGAGATTGACTAAAGTGACAGAATAGAGAAAATCCGCCAGCTAAAAACTTAACTATTTTTTTCCAGTTCATTTAAAAAAAATCAGCGACCAAGCAAACATTGCGCTCTTTCTATTTTCCTCCATTTCAATTGTTCGTTTTAATAACAGCATCTATTTACCATCCGTCGAATTGGGTCAAAAAATAATTACATTTTTTTTGATTGCCATTTCGGTAGGTGATGATTTAGCCTTTATTTAATCTATTTGAGTATTTTTCGCACCATCTTAGCGCAAATTTTAACTATTTTTAGCAATATCCTGATTAGGCCTCAGCAAAATCGTCATTTTTTTGCATTTCCGCGTTGCTTAGAGGCTAAATTTTTTTAATATTTTTAATAAAATCGTGACTCAACTCATTTCAACTGAGCTTTAGTTCGACTTAAGTCAAATAAAATCCAGAATTTTAAGGACTCATTCCAAACTGGAATCGCAGTCATCATCTTTTTGCATTTCAATTCTTCTGATAAAAACTTTATCATTCACATTTCTACACTGCATTACAGAGCGCAATAACACTTCGCCAAGTAGGTAAAATGAAAGGTTTTTTGACAGCGACACAATTAGGGTCTTTATGCGCAATTGGTGCTGCTTTTTTATTTAGTACCAAGGCCATTATTATTAAACAGGCCTATGCGCTATCGCCACTGGTCGACGGCACGGTTCTTATGGCGCTCAGAATGCTCAGTGCACTGCCCTTCTTTTTACTGCTCTGTTGGTTCAATCGCCAGCACAACAAAAATATCACGCCTAAAGACTGGATGATGCTGATTTTTGCAGGATTGATTGGCTATTACTTGTCTAGCTGGTTAGATTTTGCGGGCTTAATGTATATCAGCGCATCATTAGAGCGGATTATTTTATTTTTATATCCTACCCTCACTGTGCTTGCCTCTAGCATCATTTATAAACAGAAACTCAGCCTAAAAAGTGGCATTGCAATTGCACTGAGTTATGGGGGTACAGTCATTGTGATGTTACAGGAACAAAGTACAGTCCCGCATGAAGGCAATTTTTGGTTGGGCGTCAGTTTAGTCTTTGCCAGTGCAATCAGCTTTGCAAGCTATCTATTATTAACCCCACGTCTGATTGCTAAATTTGGCTCATGGAATTACACCGGTTTGGCCTTAAGCATTGCTTGTTTGGGCACACTCACCCACTACTTTATTGCCATCCCCAGTCCAATCGCATTACTCACGCAATTGCCCATCGGGGTGATTGGTTATGGTATCGCATTAGGTTTACTGGTCACGGTCCTTCCCACAATTTTGATTGCCCAAAGTATTTCACGCTTAGGCGCAGCACAGTCGGCAATGATTGGTTCAATTGGCCCCGTGTTAACCATTATTCTGGCAGTGGCTTTGTTGGGTGAACACATGAATGCCATCCAATGGTTTGGTTGCTTGCTCAATATTGTTGGGGTCATGATGATTACGCTATCGAAAAAGAAACTGGCGCACTAATCCTCTTCTACACACGGCTGCTGAATGGTTAAATGCTGTTGCCTTTCTTCCAGTTGCCATAATATCTGCTGAAAATGAGCGCCCGCAGATTGATCTGCCATTTGATCGTTTGGATTACGCAATGGACATTGTTGTAAAGACAAACAGCCGCAGCCTATACACCAATCGAGTTGTTGCCGGAGTTGCAACAAACTGACAATTTGCACATCTAAACTGGCTTGCCATTTTTGCGACATTTTTTGCCAATCGGCCTTGCTGGCCACCTTATTTTTTGGCAATACCGAAAAGGCTTCTTTAACTTGTTGCAAGCGCATACCGACTTGCTGTGCAACTTTAATAATAGCCACACGGCGTAGCATGGCACGTTGATAACGACGTTGCTTGCCTTCGGTACGAATGCTCCAAATCAATTCTTTTTCTTCATAAAAACGAATCGCGGGGACACTTACACCACTGCGCTGTGCCAGTTCACCTATCGTTATCCATTGATGTGCATCTTTTTCAGTCACAAGGCTTGACCTCAAGTTAACTTCAGCTTTGATACTAGCAAAATTAACCGCTCATTTCTGGACGATCGTGCATGAATTTAAGTATTGAACAGCCATCCAAAGCTTTTGCACTCCTTAACCCAAAGACACTTTATAACCCACAAGCTTTTGCGTATAGTCACATTGCCGAAGTGACACAGTTTCAACGTATCCTTCACATTTCAGGACAAGGTGGTGAAAACCAACGAGGACTTTTATCTACAGATTTTGCGGTACAAGTCAGGCAAGCCTTTCAAAATATTGAACTGGCTTTAAGACATGTAGACGCAACACTGCAAGATACTGCTGTTTTAAGAATTTTAGTGGTTGATCACAATCCCCAGAAACATCAGTTTTTAATTCAGGAAATGCAAAAACTTTGGAAAGATCAGCCTTTCCCTGCGTGTACGCTAATTCCTGTCCCGTGTCTTGCACTAGCCGGTATGCTGATTGAAATTGAAGCAACCGCTTATTGTCAGTAATACAAAAGCAAGGGACTTTTATGAACACCTCTCTCGACATCAGCCAAGATAAATCTTTGCTCTGGTTGATGGCTGTTGCCTGCGGTTTATGTGCAGGGGCAAATTATTATTGCCAGCCTTTAATCCATTCTATACAACAATATTTTAATGTCCCTGAATCTCAAGTGGCGTTAACCGTCACCTTTGCACAAGTGTCTTATGCCTTAGGTCTACTCTTTATTGTTCCTGTAGGCGACATTGTCAATAAAACCAAATTTATTCCCCTATTAATGTTTTTGGCTGCAATTGGACTATTTCTGTGTGCTTTTGCTGTCAATTTGCCTATGCTTTGGCTGGGAACAGTGATTGTAGGGTTATTTTCAGTCGCAGCACAGGTCTTAATTCCTTTGGCGGCCATGGCGGTCAAACCCGAAAAAACAGGGGAAGTACTGGGCTTTTTAATGAGTGGACTTTTAGTCGGCTTACTGCTGTCCACCAGTCTTGCAGGCTTACTGTCCAATCTATTCAACTGGAAACTCATTTATGTGGTCAGCGCGGTATTGATGCTGATTTTGGCTTTTTTACTCAAAGCCAAACTCCCTTCTATTCCAGTATTCAAAATGAGCTATGCCAACATTTTTAAATCAATGGCGCTGCTTTTAAAAGAAGAACCACGTTTAGGCTTACGTGCTTTAGTCGGTGGTTTTGCTTTTGCAGCAATGAGCATTCTATTTTCAACCATCGCAGTTTTACTCACCTCCTCCCCCTTTAACCTATCGGATGTCTTGGTCGGTGTTGTGACGCTGATTGGTGTCTTTGGTGCATTGGCCACAGCGAAAATTGGCAAAATTGCCGATCAAGGTCATACTCAATCACTGACTTGGATTGGTCTTTTTGTTCTTGCCATCAGTTGGTTATTTTTCTACTGGGGTGGGCAATATTTATTCAGTTATATTATTGGCTATGGGGTGATCAGTTTAGGCTTGACCATTGTGCATACCAGTAATCAAAATATTATTTTTCGTTTACGGCCTGACTCAAAATCACGAATTAACGCCATCTATATGACGGCCTATTTTATTGGCGGGGCTTGTGGTTCTGCACTTGGGGTTTATTCATGGCATCATGGCGGGTGGAGCATGACTTGTCTTGCAGGACTATGTTTGGTGACTTGTTCAGCACTGTTTGCTTTACTGGATCAACGCCATCATGCTAAAGCACATCCCATTTAAGCATGATAAAGCCTCTTTTTTAGAGGCTTTTTTTAATTCTTAGATTTTTAGTTTTAGTTATGATTTTAGTTTTCGTTATGAGACTTGTACCATCGGATAAAAAGGTTGCACCAAATCAAGACTCTGTGAATTTTCCAAAAATATATAGATAAACGTCGGTAACAATGCAGCCAAAAGAGTACAGGCATCTTGCAGTTGTTTACGATTGACCGCGCTATTGTAGGTCGTACCACCAAGGATCATTTGATTATGCAAGGTATACAGTCGATTAAAAACCATCCATAAAATATGGGCTGAATCTTTCGCCTGTAAAGCACGATGGGCCTGTTTTTTTTCCTGATCAAAACCGGCTTTCCAAGAGATTTGACTTATTTTCTGATTTTGATAATCCCAAAACCCTTGGTAGACATAGGGATTTTCCAATAATAAAACAATCAGATGATTAAGTTTTTGCCAAAGAATGTGATCAATTTTCTGCTCCTGATCCTTTTGGCAGATTAAAGACAAAAACTGTTTTAACGATTGTTTGTCCTGCATGATTGCAACATCTTGTGCATAAAGTGCATTAAAAGACACCCAAAGACTGATAAATTTTAGATCCAGATCCTGATCTAATTCGGCTGATTTTTTTAACCAACTTAAGCCGCGATGGATTCTTAAATTAAATGCATCCGAATGTTCGGCTTTTTTACTTTTAAAAATCTCTTCCAAAAGCATCATTTTTGTTCCCTCATAGTTTTTTTTATTGCTTACTAACATACTGAATGTCTGATGATTTCACAACATATCCATAAAAAACTATGGGTATATTCGTCATATCAGCTTATTCTTCATGTTTGCTGCTTTTTAGTACAATGCTATTGCTTTTTAAATAAAGCACGTATAATCCGCGCTTCGGTTTTTCATCGTTTTAGGTTTCTGCTCATGTCCGCTCTCCAGTCCTTACAGCCTCGCATTTCTGTCGCGCCGATGATGGATTGGATCGCATAACAAAAAAATAGCAATAAAATCAAACCATTATATAATTTAAAATAAGTTGTGGTGTAAGTTTGGTGTAAAATTCAACCAACTAGCCAATTGAACAAAAAAATCAACTAGAATTATCAATGTAAGCGGTGATAGTAAAATTTCTAACAACTATTCCATTATTAGTTAAACATTATAAAAATCTATAATATGCGCATATTTCTAAACATTAACTGAAAAGAGAAAACGTAAAATTGACTTAATTGTAGCAAATTTCAGACAATAACTATCCCTCCTGCTGCTCCCCCTTTATAAAACACTAGCAATCCTGTAAAGACAATATTTAGATGAACAACTTTAGTGCAGTATAGTAACCGCCCAATAAACTGCTAATACAATTTACAATCTAAAGCAGACGATACCACTGGAGCTCAAAATATATACTTTGGCACACAAGTATAACTTTTGCTAAATCAGCGCCATTTCTAGTTTTTGTTTGCGTCTTACCCAATCAGGTAACGAACGTTCGAGCAATTGATAGAATTCAGGACCATGGTGGTGATGCTCCAAATGACACAACTCGTGAATGATCACATACTCAATACATTCTTTTGGGGCTTTAATCAAATCCCGATTTAAAGTCAGTGTTCTATTTTTAGATAGGCTCCCCCAGCGTTTTTTGAGCTGCATGATTTTAACATTGGGCTTCTCAGAATCGGGATATTTAAATTTTTCCCAGCATTCTAAAAATATCTTATTTAAATAGAAATTCGCCTTCTCAAAATACCAATCCCTTAACAGTGACTTAACATGATCTGGTTTACCATTAGTTGAAGTGACTTCAAAGAAACCGGCTTTCAACGCAACACTATTATTAGGTTCAACCTCTACTTTTAGGCGATACTTCTTGCCCAAATATAAATGGCTTTCACCACTGACGTATTTTCTCGAAGGTGTTCTTGGGTCGAACTGGTCAAAGTAGCGGATTTGACGTTTGATCCACCGAGCATGCTTTTTAACCTTGGCTTCAATTGCGTCAGGGTCGGTGCCTTCAGGCGCTTTAACAAAAACTGATTTATCAGGATTAACCGATATTTCTAGCGACTTACGTTTAGAAAACTCTAGCTGGAAAGGGATTTCTCCCCCTCCATACACAACAGCTAGATTTTCAGCGCTTGCCAGTGGCATATCAGTTTGCTTGATGGTTGATGACATTAAGAACACCTCCGATGCTTCGCAACCTGCATGGTTTTCTCAATAATTTCATCCATTTGCTCTAAGCTCAGTGTCACACCATATTGCTCTTTGACTTCATCATAAAGAAAATCGTCAATATCATTCATCGCCGTTTTTTGAACATCGGAATCATCCCAAAAATCGACCTTCCAATGATTATCAATGATTTTTTGTATCGCTAAGGATGTTTGAGCGGCAATGGCATCTAGTTGGTCATCATCTAACTCGTTGAGTGTTTCAACTTGCTGAAACTGTGGCTTAATCAGGCCAAAGTAAGCACAGGCTTCGTCATTCTCACGAATACAATCGGGCATATCGTCATGCTGCTTAGTTGCCACTTTGTTACGAATATCAATCACCCGATTGAGATACTCCAAGTCTGATAAGCGTTTGGCCTTAAAGTCATCAATAGCCGCTTGGATCAGCTTTGAAAACTTTTCATAAAACGCAGGGTCTTCATCCATATTCTCCGAAATACTACGCTTAGTGGCATGGGCAATGGTGTCCGCTTTCGATGCTGTTGTTTTGGCTTGATAAACCCCTTGCTCTTCTTTCACTGCGGTAAACATTTTTTCATCAAAAATATTCACCGGCTCATTAAGCTGAGTCACCTCATTAGCTTGAATATGCGTATCCAATAGCTTTTTAATTTTTGGCTCGTAGTCACGATAATCAATCGCCTCAGCATAACGCAACTTTACCGCTGCCTTTAAGTTCTGAAAACGCTTTAAATCGTTTTTATAGGTTTGTAGCTTTTTCTCATCGGAGTTCATAATGAACTGCTCAGACGATAAAGCGATAGCCAAAGATTTACTGTATGCCGATAAGCATTCATAAAACTCTTCGCGCAATTCATCATCGGCCAATAACACCTCATAGGCTTCTTCGTCTTTTGAGTTTTTTACCTCTTTAAACAAATCCCATAAGTCTGAGTAACGCTGCGGCAGCTTGAACACTTCCTCGTTGATTGATGTCAGCGTACCCGCCAAGTCATCTTCGTCGAACCCTTCAAAGGCTTCATACATAGTCAGCGCTTTGTCTAACTCGCCCAATACGCTGGCATAGTCGATGATGTAGCCAAATTCTTTGCCTTCGTACAATCGGTTAACCCGAGCGATTGCCTGTAACAGCGTGTGCTCTCTCAGCTTTCTACAAAGGTACAACACTGTATTTCGAGGCGCATCAAAACCGGTTAATAATTTATCAACTACAATCAATATTTCTGGGTCATCACCATATTTAAATTGGTTGATGATTTGCTTGGTATACTCTTCTTCAGAGCCAAAGCGCTTCATCATTTTGCCCCAGAATTTACCCACCTCATCGGTTGGCCCTTCGTCCACTTCATCGTAGCCTTCACGGGTATCAGGGCCAGAAATCACGACTTCAGTGGTCACGGTGCCAATCTCTTGTAGAAATTGCTGATACTTTAACGCGGCTGATTTACTAGGGGCGACAAGCTGAGCCTTAAAGCCGGTGCCTTGCCAGTTAGCACGAAAATGCTCGCTGATATCAAAGGCGCGCATATAAATCACCTGATCGGCTTTATTCAACATTTCCGCACGGGCATATTTCTTTTTAAGGTCGGCTTTTTGTTCTTTGCTTAAGTCTGCCGTGTGGCGCTCAAACCATAAGTCGATAGCCGATTGATTCTGCTCCATTTCAACATGCCGGCCTTCATACAGTAGGGGTAATACTGCTTCATCAGCGACCGCTTGTTTAATGGTATAGTGCGGCTCAATCAGACCTCCAAATTTGGCAAAGTTATTCTTCTCTTTTTTCAGTAGCGGTGTACCGGTAAAACCAAGAAAACACGCATTTGGCAGCATTTGGCGCATTCTGGCCGCCAATGAACCAAAGTTGGTACGGTGACTTTCATCGACCAGCACAAAAATATCGTGCGACTCATCAACAAACTTTTCCGCCACCCAGCCTTTATCAAATTTATGAATCAACGTGGTGATTAGGCCCACTTTGTTTTTCAGGTGTTTCACCAAATTACGACCCGAGGTTGCACGTTCACGGCTTAAACCGCAGGCCGCAAAGGTATTGCCAAGCTGTTTATCAAGGTCGTCTCGGTCAGTAACCAAAATAATTCTTGGGTTGATCAACTGTGAATCCAGCGCCATTGCACGAGTTAACATCACCATGGTGAGCGACTTACCCGACCCTTGGGTATGCCAAATAATACCGCCTTGGCGATTTTCTTTAGCGTTGTTTTTCTTAATTCGGGCGATGGTCGCTTTAATCACAAAATATTGCTGATAGCGGGCCACTTTCTTAATGCCACCATCAAACAAAGTAAAACGGTATACCAAGTCTAATAAACGATCTGGGCGGCACAGGCTGTGAATGGTGTTATCTTGCTCAGTAATTAAGCGACTTCCTTCAGCCTCTAACGCATCAAAAAATGGACGGGCAGCGGCAAACTCACCACTAAATAACAGTGTTTTATTATCGTCGTTTAGAGCAGTATTTATACCTTTGTCGACATCGGTGGATTTATCTTCTTGTTCCTTCCACACGCCCCAGAACTTCTTAGGCGTGCCTGCTGTGGCATATTGCGCAGCATTTTTATTCACCGCCAGCACTTGCTGCACATAGGTAAAGAGGCGTGGAATATAGTCATCACCTTGGTTACGAATGTTTTGTGATATCGCTTGCTCAACATCCACTTTAGGCGATTTACATTCAATCACGCTAAAGGGAATACCATTCACAAACAGCACAATATCTGGGCGCACAGTGTCTGTACTACGCGCACGTTCAACAGAGAATTCGGCCACTACATGAAAGGTGTTGTTGCTAGGGGTTTTCCAATCAATGTAATTGAGGGTAAAACTCTTTGAGTCCCCCTCAATGGTTTGCTCCAGGGCTGAGCCTAAGGTGATTAAATCGTAAATAGACTCATTGGTTATTTGCAGGCCATCAAACTTAATATTTTTTAACTTTTGGATCGCAGTTTGAATGTTCTCTTCGCTAAACAGATACTCGCCACCTTTATAGTTAATGCGATTAATCTTTTTTAGCTGCTGGCGAAGCACCCCTTCCAAAATCACATTGGCGCTGCGCCCACCACGTTCAGCTAATGCCTGCTCTGGAGTAAGGTATTGATAACCCAGATTGATTAGCTGTTGTAGAGCAGGAATTTGCGACAAGTACTTTTCATTAAATTCAAAGCCCGAAGGCTCCGAGTTTACGTCGTAATTTACTGGCGGTGTGCTCATGTGATGCCCTCCTTACGGATTTCTTCAGCTTCTGGATGAGAATTACCTACTTGCCATTCACCAGTGAGCAGATTTTGCATCAACCCGCGTTTTTGGATGCGGTATTGCTTTAAAGTCTTATTCAGTAAACTGATCTCCCTTTGAGCAAGGTTGAGCTTGTACGTTACGCCTTTTTGTATTTCCATTGCTGGCAATGGAATGTCAATTGCTCCAAGATCTTTAAAGCTGACAGTTTCACGCACGCTACCCTGAGCACTGTTTTTTATACGTTGGCGCGCTTCGCTTGAATTAAGCCAGTGCAAAAAGTAGTCGCTACATACCTTTGTAGTGTCTAGTTTAAACACCACATACATTGGACTTAAAATGCCGTTTTCCCAATTATCAAGTCGGGCAATAGATCCCACATTGATTCGTGAAGGGTTATAAGCATATTGGCCTTTTCCAACGACTTTGTAATTTGAAACATTTTCGCTAGCAACGCGTCGCTCAAATTGCTCCTCAGGTAATACAAAACCACTGTGGTTTGTCACACTTAAAACGCGTTCAATCCCGCTGTTCTTATTGCGTTTAGAAACCTCTGACATCAAACTAGAAGTCGGTTTGCGTTTATGACCAGCACGGTTAATCAAGTTGGATGTTAACCACTCAAATTGCTTTTCCTTGGCGGCAATTAACGCCTCCGTTTTTTCGATAGCGTTGTCCCAGCATTCAAGGAAAGAAGCTATCCTTTTTTGTTCTAAAAAAGGCGGGATTGGCACAGGTAAAGTTAATAGTTCACTTTTAGTGATATTTTTCATACTATTACTTGTACCCGTAGCTAGACTCGATAACCTAAACCTCGCCCATGGTGAAGCTAAAAAGTATGCGAGCCACTTATGTTCAACTTTTTTTTCTGGGTGAGGGATGGTTTGCCAAAGCTTATCTGGAAGAAAACGATTAGGGTAATCTTCCGAAATGTAACAGCTCGCACCTACAAGCTCAGGGGTATTGCTTCGACTAATAATAATCTGTCCCTTTTTAGGAATGCACTTGGCTCTTTGAAGCTCGCTTCCTGTTATTTTTTTACTGGCTTGTGGGTTAAACTTACCATATGTCACAGCACTGACTTTTAAAACAGCGTAGTCGTCGTTAGAGGGTGTTCCATCTACACCATTTACACTTATGCCTGACTCTAAAGAAGCTATCAGCTCACCAACACGACCACTTTTCCATCCTTTATTCATTTTTATCTACCTCCAACTTCTTCTGCACTCGCGCCAACTGGGGGATGCCTATTTTCGGTGTTGGCAAATTCTCTGGCATGGTGCCGCCCAGTTCCTCAATGGTGGCGCGCACTTTTGCGCCTACTTCAAAGTGAGTTTGGTTGGCTTGCCTTTTAGTAGAAACCTGATCGCGTTTAAGCTTTTCTTCAGTTTGCGTGGCGCGGAATAGATTAGCGGCCAGCTCGGTACTGCCCATATGGTCGAGTATTTTTTGGCTCTTTTTTAAACCTTTGTGCTGGTGAATCGCTTTGTTGTCTAAACCGCCATACAACCCTTTGTAGCCGTGGTTTTGAAAAATGGCATAATCCAAGCCTGATTCAACACCCGCGTCACGGGCCGCGGCGGCCAGTTGCTTGTTATGATCGGCCAGCTCATTACGCAGCATTAAGCGCTTTTGGTCTTCATTTAATTGCTGAAATCCAGTGTCATCTTGCAACTCTTGGCGACGGGTTTGAATAGCAAAATAAGTCTGACCATTGGCGATCACCGGCTTACTGGCATCGCCGTTTTGCACAATGAGATAACAGGCGTAACGGGAAAGCTGATAATCACGCGTGGCTCGTTTAGCACCAGAGCCAATATCGACCATTTTTCCCACCTGGGAAAAATGGTCCTCACTCGATTGGCCAGAGCCCTCACAAGCAGTGATAGCTTTTTTAATAACGCGCTCAAACTTGTCCCAACTACTATAGTCAAGAACAGTTTGCAACTCTCTGGCATACCAAAACTCTAAGTCTTCAGTTTCATGCTTTAAGTTTTCGAAGGTGAGATGTTCTGCACTCATACCGGTATTGTCACTCATTCTGCCACCTCCGACTTATTTGCAGGCACAACATCCTTTAATAACTCAGCCATTTGGTTGCGAACGTCGGCTAGTTCGGTTTCAAGGGTGGTTATCTCAGCTTGTACCGCGACAATGTCGATCTCGACTTCTTCTTCAAAGGTATCGACGTAACGTGGAATATTCAGGTTGAAATCGTTCTCTTTAAGTTCTGCAAAAGTAGCTAAATGGGCGTACTTTTCCACCTCTTTACGTGCAGTAACCGCTGCAACAATTTTATCTAAATGCTCATCCAGCAGGATGTTTTGGTTTTTTCCTGCCTGATAATGGTCTTTACCGCTGGCATCGATAAACAACACGTCTTTGCAGTTTTCATTTACACCACCTTTTTCACGAGAGCGATCAAAAAGCAGGATGGCTACTGGAATGCTGGTACTTGGGAACAAGTTACCAGGTAAGCCGATCACTGCATCTAGTAGATTTTCTTCAATCAATTGTTGACGAATGCGGCCCTCCGCAGCACCTCTAAAAAGTACGCCATGAGGAACCACCACAGCAATCCGACCTTCTTTTTCAACCGCAGCTTCTACCATGTGGCTAATAAAGGCAAAATCTGCTTTTGATGCAGGTGGTAGCCCACGCCAGAAACGGTTGTATCTATCTTCCTCAACATCTTCTGAACCCCATTTATCGAGTGAAAATGGTGGGTTCGCGACCACGTTATCAAACTTCATCAGTCTGTCGTTTTCAACTAAAGCTGGTGAGGTTAAAGTGTTACACCATTCGATACGAGCAGAGTCTGAGCCGTGCAAAAACATATTCATTCGTGCAAGCGCCCAAGTGCTACCGTTTACCTCCATGCCATAAAGTGAGTAATTACGGTCTCCTACTTGACGCGCGGCTTCAATCAATAGCCCTGCGGAGCCACAGGTGGGGTCACAAATACGTGCACCTGATTTAGGCGCAGACAAGCGCGCAACCAGCTCAGATACTTTATGAGGCGTGTAGAATTCACCGGCTTTTTTACCTGCATCCGAGCCAAAGCGTTCAATAAGATAGATGTAGGTGTTGCCAATTACATCTTCCGACACGCGCGACGGACTCATGTCTAGTGTTGGTTTATTGAAGTCATCCAGCAAGGTTCTTAAGCGACGGTTGCGGTCTTTGGTTTTACCTAAATTGGCTTCGCTATTAAAATCAATATTACGGAACACACCCTCTAACTTTGTTTTGTTAGCTGTTTCAATGTGCTCTAAAACAATATTGATAAGCTCGCCAATGTTTGGCTCGTTTTTGCGCTCTAACAATGAATAGTAGTTGGCTAGAAAAGTGTCGGTAACGACGCTTTTTTTCTCTTTGGTAGCAGGGTCTTCCACTTCTTCAGTGAGTTCTACCATTGGCAGCACAAAGCGCTCGCGTTCAAGCTTACGTCTAATACGAACATCGTCATCACCGTACTGTTTTTTGTAATCTGCGTAGTGGTCATTCCACACATCAGAGATATATTTTACGAAGAGCATCACTAAGATATAATCTTTATATTGGGCAGGGTCTACTGCGCCACGGAAGGTGTCGCATGCGGCCCAAGCTGCATTGTTAATGTCTTTTTGTTGAATTTTATCGCTCATAAATGGCCTTCAATTTGGTCAGTATTCATAAAGCGGGGCAGGCTTTGCCCCGCTTGCTGTAAGTTAAAATATTAAGTATTAAGTACGGTTGATTGAGTCCATGTAATCGACCGCCCAAATGGAGGGTAAATTGATGTACTATCCTTTACGGTATACCTTGCAATTACTTCACCTTGTTCATTCAACTCTTCACATTCATAGGTATCAGTGTCTTGGCCTTTTCTTTGCGACCACTGACTACTCACGATTTTGAGAGTATGCGATTCAGGTAAACCAATTTTCTTCTTGTATTCATCAATCATAAGAGCTCCTTATCCTTTAATATTTCTGGGGTCGTTACCATGGCTATCTTTACGTTGTATCTGGCCATTTTGACCATGCACAACAAGCTCAGAACCTTCGCGTTTACTTTGTTCTCGCGCTGCGGCTTCGGCCTCTCGTTTAGTGCTGTACACACTTGAGGCACGTTCAGCACCACCTTTTTTGTTAGCCCATCCATCAGAATGCGGTACGACGTGTCGGGTATTGCCCTTGCTTGATGATGTTTTCTTTGCCATAATTATGGCTCCTGTATTTGGATTGAAGTTTTACTAAAAGTGCTGTCACACTTTTGGTTGGTCTAACCCGGTAACTGTCATTACTGGGTATTCATTGCTAAATGCATTAAAATTGCGCCTGTTAATACCTCCTTTTTCTTTGCTAAAGCATTCATTAGCTTTTGTTCGTCGATAGATAATTGGTAAATTTTAATTATCTTCTGCTGTACATCTAAGCTTGGTACTACAACCTCCAGGTCCTCAATTGCCGGTATTCCTATCATTCTTACTGCTGTCCCCGTTGCCTTACTTTGCAACGCTGCTTGCGAAGACGGTTGATTAATAAACCAACATAAATATGCCGGCAAAATCAAATTACTCTCAACCCTAATTCGTAGTAAAGGAGCTGCAATAACTGCGTCTTTTAGTTGCTGATCGATGATTGCTGCTGTATTTGTTTGACCTCTGGAACGAAACGCCAAATCATTAATTTTGACCCTGTGATGCTCCTTTAAATCCTGCATATCAATCTGCACTAACTCTTTAGCATTAAGTCGGTTATCTTCAGTTAGATCTTTCATCTGAATAACTGAAATATTTCCATCAGAATCAGGTTCGATTTTTGAACGAAAAGAATGTCCCGTTTGTATAGAGGCAAGCTTTTTAAGTTTTATCCCCATCATTCCCTCATTTTGCTGTAATGGCGTTTCTGCAAACTATGACTTAGTGTAAGATGAGACTTTCGCACTGTCAATAGTTTATTTTACAAAAATGGCGTTACTACAAGTTTCAATTTAAGTTTTTCCAATACATTACTTGGAAAAGCATTAATTCATAAGCATTGAAAAAATTAAAGCCCACCTTAAATTTTCAAAGTCAAGACACTGCTTAAGTATCAGGTCTTCTTAATTCGGTGAATTTATTCAGTACTGCTATTCGAATGACTATTCATTGTTTATTTCCGTATTTTATTAAATTTCGGGCATAAAAAAGCCACATCCGAAAATGTGGCTCTGTAGTCTCTTTTTACTGTTTGCTCGTTAATCGGATGGGTTGTTCGTTGATTTAAGTTAGTCAATCATCTTTAAAGCTACTTCTAATCCTCGTTGTTTTAAGCCCGCCCCTGCACCGAACCATGCTGAATCTAAACGATGATCCTGACTCATGGCTCGGCGCTCGTGGTCTGCAAATTCCGTAATGGAACACAGTAAGCCATAAGCGGTGTCTTTAGCTGAGCTGAGTTCTGCACCGCGACCATGCCCGTTAAACATGGTCATAACTTTAGACATGGCACGGCCATTCGGTTCAGTCTTATTTGCAGCTTTGGTTATGTGGTTAGCTTGTCTGGCTACATTACGATAGAACTGAATAATGCCTTCGTCTTGCTCCGCCATGCTTAGGCTAGTGTTATTAAACACCGCATCGAAATAAGCAGCAGCTTCAGTCTGTGTAACTTTACGCTGACTGAGTTGTTTCATTTCATACATGTGCTCGTTCCATGCCCGCACTGAAATCCCCAGTTGCTGTTTGATCTTCTCTGCATCAAATTTGGTACTGTGTGGCACTTTGACTACGCCTGTAGATGTGCTCTGACCTTTCAGCGCAATCGCTAGAGTGTTATTACATACCACGCGAATACTGGTGAATTGCGCCGTGGTCGCTAAGGTTCCATCACAAGCAGTCGCCAAGAGAATATAACCATTACTGACATCTTTACCTTTTAAAGCTGAGGTCTGTTCAGTCTTGGCTAAAGCCCAGAATTTCTTGCCGCCTTTCAATACTCCTGCGGTTTCCAGTTCAAAGCCTGATTGTTCAGTCAGATCACGATAAAACTCTAAAATTTCAAGTGGTTGGACTTCCTGATAACGTTGACTGACTACCGATAAAGGGGCATACGTATCAGAACGGTATAAAACCCGTTGTTCTTCATAGGGCATGATGATGCTTTGCCCACGCTCGTTTTGCGCCATATAGCTGACATTCGAGCTTTCAATCTGCCAGTCCATGCCTGCCTGTTTGGCCCAGACTTCAATCGGTTGATTGGGCGTGAGTTGGTTGCCTAGACCATGCCAAGGGGTTTGACCGACATAAGCCATGTTTTCAATTTGATGTGCCATTGTGAATATTCCTAAAATAAAAGTGAAAGATGTAAAGATGCAGAAATGTGCTGTAAGGGTTTAAACAATCCATCTATTTAAAGATGTAACTGTGTAAAGTCTGAGATGCGATTACGGCATCCATGCAAACTGTTGTTGGCAATCTAAGCAGACATACTGCTCGGCATTGCTGTAGTACTTTTCAAAGTAGTATTGGCTGACGACGACTAGGACGCCACCGATGACCACCCCGACCGTGGCGCCAATAAAAGGTGAAACGCCTGCTTTTTTCGCGATCTGCATGCCGAACATCGCCATTTGTGTTGGTGAGATACAGCGTTGTAACTGTTCGAAATAGTTGGCGTGGGCATTGCCTGAATCGGTCTGTCTGACATGGGTAGACTGACAGTAGGGACATTGAATAAAGGACATTGATATTCCTTGTGAAATGAATTCAGTGCGAAGAGCTGAATTGAGGGCATAAAAAAACCGTGCCCATTGAGGACACGGTTTGATTTAGTTTTTGCTTTGTCGTTGAGAGTCGAGGGCCGTTATTGGAAGCTATAGCTTGCAGTGCCTTTTTCCGTTTCAACGTCAACACGCACTACATTGTCATAGCCACAGCCTGTTAATTTCAGTCTTAAACGCAGACCCATTTTAAAATGCTGTGGATATTCCAACGATCGACGATAGCCTTCGTAACTGCATTCACCGTTGTTGATCAGCACATTGGTGACATCAATCGGATCTGCACTATTAGAGCGGATCGTCAATACTGTAGCGGACTGATTTTGGGCATACCAGTTACTAGTATCTTTGACATCTAGTTCTACCGTAAATGTATTTGGATCAAGGCCAGAACTGCATCCACTCAACAACATTCCTGTCGTTGCAGTTACTGCGAGTAGGATGGGTTTAAAAAATTGCTTCATACATTTCATCCTTAGCAGTAGTTATAGCTCACGCTATAATCGCCCGTATTTAAATCAATACTGACCAGATGAATTTCACAGTCTGTGCCATTATCAAATTTATAAACGTAGTAACGATTGCCCGCCTGCTCCGATTCCAGCGCTCCATGTTCCTGCAAGCTGAAGTCTTTCACTGATTTGCCTGTATCTTTTGCGGCTTTGGCGAAGACATAGCGTTGATACTTGTCTATGTTGTCCTGCTCAAACTGAGGCAGTTCGTCATAAGGCAGCATCGACAGTAAGGTATCGACAGACTTTAAGTTTTTATCAAACTCAAAACTCAGCAATTCAGGTTCATGGTCTGCTGGACTCAGACTCTTGCTTCCCGTGGTCAATTCTTTGACATCGATGCCATCCACTTCCGCTGCGGGAATCTCGGTTGAGGCTGGTTCTGAACTGGCAGATTCCAAAGGCTGTGCAGAGCTAGCCTCAGAAGTGCTGGCTTGAACAGTTTTTTCAGTTACATGCTTGGGGCTAAAGAAATAGAAACCTGCAATGCTGATCAAGGTCAGGGCTAAGATTGTCGCCAAGCCTAATATGGTTTTTTGGTTCATCTCAAATGCTCCCCGTCTTTAGTTGGGTACAGTGACTTGACCATTCTGAGCATTAAAGTGAACAAAGCGCGGACAACCACCCTGAAAGTTCACCGTGAAATTACGCCAACCACGGTTGCCCGGATTGGTTTTATACATGCACTGATACACCCCGCCACCCAAATTGCGGGCTTTAACAAAGTAGGCTTCACTGGCTTGCGCAAACCAGCCTGCCTGCGCCAATGATGCACCTGCAAGTAGTGATGAAATAAGGGCAGTTTTTAGGAAGGTTTTAAACATAATCATTTTCTCTTTTTATAGGCATCACTCGTCTTGGTCTCAATCAGACGCAGTGCTCCCCATGCATGAATGTTGGAATGAATATCAATGTTTTTTTGAAGTGTTATAGACGATAAAGCACACGGATCTATGACCCTCAAAACAGCATGAGAGATTCATCTTCATATCGGTAATATGTACTTAAAAAAGTTTTATTCTTAGAAAGGCATCGACACAGCTATGCATTGACTGCACAGCATCAGGTCTAATCACCCAACGGTACAAACATGAAAAAAGAGAAATATAAAAGACGGTCTTGATGTAAGCGCATGGCGTACTCCTAGATGGTTTAGAAGTTCTACCAAGTCACTGTCAAATGATGGTGGCAGAACGAGAAAGGGTTGACAGACCAGTCATCTAGGAACTGGCACGCACAAGGCGTCCCTCCCTCGCCCTACCGCAACGAAGGGGGACGAACGAGTTCGCCACCAAAAAATTACTTTTTTGATGTGCTAGATGATAACGGTCTGTCAAAACCGACTGACGATGTAGGTCAGCAGGCTAAGGATAATCTGCGGATTGTAGAGCGTCAAGCAATCAGCTAATACGTAAAAAATTAATGTTATATTGCATCATTTGTAGTATTGAAACCTTAGCTCTTTTTCTGCATATTAATCCAACTAAAATTTTTAATTAAGGGGGATTAAACATGAAACAAGATCTAAATCTTGAACAGCAAGAAGAAGATTACAAAGAAGCTCGCGAAAATGAGATTCAAAAAATTGCTGAATCCGACAATGTTTCATATGAAGTTGCTGCTCAAACTTGGGAAGACCTTCATAGCTCAGGTGAATAAAAATCAAAAATAGCCCTATCATCTAGGGCTTTTTTAGGCCTTCAACTTTAGAAAAGACACGGCGTTAACGCTTTTTTAGTTATAAGTGTCTTACACTCAATTTAATGACTTTTAAGCTAAAATAGTTAAGTATGTACAACTATTGAAGCCAGATTATGCGTATTAAAAATAAACAAAAGAAGCCAGACAACATAACAGATCAATTTGAAAAATTAGAAAGACCAGATCCAACTGAAGCCGATCTAAAATTAGCTGAAAAAAATTTTAGAGCTTTTCTAAAAGAGATGTCATTACAACAAAGTCCCTGTATCTCTGAACTGCACCAGATCAAGACCACTTATAAAGATATAAAAGAAACAAAAATACTTACCCAAATTGAAATTGTGTATTCAGGTAAAAGCTACCCCTACAATTTTCTAAATATTAGAGGTACATTAATCCCAGACTACTTGCATAAAGAAATTTTCCAATGCAACTTTCTCGATGTAGAGATAATGCGTGCAGGTACATACAATTCCAAAAATAGCATTATCCAATTATTTACAGGCATAGTTATAATTTTTTCGACTTGTATCAAATCAATTTTAGTAGAAGTGGTTGATCCGACAATTACCATAGAAGCGAGCTTACAACGCTGCCAAGAAATTATTGATACATATGAGGAAGACCGTCATAAGTCAATACTTTCTATTTTCGAGTATCTAGCAAAAGCCATAGACATATACGAAAAACTTGATTTGCTTGATTCCTTTATCAAAGATCCAGAGGGTGCTAAAAAGCAATACAAAAATGAGCCTTGTTTTATAGATAAATTAAAGTCTTATCGCGAATCAATGTATATAGATTCAGGCATTCACTTAGAACAAGCTATAAATGAATGTATTGCGCTTGGTCTTTTTAAACAATACCAAAGATCTTCGACATCAAATAAAAAAATAGAGAATATACCAGTTATATGTGAAGGACATACTTTGTTAAACAATACAAAGTTACTTAAAAAACTAAATGGCTCATCATTAAATATTGAGGGTAATTTAAAAAAGAAACACAATTTTGAAGCTATTGATCACAAAATTTTAGAACTTCTCAAGCAAGACAAATTCAAGAATAAATATAAAAGCAAGAATGCAGCTGCTGAGAAAATAGCAGATGAGATTGCAAAGGAAATTGAGGTTTTCATGAATAATGACCGAAACCACAATAACCACAATCAGTACATTAAGCTAGAGAACTTACCAACCAGAATACTTAAACTCATCAACAAAAATCCTGACCTTTACGAGCAAATAATCCATAAGTAACTGATTTTAATGTTGAATAAGTTTTTTTAAATTACTTGGACGGCTCATTATTAATTTTTCAATCAAGTGTAAATTTACTGTCATTGGATAGTGTCCTTTCTGCTTCAAGGTAGCTATTCAATTTAATGGGCTTTTCCCATAACTAATCCAAAATTTAGGACAGTAAGTATGTACACCGCAATATTTAAAAAACCTTCGGGTTCATCGCTTAATCAAAGTATAAAACCTCGATCAGGCCGAGCTTCTGGATTAAGGATAATATTACTATTAAGTATATATTATCCCAATAAGCATACTAATTATCATCTGGGTAGTTTGTATATACCAATTCCAGTAGTGTTATACAAAACACTACTGATTATTAATCAGTATAGATTTAACTGCTATAAAGCTAAGGGGTACACTCATGCCTCTTAAATCTTACAAACCTCAGACACCTGTGATTGTTTATCCTCTCATTAGCGATGGTGCATTTGAACTTCTGCCATCATCAGAGATTGAACAGACCATTTTATATCGTGACCACCGATTGAAATGTATGCTCAATATAGTGTCATTCGTCAGGGAATGTTTAAACGCAAAGCGAATTTGCAGCCAAAGTTGAACCCGATGATTTCAACGTATTTAAGGGCTTCTTTTACTACGCTCAGTGGATAAGACCATTTGTGCCTGTCTTTGATGATATTACAGGCATTGATCTTAATTACCTGAAAGACTTTATAGTCTGTGAAGAAATATTATGTTTCTTCAAAGCAAAAGAACTTTTAAATACCGAATTAGATCTGATTGGGTTATTTGAACAACCAAATTCCCAACCTCTTGTACATATACAGCCAAGAGCAGATTTATTAAATCAATTCGTTCAACTGATTCGTGAGCAAATGGGTAGCACTATAGTAAAAAATGTTATCCGAAAACGTGAGGAAAAGGCTAAACAAAACTTAAAGTCTTGTCGTAAAGCGATAAACCAATGCTTTGCCAAATTCAGCAAACTTTTGGTTATACGTGTTGATTTTGCCTTTAAGCCACCTTTAGAGAACTTAACCCCTTATTGTCCAGATGAACTACAACACCCCTTTCATTCTGAAAATGCCTTGCAATCTTTAAAAGAGCTAATTGCACAGTTATTACGGAATAGAAGGCATAACAAAATATTGAACCAAATCAAGGGTTATATTTTGAAGTTTGAACATGGGTTAAAAAAGGGCTTTCACGTCCACGCTCTGTTTTTTATGGATGGTAATTTATATCAAAGTGATGGGTATTTTGCACATGAAATTACCAAGTACTGGAAAAAGCTTACGAACGATCAAGGCTGCACCTATAACTGCCACATGGCAAAAGACAAATACAAAACTCTATGTATAGGAATGATTGACCACACAGATACCGCAAAGCAAAAGGCGTTAGATGATTGTGTTCAATATTTCTGTAAAAAGGAACAGTACTTCATGTTTAACAAACTAAATAGCGTTAGAACAATTCAAATTAGTCAGCCACCTCAACGACGCTCTAATGCTGGTCGTCCAAGAAAAGCTGTTAACACAACTTTGTTGAATAGCAAAGATAAGGGGGATTTCTAATGTTGACTAAGAGAGATCTTTCAGTAGCTCATACTGCATATTTTTGTAGCACTGGTGCACGATTAGCACTATCACATCCAAGTCCATCTGATATTTATCAAGCAACATCACTTATTGGAAAAGCATCTGCTAAAAGCATTGAAAAAGCCCTTAAAGGCTCAAATGTCGCTATTATGCAAGCAATACAAACAATTCCTTGGCTGAATAATGCACCATGGTTTAATGGCAATATGTTAAATATTAGCCTGAATCCATATAATGCAAACTTAGGTAATCTAGCTTATGAGCATGGCTTAATTCAGCAAAATCAAACTGCTACCATTAATCCACTTGCTGTATCTTATTTATCTGAGCATTTCCAATATCGCATACAAACTATTGAATTTACTAAGAGCCTTATCGAATGGTCTAAGCCTTTTGAAGGCTCAAAGCAAGAATTGGATACAACATTTCGAAATATTGAAAGAAGCTCTTCTGGTTTTGAGCTTCAAGAGTTCTGCCTTAATTATGATACGGATCAAAATAATACTATACATCTTAATGGGTTAGAGAAATTTATCAGTAATGAACTAAAAATTCAGCTGAATCAGATCGAGCCTGATAAATGTTTAGCCATTTTGTTAAAGAAAGAACCTTGTTTAAACAAGCGCATGAATTTGCGCTATATCGTGATCTTGCAGAAAGATTACATTGATGAACCATCAGGGTTTACAGACCTAAGCTTCTTTCAAAGTATAAAAAATACTGTTGAATCAAATAGCTGCTATTACTTCAACTATGATTCTGGATGCCTAAATGGGTTTCTTGCTAACAACCGTTTTAGTAAGAAAAACCCAAATTATAGGGAGCGTATCAGATGCCTAAAAAGCTATCTTATAGGTACAGATGCATTATATAGAGTAGATGGACTACAGACTTCTCTTGAGATTTTGTACTCAAAATTTGTCTAATAGGATTGAAAATCTAATAATGGGAATGTTTCAGCTTACCACTGCTGACTACCTATTTATGAAATATCGCTCTATGACCATTGAACTGATGACAATAGTTTCCGACTATTACCCTCATCTTAGTAAAGCTGAAGCACTGAGAAAGGCGAATAATCAAGAATTCCCTTTCTCAGTGTTTAAAATAGATCAAAGTAAACGTGCACCTTTTTTGGTGCACATTAAAGATCTAGCAGATATTTTAGACAGTAAGTATTCAGAAGCTTCAAAAGATTATGCTACGTTTCATCGATGAGGCGTAGCACCTCTTCTAACTGCATAGTATTTCTTCTTGCCTTCACCGAAACATAACGCTGTAAACTGCTCCAAGAATCATGCAGACTTACTTTCTGAATCTCAGGAATAGTAAAGCTCTGTTCAGCTAGTCGAGTACATCCCTCATGTCTCAAATCATGAAAGCGTAGATCATCAATACCCAACATTCGACAAGCTTCTCTAAACTCTTTACCTAAGCTTTTGGGATTCAATGGCAACAATAAGTTTTCATCATGCCCAAGCTTCAACATCCGTTCACGAACTTCTGACTGCTTTAATCTTTTAATCATTTCCTTACAAGGATTAAGGACATCGAATGATTTATGATTACCTTTGGAGCCATTTGGATTTTTTAGATCATGCACTTTCCATGTTGAGTGATGTGAATCATAATCTCGAAGAAATAATCGTGTTAATTCAGCTTCACGTCTGCATGAGAAAATAGCAAACCACATAATCAAATGCATTGGATACTTAGAACCATAACGGTTTAGCCTCCATCTCTCTGAAAAATACTTCGTCAATGCAATCAGTTCATCCGTTGATGGAAGTCGGTCTCTTTTTTGACTGGAAGATATTTGGCGTGTTTTTCTTAACTGAGCCGTAGCCTTATCAAAACCATTTAAATCAATATCCATTTCCCACATAACAGCAGCATGAGAAAGCACACCACGGATATGTAAAAGCTCATGTTGTTGCGTACTAGTCGCGATGGGTTCTAGTTCGAGTTGAGGGACTCCCCCCTTCCTTAAAGCAACATGCTCGGCCAAATGTACTGATTTTATTTTTGTGATAATATTGCGCGCGATTGGTAGCTTCTTAATTAAGAGCAGAGAATAGCGTTTCGTCCTTCCGTACTCGCTCCCGACTTCAGCCAAATATTTATCTATGGCATCTGATAAGGTCAGATCAATCAGCTTTTCTTTGCCAAGTAAAATATCAGGATTTTCTTGAATTTCGACTTCTCGTTTCTTAACCCAGTTTTCAGCCAACTTCTTTGAGTGAAATGTTTTACTTTCAGAGAACGTAGGAAAGCCCTTTCGATTAATTCGAATCGCAGCACGATAGTTAACTTTACCATCTGCCCCTTTCCTTGCTGTAATTGACCCCATAATTTACACCACAACCTTTTTTTTTGATTATGGTGTAAAATTTGGTGTAAATGCAAACCGATTAACCCACCTAAATATAGGTTCAAACAGATTCGCGCAGGTTGCGAAACATAGATTAAAGGTATGATTTTTAATGACTATTAACAAAAACATTGAAAACACTCAATCTCCGCGAATCAGTGTTGCACCGATGATGGATTGGACCACGCGTGACTATCGTTTTTTTGCCCGTTTGTTTAATCCCAATATTATTATGTATACCGAAATGGTGACCACGGGTGCCATTTTATTTGGCGGTGCAGAACGCCATTTAGACTATAACAATGAAGAACACCCGATTGTGCTGCAACTGGGCGGTTCAAATCCCAAAGATTTAGCCACGTGTAGCAAAATGGCACAAGACTGGGGCTATGATGAAATCAACCTCAATGTGGGCTGCCCAAGTGACCGCGTACAAAACAATAAAATTGGTGCCTGCCTCATGGCAGAGCCTGATTTGGTTGCCGAATGTATTGCTGAAATGCGAAATGCAGTCGATATCCCTGTCACAGTCAAACATCGTATTGGTATTGATGACCTACAATCTTATGAAGAGATGCTGCATTTTGTCGACACTGTCGCCAAAACAGGGTGTGATAATTTTATCGTACATGCGCGTATTGCATTACTACAAGGTTTATCACCAAAAGAAAACCGCGATGTTCCCCCTTTACGTTATGAAGATGTCTATCGCTTAAAACAAGATCGTCCAAATTTAATCATTGAGATTAACGGTGGAATCAAAACTTTTGCCGAAACGCAGCAGCATTTACAACATGTCGATGGGGTGATGATTGGTCGAGAAGCCTATCACAACCCTTACCTATTGGCGGAACTTGGCCAATTATGGCAGCTAGAAGCACCCAATCGTTTTGATATTATGGCGCAAATGATGCCGTATATTGCCAAGCGTATGGAACAAGGTGCACCGCTTTCGATTATCACCCGTCATATTTTAGGTTTATTCCAAAACTTACCCGGCGCACGTAAATGGCGTCAGGCTTTAAGTGGCGGCAATGCCAAAAGCTTAAAAGATGTGGAAATCGCCTTGATTAATATCCAAGAAGCCATGCAACGCACTGAAGATTATTTAAAAGAAAACCAAGTGCAAGAAAATAGTTAAATCAGTTCAAAAATAAAAATATCCATCTAGATCATGCCAGTCAGTTCAGAAATTGACTGGCATTTTCTTGGCTCTTTAGATGTCAATGTGCATTTACGCTGGTAGTTCTTAGCTGTAAATTACAGCTGCTAAAGAGCGACTAAATTGCTAGCTGAATTTAAATTTTTACAGTTCAGCATGCTGAACTGTGAATGTGCATAAAATCATTGTTGGTTATAAATCGCATGCCCTTGGTCTTTGACGGCAGCAATATTTTTACTTTGTACTTTGGCTCGGTCTAACTGTCCTGCTTTAACAAAAGCGCTGGTTTTATCAATCTCAATCACCAATTGATCAAACAAAGCATCTGAACTTGGTGCTTTTGCATCATTGGTTTTTAATTTCACTTTTTTTGCATCCAAAGCAGCTAATTTCATCTGATCTAGCGCTTTCTGCGCATCTTGCTGATTATTGGCTTTATTGAATGCTTTAAAATTTTTGCCAAGGGCCTGCATATTATTTTTGAGTGTCTCGGCAAAACTCATACTGCTAAATGAAAGTAGTGCAGAAAATATAACGGTGGCTAAAGTTTTTTTGATCATGCTAGTGTCCTTGTAAAGATCCATTTAAAAACTGTGGCTATTGCTGATGTTTAATTGTTGTGAAAATTTAAATTTTAAGTATTAAACATAGTGTAAATCTGATAAAAAATGCAACGGATTCGCTGCATTTTCATCAATAAAACCTGTTTTTTTAAACAGGCTCTATTTCATGATGCAAAGCGTCGTGAATCGCTTCGACCAATTGCTGGGCAATTTCTTGTTTTGGAGCTTTCTCTAAATCACGCTTCTGAAGCTGGTACTGCTCTGCAAAGAACACAATCATGGCATTTTCATCAGAAGCAAAACCAATATCTGCACGCGACACATCATTGCAGGCAATCATATCCAGCTTTTTCGCGACCAGTTTACCAGCAGCATATTCTTCGACATTGCGAGTTTCAGCAGCAAAACCAACCATAAATGGACGTTTTTGTTGCCCAGCAATGGTCGCGACAATATCGGGATTTTTGATGAGCGAAACATTCAGTTCATCACCTGCTTTTTTAATTTTATGCTCGGCCACTTCTGCGACGCGATAATCTGCCACGGCTGCGGTTGCAATAAAAATGTCACAACCTTCATCCAGCATCTGCATGCTCAAATCCAGCATTTGTACCGCAGATGAAACATTAAGACGACGCACACCATTGGGGGTATCTAAACTGACAGGGCCTGCAATAAGCGTAACTTTCGCACCCGCAGCATAACAAGCAGCGGCCAAGGCAAAGCCCATTTTCCCAGTACTATGATTAGAAATATAACGCACTGGGTCAATCGCTTCACGCGTTGGTCCCGCGGTAACCACCACATGCTTTCCAGCCAACAAACCAAATTTTTCCGCAATCGCGCGCTGCGCACGGTGGAAATACTGTGTGACTTGCAGTGCTAAATCTTCCGGTTCCGGCATTCGGCCTAAACCGACATCACCACACGCTTGTGAACCTGCATCTGGCATAATCACATGCACACCATCTTCAACCAACGTGTTTAAATTACGCTGTGTCGCTTTGGCTGCCCACATTTGTTGATTCATGGCGGGTGCGACCCAAACCGGCGACTTCGTTGCAAGATACAATGTACTTAATAGGTCATCTGCTAAGCCTGCGGCAAATTTGGCTAACGTATCGCAACTTGCAGGGGCAACCAATAATAAATCCGCCCAACGTGCCAATTCAATATGCCCCATCCCTGCTTCGGCTTCAGGATTTAGCAATTCAGTATGCACTGGATTTCCCGACAAAGCTTGGAAGGTTAAGGGGGTAATAAAAGCTTGTGCACCCTCTGTCATCACCACGCGAACATTAAAACCGGCATCTTTTAAGCGACGGACTAAAATGGCACTTTTATATGCCGCAATACCACCCGTTACAGCCAATACAATATTTTTATTTGGAATTACACTCAAATCGAAGCTCACAAACAAGCTACCTTCCTGTTGCAGTGGCGCTCACAATATCATTAAATAAAGGCAGACCCAAGTCAGCACTGAAGTCTAATTACCATCACTAAGAATAAAAAAGTCTAAAAATAATGAATTTATCGATTAAAGATTGGCCTGAACAAGAACGGCCACGTGAACGTCTCATCCAACAAGGTGCGAACAGCCTCTCTGATGCAGAATTGCTTGCCATCTTTTTGCGCTCGGGTTCCAAGCAACATTCAGCGGTGGAACTTGCACGAATCATGTTGCAGCATTATGGCGGATTAAATCCTATTTTTGATGCTACGCTTGAGGATTTAAGCCAGTTCCATGGCATTGGGGCAACTAAATATGCACAACTGATGGCAGTCAAAGAACTTGGACGGCGTTATATCGCGCAGCATTTAAAACAAGAAAAAATTGAATTGAGTAATTCGAAAACTTTATTGGATTTTTTAAAATTTGAATTGCTCGGAGAAAACCAAGAGGTCTTTGCAGTCCTGTGCCTAGATACACATTTAAGAAAAATAAGCTTTAAAAAAATGTTCTATGGTTCGGTAAATTCGTGTGAAATTTCGATTAATCAACTGCTCCGCTACGCCATTAACCAGCATGCCAGTAGCATCGTCATTGCACATAATCATCCGTTTGGTCTGGCACAGCCCTCAAAAGCAGATCTTGAATTAACCCAACGCATTCTCCATGCCAGCCACTTATTAGAAATCAACTTAATTGATCATTGTATTGTTTCAGCTGAAGGAACTTTCTCATTTGCCGAACATCAACTGCTACAAGTTAAATAACAGAGAACAAATATTGACAAAAGGCTGACGAACATTGAAGATCATTAAAAAATTTGATGATACTCATAACATGATTGTGCGTGACCAACCTAGTATATTTAGGGTGTTATTTTCTTGGCGTGGAACCATTCTTCCCAAGGTTTTACCGCCTTTAGGTGTGGTCATGCTCATTTCCGCTGTGATTGGTGGATTATCCTATATTGGTTATTTTCATTTTCCAGAATTTCCCTTGGTTGGCTTCACCCTCATTGGTGTGGTTTTATCCATTTTTCTGGGCTTTAAAAATACTGCCTGTTATGACCGCTGGTGGGAAGCACGTAAACTTTGGGGCATGCTAATTGCCAATGCACGGCATTTTGACCGTGACTGCCGTATGTTGACTCAAGGACGGCGTGAACGTGTTGTTCAGCATGTGATTGTATTTGCAAACGTATTACGTGATCGCTTGCGACATCAAACCGCAAATCCACTGGCATTGGTTGAAACCAGTGGCATGAGTCAGCAAGCATTAACCCAGCTTTATCAACAAGCCAATGCACCGCAGTACACCTTAAGTTTGATTCAATGGGAATTGATGCAAGCGCTGAAAGAGGGTGAAATTTCCGATATTATTTATACTCAAATGAACCAGCATGTGGCTGAACTGAGTTTGGTACAAACGGGTTGTGACCGAATCGCCACTACCCCATTGCCATTTGCTTATTCGGTGTTACTCAATCGTACCGTATATTTTTTCTGTTTTATGTTGCCCTTTAGCTTAGGCTCAACTCTGGGTTTAGCTACCCCTTTACTGGTCGGTATACTGGCTTACACTTTTTTAGGTTTAGATGCTTTAAGTTCAGAAATTGAAGAACCTTTTGGTACGCAAAGTAATGACCTACCTTTAGATGCGATGGTACGCACCATTGAAATTGAATTACTTGGGACTTTGGGCAAACCCACGCCGCCACCGATTCAGGCACAGGATCATAATCTTTTATAAAAATCCCTCCTTGCGCAGCAGTGCTGCTCACTCCTTGTTAAAGGGAGGAGAAAATCCATTAGTGCCAATAGTTTAATTTAAGCAAGCTTTGGATACACGGGTGTGGCGGGATGCCACACGTTACCCACCACAACAGGGACGTTGTGTGTGGGTGACAAAGGCTTTTGCTTACTTTTGGCCTCTCAAAAGTAAGACTTCGCCTATACAAATGTCTTTCGACTTTATTGAAAAATTACGGCAGTGAAAGCTTCTAACGTAAAATGCGATGATTTCAAACCTTCTTATTAGAAAAAATCAATATTTATCAAAAATAAACTACATATGACACAAAAGGGTGGATTAAAAATTAACGAAAACTCTCCCAAATTCCCACTTGCCCTTCTTTAAGCCGTGGAATATTGCCCAAGCGAATCCACGGCATATGATCGCCATGAAAATCACTACCTACAGACACTTTTAATCCATATTCAGCCACCATCCGATCCACCATTTGACGGGTCGAAGCAGGCTCAATTGCAGGTGGCAATTCCACTGCATCACCACCAAACCCAGCAAAAATTTCAATTAAATAACGAATATTGGTGGCTGATAAATCATATTTAGTCGGATGCGCCAGCACAGCATAGCCAGCACTGGCATGAATCACCTGAATGGTTTCTGCTAAACCCAGCCCATCAAATTTCACATAGGCTTTTTTGCCTTCTTTAATATATTTATCAAAAGCCTGTTGCGGGCGGCTGACAATGCCTTTTTCCACTAAGGTTTTGGCAATATGCGTTCGGGTAATACGGTCTGCGACCCCATCCACTTTGGCAATTACATCGGCATAAATGTCCTGACCAATCAGCGGAATTAGGAGGTCACAAATTTGTTTGGCACGAATGGAGCGAATGTGTTTTTGTTGTTCCAGTAAAAGCAACAAAGGTTCTGGATTCTGCATATTTAAGGCAACGATATGCACACCGTAACTTTTTTGCGTTGCGGGACGTGACCATTGGCTGGAAATTTCCACCCCTGAAATAATTTTCAAGGGTAGGTCTTGTGCGACTTTTTCAGCGCGTTTTAAGCCGTCCATGGTATCGTGGTCAGTCAGCGCAAGGGTATGAATACCTTTTTCAATGGCTGCATGCACAAGTTGTTCTGGAGACAAAGTTCCATCAGAAATATTACTGTGTGTATGTAAATCTACGCCTTGCATCACTTATACTATGTCATTTATTTGATCAGATTTAGATACTCTAACATGAAAGCACTTTTAGACTTTGTGCCACTCATTATTTTCTTTTATTTATATAAAACCGTTGATCCCAAAGATACTGAGCATCCCCTGCTTCAATTGATTGGTTCCGCAGGCGGTATAGATAATAATAATATTTTGGTTGCAACCTCTGGCCTGATTATTTCTATGCTGGTGGTATATGGCGCCTTGTTTGTGATACAAAAATTCCGTTTAGATAAACAACAGTGGATTGTGTTGTTTATGACTGTGGTTTTTGGTGGCATCACCTTAATCCTCAGCGATGATTTTTATATTCGTTTGAAAGCCGCGCTGTTAAATATTGTCTTCGCCGCTGCATTCTTACTTTCACCTTATTTTATGAAAGATAAGAAACCGCTGATTCAACGTTTATTTGGCCCCATTTTCAATTTAACCGAAAAAGGCTGGAAAAATTTAAACTTTGCTTGGGCAGCCATGTTCGCATTGATGTCTTGCTTACATATATTCTTCGCTTTTTTATTTGCTGGCGGAAAATATTGGGGTGAATTCACTGCATTTGGTGACATGATTGTGATGTTTTCCTTTATCATTATTCAGTTTATTGTCTTGCGCAAACATTTTAAGTCGCCTGAAGAATAATTTAGGTCAACTGATCGAGAAAAGAATATGCCTTTATTCGTCGTAAGCTGTACTGATCACGAAGGTACAGTTGAAAAACGCCTTGCTACACGCCCACAACATATTGCACGTCTACAACAATTAAATGATGAAGGTCGTTTAATTGTAGCCGGTGCGATGCCGAAAGATCCAAGCAATCCACAAGCCGGATTTTATGGCAGTACCATTATTGTTGACTTTGAAACGCGTGAAGCACTGGATACATGGTTGCAAGAAGAGCCTTTCTTAAAAGAAGGCGTGTACAGTCATATTGATGTGAAACCTTTTAATAAAGCTTTCCCTCAAGGATAAAATCATGCGTGTTGTTGTCCCAAGCTTATTGGGTTTAGCTTTAATTTGTTCTACGGCATGGGCAATTGAACCTGCTCCTGCTCCGACACCTGTTGTTACTCCTGCTGTTCAAGCAACGACTGCAACACCATCATCACAGACTTTACCTGCCAATAAACCCGGTATTATGCCTGCGGTTGCCACAGTGAATCCCAATGGTCTACCGCAAGAAGCGAAGCCTTTAACCGCAGAACAACTGGCAAAAAATAAAGCCTTGCAAGATGCCAATGTGAAGGCTTTAGTTAAAGATCAAGCAACGCGTTTGCAACAATTGGAAAAAGCCAATTTAGATGCCTTAGCACAAAACCAAGAGCTACAACTGAAAAATGATAGCTTGGCGGTACAAGTCCAAGTTTTACAAAGTGAACGTAGCGCACAAATGTTTTTATACGGCGCTGCAACCATTGCAGCAGGCGTCTTATTGGGTTTCTTAGTTGCAAGCTATGTGTATACCAAACGTCGTCGTCAGTGGTAAATCATCTCTTTCCATTTTTGTTTTAAAAGGTTGCTTAGGTCTTGTCGAGTGCAATTCAAACCGCTGATCTAGATTGGCAATGCATTGATGGTATGGATGTTCCCGTTTGCAAACAGTTTGGGCAGACATATTTTTCGAGTAATCATGCCTTGCTTGAAGCACGACATGTTTTTCTCAATGGTAATGACTTAAGCACACGTTTAGCCAAACTAGCGGATTTTGAATATTTCTGCATCGCTGAAACAAGCTTTGGCACAGGGCTAAATGCTTTAGCTTTATGGCAAATGTGGCAGCAACTGCGCCCGAATAATCATAGCCATCTACACCTCATGAGTGTGGAAAAATACCCGCTGACCAAAGCGGATTTTATTCGTGCTGCAAAGCTCTGGCCAGAGCTGCAACCTTTAGCGCAACAACTGCTTCAACAATATCCTTTGCCTATTGCGGGCTGTCATCGACTTGATTTCCCAGCAGAACGCTTTTCAATTGACTTATGGCTGGGTGATGCAAGTGAAGTTTTCCCTTTCATTGCCAAAACCAAAGCAGTCGATGCATGGTTTCTGAATGGTTTTTCATTTTCATACCATCCCGATATCTGGCAAAAAAATGTTTTAAGTCAAATCGTCAGACTGTCTGATGATGCAACAACGTTTGCCTCTTGCAGTGTTACCGACATTTTAAGACAAAGTTTGAATGAGCATGGCATTTCGATTTGTTGCCCAGCAGGTTTTAACCATAAAGATTCAATGCTGAAAGCGATTTGCAATCGTGTAAAATCGGAAAATCAACACTTAAACACAGCAACCACCCAAGCACACACCCCATTCAATGCAGCAGGCTCATTTCAACAACGTGAAATTGCGATCATTGGCGCTGGAATAGCAGGTTTAACCTGTGCATATGCCTTTGCTAGACGTGGTCATCAAGTAACGATTTACGATCAATCAGCGCCTCTTGCGGGCGCATCGGGTAATCCACTGGCATTGCTCAACCCGCGACTCGGACAAATTGAGCAAAGTGCGCAGCATTTAGTCACTTTGGCATGGCAATATGCAATTCCACATTATGAAAAATTTAACGCTTTTCGCCCCATTCAGGTTAGCCAACTGGCACTCAAAGCTGATGATGATTTACTTGAACTGGCAGCACAATATCCTGAAGACATCTTTGCAACTGAAAAAGAAAATGTCAGCAATCTTGAAACGATCTATCCAAGCCTTAAACTGTTACGCGCAGGAACGGTTTCCCCTCATCAATTACGTGATCAAATTTTAGAACATGCTTTAATTCAATTTCAGCACGCAGAAGTTTCCAAATTAACGAAACAATCAAAGCAAAAAGCAAAAATCCAAGTCGTGGACATCAATCAACAGTGTTTGGCTGAGTTTGATCATGTAATCGTCTGCGCGGCAATGAATAGCCAAAAACTTTCGCCACAACTGCCGCAACTTAAAGCCAATCGTGGGCAAGTCAGTTGGCTGAATAATGCCAACCATCCGTTAAAATCGGATCAGGCCTATAGTTACGGTGGCTATTGCATGCAATTAGACCAGCAACATCTGATTTTAGGGGCTTCTTTTTATCCAGATCGAGAGGATGATGAGGTTCTAGCTGAGGATCATCAACATAACCATGCACTGATTCACAGTGTATTCCCCCATTATGCACAATCCTTAGCCCCAATCGAAACTTGGCAAGGTCGTGCATCGGTACGCACGCAAAGTCCTGATTATTTTCCATTGCTTGGGAAAATTCAGCCCGATGCAGAAATTTATACTTTGACCGCTTTAGGCTCTAAAGGTTTCTTATTTGCACCGCTATGTAGCGAAGTATTGGTGGCGCAAGTTTTAGCGGAAGCTTGTCCACTGACGTCATATTGGGTCGATAAACTCAATCCACGACGCTTTATTAAAAAAGTGAAACCGAAAAAACCCTACTATCAAAAACCAACTTAAATGCCCTTTTAAAAAAGCAAAAAAAAATCCCGCTTTCAAAAAAAGGGGAATTGATTTTTTTAACCATTAAAAAAGCGCCTTACGGCGCTTTTTCTTAAGCGCCCTGTTCTAAAGGGAAGCCTGCATCACGTGCAGCACGAGTGCCACCCATCAATACAACATACTCACGTGAGCTGTCTAAGCTATCTAACTTTTCAGCAGCACGTGGTGCTTTACTACCACCACCACATAAAATGTAAATGGGCTGATCCGACTCCACTTGAGTTAAGCTTACTGCACCCAAGTCATCAATGGGCTGATTTACAGCACCTTTAACATGACCTTCAGCGAAAGCTTTTGTATCACGAACATCCCAGATAATTGCATTTTCTGGGAACTCAAATGTTGTAATTTCTTGTTTACGGATCATTGTGCACTCCTTTGATGTAAACAACACTTGGCAAATGAAGAAAACATCCCTAGCATCTCAGATATTCTTTCCCTTTGTAAAGGTCTAAACCATGCCTTCTTTCGATATTGTCTCTGAATTAGAAATTTTTGAAGTAAATCATGCCGTTCAAAACACGCAAAAAGAAATTGCGACCCGTTTTGACTTCCGCGGTCAAGACGTTTCTATTGAATTAAGTGAGAAAAATAAAGAAATCAAAATCAGTGCCGAAAGTGATTTCCAGTGTGAGCAAGTGTATAGCATGCTGGAAAATCATTTCTTTAAGCGTAAAGTTGACATTCAAGCACTGGATCCGCAAAAAATGACCGCTTCAGGTAAAAATGTCATTCAAGTGATTAAACTTAAAGATGGTCTTGACTCAGATACCGCAAAAAAAATTAATAAAGCCATTAAAGAAAGTGGTGTGAAGGTGCAATCATCTATACAAGGTGACAAAATTCGTGTGACAGATAAAAAACGCGATACTTTGCAACAAACCATGGCGTTCTTAAAAGAACAGCAATTTGGTGTGCCTTTACAGTTTAATAATTTCAAAGATTAATGCATTGATGCAATAAAAATTCGAGGAACTTCATGACAGCGACCAATCGTTTATCAAAACTGGTGAAAGCAACCGCTAAATTACCCAAAGGAATCCGCAGTACGCTGTGGAGCAAAGCGTTTGGTCGTATCGTACCGATGGTGGGGAGCGCAAATATTCGCTACCTCGAAGTGAGCCACGACAAAGTCGTGGTGAAAATCGAAAACCATCGCGCAATGCAAAACCATATTGGACAAGTTCATGCCTGTGCTATGGCACTGATTGCGGAAACAGCAACAGGTTTTGTGACTGGAATGAATGTTCCTGACTCTTGTATTGTGTTAATCAAAAGTTTAAAAGTCGATTTTAAACGCCCATCTAAAGGCGCAATGACCGCAGTCGCAACCTTAACGGATGAACAGCAAAAGTTAATGCAAACCTCTGAAAAAGGTGAAACCCTCGTTTCTGTGGTCGTAACAGATGAAAGCAATGAAGAACCGATTCAATGTGAAATGCTTTGGGCTTGGGTGGCTAAATCACAATTAAAAAAATGATTGGTTCAAAATCAATCGATAAAAAAGCCCAATCATGATTGGGCTTTTTTATGGCTAAACGACTGCGGCTAAGTTACTTTGCTCACTGAGATGCTAAATATTTTTGTTTTACATCCTCTGGAATTTGGCGCTTACCACCTTTCACATCGACTGCAACAAAAGTAAATACCCCTTCCGTCACACGAATCGGCTCACGTGAGCTGTCATGGCTATCCCACACTTCAATTTGCATTTGAATGGAGGTATTGCCCACTTTTAAAATTTTGGTGTAACAACTGATCACATCGCCGACTTTGACAGGAACCAAAAAAGTCATTTGATTAATCGAAATTGTTGCGCAACGTCCTTTACTAAAACGCTCTGCATGAATTGCACCGGCCAAGTCCATTTGTGAAACAATCCACCCACCAAAGACATCGCCACTCCAGTTGGTATCTGCTGGCATCGCAATCGTTTGCAGGGAGAGCGTTCCCTCTGGTTTTACATGAATATCTGACACATTAGCTTCCTGTTTTGGCATTTAAGTGTTGATCTAGCCACTGTTGTAGCTCTGTAGATCGTAACGCACCACTTATTCTAGCAATTTCATGGGTTTTATTCATTAAAACTAAGGTGGGAATACTGCGCACATTAAACGCACTACTGAGTCGAGGGGATTCTTCAGTGTTGATTTTCGCAAAGATCACTTTGGGATTTTGTGCAGCCACTTGTGCAAAATGCGGTGCCATCATCTTACAAGGACCACACCATTCTGCCCATAAATCAATAAAAACAGGCAAGTCGCTATTGGCGATGAAATGACTAAAATTTTGCTCATTTAACTCAATCGGTGCCAACGGAATAAGGGCTTGATGACATTGACCACAGCTTGGATTTACTTCTAGTTTATCTTCAGGCACTCGGTTTTTTGCACTACACGAAGGACAGACAATAATCATTTAATTCACTCCAATATGTTGATGTAAAAATTCTAATTGGGTTGAGATCGCTTTTTCAAACCATTGACCATGATAAATATCAAAATGTTGCATATCCCACTCATGATATTGCACAAAAGGCGCAATATTGGTTGCTGTCTCACGACTAGACTCAATTGGAATCAAGCTATCTTGTTTCGAAGCAATAAAAAGTACAGGCACACTAATATTACGGGCATCCTGAATCGGACGATAGCGAATTAAATTGAAAAAGACCCGCGCTGGAATCTCGCCACTCCAAAAATAATCTGGATTAACAATCGATAAATACCCATCATAACTGTCTGCTGTCGGCATAAAACATAAGCCATTTTTATCCACCACAGGTAAAGTTTTTGGAGACATGCCGACTTTCGCCCCCATATAATCCTGACTGGATATTTTTAATGCTTTTGGCAGTTGCTGTAAAGAATAAAGCTTGGCACTTTCGGTCCCATCGACAAAAGGCACTTGAACCATAATCGCTTGAACATTTTTCAATTCCGCAGCCAAATTCAAAGCATAGCCCCCACTTAACGAGGTTCCCCAAAGTACGATACGTCGGGTATCAATCGATTTTCGTTCTAAAATATGTGCAATCATGGTTCGCCAATCTTCTAATTGCGATGTCAGCGATACCAATTCTCGTGGACGACCTGTACTCCCCCCCCAATAACGATAATCAAACAGCACCACGGCATAACCTGCTTGAGCAAAACGCTTGGCATATTGAACCAATTTAAACTGGCGTAAAGCAGCTAAACCATGTGCCATAATAATGACAGCGGGCTTATTTTCAGTTTTTGGACGATAAAAATCTGCAGCAATCACTTCTTGCCCACTTTTTACATACAGCGGTTCAACTGTATAGGAATGCATACGCGCTCCATTGCTTTATTTTATGGTTGTAATCGTTTATAAAAAATTTTAACAGCTTAAACTCGAGTTTAAGCTTAATGCTATCATAAAGCATAAATCTATTTAGCGAATTATGGAGTGACAGAATGAGTGAAAATGTCGGCTTTGCAGGTCAAATTAGCCCAGCACACGTAGCACAAGTTGTTGAGAAAGGTTTTAAATCGATTATTAACAATCGTCCAGATATGGAAGGTGGTCCAGAACAACCGACCAGTGCTCAAATTGAAGAGTCTGCACGCAATGCGGGTTTAGATTATGTCTATCAACCTGTTGTTGCTGGTCAAATTACTGAAGTTGATGTACGTACATTTGCCAATCATTTTAATGAACTTCCTAAACCTATCCTGATGTTCTGCCGTACAGGTAACCGTTCAAATAATTTATACCAGCTTGCCAAACAAATGGATTTATTAGATGACTAAACGCGTTTTATTAACGCTTTTATATTGCTTGTGTTTGACCTGCTCAACTGATTTATTTGCTCAAAATGATATTTTAAGTAAAACTTTAAATGCACAAGTCAGTGTTGCGGGTCAAATGACAACAGATAAATTCCAACAACTGATCCAAGCTGGTTTTAAATCGGTGATTGTCAACCGCCCTGATCAGGAACAAGGCAATACTGTTTCAGTGGCTCAGTTACGCCAAATTGCTGAACAGTCACAAGTCAGTGTGATTTACCAACCTATACTAAGCGGTAAAATTTCTCAAACAGACGTGACTGAATTTGCAAAATATTATAATGAGCTACCAAAACCAATCCTGATGGTCTGCCGCAGTGGTTCTCGCTCGAGCATATTATTTAATCAGGCTAAATCTCAAGGCTTGCTCAATGAATAAAATTTTAATTGTCTTTTTATGTATGCTCACAATCAGCGGTTGTAGTTCTATGAATGTTAGACCTACAGTTGGCGTGAGTGTGGGGACTTCAATTTAAAACATTTACCGTCATAAAAAACAGCGCCGAAGCGCTGTTTTTTTTATTGCATAATTTTCGGCTAGATTTGAAAAATCATCTAGATTTTTTAGAAACCTTATTTGATATCAAGCCATGATGTAACTGTCTTACCGGCAGGTACACTCGAAATAATTTTAACATCATCCCCTTGAGTACATCCCTTAAGTCGAACTGTATAATCAACAACCTCATTTCCAATATCTTGGAATGAAGCTGGAGTAAATAACTTCATTGTATTCGGAACAGTTAAGTTCCCTTCTCTAATTTCAGCTTCACAAGATAAATTTTTATAAGTTATTTCAGGAGTTCCTGTAACAGTTGATGCAATACCACCTTTGCTTCCTGTGCCATTTGCATCAATTACCACAGCATAATCAATACTATTAATCGTTACAATTAAAGTAGTATTCGGTTCTGCTCCTGAAACTTTCAAGATTTGTTTAGTTGAATCTGCAGTATCGACTTGAAGCTTTGCTTTTGGCTGAAAATCAGTGTTATCTTTTACTGCTACAGAAATAGTCGTGCCAGAAGGCATTGGTACAGTTTTTTGATTATTTCCAAAGACTTGGAAACTAAAGTTACCATTACCATTTGAAATTTTCCCATTCCCCTCAAAACCGCTATTCCAAACAAATGTTGGAGTGTCATGTGCAAATGAAAACAGTAATTGTTGACGAAGGACAGCACTCAATCCATTATTGCAAGTATTCGGTACATTTGGCTGTACAATACTGGAAGCAGCACAGCTCAGAACACCCGTGGCTTTTTCATAGATAAACTCACCAACATTGAAAATATTATCTTCATTATCATCACGGAAGAAATCACCAATATTATCTATTAGTTGATCTATTCCTGCTGTATACAGATTATCTTTATCATTGTCTTTATAATCTTTATCACCTTCAACATAAGCTAAAACGCTGACCCTATTATTAAGAGGTCTTGGACTTTGAGTCGTTAAGGTAACCGAACACACACCATTTTTATCTGTCGCGCAATGAGGATCAACCTTACCACCTTCAGATACAAAACTAATTACAGTACCTGTAGGTACAGCGTTCCCAACACGATCGCGCAAACGTGCTGTAATAACTGCTGTATCACCATCAATATCTGTTCTTAATGATTGTTTAGATACAGATAGACTCACACCATTTTGAGTCACACGGCCTGTCGAAATTTTCACATTCTTAGATAAAGCAGATACATTCAGAGCTGAGACAAGAGTCGCTTTAATCTCAACAGGCCCTGGTAAACTGCCAGGGTATAAATTAACAACAACTTTACCATTAGAATCACTTTTTACGATTCTTGGATCACGGTTACCTAAAGAAATAAAGTTTAAATCTGGTGGAGCATCAGTCAACTCGATGCGAACTTCTTTATCCTTTGCAGGCGTACCATTCGCATAAAGTGTAAATTCAATTTGTCCTGAAGCAGCGGACCCACTGTTTCTGATTCCCAAATCAATAGCAGAAGTTGTTGTATATACTAAAGAATCTGCCTTAATAGCTGCAATATTTACAGTAACAGGCACAGTTGATGCACCATTAGTGGCTGCAGTAATTACTGCTTGCCCCTCACAAAGCTCACCATTTGCTGCTATTGCTTTATAAGAAGTAATGACATCGCCTTGATTAGACGATATAACAGTAGCTGGCTCAAATGTACCGCAACTGGCAGAGAAATTTACAGCAACATTATTTTGATTAGCACCACTCTGGTTTTTTGTTTTTAACGTAATATTAGTAGAACCACCAGACTCAAGCGCTGTATTCGCAACACTTAAGTTTGCTAATGTAATATTGAGTGATTGCAATGAAAATGATGCTTCTTTTGCCGCAACAGTCTTACCATTATAATCGGCATTAGCTGAAATTTTATAAGCACCGTTTGTATTATTATTTTCTGGAGTAACAGAAATACTAGCTTCACCATCAGCATTGGTTAAAACAGCGCCATTAGAACTGCCAAAAATGACACCACCTGTAGCGGTAAAAGTCACTAATGCGCCACTGATACCATGACCAGATTGATCAGTAACTTTTACTTTTGCTGTTACACCTTCCGATGTAATTATTTGAGTAACATTTCCATTTAAATCATTTAATTGAATAGTAGTAATATTAACGGATTTTACTTCTTCGCCAGTGCTAGGATTCGTAGAAGAAGAATTGCCAGAACTAGAACCTTGGTTATAATAACCGTCACTGCCACCACCACCACAACTCGCCAACAAAACCGCTAAAGAAACTGCTGATAATTTTAAACCTAATTGTTTTTTGTCCATGGAAATCCCCAAAACCCTCATTAACTATTCGAGTGCGTTATAAATATTTATTGGGGGATATGTAAACATAGTTGCTGCTTTATGTAAATAAAAGCATTAAAAATGTTTAATAATGTTAGTTTAATTAGAAATTAGGAAGAATAAATATGTACAACATTATTATCAGCACGTAGATATACAGATATCTCAGTAGATAGAGAAATCCTAAAAAAGACTCAAAATATTTTTATTTTTAAGGAAAGTTCATGAAATACCAATTATTTCCGCGTATGCTGGGCAAAGTACTTATATCGATTACAAATATTATATAATAAAAATAAATTCAGTATTCACTTTAATGAAAATGGAAAAGCTCAAATTATCGAAACTAACTATTTAAATACGCTTGATTTAAACAATATTGATGCTCATTTTTGAATGATCTAAAAAAACTCCCATCAACCAATACACAAAACAATTAGAGAAATATCCAATTTTTATTATTCGTAACACCTATACAATACGAAGTAGCATATGAGGGAAGTAAAGCTGTGTATAATTGTTTAAATTATCCACAAATAAGTAATCTAATGGTACTGGACTCCCCTTAGCATCGTATTGAGCCAACCTGAAATGGCGATTATTGGACAAAATTTTAAATCACTTACTTAATCTAGTATTCAATTTCTTATAAAAAATATTTCATATGAAAGTAAGATATCTAGGATACAAAGAGCAGTCCACAGATCGAATCTAGCGATAACAAGAATTGAGTCTAGATCATTTAAATGGATATAAACAACTGCGATCCATTCCCCATAGTTGCCTATTTTTTTTCTATTTTTATCTAAACTGCTTAACTCCGGCCTACTTTTACTTATTTAATTTTCCCCCCGCATAAAAAAACACCCCAACTTTTTAGGTTGGGGTGTTTTTAGTAATAATGAGCTGGCGATGACTTACTCTCACATGGGTAACCCCACACTACCATCAGCGCGAAGAGGTTTCACTTCTGAGTTCGGGAAGGGATCAGGTGGTTCACTCTTGCTATTGTCGCCAGCACAACTGTTTATGGACTTTTTCGGGTCTTATTTACGCTGTTTATTTCGTATGCCTTACTTTGTACCAAATGAGTTATTAACAGATTATGCTAAATTTGAGTTGGTATTGTAACTAGCTTTTAAACTAAATCAAGTATTTTGTATCGAATTAGATGAGCAATACAACTGTTTGGGTGTTGTATAGTCAAGCCTCACGAGCAATTAGTATTGGTCAGCTTCATGCATCACTGCACTTCCACATCCAACCTATCAACGTCGTAGTCTTCAACGGCTCTTTAGAGGACATAAAGTCCTTGGGAAATCTTATCTTGAGGTAGGCTTCCCGCTTAGATGCTTTCAGCGGTTATCCCTTCCGAACATAGCTACCCGGCGATGCGACTGGCGTCACAACCGGTACACCAGAGGTTCGTCCACTCTGGTCCTCTCGTACTAGGAGCAGATCCTCTCAAATTTCCAACGCCCACGGTAGATAGGGACCGAACTGTCTCACGACGTTCTAAACCCAGCTCGCGTACCTCTTTAAATGGCGAACAGCCATACCCTTGGGACCTGCTTCAGCCCCAGGATGAGATGAGCCGACATCGAGGTGCCAAACACCGCCGTCGATATGAACTCTTGGGCGGTATCAGCCTGTTATCCCCAGAGTACCTTTTATCCGTTGAGCGATGGCCCTTCCATACAGAACCACCGGATCACTAAGACCTACTTTCGTACCTGCTCGACTTGTGGGTCTCGCAGTTAAGCGCGCTTTTGCCTTTATACTCTACGCGTGATTTCCGACCACGCTGAGCGCACCTTCGTACTCCTCCGTTACTCTTTAGGAGGAGACCGCCCCAGTCAAACTACCCACCAGACATGGTCCTCGCTCCAGATAATGGAGCAGAGTTAGAACCTCAATATTACCAGGGTGGTATTTCAAGATTGGCTCCACTCGAACTAGCGTCCGAGTTTCAAAGCCTCCCACCTATCCTACACAAGTAAGATCAAAGTTCAATGTCAAGCTGCAGTAAAGGTTCACGGGGTCTTTCCGTCTAGCCGCGGGTACACCGCATCTTCACGGCGAATTCGATTTCACTGAGTCTCTGCTGGAGACAGCGCCCCCATCATTATGCCATTCGTGCAGGTCGGAACTTACCCGACAAGGAATTTCGCTACCTTAGGACCGTTATAGTTACGGCCGCCGTTTACTGGGGCTTCGATCAAGAGCTTCGCTTACGCTAACCCCATCAATTAACCTTCCAGCACCGGGCAGGCATCACACCCTATACGTCCACTTTCGTGTTTGCAGAGTGCTATGTTTTTAATAAACAGTTGCAGGGGCCTGGTTTCTGTGGCTGCCAACCGCTCAGGGAGTAAATCCCATCACCGTCGGCAGCGTACCTTCTCCCGAAGTTACGGTACCATTTTGCCTAGTTCCTTCAGCAGAGTTCTCTCAAGCGCTTTGGTCTACTCGACCTGACCACCTGTGTCGGTTTCGGGTACGATTCCTGTGTAACTGAAGCTTAGAGACTTTTCCTGGAAGCATGGTATCAGCCACTTCACTGTACAAGTACAGCTTGCTATCAGTTCTCAGCATAGAGTACCCCGGATTTGCCTAAGATACATGCCTACAACCTTTCACCTGGACAACCAACGCCAGGCTGACTTAACCTTCTCCGTCCTCTCATCGCATTACACAGAAGTATTGGAATATTAACCAATTTCCCATCGACTACGCCTCTCGGCCTCGCCTTAGGGGTCGACTCACCCAGCCCCGATTAACGTTGGACTGGAACCCTTGGTCTTTCAGCGTGCGAGTTTTTCACTCGCATTGTCGTTACTCACGTCAGCATTCGCACTTCTGATACCTCCAGCAGACTTCTCAATCCACCTTCATCGGCTTACAGAACGCTCCCCTACCACTTGCAATAAATTGCAAATCCGCAGCTTCGGCATATAGTTTTAGCCCCGTTACATCTTCCGCGCAGGCCGACTCGACTAGTGAGCTATTACGCTTTCTTTAAAGGGTGGCTGCTTCTAAGCCAACCTCCTAGCTGTCTATGCCTTCCCACATCGTTTCCCACTTAACTATAATTTTGGGGCCTTAGCTGGCGGTCTGGATTGTTTTCCTCTTGACTACGGACGTTAGCACCCGCAGTCTGTCTCCCGGATAGTACTCATTGGTATTCGGAGTTTGCATCGGTTTGGTAAGTCGGGATGACCCCCTAGCCGAAACAGTGCTCTACCCCCAATGGTATTCGTCCGAGGCGCTACCTAAATAGCTTTCGGGGAGAACCAGCTATCACCAAGTTTGATTAGCCTTTCACCCCTATCCACAAGTCATCCCCTGGCTTTTCAACGACAGTGGGTTCGGTCCTCCAGTTAGTGTTACCCAACCTTCAACCTGCTCATGGATAGATCACCTGGTTTCGGGTCTATACCCAGCAACTAATTCGCCCTATTAAGACTCGATTTCTCTACGGCTCCCCTATTCGGTTAACCTCGCTACTGAATATAAGTCGCTGACCCATTATACAAAAGGTACGCAGTCACCGGACGCAATGCCGGCTCCCACTGCTTGTATGCATGCGGTTTCAGGATCTATTTCACTCCCCTCACAGGGGTTCTTTTCGCCTTTCCCTCACGGTACTGGTTCACTATCGGTCAGTCAGGAGTATTTAGCCTTGGAGGATGGTCCCCCCATATTCAGACAAGGTTTCACGTGCCTCGCCCTACTCGACATCATTATCTAAGCCCTTTCGTGTACAGGACTATCACCCACTATGGTTGCACTTCCCAGAGCATTCCACTAGAACTTAGATAACTTAATGGGCTTTTCCCCGTTCGCTCGCCGCTACTAAGGGAATCTCAATTGATTTCTTTTCCTAAGGGTACTGAGATGTTTCACTTCCCCTCGTTCGCTTCGCATGACTATGTATTCATCATGCGATACCTACCTTATGGTAAGTGGGTTTCCCCATTCAGAAATCTCCGGATCACAGGATATTTGCCGCCTCCCCGGAGCTTTTCGCAGGCTATTACGTCTTTCATCGCCTCTGACTGCCAAGGCATCCACCACATGCACTTAATTACTTGACTATACAACCCCAAACAGTCGTTTCAACACTACAAGTTAATGTTGATGACCTTGCTTCGAGTTTTGTGGATTTAACCACAGTACAGCTTCAATCTAGTTCGTTTTCCAAAACGCTTGATTCAGTTAATCGCTAGTGCTCAGTTCTTTATTTTCATTTCTTCGTAACACTTGCGTGATACAAATTAATGTCAATTCAGTTCTGAGTTTAAACAATTTATTTCAACTCAAATTTATAATCTGTTAATGATTAACTACGTCTTCGTCAGATCGTAGGTAACTGTGATAAATCACAGAATTTAATAAACTAAAAACTTAATTAAGTTTTTATATTCACTAAATTCTGTAATCACCTAGCTTTATATATGGTGGAGACTAACGGAGTCGAACCGTTGACCTCCTGCGTGCAAAGCAGGCGCTCTACCAACTAAGCTAAGTCCCCAGCTTATCATTAGATTCGATATATCTTCTTCTCTGTCTCTCAATGAATTTCTTCATCTTCGTTCGTTAGATTGGTGGGTCTGACAAGATTTGAACTTGTGACCCCACGCTTATCAAGCGTGTGCTCTAACCAACTGAGCTACAGACCCTCAGATACATCTTCATGAAGAACAACTTGTTGTGGATTCTTACCGATCGTCAATCTTTCGTTAAGGAGGTGATCCAGCCGCAGGTTCCCCTACGGCTACCTTGTTACGACTTCACCCCAGTCATCGGCCACACCGTGGTAAGCGTCCTCCTTACGGTTAGACTACCTACTTCTGGTGCAACAAACTCCCATGGTGTGACGGGCGGTGTGTACAAGGCCCGGGAACGTATTCACCGCGGCATTCTGATCCGCGATTACTAGCGATTCCGACTTCATGGAGTCGAGTTGCAGACTCCAATCCGGACTACGATCGGCTTTTTGAGATTAGCATCCTATCGCTAGGTAGCAACCCTTTGTACCGACCATTGTAGCACGTGTGTAGCCCTGGTCGTAAGGGCCATGATGACTTGACGTCGTCCCCGCCTTCCTCCAGTTTGTCACTGGCAGTATCCTTAAAGTTCCCGGCTTAACCCGCTGGCAAATAAGGAAAAGGGTTGCGCTCGTTGCGGGACTTAACCCAACATCTCACGACACGAGCTGACGACAGCCATGCAGCACCTGTATGTAAGCTCCCGAAGGCACCAATCCATCTCTGGAAAGTTCTTACTATGTCAAGACCAGGTAAGGTTCTTCGCGTTGCATCGAATTAAACCACATGCTCCACCGCTTGTGCGGGCCCCCGTCAATTCATTTGAGTTTTAGTCTTGCGACCGTACTCCCCAGGCGGTCTACTTATCGCGTTAGCTGCGCCACTAAAGCCTCAAAGGCCCCAACGGCTAGTAGACATCGTTTACGGCATGGACTACCAGGGTATCTAATCCTGTTTGCTCCCCATGCTTTCGTACCTCAGTGTCAGTATTAGGCCAGATGGCTGCCTTCGCCATCGGTATTCCTCCAGATCTCTACGCATTTCACCGCTACACCTGGAATTCTACCATCCTCTCCCATACTCTAGTCTCCCAGTATCGAATGCAATTCCTAAGTTAAGCTCAGGGATTTCACATCCGACTTAAAAGACCACCTACGCACGCTTTACGCCCAGTAAATCCGATTAACGCTTGCACCCTCTGTATTACCGCGGCTGCTGGCACAGAGTTAGCCGGTGCTTATTCTGCGAGTAACGTCCAAGCATCTAGAGTATTAGTCTAGAGCTCCTCCTCCTCGCTTAAAGTGCTTTACAACCAAAAGGCCTTCTTCACACACGCGGCATGGCTGGATCAGGGTTCCCCCCATTGTCCAATATTCCCCACTGCTGCCTCCCGTAGGAGTCTGGGCCGTGTCTCAGTCCCAGTGTGGCGGATCATCCTCTCAGACCCGCTACAGATCGTCGCCTTGGTAGGCCTTTACCCCACCAACTAGCTAATCCGACTTAGGCTCATCTATTAGCGCAAGGTCCGAAGATCCCCTGCTTTCCCCCGTAGGGCGTATGCGGTATTAGCATTCCTTTCGAAATGTTGTCCCCCACTAATAGGCAGATTCCTAAGCATTACTCACCCGTCCGCCGCTAAGATAAGGTGCAAGCACCTCATCTCCGCTCGACTTGCATGTGTTAAGCCTGCCGCCAGCGTTCAATCTGAGCCATGATCAAACTCTTCAGTTTAAAATCAGTAGTAGCTTAAAGGCTACCAATCTTGGCTCATCAATTTTCTGACAAATATTTCTCAAATAAACTTCGAGTAATTTCTACCATCAATCAATGAAAATAATTTCGATCAATCAACCAGTAAAAATCCACACAAGTTGTTCTTCATAATCTCTTAATGATCTTCTTGCTGATTCGTCATCAGCAAGCTAGGTCGGCTATACTACTCTCTTTCCAGAGAAAGTCAACAGGTTTTGCTAAATTATTTCCCGACAAACCTAAGTTTAAATCCAATCTTAAAATCTCATTCGAAATCTTAACAATCCAACCAACTTATTGATTTATCAGAGGTTTTATTTAACATCACCGCCGATGGATGTGCATTCTACAGCATTTCACATC
>NZ_KB849171.1 GCF_000367925.1 Acinetobacter bohemicus ANC 3994
ATATTTAAGTTATAGTTCATTACTAAATTCAATATCTATTTATTTCTTAAAATTTAAGAATTTCTAAAATTAACATAATACACCTTATACGAAATGCTCTAATTTATTCTTTTTAATTCATAGTGTTATCGTATCTGTAAAAGCCCAGTCCTCACCGATTGGGCTTTTTACGTGAATAGTTGTGTTCCACGCTTACTATTTGATCAATACTCCACACTTTTAATTAGCACAGCTAAACAGGTTGTTTAGCCGTTCGGCAAGAAAAACCGGCTCAGAAAGCCCCTTGTCGGTAGTTCTAGTTCGATCTGTTCAGGGACTGGAATACGTTTGGTTTCTGTAGATGAATTAGCTATAGACTTAATCTCTTCTAACGGAGGATCTGTTGTTATGTCATTTGAAATAGGTGGACTCTCTTTTTCAATGTTTAACCTATCAGATTCATTATTTACTTTGGAAGGCTTCATCTCAATCAGTGTAAGAAGGGTATCGATACGATTATTTGCTTTGGCCTCTCTATCCTCTGCTTTTTCTAACTGTTTCTTTAAAAATTCGATCTGATTCTTGAGTTCTAAAACTGTATTATCACTGTATTCAGGTGTATTTGTATTTTGTATTGGAGACGTATCAATACGTTTTGAGTGTTTTCCATTGAAAGGCTCACCATAGACACGAAGTAACTCCGAGAAGTCTATAGAACCATCTTGGTCACGACTTAAAATACCGTTTTTTATATCTTTATAGATTGTAGCTCTAGATTTTTTATACAATGTAGCAGCATCACTAACACTGTATTTTGTACTTGTTTTCATAGTGTATTACTGTGTTTTAAGTATACGTATTGAAGAATACAATAAGTGTATTCTTCAATACACTCAAGGTTTAAAGCCTAAGTTATTTAAATGAGGTAAAAACTGTTTTTGCTTCTCTGGATCTCTCAACATATCTTTAATTCGAGCTGCAAGAGCTTCATAATTTTCATTACCTACTGCCAAATGACTTAAATCATGAAGTTCTGCTAGCTGATTGCCAAACATATTGATTTGAGAGTCACTCATTTTATAGAAATTTTTAGAAACTAATTTTTGGGGTTTTATTTGATCTTTTGCTTTTTGCTTAAAAGTAAAAGAAAATCCTGAAATAGAACGTCCTTTTTTATGTTGTTCATACTTTACGGTTATATCTGTATGTTCATTTATTTGTTTAATTGAAAGCTCTAAAATACGCTCTTTTAAATGAGCCATCCGTAAATATTCATTATCAAGAACGCCTAGTTTTTTTCTAAATTCTTGTAGTTCTATGGTTGGTGTTTTACCAGCGCTTCGCCATTGAATTAAAAGTTCATATAAACGTATGGCATAAGCACTACTAAGGCTACTGATTTGCTGTAATTCATATTTAGTAAATTGTTCTTCCAATCTAGTTATGAATGGAACAACAGCAGGTGCAAATATTAGGTCTACAGTTGCTTCATTGTCGTTATAAGCAATTTGAGATACCCAACGACTCATAACATTTCGGATATTCCCATTAGATTTTTTTTCTTGATAGCTAAATTGACGCGCGAATAGATCCTTACAAGCATCCTTTAAGGCTTGATAAGCCGTATTACGGTGCACGCCAAATTGATTGATATAGTTATCTGCATGAACCTCTAATGGGTCATTTGCATTAATCCCTTTACCGCTTTCCCGTGCTTCAACAATAGCCAATAAAATTAAACGTTGTTCTACTAGGTCTAAGTTATAGCTTGCGTTGATTAAGGCATTGTCTTTTACAACTAAATCTCTCATAACCACTATTTTTTTATTGTGTATAAGTACACGTTAATATTATTTGTGTACTAATGCAAGGTAAACGTGGGCATATTGCAAGGTAAACGTGGACATATTGCAAGGTAAACGTGGGCATATTGCAAGGTAAACGTGGACATATAAGCCATGAAACCCTTATTAATAAAGGATTTCAGCATATCTAAAAGCATTTAAAAACTTTAAAAATAATTAAAAGCTTAGAGAATAAAAAATTGCCCTTTGTTTTCGCTATGCTCAAACTCTATTGAACTTCGCTTACGCTCAGTTCTAAGGGGCAATTTTTAAGTTAATACCTGGTATAAGTCATCAAGAAAAAAAGAAACGCGGAATTCGCTTCGCTCATCAGTTTTTTATACTCGCTTCGCTCGATCTAGATACAAATAGATTTAACTAATCACACTATTTTTGAGAGTTTTAATACTTAAAAACATGTTTTTCAGAGGGTCTAGGCGCGACTTTTCATTGTGACAGCTCGTAGACACTCGCTTAAAAACGTTATTTTTCATTCGAATATATAAAAATAATAAAGCTTTTCACCGGCATAACTCATGTGCCGGTGAATGATGCCAGTAAGCAGTGCCGGTAAATTAACAATACTTACGATAATTCACGGTAACGCAACCGCTACGCTATCCTCTGAAACCATGCTATCGCTAGGTTTCAGCCCGAAAGGGTTCGGGACGGATTTGCTAAAACGCTAGGGCGTTTTTACCTTTTACAAAGCCCCCGTCGTTGCGCTGCCGCGCACGACAACCCCCTTACTGAAAAGTATTGAGCTTCATTTGACTACGCAATGAACTCAACGGACTTTTTTAACCGTAAGAGGGTTGTCGTGCACTGCGTTTCGACGGGGATGGGCTAGCCCCCCACTTCAAGGTCGGGTGTTTGGACACCCTAAAAAATGGGTGCGCTTCGCTTCCATTTTTTCCCTTTCGTGGCTCCCCCCTTGTCCTCTTTGCTGGGGCTTCGAGGATGCTTCACTGTCGTTCAGCCCACCTTCGGTGCAATCCGCGTATCGTATTTATTGATATATTTAGAAAAAGTGTTTATTCAAAAGATAATTTGATAATTTTTGATTAATTGAAAATATTTTCTTGGATTTATTACCAAGTAATATTGTCTTTTAAAACAAATATAAAAAGAAGTTTTATTATAAAACATTGACCGAAAAATACAATAAAATCAAAAACTTATATTTTTTTAGGTATTGTCAAAGTAAGTAAAAATATGCGATGGTAACTTAATCCAATTTTTGAAGATGATGAAGTATGCGGTTTTGGTTCTTAGCAGCTATATTTTTTACAGTTTTAATTTTCTCTTCGGATATAGCGTTTTTTTTAGGCAATTTTTTCTCAAATAAATCCCATTATTTTTTAGCTGTAGTAATAGGTGTATTCGCTTTTATTACATTAAATGTGAAATCTAGAAAAAGAGGAAATGCACTTTTTCTACAACTTTCTTCATACTCATTTTTTTTTGCTTAAGTCTATTTTTCATTTTATGGATTACTGCTTATTTGTTTGGAAAAGTTAGCAGTAATGAACTTTGGAAGTCTTTGATCGTTAGTGTAAGTGGGTTTGCTATGTCTGTTTGTATAGATCGGCTATTTATACCAAGGTTTGAAAAATTATTAAAAATTGGTACTCAAAAAGCAGGTACACAACGAGATTCAAAAACTGATATTCGAGATATTCACAATAGTTTTAAGTTGGTATAAATAGCCGATCTATACAAACAGACATAGCAAACCCACTTACACTTCAGTTCTTGAATATGATCCTCAAAAATTCTTTAGTTCTGGAAAATGGTTTTTCGGCTTAGACATGTATGGAAAACCTATTTTTTACGATAAGGAGAAATTAGTTCATACCCAAATTACAGGTGCATCTGGTTTTGGTAAGAGTGTTCTACTTGGGGTATTAACCTTTCAAGCTATTTTAAAGCGTGAATCGACTGTTATTTTCGATCCTAAACATGGTGGCGATGAATGGTTCCCTCAGGTCTGCTACACAGCAGCTCAGTCATTGAAAATACCTTATTTTTTTCTTGATCTTCGAGAAAATTCAGCTCAGTTAAATCTTTTTACTGGCATGACTAGTGATCAAATTATTAATTTATTGACTGTAGGGCTTCTTTTGGAAGAACGAGGAGATGCTGCTGATTATTATCGTGCTAAAAGCCGCAAGATGGCACGTTTTGTTGGGAAAAATTATCGTGACGGAATGACTTTAAAAGAAATCAGTGAGACATACGATGAATATTTTAGAAAAAATGAAGCAGACGGTTTTGCAGATGCTCTACAGGAACTTTCTGAAGTTGTCTCAGTCAATGCGACAGCAGGAATTTCTCTAGAAAATGCAGTGGATCAGGGACATGTTATCTATGTTGCAGGTGATTGGGAAGATCCTAAACATATAACAGTCCAAAGAATGTTACTTGGGAGAATCGTTCAAATTGTGAGCCAGAGAGATAACACCTTAGAAACCCCCAAACAGGTTTGTATTATCTTAGATGAACTATCTTTTCAAATTTCTAAAATTTTTGGTGATGCGCTTAAAGTTATTCGTGACAAAGGGTTGCACTTTATTCTTGCACATCAAAGTATCAATGATCTGCTTGATGTTCCTGACAACATGAATGGTAAGACTCTAGCCAGTTCGGTCATGGCGAACTGCCCTTTGAAGTTTACTTATCGTGCTGTGGACAATGAAACAGCTCAATATTTTGCAGAATTTTCAGGGGAAATACTTGTTGATGATGAAGCCAGAAATATCGAACAAACGCTAAGTTTGACGGATCGAGTAACAGGTGAAAAACAGATTCGCCAGACAGAACGAAATCTGATTGATTTCAATACAATGTTATCCCTGCCTTCAGGAACTGGTGTGCTATTTGGGAATGGTATTGCTCAAATATCTACGGTCTATCCCATTAAAGTTAAAAAAACTGCAAATGCAAAAAAACTTACAAGTGTTGATAGCAATAAATTGGATAAAAAATCAGATGTAAATAAGATTTTGATTTTTAAAGAGTTGGATTGATTTATGTCTAATCTAATCGCATCAAGAACCGAACAGGAAAAAATTAGAAAAGTTAAGGAATTACTAATTCTTTCCTTTCTACTTGATGAGGGCTACACAACATTAAGGATATTAGCTCTGTTGTTGACTATGACACCAAATGGAACTCGGAGAATACTTAATTCGATGGCGGCTAAGCAGTTAATCAAGGCTCATCAGGTCGCTGTACCTTTGAATCCACGAAAGGTTTCTGTTTGGGGGTTAACTCCTACAGGAGCCGCTTTTGTTACACCTGACAATGAACATCTTCGGTTTTTCAATGTAGGCCGGATTAAACCTATCACGATGGAGCATAGTTTAGCTTTACAGCGTGTTAAAGCGGGCTTAGTTAGAGATGGGTGGAGTGGGTGGCAAAGTAGCTCTAGGATGCTGAGAATAGCTAATTTAGAGCGTTCTATATGGATTCAAGTGCCAGATGCAGTCGCTATTTCTCCGAAAGGTAGAAAAGTTGCTATTGAATTAGAAAGAAACCTGAAAACGCCTAAACGTTATGTCGAAATTTTAGAAAACTACGCGGAAATGATTTTATCTGAGACTGTTAACGAGGTGTTTTATTTTTGCCCAGATAATCTTGAGAAAAGGTTGAGGAGCATGTTTTGCCGAATTGAAAAAATCGTTATTAAAGAAGAAGTAGTTCAAGTTCATGAAAGTCTTTTAAAGCGTTTTCATTTTATATCTTATGACGTTAATACTTTTAAATAATTCAGTAAACAGGAGATAAAAATTGTTGAGAAATGCAGGTATTTCAGATTTAAGTTTCATGCATAAACTTATTTTGATTGGTTCTCAAAAAGGTCATTTCAACCCTGAATTCAATTTGAATCAGTTGGCAAATGAGAGTTTAAAGAAGAACTTACGGTCTATTTTAAATGACCAAAAACGTTTGGATGCAGATTTAAAAGCATCTGCATTTATTACAGAACATAATGGTAAGCCTATTGCCTTTATGATTCTTTCAAAAACTCAGGGTAACGCAACTGAAATATGGATGATGGGTACAGATCCTCAATATCAAGGAAAAGGTATAGCATCATCTTCACTTGATAAGATTTTAAACAAATTTAAAACTAATAATAGTGTCGTCTTAGCTAAATGTCATCCTGCTTCTGAAGTTATGCTTAGATTACTTATTAAAAAGGGTTTTGAAATTCTAAAAACTGGTGAAAGTGGTATAAGCCTCTTGGCATATAACTTTCCTTCTCCGTCTAAAAAACCAAGATCTTGGTCTAGGCTTTTTAAATTTCGCATAAGAGATTTTATGTTAAATAATTATTTGTTTATTCATTACTAGAGAATCAATTTTGAAAATAAAGCATGAGTTATTACTGAACTATTATGAAGAAAGGCAAGTTGAAACAAAGAAGTCAGTAGATATTTTCTATTTAAATTTAAGATGAATTGGTTAGGAGTCCCCAATTATTTTCTTGAGATATGGTTCTTTTTCCATGGCTACATATTTTTTTATTTCCTTCGCTTTTTCTGAGTCATTATTGTTATGCTCCCATAAGCATACGTAATAGTTAGTATTTTCATGTTTATAAAATACTAACCACTCCCCAGTTATATATTCAGCAAGTTTTCCTTTTTCTCTAGAAAGTCTATCAAGCGTCACTTGAAAATTATCTTCAACAGCTTGGATTGGATGAACATTATTTTTAATGTCTTTACTAATTCCTGTGAATAGTTCTTTTGTGAGAAGCAAATCACTTGAATTGGTTAAATAATGTTTTTTATATAGCCCTTTTAACGCATATCCTTTAAAAGATTTTTGCTTCCCTGTATGTGATCTTTCATTGTTAAGGCCTTCCATTATTTCAATTTCTTGCAAAATTGAATGTATAGACATTTGATCAGCAGGAGTTTTTCTATTTAATAGCATTAAGTCTTTAATAAAAAGCCAGCTAAATCTTAAATTTGTTATTTCCAAGAATCTGTATTTTTTAATTATTTTCTGTACTCGGTTATACCTCTGTTTCATATTTCCGTATTTTAAATGATCATAGATAGTCAATTTTAAAAATTGGTTAGCTTCTTCAAAACTTAAGGTATAGAGTTTTTCTTTCACATAAAGTCCTAATTAATCTGTATATAAGCTTATTAATTCTTATATGATCGCTTGTATTAATTAATTTTTAATAATTAAATTTCTTTAAAGTATCTTTTAAGTTCTTACTAAAAACAGGATCTTCAAACAAGCTACTATTGTTCATCACATTAAGTATTTCTGCCTCAGTTGCCATAAGGTAGTTCTCATCATTATTTGTAATTTTGGGGCTTAATGTTTTAACTAAACTAGCAATTTTAGCGAAATCTTTATTCCGTCCACCTTCTTCCATAAATTTAGAAAAACGTTTTTGCATCGTGAAAGAAGCTTTTTTGTAGTCAATCCAACGGATATTACTTGCTATAAAACTATTTCTTATATCTTGATTAATAAGCATACGAGCCATAACAAGTTCAATAGGTTTGAAATTTATTGCTTTATTCATATTAGGAGGAGTTAATTTATCCTCTTTTGATGGAAGTGGATTAAGAGATTTAAGCAAAGAGTTAGATGGATCAAACATCACTAACATATCATTTTCAGAAATAAATGGACTTTGATTGCCTCTTAAATATTTTGTAGATGAAAGAATCTCAAAGTATTTAGTATTATTCGCAAATAAACAACTACTATACATTTTGTTTAATAGACTGTTTTCATCTATTTTTTTAGTATTTAGGGTAGCCTGTTTTATATATTCTTCTGTTGTAGAGTAAATATTAATACCAAGTGGAAATGTATATTGAAAAGATAATCTGTATGGTATTTCTCCGATTAACCGTTGAGAGTATTGTTGAGCCTCATCTGCCGATTTAGTCTGATTTTTAAAACTTTCCCAATTTTGAATAGATAAATATACGTACTCTTTAAATTGGTTACATTCCCCTTTTATAACGTCTTCAATTTCTCTAATTTTCATATTTCTTAATTGCGATGCAAAAGTTGTTGCTAGAGATGGATCAGTTAGATTGGGATTGGGATAAACATCAATAGCAGCAATGCTAGATGTACTTATGCTTAGCATCACAATAAGTTGTAAATAGTTCTTCAAGATATTTTCTCTAAAAAATTGTGTTAAATAATTACACTATAAAAAGTGTGAAGTGTTTAGTTTCGCTAAGATTAATATAATGCACGTTATGCGAAGTCAAAAATGGGAGCCTATAGCTCCCATTCTTTATGGATGATTTTTTAGTTCATTCAGCATGGCATCACGCAGAATCTTGTTCATTCGTGTCTGATAGCCTTTACCTTGCGCCTTTAGCCATTGCATGACATCTGCATCAATACGAACTGTAGTCACTTGTTTAGTAGGTTTGTAAAAAGGATTTTGTACTGCATTTTTCCAGAAACTTTCATCGAGTTCAGGAATGTCCGAAAAGTCTATTTCACTGTCTGGACGTTTAGCTAAAGCCTCAAGTCTTGCCTTCTGTTCTTCAGATAAGACAGGAGGGTTATTCAAATCCACTTTGTAAGTAACGGTTTTGTTCATACTGTTTCCTCTCTTTTTTCTCTGCCTGTCGTGCTGAAATAATACGGATATGATCAATCCCATTATGATCTTGCACAGTGTGGGCTACTAATAAAACTGTCTGCCCGTGTACGAGACCTATCGCTTGCCAACGATATTCACCATTCTCAAAGCGATCTTGTTTGAAGACGGCATGAGCATCATAAAAAACCAATGTTGCATCTTCAAAAGCCACACCATGTTTTTTAAGGTTTGTATCCGCTTTATGCTCATCCCATGAAAACTCAATTTTCATAGTTGCATCGCTTTTTGTTAATATAAAAATGTTAATACAAAATTGTAAGTTTTGCAAAAATTAACTAATTTTTATTGGCAGAATATATCAAAACTGCTCATAAAAAAGTCGACTTGTTTCTAAGTCGGCTTTTTGCTGTTTTTGAGGTCGGTTAAAAATTTTTAACTTACTGAAAAACAAAGTCTTTTTATATTGCGTTTCGTATAAGCGCCATTATGTTAAATAGCTCCACTCCAGACTTCATCTAAGTTCTTTAAATTATTGTATGCTTCTTCAAAATTACTTAATTTGAATGTTAAGACAGGAGATGTAAAAGGCTTCTCCCAAACTACTGATGTTACAAGGTCATGCATATTGTTCCATGCTACCCCAAATCGAATCCATTGAACTTCTGATTCAGTCACCATCTGTTCAATCATAATTACATTACAGACAAGATCTAAATCATCAGAACAAATTAAAATTGGTATGACAGTGGATACTGCACCATATTCAGAAGTTTCAGGTTTTAATAGTTTCCATGCATTACTCAAAGGAACGCTATTTTCAAAGTCATATAGCCAACCCTGTGCTGGAACGGAAGAATTTGCATCCTTAAAACTAGTGTTTTTACTTATCCATATATTTAATGGAAGCCCATCAATAGCAAAAATAGGAAATGGTTTAGTGTTTCCATTTCCATCCTGAATACATCCTTTGACAGGATGTTCATTTAATAATATTGCTGAAATCACGTTCATATATTTTATTTAAATACTTTAAAGATTTCCTAAAATTAACATAATACACCTTATACGAACTCAAAAATGGGAGCTTTAAGCCCCCATTTTTACTATATTTTTTGAAAATTTCGCATAACGACCATTATGTTAAATAGTTGCTGATTTAATTTAAAATATCACTATTCATGAGTTTCCCATAATAGATTTTATGTTAATGCAATTAATGATTCTTGATTTATACTTTATGGATAAAATTATTTATATCAGTAGTATATGAGCACATTTAATACAAAAAATTTAATTGCTAAACATGCGATTATTTTTAGTTCTACAGATTCTGAAATATCTATCCATATCTTTATCGAACCATTTATCTATCAAGATGAGATCATAAGCCCAACAATTCGCTTAGATAATATTGACTTACCTTCAACAAAATTATGTGATTTAGCAAATAGGTCTTTCACATTTACCCAAGAAGACATAAATGGCTCAATTTTTTTAGATGGGTCTCATCATCCTGTAGATGTCTTAGACTTAAGCTTTTTTTTAAGTCGGCAGAATAAATTAACTATTGTAGTTAAAGGTATTTATGTCTTTGAATATGAAGGATTTGATGACCTACCTAATGAAGCTTTTGTATTGAGCACTTTAGTTAGCAGTTGTGATGTTAATGAACAGTAGATCAACCAACAAAAAAGCTGACTCAGAAACAAGTCAGCTTTTTTGTTGGTTCTTAAATTTTTAAAATATTTAAGTTATAGTTCATTACTAAATTCAATATCTATTTATTTCTTAAAATTTAAGAATTTCTAAAATTAACATAATACACCTTATACGAAAT
>NZ_KB849172.1 GCF_000367925.1 Acinetobacter bohemicus ANC 3994
ATTTTCCAAAAAAATAGCGGAAATATAGCAGTACGGTATCTGTTAAATTTTGGCGAGACGAATTTTCAGTCTATAATAGCGAGCTTCTGATTCATGTAAAGCTTGGCTCTCGTCGAGATTTATCCTTCCTTACATTCGTTTATGGAATATTTGCAATGAATGCGGCCGCTGCACAAGACGCTCCTTTAGTTGGAATTATCATGGGTTCTCAATCTGATTGGGCAACTTTAGAACACACTGCCAATATGCTCAAACAGCTTGGTGTCCCTTTTGAAGCTGAAGTCGTTTCTGCCCATCGTACGCCTGATCGTTTATTCGAATATGCTGAAACAGCACGTGAACGTGGTATTCAGGTGATTATTGCGGGTGCAGGTGGTGCAGCACATTTACCGGGTATGTGTGCAGCGAAAACTGATTTACCTGTACTGGGCGTTCCTGTGAAATCGTCTATTTTAAATGGCGTCGATTCATTGCTTTCTATCGTGCAAATGCCTGCGGGTATTGCGGTCGGTACATTGGCGATTGGCCCTGCGGGTGCAACCAATGCGGCAATTATGGCAGCGCAAATTTTAGGTCTGACACGTCCTGAAATTGCAAAAAATGTTGCCCAGTTCCGCGATGCTCAAACTGAAAAAGTGGTAAGCAACAATATTCCAGGTCACATTCCGAGCCAAGCTTAAAACGGGACATATGTTATGGATAAAACCATCGGTATTTTTGGTGGTGGTCAACTCGGCCGTATGATGGCGCAAGCTGCCCTACCACTGAATATTCAATGTACTTTCTTTGAAGCAAGTACAGATTGTCCATCGGCTGTATTGGGTCAAGTGATTTCAAGCAAAGCTGAAAATGGTTTACAGGATTTCATCAACAGTGCGGATGTCTTCAGCTTAGAGTTTGAAAATACACCCTTGGCTGATGTTGATGTATTGATCAAAAACAAAGATTTACATCCACCTCGTCAGGCTTTAGCCATTGCACAACATCGTTTGTCAGAAAAAGCTTTGTTTGATGAATTAGACATTCCTGTTGCACCTTATCGTGCAGTGGATTCATTCGACAGCTTACAACACGCGGTTGCTGAACTGGGCTTGCCGATTGTCCTGAAAACCACCACTGGTGGTTATGATGGCAAAGGTCAATTTGTCCTGCGTTCAGCAGATCAAATGGAACAAGCTTGGGCGGAATTGGGTCCAGCGGGTTCATTGATTGCAGAAAGCTTTGTGACGTTCTCTCGTGAAGTGTCAATTATTGCGGTGCGTGGGCAAAAAGGTGATGTGAAAACTTGGCCATTGGCTGAAAATCACCATCACAACGGTATTTTGTCGCACTCGATTGTTCCTGCACCTAATAGTGCTGATTTACAGCCTGTAGCGCAGGATTACATCACCCGCCTGCTGAATCATTTGAATTATATCGGTGTGTTGACGCTAGAATTGTTTGTCACTGACAACGGCCTATATGCCAATGAAATGGCACCCCGTGTGCATAACTCAGGTCACTGGTCGATTGAAGGCGCTATTTGCTCGCAATTTGAAAACCATATTCGCGCCGTTGCTGGTCTGCCCCTTGGTTCAACGGATGTGGTTCGCCCGACCGTGATGATCAATATCATTGGCAAGCATCCAAAGTCTGAAGATGTATTGGCGCTCAATGGCGCACATTTACACCTGTATAATAAGACTGAACGTGAAGGTCGTAAGATTGGTCACATCACGTTAATGCCAAATGACAGCGCTGAATTGACGACTTTATGTCGCCAATTGGCGAAAATTTTGCCAGAGCCATTAGCACTGACTCAAGATATGAGCATTTAATCCTTCGATTGAATGGAAAAAAAGCGGTCATGCCAATGACCGCTTTTTTTATGCCTGAAGTTCGGGCATGATTGCGCCTCTTTTGAACTAGCGCCGCATTCATTGCAACAAAATAAAAATAACAGCATGCCATTGATGCAATAGTTCAGAAATATTCTGCATAAAAAATCAACACATGAAGAATCTACGGTATTTAAGTTTTACTAAGGTGGAGCAGCGCAGATTTTTTAAATTCAAAAACCATGATTTTGAATTTAAAAAATATGAATTCAAAGTGATATTTGCATTATGAATTCAAACTTTAAATTTAAAAAATTAAGTTTTGAATTTAAAGTTTTAGTTGTGTAAAAACCGATAAAGCATGAATAAATTAACTTATCCATAGCGTGTTTGAATTTAAAAATTCGGTTTTAAATTTAAATGTGCAAATTTGAATTTATATTTTGGCTGATTTTGAATTTAAATTTTAAAAAAAGCGGGTGTTGTGGATAACTTTTTAAATTCAAAGAAGAGAATATGAATTTAAAACAAAAACAATGAATTTAAATTTACGATTTGATTCAGAAGTTCTGGATTGATGATGGTATGGTAAAAACATAATTTAAATTCAAATACCATTAGGGATACTATGCGTCGCTTAGCTTTCGTTTTAGCTTCAGTTTTTTTAGCCATGACTCAAGCCAAGGCTGAGTTGATTATTAATGGTCAAACTATTTCTTCTTCGCCATCCAGTTTTAATACAGCATCTACAGCACAAAATGATTTTCAGCAATGTCTGACTAATTTACGTACTCAAGCAATTGGTTCAGGTGTAACGGGCTTGACCTATGATCGTTATACGCAAAATTTAACCCCAGATTATTCGGTGATTGAAAAACTGAACTACCAACCTGAATTTTCTACGCCGATTTGGGATTATTTATCCGGTTTGGTGGATGAAGAACGGGTGCAGCTGGGGCAGCAAAAATTGGCACAACATCGTGAGGTGCTCAATCGCGTTGCAGCCGCCTATGGCGTACCCGCTGAAACAGTGGTGGCTGTTTGGGGCGTAGAAAGTAATTTTGGTCAAATTTCGGGGAGTTATCCTTTATTACAAGCTTTAGGCACGTTAAGTTGTGAAGGTCGTCGGCAAAGTTTTTTCCGTGGTGAATTTTTTACCACCATGCGAATTTTACAGCGTGGTGATTTAACTGAGCAGCAAATGAAAGGCTCGTGGGCAGGCGCATTTGGTCATACCCAGTTTATGCCTTCAACCTATGAAGAATTAGCGGTTGATTTTGATGGTGATGGCCGTCGTGATTTGGTTTCCAGTACCTCGGATGCCTTGGCTTCTACTGCAAATTTCTTAAAAAAACGCGGTTGGCAAACCGGCATGCCTTGGGGCTTTGAAGTGCGCATTCCAGACGATATGTCGATTGCTGGAGAAAGTCGTCGTAATAAAAAGTCTTTAAGTAGCTGGATGAGTCGTGGTGTGGTTCGTGCAGATGGGAGTGCTTTAATCCAAGGGAATTTATCGAGCAGTAGTGCCGCTGGATTGATGGCACCTGCTGGCGCGAATGGTCCGGTATTTTTAGTCTTTAAAAATTTCGATGCTATATATAGTTATAATGCTGCGGAAAGTTATGCCTTAGCTATTGCGCATTTGTCTGATCGCTTACAAGGCAACGGTGGTTTTAGTAAAGCTTGGCCGACCGATGATGCCGGTACTTCACGTGCAGAACGTCGTGAAATTCAGCAGTTTTTGCTCAATAAAGGTTATGACATTGGCAGCGTCGATGGATTGATTGGCGATAAAAGCCGTCAAGCGATTCGTCAGGAGCAGATTCGTTTGGGGCTTAGTCCAACAGGGCGCGCTGGACAACAAATTTTAGCTGCTTTTCGCAATGAAAATGCCCAAAAAATGATGCGATAAAATCAATGGTTTTAAGACGTTAATCTAAGAATCAAAAAAGGTCTGTATAAAACAGACCTTTTATTTTGGGTGTTTTTACTTATACCGCAGTAATGCTACCTAAAATTCGATAGCCTGCTGCGCCCGTGACCGTAGGTAAGTTGCCACTTTGTTGGTTGACAAAGCGCATCGCCAGCCAAGCAAAAGCAGTGGCTTCCACCCATGTCGGGGCTAAGCCAATCGCGGATGTGGTTTGAACAGACCAATTATGTTTACGTAACCGCCAGCGCAGTTGTTCAAGTAAATGTGAATTATAGGCACCACCACCACAGACATAGACTTCACCGGTATCCATATTTGAACGATAAATGGCTTTTTTAATCGCGCGCGTGGTGAGTTTGAGTAAAGTCGCTTGAATATTTTCAGGGATATCTTCTAATTCGTTATATTCAAGATCATTGTGCCAGTCGGCAATTTGTTCATCCAACCATTCGAGGTTGAAATCTTCGCGGCCTGTACTTTTCGGTGGTTCTTTAGAAAAATATTCGTGTGCTTGTAAACGGTCGAGTAAACTGCGAATCGGTTGACCGTAGGCTGCCCAATTGCCATTTTCATCATAGGGTTGCCCAGTATAACGATGGCACCAAGCATCCATCAAAATATTGGCGGGGCCAGTATCAAAACCAAACACACCGTCTGGATTACCTGCCGGCAACATACTGACATTGGCAATGCCGCCGAGGTTTAAAATGACGCGGTGAATACTGGAATGTTGAAATAAGGCTTGATGAAATGCAGGCACCAATGGTGCGCCTTGACCACCCGCTGCTATATCACGACGTCGAAAATCTGAAATGACCGGAATTTGCGTCATTTCAGTAATGATATTGGGGTCGCCAATTTGCAAAGTAAAACCGTGTTCAGGGCGGTGGCGAATGGTTTGTCCATGTGAACCGATGGCTTTAATTTGGCTACGATCTAAATGATTTTTTTCAATCAGCTCATTAATGCCACTGCCAATCATTTGAGCCAGCGCCACATCCGCTTTGCCCATGCGATCAATTTCATTGTCATTTGGTAAGGTCAGTGCCATCAGTTCATCACGTAAATCCGGATCAAATGGCAAGGTCAGGGTGGCATGAAGCTGCAAAGGATCAAATGAAGCAGCAACGATGTCAACGCCATCCATGCTGGTGCCAGTCATTACCCCAATATAGATCGCTGTCATGATGATAGTTAAGCCTGCATTGTGCTGAAAAAGTGTTAGTATATCGCACAAATTGTATAACAGATGTATTGGGTTTTGTGATGTCAAATTTCCTGCCGGCTGAAGAACAACTTGCCCTCATTCAACGAGGCACTCATGAAATTATTTCTGAAGAGGATTTGTTAAAGAAACTTAAAGAAAATCGTCCCTTAAAAATTAAAGCGGGCTTTGATCCAACAGCACCAGACCTACATTTAGGTCACACTGTACTGATTAATAAGCTAAAAGTGTTCCAAGATTTGGGACATGAAGTGACGTTCTTGATTGGTGATTACACCGCCATGATTGGTGATCCAACAGGTAAAAGTGCAACGCGTCCACCTTTGTCACGTGAACAAGTGTTGGAAAATGCCAAAACCTATCAAGAACAAGTGTTTAAAATTCTTGATCCAAATAAAACCAAAGTGCGTTTTAACTCTGAATGGTTTGCGACAAAAACGGCTGCTGACCTGATTCAATTGGCTTCACAGCAAACGGTTGCTCGTATGCTTGAACGTGATGATTTTACCAAGCGTTATAACAACCATCAACCGATTGCGATTCACGAATTTTTGTATCCATTGGTGCAAGGGTATGACTCAATTGCATTGGAAGCCGATGTAGAGCTTGGCGGTACAGACCAAACCTTTAACTTATTGATGGGTCGTACGCTGCAAGGTCGTTATGATCAAGAAGCACAAGTTTGTATTACGGTGCCCATTCTTGAAGGTTTAGATGGCGTGAATAAAATGTCTAAATCTTTAGGCAACTATATTGGTGTATTTGATGCACCAGGCGCAATGTATCAAAAAGTACTTTCAATGCCTGATAGTTTGATTGAGCGCTATTTCGATCTTTTAAGTTTTAAATCACTCGATGAAATTGCTGTGTTATTGAAGGACGTAGCAGAAGGTCGTAATCCTCAAGAAGTGAAAAAGATTCTTGCGCTTGAGCTGGTTGAGCGTTTTCATGGTGCAGATGCTGCTGCCAATGCGCATAAAGGTGCAGGGAACATCATTACTGAAGGTGAATTGCCTGAAGGTACACCTGAAGTCACGATTTCTCGTGCTGAATTTGGTGGTGAAATGTTTATTGCTTCTATTGTGCGTGCAGCGGGTTTAACCAAAAATGCAGCTCAAGCCAAAGATGCAGTGGCTCGTGGCGCAGTGAAAGTTGATTGGTCAGTGGTTGATGTTAATTTTTCTGTTACTGAGAACAAAACTTATATTATTCAAGCAGGTAAGAAAGCGATTGCGAAAGTTACATTTGTGGACTAAATCAGCATACTTGCATTGAAATAAAAGCAGACTTCGGTCTAATGCCAGTCAGTTAAAAAATTGACTGGCTTTTTTATTTTAAATTTGTGATGTTATTCGATACGCGGAAACGTCATTCGCAATTGTTCGAGGCAAGACTACTTTGGAAAAGTACAGTTTCTGCGATTTATTAATCAATAAAAGGGATTTGACGAGTTTTGCGGATGACAAATGCCTTTGATTACTTTGGGCTTATCCAAAGTAATAGATGAGCTTCAAGTATTTGATTTAAAAATATAAGACTCCGTTGTGAAGATCTAAAAAGTTAAGGCGTTTGTTAAAAAACTCTTTAACTGACTGGCATTAAGGCTTCGGTCTGCTTTTTATTTATCAACCTCTTAATAAGTTATGCAGATAAGTAAATTCAAAAAAACCTTATAAAAACAAGAGTTAAATTTTTCCATTCGTATTGCATTTCTATATGCTTATGTATAAGATTTATTCATCTAGCTGTTGTGTAGAAAGCATAGTTAGAGAGTGATTTTATAAAAAAGCTCCACAGTTTTAAGTCTTTCCCCCCGAGAGACTTTTTTAATGATATATCTAGATAACTATAATAATGACATCTATGGATCTAATAATGATCTAACTCCAAGGGAGAGATTTTGGGAGAGATCTCTTTCTTTTTTTCTATCTAAAATTTAATAAAGTTTAATTTGGCCGAATCTATTCAGCTAAAAGAGTAAAAAATCCAGTTTTGTCAGCTTTTCTGGGCTGGCTTATTGATTAGGTTTTATCAGTATTTCTGTATTCAAGTGTATGAAACTGAGTTTAAGTAGATCATTCAACTAAGCTACCGACACATAGCACAGCAATAATTCTTCCTTTATGAACGCTAATCATGTTGTTTATATAGGTGACTGTATTCGCCTTGGTGAAATGAATATTTAACTCGCCAATTTGAGTGCTATTAATTCCAGATGGATTTTATTTTTAAAACACGATACGAGTGATTGTGGTTGTAGTCTCCAATCCAGATCACTTAATGGCTGAAGTACAACTCTAGCATTGAGCATAATTCAAAGCATACAGAAGATAAATTTTGAGTGAAGAGTAGAGGATCTCTTTTTACTTTTCTAAACCTTGGCATATTTGCTCGTCAATATTATGAGTGGAAACGTCCTTTGAGCAGTGCCGTAATATTTGAGTTCTGCTAAAGCAGAATAAATTAGGCATCTAACCGGTCTTATTTTTCAATCCAATAAAAAGCGGCTTAATCTATATGTGGTTTATATGCTGTTTAAAGGCGAGAAGGTCTTTAATAATAAGCATGCTGAAAATCAATTTTTATAAAAATGAGTTTTTTAGGGTTAAAACGCCTAAAAAATAGCTGGAAAAACAGTTTTTTTACGCTTTTTGCTGAAAAAAAAGACATACGTGAAGAATAAGTGAATTTAGGGGTTGCGCAGGATAAGAAACTGTATAGAATACGCAGCATCCCGACGAGATAGACGGAAACAAGCGAAGCATGAAGTGCTGAGATGTTAAGT
>NZ_KB849173.1 GCF_000367925.1 Acinetobacter bohemicus ANC 3994
TTGAGAATGAGATCATCGTTAGCTCTACACTTGTTGACCACTTAGACGTTGAATACAACGAGTTGTTACAGCTACAGCAGCAGATTCAACAACAAACTTATCAAGCAGAGCAACGTAAGAAACAAGATGAATATAATCCAGTAGTGGGGTACAACTTATCTGTGCGCTTGAACCACACTATTTACAGTCACAGCTTGAGCAATCATTTGAAAGAGATCATCAGTTTGTCAGATCAGCAATTAAGCTCACCAGAGAACATTGCTGCCCTGCTTGAACGAAAAGCATCATTGCTGAATGAAGTAGCTGTGAAAGAAGAAAAGCGAAAAGACGTATTAGTGTTAGTTAATGAAATCTATAAATACGACTTAAAGGCTTTGGAGCATAATTCAAGAGGTCGATCTATGAACTATGCTGAAACTAGGCATTTTGAACGCTTGAATGAGCGTATTTCACGACTTGAGCAAATGAATAGTCCGAAAGTACCTCAAGCCAAAACGCATGAAAATACGCGGAATAACAATGATTCTGACAATACTTTTACATCTTAATCGAAGGGGATAAGTACCGAAAAGTAAGAATGAATGTCCTATGCAAATTCGCTCATAGATTCAACTTTGAATGAATTCTTCTTATAAAAAACCCTCGACTCCAAAAAGTTCGTAACATTATGATGTTTATTGTAAAAGTAATCACAATAATTAATTTTTAAAATTAAAAACCCTTGACCCCAAAAAGATTGTAACATTATGAAATATATAACTAAATATGCTATATTAATTTTTAAAAAATGGAGTCAAGGGTTTGTAATATTAGTTGCTAAATTCTATTTCTATGAGGACAGCCACTTCATCTGAATGTGCGTTATCTTCATTAATATTTTCTAAAAGCTCGGCTTCCCTTAGAGATAAAAGCAGCTTAAGTATTCAAAAGAAAAAGGAGTCGAGGCTCCTTTTCTACTGTGTATTTTTTAATTCTTTCAGCATTGCATCACGTAAAATTTTATTCATACGTGTCTGATAGCCTTTCCCTTGTGTTTTTAACCAAGCTAGTACATCAGCATCAAGACGGACTGATGTTTGCTGCTTCACTGGACGATAAAATTGTCCATGACGAACCGCATTGCTCCAGTCTGTAATTTCAGGAATATCTGACAAGTCTAATTGCTCATCAGAAGTAGTTCCTTTAGCAAGCAAGCGTTTAATTTCAGCATCTTGCTTATCACTGAAATTTTCATTCAGTTCTTTGCGTGTGTATCTAACCATGCTCATATTGATTTCGCTCCGCTTTGGTTACTTCCCTTGCACTGATAATTCGTATGATTTCACAGTCATCTTCATCGAAGATGGTGTGGGCGACTAATAACATCAGTACGCCTTTGACCATACCAATGGTTTGCCAACGTTCTTCACCACCAGTATGTCTATCTTGGATTGAGATCCTTAAAGGATCATCAAAAATAAGGCTTGCTGTTTCAAAAGATACATCATGTTTTTTCTGATTCTTTTGGTTCTTCGCCTCATCCCATTCGAAATACAGTTCCATAAAAAACATTCAAATTTGTATATACAATAATGTATCACATATTTGTATCACTCAAGCTAAAAAGCGTAAATAGTGGTCAAATTTATTGGCAAAACATACCAGTTTTGCTCATAAAAAAGCCGATATGTTTCTATATCAGCTTTTTGCGGTTTTTTAGAATTCTGATATTTTGTTAAGCTATTGATTTTAAATTAAAATATTAAAACAATTTCGTATAAGCACCATTATGTTAAATGAATGATTTTTTGATTGAATCATATGTCCGCTGTATATATATTTAATCAGTCTCTTGCCTAATTACCTGATCATAATTCTAGTAATTTCTTAAACATTAGAATCGTTCAAATTTTAACTTTTGCAAGAATTCTAAAGCCATGTAAGAAAATAAGATATTTTAATAAATTTCAAAGGGGGTAACATGTCATACCAATCAGATTATTCAATTTCATTATTCACTGATAAAAATCGAGAAAATTTACACAAAAAATTTGAAATCAGCACTCATAATGACCAAATTAGAGGCGAAATAGAATATGCATATAGTAAAATAACCAAAGAAGATAACATTAACCTTGATCTTATTAAGTTTGTTACAGAAGACTTAAGTATAAGAAAATTTGATAATTTAATACGTGAAATTTTTTATCGTAAGGATTTCGAAGATATCCAAATTACAAAAATTAGTGATTTATTAGAAAAAGGGGAAATTGGTAATAGTGATCCTGATTTTCAATTTAAATATCCTGAACAATTTAAAATACATAATCATATAAAAATTGAATCAGAACAAAACCTAGCTCTGCTTGGAGAGCAGTTAGACATATTAATATTTGAACTGAAAAAAGATTGGATAAAGAGTGATTATCGTTTTGAAGAAGATATAAAAGAAAAACTTTCTCTAGATTTTGAACAAGAAAATAATTTGGACTATGGCTACTGTGAAAGTGAACTAGTTTTATTCGATATATTGGCTTTTATAAAATATGCAATTTTATATATCAATAACAACCCTAATGCAGAAATGTACTATACACAGGAAACATATGAAGAATTTTATTACTCAAGCGAAGCGTATAAAATTGTAGAGAAACAATTAAGCTAAAGAAAGATGATTAATGAATTTTCCTAAAATTAACATAATACACCTTATACGAAATGCTTTGATTTATCCCTTCTAAATCATTGTCTTACTTCGAGCCGTTCCAGTATTCAGCGCACTGGAACGGCTTTTTTGTGATTCTTCATGTTCCACGATCAATAAGTGAGCAATGCTCCACAGCTTTAATTAGATGTATTAATCAATTTGATATATTGTTCTTCTTCGAGATGGAACACATATTGAATTGTTTTAAAAAAAATTATCAGGAAAGATATATGTCCTTAGTAACTATTGTTGAAGCATCTAAGCAATTTGGCATAGGAAGAACAGCAATTTATAAAGCCATTAAGCGCGGTGATCTAACAGCTAAAAAAAATAATGATGGCGTTCAGGTTGTTGATGCTCAGGATATGGTTAGATTATTTGGATCATCACGTAAAGCCAATGTTTCTATAGTTGTTTCAGGAAACAGCATGTTAGAGAAACAGCAGGACAGTGAACAAGTTATACAAGAATTAAGAGAACAGTTAAAAGAATTAAAACAAGATAAAGAGTTCTTAAAGCAAGAGATATCAAGCATTAGGAAGGATTTTGATGATTATAAACTGATGATTACTTATAAGGGGAATTTATCTAGCGTAGAAACAGAGGAAACAGTTTCGAAAAATGAAAAAAACAATGTTGGTGTGCAAGAAAAACATAATGGAATACAGCCAGAAACACCTAATAAGGCTAGAGTAGAGGATAGTAAAAAAGATGTGCTTTTAGCGGAAGAACAACTGAAACTAAAGAAGGGATTTTTTAGAAAATTATTTTTCTAGGTTAGAGCGCACGATTGAGAGTAAGTCAACGATTTCGCATAATGTAAGCCCAAAATCAATAATGATAAGAAACTCGAAAATACGCGAAATCACGACGATTTAAACAATACTTTTAGTCCACAGTTAAAAACAAACGTGCAAATTTTCCAGTGTGGAACTGTCAAACATGGCATAAGTCAATAAGTATATGACATATAAAAGAAAAAACCCAAAATTGCTATTGCAATTTTGGGTTTTGTTCTTTAAATTGTCGGTACGCAGTTATTTGATGTATCAGCATCAGATAACGAAGATCATAAGGTTTGGCGACCGTTATGATTTCACCAAAAGGCTTGTACCTAACGACTATTATTCATTTATAACAGTAAAAAGACAAGACCCAAAATTGAAAACTTCGTTATTTCAGCATGTTAAAACATCAAATAAGTTCTCTTGATCGAGCTTTGCCCGCTTCTGTGTGTCCGTTTTACGGTCGGCATGTGGTGTGGGTGGAAGGAATTAAGCGACGCTAGCGCACCACAGCGATTGTTTTAGAAGGATATAAAAATCTAAAGCAGGAGTTGCTACTAGGGGAAATCGACAGAGCAACAGCGTCATGAGTAGCTGATAGGGCTTAAATCGTATATTGGGGGAACCCTTGCGGAGATAGCCTGATTCAGTTGGTTTGAGAACGTGTCGATGCGGTGTGTGAATCGTAATCTCAGCCTGTGTAGGAAAGCACAATTACCTACTGCCTTACCCTTTGATGGGTCAATCCGATTCCGTGGCTCCAGAATAACGAAATCGAACGGCAATACTTTAAGGGCATGCAATTTTTGCAGGCTCTTAGGGTGAGTATTGCCGCTTCACCTCAAACCGTTCACCTAAATAAAAATGACGAAGTCGTTTTTATTTAGGTGTAGGTGAAGAGTGAAGCGAAGCATTTAGCCGTTTAATTCACAGTGATATGATATGTAATGAATAGGGCAGAGCTGTTTTTCAGAAAAATAATAATTCTGCTTAGGCTAATTAATTAAATAATGGTGGTTATATGACAAATGAAGAATTAGAAGTTTTAAATCAAAAACGTAAAGATTTAGAAGCATTGAAACAGTTTCTAAAAACTTCAACTCAAGAACAAAAAGCAGAAGCCTTTGAAAATGTAAGACAGCAAATCTTAAATAGTGAAGAATAATCAGAACTTACAGAACCTGATTTGAAAGATTTATTAGTACAAAACTTTACAGATAAAGAGCTAGGCGAATAAGTATGCCTGTTGTTTTTTTTCAACCAACTCAAGGAAAAACGATGTTTAAAAAGATTTTTTTAATTTTATTATTATCGACAGGATTACAAACAATACGTGCTGATGAAATTCAGAATATAAAACCATCTGAATTTGATATTTTTTTATTAAAAAAAGGAATTTTAGATAAAAATTATAAATTTTTAGATACACCTGAATATGAAAGAGAAAAATTAAAAGAGATTAAAAAAGAAATAGATTTGAATCCTAATAGTTTTAAAATAATAAGGACTATACGTGGGCCAATGCAAGAAATTAATTTTGATATAACTATATTAAAAGCAGCCTCAAATAAAGATATTGAGAAGCCTTTAAGTGAATTTGTTGACCTTGTTTCTAGTACATTTTTCCCCTTCTATTGTAAGATACTAAGTGAAAACATATTTACTCGCGTAAATCCAAGTACGATGAAGGTAAATTTAATAGCAAATGATGGATCATTTATTGGAGAAAAAGAAATAAAAAATACTGAGTGTGATTTTGAAAAATTTAACTATATAGATTTTACTATCCCAAATAATAATTTTAAGACCTATCCATATCCAATATTTCGTATATCCCCACAGATGCCTATCTTTAAATCAAATGAATTAAATGGTAAAAACCGATATTTAACTATTGAAATACTAGTCAATAAAAATGGTGACGTTGAAAAAGTCGGTTACCCTAGCATTTATTTTAGTAATGAATCAGATAAAGTGTTTGAAAAGGTTAAACCTGCTTTATTAAATATGAAGTTTTACCCCTATATTATAGATGGTGAAAAAAAGGCTTTTTTAATTACACAACCTATTGAATTACCAGTTAAATAGAATCAGCCTTCACTTTGATTTATAGGCTTGTTGGGGATGATGTACTGGAATTGCATCAATTGGATATCGGCTAATCCTAATTTTAATTAGCCTCATTGCCAGGAAAAAATCTTGGCAATGAAAGACTATTTAAAATCAGGATTTCCAATTTTCCAAAAACTATGGAGTAGCTCAACATTTGGATCTTCAATATTAAGTAATTCTTTTAATACGGTTAAATTCTGTTCTTTAGCTTTACCTTCTGGTTCTGAGGCAAAACTAACAAGATCATTTTTAATTGATTCGAGTAGAGCTGGGTTTTGTTTGAACTGTCTTAAATAAAATGAACCTAAAATAATTTTTAAACGAGTGTCTTGCTGTCTAGTTAAGTCTCTTTCCTTTTTGCGCTGTTGTGCTCTTAAATCTTTTTCTCGATTCTTGAGCTGAGTTAATTTTTCTAACTGAGCTTTTTTTTGTTCGTTAATTAAAATCAATTGTTCATCAATATTTGTTCTAGACATTAATCAAATTCCTGCAATTCAAACTATATCAAAGCATCAAACTAAAGATCATTGCAAGTACAATAATCTAAGTTTATGCTAGATAGAGTTTTTCATGAAGTGCGCACTTTCCCAAACTCAACAAAGTTGGTTTGGAAGTACGGCAGGGGAGACCCTACAACCCTAATAACTTTTTTCAAAAGTTATGGCTCGGCAAGCCGAACCAAAAAGCAAAAGCGGACAGCAACAATGGCAAATTTTCATGCGCACCTGAAAAGCATTTCAAGGGCCGATGGTAGATCGGCAACCGGAGCTATTGCATACCGCGCCGGATGTAAAATTGTTGATGAACGTACTGGCCTAGAATTCGACTTCACTAAAAAAAAGGGTGTTGAACACAGTCAGATTTTTTTCCCAGAGGGGGAAGAAAATAGCCGGCCGGATTTACATGACCGATCAAACCTCTGGAATGAGGTAGAAAAAAAAGAGACAAAATCGAATGCACAAGTTGCTCGTGAGTTTGAGTTTTCATTTCCTTACGAACTGAATGCACAACAGCGTCAGCGCATGTTAAGTATGTTCTGTAATTTCTTAGCAAAAAATCACGGTGTTGTCGTCGATGCAAGCATCCATGCCCCGCATGGTAAAAATGCAGATAAACGCAACTATCACGCACATGTCATGTTCAGCACCCGCCGATTTGAAAATGGTCAATTCACTGAGAAAACACGCGAGTTCAGTAAAGACCCATACAATAAAAAAGAGCTTGAAAATAGGGCAAAGAAAGGGCTTGAGGACTTTTCACAGCGGTTGCATGGTCGAAAAAATGCGACTGAATTATTGCGCGAAGCATACGAAAAAATGGGCAATAAATGCTTAGTTGATGCAGGTTTTGAGCCAACCCTTGACCGCCGATCGTATGCGGAACGCGGTATAGACAAAGAGCCAACTGTCCATGAAGGTGCTGGTAGTGCAATGGCGAATCGTGGCTTGCAGTCAGACACGCATGATAAGAATATTGAGATCATAGAGCGCAATCAGAAGCTCTCAGAGCTTGAGAATGAGATCATCGTTAGCTCTACACTTGTTGACCACTTAGACGTTGAATACAACGAGTTGTTACAGCTACAGCAGCAGATTCAACAACAA
>NZ_KB849174.1 GCF_000367925.1 Acinetobacter bohemicus ANC 3994
TATATCAAAATATAGGTGACTTTTAGAAAACCTAAGACTTAAAATAAAGTGACCAAAACAATATTAAATGATCTAAATTAATCTAAATTTCACCTCATAAAAAATCATATACTCATAATTAAATCATATGCTTATAATTAGTATTATTTAATGGAATAAATATCGGTGACCTTGCCAAGGTTGGGGTCATTAATCAATGAGGACATGATTACCAGAAACTAAAAATTTTTATACAATTATAACGGACAAAGCTTACATTTCAGAACAGTAGCCAAACTTGAGCACAGATTCGACCCACTCAATAGTAATCTTGTGAGTAAAAGCAATCAAATCCGAGAAGTTAAAGATCATTGAGGTCGAGAATATCCTGATAGAAAGTTATCATTTCATCACGACAGTTCAGGTATATGATTATGTTGATGTTAACCATCCAATATTTGTCAGAATGTTCCAGAGAAGGAGTAAAAATTATAAAGCTTCAGGCTATATTGTAGAAAAATCACACAATAATATCGTTTTATAATTTTCCATATATTGGCACTAACCCAATTTTCAATCCATAAGATAATTAAACGTAAAACCACTTTTAAAATTCTAAATAGGTTAACGTCCTTGGCATCAAAATAACTGACCATCACAAAGGATGCGTGTCCGAATGCAAATTTTAACTGTATCACTACGTAGCTAGGGCTGTTTTACAGATCGAAATGATAAAATCCTAAATTGCTTTTCAAAAAAAAAGAAACTAATATATTTCCTAAAGCATCTAAAAGAAATAAATATGTCTACGATGAATAAGTCATTACTTCAGCAAATTAAAAAAAGACGAACCCAATTGGGCTTAAAACAAGTTGATATGCAATCCCGTACAGGCATTTCAAGACAGCAGTACCAAAAACTGGAAAGTCAGGGCAATCCACGATTAGAGACCTTAGAAATTATTGCGGCAGGATTAAATGCTCAATTGATGCTCATCCCTGATGATAAAGTTCATTTAATTAGACAATTATTGAATGATGAAATTAAAATCACGATCGAAGATCAGGATGACTTAATGACCAACCCGTGGAAGGATCTTCTCGGAGGTGAGGAACCATGAATACTGTTGCTGTCCTGAAATTAACATTACATCACGGTGTCGTTGGATACTTGGCAGGATTTCAGAGTGGAAAAAATATTCTGGTTTTTACTGACTCTTTCCGATTTGATCAGCAACGCGAGACATTGAGCCTGCTTACTTCCCCCTTGTATCCTCAAGCGGATAAGGTTTTAGAAAAGACCTATGTTACACATCAGCGCTTACACCCATTGCTATCAAACTTGTTACCAGAAGGTGCATTACGTGAACTGATTGCACAAATACATATAGACAATGAATTTCAGTTATTAGCAACTTTAGGTCATGACTTACCTGGAGCACTCATTGCGACCCCATTAGATCCAGAAGAAATCCCAGATGAAATAAAATTCAAACTTCAGATCTCGAATCCAGATCAGATCTTAAAACAAGAAATTCAAACAGATAATAAGTTTTCCTTAGCCGGCGTCCAAATGAAGTTTTCCATGAAAGCCAAAGACGGGCGTTTTACATTAGCGCAGGCAACGGAATCCAGTCTACTCGGGGATTGGATTATCAAAACTCCTTCTTCCAGACATGCTTTTGTTCCGCTGAATGAATATTCTATGATGACCCTTGCCAAAACGGTCGGAATAGATGTCCCTGAGATTCACTTGGTGGATATGACTCTCTTACAAGACCTTCCACCATTAAATTTACCCCAAGAGCAATATGCTTTTGCAATTAAGAGATTCGATAGACAGAATACTGCTAACACTACAGAGCTTATTCATATTGAAGATTTTGCTCAGATCTTTGGCGCATATCCACATCAGAAATACAGCACCACAAATTATGAGCAGATAGGTAAGATCATTTATCAATTTTCAGATAATAAGATTTTTGATATTCAGCAATTTGCCAGCCGTTTACTCATAAATATTTTACTCGCCAATGGAGATGCTCACTTAAAGAACTGGAGTATGATTTATCAGGATAAAAGAACACCAAGATTATCTCCCGCATACGATATATTGATGACAAGTGTATATATTGAAAATGAACGTCATTTCGCATTGAATCTTGCCAAAAATAAAGATTGGTATTTAGCTGAGATGAAACACTTTGAACAATGGGCAAAAAAAGTTGGTGTTCCATGGCGTGTAATTGAAAAACAACTTCATGAGATTATGGACAAAGCACGGTCAGTATGGCCAGCGCTATTACTAGATTTACCAATGGGTTCTGCCCATAAAGAAAAATTAAGAGAGCATTGGCAAAAGTTACATCCCAACTTTCAGATACTTGCAAATGATTAGAACCCGTAAATACGGTGGTTCATTTTTGAACTGAATTAAAAGCAACAACTGAAAAAGTTTCTGTCTTTTATCAGTAAGCTATTTCCAAAAAATATCTTCATCTCGAGCTTTCCGAATGGAGCAAGGAACAGCTCAAAAATACATTACAGGATTTAACATTACGAGCAGAAAATTTCAGTCTGAATAAGAATGAAACGCGAATTAAGTTTTGCTTCAAGTGTAAAGATACAAAAGCACTCTAGGTATTTAAGTTACTGATGTATCTAATTATTGTTTCTCACATTAGGTTTTCTTCAATCCAGTTTAAATCAATGAGCTCATTGAAATGAGTAAGTGACGATAAAGATTGTTGCAGGGTTAAATCTAAATTATCAGATAAAGTCATAAAAAATGAGCATATTTACATACACTCATTTTTACTACATTTCTCTAATGTTTGCTTAACTGACTGACATTAGGCAGGTGTCGGGCTTTTTCATGGTTAAATTTAGGAAGCGAGCAAATTGCGCAAGACATAGTGCAAGATACCACCGGCCTTAAAGTATTCCACCTCATTCAAGGTATCAATGCGACACAACACTTGAAAATGGCTAAACGTACCATCGGTATGTTGCACATCTACTTCCAGCATTTGATGCGGATGAATATCATCAGACAAACCTAAGATTGACAGTTTTTCATGCCCGGTTAGATTCAATATCTGGCGGTTCTTACCCTCCACAAACTGTAAAGGTAAAACCCCCATGCCGACCAGATTGGAACGGTGAATCCGCTCAAAACTTTCAGCAATCACCGCTTTCACTCCCAATAGGTTGGTGCCTTTGGCAGCCCAGTCACGTGAAGAACCGGTGCCATATTCTTTCCCGGCAATAATCACTAGCGGGGTTTGTTCTGCCTGATAATGCATTGCCGCATCATAAATCGAAAGTTTTTCTGCACTTGGAATATGCAGGGTATTGCCACCCTCCTCGCCACCAAGCATTTCATTTTTGATACGGATATTGGCAAAGGTACCTCGCATCATCACTTCATGGTTACCACGGCGGGATCCATAAGAGTTAAAGTCTTTTACATCAACCCCCTGTTGCTGCAAATATCGGCCGGCCGGACTATCTTTTTTGATATTGCCCGCAGGAGAAATATGGTCCGTCGTGACTGAATCGCCTAATACAGCCAAAATCCGTGCCTGTTTGATCTGCTGAATTGGTCGCACCGGCTGATCAATTTCTGCAAAAAAGGGAGGATGCCGGATATAAGTTGATTGTTCATCCCAAGCATAGGTTTGACTTTGTGGAATCTGGATCGCTTTCCACTTGGCATCGCCTTCAAAAACCTCCGCATATTCTTTATGGAACATCTCGGTATTCACATTCTGCAGTGCGGCATCAATTTCCATCTGTGTCGGCCAGATATCTTTTAAATAAACCGCTTGGCCATCAAAGCCCTCACCTATCGGCTCAGTAGTAAGATCAGTTCGAATATTCCCGACCAAACCATAGGCAACCACCAAGGGGGGAGATGCTAGCCAGTTGGTTTTCACCAATGGATGCACCCGTCCTTCAAAGTTACGGTTTCCGGAGAGTACAGAGGCTACATTCAAATCGAAACATTGCACAGCCTCTTCAACCTCTTCAGGCAAAGGTCCCGAATTACCAATACAAGTAGTACAACCATAACCCACCAGGTTATAACCCAGCTGATTCAAATAAGGCATCAACCCTGCTGCATTGAGATAATCGGTGACTACTTTGGAACCTGGAGCCAGTGAACTTTTCACCCAAGGTTTTCGCTGCAAACCTTTTTCGAGTGCTTTTTGGGCTAATAGTCCTGCTGCCAACATGACACTGGGATTCGAGGTATTGGTACAGGAGGTAATGGCTGAAATCACCACATCGCCATGCTGCAACGGATATTTTTTATCATCAATGACACAAAAAGCACTTTCATGTGGCAGATTGGCTTGTTTCGCTTCAACAGCCGTACCTCCGCCTCCTTCATTTTCCAGACGCTCTTTTTCCTCTTTGACCGGTTTCAACGTCAGTTCCATGAAGGCATGAAAGGTTTTTGGCACTTGCGACAATAGCACACGATCCTGCGGGCGTTTCGGACCCGCCAGACTGGCTTCTACCGTCGACATATCTAAAGCCAGAGTGTCGGTAAAGATGGGTTCATCCCCCGGATTGCGCCATAATCCTTGCAACTTGCTATAAGCCTCTACCAAGGCAATTCTTTCCGGCTGACGTCCAGTTAAACGTAAATAGGAAAGCGTCACCTCATCAACCGGGAAAAAGCCACAGGTAGCGCCATATTCGGGTGCCATATTGGCAATAGTGGCACGGTCAGCCAAGGGTAAATCGGCCAGACCATCGCCATAAAATTCGACAAATTTTCCAACTACGCCTTTTTGGCGTAGTATTTGGGTAATAGTCAGCACCAGATCAGTTGCTGTAATACCTTCTTTGAGTTTACCGGTGAGCTTAAAGCCGATCACTTCCGGAATCAGCATGGAGATCGGTTGGCCCAGCATGGCTGCTTCTGCTTCAATGCCGCCTACCCCCCAACCCAACACGCCTAAGCCATTGATCATGGTGGTATGTGAATCGGTACCGACCAAAGTATCAGGAAAGGCAAAGTGCTGCCCATCGACCTCATTGCTCCAGACCACTTGTGCCAGATGTTCCAGATTGACCTGATGGCAAATCCCAGTTCCTGGCGGTACCACGCGAAACTGATTGAGCGCCGCCTGTCCCCAACGCAGAAACTGGTAGCGCTCGCCATTACGTTGCATCTCAATTGCGACATTCTGCTCAAAAGCTTGCGGGCTGGCAAAGTAATCGACCATCACTGAGTGATCTATGACTAAATCCACCGGTGACAGTGGATTAATTTTTTCCGGATCACCGCCAGCTTTGGCCACCGCTGCACGCATCGCAGCAAGATCAACCACTGCGGGAACACCAGTAAAATCCTGCATCAGCACCCGTGCCGGACGATACTGGATTTCCTGTTCTGAGGTTTGGTTGTTTAACCACTCTGCCAACGCATGAATATGCTCGGTTTTCACCGTGAGCTGATCTTCAAAACGTAGTAAATTTTCTAGCAAGACTTTTAAAGATTTTGGCAGCTGGGACAGGTCACCTAACTGCACTTGCAATTTGGACAGGTTGAAAATCTGATAGTGTTCTGAGCCGACGGTTAATGTTTCTAAGGTATTAAAACTATTGATATCACTGTACTTAGCCATCTAATTTCCCTCCGGCTTGAGATGTTATTTTTATGATCACAGTCAACCACTTCTTTACTTACTGTATGCCAACTGCGCGGCGGGTTTGTTATTATTTATTATCGGATTGCGCTAGGCAGTTAAATGCAGGGCTGCTAAATTGTAAAGTCTAATTAGATTTCTTTAATCTAATCAGCTAATAAAGCACTTCATTACCAATCTACCCCATCAACCGGTACAGTTAATTTAGCCGCATTTACTGTAGCTGAGTTTAAATCAGCTAGAACTTTAAACTACAGTAACTTTCTTCGCGCTGCACACTTTTGTACCAATAATATTCACGAAAAAGTAAAAGCTTTTTATTTCTGATATCCCCAAATAGGCAATGGAAACTCGCCCCTGCCTCAGATATTACTTTCTGCAAAGACCCAAGTGGATATTATTGGTGAGGCGCTGCATATTACTCAACAAGCCATTGTCAAACTAGGCAATCAGGAAGCAGATCTTTCTGTTAAAGAAGTCGATGAAATTATTAGCTCGATTTGTGAGGTTGCAAGCCGATTCAATAAAATTACTCAAGAAAGATTACCTGAGCAAATTCGCTCAGAGACCCTACAAATAATTCAAAGCTGAATTGAGCACAATATTCATATACTAAATTGAATATAAACCATCTGTATGATTATTAATAAATACTATATATTGTTGTTATTTATCATGAAACATTATATCAAAATATAGGTGACTTTTAGAAAACCTAAGACTTAAAATAAAGTGACCAAAACAATATTAAATGATCTAAATTAATCTAAATTTCACCT
>NZ_KB849175.1:0-87229 GCF_000367925.1 Acinetobacter bohemicus ANC 3994
GGGTGTTTTTAGTAATAATGAGCTGGCGATGACTTACTCTCACATGGGTAACCCCACACTACCATCAGCGCGAAGAGGTTTCACTTCTGAGTTCGGGAAGGGATCAGGTGGTTCACTCTTGCTATTGTCGCCAGCACAACTGTTTATGGACTTTTTCGGGTCTTATTTACGCTGTTTATTTCGTATGCCTTACTTTGTACCAAATGAGTTATTAACAGATTATGCTAAATTTGAGTTGGTATTGTAACTAGCTTTTAAACTAAATCAAGTATTTTGTATCGAATTAGATGAGCAATACAACTGTTTGGGTGTTGTATAGTCAAGCCTCACGAGCAATTAGTATTGGTCAGCTTCATGCATCACTGCACTTCCACATCCAACCTATCAACGTCGTAGTCTTCAACGGCTCTTTAGAGGACATAAAGTCCTTGGGAAATCTTATCTTGAGGTAGGCTTCCCGCTTAGATGCTTTCAGCGGTTATCCCTTCCGAACATAGCTACCCGGCGATGCGACTGGCGTCACAACCGGTACACCAGAGGTTCGTCCACTCTGGTCCTCTCGTACTAGGAGCAGATCCTCTCAAATTTCCAACGCCCACGGTAGATAGGGACCGAACTGTCTCACGACGTTCTAAACCCAGCTCGCGTACCTCTTTAAATGGCGAACAGCCATACCCTTGGGACCTGCTTCAGCCCCAGGATGAGATGAGCCGACATCGAGGTGCCAAACACCGCCGTCGATATGAACTCTTGGGCGGTATCAGCCTGTTATCCCCAGAGTACCTTTTATCCGTTGAGCGATGGCCCTTCCATACAGAACCACCGGATCACTAAGACCTACTTTCGTACCTGCTCGACTTGTGGGTCTCGCAGTTAAGCGCGCTTTTGCCTTTATACTCTACGCGTGATTTCCGACCACGCTGAGCGCACCTTCGTACTCCTCCGTTACTCTTTAGGAGGAGACCGCCCCAGTCAAACTACCCACCAGACATGGTCCTCGCTCCAGATAATGGAGCAGAGTTAGAACCTCAATATTACCAGGGTGGTATTTCAAGATTGGCTCCACTCGAACTAGCGTCCGAGTTTCAAAGCCTCCCACCTATCCTACACAAGTAAGATCAAAGTTCAATGTCAAGCTGCAGTAAAGGTTCACGGGGTCTTTCCGTCTAGCCGCGGGTACACCGCATCTTCACGGCGAATTCGATTTCACTGAGTCTCTGCTGGAGACAGCGCCCCCATCATTATGCCATTCGTGCAGGTCGGAACTTACCCGACAAGGAATTTCGCTACCTTAGGACCGTTATAGTTACGGCCGCCGTTTACTGGGGCTTCGATCAAGAGCTTCGCTTACGCTAACCCCATCAATTAACCTTCCAGCACCGGGCAGGCATCACACCCTATACGTCCACTTTCGTGTTTGCAGAGTGCTATGTTTTTAATAAACAGTTGCAGGGGCCTGGTTTCTGTGGCTGCCAACCGCTCAGGGAGTAAATCCCATCACCGTCGGCAGCGTACCTTCTCCCGAAGTTACGGTACCATTTTGCCTAGTTCCTTCAGCAGAGTTCTCTCAAGCGCTTTGGTCTACTCGACCTGACCACCTGTGTCGGTTTCGGGTACGATTCCTGTGTAACTGAAGCTTAGAGACTTTTCCTGGAAGCATGGTATCAGCCACTTCACTGTACAAGTACAGCTTGCTATCAGTTCTCAGCATAGAGTACCCCGGATTTGCCTAAGATACATGCCTACAACCTTTCACCTGGACAACCAACGCCAGGCTGACTTAACCTTCTCCGTCCTCTCATCGCATTACACAGAAGTATTGGAATATTAACCAATTTCCCATCGACTACGCCTCTCGGCCTCGCCTTAGGGGTCGACTCACCCAGCCCCGATTAACGTTGGACTGGAACCCTTGGTCTTTCAGCGTGCGAGTTTTTCACTCGCATTGTCGTTACTCACGTCAGCATTCGCACTTCTGATACCTCCAGCAGACTTCTCAATCCACCTTCATCGGCTTACAGAACGCTCCCCTACCACTTGCAATAAATTGCAAATCCGCAGCTTCGGCATATAGTTTTAGCCCCGTTACATCTTCCGCGCAGGCCGACTCGACTAGTGAGCTATTACGCTTTCTTTAAAGGGTGGCTGCTTCTAAGCCAACCTCCTAGCTGTCTATGCCTTCCCACATCGTTTCCCACTTAACTATAATTTTGGGGCCTTAGCTGGCGGTCTGGATTGTTTTCCTCTTGACTACGGACGTTAGCACCCGCAGTCTGTCTCCCGGATAGTACTCATTGGTATTCGGAGTTTGCATCGGTTTGGTAAGTCGGGATGACCCCCTAGCCGAAACAGTGCTCTACCCCCAATGGTATTCGTCCGAGGCGCTACCTAAATAGCTTTCGGGGAGAACCAGCTATCACCAAGTTTGATTAGCCTTTCACCCCTATCCACAAGTCATCCCCTGGCTTTTCAACGACAGTGGGTTCGGTCCTCCAGTTAGTGTTACCCAACCTTCAACCTGCTCATGGATAGATCACCTGGTTTCGGGTCTATACCCAGCAACTAATTCGCCCTATTAAGACTCGATTTCTCTACGGCTCCCCTATTCGGTTAACCTCGCTACTGAATATAAGTCGCTGACCCATTATACAAAAGGTACGCAGTCACCGGACGCAATGCCGGCTCCCACTGCTTGTATGCATGCGGTTTCAGGATCTATTTCACTCCCCTCACAGGGGTTCTTTTCGCCTTTCCCTCACGGTACTGGTTCACTATCGGTCAGTCAGGAGTATTTAGCCTTGGAGGATGGTCCCCCCATATTCAGACAAGGTTTCACGTGCCTCGCCCTACTCGACATCATTATCTAAGCCCTTTCGTGTACAGGACTATCACCCACTATGGTTGCACTTCCCAGAGCATTCCACTAGAACTTAGATAACTTAATGGGCTTTTCCCCGTTCGCTCGCCGCTACTAAGGGAATCTCAATTGATTTCTTTTCCTAAGGGTACTGAGATGTTTCACTTCCCCTCGTTCGCTTCGCATGACTATGTATTCATCATGCGATACCTACCTTATGGTAAGTGGGTTTCCCCATTCAGAAATCTCCGGATCACAGGATATTTGCCGCCTCCCCGGAGCTTTTCGCAGGCTATTACGTCTTTCATCGCCTCTGACTGCCAAGGCATCCACCACATGCACTTAATTACTTGACTATACAACCCCAAACAGTCGTTTCAACACTACAAGTTAATGTTGATGACCTTGCTTCGAGTTTTGTGGATTTAACCACAGTACAGCTTCAATCTAGTTCGTTTTCCAAAACGCTTGATTCAGTTAATCGCTAGTGCTCAGTTCTTTATTTTCATTTCTTCGTAACACTTGCGTGATACAAATTAATGTCAATTCAGTTCTGAGTTTAAACAATTTATTTCAACTCAAATTTATAATCTGTTAATGATTAACTACGTCTTCGTCAGATCGTAGGTAACTGTGATAAATCACAGAATTTAATAAACTAAAAACTTAATTAAGTTTTTATATTCACTAAATTCTGTAATCACCTAGCTTTATATATGGTGGAGACTAACGGAGTCGAACCGTTGACCTCCTGCGTGCAAAGCAGGCGCTCTACCAACTAAGCTAAGTCCCCAGCTTATCATTAGATTCGATATATCTTCTTCTCTGTCTCTCAATGAATTTCTTCATCTTCGTTCGTTAGATTGGTGGGTCTGACAAGATTTGAACTTGTGACCCCACGCTTATCAAGCGTGTGCTCTAACCAACTGAGCTACAGACCCTCAGATACATCTTCATGAAGAACAACTTGTTGTGGATTCTTACCGATCGTCAATCTTTCGTTAAGGAGGTGATCCAGCCGCAGGTTCCCCTACGGCTACCTTGTTACGACTTCACCCCAGTCATCGGCCACACCGTGGTAAGCGTCCTCCTTACGGTTAGACTACCTACTTCTGGTGCAACAAACTCCCATGGTGTGACGGGCGGTGTGTACAAGGCCCGGGAACGTATTCACCGCGGCATTCTGATCCGCGATTACTAGCGATTCCGACTTCATGGAGTCGAGTTGCAGACTCCAATCCGGACTACGATCGGCTTTTTGAGATTAGCATCCTATCGCTAGGTAGCAACCCTTTGTACCGACCATTGTAGCACGTGTGTAGCCCTGGTCGTAAGGGCCATGATGACTTGACGTCGTCCCCGCCTTCCTCCAGTTTGTCACTGGCAGTATCCTTAAAGTTCCCGGCTTAACCCGCTGGCAAATAAGGAAAAGGGTTGCGCTCGTTGCGGGACTTAACCCAACATCTCACGACACGAGCTGACGACAGCCATGCAGCACCTGTATGTAAGCTCCCGAAGGCACCAATCCATCTCTGGAAAGTTCTTACTATGTCAAGACCAGGTAAGGTTCTTCGCGTTGCATCGAATTAAACCACATGCTCCACCGCTTGTGCGGGCCCCCGTCAATTCATTTGAGTTTTAGTCTTGCGACCGTACTCCCCAGGCGGTCTACTTATCGCGTTAGCTGCGCCACTAAAGCCTCAAAGGCCCCAACGGCTAGTAGACATCGTTTACGGCATGGACTACCAGGGTATCTAATCCTGTTTGCTCCCCATGCTTTCGTACCTCAGTGTCAGTATTAGGCCAGATGGCTGCCTTCGCCATCGGTATTCCTCCAGATCTCTACGCATTTCACCGCTACACCTGGAATTCTACCATCCTCTCCCATACTCTAGTCTCCCAGTATCGAATGCAATTCCTAAGTTAAGCTCAGGGATTTCACATCCGACTTAAAAGACCACCTACGCACGCTTTACGCCCAGTAAATCCGATTAACGCTTGCACCCTCTGTATTACCGCGGCTGCTGGCACAGAGTTAGCCGGTGCTTATTCTGCGAGTAACGTCCAAGCATCTAGAGTATTAGTCTAGAGCTCCTCCTCCTCGCTTAAAGTGCTTTACAACCAAAAGGCCTTCTTCACACACGCGGCATGGCTGGATCAGGGTTCCCCCCATTGTCCAATATTCCCCACTGCTGCCTCCCGTAGGAGTCTGGGCCGTGTCTCAGTCCCAGTGTGGCGGATCATCCTCTCAGACCCGCTACAGATCGTCGCCTTGGTAGGCCTTTACCCCACCAACTAGCTAATCCGACTTAGGCTCATCTATTAGCGCAAGGTCCGAAGATCCCCTGCTTTCCCCCGTAGGGCGTATGCGGTATTAGCATTCCTTTCGAAATGTTGTCCCCCACTAATAGGCAGATTCCTAAGCATTACTCACCCGTCCGCCGCTAAGATAAGGTGCAAGCACCTCATCTCCGCTCGACTTGCATGTGTTAAGCCTGCCGCCAGCGTTCAATCTGAGCCATGATCAAACTCTTCAGTTTAAAATCAGTAGTAGCTTAAAGGCTACCAATCTTGGCTCATCAATTTTCTGACAAATATTTCTCAAATAAACTTCGAGTAATTTCTACCATCAATCAATGAAAATAATTTCGATCAATCAACCAGTAAAAATCCACACAAGTTGTTCTTCATAATCTCTTAATGATCTTCTTGCTGATTCGTCATCAGCAAGCTAGGTCGGCTATACTACTCTCTTTCCAGAGAAAGTCAACAGGTTTTGCTAAATTATTTCCCGACAAACCTAAGTTTAAATCCAATCTTAAAATCTCATTCGAAATCTTAACAATCCAACCAACTTATTGATTTATCAGAGGTTTTATTTAACATCACCGCCGATGGATGTGCATTCTACAGCATTTCACATCCCATACAACCCCTTTTTCAATCTATTTTTAACGAGTGGTTGTTTATTCAACAAAATATGGCTTTTTTCTTATTTTTTGCACGCAAAAGGTACAGAATTGGCAAATTCATCGCGCATTTTTTCTTGTTTATTTTTTTCTTGCCATGTTAATGAGCGACAATCGATATATTCACAGTAGCCACTTTCGCCCATTTCTTCATGATGATTAATTTTAAGTTGATATTTAAAGCTCCCAACATAACCAGCAGCTAAACCAAATTTAAAATCGCCACGACTTTGTGCTTGCACAGAAATACATGTGCCATCTTTACCCTCATACCCCCACTCAAATTCACGGGGCAGATACACAACTTGTCCATTCGGCGTTTTCACCTTTGGATAAACACGATGTACTTTAAAGCGGACATTTTCATCAAACATTTGTGCAATGCCGGTCTTAGCATCTCGTAAATATAAACGAGACTGCAAAACACCATTAAAAGAATCTCGAACTTGTGCCAATAGCAACTGGCGATTATTTTTCAGATTAATCACTTGATAGGTAAAAAATGCCAAAGGCAAATATGAAAAGTTAATTGAGCGTGCATATTCAAAACAACCCATTTGCCGAATTGCCATTTTTTGTTCTTTATAAATGATCTCGCCTTCACATTGGCACAATAAAGACCAATGCTCCGCCAACCCCATACGCAACTTGGTAAAATAAGAAATGATATTGCTGGTGGTAATAGATAAATCAAAACTCAGCTCTTTATCTGTGCGCTGAATACGAAAATGAGGAAAATTCCCTGAAATCATTTCCCGGTCTGCAAATTGAAAGTATTCTTTTTTAAAATGACACTCTTGTTTAATTGAATATGAGTTCAACTGCCCAACCATATGCGGGCTGACACTGGCAATAATGGTCGCGGTATCTAAAGCAGTGGAATGAATTGCACTTTCATTGCGAAGCATTGGGGCATTGGGCTGACCAATAATGCTCAAAAAATTTAAATAATGTAAGGGTGCAGGAAGGTTCGGAATAATCAAGCCTTGATGAATCGTTTTATATCGACCTTTTTGCGCATGGTAAGCCAACTGCGCCTGAAACGGAGCTTGATTGAGTTGTTTAGATTGATCCAATAAATCGTGAAACAACTGCATATCATGCTCCTTTTTATTTTCAGTATCACTATCTCATTTTTATGTTGGGGTATTTTTTCTGGCCATAAATGTGGTCACAAAGCCAGACAGTGCATAAATAATCGAAATCACTAAAATACCTACAGGGATATTATAGGTCATCGCGGCAAAGATAAATACGGCAATAGGTAACACCGCAAAAGGCACACGTTTACGATCAAATGTTTTAAATGAATAATATTTAATATTGGAAATCATTAACAAACCAACAGCAACAATCAGTACTGCATTGGTAATCTGTACACTAACTTCACGTAAATCAAAAATATCAGGGAAGTCGCGTCCCACCCAAACGATGGTAATCATTAAAATGGCAGCCAACGGACTGGCAACACCAATAAAATAGCGCTTATCGACCACGCCTATTTGCACATTAAAACGCGCTAAACGAAATGCAGCACAAGCGGTATACACAAAGCAACATGCCAAACCGATACGGCCTAAATCATGCAAACTCCAGCTATACATTAAAATAGCAGGCGCTACACCAAAAGCCAGTAAGTCGGACAACGAGTCATATTGTTCGCCAAAAGCACTTTGCGCACCAATCGCACGCGCCACACGACCATCTAAACCGTCAAGCAATGCTGCCAAAAAAATGGCATAGATGGCATGGGTAAAATCACCATTCATACTGGCGATAATGGAGTAAAAGCCCGACAGCAATGCTGCCGTAGTAATGAGATTCGGCCACAGATAGATTCCACGACGTTTCACCTTTTGTCCCTCTTGGGTATGCTCTTCTTCTTCCACTTCAAAAGTGATGCCATCAAATGCATGCTCATCACGGGCAGAAGATTCACTTTCAGGTTTGTTTATACTTGTCATTCTTATCGATCCTAACTGTAACCTATCTCTCTTAAACGTCTATCTTATTCGCCAACCAACCAACGTACGGCAGCATGTCCACCATTTTCACTCATGCGTAAATGTGGGAACAACCATTGTAATGCCTCATCAGCATCTTGTGAGAATTTCCAAGGTGGATTAATCACCAGCAACCCACAACCGTTTAAACCAACTGGCGTATCATCTGGCCATACACAAATTTCACACACCAACTGACGGCGAATACCTGTTTTCATCATTTTCTTTTCAAAACGATCAATCATGGCGCGATCTTTAATTGGATACCATACAGCAAAAACACCTGTCGGCCATTTTTTGTGTGCAGTCGCCAACAATTCGACCAATTGCGGGAAATCTTTACGTTCCAACTCATAAGGTGGATCAATCATGACTAAACCGCGCTTTTCTTTTGGCGGAATCACCCCTAATAAGCCTTCATACGCATCACGTTCATGCAAGCCTGCACGGCGGTCACGAATATTGAAATACAACTCTTGAAAAACTTCTTTTTGCATTTCAAAAATAGTGGCTTTATCAATATCACGCATACCTTCTAGCGCAAACCATGGCGAACCAGGATAAGCACCTTTGCCTGAACCGGCACGCATATCTTCAACAATTTTAAGATATTGCTTCACAGCTTCAGGTGCATTACGGGTGATTGAATCATCAAGTTTAACTAAACGATGAATACCATTTAAAAACTCACCTGACTTTTGCGCAGCAGAGGTCGATAAATCATATTTACCCGCACCACCATGCGTATCGATATAGCGATAAGGTTTATCTTTGGCATTTAAACGTGTTAAAAGTTGCAGTAATAACACATGCTTCATGACATCGGCAAAGTTGCCTGCATGGAAATGGTGACGGTAATTCATGTTTCTTTAATTCCTATAATCAACAGACATTTTAGCATGAAAAAATGTTTCGTTCCGCAGGATATCTTGCTCTAGAATACGCCACCCTTTTCTATATCATTTTTGAGTATATGTGTATGGATGCAATTCAACTCCCAAAGTCTTGGAATGTTGATCAAATTATTGAAGATTTAGATCAACATGGTTTTACCATCATTGACCATGCTTACCCTTCAGACTATGTCCATGCCTTAGTTGAAGAATGCACGGCTAACCTCAAGCTTTTCCGTGATGCCGCGATTCAAAGTGGCGTGGTCAGTAAAATCCGCAGTGACCATATTCTTTGGATTAGCGATGAATTAAAAATAGCACAACAACACATCGAAACCCTGACAGCGCTCTCTCAATGCTTAAATCAAAATTTTTATTTAGGCATCAAAGAAGTCGAAGCACATTTTGCCTGCTATAACTCAGGAGAATATTATGCTTTGCACCGTGACAACCCACAAAAGAAAAATGATCGGGTCATTTCTACGGTTTATTATTTACATGAAGATTGGCAGGATGACTGGGGTGGAGAGTTACATCTGCAAGATAAAAATGAGCAATGGCACACCATTCAACCCAAACCAAACCGTATTGCGATGTTTCAAAGTGACTTATTACATGAAGTGATTCAAGCCAAACATCAACGTTTATCCATTACCGCATGGTTACGTAGCGGTCAGAACTTGTTCTAAGTATTGAGCCGAAGCAGAACAGAATACGAGATTTGCCTTTAAATTCGTGCGATTGCCCCGATATACTGAGCATTCATCAAAGAGGTATGGGCTAATGTTTGAAAATACAAAACAAGTTATCGAGCGTATCGGTGAGACAGACCAATTGTATTTGGAAAACAATACACCTGCCCTCGCTTTAGAACGTGCCGATTTACGTTTACAACTGGTGGTTTTTAGCAATTTGCGTCAAGAGCAGATTCATTTCTTGCAAGAAGCCGTGGTACTGTTAGAACAAGCACGGATTGAACATGAAGAAATGCCGATGTCTTTGTATTTAAATCTGTCTTTGCATCTGGCAAAAGCTTATATGTTGTATTTCGAAATTACCAAGGAACAGCGTTTTGCTTTAATTACACAGCAAATTTTAAAACCGCTCAGCCAACATGAACATAGTGATATTTACTTTTTCCTTGCCTATGCATCCATTTCTAGAAATGAACCTGCGCTAACGCGTTACTGGCTTGGTAAATATCATAAAACGGCTGACTTTAATTTAGAGCTATTACAACAGCATCATTCATTTAAACAGATACGTGAAGAACTTTGGTTTATGAAGTTAATTCAAAGTAAATTGCATTAAGCTCAGACATAAAAAAACTCCTTTAAATTAGGAGTTTTTTTATGTCTTTAATTTAAAATTTCGGTCCCTTACAAAACACTCATATCGCCATACACAAGCAAAAAATAGGTTCTACATCTATAGCGGTTAGACCATCTGTAATTTATATGCATCTAAATGTAATTGTTGATTTAATTCATCAATCCACATCGCCCAGTCATCATCCTGAACCAAATGACTAATCAGAAAATCTCGCTGAGATTTATTCCAAAAAGAGGCATCATGTAAATTTTGATGTGCGGGTAATTGATGGGTACGCACATACAACTCAATAGCTGCTGGGCTATTCGCCAACCCCAATTGTGAAAACAATAATGCTAAGGATGGTTTATTTTGATTGAGCATCTCGCCCTCCTTATCAACTAATCTGTCATTTATTATTCAATTAACTTATAAGATATTGCTAAAAAAACCTAGTCATAAAACTAGGTTTGTTGTTTCAATTTGTATTCACAGCTCGCATGAGCCCAAAAGCTGTTGTTCGACATGTAATTGCTCATTTAAAATATCAACCACCATTGCCCAATCATCATCTTTTTTCCAATGACTGATAATAAAATCATGCTGTGAGGGTGTCCAAAATGGCGCTTTATGTAGCGGTACATCCATGCTCAGTTGATGTGTTTCAATAAATTGATCGATTGCTTCTGCACTCGCGTCGAGTCCCAATTGTTCAAAAAAAAGTTCTAATGTCGGCTGCTGATCAAACATAGGGTTCTCCTCAAGTCTTGCTGACTTTCTTCTACGTTAGACCTAAGCCTGTGCAAGTTCAGTTGTCACTGCATCACAGCATGTTATTTTTTGTTCAACCTAAATTTTCAGACATAAAAAAGCACCCCAAATGGAGTGCCTTTTGCTAATTTCAAATCTGCCTAAGCAGAAATCAATTAGTTGAACAAGTGAGCAATTGCAGCACGTTCGCCTTCTAACTCTTCAAGCGTAATGTCCATACGTTCACGGCTGAATGCATCAATTTCTAAGCCTTCAACACGTGTGTATTGACCGTTTGCACATGTTACTGGAACACCGTACATCACGCCTTCTGGAATACCATAAGAACCATCAGAAGGAATACCCATCGTTACCCACTCGCCGTTTGTGCCAAGAGCCCAATCGCGCATATGGTCGATTGCAGCATTTGCAGCAGAAGCAGCAGAAGATAAACCACGCGCTTCAATGATTGCAGCGCCACGCTTACCAACGGTAGGAAGGAATACATTTGCATTCCATTCTTGGTCGTTGATCATGTCTTTTACGCTTTCGCCATTGATCGTCGCGAAACGGTAGTCAGCATACATTGTTGGAGAGTGATTACCCCAAACTGTAAGATTTTTGATGTCTTTAACTGCTTTACCTGTTTTAGCCGCAACTTGGCTAAGCGCACGGTTGTGGTCAAGACGAAGCATCGCAGTGAATTGACCTGGGTTTAGATCTGGAGCAGATTTCATAGCAATGTAAGCATTCGTGTTCGCAGGGTTACCTACAACAAGAACTTTAACGTCACGGCTTGCGTGATCGTTAATTGATTTACCTTGAACAGTAAAGATTTTAGCATTTTCTTGTAAAAGCTCAGCACGTTCCATACCAGGACCACGTGGACGAGAACCTACAAGTAAGCAGTAGTCAGCATCTTTGAATGCAACATCTGGATTATCCGTACCAATCATACCTTCTAAAAGAGGGAATGCGCAGTCTTCAAGTTCCATCATTACGCCTTTAAGCGCAGCTTGAGGCTTCTCAAAAGGAACTTCGAGCAATTGCAAAATAACTGGTTGATCTTTACCTAACATTTCGCCGCTTGCGATACGGAATAATAGGCTGTAACCAATTTGACCTGCCGCGCCAGTTACGGCAACACGAACTGCTTGCTTCATCTAATTATCTCCAATAGAGGATATTCAATGCGATTAAATAGTTAGTCCATTTAATCTAATCATCATAAACGCGAAAGATTGTACTCCAATCTTTTGGCAGTTGCATGTAAAAGAGAATGGATTTCAACAAAAGTATAATGGGAAATATGAATAAAATTGCGAAAAAACGCTTAGTAAGAACCTTTTATTATGAATGACACGGGACAATTGGTTTCAACGGTCGCTGGACATTGTTTGTACTGACCATTGTTTTTGTAGCACAATTTTACCTCAGTCAAAATGGGCGTTCCATGTGAAACTGAGCAATTAAATTTAATCGCATTGACCGGCAAAGTCGGATTCAAACGTAAAAAGCGCAAGCGAAGATTCGCTATATGCATGGGACGTGTTTCAGGACTGGTCAATTCCGCAGGGACTTTGAGCCGTTCAGCATAATTAATCACGGTACGGAAATATTGACTGGCATTCATGGGGACACAGCCCCCAATTGCATGCCAAAGCTGAACCCGCGCATTTTCATCGGGCATGACACGTGCCACAACTTTTGCTTGCAAGGGTGATAAAGCCGCAGAAGATGCCGTTTTGCATTCTGACTCTGAGGTTTCAGGGAACAAACCGGCAATATTTAGAGAATAACCCTCTAAACATTTTCGTTTTTTCGATTTTTGAGTATCCAACAGACACACAGCCGGTGTCATTTGTACCAGCATCACATAGCCCTGCACAGGCGCTGCAAAAACATGAGATGTAAACAGACTCAACCCAACACTGCTCAATGCCAACAGTGCGAACCGTGTTAAAACTGCTCTGTACTCAAAAAATATCATTAACAAGTCAGACCCATCAACAAAATTAAAATGATTAAGGATTATTCTTTAATGGAATAATATTCATACGTTTTTCAATGGATTGCGCACCTTGTCCAAGCAACACCCCATAATGCGTTGCGTTGGTCATCACATGTTTCACATAATCACGAGTTTCAATCAGTGGAATCGTTTCCGTGTATTGATCTGCCGCTATAGGCTGTACATCCGGTTGCCAACGACGTGCTCGGTTTGGCCCTGCGTTATAACCTGCGGTGGCTAAAACAGGACTATTACTGAGTTGACTCTGAATCATGGATAAATAAAAGGTGCCATAACGAATATTGGTGTTCATATCGGTCAATGCCGCAGGGTTATAGGTTTCACCCATCTGACGCGCCACGAGTTTTGCAGTATCTGGCATAATTTGCATCAGACCGCCCGCTCCAACATGGGAGCGTGCATGTGAGACAAAACGACTTTCTTGACGCATCAAACCATATGCCCATGCAGGATCGATACCGGCATTGCGGCTGTGGCTCACCACATAACTTTGATGCGGCATGGCATAGCGATAAGCATAATTATGTTTATTTTCAGTACGATCTGCCGCATATATCGCACGGTCATACCAACCCATATCTGTGGCACGTTTTGCAGCGGCTAGCAGTAAACCATCATCATGTTTTAAATAGGCCTGACGGACTGCCCAATTCCACTCACGATTAATATAATTGTCAGGTGCATTGACACGGCGTAAAGCAAAAGCACGGCTAAAATGAATATCTTGGTTTAAGCGCTGTATATCACTGTTTGATGGTTGCACATTATTTGGAATGTTATTGTAACTTTGCCCCAAGTGATCTTTGGCCAATAAATTATGATAATCATCACCGTGTGCCAATCTTTTAAAGATTTCTTGTGCAGTGTGTTTAGAACCGGCATCTCCGCGCTGTTCAGAAGCACGTGCCAACCAATATTGCCAACGGTCTTCTTGTTTTTGCGACACACTCATGGCATCAATGGCACGAATTAAACTTTCCCAACTACTAAAACGAATGGCTTGACGGGCATAAATTTCGGCTTCTTCAGCACTAAATGGCAAGCCATAACTGGCGTCTAAATAGTCCAACACTTCACGATTGAAATTATTTTTCATCACCGTGGTACCGCCAATATATCCGACAACACGATATAAGGCTTTTTGCACTTGCACAGGTGTTCCTTGTGCCGCACGTTGCACAGATGAGATAGCGGTATTTAAATCACTGTCGGCTAAACGTCCCAGCGCAAAGACTAAATAGGCATGATCAGTAGCGGATACTTTGGGTGCAGACCATAAATAATTTAACGGATTGGCTTGAATTTGATTGAGTTGGGATAAAGATAAGCTCATCCCCAAGGTTTGTGCAGTCGCCAAAGCCTGACCTGACTGACCTGCTCGGAGCTGTCCCCATAAGCGTTGTTGTCGGTCTTGTTCTGTCATTAAAGGGCTAGATAACATCATGCGCCCCAAGCCCATACAAGGTTCAGGTTGTGAATTGGTGTTGAGCCAAACATCCTTATATTCAGCAAAAACCAGAGAATCACCTGATTTTGCACGTACCTGAGCCACAGCACAACTTTCTGCTTGATCCGCATTGCTTACATACTGCAAAACAGGTTGTGCTGTTGCGAAATCGGCTTGTTTGACTTTTTCTTCGACGTAGTCCGCTGCTAATTTTTCAGCCATAGCGGATTGCGGGTAACGCTGGGCAAAATTAACAATATTGCTCGCAGGTTGGATGGCTAAATTCGCATTCAGTGACCAATATTCAGGATAATAACCCAAAACATCATTTTGCATCGATGTTTGAAATTGTTGCAGCAATCCGATATTTCCAGCGTTAGCTGCTTGTAAAGCATCATTAAATTGCTCATCTGCTGCATGCGTCACCGACACATATCCTGCTGATGCCAAACCCAAAGCAAGCACTTTATAATATTTTTTATTGATTAACTGATTGAACATATGCCTGCCTTCCGTCATTTAGTGTTGCCTTGATCGCACCTAATCATTTTTAAATAGTGTAATTATTATTAAACTACTCTACTGTTCTGTTGTGTAACCTTCTGATTAGACAATATTAATTTTCAAGCATTTTTACCTCATAAATCAATCTTCTTGTCTGCTTATTTATAACTATAAGTTTATATTCAATTCCTGCTAAAATGTGCGCCTTTCTTCTATTCAAATCGTAATTTTTAATTATTCTGGCTCGCCCCCTTTTTCCGAATTCAGTTTCAAACATGCGTTGAAATAAAATGGAACAGGCAGCTCACTAGAACCCTTTACCTCAAGGTCATGGGGATATTTAATTGCGATTTCTTCGATTTATCTTTTAGGAGCCTACATGACGGTTCAAACCTTCATTCCCAATAGTGCCCAAGCTGCTTCAGAAAACACTGTTACCCAGCCACAGCACACCCCAGCCGACGGATCAGTAAAAAAACTGTATATCGAAACGCAAGGGTGTCAGATGAATGAGTATGACAGTCATCGTATGGCAGACCTGCTAGGCGACTCACACGGTTATGTGCTGACCAAAGATCCGAAAGAAGCCGATATTCTACTGATGAATACCTGTTCTATTCGTGAAAAAGCCCAAGAAAAAGTATTCTCTGAACTGGGTCGCTGGCGCAAACTGAAAGAAAAAAATCCTGATTTGGTGATTGGCGTCGGTGGTTGTGTGGCTTCGCAAGAAGGTGACAACATTCAAAAACGTGCACCTTATGTCGACATGGTTTTTGGCCCACAAACCTTGCACCGTTTGCCACAAATGTTAGATCAACATAGCGATCAAATCGAAAAGCCGAAAAAAGATAAAATCAAATTGGTGGATATTTCTTTCCCAGATATTGAAAAATTCGACTTTTTACCTGAACCACGCGTTGAAGGTTACAAAGCCTTTGTTTCGATTATGGAAGGTTGTTCAAAATACTGTTCTTTCTGCGTGGTTCCTTATACCCGCGGTGAAGAAGTTTCTCGTCCGCTAGATGACGTACTGGCTGAAATTGCAGGTTTGGCTGAAAAAGGTGTGCGTGAAATTTCGCTTTTAGGTCAAAACGTGAATGGTTATCGCGGTGAAACCTTTGAAGGCAACATCTGTACCTTTGCAGATTTGCTGCGTTTAGTGGCTGAAATTCCGGGTATTGGCCGTTTACGCTATACCACGTCACATCCGCTTGAATTTAACGACGATTTAATTGAATGTTACCGCGATCTTCCGCAAATGGTTTCACATCTACATTTGCCTGTACAAAGTGGCTCAAACGATGTTCTGCAAGCCATGAAGCGTAACCACACCATTGATGTTTACATCGATAAAATTGCCAAGCTGCGTCAAGTTCGTCCAGATATGCATTTATCTTCAGATTTCATTATTGGCTTCCCGGGTGAAACTGATGAAAACTTCGAAGAAACCTATCAATTTATTCAGGATCTAGATTTCGATCATTCCTATAGTTTTATCTATTCCAAACGTCCGGGTACGCCCGCTTCAGAACTTGCAGACAGCACCCCTGAAGATGTGAAAAAAGAACGTCTTGGTAAAGTTCAAAAATGGATTAAGCGTTCAAGTATTGATAAAACAGATGCCATGCTGGGTACGATCCAACGTGTCCTAATTGAAAATATTTCTGATAAAGATCCAAACCTGTTGGTCGGTACTGCCGATAACACACGTTATGTCTCATTTATTGGTGATGCAGCATGGGTCGGTCGCTTTGCAGAAATCGAAATTACCGAAATTAAAACTTTGAATTTTGTTTACGGTGAGCTATTGAATCTTGAGCCTGACGTGGCGTAATGTAAGCAGATAGATTTAACTTCCCAAAAGGATATCTCTTGACTGCAGCGATTCGACGTACAGTGGCTTTTCCGGGTATTTCAGTAGATCGTTTACAAAGCATGCTTGGTGCTTATAACGGTCATCTGAAACAAATCGAACAACGTTTAGATGTAAAAATTTCTCACCGTGGTGATAGTTTTTTTATCGATGGTGATATTGATGCGGTTGAAAGAGCTGAAGTTTTATTGCAGCGCTTACATGAAGAAGCCGAAGTCTCTGAACAAATCAGTGCCGATACACTGCATTTGATGATTCAAGGCAGTCAGACCGATCGTGAGTTACTCAGCGATCCTGATCAGCAACATACGGGTCTAGACGAGGTTTGGTTACAAACGCGTAAAGGTCGAATTAACCCACGTGGTGCAAACCAAAAGCGTTATGTACAACGTATTCTGCAAAGTGATATCTCGTTTGGTATTGGCCCGGCAGGGACAGGTAAAACCTACCTTGCCGTTGCCGCTGCTGTCGATATGCTAGAACGCAATGAAATTCAGCGTATCCTACTGGTTCGCCCCGCCGTTGAAGCCGGTGAAAAACTCGGTTTTTTACCCGGTGATTTAAGCCAGAAAATTGACCCCTATTTGCGCCCACTTTACGATGCTTTATACGAAATGCTGGGTTTTGAAAAAGTCGCTAAACTGATTGAACGTCAAGTGATTGAAGTGGCACCACTGGCTTATATGCGTGGTCGTACCCTCAATCATGCTTTCATTATTTTAGATGAAGCGCAAAATACCACGCCTGAACAGATGAAAATGTTTTTGACCCGTTTAGGTTTTGGTTCTCGTGCCGTGATTACGGGTGACATCACGCAAGTCGATTTACCACGTGGCCAACAGTCCGGTTTATCGCATGCATTACGCGTAATCGAGAACGTCAAAGAAATTCATATTACCCGTTTCCATTCTCGTGACGTGGTACGTCATCAGCTGGTACAAAAAATTGTCGAAGCTTATGAAGGATGGGACAGTGAACAACACCGTCTAAGTGCAGAAGCGCGGGCAGAACGCAAAGCACTTCAAGAAGCGCTGATTGCTGAAAATAATGCTGCCGCCGATGCTCAGGACTGACTCAAATATTCGATGAATTAAGGATTCACGTTGAAACTTAGCCTCTCTCTACAGCAAAATTTTCAAGCCCCTGAATTGGTGCTGAAACGTGCTTACCTCAAAAAAGTTGTAGAAACCTCGTTACGTCATATTGCGACACAAAGTAACTGCGAAATTGGCATTGCCTGTGTCGACAATGCTGAAAGCCATCAACTGAATTTGGAATATCGTGGTAAAGACAAACCGACCAATGTGTTGTCCTTCCCAAGCGACCTTCCCGATGAAATGGCGGCAATTTTAGATTCATTCCCAATTGGTGATTTGGTGATTTGTATTCCTGTGGTTTTACAAGAAGCGATCGATCAGCAAAAAACACCGATTGAACATTTCACCCATATGTTGGTACATGGCACATTACATTTAATGGGTTATGACCATGAAACGTCTGAGCAAGATGCCGAGGAAATGGAAGCCTTAGAAATTGAAATCCTGAAAAAACTCGGTTTTGATAACCCTTATACCGAGCAAGACTAGAATCTGACAGTTTCAAAGCGAGCGTAATGCTCGCTTTTTTATACTCCATATTGGGGCTTCACCTCACCCTAACCCTCTCCTTAAAGGAGAGGGAACTTTCAATCTTAACTTAACATCGGTAGTCCCTCCTCCCTGTGGGAGGAGGTTAGGTGGAGGGTAAATCTAATAAATTTTTTATCATTCTCACCCAAATTTTTTTTCTAAAAGCATAAAAAACTCTCTTTTTATTCATACCTTTTAAACCAGATTCACTATTCTTTGCTTGAAAAGAAACATTACTTCTCTTATAAAAGATCAATCCAAGAAAATAAAAACACCTTTAAAGTCACATCAAAATATAGAGGCACCTTCATGAAAAAAATCCTGACTGCACTCTTCTGCATTTCTTCTTTACCTTTTAGTTCGCAGCTCTATGCCCATAATGAAACCACCTGTAAGCAAGTAAAGTTTCAATCTACAGATAGCACGTGGGCAGGACATTATTATTTACAAGGTGTAATGGAAGTGGGTTCAGAACTTTTACTTGAACCGAATGGCAAATTTAAGTGGTATCTTGCCGTCGGTGCATTAGATCAATATGCCGAAGGAACATGGTGGAAAAATGGCAACTGTATTGGTTTAAAAGCAGCATCCAAATATGCCAAAAACCTAGAAATATTCCCAACCCGTTTAGAAATTCATGACAAACAGTTGGCCGTGACTTGGCTCGGCGGACAACAAGATGGTGTTTATCGTCTTGCTGAATAATGGTCATGCATCCGTTTTAAATTTGACTTATTTCACTTCAAATTCAGCTTCGGCTGGATCAAAGCGCCAAGTTCGCACGATACGCAGCTCCGAAATCTCTTTCATCGCTTGATCAAAAGCACCAAAAGGTGCGGCTTTACGCACCGATGCTTTGGCCGCCTCATCCAGTAAGCTATGCCCTGAACTATCAATTAAACGAATGGCACGAATTCCGCCACTCTTATTTAGAATCACCATTAAACGTACTTCCCCTGCCAATTGTTGCGCTTTGGCGGCATCGGGATAATAACGGTTGCCGTAAAATTCAACTTTTTGGCGAAATTTTTCTAAATAAGCTGCTGAAATATCTTGTTTTGCTTGAATCCCATCGACCGTTTTAATCTTTTGCTGACGACTAAAATTTTGCTGACGTTGTAAGTATTGTGCTTCTAAACTTGCCACCATTGCTGCTTTGGCTTGAAACTGACTATTCAGCTCTTGCATTGCTTTTTTACGTTGATTTTGTTCTGCTTCTTTTTTCCAGCTTAAGGTGGTCATTAAGACTTTTTCATCAAAGCTTAATTCACGCTTTTGTTGTAGTTTTTCTAAACTTTCTAGCTGTTTCTCACCGGCACTTTGCTCAAGCATGGGGGCTGGCATATCGCTCGACATCCGATGTGCTTCACGGAAGGTGCCTGAACCCTGCTGATCGGCCTGAGCCAGAAAATCAGCATTTTCAATTTTGTCTTTGCTAGGACGCAAAGTCACCGCAATTTCTTTTACTGCTGCATCACTTTCTTGTGGCATTGCAAATTGCAAAGTCAAAATAATTAAATGCAGCACGGCAGCTAAAATCACTGCACCGCTAAAAATAGGATCTTTCCACCATGCATACATTAAAGGTGTAAAATTGATTTTCTTAAGCATCACATTAAACCGACAAAATGTCTGGTTCCCCAAACTGTATAAAAACAGCATAAAATAAATACAGCTTCCACTTTTGAATAAAAAACGAGAATTCAATCAACAAGCGAACTGCATAGAATTAAAATCATGAAAATGGTGCAATTAATTTTGCTAAACTGCAAGACGGAATACTTGTATTTTTAATACTTTCGACAAAACCTATCGAAGTCCAAGAAGATTCACTTGCTAGGATGCTTTATATGCAAACGCTAATATCCAATATCTCTAAACGTATACGTCAAGTGTACCAAAAAGCAGAGGGATTTATTGAAGATGAGCGTGATTTCCCATTATCCCAAGTTTTTCTGAATGCCACTTTTCAGCGTTTTGTCACCGACAATGTCTCTATGCTCAAAGACTTGCATGCAGACTTACATGATGACTGGTTGCGTTTATATGCAACACTCGATGTTAAAGGTTTATACATTACCCTTTCGGTCGATTTAAAACTAATTCAAATGGAAATGAATAAAGATATCCAGCTCATTGTGTTTGAACAAATCAGTGACACGACCGTCATTGAAGCGAAATTTAAAAATATATTGCAAAAAATTGCGGTCAACTTTGCTTTATTTTTCTACCAAAAAGTCTTAAATAAAGATCCTTTAGGTATGATTCTTGAAAAGTTAAAGGTCATTAAAGTTAAAGATGATTTACTGCATTTGGACTTAAATCGCTGGTTAGGCAAAAACCGCTCGATTATCGACACTTTAGCCAAAGTTCATGTCAACCATGCGGTTTTACGCGAAGCTGAATTGGTGATCATTGGTAATGTCAATCTGACTGCTTTATTTAGAAAAATGTCGGAAGAACCTGTCGAAGATTGGGACATAGATGATGACCTCGCTGAAACCAAGGCCAGCCCAGTTAAGCAAAAATAAACTCAACTATTTCCCAAAATTGGAATCTGTATTTTTATCTCCAGAAAAACTACATAAAAATACAGATTGGACAAAAATTCGAATTTTATCTTCATAATCAAAGTGCATAATAGAAACCAAGCAAGAAATTTGCACTTTATTCAAACTTCATAGGAAGACTGTACTTATGGCTCACAATGTATTAAAAACAATTGCGATGGCCTCTGGTGTAACCGCTACACTGTTGTTTACTGGTTTTTCAAACCAAGCATTTGCCATAAGTCCATTCCAAGCAAGTTATCAATTTAGCTATAACGGCAAAAATATGGGCTCGGCAACACGTAATTTAATCAAGTCGGGCAATAACTGGACGTATGTTTTTACGGCAAAAGCGGGTGCTATCGCATCTGCCACTGAAACCAGCCGTTTTAGCTTTAATGGCAACCAAATTGTTTCAGATAGCTTTAGTCGCAGCAGTAAAATTTTAGTGCATAACAACACCATGAGCATAAAATTCAACCCAAGCACGAAAACCATTTCCACCAAAAAAGATGATAAAGCACGTTCTTTTGCGTGGAAAGCGGGTGTTTTAGATGAACTTAATGCAGAATTACAGCTGCGTGAAGACTTAAAAGCCTCAGGTTTAAAATCGAGTTATGCCATTGCGGATGCGAAAGAAGTTGAAGCACGTAAATTTGTCAAACAAGGTTCAGAGAGAGTAACAACCTCTTACGGAACTTTCGATACCATTAAAGTTGTCATGAAACACGATAAGCCAAACCGCGATACCATTTTTTGGTTAGCGCCTAAACTTGACTATGTACCGGTGAAAGTTTCTCACCAAGATGGCAAAACATCATACGGTTTGCTGCTAACTGGGTATAAAGGCTCCACGAATTAATCGATTTGATCAATTTTGCTTGCATTTTTTCAGCGCCTTTTTAAAATACGCCTTTGCTTGAAAAAGCATCCGCCCTTAGAGGACTCTCCTGTGCACGCACTAGAACAGAAAATCTTAAATGAAGGTATCGTTCTATCTGATCAAGTTCTGAAAGTTGATGCTTTCTTGAATCATCAAATTGACCCTGTATTGATGCAGCAAATTGGTAAAGAATTTGCTGCTCGCTTTAAAGATGCAGGCATCACTAAGATTATTACCATTGAAGCTTCGGGTATTGCTCCAGCAGTAATGGCAGGTTTAGAACTAGGCGTGCCTGTCATTTTCGCGCGTAAATATCAATCTTTAACGCTAAAAGATGACTTATATCGCTCTAAAGTATTCTCTTTCACCAAACAAACTGAAAGCACAATTGCGATTTCCAACAAGCACATTAATGCGAGTGACAAAGCATTAGTGATTGATGACTTCTTGGCAAATGGTCAAGCGGCTTTAGGTTTAATTGACCTGATTCACCAAGCCAATGCAGAAGTGATTGGTGTCGGTATTGTGATTGAAAAATCTTTCCAAACTGGTCGTGATCTCCTTATTGAGAAAGGCTACCGTGTTGAGTCTTTGGCTCGTGTTAAATCTTTAAGCAACGGTACTGTTGAATTTGTTCGTGACTAAGTTTCAATCTGCATTTTAAAAGAGCGCTTAGGCGCTCTTTTTTTATTTTGGAGAAACCGGACATTTCTATTTGGGAATAACACCCCCATTTCATATAACGACCATTGTGTTAAATGGGATGGAAATTAATAGATTTACTAAAGAGTAGATTCTAAATAGATGGCAAGATAGCGATTTGTATAATTGATGGAAATACTAGGAATGTTATGTGTAACTAAGAAAGGCTTTAGACTCAGCCTCTTTACATTAGCTATAGGATTGAGCACCTATTCTAATGCCTATGATGTGAAAAAAGATAAGGACAATATTGAGACAACAATCAATCAGTCATTTAAGCCACTTATGGAAAAATATGGTGTGTTAGGAATGGCAGTAGGTGTTATTTATAATGGAGGAAATCACGAACAATACTATGGTATTCAATCCTATATCGATGATAAAGCGGTTGATAGCCAGACTATTTTTGAATTAGGTTCTGTAAGTAAGATTTTTACTGCAACAGCAGGTGCTTACGCCAAGAGCCAAGGTAAACTATCTTTCCAAGATCATCCAAGTAAATATTGGCCTGCATTACAAAAGTCAGAGATTAATAAGGTTAACTTACTGAAATTGGTAACCTATACAAGTGGTAATTTACCATTACAATTTCCAGATAGTGTAAAAACAAATGAGCAAGTTTTAGAATATTTCCAAAATTGGCATATAAAAAATCCCCCTGGTCAATATCGTCAATATTCAAATCCAAGTATAGGGTTGTTTGGCGAAATAACAGCAAGATCAATGAAAGTTCCTTTCATATCATTATTAGAACAAGTAATTTTTCCAAAATTTAATTTGAAACATACTTATGTCAATGTTCCTGAAGAACAAAAAGAACATTATGCTTTTGGTTATGATCAGAAGAATAACCCTATTAGAGTTAGCCCCGGTGCTTTAGATGCTCAAGCATATGGGGTTAAATCTACACTTCCAGATATGCTTAAATTTGTAAGTGCAAATTTGAATGTAGAAAAATCTAACTCTGATCTTAAGAAAGCTATTTTAGAAACACATAAGGGGTATTTTAAACTTGGCAACATGACACAAGCACTTGGGTGGGAGACTTTTTCTTATCCTACAACTTTAGAGATTTTACAAGAAAGTAATTCTGAAAAAATTGTTATGCAATCAAATTATGTTGAAAAAAATACTATTCAGACAAAGTCTAAAGTTTTTCATAAAACGGGTTCTACCAATGGTTTTGGAACATATGTTGTTTTTATTCCTGAAGAAAAATTTGGGTTAGTCATGTTGATGAATAAAAAAATACCAAATGAAGAGCGAATTAAGGCAGCATATGAAGTCTTTAATAGACTAAAAAGTAAATAAGTTTTGAGTTGAAATATTCTTAAACCAATAAGATACATCTAGTTTTTCTAAAATAAACATAATACACTTTATACGAAATTACCTTTTTATTTTAATACAAATCAGTTACTTAATTTGTTTTCAAGCCCAATCCTACCCGATTGGGCTTTTTATATGAATAGCTGTGTTCTACGCCTATTCATTAATCACAGTTTTCATTAAAATCACTTAACAATCACATTCTATATGTACAGTTTAAAGTAAAAATAAAACGTAAATATCTCTTTCTGCCTATTCATCTACTCTGTTTAAGCCTGTCTATTTACAACTCAGATAAACTTCGATGCTATGATTCGGCTAGAATTAAATTGGTATGAAATATTCCTGACAACATGCGCAAGAAGCTACATACTGTTGCTTGGTTGTAATGATTGATTATCTTTGTGGCGTATTTTAAGTACTTCATCACAAGATAAAGAACAGATAAATAGTTGATGGAAAAATCTATGCTATGTCCAAAATGCGGCTCTGCTGACGTTGAAAAACGAGATCACGAACAAAAGTTAAAAACCATTAGTGGCATTCTCATGACTTCTGCTGGTGCGACAGCAGGAACGGTGGGTGGTGCGGCAACGGGTGCATCAACTGGAGCGGCCATCGGCGCTGTCGCGGGTCCATTGGGTGTGATTTTTGGTGGAACGGTCGGGACTTTTGTTGGCGCAATTGCAGTCGGTATTACAGGGGGTGTTTTAGGTAATATCTTTGGTAAAAAAGCGGGTGTCATTATCGATAAAAATATGTTCTTAGATTACAAATGCTTAAAATGCAATCATCGTTTTAAAGAAAAAGTTTAAACGATCATGGTTTAGCTTGAGATTCAAGAGTCCAAAGTAATTCATTTTTCAATGTGCTTTGGACTTCTTTTGAGACAGTTCAAAAATTCATACACATTAGAAAGATTTAGAACAGCCCCAGAAAGTGTGCTGACTAAACTCACTTTCTACGCGATCAATCATGCACCTGCCTGTAACTTCTGCACCACCTTACCCAAACACTTACCCTGTTCGACACAGAGGACTTTTTCATCTTGGCTTAAACCCAAGTCATGACGTGGGCCACTGACATGACTTGCGCCATACGGCGTACCGCCAGATTTAGTGTTGGATAAAGCAGGATTGGCATTGGCCAAACCCATAATCATCATGCCATGATGAAACAACGGTGGAAGCATGGTCAGTAAAGTGCTTTCCTGCCCACCATGCATCGAACCTGATGAGGTAAATACACAAGCCGGTTTATGATGCAATGCACCGTTTAACCAAAGACTGGTGGTCTGATCCCAAAAATACTTCATTTCACTGGCCATATTGCCAAAACGCGTCGGCGAACCCAAAGCCAAGCCTGAACAATGCGCCAAATCATCTAAAGTACAATAAATATCGCCATCCGCAGGAATACTTGGTTCTGCCTGTTGCACAACAGTTGATAAATTTGGCACAGTCCGAATTTTTACCGCCATACCTGTCGCTTCAACACCATTGGCAATTAAATGCGCCATGTCTTTCGTTGAACCATATTTGCTGTAATATAAAACAAGGATATAAGGCTGCATAATTTTTATAAACGAAGCTAAAAAAGAAAACTATACGGTATTTTTCCCATTTTTTGGTTAAGCTTAGTCATGAAAATTCATAAAGATGATTAAAAAATTGAGACTTTATACTTATGTTAGAAAAGTATTTAAAAAAACTCCGCTTTTATGACGAGACATGGTTTCAGTTTGTTTTATTTGTCATACGACGTTTTGAAGCAGATCGTTGCCGTGAACAAGCAGGATCTTTAACCTATACCACCCTCTTTGCTGTTGTACCCATGCTGACTGTTTTCTTGGTCATCATTTCTTCCATTAAAGCGCTAGAGCCAGCCAGACAACAATTACAACAACTGATTTATAGCAATTTCCTACCTAAAACCACCATTGCTTTTGACAAGGCTTTTAATGCCTTCACCGATAAATCCAGCAACTTAACGGTCATTGGTATTTTATTTCTGTTTATTACCACAGTGATGATGCTGACCAGTATCGAAACGGTCTTTAACCGTATTTGGCGTGTTCGAGAAACGCGTGGCGGTATTATTGGCTTTATGCGTTATTGGACCATTATTTCACTTGGCCCAATTTTACTTGGCAGTGCATTTGTCATTTCATCTGCCGTGGCATCGCTGAATGTACTGAGCAATAATTTTACCGGTTATGAGGTCGATGGTTCATTGATCTTTTGGTGCATTTCTTTTGCACTCACCATACTGGGTTTTTTCATTTTAAATTGGACCATTCCAAATCGCAGCGTTCCGATTAAAGCTGCATTAATTGCAGGAACTTTTAGTGCGGTGGTGTTTGAATTATTAAAGCATTTATTTGGCTTTATTATGTCCAATTTCACCAGTTATGAAATTATTTATGGTGCTTTTGCCGCAGTGCCTATTTTCCTGTTATGGATTTTCTTGTCATGGAATATCGTGTTATTGGGTGTCGAAATCAGTTACGCGCTAACGGCTTTTCATTCCAGTAAACTACAAAAACGCCATCCTGTAATTCTGCTTTTGGACTTGCTAGAACTGTTTTATAAAAAGCAACAGGTTGGCGAAAGTCTGTCTGATGAGGAAGCACTGGAGGTCTTAGGACGTGGCGAAATTGGACGTTGGCCTTCTTATGTGTTGATGCTAGAACAACAGAACTTGGTCAAACGCACCGACAATAATGAATTTGTTTTAGTGCGTAATTTAACGCAAGTGGATTTCTGGCATTTCTATACGCAATTACCTTATCCACTGCCACGACGTCAAGATGTAGGCAATATCCATCCTGACGATGAGTGGATGCAAAAACTAGGGCCTGCACTGATTGAAGCCGATGATTACCTTTCTGCAAAATTAGCGATTCCCCTGTCTAAAATTTTGGAAGAAAAATAAAGTAGAATCATCTCATTAATGGATTAAACAGAAACACCTCAGGTAAATCAGAATGACTATTTCTCGCACCTTTTTCACAGGGCAAAGGATAGTTATTCTGATGGTATTTCTGAGGTACTTTTCCAACAAATGATTGCACCCAAAGTCACCAAAAGCGTTCCGATCCAAAAACTCATTTGTGGTCGTGTATCCAAAATCAGCATCGACATCAAAGAAGATAAAACTGGAATAAAGTAAGTCGCAAGAATGAGCAGTTTGATATTGCCAAACTGTAAACTTTGATTCCAATTACTATAAGCAATTCCCACCAAACCACCAGTAACTGCAATGACTAACCACATCTTAAATTGAGGAACAATAAAAGGCTCATTCACCACAAAATGAATTCCCCACAAAGCCAGTGCAGTCACCATGAAAAATAGCGGGACGGCATTTTGCCCTTGGGCATATTTTTTAGTCAATACGCTATAACAGGGCCACAGCAATGCGCCTAAAAATGCAAAAAAATAGGCAATTGGGTTCTGCTGCAAAATATGCATCAATTGAGCTAAGTCTAAAATATCTGGATTGACCACCAACAATAAACCCAAAACAGAAAGGACAAATCCCCCAATGACCGTACCATGATAACGTAGCTGCTTTGCCAGTATTGCAAATACAATGGTTAATGGCGGCCACAAATAATTAATCATTGCAATAATAAGTACTTGATCGTGATTGTGTGACAAAGCAATCGAAAGCAAAAATAAAATTTCATAACTAACAAATAAGATGCCACAGCCCCACACATAGACTTTAGACATCTGTTGAAAACGAGGCAGCCCATTGAGTACTAAAATACACAGCGCACTAAAACTATAAATCAGTGCAATAGCCGAAATAGGCGTTAAAGATTCACTAATCAGCTTGACCACAGCAACCAAGCTTGCCCAAATTAAAATAGAAGACAAACCGATTAATGTGGCTGAGTTGCTTGACTTAAACATAGTGTAATTTTCTTTTAATCCAATCCTGCATACTTACCACCAACACCCCGACCATCACCAATATTGTTCCGAAAATAAAATTAGGCTCAATAGTTTCATTTAACAATAAAACCCCAAAAAGCAGACCAAAAATGGGCGTCAAAAAAGAAAAGACTCCCAAATGGCTGGCTAAGTAGTTACGTAACAACCAAAACCACAACATCAAACTCATAAAGGACATGATCAGGGTATGAAAAACCAAACTACCAATCGCAATATAAGTCCAATGAATTTCCGCTTGCCCCAATAGAAAAGCCAGAGGAAATAAAAAGACAAAACCACCCAACAATTGGTAAAACAAGGTTTGGGTGGGATGGGCTTCATTTAATTTGCTTAGGCGTAATGAAATTGTCGTTAATGCCCACATGATACCCGCCAGCAATGCCAATAAATCACCCCACAGGACTTGACCAAGCCCTTGTTCAAGCAAATTTTCTCGGCCAATAAATGTCGTTACAATACCCACAAAAGCAATCAAAATTCCAGACCATTGAACCTGAGATAAACGCTCAGACGGCAATTTCCAATGCAAACCTAAAGCCACAAAAATAGGGGCTGTATAAAGTAAAACCACGGTATGTGAAGCCGAAGTTAAAGTCAGAGCTTGTGCAACCAATAAAAACTCAGCAGAAAATAAAAAAGCCAACCAGACTCCCGGCCATAAATAGGCTTTCGAATAAAGATGAGTACCTTGTTGCAATTGAATCAGTGGAAAAACCAGCACTGCGGAAAGCCCCGAACGAATAGCAATTTGCATGATGGGAGAAATATCCGCCGCAGCAATTTTGAGTACCACTTGCTGTAACCCCCAAACAATACACAATACAATCATTAAACCGGATGCACGTGCATCGAGTCCTTTCCTCTCGCCCACAATCCTGACTCATTTTAAAAGATCAGCACACTATAGACCTGTCATATTTTAAATATATAATTCAAAGTAGACAAAAGATCTTCTTATTCAGGCATTCGAATTTATGATGAAAAAAAGACAACTGAATGAACAGTCCTTAGAAAAACTTGTCACCAATAATCAAATTTCTGCCCCGTTATGGATTCAGTTTCGCCATGCACCAGCGCAATCTATTTATCCTGCACATGGACACGCTTGGGGCGAGTTTATCTATGCTTTTCATGGGGTGATGGAAATTAATATTGATCAAATTGATTATATTCCCCCTCCGCCTTATGGCATCTGGTTACCGCCACATTTAGAACATAGTGGTTTAAATCGCACCGCAGTTTCACACGGTACACTCTATATTCATGAAAACCTATGTACAGAAATGCCGAAACAAGCAGGAATCTTACTGACCTCGCCTTTAGTCTCTGCGCTATTACAACATCTTAAACAACATCCACAAGATAAAGATGATCCTAAACATTTACGTCTATTACACGTTTTGCTGGATCAGTTGCATCATGCCACCCTCGTGGGAAGTTATTTACCCCATTCCGATCACCCTGTTTTAAAACAAATTCTTGATTATTTGCATCAACATCCGTCGGATAACAGCACCTTAGAACAACTTGCCCAAGGCGTGAATATGACGGAGCGAACTTTGGCACGTTACAGTCAAAAAGAATTGGGAATCTCTTTAAATGAGTGGCGACAACGCTTAAAAGTCACCAAAGCGATGTCGATGTTAGATCAGGGAAAAACTGTAGAAAGTATTGCTTTAGATTTAGGTTATGCCAATGCCTCAGCATTTATTAATATGTTTAAGCGTTGGATGCAATGTACGCCCGATCAATTCAGGAAATCCCACCATCACTTATAAATAAAAATTAATTTAAAATCAGTTTATTATTGACTAGAAAATTTGCTTTTGTATGATAAATTCACAACTCAAAAATTAGCCATTCGCATGAAAAACTATTATAAAAATACCATCCTTAGCCTGTGCATATCTCTCAGTTTATTAACTGCATGCAGCTCACCTGAACAACGCACATTCAAAACTGCTTTAATCTCTGCAAAAAAAGGCGATGCTATTGCACAAATGAAAGTTGCTGACTTCTATTTTGCAGGAATAGGTACTGAAAAAAATATTCAAGAAAGTGTCAACTGGTATAGCAAAGCTGCTCAACAGGCCAATACTCAAGCATTTTCTTGGCTTATGGAGCAAGCCTACAATGGCAATGAAACAGCGGTACAAGTCATTCACGACATGCAAAATAAAGGCAATATTTTTCTGGCACATTGGATTTTAGATGTCGCAAAAAAAACCCATGATCCCAGTGCACAATACACTGTAGGCTGGATGTATGATACAGGTAAAGGCTTAATCAAAGACTCACACCAAGCTCAAATCTGGTATGAAAAAGCGGCCAAGCAAAATAATGTGTTAGCCATTAAAGCCCTTGGCAATCAGCATTATTTTAGTGAGATTGAACAATCCAGTAATGAAAAAGCAAGGGAATATTTAACTTATGCCGCAGAAAAGGGTAAAGATACCGATGCCGCCATGAAAATGGCGCATTATTATCACTATGACGTTCGTGATGGAAACATGGCTAGACAGTGGTATGTCAAAGCAGGTGCTCTCGGCGATGCAGATTATCAACGAATGGCAGACACCTATGAAGAGTGGCAAAACACAGGCCCTTTACAACCGAATGAAGCTCCTGCTGATTCTCAACATGAAGAATAATTGGACATAAAAAAAGCTGCTCACAGGCTAATGCCAGTCAGTTAAGGGTTTTAAAAATAAAGCCCTTAGCTTTTTAGTTATTCACGACGGAGTCTTATGTTTTTAAATCATATACTTGGAGCTCATCTATTACTTTGGATAAGCCCAAATGAGAATCCTCAAAATATATTTTGAGTTCGCAAGAAAGGCATCTTGCGGCACAGTGTGCCTCACCGCAAAACTCGTCAAATACCTTTTATTGATTAATTAATCACAGAAACCTTACTTTTTTAAAATAGTTTTGCCTCGAACAGTTGCGGATGACGTTTCCGCGTATCGAATAACATCATGAATTAAAAAAATAAAAAGCCAGTCAATTTCTTAACTGACTGGCATTACTGCTCACAGGCAGCCTTTTCAGAAGTTGAAAAACTTATTTCACAAAAGTGGTCCAGACAAAATCTTGGGTTTGTCCTTGTAAAGTCATGCTCAACTGATCGCCCGCCTTTAACGCAGCCACACCTGCTGGAGTCCCTGTCATCACCACATCACCCGGCTCTAAGGTAAAGACCCGACTAATATCAGCAAGCAAAGTAGCGATATCAAAAATCAGCAATGCCGTATCGCCTATCTGACGCAGCTCATCATTAACATGCAAAGTATAATGTACATGCTTCCAGTCTTTAACTTCAGCAACATCCACCCAATCGGCCAATACACAGGAACCATCAAAAGCTTTGGCACGTTCCCAAGGCTGACCTTTCTTTTTCAAGTCATCTTGTAAATCACGTAAAGTTAAGTCTAAACCCAAAGTAACCGCACCCACCGCTGCTAAAGCTTTGGCTGGATCCGTTTCTGCCGTTAAGGTTTTATCAATCCGTAAGGTCAATTCACACTCATGATGGCAATTGCCCCATGCAGGATTCCAACTAATCCCTTTCTCTAAACTTGATAGGCTACTCGGTGGCTTCATAAAGAGCACTGGATAATCAGGAATAGCATTGCCTAATTCTTCGGCATGGTCTGCATAGCTACGACCGACACAGACAATTTTAGATGGACGTGTACTCATAAGCTTCCCTTTTTATTTATCTATGACATTGTTTTAAACTTTACTTTTTAAATGTATTTTCAAATACGCTCTGATCCGCAGACTGCTCAAAAGCACGCTTAGGCACAATCACCACCGTACGATTTTTTAATTCAATCATATAGGTCAACTTACCTATGGCAAAGTTTTGCACTTCATTGTAGTTGAAAATTTGCTTGCGGCCATTGGCATAAATTTCCGCATGATCTTGAAATAATTCGATGCCCTGTTCACTTTTACCAAACTGATATTTAACAAATTGACGTTTAAACATCATGGGTAAAAACCAGTAACGCATCACCAGTTGCATCACCAGAAAAAAGATCCCGAGCGCAACATAGTAACGTCCAACCCCAGTAAAACCGAGCATAAAGCCCCAAATAATGACCCCGATACTTACCAATGGAGTAATAAAACGTGTAATTTGCTTTTTACCAAAGGTTGCAAGGGCAAAACCATCTTGTGATTCTTCTAGGTTTAAAAAATAACGTACCGATACAGCAGGCTGGGTTTCAGACATAATTCATCATCAAATTATTACAACAATTGCGCTAGATATTACACCAGATTTGTCCGTTTCTTCATACTGGACGCAAAGTTTTCAAGGCAGCGTTGTAGACACACTTTGGAATGAATCATCAGAGATTGTAGAAAATAGCGAGACGATAAGTGTGATTGAAAAGCATGATTTTTTAGATAACTTAAATTGAAGCTTGAGCCATATGACAGACACAAAAAAACCGCAACATGTGCGGCTTCTTTCAATTTTACATCTCTCGATGTGTTCAAGTTGGTGCGCTCAGAGAGATTCGAACTCCCGACCCCTTAGTTCGTAGCCAAGTGCTCTATCCAGCTGAGCTATGAGCGCGACGTCTTGATGTGCTGCATTATACGCATTTTTATTGATCTGTTAAGTGCTTTTTAACAAATAGCGAACCAAGTGAACAGTTATTGGACGAAATTTGATTTTTAAGCTATTTTTTAAACAAAAATAGCTACCCCCTTCTTCACCGCATCCATGGTCAATATCGATGCTGATGCTGATTCAAACCAACCAAACACATGCCTCTTGTCATGATTTAACCAGATCAAAACTCATTCCATCCAACCATGATTTTAATCATTTACCCCCACCGTACCAGTTTGCACGTCTCCCACCCGCTTGTAATAGGTAAATACCACACCACTTGAGGTGACTAAGCTCTCCATTAATTCAAAAGCTCTGGGCATTAAACCCTCAGCAAATAAACGTTTTCCTGTACCAAGGACAATAGGAAAAGTCATCAAACACAGTTCATCAACCAAATCATGTTTAAAAAGTGTCTGTGCCATATTGGCACTGCCATGAACTTTGATATCGCCACCTTCTGAAGCTTTGAGCTTTTTCACAGCATCAACATTTTTTAAAAAGACAGAATTTTTCCAGTCCGAGTGATCTAAGCTATTCGACATGACATACTTAGTGACATCATTGATTCCCGTCCACATCTCAGCATGCTTTGGCCAAAAAGGCTCCCAAATCTTAAATGTGTTTTTTCCCAAAAGAATATCTGTGGACTGCATCCATTTTTGCATGATCCTATCGACCACGTCGTCTGCATCAGCAAAATAAGGAGCAATCCAGCCACCATACTTAAAGTCGCCTGATTGATCTTCCTCTGGTCCGCCTGGTGCTTGAATAACACCATCTAAAGTAATAAATTCCTGAACAATTATTTTTCTCATACCCTGTCTTCATTTTATTTATTCTGTAGCTGAGTGCTTATTTTTATCATTCAATTTCTTTCAATTCTATAAATTTCAGACACAAAAAAACCGCAACATGTGCGGTTTCTTCCGATTTTACATCTCTCGATGTGTTCAAGTTGGTGCGCTCAGAGAGATTCGAACTCCCGACCCCTTAGTTCGTAGCCAAGTGCTCTATCCAGCTGAGCTATGAGCGCGTACTTGAGTTGCTTTTCAGCATTCGTTACATTTACGTTTAACTTGATTGGTGCGCTCAGAGAGATTCGAACTCCCGACCCCTTAGTTCGTAGCCAAGTGCTCTATCCAGCTGAGCTATGAGCGCATTTCAAGTTATTCGTGGCGGTGAGGGAGGGATTCGAACCCTCGGTGGGCTTTAAGACCCACGCTCCCTTAGCAGGGGAGTACCTTCAGCCACTCGGCCACCTCACCGTAACGAGCCGCCATAATACAAACTAAAGCCTACTTCTTCAAGTCACATTTGAAAAAATTCTTGTTTTTTTAATCAATCATCTATTTTTTGAACAATTTAGCCCTTTTTACTGCCCTTTCCGGCAATTTTTTAGTCGCTATGCCTGTGAAATATTTGGCGGCACGCTAAAATCCGATCTAAAAACACAATATTGCAATCATTTACGTGCAGTATCACGCTGCATGACTTATGCTAATCCTATCTTCTGACATGAAGCCAAAGACATTATGAAAAATTGGGTCGATCCTGAAGCTAAAGCTGAAGCTGAGCGTTATGACAATCCTATTCCAAGCCGTATTCTAATTTCAGAAACGATTGAAAAATTACAAGCACCACAGTCTCATTCAGATTTAGTGGAACACTTCAATATTGCAGATGAACGAAGCATAGAAGCACTCAGTCACCGTTTAAGTGCCATGGTGCGCGATGGTCAGTTGATGAAAGATGGATTTAAATTCCAGCTCGCAACCAACCAACCGACGCATGAAGGCACGGTCTATATCAACTCAAAAGGTTTAGGCTCAGTCAACATTGCCGATCATGATGATATTGTATTGCCTGAACGTGAACTGCGTTTGGTGTTTAATGGTGACCGCGTAAAAGTGCGTCAAACTTCTGTTGACCGCAAAGGTAAACCTTGGGGTTTTATTACTGAAGTCGTGCAACATCGTGTCAAACAGATTATTGGTAAAGTGGCGATTTACGATGGTGAATACTTTATTCAACCTGCAAATCCAAATGCCCACCAACCGATTACCTTAGAAAAAGAACTGATTGAACATGCTCAGGTTAAAGTCGGCGACTCTGTTCGTGTCGCAATTGATGACTACCCAACGCGTGAAGAATTACCGACTGGGCACATTGTGCAATCTATGGCGGACAAAGCGGATACTGAAATTATTATTCCGCAAACCATTTTAGAATTTGGTTTGCCGTATGAATTTCCAGAAGAAGTGATCCGTGATGCAGAACACTTTAAAGAACCCAATGCACAAGACCGTGAAGGTCGCATCGATTTACGTGATTTAGCACTGGTCACCATTGATGGTGAAGATGCGCGTGACTTTGATGATGCAGTTTATGCAGAAAAACGTCCGGGCGGTGGTTATCGTGTCGTGGTTGCCATTGCTGACGTGAGTCATTATGTGCGTCCTGACAAACCTCTTGATGATGAAGCAAGAGAACGTGGAACCTCGGTATATTTCCCACACTTTGTTTTACCGATGTTGCCTGAAGCGCTGTCTAACGGATTATGTTCACTCAATCCGCATGTCGACCGCCTTTGTATGGTGTGTGATCTGAATTTATCGCGTGCAGGTAAAGTGACTGGATTTAAATTCTATCCATCGGTGATGCATTCCAAAGCACGTTTAACCTATACGCAAGTTGCACAATATTTTGATGGTGACAGTGCAGCGATCCCTGAAGATCGCGACGTGCGTAAATCCATTAATACCTTGTTCCAGCTTTATCAAGTACTTAAAGGTTTACGTGCGCAGCGTCATGCGATGGAATTTGAAACCGTCGAAACCTATATGACCTTTGATGAGCTTGGCGGCATTAAAGAAATTTTGCCACGTTCACGCAATGAAGCGCATAAGCTAATTGAAGAATGTATGTTGCTGGCCAATGTTGCCGCAGCAGAATACGCCTTAGAAAATGACATTCCGATGTTATACCGTGTGCATGAGCCACCTGAATTTTCACGTATTCAGAAAGTTCGTGAGTATGTGAAATTGTTAGGTTTGCCCTTCCCTGAACAGCCAACACAAAAAGATTATCAAGCCGTCATTGAAGCGACCAAAGAGCGTATTGATGCGCCAAGTATTCATGCCGTGTTATTACGTTCCATGATGCAAGCCTACTACGGCGCAAACAATGCTGGACATTTTGGTTTGGCCTATGATGCCTATACCCACTTCACTTCACCCATTCGTCGTTACCCAGACTTGTTGTTGCACCGTGCCATTAAAGCCCATTTAAAACAAAAGCCATCTCCACTTTCAGGAGCCGCTTTAGATGATGCGGGTGAACATTTCTCGCAAACCGAACGTCGTGCCGATGAAGCTTCTCGCTCTGTAACCACATGGTTAAAATGTCACTATATGCAGCAGCATTTAGGTGAAGAATTCATTGGTATCATTAGTGCCGTGGCTGAGTTTGGTTTATTCGTGACACTCAAAGATCTCTATGTCGATGGCATGATTCACGTCAGCCAATTAGGCGATGACTTCTTTGTTTATGATCAAGCCAGTCAAAGCCTCGTTGGCCGTGGTCGTGGTCAAAGCTTTAGTCTTGGCGATGAAGTCAAAATTAAAGTTGCAGCAGTGAACCTAGATGATCGTAAGATTGACTTTGAATTGTTGCAACAAATGACCCATGCCGGTCGTGCGATTCGTAGCCGTGCTCCTCGTGTTGCGGCAAAACCTGCGCGTGAATCTAAAGAAGAAGTTTTCACGCCACGCGCTAAAGCCGTAGTCAGTGAAGATGGCGAACAGCCGATTCGTAAGAAAAAGCCAAAAACTAAATCACCGTCTGTTGCGAAAAAGTCAGATAAAAAGCCTTCGGCAAAATCTGATGTAAAAGCCAAAGATAAAGACAAAGTGAAGAAAAAATCTAAGCCAAAAAAGAAAAAATCCAATGCTAAAATAAAGCAGGATTAATTCTGAAATAAAGAGAGCTTCGGCTCTCTTTTTTTTTGAACGGCTTTTATTTTTAAGGATTAAAATATGCCTGCATTTAAAAAAAACTGAAATTTTTATTATCATCGGACAAATCATCGATGATGCTTTACTCATCCAAGATTCTATTCATCGAGATCAGATTGCAACTCAATTGATTGAGAAATTTACAGATTTAATCAAAAATATTGCGACTAGTTATAAAAATCACGATTTGATCAACGTCTCTGGAAATTTAGTTGATTGGTTTTCTGCGGAATTGACTAAAAAAAGTGTTATTTCGAAAGATTGGCAAAATAAATATAAACAAGAACGAGAGAAAGTAGGTAAAAGAGAAATCACCGTTTATAAAAGTATTTATTCATTCCCTTTAGAAGAAAATATTTCTACTCAAGAAATGAGCCCATTGTTAGAGGGTAATCTTAAAACCATTATCGTCAATGCTTTTGAGCGCAATCCTATTGCAAGAAAACAATGCTTAGAATTTTATGGAACATGATGTTTGTGCTGTGGTTTTGATTTCTATAAAACTTATGGCGTAATTGGTCAAAACTATATACATGTCCATCATATTATCCCTATATCGAAAATTCGAAAAAACTATCAAGTCGATCCCATTAAAGATCTAATTCCACTTTGTGCAAATTGTCATGCAATGATACATCGTACAACACCAGCACTTTCTATCGATAAACTAAAAGAAATCATAAAACAATATCATTAGCCTTGATTTCCCTGCTCACAAGCCCTACATCTACTACTAAGTTTATAAATGAAATGGCGTATAGAAATGACTTTAGAAAAGGCGACTTTGCCGGTTCCACAATTTGATCAAATTCAACTTGCCGATTTAAAAAAACAAATTGAACAAGCCATTCAGCAAGGGCAAAAATTTTTAGCAGATTTAACCGAAGTCCCTGAAAGTGCTCAAGCACAACTGGCGGTACTCAAACAAGTAGACACTCTCGAAAATAATATGAGTGAAGCTTGGGGAGTACTTTCACACCTCAATGCAGTCATGAACAATGCCGAAACCCGCGAACTCTATCAGTCACTTTTACCCAGTCTAAGCGAATACTATACAACGCTTGGTCAACATACGGCATTGTATCAAAGCTATCAACATGTGCATGATGCTTCACTATTTAGCACCCTGCCTGCTGCACAGCAAAGTGCAATTAAATTGGCACTGCGCGACTTCAAACTATCAGGCGTTGCTTTAGAGGGGGAAGCGAAAAAACGTTTTGCAGAAATTTCTGCACGTTTGTCACAGCTTTCTTCTGATTTTTCCAACCATGTTCTGGATGCCACGCAAGCTTACTTTAAACCACTGACTGAAGATCAACTCAAAGGTTTACCACAAAGCAGCGTCGACCTACTTAAACAATATGGTCAGCAACGTGAACTTGACCAAGCCGTAGCCACTTTAGATATTCCCTCTTATCTTGCCATTATGACCTATGCAGCTGACCGTGCCTTGCGTGAAGAGCTGTATAAAGCCTACACCACACGCGCATCAGATCAATCTGAACAGACTGAATTTGACAACACCCAGGTCATGGAAGAAATCCTAAGCCTACGTCAAGAAATGGCGCAGCTTCTGGGTTTCAACAACTATGCCGAACTCTCACTGGCCAGCAAAATGGCACCCGATGTCGCAACGGTCGATCAATTTTTGGTTGAACTTGCAGAACATGCCCGTGCGCCTGCGGAAAGAGAAATTGCCGAACTCAAAGCGATTGCACAACAAGATAATATTCTCGATTTACAACCTTGGGATACAGGTTACTATTCTGAAAAGCTGAAGGTTCAACAATTTAATTTATCCCAAGAATCATTAAAACCCTACTTTCCTGCACCCAAAATTCTGCAAGGTTTATTCAGTATTGTAAATCGTTTATACGGGATCAATATCGTGCAGCGTGAAGCGCCTGTTTGGCATCCCGATGCACATTACTTTGAACTAGAAGATCAAGGTACGGTGGTGGGTGGTTTTTACTTTGACCTGTATGCACGTAGTGGCAAACGTGGTGGCGCATGGATGAGTGGCTTCCGCTCACGTATGCAAACTGAAAATGGCATACAAAAACCCATTTGCTATATGGTCTGTAACTTCACGCCTGCTGTGGGTGATCAACCTGCACTGCTCTCTCACGATGAAGTGAATACCTTATTCCATGAATTTGGTCATGGCTTGCATCATATGCTGACCGAAGTAGATCATATTGCGGTGGCGGGTACACACGGTGTCGACTGGGATGCAGTGGAGCTACCAAGTCAATTTATGGAATTTTGGACTTGGGATCATGAAAGTTTAGATTTACTCAGTGAACACATCGAAACCAAACAACATTTACCGCAAAACTTACTGAAAGCTTTGCTAGATGCACGTTTCTTCCAATCAGGCATGCAAACCCTGCGTCAAATTGAATTTGCCTTATTTGATTTATCTATTCACAAGCACAATCCAGCTTTAACTGCCGCACAAGTGCAAGCCACATTGGATGATATTCGTCAAAAATATGCCGTTGCACCGACAGCAAGCTACAACCGTTTTCAGCATAGTTTTAGCCATATTTTTGCCGGTGGTTATGCCGCAGGTTATTACTCGTATAAATGGGCTGAGGTTTTAGCCAGCGATGCCTTTGACCGTTTTGAAAAAGAGGGCGTTTTTAATACGCAAACTGGAAAAGAGTTCCGTCAATTTATTCTAGCAGTTGGCGGAAAAGATACAGCGCTTGATGCGTTTATCAATTTCCGTGGACGTGAGCCAAAAATAGATGCTTTATTACGCCATCAAGGTTGGACGAATGCCTCTAAAAACACTTAAACTAAGCACCTTAGATTGATCAGAAGGTAAGTCAGATGGCTATTAAACGTCGTTTCATCGCAGGTGCAAAATGTCCCAAATGTGAAGCGTTAGATCGAATAGTCATGCTTAGCTCTGGTGACGATGAATGGATTGAATGTATCGAGTGTGGTTATAGCGAAAATCGACCAACGCAGGTCGACGAACCACAAATACCGGAAGTTGCGGATGAAATCGGTGTCATTCAATTCAAACCTCGTCAACCAAAATCATAAAGGTTTATAAATGACGTTAGATCAAAGAAATAGCCCAACACTTTTATTGGGCATTATTGGGGGCTTAGTTGCAATCATTGTGCTTTTTTTGGCATATCAATGGTTTTTTTCAACCTCGAGCAAAGCAATTCCTGAACATGAAGCAATCAGCTTAGAAACGCCAGCAAAACCGGCTGCTACTGAAGTCAAATCGACTGAAGCAGAGCCAGTCATAGATGAAAAGACCATTCAATTGGTCGATGAAAAGATTCTAAAAGCACCTGTTCCAGAAAATGAATCATTGCTCAAAGAAGAAGTGGCTAAACTTGACGATATTCAAAGCCAATTGAATGAGCAAGAAAGCATGCTCAAAACACAACACACCGATGCTGATGACTTAATTGCACTCAAAGAAGAACAAATTAAATTACTTGAAGCTCAGCTGAAAAAATCCAACTCAAATTGAAGCATGGCTTTATCTTTTCTCAAAGGCTCAGCCATAGTGATTCATCTGCTGAATTTACCCATATAGTTCAGCAGATGTCAGAAGCAATAAAACCAATATTAGAATTTTATTCACATCACCCTATGCGGTAGTCAAGTGGATCTCATCTCGTTGATAAAGAAAAAACTCTCTGTTCCGCCATTTTGTCAGTTTGTTTATTTTCCAACCGCCCATATTCAATAAGTGCATCAAATTTTAAACTAAAAAACTGTCTTTTATTCCTACCTTCTCGACATCTTCATTTCGATGCTTCCAATGCTTTAACAGATCAAATCAAAAAAAGCACCCGAAGGTGCTTTTTCTTATGCGCTTATAAAATTAGTGATACCAATTAAAAAGTTTGAAAATATACGGTGCATAGGTGACGATTAATAAAGATGGGAATAACACCATAATCGGGAGTAACCAACGCTCATAGCGATAGTAAAACTTGGTATATTTTACTTTAGCTTCAGCATCCGCAGCCCTCACCTCTTCATCCCCAACAGACATCCGCGTGAGCAAATGATTCAAAGCGACTGGTGGCGTGACATAACCTAATTCAAATGCAACCAATACAATCATCCAGAAATGAATCGGATGAATACCATTTTCATATGCCACCGGCGCAATGGTAGCTGCAACTAAAATCACTGCTCCAAATGGATCGGTGGTCATGCCAATAATCGCCAATAACAAAGCAATAAATGCGAGTGAAATATAGATATTGCCTAAATGTGTCGGTAATAACTCAACCACTTCACTACGTTCAATTAAACCACCCACGCTTGCTGACAATGCCATTAAGATAATTAATGCACCAATATGTCCAACCGTTTCTGCCGAAGCAAACCACAGTGAATGACCAAAACCTCGCGATTTTTCGCCTGCATGCGCCGTATGTTCACGCATAAAGGTCGACTGTTTTTCATGTTCCAAGGTTAAGGCAGCATGTCGATCTGGTGGCGTGGCAAAACGATCGCCCCACCATTTATCAAACATCATATAAGCAAGCAAAATAATCGGTAGAATCACGGGTGCAGTGAATTCATCCATCTTGGTATCTAGACCATACTTATAGAAAGAAATCACAACAATCGTAATCACGATATAAGGAATCACCGGAATAATCGCTTTCAACATACCCGGTACAGCAACTTTTGGAGAATTCACCCGAAAACGCGTTTCTGCAAGATATAACGATACTCCAAGGAAGATAAATGCGGTTAGCCAGAAGACATAAATACCATGATCAAAAAGCTCATCAGAAGTCACATGACGACTATCGAGCATCGAAATCAGAATCACCAGTAAACATGGTCGAATCACTACACCGAGTGAACCAGACATTGCTGATACCGCTAAGGCATATTGACGACGAGAACCCGAGTTCCAAACTTCCTTATAAATAATGGCACCAGCAGCGACAACAAAAATCCCTGAAGCACCGGTATATGCGGTTGGAATAGCTGCGGCAATTAAAATCAACCAAGTCAGAGTTTCTGGTGCAAGGTTCCAAGGACGCAAAATTCCAAGGAATAAATCCATAACACGGGTTTGGGTCAATAACATACCGGCCCAAATAAACAACGCAAGATTTAAGAAAATACCGGAGAATTCAACCAAAATTCCAAGATAAATCCCTTGCCCCATTGGATAATCCATCACAAAGGTAAAGGCAATTCCTGTAACCAATGCCATGTAAGCATATAAAGGCACACTCAGCAGTGCTAAGCCCAAATTGCCTTTCTCTTCCTGTTTGACAGCAGGTGGTTTAAAGAACTGAAGTAAACTGATTAAGGTCAAGGTCACAAATAGGAAAATCCACAACCAGTAAACCACCAAGGTTTCATAGGTCGAGGTCACCCCTGAATTGATAATCGAATGATATTGGCTCAGTACAGATGCAGAGAGAAAACCATTGCCCAGCACCATAAACAGCGCATACACACGATAATCCAGTTTGCTGGTCGGAGCACGTAAACCAATGTGATGAAATTTCACCGAAGCGGTAATTGCAGCCACCACCACCATCAACAATAAAATGATAACGCGGTTTTCTGTACCAAATTTAAAAACACCAAAGAACGACGTTTCAAGCGTGCGATAGCTTCGTAAAGTTGGATGATCATCCATATGTTTTATTGCTTTGTCATAAAACATATACTTTTCTTCGCACTGTTGCTGACCTGCCAAGACTGAAGCACGAACATCTGCTGCTGATGTGGTGCCAAAAATATCGGCAAACTCATCATTCGCATTGGCTTTCATTTGCTGTTGTACTTGAGCATCGATATCCGGATGGCGATCACAACTCGGCTTCACTGGCTCTGCACGTAAAAAAGAATATTGCATGCCAATTTGTTCATTGCCATACAAACGCTCCCCCACACGTAACAACTGACCATGAATCATCTCGCCCGTGCCAATAATGAGCGTCAATAAAAGTAACATCAGAATGACAAAAGTCGAAATCCACTCTGTCCATATATAACGTAACAGACCCAATCCTGATCTGTTGTTTTCATCATTTTGCATGTGTATTCCTATTTTTTATTTTGGTCATTACAATCGGTTCAGTAATGCCAATGTCCTTTTGAATAGAAAATATCCTTTCTCTACTCAATCTATTTATTGTTGTGTACGAATCTGCATCAATTTGGTCGGAATAAAAATGACAATATGCATTTTCTTTTATGTTTTAAATGTCAATCTGTTTGCCATCTATAAAAATAAAGCCATAAAATATAAATGATTGCGATCACTACTCCCCAAATAACACCCAGTAAATGTGCTTCAACCAATACGGGACTACCAATCAGTTCTGCTGTCCCGACACTACCCATGGTATTTTCCCAAATCAATTTGGCCAAAAGAAGAAACAAGACCAATGCCGCGAAATTACGTTCTTTCTTATCTAATACATGCACGCTCGCAACCGCGGCATAAGCACCATGCAAAACCCCAGATAAGCCTGCATACGCTTCAATTTCCGGAAAGCCATAATAAAAACTGAGACTAATCAAAGGGGGTAGCAACAGCAGTAAAGCGACAAAATGCCAAACTTTTACCCGTGGAAAAATAAAGGGTAAACAGGCAAAAGCCAGCATGTTCAAAACATAATGAATCCACCCGACATGAACCCAATGTGCTGTCCACAAACGCCAAAACTGGTGCAATAAGTCTGCTTGCCAGTAAATAAATGCATCTGAAAAAACTTGAAGGCATGCCGAAAATGACACCGCAATTGCAATAAAAACAATTTTCCGCATGAGAAATGGATCTTTCATTGACATGCCCCCCCTACTTTAAAATGCTTCAATAAGAAATTTAAACGATTCATTCAAACCACTTACAACCCTATGTGGATTGAATCAAATTTAGGATTTAGCACCGTCATTTTCGCTAAATAATTCATCTAATTCTGCGCTATTGTCTTTATCATCCCAAAAACGTTGCATACCATCATCACCCGTACGGATACCGGTATGTTCTGTCCAATAACGGTCAGAAATAGCCTGTACCATATTTTTCGCCATGCTATCTACGAGCTTAAATTGTGGGTTGACTGGTTTTTCTTCTGAACGTGAAACAGCAAAGGTTTTTAATGCATCACGGATTTTGGCATCATCACCACTGGCTTGAGCAGCCACGGCATACAAAGCATGCGATAAACGCACCCCTTTTTGTTCGCCCAATTGAACTGACTCTTTTAAGGTTTGGTAAGGATCGGGTTTACCCTCACCAGCACCCGGCAACAACGTCCAAATCACTGCGCGCGTAGCATTGGGTGCTCCCCAGAATTTTGCATTGTCTAAGCATGCCATACCACGTTCAACCACTGCCGCAATATCTTTGGGAACATTGACTGCACCACCTGAATTAATGTCATTGGTCATGGCTTGTAAACCACTAATCATGCCCATTAAGTAAACGGTTTGATCCAAATCACTTTTCATTTTCGGGCATTCTTCACCCAATTTTTTGTTATATTTCGCTTCCCAACGATTTTCAAAAAGTTGATAACCGGCATATTGACGCTGTGCAGCAATCGCCGCCCAGCGTTTTTGTTCTATACGGGCATCTTGCGCTTCTGAGACTTGACCTGCTTTAGAGGCACGTAAATAGCGCAATTCTGACTCAAGCGCCTGATTTTCTGCACAAATTCCAGATGAAGCATATAAAAGTACCGCAACACGGGTTGGGTCTGCGCCCATATCTTTGGTTGCCATAATGGCTGGGGTTAAAGCATTGCCTGAATTACACGCCATATCGGCATCATCCATGGCTAAAATAGGCGGTACAATATGCTTTTCGCTAAAGCCCAGTGCGACATTCGCCCCTGTTTTAACCACTTGAGAACAACCTGATAATAAAGAACTTGCAACTGTAATAATTGCCATACCTTGGCATATTTTTTGGACTTTCGACATTTTCCTGTCCTCTATAATTGTGTTTATGTCCATATAACTAAACATATCAGATGCGAAATCTGAATAAAAGAGCATTTACTCTAATTTAATTTGATACTTTGCCATGAAATGAAGTGCAAAAAATTGACTGTATTCAATGAAGTTAAAAAATTTGGGCAAAAAAAAGTAGCATTGCGACGGTTCGACACATGCTACCTATCAAGTGGTAAAAGCCTATTGGCTTTCATGTTTTACAAACTGATCCTTCAGCACTGTTCCGAGTCGTCCAATAACAATTGCCAAAACAATCGCGATCACCAGAAACATCCAAGTTGGAATCACCATGATGATTTCCTCATTTGCTGTTGGTCTATTTAATGTACAGTTAGCGTCAAAAATTAAGCGGAGAAATTGTCTAACAATTGAAATAATGGCGATTTTTATATCAAAGCTGTCTTACATAGTGGATGATTTAATACTTATATAATTGATTATTAATATTTTAATGTATTTTTATACAGATTAAATTGTCTAACAATTAAATCAGTTTCGCCAATTTTTTTAAGGCTTTCCACTGTTGTCGCGGCAGTTGATCCATCCAAATCAGTAACGGTTTTGCTCGAAAATGCTGAAAATAAACCACAATATACAACTGATGATCAATGATATGACTCACCGAAACGCGTTGAATTTGCTCAGACTGAGCCCTTGAAAGTGACCATTCTCGTGCATCTAAATGCTCAAAAAAAATCGGTTGCGGCACTTTTAAACCATAAGCATAGCCAATCACAGCCAATAAAATACAAAGTACCCATAGCCATGGCGATAAGAGTTGCTGTAAAAGCAGGATTAAAAGGGTAAAAATAATCAGCTGAAATACAAAGGCTAAGCGGCTGCGTTTCAGCTGAAAAGATCGATTAGCCATGAACGTAATGTTTCAATTTCACAATTAGCGCTTTCATTTCAGGGCGTGGTGGTTCCGAGACTTCCATAAACCAATCGAGTAAATCAGGATCTTCTTGCGCAACCAGTTCAGCAAAAGCTTCTTTTTCTGCTGCATCCGCATTCAAATAATATTGTTTGACGTATGGATCAAAATAAACATCAATTTCTTTTAAACCACGACGCGCACGATAAATCACTTTGCGCTCTTCCAAGCTCATTTCTTCACTCATAATCTTCCCCCAATGCAGTGCAAATTTTTGCTAGTTTACCCTATCATTAACGCATGTTTCGAGCCATTTCCTGCAATTGACCAAATTCATCATCTGATCCAAATATTTGAGCATTCATCACATTGTCACCTCAGCCACTATCTTCTACTTTCTATAGAACAATAACCGTGTAGATGGATACAATAAAAATGCAATCAGGTGCGATTCGACCAATAGCCAATATGTTGCCACGCAATTTATTCACAGCAGAACATGAAGCATTCCGTGAAACCGTACGCAAATTCTATGAAAAAGAAGTGGTTCCCAACATTGAAAAATATGAACAACAACAACATGTAGATCGTGATTTATGGCATAAAGCGGGTGCGATGGGATTGCTCTGTGCAACCATGCCTGAAGCCTATGGCGGCTCAGGCGTTGACCGACTTTACAGCATGATTTTGATTGAAGAACAAGCCTACGCAATGGATTCATCCACTGGTTTTTCCTTACATTCAGACATTGTCGCCAACTATCTCAATAACTTTGGCAATGAAGCACAAAAAAAGCATTGGCTACCAAAAATGGCCTCAGGTGAAACCGTAACAGCGATCGCCATGACCGAGCCGGGTACAGGTTCAGATTTGCAAGCGGTTCGAACCACGGCTGTTTTAGAGGGTGATGATTATGTCATTAATGGCTCTAAAATTTTTATTACCAATGGCTACTTATGCGATATGGCCATTGTGGTGTGTAAAACGGGCAGTAGTGACAAAGGTTCAGCCAATTTATCCTTGCTTATAGTTGAAGCAGATCGAGCAGGTTTTAGTAAAGGAAAACCCCTCAATAAAATTGGCATGAAAGGACAAGATACCTGTGAATTGTTCTTTGACAATGTTCGCGTGCCTAAAGAAAACTTACTCGGCATGGAAGGCATGGGTTTTATGATGCTGATGAAAGAATTGGCATGGGAACGCATATTGGTTGCGATTATCTGTCAAGCAGGCGCAGAAGCTGCATTTGCACATACCGTGCAATATACCAAAGACCGTAAAGCCTTTGGTAAATCGGTTGCGAGTTTCCAGAACACGCGCTTTAAACTGGCCGAACTACGCACCGAAATTGACTTTTGCCGTGCCTATTTAGACCGCTGTATGGAATTACAGTTAGAAGAGAACCTCGCTATTGATGCTGCCGCTGCTGCAAAATATAAAATTTCTGAGATGTTTTCTAAAGTGGTCGATGAATGCCTACAATTACATGGCGGCTATGGCTATATGCTGGAATATCCGATTGCACGGGCCTATATCGATAACCGTGCAAATCGTATCTATGCCGGAACCAATGAAATTATGAAAGAATTAATCTCACGTTCGCTTTAACCAATTCCCTTTAACTAAAAGATCAAAGGAGCTTAAGCTCCTTTTTTTAATTTTTGATATTCGCCAAAAACTGTTTAATCACTTGTAATACTTGCTCTAATTTTTCTTGATGTGGAAAATGTTGACACTCTGGAATAATACACAGTTCGGCTGGCCCTTGTACCCGTTCAACAATACGTTGGGGTTGTGCCAAAGTCGCATATTCATCTTGCTCACCATGAATACTCAGTACAGGACAACATACTTGAGCTAAATAGCGATCCAAACTCCAAGCTGCAAAAGCAGGATTCAACCAAGTTTCAGTCCATGCATCCAATACCCATTGTGTTTTATCAGCATGATATTTAGCCAAGCGATTAAAAAATTTCTCATTTTTAAAATTTACTTTTGCTTTTCTAATCTCCGCTAAAGTAACCTCTTCAACCATGGCTTGAGCTGACTCAGTGATCAATGCGATACAATTAAATGGATACAATGCAGCACAAACTGCCGCCATTCCCCCACCGACACTATGCCCCATCGCAACAAATTTTTTATACCCAGTGCATCAAATAAAAATGAAAAAGTGTCTTGCACTTCTTGCTCAATAAAGTTCAACTCTAATGAATGCACTTGTACAGATGACTTACCGAAACCGATACGATCATACGCAATCACATCCCGTTGAGTTGCTAAAGCCAATTGCTCTGGAAAATCACGCCACAGTTCAACACTGCCTAAGGATTCATGAAATAAAATAATCGGAGCATTCTTAAAGCTATTTTTTTGATCTACTATCCAGCGCTTAACATATATTTGACCTTGAGGTATTTCTAAATATAATTCTTTCGTATCCATGCAATATTCTCTGATCCTCTTCACTTTTTATCATAAAGAGCAATATAAGAAACGAATTTAATCTTTATCAAACAGAACGCTAGCGTTTTAAAATTAAAAAAGGAGCTTTCGCTCCTTCTTTATTTCCGCGCTAAATTAAGACACTAATTTAGGTTTAGGCAAAGATTGTTTGGTACGTTTTTCGAATTTAAGCACACCATCATCAAACCTGGCATTTTTTAAAACTTTACGATCGGCTAGATAATTATTGGTTACATTCCACGGTGCATGCTTACCTTGTTTTGGCATGACATCCGCTGCACGCGCAATATACCCCGAAGATAAACTCCCCATGACGGTATCCTCCATCAATTCAGTTTGATCACCTTGAGCAATAACTTCATCATAGCCATTTTTATCCATATAATTGATCAGTCGACAAATATATTCAGCAGCAATATCCACTTTCAGCGTCCAAGATGCATTAATATAACCAATAATCATCGCCATATTCGGCACATCGCTAACCATAATCCCTTGATATAACATATGCTTAGATGTATCCATCGGTTTACCATCTATCGTCGCTTTAATGCCCCCTAAAATTTGAATCTCTAAACCTGTCGCAGACACAATAATATCTGCATCCAGATGTTGACCTGATTTAAGTAAAATACCCTTTTCAGTAAATTGCTCAATTTGATCCGTTTCAATACTTGCCTGACCTGAGCGTAAAATTTTAAATAAATCACCATCAGGCACCACACAAAGACGCTGATCCCATGGATTATAGGAGGGAGTAAAGTGTTTCATATCCACTTTGCCCTTCAACTGCATCTCAATCGATTTAAGCAGTAGTTTACGTAATAGCTTGGGTTGTTTTTGTGCAAGTGCATAAATACCACGCTGCATACCAATATTACGTGCGCGGGTGAGTTTATAAGCCAGATCTTCGGGCAACACTTTACGCATCTTGTCATAAATAAAATCGATCGATGGCACTGAAGCAATATAGGTAGGTGAACGTTGCAGCATGGTGACATGTTCTGCACCGCCTTTAGCCAAAGCTGGAACCAAAGTAATCGCAGTTGCTCCACTCCCAATAATCACCACTTTTTTGCCGGCATACTGTAAATCAGCAGGCCAAAATTGTGGATGAATCAATTGCCCTTTAAAAGCCTGTTGATTTGGAAAGTTCGGTTGAAAGCCCTGATCATAATTATAATATCCAGTACAACCTAGTACAAAATTGGCAATCCAAGTCTGTTTTTTCTGATTTGCATCTTCAATTTCAACCAGCCATTTTTTTTGCGTTGAATCATAATTTGCCGCAAGTACACGGTGCTGAAAATGGATTTTCTCTTTTAATTTATATTCATCCAGTACTTCTAAAAGATAGCCTTTAATTGAAGCCCCATCGGCAAGAACATTGGCTTTTTGCCAAGGCTTAAAATTAAAGCCAAACGTCGACATATCAGAATCAGAACGAATACCTGGGTATTTAAAAAAATCCCAAGTGCCACCAAAACTTTCACGACGCTCAATAATATCAAACTGACGTTGGGGACAATGCTTCGAAAGATGTACAGCCAGCCCAATACCTGAAATACCTGCACCGACAATCAAAATATCAATATGCTTTTCCATGTTGTTTTTATAGCCTGATTTAAACTTTATTTTATTAAACCACAAATCTGACAATACTCAATGTCAAGTTTAAACAAATCAGACCAAATACATATCACTTCAGGACAAAATGATAAATTGTCTAACATGCAGACATAAAAAAGACCAGTGAAACACTGGTCTTTTTTCGAACAACTGAAGTTCTTCTGGCGAAATTATTTAACTTCGCGATCTACTAGCTCAACGTAAGCCATCGGCGCAGCATCACCTGCACGGAAGCCCGCTTTAAGAACACGTAGATAACCGCCATTACGTTCTTTGTAACGAGGGCCAAGAACGGTAAACAATTTACCAACAGTTACTGCTGAACGAGTACGAGCAAACGCCAAACGACGGTTTGCTACAGTATCGTTTTTAGCTAAAGTGATTAAAGGCTCAGCTACACGACGTAACTCTTTCGCTTTAGGCACAGTTGTTTTAATCAACTCGTGCTCAAACAAAGAGTTAGCCATGTTTTGGAACATCGCTTTACGATGACTGCTTGTACGGCCTAATTTCACACCACTATTACGATGACGCATGGTGATAGTCCTACTTAATTAACGGCTACGATAGGCAAAACGATCGTCCATACGTAAACTAGCTGGTGGCCAGTTTTCTAAACGCATGCCGAGTTGTAAGCCTTTTGAAGCCAGAACATCTTTGATTTCAGTTAACGATTTTTTACCTAAGTTAGGAGTTTTTAACAACTCAACTTCAGTACGTTGAACCAAGTCACCGATGTAGTAAATATTTTCTGCTTTCAAACAGTTAGCAGAACGAACAGTAAGCTCTAGATCATCTACTGGACGAAGCAAGATTGGATCCACTTCTTCGCGAGGCTCTTGAGCAACAGGAGCTTGATCTTTCTGAAGATCAACAAAAATTGCAATTTGTTGTTGCAAGATTGTTGCCGCTTTACGGATTGCTTCTTCTGGATCAACTGTACCGTTGGTTTCAAGATCAATGATCAATTTATCAAGGTCAGTACGTTGTTCAACACGCGCATTTTCAACGGTGTAAGAAACACGTTTGATCGGGCTATAAGAAGCATCTAACTGTAAACGACCCACTGGGCGAGTTTCGCCTTCTGGGAAACGTGAGTCAGAAGTCTCATAACCACGGCCTTGAGAAACTTTCAGGCGCATTTTTAATGAGCCTGAAGCACTTAAAGTGCCAATCAAATGCTCAGGGTTTACCACTTCAACATTATGAGGTAAACGAAGATCAGCAGCAGTTACATCGCCAGGACCTTGTTTTTCTAATGTTAAATATGCTTCGTTTTGATCGAACAGCTTAATCGACAATCCTTTTAGGTTCAGCAAGAGCTCGACGATGTCCTGCTGCAAGCCTTCTAAGGTACTGTACTCATGCTCGACCCCTTCAATTTCAACTTCAACCACAGCAGCGCCAGGTAAAGAAGAAAGAAGGATACGACGTAAAGCATTACCCAGAGTATGACCAAAGCCACGCTCTAATGGTTCTAGAATCACTTTTGCCGAGGTCCCGCTAGCCGCTTCGACCTTAATCGCTTGCGGAGTTAGAAACTCATTTGCAGTACGCGTCATTATTGCTACCTCAAGGATTATTTAGAATACAATTCTACAATCAAGCTTTCGTTGATTTCAGCAGGTAAATCAGAACGATCCGGTGCAGCTTTAAACGTACCTTCCAATTTAGAATGGTCAATTTCCATCCAAGAAGGGATGCCACGTTGAGCAGCCAATTCAATTGCGCCTTTAATACGTAATTGTTGTTTAGCACCTTCGTGAACTGCAATTACATCACCCGCTTTAACTTGGATAGACGCGATGTTAACACGACGACCATTCAAAGTAATGCTGCGGTGAGATACAAGCTGACGAGCTTCTGCACGTGTAGAACCAAAACCCATGCGATAAACTACGTTATCAAGACGGCTTTCAAGCAATTTCAACAAGTTTTCACCTGTTGCGCCTTTAACACGAGCAGCTTCTTTATAGTAATTACTAAATTGACGTTCTAACACACCGTACATACGACGTACTTTTTGTTTTTCACGTAATTGTAGTGAGTACTCAGATTGTTTACTACCACGCGCTCCACCATGTTGGCCAGGAGCTTTCGCGTGTTTTTTTGTCTTAACGTCAAACGGTTTAACGCCTGATTTAAGTTGCAGGTCTGTCCCTTCGCGGCGAGAGAGTTTGCATTTTGGACCAATATAACGAGCCATGAATGTTTCTCCTTAGACGCGACGTTTTTTAGGTGGACGGCAACCGTTGTGCGGGATTGGCGTCACATCGGTAATGCTGTTAATTTTATAACCCACTGCACCTAAAGCACGAACCGCAGATTCACGACCAGGACCAGGACCTTTTACAAGGACGTCCAAGTTTTTCAAACCGTAGTCTAAAGCAGCTTTACCAGCAACTTCAGCAGCTACCTGAGCAGCAAACGGAGTTGATTTACGTGATCCACGGAAGCCTTGTCCACCAGAGGTAGCCCAAGCCAGTGCATTACCTTGACGATCGGTAATAGTCACAATGGTGTTATTAAAAGAAGCGTGAATGTGTGCGACACCTTCAGAGACGGTACGAGTGACCTTCTTGCGTGCGCGAGTATCTTTAGCCATCTTTTAGCTTCCAGAAATCTTATTTCTTAATAGGTTTGCGCGGACCTTTACGGGTACGTGCGTTAGTTTTGGTGCGTTGTCCACGGACAGGCAAGCTGCGACGATGACGAAGACCACGATAGCAGCCTAAATCCATTAAACGTTTAATGTTCATGGAAATTTCGCGACGTAAATCACCTTCGGTCGGAACCTTAGTAATTTCTGCACGAATCGCATCAAGTTGAGCATCATCCAATTCACGGATCTTAGTAGTCGTAGCGATACCAACAGCAGCTAAGATGTTCTTAGCAGTATGGCGACCGATACCAAAGATATACGTGAGGGAGATAACAGCATGCTTGTTATCCGGAATGTTTACACCGGCAATACGAGCCATTCACTTTCTCCAAAAAGGCAGTAGAGATAATCAACCGCCCGACAAAAACCTTGAGGGGCGGATATTAACCCAATTCACCTACTGAAATCAACAGGTCTTGATTAGATTAACCTTGACGCTGCTTATGACGAGGTTCAGCGCTACAAATCACGCGGATAACCCCATTACGACGGATAACTTTACAGCTACCACAAATTTTTTTTACAGAAGCTTGTACTTTCATGATGAAACCTCAAGTGCGCTTATCCCTTAGGATGAGCAGTCGTTTTTCTCATTAACGTTTGATTATCATACTGGTGCGAGGTGAGATGTGCTTGAAGCTGAGCCATAAAGTCCATCACGACCACCACAACGATGAGCAAAGAGGTACCACCCAAAGAGAATGGAATACCAAATGAGCTCTGTAATACCATCGGCATTAAACAAATCACTGTGATATAAATCGCGCCAATAAAGGTCAAACGATTGAGAATATGATCTAAGTAACGAGCAGTTTGCTCACCTGGACGAATACCAGGCACATAAGCTCCGCTGCGTTTCAAGTTCTCTGAAACTTCTTTTGGGCTAAACACTAGCGCAGTATAGAAGTAACAGAAAAAGATAATTAACGCACCAAAGAGCACCAAATACAACGGCTGTCCAGGCGACAATACGAGTGCCAAATCTTGTAGGCTACGTTTGATAATATTTGCACTAGGATCAGCACTACCCACCCATTGCCCTAAGCTCGCAGGGAACAAAAGCAATGAACTTGCAAAAATTGCGGGGATAACACCTGCCATATTAATTTTTAATGGCAAATGTGTCTGCTGTGCAGTAAACACACGACGACCCTGTTGTTTTTGAGCGTAATTGACTGGTATACGACGTTGTGCTTTTTCAATAAACACAATAGCTGCTAAAACACCTATAGATAACAGACCAAAAACAACCAAGCCAATCAGACTTGTTTGACCATTATCTACGGATGAGAAAGATTGCATAATTAAATTTGGCAATCCAGCAACAATACCTGCAAAGATGATCATGGATATACCATTCCCTACTCCGCGTTCAGTAATTTGCTCACCTAACCACATCAAGAACATGGTACCCGCAACCAGTGAAGTAACCGCAGGGATATAAAAAGCCAAACCTTCTGTCAAGGTAATACCCTGACTAATCAGCCCAGCACACATCCCTACAGACTGCACAAGTGCAAGAAACAGTGTTCCCTGTCGCGTATATTGATTAATCTTACGCTTACCTTGCTCGCCTTCTTTCTTTAAAGCTTCCAGCGAAGGAACAACCGTAGACATTAACTGCACAATAATTGAAGCAGAAATGTATGGCATGATCCCTAAAGCAAGAATTGACATCCGCTCTAATGCGCCACCCGAAAACATGTTAAACAAACCAAGGATCGTGCCTTGGTTTGCATTAAAAAGATTTTCAAGTGCAGCACTATTAATGCCTGGTACTGGAATATGTGCTCCTAGTCGAAAGACCATCAATGCACCGATAAGAAACATCATTCGGCGAATAATTTCACGATATTTCACATGAAACGGTTGACCTTTCATCATGTTCACATGACCTGAAGAACTAGGAGACATAGACACTAGCGATTACTCCTCGACTTTGCCGCCAGCAGCTTCAACAGCAGCTTTAGCGCCTTTAGTCAATGCAACACCTTGAATAGTGAATGCACGAGTAATATCACCAGAAAGTACGATACGAGCACGAGTCATATCTCTACGTACAACATTCGCTGCTTTTAAAGTTTCAAGTGAAATAATATCACCTTCAACTTTAGCAAGCTCAGATAAACGTACTTCAGCAGTTTTTAGAGCGAGTTGGCTAGTAAAACCGAATTTAGGCAAACGACGATATAACGCAGTTTGACCACCTTCAAATCCTGGACGTGTACCACCGCTCTTACGTGAGTTCTGACCTTTGACACCACGGCCACCAGTCTTACCAACGCCAGAACCGATACCACGGCCTAGACGAAGGTTGTCACGTTTAGCACCTTCTGCAGGTGCAATAGTATTTAAACGCAGAGTCATGGCTTATTCCTCTACACTAACCATATAGTAGACTTGGTTGATCATACCGCGGTTAGAAGGTGTATCCACTACTTCTACTGTATGACCAATACGACGCAGACCTAAACCTTGTAGGCAAAGTTTGTGATTTTTCAAACGATGCGATGAAGATTTAGTCTGGGTAACTTTAATCGTTTTCATGATTGATTACCCTTGAATTTGTGCTACTGAAAGACCACGTTTCGCAGCGACTTTCTCAGGAGAAGTCATGTCACGCAAACCTTTGAAAGTTGCGTTAACTACGTTAGCAGCATTAGTAGAACCGTAACATTTAGCAAGTACGTTATGTACACCAGCAGCTTCAAGAACAGCACGCATAGCGCCACCAGCAATTACGCCAGTACCTTCAGAAGCAGGTTGCATATACACACGGCTTGCACCATGACGAGCATTCACAGGGTGTTGTAGAGTTGTACCTGCAAGGTCAACTGTGATCATGTTGCGACGAGCAGCTTCAAGTGCTTTAGAAATAGCAGCTGGAACTTCACGTGCTTTACCACGACCAAAACCTACACGACCATTACCATCACCTACCACAGTCAATGCTGTGAAAGAGAAGATACGACCACCCTTAACAACTTTGGCTACACGATCAACGGCAACCAGCTTTTCAACAAGACCTTCGTTTTGTTCAACTTTAGCCATGATTAGAACTCCAAGCCGTTTTCACGAGCAGCATCAGCCAAGGCTTTGATACGACCATGATATTTAAAACCAGAACGGTCAAATGCAACTTTAGTTACACCAGCAGCTTTAGCACGTTCTGCGATTAAAGCACCTACTTTAGTAGCGGCTTCAACGTTACCAGTTGTACCAGCACGTAAAGTAGCATCTAAAGTTGAAGCTTGCGCTAAAACTTTGCCACCATCGGCTGAAATAACTTGCGCATAGATGTGACGCGGAGTGCGGTTTACACACAAGCGAGTCGCACCCAATGCACGGATGTGCAAGCGTGTGCTTTTCGCACGACGCAAACGGGATTGTTTCTTTTCGTTCATAAGAACCTCGCGCCTTATTTCTTCTTAGCTTCTTTACGAAGAACAACTTCATCCGAATAACGAACACCTTTACCTTTATAAGGCTCAGGTTCACGATATGAACGGATATCTGCAGCTACTTGACCCAACATATGTTTGCTTGCTGATTTCAAAATGATTTCAGTAGCAGTTGGAGTTTCAGCAGTTACACCTTCAGGAAGTTTATAATCGATAGGGTGTGAATAACCAAGGTTAAGGTGAACAACATCACCTTTAACCGCAGCTTTATAACCAACACCGATTAGTTGTAACTTACGTTCGAAGCCTTCACTAACACCTTTTACAAGGTTGTTAAGAACAGCGCGAGCAGTACCAGCTTGCATCCAAGCGTCTTTCGACTCTTTAACTGGAGCAACTTGAAGATTACCTTCTTCCTGTTTAAGCTCGACCAGCGCATGCAGGTTGAAAGACAAAGTACCTTTTGTGCCTTTCACTTCGACCTGCCGGCCGTTCTGAGTAACTGTTACACCGTTAGGTACAGTTACTGGGGCTTTAGCCACACGAGACATGAGGAATCACCTATTAAGAAACAAAAGCAATAACTTCACCACCGATGCCCGCAGCACGTGCAGCGCGATCAGTCATGATGCCTTTGCTTGTAGAAACAATTGCAATACCTAAACCTTGCTTAACGCTCGGAAGTGCATCTTTACCGCGATACTGACGTAGACCTGGACGGCTTACGCGTTTCACAGTTTCGATAACTGGTTTGCCTTCAAAATATTTTAACGTAATCGTTAAAGTTGGTTTGCCTTCAGCATCCGCAACTTCTACGTTAGAAATGTAACCTTCAGATTGAAGAACGTTAGCAATAGCAACCTTCAACTTAGAGTTAGGCATAGAAACAGTTTGTTTCTTCGCCATTTGTGCGTTACGAACACGGGTTAACATGTCGGCAACGGTATCTTGCATACTCATTTATAGTCGCTCCTTACCAGCTTGCCTTAACAACGCCCGGTACATCACCTTGCATTACTGTTTCACGTAATTTGTTACGGCTTAAGCCAAACTTACGGAAGTAACCATGAGGACGACCAGTTAAACCGCAACGGTTACGAAGACGTACTGGAGACGCATTACGTGGTAATGCTTGAAATTTCATCATCGCTTCGAAACGTTCTTCGTCGCTTGCATTTACATTTGCAATGATTGCTTTTAATTCAGCACGCTTTGCAGCAAATTTAGCAACAGTAGCTTCGCGTTTCAATTCGCGATTAATCATACCTTTCTTAGCCATATCGACCTCTTATTTGAACGGGAAGCCGAATGCACGCATAAGCGCACGGCCTTCGTCATCGGTGCGAGCAGTCGTAGTAACGGTAATATCCATACCACGAATACGATCAATCTTATCGAAATCGATTTCAGGGAACATGATTTGTTCCTTGAGACCCATCGAATAGTTACCACGACCATCAAATGATTTCGCAGAAAAACCGCGGAAGTCACGAATACGAGGGATCGCAATAGAGATCAAACGGTCTAAGAATTCGTACATACGTTCGCCGCGTAAAGTAACTTTACAACCAATTGGCCAACCATCACGGATTTTAAAACCCGCGATTGATTTACGTGCTAATGTAAGAACGGGTTTTTGACCAGCAATCGCTTGCATGTCTGATAATGCGCCATCTAACAATTTCTTGTCAGCTGAAGCTGCACCAACACCCATATTAATAGTGATTTTAGTAATGCGAGGAATTTCCATCACATTCTTAACGCCCAATTGTTCTAATAATTGAGCTTTAAGTTCTTCGTTGTAACGTGTTTTAAGTCTGGCCATGGCCTATATCAACCTATTACTTCGCTACCGCCACTGATTCACCAGTTGATTTGAATACGCGAGTTTTCACGCCTTCAGTCACTTGGTAACCAACACGGTCAGCCTTTTGGGTTGTAGCATTAAAAATTGCCACGTTTGAGATATGAAGCGTAGCTTCCTGAGTTACGATGCTGCCTTCAGCGCCAGTAGCTCGGTTCGGCTTTTGATGCTTCTTCACCAAGTTAAGGCCTTCAACCTTAACGCGGTCATTTGAAACAGACAAAACAGTTCCCTGTTTGCCTTTTTCTTTACCTGCGATCACAATAATTTGATCGCCTTTCTTAATCTTAGCCATGAGTGCCTCTTATAGAACTTCAGGAGCCAATGAAATAATTTTCATGAACTGTTCAGTACGAAGTTCACGAGTCACTGGTCCGAAAATACGAGTTGCAATCGGCGCTTTGTTGTTGTTCAAAATTACAGCAGCATTGTCATCAAAACGAATGATAGAACCATCCGGACGACGCACACCAAATTTTGTACGTACAACTACAGCATTCATCACGTCGCCTTTTTTAACACGGCCACGAGGAATAGCTTCTTTTACAGTAACTTTAATAATGTCGCCAACAGAAGCATAACGACGATGTGAACCACCAAGTACTTTAATACATTGTACGCGGCGAGCACCACTGTTGTCTGCTACGTCGAGCATACTTTCGGTTTGAATCATTGCCCTACTCCAAAACCGAGTCGCATCACCGGTTACAATTTCGAAAGGCTCAAAGAGTACTCGAAATTAACCAATGATGCAACAAGAACGTCTAATTACTCAGCAGCAGCTTCAATAACTTCCACTAAAGCCCAAGCTTTAGTTTTAGAAATTGGGCGGCTTTCTTTAATGGTCACTACGTCGCCAGTTTTAGCAACATTGTTCTCATCATGAGCGTGTAATTTAGTTGAACGGCGGATTGATTTGCCATACAACGGGTGTTGAACTCGGCGTTCAATAAGCACAACAATAGACTTGTCCATTTTGTCGCTTACGACTTTGCCGGTTAACGTGCGAACTGTTTGTTCACTCATTGTCCGTTCCCCTGTTTTTCGGTAAGGAGTGTCTTAATACGAGCAATCGTCTTACGAGTAAGCGCAACTTCATGCGATTTACCCAACTGACCAGTTGCTTTAGCCATACGAAGACGGAATTGGTTAAGCTGTTGCTCATCAAGCAAAGCTGTCAACTCTTCTACCGATTTTTCACGTAGATCTTTAGTTTTCATTACATTACCGTCCGAGTCACGATAGTGGTTTTAAACGGAAGCTTCGCAGCAGCAAGCGTAAATGCTTCACGCGCTAATTCTTCGCTTACACCATCCATTTCGTACAAGATCTTACCTGGTTTGATTTGACAAACCCAGTATTCCACAGAACCTTTACCTTTACCCATACGAACTTCTAATGGTTTTTCAGTAATTGGTTTGTCTGGGAAAACACGGATAAAGATCTTACCACCACGTTTTACACGACGGCTAATTGTACGACGCGCAGCTTCAATTTGACGAGCAGTCATTTGACCACGCTCGATAGATTTAAGTGCAATAGTACCAAAAGATACAGTGCTACCGCGATGCGCTAGACCAGTGTTACGGCCTTTCTGCACTTTACGGAATTTAGTACGTTTAGGTTGCAACATGGATTATTCTCCTTTTTCAGCAGAACGATCATTGCGACGACCACGACGCTCTTGACCTTCACCACGACCGCGACCACGTTTAGCTGGACGTTCTTCAGCAGGAGCAGGGTTCATGACTTGTTTCATGCCACCTAAGATCTCGCCACGGAAAACCCAAACTTTAACGCCAATCGTACCGTAAGTCGTTTCAGCACGCATAGTAGAGTAGTCGATATCTGCACGAAGCGTATGCAAAGGTACACGACCTTCACGATACCACTCAGTACGAGCAATCTCTGCACCACCAAGACGACCAGAAACTTCAACTTTGATACCTTTAGCACCAGCACGCATTGAGTTCTGTACCGCACGCTTCATAGCACGACGGAACATTACACGTTTCTCTAATTGAGAAGCGATAGCTTCAGCAACTAGACGAGCGTCTAAATCTGGGCGATCGATTTCGTTGATACTTACTTGCGCAGGAACACCCATAATAGATGTTAATTCGCGTTGTAATTTCTCAATATCTTCGCCTTTTTTACCGATAACGATACCTGGACGAGCAGTGCTAATGGTAATTTTAGCAGCGCCTGTAGGACGTTCGATAAGAATTTTGCTGATCATCGCGTTTTTAAGTTTTTTAGTTAAAAACTCACGAACTTGAAGATCTTTAAGCAAATATTCAGCGTATTGTTTCGGACTCGCATACCAGTTAGCGTTATGACGTTTCACAACACCTAGGCGGATACCGATTGGATGAACCTTCTGACCCATATCAAACCCCTACCTTAACGGTGATGTGACAAGTACGCTTAGTAATACGATCTGCACGACCTTTGGCACGTGGCATAATACGTTTAAGGCTAGTGCCTTCATCAACGTAAATCGTAGAAACTTTAAGGTCGTCTACATCTAAACTGTTATTATGTTCAGCATTTGCAATTGCAGATTCCAAAGCTTTTTTCACTAACACAGCAGCTTTTTTGTTGCTGAAGGTTAAAATGTTCAAAGCGTGGGCAATAGATTTGCCACGAATCAGGTCTGCAACCAAACGAGCTTTTTGTGCCGAGATAGCGGCACCGCGTAATTTAGCAGTAACTTCCATCATAGCACCTTAACGTTTAGATTTCTTGTCAACACCGTGACCACGATAGGTACGAGTTGGCGCGAATTCACCGAGTTTATGACCAACCATGTGTTCAGATACAATTACCGGAACATGGTTACGACCATTATGAACAGAAATTGTTAAACCAACAAAATCTGGGAGAATCATCGAACGACGCGACCAAGTTTTGATCGGCTTACGGTTATTAGCCGCGATAGCCGCTTCAACCTTAGCGAACAAGTGCGCATCGACGAATGGACCTTTTTTCAGAGAACGAGGCATTAGTCAGATTCCTTTACTTGACGCGACGGTCGCGAATAATCATCTTAGTCGTACGCTTATTGGTACGTGTTTTGTACCCTTTAGCTTTTTGACCCCATGGGCTTACAGGTTGAATACCTTTATTACGCCCTTCACCACCACCATGTGGATGGTCAACTGGGTTCATCGCCATACCACGAACGGTAGGACGAATACCACGCCAGCGCGAAGCACCAGCTTTACCCAATGAACGAAGGTTGCTTTCTGAGTTAGATACTTCACCTAACACAGCACGGCATTCAACGTGGATTTTACGCATCTCGCCTGAACGTAGACGAACGATAGCGTAAGAACCATCACGACCCAACAATTGAACCGAAGTACCAGCTGAACGAGCTAATTGCGCGCCTTTACCGATTTTAAGTTCGATGTTGTGAAGTGTAGAACCGATTGGCATGTTGCGAAGTGGCAAGCAGTTACCTGGACGAATTGGAGCATCGTTACCAGATTGTACTTTATCACCAGCACGTAAGCCTTTAGGCGCAATAATATAACGACGTTCACCATCAGCATACAAAACTAAAGCAATGTGTGCAGTACGGTTAGGATCGTATTCAATACGCTCTACAGTAGCTGGAATGCCATCTTTATTACGCTTGAAGTCAACAAGACGGTAGTTTTGTTTATGACCACCACCAACGTGACGAGTTGTAATGTGACCGTTATTATTACGACCACCAGTACGTTTTTTAGCTTCAACCAACGGTGAGTACGGTGCGCCTTTATGAAGATGGTCGTGAACGACTTTCTCTACAAAGCGACGTCCTGGAGACGTTGGCTTACATTTTTGAATAGGCATAAATTTCGTCCTTATTCCGCTGCGCTTTCAGCGGTATCGCCCAAGTCAGCCATTTCCACATCTTGGCCAGCTTTCAGGGTGACGTATGCTTTTTTAACATCAGAACGACGTCCTAATGTTTTACCAAAGCGTTTAGTCTTACCTTTAGTGATGGTCGTGTTAACTTTAACAACTTCCACACCAAAGAGTTGTTCAACTGCTTTTTTGATTTCAAGTTTGTTTGCACCAAGTGCAACTTTAAAAACTTGAACACCAGCAGCTTCACCTAAAGCTTGAGCTTTTTCTGAGAATACAGGTCCTTGTAGGACTTGATAGATACGTTCGTTGTTCATCCGAGTTCTACCTCAATTTTCTTAGCAGCAGCTACAGACATAACAACTTTGTCGAACGCAATCAAGCTAACAGGATCAATTGCAGCAGCATCAACCACATCTACATGCGGAAGGTTACGTGCAGCAAGGTATAGATTTTCATCTACAGAATCCGTAACGATTAATGCGCGAACTGCATTTAAGTCGTTAAGTTTAGCAAGCAATTCTTTAGTTTTAGGAGCAGCAACTGCAAACTCTTCAACTAAAATTAGGCGATCTTGACGAACAAGTTCAGCTAAGATGCATTGCATAGCACCGCGGTACATTTTACGGTTAACTTTTTGAGACCAATCTTGTGGACGAGCAGCAAAAGTCTTACCACCACCAACCCAGATTGGGCTACGAATAGAACCAGCACGCGCACGGCCAGTACCTTTTTGACGGAAAGGTTTTTTACCACCGCCAGATACTTCGCCACGTGATTTCTGAGCTTTAGAACCTTGACGACCACCAGCTAAATAAGCTGTAACAACTTGGTGTACAAGAGCTTCGTTAAATTCACGACCGAAAGCAACTTCAGATAATTCAACAGCAGAGCCGGAAACAGTATTTAAATTCACAATATTTCCCCTCAGGCCTTGATCGTAGGACGAACAGTAACGTTGCCACCAGTAGCACCAGGAACCGCGCCTTTAACAACAAGAACTGAACGCTCAACGTCGATAGCAACGATCTCAAGACCCTGTGTAGTTACGCGTTCAGCACCCAAATGGCCAGCCATTTTTTTGCCTTTGAACACGCGTCCAGGTGTCTGGTTTTGACCAGTAGAACCCAAAGAACGGTGAGAAAGTGAGTTACCGTGAGTTGCATCTTGCGTACGGAAGTTCCAACGCTTAACACCACCTTGGAAACCTTTACCTTTAGATTGACCAGTTACGTCAACAACTTGACCCACTGTGAACAATTCAACGGTAAGAGAACCACCAACTTCACGACCTTCAAGATCAGCTTCTGTAGCGCGGAATTCTTGAACTAAACGACCAGCAGCAACACCCGCTTTAGCGAAGTGACCTTTCTGAGCGTTAGTTACGCGAGATTCGCGACGTTCACCAGTAGTGATTTGAATTGCTTGATAACCATCAGTTTCAAGCGTTTTGATTTGAGTGATGCGGTTAGGATCAACCTCAATCACCGTAACAGGTACAGAAACACCAGCATCTGTAAAGATACGTGTCATACCGCACTTGCGACCGACTAAACCAATAGTCATGTGCATAAACCTCTAAAAAAGCGGCTTAATTAACCTAAAGTGTTAATTAACCCGAAAGCCTTAACCCAATGCGATCTGAACATCAACACCAGCTGCAAGATCCAATTTCATCAATGCATCAACAGTTTTGTCTGTTGGTTGAACGATATCGATCAAACGCTTGTAAGTGCGGATTTCATACTGATCACGCGCGTCTTTATTAACGTGCGGAGAAGTTAGAACGTTAAAACGTTCGATGCGTGTAGGCATCGGAATTGGACCACAAACTTGTGCGCCAGTACGTTTTGCTGTTTCTACGATCTCTTGAGCAGATTGATCAATCAGACGATGATCAAAAGACTTCAAACGGATACGGATTCTCTGGTTAGACATACCAGTAAACTCCAAGCCAAATATATAAAGAATCACCTCTGACGCATCTCACCTAGTGGTAAGTGTCAAAGGCAGTGAAAATCACTAAGGTCATGATCGATGCCACGACTGTCACGATATTAACTGCTTTATTCGCAGTTAACCCCTTTTATTAAAGGGTCGCTCATTATAGCGATTGTTTAACGCTTAAGCAAATCTCTTTTCAATTTTTTCCCATCTTTTTCAAATCACAAATTTGTAACATTGTTTAAAAATAGATCAGCATGCTGTTTTTTGCAAAACGTACTCTATTGCTTGGTTTAATATTTGATTTCCAACAATAAAATTATTTTTCGAGGTCTTTTTGAGTTGTTGTTGAGTTTGCACATGCTGACTGGAAAAATGATCCAGCTCTTCCTCATTTTCTAAAAATAAATTTAATGTCTCTGGTGTAATTTCAGGGTGAAACTGAAATCCTAAGACATTTTTGCCAATTTGGTACATTTGGTTGCGACAGACATCATTTTCCGCCAAATGAATCGCACCTTTTGGAATTTCAAAAGTTTCACTGTGCCATTGCATCACATTAAATTCTGCGGGCAATTCAAAACATTCCGCAGGCACATAATTCACTTTACGCACCCCAGTCCAGCCCAGCTCTTGTTTTTCGCTTCGGCTTACAGCAGCACCTAGAGCATTGGCAATTAGCTGCCCACCCAGACATAAACCTATCGCGGGTTTTCCCATAGATAAGTATCGTCGCAACCAGCGTTTTTCTATTTTTAACCAAGGGAAATTGACTTCATCATTTACGCTCATCTCCCCTCCCATAATGATGAGTAAATCGACATCTTCCACCTGAGGTAAGGCTTCTATTTCCAATGAACGATCAACAGGCAAAGCAAAAAATTCCGTTGCACTAATTTTAGCATGGTGCTGTTTTAAAAATTGATAACAACTACCGAACCCTTCACCAGCAATATGCTGAAAATAATGTACTTTCAAATGCGACTTCATCCGCCCAAACCTATTGTTGTTGCTCTACTACAGGTTTAGCAAAAATGAAGCCAACTTTTCAAAATGTAGCCCTTTTTATACATTTGGGCATTTATATAGCCTAATGGGTCTGTTTCTCTTAAGCTAAAGCTAATTTTGATACGACTTAGAGCAGAACTTTGAAAAATAATCCACAAACCGCATTGATTCATGCACCACGACAAGCCCCTCAATACATTTCGACCATCCAACCTCCCCTGTTTCGTGCATCGACCATTATTTTTCAGAACACCGATGCACTGTTTAATCGCCATTGGAGTGATGCTTATGACTATAGTTATGGCACACATGGCACACCCACAACCTTTACTTTAGGCGATAACATTGCACAAATTGAAGGTGGCGATTATTGCTTACTTGCACCGAGTGGTTTATCTGCCATTAATCTTGTGAACGCCTGCTTTTTAGCACAAGGAGATGAAGTTTGGGTTGCAGATAACATTTATGGGCCAAATATGGAGCATTTGCGCAATCTAGAAACACGTTATGGCATTAGCGTGAAAATTTACAATCCAATCGAGGTTGATAGCTTCCAACCCTCAGCACAAGCCAAACTGATTTGGTTAGAGGCAGCAGGTTCAGTGACTTTAGAATTCCCAGACTTGGTCGCTTTGGTCAAGAAAGCCAAACAAACCAATGTTTTGACTGCACTGGATAATACTTGGGGCGCGGGTCTTGCCTTTAATGCCTTTGATTTTGCTGATGAACATTTAAGTGTCGATATTACTGTCCATGCGCTGACAAAATATCCTAGCGGTGGTGGTGATATTTTAATGGGTTCTGTGGTGACACGTGATCAAAATCTACATCACCAACTGTTCCGTATGCATGCCATTCAAGGCATTGCCATTTCAGGTGATGATGCTGCACAAGTTCAGCGCAGCTTAGCCTCGATGCGACTGCGTTATGAACATCAATCACAAAGTACCTTAAAGCTTCTAGATTGGCTGAAACAACAAGACGAATTTGTGCAAGTCCTGCACCCTGCCGATACAGCATCTGCTGGACATCGCTACTGGAAGGAGGTCTGCAAAGAAGGACATAGCGCAGGTTTGGTCAGCGTGATTTTTAAAGCTGAATATGATTTAACTGCTATCCGAAAATTCTGTGACAGTTTAAATCTTTTTAAGCTTGGTTTTAGCTGGGGCGGTCCAGTCAGTTTAGTCATGCTCTACAACTTAAAAGAGATGCGAGAACTGCAACATACACATTTACAACAAGGATTATTGGTTCGTTTTTGTATAGGACTAGAACATCCGACCGATTTAATTCAAGATATAGAAAATGCACTAAAACAAATGAATACACAACAACTCGAATAACGTAAACACAAGAAAATAGGAATAGATCTTATGGGTACAGCAATCGTTATTGCGAAGAAAACCTCAGACACACAACAAGAGATTGTTTTACATTCACAGTTTGCCAACCGCCACGGCTTAATTGCTGGAGCAACGGGCACGGGTAAAACAGTCACACTGAAAGTCCTTGCAGAAAACTTTTCCCGAATTGGTGTACCCGTATTTCTAGCCGATGCCAAAGGTGATGTCTCTAGTCTTGCTCAGGCGGGAACAAATAGCCCTAAATTTGATGCGCGTCTGAAGGTGTTAAATATTGATGCGATTCCTTTTGCCGCCTCACCGGTCGTGTTTTGGGATTTATTTGCTGAGCAGGGTCATCCTATTCGCACCACGGTTTCCGAAATTGGCCCACTCTTATTAGCACGTATGCTCAATCTGAATGACACTCAAGAAGGTGTACTTTCCGCAGTGTTTCGTATTGCCGATGATCAAGGTTTATTACTGATTGATTTTAAGGATTTAAAATCAATTATTAGCTATGTGTCTGAACATGCCGCAGAGTTCCAAGCTGAATATGGCAATCTCTCTCCTGCCAGTCTGGGTGCTATACAACGTAATTTATTGGCGCTTGCAGACCAAGGCGGTGATCAATTTTTTGGTGAACCCAGTTTAAATATTTTAGATTTCATTCAGACTGATAGCCAAGGGCGGGGTTATATCAATATCTTAGCCGCAGATAAGCTGATGAACACGCCTAAATTGTATGCCACATTTCTGCTTTGGATGCTTTCAGAATTATTTGAACAATTACCCGAAGTTGGTGATATGGATAAGCCTAAATTGGTGTTCTTTTTTGATGAGGCCCATTTATTGTTTGATAATGCCAGTGCAGCGCTACAAGAAAAAATTGAACAAGTGGTGCGTCTAATTCGCTCTAAAGGCGTCGGGATTTATTTTGTCACTCAAAATCCACTCGACTTGCCCGAAAGTGTTCTAGGACAGCTCGGCAACCGTATTCAACATGCTTTGCGCGCGTTTACACCGAAAGATCAAAAAGCCGTAAAAACTGCCGCAGATACTTTTAGAGCCAATTCCGAATTTAAAGTCGATCAAGCCATTACAGAACTGGCTGTGGGTGAAGCCCTGATTAGCTGTTTAGATGAACAAGGCACACCCCAAATTGTTGAGCGTAGCTGGGTGATGCCGCCCTATTCATCATTCAACCCGATTAGCTTAGATGAACGAAAAATATTGATGCAGCAAAGTATTGTTGCAGGCATTTATGAACAACCAGTAGACCGCGAAAGTGCTTTTGAAATGCTACAACAAAAAGTCGCACAACGTCAGCAACAGGCCGTTGCAGAGGAAACAGCGCAACAACAAGCCAAAGAGCAAGAAAGCTTAGCCAAGCAGCAAGCCAAAGAACAAGAGGCTTTTGCAAAGCAGCAAACACGCGAGCAAGAGCGTATTGCACGTGAACAACAGAAAGAAACTGACCGCGCATCGAAACAACGTGAAAAACTTACCCAAGATATTGTCGGCACCTTTGCAAAAAGTGCCGCACGCAGCTTAGGTGGCAGTACAGGACAGAAAATTGTCCGCGGGCTACTCGGCTCTCTTTTTGGCAGAAAATAGCGCTCATTTCCCCTATCAAGATTTTCAAAATTATGGGATATTTAGATATTCCATAATTTTTTTATGGTTTTTTAAAAAGATGTATTTACAAGGCACTCTATAAAATGTATTTTAAATACATCTTATAAATAACAGCCATGAGAGATCTGCCATGACTCCGCAGCAAATTGACCTTGTAAAAGCAACTGTCCCTGTACTTCGTGAAAACGGTGTAGCCCTAACTGGTTATTTTTATAACCGTATGTTGGGCAATAATCCTGAGCTCAAAGAAACCTTTAATATGGGACACCAGCGCAGCGGCGCACAAGCACAAGCCTTGGCAGGTGCAGTTTTAGCTTATGCTGAAAACATTGAAGACCCTTCAGTACTTTTACCTGTGGTTGAATTGATTGCTCACAAGCATGTGAGTCTGAATATTCAAGCACCCGACTATAATATTGTCGGTGAAAATTTATTACATTCGATTAGTGAAGTGCTCAGCATTCCAATGGAAGACCCTCTCATTGGTGCTTGGGCGGCTGCTTATGGTCAATTGGCGGATCTTTTCATTAGCACTGAAAAAGCGATTTACGAACAACATCAACAAACTAAAGGCAGCTGGTTAGGCTGGCGCAATTTTAAAATTGCCAAAAAAGTGGTGGAAAGTGACGAAATTACCTCGTTCTATCTCGCACCCGCAGATGGTGGCGAATTACCAAAATATGAAGCAGGACAATACATCTCGGTTCGTGTGTTTGTCGAGGAGCTTGGTCTAAAACAACCACGCCAATACACTTTATCGACCAGTCCACAAGCAGACTACTTACGTATTTCAGTAAAACGTGAAGATGAAAAAGGTGATTTAGCAGGCGGTTGGGTTTCAAATACGCTACATGGTTTGGCGGAAGGTTCAGAAATTGAAGTCTCTGCACCAACAGGTAACTTCTATCTCATCGACCCAACCAAACGCAATGTCTTTATCAGTGGTGGTGTTGGTCTAACTCCAATGATTGCCATGCTAAACCAATTGGTTACTTTGGATATGCCACAACCTGTAAGTTTTATCCACGCCTGCCGTAGCAGCCACGTGCATGCCATGAAAAAACATATCCATGAGTTACAAGCAAAATATCCACGCCTAAGCACATTTACTGCTTATGAATCACCTCATCAAGGCGATGCCTTAGGTGAAGACTATGATGTTGCTGGACGTTTGGACTTAGCGACAATGGATGCGGCTTTACTTCCTGTAAAAGCAGATTACTACTTGTGTGGTCCAATGCCATTCATGGCAGAACAGCAAAAAGCCTTGGTTGCTCGCGGTATTCCTGCTGAAAATATTCACAGTGAAGCGTTTGGCACAGGTGGCGTGCATCACTAATCTGCTGCGTCAACATTAAATAAAGAGAGGGTTAGTCTTGTTATGCTAGACTAACCCTGATTTTTTTACCTTAAACACACCCGTATTATCATGCAGCTAAATAAATTTACTGATTATGCTCTGCGTATTTTAATGTATATCTCACAACCCAAAGACACTCCTTATACCATTGCAGAAATTGCCCGAGATTTACGCGTCTCACAAAATCATTTGGTTAAAATTGTCCATTTCATGGGAAAACAAGATTGGATCATCACCACACGCGGTAAAGGTGGCGGGATTCGTTTAAATGCAGAAACTTTAAATTTAAATCTGGGATACATTGTTCGGATCTTACAAGGCAACAGCCAGATTGTAGAATGCAATACCCCGCCCTGCGTACTCCGCAATAATTGCGGCCTTAAAGGTATTTTAGATCAAGCACTTGAACAGTTTTACCAATCTTTAGATCAATACCGTTTAGGCGATGTTCTTGATCAAAGCAACGCCAGCAAAGTCGCAACTTCATCACCCATTTCACTGATTAATCTTTAAATCGCCACGCAAAGTTTTCCGCTTTCAAAATGCAAAGGTCGCTTGCCTAGACGACTTCCTTTATAATGTTTCTTTGTAGATCATTTATTGAAGTTGAGTTATGCACCACAGCAGAGGAAAATCCAAAAACAGTAAAATTTCGGCTGCGCCTAAGCAAAAGATTAGCTATGAGAAAAAAGTTGATCCAGCCATTACTGAGTACTCTGTTCGCGCGCTGAACTGGTTACGCAAAGCCGAATTTTTAATGAGTGCGCCTAAGCTCAACCTTTGCGTAGAAGATACTGGCTATGAAATTGCGTTTGCAGGTCGCTCTAATGCTGGTAAATCGAGTGCGATCAATGCATTAACCAACCAAAAACAATTGGCGCGTGCATCGAAAAAGCCGGGTCGTACCCAAATGATTAACTTCTTTAGCTTAGGTAATCCTGATCAACGCTTGGTCGATTTGCCCGGCTATGGTTATGCAGCCGTACCCGAAGCGATGAAATTGGTTTGGCAAAAAGAACTGGAAAATTATTTAATTCATCGCCAAAGCCTACAAGGTTTGGTATTGTTGATGGATATTCGCCATCCATTACAACACTTTGACGTTATGATGTTGGAATGGGCCTATTCACGTAAATTGTTTGTGCATGTGCTATTAACCAAATCAGACAAATTAAACCGTGGTCCTGCATCAAAAGTACTGCAAGAAGTACAACAACAATTGAAAAAAATGAAGCTTCAGTTCTCCATTCAATTGTTCTCATCCATGAATAAACAAGGTTTAGAAGAACTTGCCAGTGTAATGGGCGGTCGTCTGAACTTTACCCTCGAACAAGCCAGCGCATTTGATTTAGACAGTATTCCTGATGCATCAGCAGATGAAATTGAGTTTATTGAAGGCGATGAGGAACTGTTTGATGAAAATGAATTTGAAGATGCTACATTTGACAATGAAAGTATCGACAATCCCCCAGCAGATCTCCCTAAAAACGGGCAATAATCTATACCAGTCAGATTATCTAACCAAATTCATCATCTATTGATATTTGAATGTCCTCTATTGCTAACCACAATTGAGGGCATTTTTTTATACTGATTCTAAAGCAACGTGAACACACTCACAGTGAAAAAAACAATAGGACAGGATGATGAAGCTTTTATCTTTACTCAAGAAGTCTAAAATTGGATCTTCAATTCAATACCAAATTAAACCGCGAAAAGTGAAATTTGAATGGCAAGAAACACCTGTAGACTGGATTCCCAACCACCCCTTTACCAGTTACTTTATCAACGAAATTAATATGATTTTACCTGCCGGTGAATTTTGGTTTTGCCGCCTATATAACAAAGTTCTAGCGCAAATTAGCGATGAAAAACTCAAAGAAGATGTCAAAGCCTTTATTCGTCAAGAAGCCATGCATGCACAGGCCCATGCTTCAGCCAACAAAGAATATCTAACTGTGCGTAATATTGATGTACAGCGCAACCTGAACATTATGGATTTTCTTTTTGGTCAATTGCTGGCAGACCAACCTTTGGGTTTAAAGATACCTAAAGTACTCGAACATCAATGGGATTTATTCCGTCTCGGGATTATTGCCACAGTTGAACATATGACCTGCGTGCTTGGAAAATATGTTTTATACAACCAGCACTGGGAACAACTGGGCGCGGACCCTGCCATGTTAGATCTGGTTAAATGGCATGGTGCCGAAGAAATTGAACACCGTACCGTGGCATTTGATTTGTACCGTCATTTGGGGGGTGGCTATATTGCACGTTACTATTTAAGTGTGGCGGTGATTGTTGGCGTACTGGGTTTGTGGGTGGACGGCGCAGCACATATTATGAAGCAAGATGAACGCTTTAAATCGATTCGTCCCAGTGTATTTAAACCGTGGATTTGGCGCGAATGGTATGCCATTTCACAAAAAGATAACCGCATCATGCCGAATCCCTTTTGGCTAATTTCACAACAATTGGGTTATTTAATGCCGTGGTACGATCCTGTACATGAAGCCAAAACCGAAGACGCCATTGCCTATTTAGACCACTCCCCTGCGGCAAAACGAGCAGCACTGAAAGTCGCTTAAGGCAGTCACACAAATACCAAACAGTAGGGCTTTATGCCCTACTTTTATTTGCACTACAATACATCCAGATCAAAAAAAGATCAGGATAAAAGATGAAACCCTATATTTCTGTCATCACGCTTGCCGTTAACGACTTAGAGCAGTCATTGAAGTTTTATTGTGAAGGTTTAGGCCTGCATAGCGAAGGTATTCTGGGTCAAGAATATGAATATGGTGCAGTGGCTTTTATTGAACTCCAGTCGGATATAAAACTCGCTTTGTGGCCCCAGCAAAGTATTCAGCATGATACGGGTCTGGAAATCAGTGCAATGTGTCCAACCCAAATGACCCTTGGACATAACGTCTTTAGCCCACTCGAGGTCGATCAGGTAATGGCACAAGCAGCACGTGCAGGTGCCCAAATTATCAAACCTGCACAAGCCACATTTTACGGTGGCTATGCTGGTTATTTTCAAGATCCCAATGGACATTTATGGGAAGTGGTATGGAATCCGTGTTGGGAAAATGATTAAGTTGTTATTTCATCATCGCGGGTATGACGATCCACCACCACACTAATCATCATATCGCCTTGCACATTCACCACAGTGCGCACCGTATCCAGTAGACGATCAATCGGCAATAAAATAGCAATCGCTTCGGCAGGTAAACCCACCGATTGCAACACCATAATCATGGTCACCATACCTGCACTGGGAATACCCGGTGCACCAAGTGATGCAATCATGGCGGTCATACAAACGATAAGCTGTTGCCCGATGCTTAAATCCAACCCCATCAGATTAGCAATAAATAAAGCAGCAGCAGCTTCATATAGCGCCGTACCATCCATATTCAATTGTGTGCCCAATGGGATAACAAAACCGGCTGTTGCAGGACGTACACCTAAATTTTCTTGCGCACATTTCATCGAAAGTGGCATGGTGGCAGAACTTGAACTGGTGGCAAAAGCGGTAATCAGTGCGCTACGTGCTCCTTTAAAAAAGGTCAGCGGACTCATCTTGCCAAAAATCCACAGTAACAGCGGCAAAACCACCGCCCCATGAAAAATGGTGGTTCCCGTCACCACAGCAGCGAACTCAAGCAAACGGTTCAGCACTGAAATATCTTCCGTAGCAATCAATTTTGCCAGTAAAGCAAAAATACCAATTGGCGCCAGTCGCATCACCCAAATAATCATGAACATCATCATGTCAAAAAACTGTTGGCTCAGTTGCCGTACCGTTTTAAAACGCTCACCGCCATGCACCAAAGCCACACCAAAAAACAAAGCAAATACCACCACAGCAAGAACATTGCCTTCAGAAAATGCTTTAAAAGGATTAATTAAGGTGTTTTGAATAAAATTAGTTAAAAATGAGGTTGGAGTTAACGTATCGGGGGTTTGATGCTGATTCATTGCATCCTGAAACATGGCAATGTCGACACCCTTCCCAACATCAAACAAATGCGCACAGCCAATGCCGAGTATCAAAGCCAAGGTCGTGGTCGTAACACAGCAGGCCAAGGTAATTTTCCAAACCTTACCCAATTGCCCACCCGATTGTAAGTTCGATACACCGACGACAATTGAACTAAAAATAAGAGGCACCAAAAGCATCTTCAATAAGCCAATAAAAATACTACTGGCAACACCCAAGCCATATAAACTGGCATCAAAAAATGGCGTATTTGGATAAAAATTGAGAAGAAAACCAAAAGCTACGCCCAAAATCGCAGCAATTAAAATTTGTGTGTTTAAGCCCATTTCTGCATGCTTTTATTGTTCAGTCTTGTAGGCACTATGCCATGCTCTATTTTTAGAATCGAGGAATTTTTTGTCACAAGTTCAGCATAAATATGCCAAATCATGATGCACCCTTTATCTGAATCAGCAACGGCTTGATGAAGCTATGGCATAAAATCTGCTTTTGAATTAAAACCATCCACCCATAATTAAAAGAGCAAAAATATGAAAAAAATAATCCTCATCACTGTACTGCTTTTAAGCATTGGGCAAACCTTTGCTCATTCAGGTCATGGCTGCCATAAAGATGTCTCCGAAGACATTCCTCGCTGCCATTAAAACCCCATCATAAAAAACTGGGCTATATGCCCAGTTTTTTAAAGTAAAATGACACATTATTGGGTTTCAATTTCACGGATACGAATTAGACCTTCTTGTGTCGTACTGCACACCAGCTCACCATTTTGCCACATGCGACCGAAGTTTAAACCGCGCGAACTTGCACTCACGGTCGCATCCATGTCGTACAGCATCCATTCATCCACACGGAATGGTTTATGAAAATACATCGCATGATCAATACTGGCACATTGCAAACTAGGCGATAAATAACTTAAACCATGCGGACGAAGCGCAGTGGTCATTAAAGTAAAGTCTGAATAGAATGCTGCAATGGCTTGATGTAAAGAAATTTCATCCATCTCTGGCGCGATTTTATCGTGCGTACGTAAGTAGTGCGCATAAGATGGTGCTTCAGGCTGCGGTTGAAATGGATTGCTTGGATCAATTGGACGAATATCAATATGACGATCACGCATAAAACTGGCACGGACATTTTCGGGTACAAATTCAACCAGCAATTTTTTTAATTCAGCTTCAGACTTTAATGTTTCAACAGCTGGATATTCAGGTTCACTAATTTGGTAATTTAAACCCTCTTCTGGATGAGCAAACGAAATCATCGCGGTAAAAATGGTGCGACCATGTTGAATGGCCCGTACTTGGCGACTGACAAAGCTTTTGCCATCACGCAAACGATCAACTTGATACAAAATAGGGGCATTCACATCGCCGCCATATAAAAAATAAGCATGCAATGAATGTGCAGGACGATCTGTGGTATACGATGCTGCGCGTAATGCCTGTCCTAATACTTGCCCACCGAAAACACGCTTTCCAACCAAGTTTCGACTTATTCCTCGGTAGATATTTTCTTCAATTTTTTCAAGGCTCAATAATTCAACCAATTCTTGGGTTAACGCGTTCATAAGCGACCTTTTTTGATGTGGAATATCGGAGATGGGGGCGGAAAATTTAAATCAATCAAATAAACTATTTTATCTATTTTGCCACAAATTCAGACTAAATCCCTAGCGTTAGTCTGACTAGTCTGTCACATTATTTTTGGATTATAGTGGCTAAAAATACGATTTTTAACGATAAAATTTTACAATCCATATGCATTTTGTCAGAAAATGACATACAGTTTTAAATTACAATAATGCAAAACAATCCCCCCTCAGAAAATCTGTGGTTGTGGTCATTTAAGTAGGAGTGTGTATGTCCAAGAGTGGCTTTGGTCAAATCTATCGTCAGTTTTCCAGTAAACTGCTTGACCTTGTGGTAACTCCACATGTTCTTGGTGAGGTTCCTACTGAACCGACAGCTACAGACGTAAAGACAGCAACAGACCAACCTATTCAACAAAAAATAGTCTGTTATGTTTTACAAAATTACTCGCGCAGCAATGCCTTGATTGTGGATGGTGAAACACGGCGGCTAAAACTATCACCCGCGTTAAATCCATTGGTCATCGGTGATCATAAAGAAAAAGCATCGGTGTTATTTTTACAACATCACGATGAAAATAATTTACTCAATCCGCCGCCACACGCTTTTCCACCGCGCTTATTACGTCTGATCGATGTTTTAGAACAGCACCCTGAAATTGATATTGAACTGATTCCTGTCACTGTGCTTTGGGGACGTTCACCCGATAAAGAAGATTCTTGGTTCAAGCTACTGTTTACCGATACTTGGGCAACCCCGGGTACAGTCAAACAATTGGTCAATATTGGTTTGCATGGTCGCCAGTCCTATTTAGAATTCCATAAAGGACAATCTTTACGTGCACTGATCAATTTTGCCAAAAAGACCCACCCGAACTTATCTCCTGCGACCTATATTCTCAATACCCTGAATAACTATTTAGATGGTCAACGTGAAGTCGTGCTTGGTCCTGACTTGTCAGACCGTCGTAATGTGGTGCATTCACTGATTAAATCACACGATGTACAAGATGCCATTCGTCGTGAAAGTATTCGTAGTAAAGTCAGCATGATTGAAGCTGAACGTCGCGCCATTGGTTATTTAAACGAAATTGTTTCTGACTATTCACATTCGGCGGTTCGCTTTGCCGATATGGCACTCACGCGTTTATGGACCCAGCTTTATGATGGCGTAGAAGTTCATAACTTCAGTACAGTCCGTGAACTGGCCAAAGACTACCAAATTATCTACACCCCATGTCACCGTAGCCACATTGACTATTTATTACTATCTTATGTGATTTACAAACGTGGCATGATGGTTCCGTACATTGCCGCGGGCGATAATTTAAATATGCCTTTTGTCGGGCAATTACTGCGGGGTGGTGGTGCATTCTTTATCCGCCGGACCTTCCGTGGTAATGGCTTGTACACTACGGTATTTAAAGAATACCTGTACAGTATTTTGTCACGCAATACGCCATTGGAATACTTCATTGAAGGTGGTCGTTCGCGGACGGGTCGCTTACTACCCGCCAAAACAGGCATGTTGGCCATGACCGTGCATAGTCATTTACGTGGTCGAGCTAAACCGATTGTGTTCTTACCGACCTACATTGGCTATGAACGCTTGATGGAAGGTTCAACTTATGTGGGCGAAATGCAAGGCAAGCCGAAAGAGTCTGAATCGATTGTCGGTATTTTAAAAAGCTTACGTAAAATCGAACGTATTTTCGGTAAAGTGCATGTTAACTTCGGTGAGCCAGTCTTTTTAGATGATCTACTCAAAAAACATGGTGCCGACCAAATCAAAATTGAAAAGAATGATGAACCTATTCCGCAGCAAATATCGGATGCAGTGAATGGTTCAGCACATGCCATCTTGGAAAATATTAATCGTGCTGTGGTGATCAATCCTGTATCGCTGTTGTCGTTGATCTTATTGGCCACCCCGAAACACACTTTAGATGAAGAAATTTGCATTAAACAGCTTGATGCCTATCGTAATTTAGTCACCGCTTTACCTTATGATGCACGCGCACAAGTGACACCGCTTTCGGGTAAAGAAATTATTGCCTACGGTTTAAAACTCAAACTGATTAAACGCGTTAAGCATGTGTTAGGCGATATTATTGCAATTGAAGACAATCAAGCAGTATTGCTGACTTACTTCCGCAATAACATTTTGCATGCCTTCGTCTTACCCTCTTTAATTGCGGCCTTGGTGAAACATAACGGCTCCATCCGCCGTGGTGATTTAATCAGTGTGATTCGTACACTTTATCCATTCTTAAAAGCTGAATTGTTCTTAAAGTGGCAAGATGATGAACTCAAAGATCAAATCTGCGCTTATGTCGATGCATTAATTAACGCGAAACTGATTGCAGCCGATGCCGAAGATCATCTGATTTCCCCTGCACCGAATTCAGAAGATCACAATCAATTGGTGGTGCTTGCTGCACCTGTCATGCAAAGTCTTGAGCGTTATTACATGACGTTGGCTTTAATTACCCAACGCGGTTCAGGCAATATTTCGATTCGTCAGGTGGAAGAACTCAGTCATTTGGTCGGTCAACGTCTATCTGTGCTTTATGAATTCAACTCACCTGAATTCTTTGATAAAGCCTTATTCCAAAGCTTTATGAAAGTCTTGACGCAACAAGGTTACATTCGCAACAACGAAAACAATGCCATTGTGTTTGATGAGAACTTCCAGAATGTTGCCCAGTACGCCAATTTAGTTTTGGATGATGTCACCCTGCAAATGTTGCAACACATCACCACTTTCAGCGATGAAGAGCTGAAAGACACTCTAGACAAAGTGGCTGCTGAACAAGCGAAAAAACGATTGAAGCGTAAGAAAAAATAAAGTAAAAATGCTTTTCTTCTCCCCTTTTAAAGGTGAGAAGAATTGCTATACAAGGGGAAGGTTTTTATTTTAATCCTCCCCTAATCCCTCCTTTAAAAAAGGAGGGGGATTTATTTATCACTTTCCGAACATCTCTAAATAATCCTCAAAACAATCCTTATGCTGTAACTGAAAACCCATTTCAGCCATTCGTGTGGCATAAATTCTTTTTCCAGAACATTCATCACTTTGCAAAACCAATTCAGGCAGATTCAATTGTCGTTGGAACCATTGAATCGTTTCATGTAAAAGACTGGGCTGATTATTGCTAACAATATACGATTTTTCAGCATGTTCCACGTGAAGCAAATTCGCCAAAAAACTTGCCAGATCATCAATATGAATTCGATTTGACCAGTGGCGGTTCGGGTAAGTTTTAGTTTTTTCAGCCAACTTCAGCATTCGAGCCACCGATGTGCCATAAATGCCAGTCGGACGAATGATGATACTTGCAGATGGATAAGCCTGCTGCCAAAGCTGCTCCATCTTTAACAAAAGTCGTCCCTGTTCATCATTGGGCTTCATTACAGATTCATCATCGATGCGCTCACCATGATTTTCACCATAGACTCGCGTGGACGACACAACCACAACCTTTTGCACAGGATGCTGTTTTAAAGCATTGCTGATGGGTTGTACCGAATCGACATACACCCGTTGATAAGCCTCGGGCGTACTTTCATTTGGACTCAACAACACATAGACCCAATCAATCGGTGGAATATGAGCTAAATTCAGCTGATGTACATCTTGAATGAGATGAGTTGCGTATTCATCCATTTTAGCACTTTGGCTGATTGTGGTAATTTGGTGCCCTTGCTCAAATAGTTGTTTAGCAACACGCCAAGATGTTTTACCATAACCGATAAATAAAATATGCATAAGCACCTGATTACATAACCTAAGTTGAGGGGAAATGGCTGCCGTCCATCAATTACAAGGGGTAGGAACTGCCTCTGCTGCATTACTGGAAAAACTGAATATTTTCACCACAGATGATTTACTGTTTCATCTGCCACGTGATTATGAAGATCGTAGCACGATCATCGCCATGAACCAATTGATCGTGGGGCGCAGTTATTTGCTCGAAGGCCTGGTCAAAGGTGTCGATTTCCCCCCCGGTAAACGCAAGTCTATGGCGGTGTTATTACAGGATGATTTTAGCAAAGTCACTTTACGTTTTTATCATGTGTATAAAGCCCTGACGGATCGTGCCAAAATCGGCAATCGTCTGCGAATATTTGGTGAAGTCCGTGTCGGTGCACGCGGTTTAGAACTTTATCATCCAGAAATACAGCTAATTACTGAACATACCCCTCTGCCTAAAACTGAACTCACCGCCATTTATCCAGCTACAGAGGGTTTAACGCAGCCCAAGCTACGTGAATATGTTAAACAGGCCCTTAAACAACACAGTGATGATCTCCCTGAACTGTTACCAGCAAAATTCACCAATGGTTATGCACTCAAGCAAGCGCTAGAATATATTCATGAACCGCCCACCAATGCCAACATGTTGCAATTGGCACAAGGTTCACACCCTGCCCAGCAACGCTTAATCTTTGAAGAATTGGTTGCCCATCAACTGAGCCTACTTTCACGTCGGGCTTATATTCAGCAAATTGCAGCACCGTCATTTTCAGTCAGTCAAAACTTTGCCAAACAACTGTTGGCAAGCTTACCGTTTAGCATGACCGATGCACAAAAACGGGTCTCTAAAGAAATTGCACAAGACTTAAAACAAAACAAACCCATGCTGCGTCTGGTTCAGGGTGATGTCGGTGCAGGCAAAACACTGGTGGCGGGTATTGCCGCGTGTCATGCCTTAGAAGAAGGTTGGCAAGTGGCCCTGATGGCACCGACGGAAATTTTAGCAGAACAACATTATTTAAATTTTAAAAAATGGTTTGAACCGCTGGGCTTAACCGTGTCATGGCTGTCAGGCAAACAAAAAGGTAAAGCGCGTGCGGCAGCCGAGCAAAGCATTAAAGATGGCTCAGCCCATTTAGTCATCGGCACACATGCCTTATTTCAAGACAATGTTGCCTTTGCCAAACTCGGTTTGGTGATTATTGATGAACAACATCGCTTTGGGGTCGATCAGCGTCTAGCACTACGCAATAAGGGTGCGCAGAATATGACCCCACATCAATTGGTGATGACAGCCACCCCTATCCCCCGCACCTTGGCGATGTCGGCATATGGTGATTTGGATACCTCTGTAATTGATGAATTACCGCCTGGACGAACCCCGATTCAAACCGTGACCATTCCGCTGGATCGTCGTGAAGAGGTTTTAAATCGTATCGCCAGTAATTGTGCGGAAGGCAAACAAGCCTATTGGGTCTGTACCTTGGTGGAACAATCCGAAACTTTAGATGCACAAGCCGCTGAAGCTACTTTTGCTGAAATTAAAGACCGCTTTCCTCATCTAAACACGGGCTTAGTCCATGGCAAAATGAAAGCCGATGAAAAGCAATTGGTGATGCAGCAATTTAAAGACAATCAATTACAATTACTGATTGCCACAACAGTCATTGAAGTGGGCGTGGACGTGCCGAACGCATCCATCATGGTGATTGAAAATGCAGAACGCCTCGGGCTGTCCCAACTGCATCAGCTTCGTGGACGTGTCGGACGTGGTGCAACAGCCAGTTTTTGTGCCCTGCTCTACAAACATCCTTTATCGCAAAATGGACAAGAACGTCTACGCATTATGCGCGAAACCAACGATGGTTTTATCATTGCAGAAAAAGACTTGGAAATTCGTGGGCCGGGTGAATTACTCGGCACCAAACAAACGGGCGATATGGGTTTTCGGGTGGCGAAATTAGAACGAGATGATCATTTACTCAATCAAGCGCATTATGTGGCGCAGCAAATTTTAAAAGATTATCCTGAAAATGCGCAGGCTTTGTTAAAACGCTGGCTACCTGAAGCACCACGCTATGCCTATGTCTAGAAGAATAGGACAGTTAAAATGACGCAAAATATCCCTGTTCCATATGATGCAGAATTTCAATCGCCAATTCCAAGCATTTGGAGGGACTGCATTATTCAAATGGTTGAGGCTTTTAAAGATAAAGATTTTGAACGTTTAAACACGCTTCCCTATGTTCAATGTATTGACTTAGCATACGCTGCCGAGATTGCAAAAAATATTGATGATTATGGCGCTCATCTCATGAGCTTAGCTGAAGAATCATGGCATACATCCGTATGCTTATATATGGAAAATGAATCTTGGCAAGCCATTATCGATTTATTTACCGTTGAAGAAGGCAGAAGTGATTTAATCCTTGATCTTTTTATCATCAAGAAAGAAGATCAATTTATATTTCAAATTAATAATATTTATGTCCCATAATCAATTGATGATCAATAAAATAAAAATATAATCTTGAGAATAAAATGCTTCAATTCATTAACCCATTACTTCACAAAGCTCTACAAAGCATCTCGCCCTGTCAACTCTGTAATACTGAGCAACAACAGATCCATTCGGTCTGTGCAGATTGCTGGCAACAATTACCGTGGTTGAAAAGTACCGTGCAACGACAGGAAATGGAGATTCACAGTGCTTGTCATTATGACTACCCGATTGATCGTATCATTCAAAAATTTAAATACGAACAACAGCTGCATTTTCAGCAGCTACTGGCGGGCACATTCATGCAACTGCGGCTGCCCAAAATTCAAGCCATTGTACCGATGCCCATTTCCAATCAACGCCTAGCAGAACGCGGTTATAATCAGTCCTTGGTGCTTGGCAAGATTTTAGCCAAGCAATTAAACCTGCCAATTTGGCAACCCGTCACGCGCTTACAACAACATTCACAAAAAGGCTTAACTCGCCTAGAGCGCATTGAAAATATTCAGCAGCAATTCCAAATCAATATAACGTCTAAACTGTGTTATCGCCGTGTGCTTATTTTGGATGATGTGGTGACGACAGGAAGTTCAATCTTTGCATTAAAACAAAAACTTGAGCAATTGGGCTGTCAGAAAGTCTATGCTGCCTGTATCGCGAGTGCAGCGATTTAGACCATCGCTGCATCATTTTTCTCGCGTAGCATAATAGACTAAATCAAACCTCAGCCTGTAAATAGTTTTTTACCCATGGCATCACGATTTCTGTGGTTAAGGGCGCAAGTAAGGTACTTTGATCATTCAAATCTACCCATTTCATCTCGGCAATTTCGGCATCAATTTTGGGTGCATGATCCAATGTCACGACATAAACATAACTGACCAATTGATGATCGGGTTCATTTGCCGTCGCTGTTTCATAACGCCCAACAAATTGTTCAATCTGTGCCTGACAACCAATTTCTTCCTGAATTTCCCGAAGCATGGTTGCTTCAGGCAATTCATTGGGTTCCAACTTACCACCAACCTGCATAAAACATGCGGTATGATGCTTGCGCACCACTAAAAGCTGCTGTTGAGCATTTAAAATAATTGCTGCGGCAACGGTAATCACCTTCATCTTTATTTCACCAAACCCTGCTGATCGACCATACCCCATTTCGGTTGCGGTGCTTGAAAAGCATCAAATTGTTGCAAAATCTGATCGATCGAATCTGAGGCAATAATGCTTTCAGAAAAGCGAGCATGGGTAAAACCTTTGGCTGTGGTCAACTGGATAAATTTCAGTAAATCATCATAAAACCCTTCTACATTTAAAAATGCACACGGTTTTAAATGAATCCCCAGTTGCGCCCAAGTCCACTGCTCAAAAATTTCTTCCAAGGTGCCTGCACCACCGGGCAATGCAATAAAGGCATCAGACAATTCCGACATCTTGGTTTTACGTTCATGCATATTTTTTACCACATGCAATTCCGTTAAATGTGGATGTGCAAGTTCCCGATCCACCAAGGCACTCGGAATAACACCAATCACTTTGCCGCCTGCCTGCAATGCACTATCTGCGACAACCCCCATCAAGCCTGAACGACCACCGCCATACACCAGTGTTTTGCCTTGCCCAGCAATGGTTTGACCCATTTTTTGTGCCGTGTCTAGAAAAATGGAATCCGTTCCAATAGCTGAACCACAAAAAATTGCGATAGAATTCATCATTTTTTCACCCTGTTTTGAAAATGTCATACTATTAAAGTAAATTTTAAGGAGATTTTTTCATAAAAAAGCAATTCGATCAGTGTTTTTATTCAATTCCTTGTCTAAAATACACCCATTGATTAAACCAGACTGCGCAAGGGAGCAAAGACAGCATGCTTGAAGCCTTTTACGCCACAGAGCGCGGTAGTTTGGAAGATGCCACTATTAATGGGGGCTTTGATCTTCATCCAGATTTAGTGTGGATTGACTTAATTGCACCCTCACAAGAAGAACAACAATGGGTCCTTGATGCTTATGAGCAAAACCTACCCACGCTAAAATCCTTAGAAGACATCTCTTCATCGGCACGATTCTACCGTGATGATGATGGTATTTTACATATCAGCACCTACTTTTTAACGAAAAATAAAAACTTTCAAGTGGATGGTGAACCAGATGACAATTCCAGTATTTTAGCCACAGTACAAACCGTTGCTTTCATTTTGCATAAAGAACGCTTATTTACCTTACGTGGTGAAAAGCTGGTCGCATTTCGTGCCTTTCGCGCCCGTGCTCGCCGTAATGACTATGAAATTGACTATAAAGATCCGACGTGGGTGTTACTCGGCTTACTTGAAGCCAAACTCGATGAACTTGCGGATATCTTGGAAGATATCCACAAAGACCTAGAAAAATACTCTACAGAAGTGCTCAACAATCGTCATCGTGAACAAATACTTGATTTAGATGACATGATTACCCGCCTAGCACAACTCGAAGATATGCTAGGGAAAGCACAATTGTGTTTAATCGATTTACGACGCGTTTTAACCTTTCTCTCGCGTCCACGGGCTTTAGGCAGTCATATTTACGATGCCGATATTCGAGAACTCAGTGAAGATGTTCGCTCACTGGTTGAACATGATGCATTCTTATTCCAAAAGGTTCGATTCTTACTCGACACCACCTCTGGATTCATTAACACCGAACAGAATGATACGATTCGTCGCTTCTCCATCTTACCAAGTATGCTCGCGCCACCCATGCTGGTTGCCAGTATTTATGGTATGAATACAGATGTACTGCCTTTTGCTAGAGGAACGACCAGTTTTGTTATGGTGGGTATCATTCTAGTGGCCTTTTTTATTGGGCCGCTCATCTACTTCCGCTGGAAAAAATGGATTTAAGCATGCCTTAAAAGCACTGCTTTTAAGGCGAAGCGCAAGAAATGCTCCCGATTTGATAAATGCCTATTTGCAGACAATAAAAAAGCACCTTACGGTGCTTTTTTATTGTCTGTTCAAGCAATTAACTGCAAATCATTTTGTAAATGACAGGCTTGAATAATTTTCATCATTCTTTCAGGAACCGCCTTAAACTGTATGCCTTGAGCTTGCGGCGTTTGACGCAACCAACGCACCAATACGGCTAAAGCCAGCGTACTGCCCTGCTCTAACTTTGCCAAGTTCACCACCAACGGAAATTGATTCTGTGCTTGAATTAATTTCAAACCCTGTTGGTAATAGCTTTCCGCATTTGCATAATCTATTTTTCCAGAAACATATAATTCCTGATGAATGATTTCAATCACCGAACACATACTCCATTATTTTTTATTTACCGCTACTTCTGCATCTGGTTCAAAATTAGCAATCGCTTTATCCAAGTTACCACCATTACGTTTTACTGTTGCCGCAAACTGATTACGGAACTGTAAACCTAAATCAATGCCTGAGACATTAATATTACGGATTTTCCATTGGCTGCCTTTATCCACCAATTGGAACGATACAGGAATTTTTTCGCCCTTATTATTGAAGTCTAGTGTCACTACAGGATTTTTACTATCAGTCGCTTTATATGGGCGAATGTTATAGGTTTGATTCGAGAACTTCGCAAATGCAGTACCATAATTTTCAATTAAAGTTTCGCGAAAGTTACGTTCAAATTGCGCACGTTGTGCTGCTGTACTGTATTGATTGGTTGCATACGTCCCCATCACAATACGAGTAAATGCCTGTGAATCAATATATGGGTCAAGATTTTGACGTACGATTGCTTTGACTGCTGCCGGATTATTTTGTAATTTCGCATTATCAGCTTTTAAACGAGCAATCAAACCGTCAGCAACTTTTTTAACAAAAACTGGGGGTGCTTCCGCAGGGACTGCAAATGCAGTACTTGCAATCATTGTAGACAAAATACTTGCTGTAAGCGTTTGTTTAATTAAAGTATTCACTAAAACCTTCTCTCCAAATTATTCAACGAATGATGCTTCTGCACCTGTTGATTCACCCGATGTCTTTTCATCTGGCGCTTTTTCTGATGATTTACCAGCACCACCAGTAATAAACTTACTAATCAAATCTTCAAGATCCATCGTACCTTGAGTATTGGCAATACGCTCACCACGTTTGACGTAGTTCAAACCACCGCCCGGTACAACTTTCAAATATTTTTCGCCCAACAGACCGTTGGTTGCAACCATAATATAAGCATCTTCATCAATACTGGTGATGGAGTGCATGTTATCGGTCAGTTGTTTTTCCATTTCTTTTTGTTGTGCAGGCGTCGCTTCTGTATATTCAGTACTATAGCGCAGCTCTTCTAGCGCATTGGCAGTAACTGTTTTTAATTGCTCTTTATTAAATGAAGTCAATTTACCATCTAAGTCAAAATGCACAGTCGCTAAGCGTGATACAGGATCGAGGGTAATATCAGTCACACGACCAATACTGACACCACTCATGGTCACTTTAGCCCGTGGTTTTAAACCATTCACATTGTCAAATTGCGCAGTCATCTCATAGGCATCACGTAAATTGGTGCCCGATAATCCGCTCACTCTCATCGCTAAGAAAAATAATGCCACACCAAAGATAATGACAAAAATACCTACGGTCAGCTCACTTGTACGTGATTTCATTAAACCCCTCCAAACATGACCGCAGTCAACACAAAATCAGAACCTAAAACACACAATGAGGAATACACTACTGTTCGCGTAGTCGATGTTGCAATCCCTTCAGAAGTCGGCACACATGCATACCCCTGATACACCGCAATCCAAGTACAAAGTAATGCAAAAACTAGACTTTTAATAATGGTGCCGTTGAAAATATCTTTATAGAATTGCACGCTATTTTGCATCCCACTCCAGAAAGAACCTTCATCCACCCCTAAAAAATCCACACCGACCATTTTACCGCCCATGATGCCAATGGCACCAAAAATGATCGATAACATCGGCAGACTCACAATACCTGCCCATAAACGTGGTGAAACAATCCGTTTCAGTGGATCAACACCTATCATTTCCATACTCGACAGCTGTTCGGTGGCTTTCATCAAGCCAATTTCAGCGGTCAAAGCGGAACCGGCACGCCCTGCAAATAACAAAGCCGCGACCACAGGTGCAAGTTCACGTAATAAAGTCAGTGAGACCATCGTGCCCAGCATGGATTCAGAACCAATATTGACCAAAATAGAATAGCCTTGCAGGCCAAGTACCAAGCCAATAAATAAACCAGAAACCGCAATGATCAATAAAGACATGACGCCAATACGGTGCATTTGGTAAATAAACAGTTTGACCCCAAGCCAGGTCGGCATGGAAAATAGGATTTGCAGCAACATCACCGTTGCTACACCGATGCCACGTACACTTTCAATGACGCGTCTACCTAATGAGGCAATGGCATTCATGAACGCACCTCATCACTTAAATAAGCCTTATGACTAAACTGATAATCGACAGGACCTTCGGCAGCACCAGTTAGGAACTGACGGACAAATGCCGATTTATGTTGTTTTAATTCAGCAGGCGTTCCCTCACCTTGAATAACACCTTCAGCAATAATATAAATGTAATCGGCAATCGATAAGGTTTCACCCACATCATGCGAGACAATAATCGTGGTTAAATCCAGCGCTTCACGCAAGGTTCGAATTAAACGCGTGAGTACCCCTTTCACAATTGGATCTTGGCCAGCAAAGGGTTCATCATACATAATCAGTTCTGGATCAAGCGCAATAGCCCGTGCCAAGGCAACACGACGGTTCATCCCTCCAGAGAGTTCTGCAGGCATAAATCTTTCAGTACCGCGTAAGCCCACCGCTTCCAGTTTAAGTGCCACCAGTTCTGCAATGAGATGTTCAGGGAGTTGCGTATGCGCACGTAACGGAAAAGCCACGTTTTCATAGACGCTCATGTCGGTAAACAGAGCACCACTTTGGAACAGCATGCCCATACGTGCACGTGCAGCAAACAATTCAGACCGCGACATACTGGCAATATCTGTTCCATCCAATAAGACTTGCCCATGGTCTGGAACGAGCTGCCCACCAATCAGACGCAGTAATGTTGTCTTACCTGTACCTGAAGGCCCCATAATGGCAGTAATCTGACCACGCCGAATCTTTAAACTGACATGATCGAAAATGACACGTTTCCCTCGTTTAAAGCTCAAATCATTGACTTCAATCCAAGATTCAGCTTGTTGAGGTATTTGATTATTCATGGCTGAGCGTTTTCCTACATTTTTTCAGCATGCATACTATAAAGGATTCAAGTTCAAAATGTTGTATTTGATCAAAAAGCAACAAATTTAGCGTAATTTTCTAATTAGTTTAATTGTAGTTCGATTATGAATAAAAAACAGGTATAAAAATAGAACAGTGCGTTACAGCAAAGAATTATAGATATAGTACATAATATTGCATAACAACAAGAACAAACCAATATAAGGCATAACCACCTCTTGATTGAAATTCCAAATATAATGAGCAGATTTATTGTTCATATTTAACGAATTTAAAACAAAACATGATTGAGTATACAATTTTATCAAATAAGAACAAAGATTAATCTCATAAAAAAACCGGTGTTTCCACCGGTTTTTTCTATCTCAATCGAACGACTAAATTAGTCGTTAAATTTACGACGTGGACGATCTTCACCGCCAAAAGCTGGACGCTCGCCACGTGGTTTGTCATCAAAGCTACGACGTGGACGATCTTCGCCACCGAAAGTACGCTTAGGACGATCATCGCCGAAACTACGTTGTGGACGATCACCAAAACCGCCTTCACGACGTGGAGCCGGACGATCACCGAAATCACGACGTGGACGATCAGCGCCTTCACGAGCTGGTTTATAATCTACACGGTTGCCACGGTTATCATCCGAAGAACGTGGTTTATCACCAAAGCTACGTTGTGGACGATCACCGAAACCACCTTCACGACGTGGCGCTGGACGATCACCGAAATCGCGTTTAGGACGGTCATCAAACGAACGTTGTGGAC
>NZ_KB849175.1:87394-509045 GCF_000367925.1 Acinetobacter bohemicus ANC 3994
CGTTTAGGACGGTCATCAAACGAACGTTGTGGACGATCACCGAAACCACCTTCACGACGTGGCGCTGGACGATCACCGAAATCACGTTTAGGACGGTCATCAAACGAACGTTGTGGACGATCACCAAAACCGCCTTCACGACGTGGAGCTGGACGATCACCGAAATCACGACGTGGACGATCTTCGCCACCAAACGCTGGACGCTCAGTACGAGGTTTGTCATCGTAGCTACGACGTGGACGATCATCACCGCCTTCACGACGTTTGAAGTTGCTTTCGCCTTCGAAACGACGACCACCGCCATCACGACCACGACCGCCGCCATCACGACCACCGCCAAAACCGCCACGACCACGACCACCGCCATCACGACCACGACCGCCGCCATCACGACTACCGCGTGCAGGAGGTGGAGATGGCTCAAGACCTTCAATTTCAGATACGCTTAAACGTGCATCTAGGAAGTCTTCAAGCGCGCGAATTTTGCCGCGTTCACGGTAAGTTGCAAGTGTAATTGCATTACCTGTACGACCAGCACGACCTGTACGGCCAATACGGTGTACATAGTCTTCGTTCTTCATTGGAAGACCGAAGTTAATTACGTGTGAAATTGTTGGTACGTCAAGACCACGAGCAGCAACATCAGTTGCAACTAAAATCTTAGCGCGACCTTCACGAATGCTACGTAAACGACGGTTACGAACAGTTTGTGGCATAGCACCGTGAAGCGCTACAACTGATAGACCTGCTTCAGCAAGTTCTTCAGCCAACATATCGGTATCTTCTTGAGTGCTTGCAAACACAACAGCTTGATCTACAGACTCATCAGACAACCAATGCGTAAGTAATTTTTTCTTGTGTTCGAAGCCATCAGTCCAATGCAATGTTTGCGTGATGTCCGTATTGGTAGAGTGACCAGTTTCGATCGCAATACGCATCGGATCATTCATCATGCGTTCAGCAAGCGTAATAATACGCGGTGCAAAAGTTGCAGAGAACATCAAGGTTTGTTTACGGTTTGCCGCTAACTCACCAATTGCTTCTAAGTCTTCAGAGAAACCTAGATCAAGCATACGGTCAGCTTCATCGACAATTAATGCATCAACATTATCAAGTTTAATTTGACGACGGTTAACAAGATCAAGTAAACGACCTGGAGTCGCAACAACAACTTGTGCACCTTTTAACTGTTGGATTTGTTTACCAAAAGGCATACCACCCATAATCGCAGCAACACGCACACCTTTCATATGACGTACCAATGCAATTGCATCTTGACATACTTGTTGTGCAAGTTCGCGAGTTGGTGAAATCACCAAAATATTCGGTTGTGTAATCGCTTTCATGCGATCTTTAAATGGCACTAGCGTATCTTGATTCGCTAAACCGTTTAAAGTAGGTAATAAGAATGCAGCAGTTTTACCAGAACCTGTTTGGCTTGATACAAGAAGGTCTTTACCTTCGAGTGCAGCTGGAATCGCTTGTTCTTGTACAGGAGTTGGTGTAGTAAAGCCTAAACCTTCGATCGCTAGTGTTAAAGACTCATCGAGGGAAAAATCAGCAAAAGTTTTGCTCATAGAGAGTGTTCACCCTAAAGTGGGTGCTCCATTTAATAAATTACAATATGGACATCGGCAAAAAGCGGCACAGCAAATAGAGCTGAAAAAATAAGGATTCAGCAGCGATCCGAATAACGACGATGTGGATATAACGCACGTATATGATTACGGCCGCAAACCTGAAGGAATCGCTTAAGCGATTGGGGCGCGAAGGATATGTCCTCTCTATGGACAGCACGCGCATACAATGATTAGAAGATAATGTTCAGGTAAAGAACGGAAATTTAAGTGCGTGACGGCATGATAACAGAATCATTTTAAAAAGTAATCATTTTTTTCGATTAAATTATGAATATGTACTGTTTTTTTCAGTAACAGTCTATTTTACAACTTATTTTTTGTTTAATTTTTAAACAAAAATTTATATAAAGAGCTGATCCAGAAATTAAATGACTTAGATAGCCGCTTAAAAACAACCTTTGCAGAGCATATAAGCTTTTGCCTGAAATATAAAAAGCCCTCACATGGAGAGCTTTCATTCTATCACTCGGTCAAATCAAGCTTACTTTGCTGCGTCACCCCAAGCTGGAACAACAGCTTGCATTAAAGGTTTGAGCATTTTCATCGAGCAAGCAATCACTTGACCATTTTCCATAGAGTCAGAACCACCACGTGCGTCGACGACAGTACCACCCGCTTCTTTAACGATTAACTCGCCCGCAGCGATATCCCAAGGTTTCAAACCAAGTTCGAAGTAACCATCAAGACGACCCGCAGCCACATAGGCCAAGTCTAACGCAGCAGAACCTGAACGACGGAATTGTGCGCCAGCTTCAGTCACGTTTAATAATGAGTCAAAATGGTTTTTCGCATAAGAAACCACTTCACCATTACGTTTATTACGGTAAGCATGACCCACAGCCAAGAACGTATTATCTAAGCTGTCTTTTACATTTACGCGAATACGACGTTGATTCATCATAGCACCACGGCCACGACTTGCAGAGAAAAGCTCATCTTTCACAGGGTCATAAATAACGCCATGCTGAGTGATGCCTTTATGCTTAACAGCAATAGAAATACAGAAATGTGGGAAACCGTGAATAAAGTTTAGCGTACCGTCAAGAGGGTCAATCACCCAACACCAATCAGCGTCGTGACCTTTACCTTCTTGCAGACCAAACTCTTCGCCTAGGAAGCTGTGGTTTTTATAACTTTTACGGAGCGTGTCGATAGCCAACTGTTCTAAATAACGGTCTACACGCGTTACTGGGCCATCAATCCCTTTTTCTTCGACTTGTAGATCGAGTTTATGACGATTTTGATGCGCTTTTAAAAGCTCTTGACCAACTAATTGAGCCGCACGCGCAGCCATAACCACCATAGGTTCCATTGAACACCCACTACAAATTGAAGATACTGATAAAGAATAATGCATAAAAGCCCGCACATTTTAGCAAATATGCAGGCTTTTAGGGGAAAAATGTTTCTAAAATTTAATAAATCAAGATGAAACGGTTTGCATCAGTTTCAACCACACCAATTCAATCGATTTTTCAATGCCTTTGCTATCCAGCCCTGCTTGTTGCAACATTTGTGCATGTGAGGCTTGGTGCATAAAGGTATCAGGCAAACCTAAATTTAAAGTCGGTTTAACAATTTGTGCTTGAGCCAAGTATTCATTGACTGCACTGCCCGCACCCGCCATCACGGCATGCTCTTCAACCGTCACAAATAAATTGCTGCTTGGCGCAAGTGCTGCAATCATCTGTTCATCAAGTGGTTTCACAAAGCGCATATTCACGACACGGACACCGACATCATGGGTTTGTGCCAACGCTTGTGCTGCTTCTATTGCAACCGTTACACGACTGCCAAAAGCCAGAATACTGATTTGTTCATCGTATTGTTCATTAAAGCTTGCCACAATTTCCGCTTTACCAATCTCTAAAGCACTTAATTGTTGTTGAATTTCCACTCCAACACCATTGCCACGCGGATAGCGTACAGCAGCAGGGCCTGAATATAAGTAAGCGGTATGCAACATTTGACGACATTCATTTTCGTCTTTCGGTGCCATGATCACCATATTTGGTACGGTACGCATAAATGCATAATCATAAGCACCGGCATGCGTTGGGCCATCCTCACCCACCAAACCAGCGCGATCGATCGCAAAAGTTACATCTAAATTTTGTAAAGCAACATCGTGAACCAACTGATCATAACCACGTTGTAAAAAGGTCGAATAAATCGCCACAACAGGTTTCAACCCTTCACAGGCCATGCCCGCCGCCAAAGTCACTGCGTGCTGTTCCGCAATAGCGACATCAAAGAAACGGGTCGGAAATTGTTTGGCAAATTTCACCATGCCTGAACCTTCACACATGGCTGGGGTAATTGCCAGTAAGCGGTCATCTTGTGCCGCTTCATCACACAGCCATTGCCCAAAGACATCGGAATATTTAGGGGCAACATTTGCTGAAGCGACTGCATTTATTTTACTAATAGCATGATATTTAATTTGATCGGATTCAGCAGGAATAAAGCCTTTACCCTTTTTGGTATAGATGTGAATTAAGCGTGGTCCTTGACGTTTTTTCAGTGCATTAAAGACTTGAACCAACTGATTCACATCATGACCATCGAAAGGCCCAAAGTAGTCAAAACCAATGGCTTTAAATAGGTTGTCTGCGGCATCCGTAGCTGAACTGTGCAAACGTGAGTTATAAGTCCATGCAGGATGTGGCTGAACAAAAGCCTCGCCCGTTTCTGAAATATTGACCGATTGACCACTTTCCCAAATCGCGGCAAGGTGTTTAGCAAAGCCACCTGTGCTACATGAAATGGACATATCATTGTCATTCAGCACGACCATCAAGTCAGCATTATGCGCTACAGCGTCATTCATGGCTTCAAAAGCCATTCCAGCCGTCATGGCACCATCACCAATAATGGCAACCACTTCACATGGATCTTTTTGGTAACGACGTGCCAGTGCCATGCCTAAACCGGCAGAAATGGCAGTTGAAGAATGTCCAACACCAAAGGTATCAAACACCGATTCTTCACGGGTCGGAAATGCAGCTAAACCATCTTTAGTCCGAATCGTGGTGAGTTGTTCACGGCGACCTGTTAATGCTTTATGCGGATAAGCCTGATGACCCACATCCCAAATTAAACGGTCATGTGGGGTATTGAAACAATAATGCAAAGCGACCGTTAGTTCGATCACCCCAAGGTTGGCACCAAAATGGCCCCCACTTTGTCCTGCTGCATACAAAATGTATTGACGTAACTCATCTGCCACTTTTTCTAATTGGCTACGCTCGAGCAAACGTAATTGTTGTGGGTGATCAATCGCATCCAGCAACGGTGTTATAGGGCGGTGAGTTGGTATTTCTGTATACAACATAAATGGCAAAGCCTTCTAAAGCCTGGCAAATCCTAAGCTAGGTAAATGGGTTACTCGATCATATTGTCGAATTGTATCACCTTTAAATCAGCCACATTTCTAGCGATGCAGTTTTGAGGAGTTCTCTCAACTGGGTGTTTACTCATAAACTCAGATTATCCTGAATAATCTTACTATTTATCAACCATTATCGTTCGCTTTATACAAAAAAGAAAATCTTCTGCATAATTTCAACATAGCAATTCTACCAATGTCCAAGCATTACGCTATACTTTAGTCAATTAATAAGCTATCTGACGGGTTAAGCAGTGCCTATAGAATTTGTTGCAACTTCAAGATTACCAACCGCTTTTGGTGAATTCAAAATCACTGTATTTCAAGATCCAGAAACTGGTGAAGAGCATGTAGCACTTTCTAAAGGTCTCGACACGGCACCCACGGCTCCGGTCTTGGTGCGAATTCACTCTGAATGTTTAACTGGCGATGCCTTTGCCTCACTCAAATGTGATTGTGGACCTCAGTTACAAGCCACACAAAAATTAATCAATGAGGTGGGGCAAGGTGTGATTTTATACTTACGCCAAGAAGGCCGTGGTATTGGGCTAACCAATAAAATTCGTGCCTATGCTTTGCAAGATCAAGGCCATGATACGGTTGATGCCAACTTAATGTTGAATTTACCCGCGGATGCTCGACGTTACGACATGTGCAATATCATGCTGGAGCATTTACAGATTAAACAAGTCAAATTGGTGACTAACAATCCATCAAAAATTAAAGCGTTAAAAGAACTTGGTATTGATGTGGTTGCCCGTGTTCCCCTGACTGTCGGTTTAAATCCGTTTAATGCGGACTATTTAAAAACCAAACATGAACGTATGTCACATATGTATGATAAAGATGACTTCTAATTCATTTTAAAAAATATTATAAATCATACAATTCAGGGATTTTTTACAAGATGTTAAAAAATCCCTTACTTTTTTTATGACTTTATGCTTTGATGTATTCAGTCCTTAAAATCATGCTATAGAGGTCATCTATGCAGAACCCAACGTCAGCTGATATTCAACGCGTTCGCGAATTTCTCCTCGATTTACAAGCCCGTATTTGTGCAGGTCTAGAACAACGAGAATTACAGAGTGGTGGCACTGCTCAATTTGAGATTGATGATTGGGAACGCCCTGAAGGTGGTGGCGGTCGTTCACGCGTTTTACAAAATGGTACGGTGATTGAAAAAGGTGGCGTGATGTTTTCACACATCAATATTTCAAAACTTCCTGCTTCTGCAACTGAACGTCATCCACAAATTGCTGGAGCGAAAGCACAAGCTTTAGGGGTTTCTTTAGTCATTCACCCAAAAAACCCCAATGTTCCGACCTCACATGCCAATGTACGTTTATTTGTTGCCGAGCCTGAAGGGCAAGATCCTATTTGGTGGTTTGGTGGTGGCTTTGACTTAACCCCATTTTATCCAGATGATGAAGATATCTTGGCTTGGCATCAAAAAGCCCATGACCTGTGTGCCCCTTTTGGTGACGGCGTATATGTAGAACATAAAAAATGGTGTGATGACTACTTCTATTTAAAGCATCGTGATGAACAACGCGGTGTCGGTGGATTGTTCTTTGATGATTTAAATCAATGGGATTTTGAAACCTGTTTTCAATATATTCAAGCCGTGGGTAATGGTTATTTAGACGCCATTTTGCCGATTTTCCAACGTCATCAAAATCAGCCTTATAGCCAAGCACAACGTGAATTTCAGCTCTACCGTCGTGGTCGTTATGTGGAATATAATTTGGTTTATGACCGCGGTACTTTGTTTGGTTTACAAACGGGTGGGCGGATTGAATCGATTTTGGTCAGTATGCCACCGCTTGCCGCTTGGTCATATCGTCCGGAATGGGATGAGGATTCAACTGAAAAACGCTTAACCGATTACTACTTAAAACCACATGATTGGTTAACTGAACTTTAATCGTTGAACATTTAAAAAATTAACCCCTTTTTTCCATATTGGATCAAAGGGGTTTTTCACTTTGATCTGGCTCTGATTTAATCTGGATTAAAAAATAAAATGTTTTGAATTAAAGTCATTTGCCTCTAAATATAATGGACTATTCCAGCAATAATAATGCTACCGACATATTTCCTTACAGCACAAGATACAGCGGCGTTTATAAAATCGTTTAGACTGGGCCATTGCATTGAATCGCTTTACACCTATTTTCAAGCCAATATAAATGACAACAAACCATGCTTAAGGGAAAAATAATGTTCAATAAAACGCTCAATCGCAAAGTCTTTTTATTTTGGTCAATTTTCATCATGATCCTGTGTTCCATGAGCATTACCTTATCATCAGACAATACCTTTTCCGATAGCTTATCCATTAGTTTTAGCGTGTTTGCTGGTTTTGCCTTATTTTTTACTGCGGCAATGTTGCTTGAAGAAGTGGTGCACGACATCTGTAATCCTTAAGCTAAGTTTGATCCTATTTGCGTTTCCACATTAGACTTCATTACTTTTTATATATTCTTATCCTTTTTATTTTCTCTCTGCTTCTGACTTTAGCCTTGTTTAAAAATCACGTATATTGAATGCCATTTCCGCACATGGGTCTTGTGAAATGAGCAAACAATTCGCGGTGATTGGTCACCCTATCGAACAATCGCGCTCACCAGAACTTCATCATGCTTTTGCACAAAAAACAGGCATTGACCTCCATTACAGCAAACGCCTTGCGCCACTGGATGGTTTTGAAGCCAACATGAAAGAGTTTTTTGCCCAAGGTGGCATCGGCATGAATGTCACTGTACCTTTTAAAGAGCAAGCATTTGCACAATGCCACGTTCTGACTGAACGTGCCAAAATTGCCAAAGCGGTAAATACCCTGTGGATGCAAGATGGAAAGCTGCACGGCGACAATACCGATGGGCAAGGTTTGGTCGATGCCATTCAAGCCTTAAATTGGAATTTAGACAATACCGCTATTTTAATCATTGGTGCGGGTGGTGCAACGCGTGGCGTGGTCTACCCTTTGGTGCAAGCGGGTGTGAAAAAAATTGTCATTGCCAACCGGACCTTAGCGCGCGCTGAACAATTGGTCGCAGATTTAAAAGATGCAGTTCCGCAAGCCACACTTGCTGCCGTTTCATTAGAAGATTTAAGCGGTGAGTTTGATCTGGTGATTAATGCCACATCCGCAAGCTTAAGTGGCGATGCTTTAGTCTTACCGGAAACATTGCAGTTTAAATATGCTTATGAAATGGCCTATGGCAAACCGTCGAGCTTTTTAGATCAAGCCAAAGCACGTGGTCTCCCGACCTCTGAGGGTTATGGCATGTTGGTGGGTCAAGCGATTGAATCTTTTTCCATTTGGAATGGGGTCAAACCCGCGCTAAAAGATTTTCTTTAAATCTATTCTTTAAATATGTCCAAAAAAAAGAACCTCATCTGAGGTTCTTTTTAATACTTATTTTTTAGGATTTAAATTTTCCTTTAACACCGTATAGCTTTTTTGATACAACTCTAAATCAATATATCCGTCTTGTTCTAAAGTCAGTTTTTCAATCGACTTTAAAGACAGACGGTTTTGGGTTGAATCCACGTAGGCTTGTGCCAAAATATCCGCAACAGCTTTCAATTGTTGTGGCTGATCTACGTCGTAGTCTTGTTTAAAGTTCTGCATATAATGCTGAGCAAAAATGGCTTTGGGTTGTTTATATTGTTTAACCAGTTGCTGCCATGCCTGACGCTCAGCATCCTTTGCAACAACAGCGCTGACGATTTGATACACCGCTTCGCCTAGCTCATGATTAAACTGCTGATCTAGTTCTAAATCATGTTTTTTCTGCAATGCTTGAATCTGTTTCAGCGCTTGACCTGTAGGGTTATAAACATGCTCATCGGCAAACCAATAGGCATACACCTGTGCAATTTCTTGCAGGCTTTGTGTATTGTAGTTTTTAAGCAAATCACGATTTTGGGCTGCCATTTGCATTCCCCACAGCGCCTGATAAGTCTGTGTATAGGAATGGGTTTGCTGATAGGTTTTTTCTGCCAATTGCTTCAGTTGTTCATTCAAACTCAACTTATTTTTCACGGTTGTCGCTATATCCGTTTCGGTTTCTTCTCCCCCTGTTGCAGTAGAAAAACCACGAACCATATTTTCAATTACCGACCCTTTAGAGACTTCTGCTAAAGATTTGGCTTGACGTAATTGAGCGCGGTCAATGGTACTGGCCTGACCATAATTCTGAATATTAAAATCGGCCTGAATATTGATTGTGCCATATTTTTTACTGGCGATTTGTATATTATAATCTACCAGTGTGGCACGACCTTGGGCATCCAGTCCGACATCCATAACCAGTGGTATCTGCTGTGTATTGGCTTTCAGTGCTTGCTGAATTTCAGCTTGATGCTTCGCCCATAAGCCTGAAAATGTTTTGACATCCATCAATTGATCTGACGCATATGGTTCAAAAATAGGACTCAAGCTACTTAGTGCATCAATCAGTTTTGTCTGATCGACTTCTTTCTCTTTACTGGCAAAAGCATTTAAATCATATTCATGCTGGCAGAAAGTTAAAGCGCCCATCGTGGCACGTTGTGGCTGGCTGATTAGTTCTTGACACTGTTGCTGATTTAAATATTCATCCGAGTCTTGATCTGCGGTTTGCACTGCATCCGCTGTGACCATATCTTCGCGTTGCTCTGTTACAACGGTCTCAACTGCCGCAGCTGTTTCAGCACAGTGCTTATTTTCAGATCCACCATCTGTCGAACAATGTGATTGCACAGCTTGGGCTGACTCTGCTGTATCACCTTGCCCTAAAGCATTAAAATGCGTATCGATTAATTGACTTAACTGTAAACTTGATTCAGCGGCTTCATCTTTAGCAGGACTGAGTACGTCGCTTGCATCGGCTGCTAAAGCGACAGCTTTATGCTGAGTCTGGGTCGAATCCTGTGCTGCTACAATTGTCGCTGCTTGCTCGGCAACTGCATCTGCCGCCTTGATTCCAACCACTGAATTGAGAAAATAAGGACGGTTGACTTGTTCATATAAAGCCATTTGCAGCTGGAGTTGTTCCAAGGTGGTACTTAAACGAATTTTCTCCACCACAGCCAAATTTTTATCTTTGGCATTCAACGGCAAAGCTTGAATGCTTTGCGGTTCAGCCAATACATAAGACAGCGCATTCACTTGCTTTAAATAATCTGCCAATTTTTTAAAATCAACACGATTAATTTCATTTTTATACTTCGAAAAATCAATATAGGCAAAACTTGCCTGACTGTCTTTATTGACTAAATAAGGCATGAGTGAAAAATAATTGATATAGAATTTATACTCATTAAAATCAACCACCATCGGGACTTTGGCATGCACCAAAAGCGTTGGTTTCTCATATTTTGCCTCTAGATTTAAAGAGGCGAGTTTTTGCCGATAATGCACTGAACCAGTGTAACTAAACTGAATATTACTTAATAAACTCAAAGCAAACTGATCAAAGTTACTCCCATATCCCTCTTTCGCAGCAGACCGATCGGCATATGGAAGCTGTTCTTTTGCCAAGGCAGTATATAAATGCTGCTTTTCCTGATGGCCTAAACGAACCTTTTGAACTTTAAGATATTGTTCAATTTGACGCTGCAATATAGGATCTAATTGTGGCGCAACTTCTGGTTGAGTCAGTTTAGAGGTTTTTGTCGTACTATTTGTTGTCGTACTAGAAGCTGAATTTGCCTGAAAATTCAATTTTCCTTGATAATCATAGCCTGACGTTTCAAACATGGCGTTTAAACCTGTAACGGCTTTTTGCTCTAAGCTCTGTCCAGTATTGGCATTGGATTTAATGACATGTTGTGAACAAGCACTTAGGCTTAAGGCCATTAAGCATAAAGTTAAATATCTTATTTGCATGATTTCTTTTTAAATACCTTATGTTATTTATACTTAAATACTGATCAATTTAACTTTTTGATCAAAATCAAAGTTTATACTTTAACAAAAAAATATTTTCTAAGCCGTTTAATTTTCATTGTTATTCGCCTTTCTGACATTTTTCAAAGGCTACACTATCAATGTATTTTGATGAGCAATGTGAATAATCAAACTATCGATTCGGATAATCCAAAACTATTTCTAAATTAGGATTAACACTATGCCTGCTTATAAAGCTCCTTTACACGACATTCGCTTTTTAATGAATGAAGTTTTTGACTTCTCTGCCCACTATAAAACTTTATCCAATGGCGAAGCTGCCGATGCTGACACTGTAGACATGATTCTTGAAGGTGCAGCAGATTTTTGTGAAAACATACTGTCACCTTTAAACCAATCGGGTGATGAAGAAGGCTGTCATTTCGAAAATGGCGAAGTCAAAACACCGAAAGGCTTTAAAGAAGCGTATGACCAATTCGTACAAGGTGGTTGGCAAGGTCTGTCTTTTCCAGAAGAATTTGGCGGTCAAAACTTGCCTCAATCGTTAAATCTGATCAAATCAGAAATGATGGGTACAGCAAACTGGTCATTCCAAATGTACCCGGGTTTAAGTGTTGGCTGCATGAACACCATTTTACAGTTTGGTACGGATGAACAAAAAAATCTGTACATGCCGAACTTGGTGGCAGGTACATGGTCAGGCACCATGTGTTTAACTGAGCCACAGTGTGGTACTGACTTAGGGCAAGTGAAGACCAAAGCAGAACCAAATGCAGAGGGTACTTATCACATTTCAGGCACCAAAATCTTCATCTCTGCGGGTGAGCAAGACCTAACTGAAAACATCATCCATATTGTCCTTGCACGTCTTCCAGATGCACCGGCAGGTACGAAAGGGATTTCTTTATTTATTGTACCCAAGTTCCTAGTCAATACCGATGGTACTGTAGGTCAACGTAACCCTGTAACCTGTGGTTCAATTGAACATAAAATGGGGATTCGTGCTTCTGCAACAGCCGTATTGAACTTTGACAATGCGGTGGGTTACTTGATTGGCGAGCCAAATAAAGGCTTACATGCCATGTTCACCTTCATGAACACAGCACGTATTGGTACTGCCATTCAAGGCATCGCGCATGCTGAACTGTCGTTCCAAGGCGCTTTACCGTATGCCAAAGATCGTATGTCTATGCGTGCCCTGTCTGGCAAGAAAGACCCTGAAAAAGTGGCCGATGCCATTATTCACCATGCTGATGTTCGCCGCATGTTGTTGACACAAAAAGCGATTGCTGAAGGCGGTCGTTCAATGATTTATTATGCAGCGCAATTGGCTGATAAAATGGCCGATGCTTTAGAGCGTGGCGATACTGCGGCATTTGAAGCAGCAGATGATCATTTAGGTTTCTACACCCCGATCCTCAAAGGTTTCTTAACTGAATTGGGCTTGGAAGCTGCAAACCACGGTATGCAAATTTACGGTGGTCACGGTTATATCAAAGAATGGGGTATGGAGCAGATTGCACGTGATGCACGTATTGCGACGCTTTATGAAGGGACAACGGGCGTACAAGCACTGGACTTGATTGGTCGTAAAGTGTTACTGACTTCTAAAGGTAAAGTCATCCGCGACTACACCACTGAAATTTTGAAATTCTGTGCGCAAAATGCCACCAACAAATACATGCGTCGTTTTGCATGGGACTTAACCAAAGTCTGTGCACAGTGGAATGCCTTAACCGTGCGCATTATGCTTGCGGCACGTAAAGACCGTGACGTGGTATCTTCAGCTTCTGTCGATTTCTTGATGTTCTCTGGCTATGTGATGATGGCGTATTTCTGGGCACAACAAGCTGCTGTTGCTTCAGAAAAACTGGCTTCTGGTGACGGCAAAGAATCTGCTGAATTCTATAAAGCGAAAATTAAAGTCGCTGACTTCTATTTCGAACGCTTATTGCCACGTACCCAAGGTCATGCTGAAGCAATGGTCAATCCTTCAAAAACTATGACTTCACTTGCACCTGAACACTTTAGCTTCGACTACTAAGTTTTAAGGTTTTTAGAGCAAAGAAAAGAGCGCTACGGCGCTCTTTTTTATAATTTTTTCATAACAAGTATTTTAGTTTCTTATTCATTTGCAGCAATATTAATCCGGCAAAAATTGAACACGCCAATACAACCAAGCTAAATAAGGTCTGTTCATTTAAAAAATAGCCTTTTAAATGGTAAATAAAAAAAGGATGAATTAAAAAAATGGCCGTCGATAAACTTGCCAACGCTTTATTTGTCCCCAGTATTTTTTTATTTAAAAAGTATAGAAAGATAATCGGTGCAGCAATAAACAAAGAAAACATCTGATCCAGACTTTCCTTCCGACTAATAAAAAAATAATTCGCGAGTGATTCTACGATCACTAAAAAAACCACAACAATGACATGCCAAAGTTTGATCGTTATTTTATTTTTAACGCTATCCTGACATTTATTCAGCAGAAAACCTAAGGTCAGAAAAGGGAAACTTACCAATAAAAAATTACGATGTACCGTGTATGTATTTAATTCAGTATCTATTTGACCCTGAAATAAATGTAAATTACCAACTTGCTGAAGCATAACGCCAAACAAAAATAAAACAGCACTCCCTATAAAGAGCTTTTTCGCATTTATCGCTCTACAGAAATATAAAACAGAGCCACCCAGTAACACGCCCTGAATATACCAAAGCACATAATAACCATTGTACAAAACAGAAAAATTATAGGAGAAGCTTTGGGTCCACCATATGGGTAAATAAAAGATCATCCAAACGGCATACAAAATAAAAATACGTTTCAGCCATGTTTTATATCTTTGGAGACTATTGATATAAAAAAAATAATAGCCTGTAATGACTAAAAAAATAGGGACTGCTAACCTAAAGATTCCCTGCACGAAAACATGGCTTAAAAGTGTCGATAGATCATAAAAAATACGGGTATGTAAAAAAACCACAGCAATGGCTAAAATGACTTTCAAAATATCAATCGATAAATTTCTTTCCATTTTCTACTCATACACGTACATAAAGTTAAATTTTAAAATCAAAGAAACTCTTCCAATACTGAATTTAAAAACACATGCCCTTGCTCGGTACATGAGATTCGAGTTTGATCGTCAACCATCAGCTTTCGTGCACGTAAAGAACTTAAAAGTTCATCCAAGCCAGCTAAACTCAAACCGGTCCGTTCTGCATACAGTTTCGCATCAACGCCTTGGTTTAAACGTAGTGCATTCATCATAAATTCAAACGGCATATCATCCGCTTCAATGCGCTTAAACTGTAGATTTTCCGCTGGGACTTTGGCTAAATAGTCTTTCGGTAAACGGGTTTTTTGAAAACGATACACGCCATCAGGCTGCGTGACTTTGCCGTGCGCCCCTGCCCCAATTGCTAAGTAATCGCCAAACTGCCAGTAATTTAAATTATGTGCAGAAGGCTTTTCCTTACGCCATGCCGACACTTCATAATTGACAAAGCCATGCGCTGTTAAATACGCTTCGCCCTGTGCTTGAATCTCTTCCAACACATCATCAACCGGTAAAACAGGTTGAGTTCTAAAAAACACCGTATTCGGTTCAATGGTCAGTTGATACCACGACACATGCGTTGCACCATTTCCCACGGCCAGTTTTAAATCATACAATGCTTGCTCTAGAGTCTGCTCAGGTAAACCATGCATTAAGTCGACATTGATGCGTGTAAAACCTGCTTCCTTAGCCAAATGAATGGCATTGACGGCATCATCATTGCTATGAATACGGCCTAACTTCTTCAAATGCTCAGTATTAAAACTTTGTACCCCTATCGATAGACGATTAATCCCGGCATCCAAATAACCGGCAAAGGGATCGTGTTCCACCGTACCCGGATTGGCCTCTAAAGTAATTTCACACCCGTCTTCAAAAGGAATGAAGCTTTTGAGCTGGCTAAATAACCATTGATAAGCTTTGGCCGAAATTAAAGACGGTGTTCCACCGCCAATAAATACGCTATGAATGTGGCGACCTTGAGCAAAATCAATCTGTGTTTTAAAGTCTTCAACCAACGCTTGTAGATATTCTTGTTCTAAATCTAAAGATAACTTTCCATCGGGCACAGCATGTGAGTTAAAGTCACAATATGGACATTTACGCACGCACCACGGCATGTGAATATATAAAGACAATGGAATACTTGCGGGATTTAAATCAGCCAAGGAATAAGCTCAAAACAACAAAAGAAGAAGACATACATTTTAACATGACTGTATCAAGACACTTCTGAATTCTTCTCCTATCTACGATAAACTGTTCAAAGCCAAGAATAATTAGATCATGCATATGATGAAAATATCGACTCAGTTATTATTGTTGTTGCCCCTAGCCATGGGGATTGGTATTGCGATGACTTTTCAAACGGCAATTAATAGCCAGTTAAGAGAATATTTACATTCCCCTCTGCAAGCCGCGCTTTTATCCTTTTTGGTTGGTACAATAGTGCTTGCCGTGTTGGTGTTTTTTCAAAATGTAGAGAAACCAACTTTTACCATTTTGCTTCAACTGCCTTGGTTTCTATGGCTTGGTGGTTTTCTCGGTGTCTATGCCATTAGCATCAGTATTTATACCGCGCCCAAACTTGGTTTTTTGACCTTTGCAGGATTAATTATTTTTGGTCAAGTCATCACCTCGATGTTCTTGGATCATTTTGGTTTACTGGGTACGGAACAAACATCCATTAACTGGCAACGTCTTTTAGGTAGCGTCGTAATTTTTATTGGTGTGCTTCTCACTTTACAACGCTAATGCTTCATTCTAAGCACATAGGGTCTGTGGACATTTCACAGATGCTTGCGACATGAGCCGTATACGGCGCAAGATATTTAGACGTTACAAGGCATGTTTTACAAAATTTAGTCATTCTAAATGATGAGCAGTAACTAAAGCTGCGCAAGATAACGCAGTAGCGGAAAAAATGTCCCTGTCCCGTAGGGTTATCACTAAAACTTCCCCAAACCTCGTTATGAAACTTGGCAAGGGGATTACCATTGTCTGCATTTCATGCCTTGTTTGAGTTGTTTTAGTGAATAACGCAATGCATAGCTGAAATGTCCACAGACCCTAATAAAATGAGTAATTTTTTTGTTAAATGCTACATCTGTTACAACTACCCGCTTTGAGTTAAAACAACTCTTCCACCTGATGATCCCAATCTTGATCACGCAATTTGCCCAAGCAGGTTTTGGCCTGATTGATACGATTATGGCGGGACATTTATCTGCACAAGATCTTGCTGCTATTGCCGTCGGTGTCGGTTTATGGATTCCAATCATGTTGCTGTTCAGTGGCATCATGATTGCAACCACCCCCTTAGTTGCCGCTGCCAATGGCGCACGTACACCTGAAAAAATTGCCACCATTGCCCGTCAGTCTTTATGGGTCGCTTTTATTTTAGGGGTCATTGCTGGATTGATTTTACAGCTCATGCCTCTACTGCTGCCCATTTTAGGTGTTCCTGACAACTTACTGCATAAAGCCAGTTTGTTTTTACATGCCATTGGTTTTGGTATGCCTGCTGTAACCATGTATGCGGCATTAAGAGGCTATTCGGAAGCCTTGGGTTATCCACGCCCCGTCACCGCTATTAGCCTAATTGCTCTGGTGGTGTTAATTCCTTTAAACTTTATTTTTATGTATGGCATTGGTCCTATTCCACATTTAGGCAGTGCAGGCTCTGGTTTTGCCACCGCTATTTTACAATGGCTGATGTTCATCACCCTCGCCACCTATATTCTAAAAGCACGACGCTATCAAAAAACCCAACCGTTTGCGCTGTGGGAAAAACTCGATCCTTATTGGGTCAAACGCATTTTAACTCTCGGCTTACCGATTGGCTTGGCCATTTTCTTTGAAGTCAGTATTTTCAGCACCGCAGCGATTGTGTTAAGTCCGTTGGGTGAAACCATTATCGCGGCACATCAGATTGCGATTTCAGTCACTTCACAACTGTTTATGATTCCAATGTCACTGGCGATTGCACTGACCATTCGGGTCGGAACCTATTATGGTGAACATAATTGGCTGGCAATGCGCAAGGTACAGTATTTGGGTCTAGCGACTGGAACCGTGTTTGCATTTATCACCATGATATTTATGTGGTTGTTCCGCGCTGAAATTGTGGCCATTTATACTTCAGATTATGCTGTGGCTAAAGTCGCCATGTATCTAATTTTATTTGCAATTGCATATCAGTTAATGGATGCATGGCAAGTCAGTGCCGCAGGCTGTTTACGCGGTATGCAGGACACCAAAGGTCCGATGTGGATCACCATGCTCGCCTATTGGGTCATTGCCTTCCCTGTTGGAATTTATCTGGCACGCTTTACCGAGATGGGTGCAGCAGGGGTTTGGGTGGGATTGATTGTCGGTTTAAGTATTGCTTGTGTGTTGTTACTGACACGTTTGTATATGAATAATCAGCGCTTAAGTCAGAAATCCCCAACTCAAGCTATATAAAACCTTGTAATCCATTCAGAAACTTATGCTGTAGTTAAAAGGATAAGTTTCTGTTTGTTTAATCATGACGGAGTCCGAGCATTTAAGGTTTACCTCGAACAGCAGCGAATGACTTTACCGCATATCAAATTTTAAAATATTGATGCACTTCAATTCGAGCATTTCTTTATATCTGTATTGAGATAGATTGCTTTCATCTGTATAGCAAAACAGCATATTTTCCCATAGAAAAATCCATCCCAATAAAGCTCAAAATATTTCGATACCTACAAACGCTTAACAATTTAAAGTAGGTATTTTTAACTTTGTCGCCTATGATCATTCAAACACACCAATGATGACTCTGAGGAATATCGCATGGCAAAAACGGCTAGCACACCCGGTCGTCGCTTTATGAAACTTGCCAGTATGACGGCGAGCATCGCAACCAAAACGGTTTCAAACTCGATCAAAAATTTTAATGCCGATGAAGAACAAAAAAATGCTTCACGCAGTCAACTTTTTCAAGACATTGGTCTACAAATTGCTGACACCCTTGGGGAAATGAAAGGCGCAGTGATGAAAGTGGGGCAAATTGCCTCGCAATATAAAGATGTCTTCCCACCTGAAGTTGCGCGTGCCATTGCCAAATTACAGCGCCAAGCCCCTGCCATGCCTTTTGCGGAAATTAAAGCACAAGTTGAAAAAGAACTCGGCAAGCCACTGCATCAAATTTTTAAAAGTTTTGATGAACAACCTTTTGCCGCAGCATCGATTGGTCAAGTGCATAAAGCCCTGCTACCAAATGGTCAGCAGGTGGTGGTTAAAGTGCAATATCCGGGTGTCGATGAAGCCTGCGAAAGTGATCTTAAACAAGTGCGCTTGGCACTGCGTCTTATGGGCGTACTGAAAGTTGATCGTAAACTACAAGATCAACTGTTTAAAGAAATTCAAGAAAGCTTAGACAATGAATTAAATTATGAAATTGAAGCACAAAATTTAGAAGTCGCACGTACCTTCCACCAAAGCTTAGACAGCAAAATTATTATTCCGCAAGTCTATAAAGACTATTCTTCGCGCCATGTTTTAACCTTGAGCTTAGAACAAGGTGAAAGTATTGAAACGGCCAGCACATGGTCGCAAGCCACCCGAAATGAACTTGGTCGGCGTTTATTCCGCGCCATTGGACAAGAGATTTTCTATCTCAAACGCTTTCATTGCGACCCGCATCCCGGCAACTTTGCCTTTCGTGAAGATGGCACTGTGATTATTTATGACTATGGCGGTGTTAAAACATTATCCACTGCAACGGTACAGCACTTTAAACAATTAATACAAGCTGCTCGTGAAGGTAATATTGTCGAAATAGAACAACAATTGGATACCTTACATGCCATTTCTGCACAAGGGAAGTTTCCAACTGAATTATATAAGCAATGGTTAGAAGTACTTCTGCGCCCACTCACCACGCTATATGATTTTGCAGAAAACTCAGCGCATCATGATGGTATGGAATTGATCAAACCCTCATTAAAATATTGGGATGTCTTTAAGCCTTCACCAGAAACACTGATGGTTAATCGCACGGTATCGGGTCATTATTGGAATATGATTCATTTAAAAATGCATGACAATCTTAACGACTTATTTGACGAGTTAGCTCCACCCCGCGCATAAAATACGGTTAAAACCCAAATGAAGATTTAATTTGGGTTCTATTAGGCAAACTATTTTATTTGTAATAATAATTGTTATGTTATAACATATCTATATTAGCAATAATTTTGGAGCCAACCATGCGTTCTCATATTCACCCAGAGTATCGTGAAGTCTTATTCCATGACACCAATGCTGATGTCTATTTCATTATTGGCAGTACCTTACAAACACAACAGACAAAAAGTTATCAAGGTCAGGACTATCCCTATGTCACTTTAGATATTTCAAGTGCATCACATCCCTTTTATACCGGTGAACAACGTCAAACCAATAATGAAGGTCGTGTCGCGAGTTTCAACAAGCGTTTTTCTCGTTTCAAACGCTCACAGTAAGTTAATATTCAATTAAGCTCAGCTTGTTATTTTTTAATTATTCAGAAGCCTAAGCATCCTCCTCCACTTAGGCTTCTTTTTTTATCTGCTGTATTGAGAGCAAAAAACCTTGCGCTTTTATTGACTGGCTGTTTTATTTACTGGCTAATAGCGCTTGAAAGAGATAAAAACCCAACGCCAAAACCATCACACCAACCATCACACTTGACATGACATAGAGCAAAGCAAGTAGCGGTTGACCATGTTTTAACAGCTGAAATGTTTCTAAACCAAAACTGGAAAATGTGGTAAAGCCACCTAAAATACCCACCATCAAAAACAGACGCGCTTCATTTTGCAAAATGGGAAATTTTTGACTATAAGCAAAAAAGATTCCTGCCAGTAAACAGCCCACAATATTGATCCACCATGTACCCCATGGAAACAAATTTGTCGGTTTCAGCAAAAACACCCCTGCACCATAACGCAAACTTGCGCCAATAGCGCCGCCCAAAGCCACCCATAGCCAACTCATTTTTTCACCCAATATCGGCTGTCTATAGCACAGCCCTGTCCAGATTAGGCCCTTACTTTTGCACGAATCCAGCCGTTTTACAAAGAAATAATGCTGAATAAAATGCCTAAAAATTGCTATAGTCTCGCCATTAAATTCACTCTTTCTCTGGATTAAAAAATGATGGCTCAAGATTTATTAACACAACTTCAAACAGGTGAAGCGAAATTTACCGATGTGATTGCTTATATTGAAGCACGTTATAATCACACTCCAACTGCATTTAAAAATGGGCAACAGGCCAATGCTGCAACTGAAAATCAAGGCAGTGCAAAAGTATTTTCTTTTGCCCAGCTCAATGGTTTAGATCAAGCACAAACCTTAAGTTTATTTGCGGAACATTACGCCGCAGTTTTAGCCACACCAGAAGCAACGGACCATCAAAATATTCGCCAGTTTATGTTAAACGGTTGGGATGGTATCCAATTTGAAAGCGAAGCGTTAGCTGCCAAATAAATTTCTGATCTAAAAATATCTCTTTAATAGAGTAATGTCAGTCAGTTAAGGGTTTTAGAAATAAAGTCCTTAGCTTTCTAGTTATTCACGACGGAGTCTTATATTTTTTAAATCAAATACTTGGAGCTCATCTATTACTTTGGATAAGCCCAAAGTAATCAAAGGCATTTGTCATCCGCAAAACTCGCCAAATACCTTTTATTGATTGATTAATCGCAGAAACCTTACCTTTTTAAAATGGTTTTGCCTCGAACAGTTGCGGATGACGTTTCCGCGTATTGAATAACATCATAAATTTAAAAAATAAAAAAGCCAGTCAGTTTCTTAACTGACTGGCATTACTCTTTAATAAAGAGGGCTTTTTGCACTCGTTTCAACCATTAGCCTTTTACTTTTTCAATCCATTCAATTGAGCTGACCCGAAAAAGTTCACATGCCCCATCTCCAGTATCTGTGGGGGTTAAAGATGATGTCCAAACCAAATCTTTATCTTTAATTTCAACCAAATCGCCCTTTAAACGGACTAAATCACCACGTTTTACATTTTTAATTTGCTTGGCAATCGTTGGGTTTGCAGGAATGATATGCATATTCGACACCATCTGCATTGCTTGCTCTTTAGGCACAGGCAGACGATCAATTTTCCAATTCAAATAACGGTCATATTGATTGACAGAGATATGGCGTGCAATTTCAGGTTCAGCAAATAAGCCCCAACTGACCGCATAATCAATCGGCGAAAATTTTGCTTGTTCATCGTGGCTATAAATTTTCGACCCTAAAATACGAAAGTCCCCTTTAAAGGGTTGCAGCATTTTAAGCGATTGTTCTTTCGATATTGGCATCAAACCTTTAGAAATATTATGATCGACAGATGATGCACTGGCACTCACGTGTAGCATGCTGGTCGCAAGTAAAGCACTGAATAATAATTGCCGAGTCATCTCTATACCCTCAAAACGAATTTCTATCTTCTAGTTTTTATCTTAAGTGATGAAACTGAAATAACCATATCGACTTGGTAACAATAGAGATATATTCAGTCACTTTTTTGTCTTATTATTCGATCAGAATAGCCATTAAGCTGAGCATAGACACATAAAGAACAATCAACTGAATCATGATTTATAAATTTTATCAGCAACACATTTTTCCGCATTTACTCAATCAAGTGATGCAAACGCCCAGCCTCATGGATCAGCGTCGGCAACTGCTGTTGCCTATTGCGGGTGACGTATTAGAAATTGGCTTTGGGACAGGGGTGAATCTGCCTTTTTATCAAAATGTCGAAACACTGTATGCACTAGAACCGAATGCCGATCTTTATCAACTGGCGGCCAAACGCATCCATGAAAGTGCAATTCATGTCCAACACATTCAAGCCTATGCAGAAAAATTACCTTTTGCCGATGCCAGCCTTGATCATATTGTCAGTACATGGACTTTATGTAGCATTGAAAACTTAGCACAAGCTTTAATTGAAATGTATCGCGTGCTAAAACCAACTGGGACGTTACATCTAGTCGAACATGTTCAGTATCAGGACAATGCAAAACTTCAGCATTTACAAAACTTACTCACGCCCATTCAGAAACGTCTTGCCGATGGTTGTCATCTCAACCGTAATATTGAACAGGCATTACGCGATGCGCATTTCGAATTTACCGAGCAACATTATTTTGCTGCGCAAGGTATTCCTAAGCTTGCACAGCGCATGTTCTTTGCCCGTGCGCAAAAATGTAGCTGAGTAAAACTATTTTAAAATACTGAGCGAATGCACGCGCAAAATAGCGCAGTTTTGACGCTGTGCTGGGAAATTTTGACCGACGCTAAAAATGTGCTGTGCAGCAATTGAATTGACCTCAACCCAATCCCCAGTGAAGTAAACTCTTTGCCCAGTGCGAAGCTGACGTAATTGATCTGCCACACGCTCACTATTGGCAATAACACTGACATTTAGACTGTCGGCGTAAATATCCTCTGCACTTAAACGGGCTGTTGATTTGAGCTTGAATTGATAACAGCGTTGTTGTTGCTCAAATTCGACCTGTTTTAAGTTCAACTTATGGCTTAATTTTCCAGTTCCCAATAACAAGTCAATATTACTGAGATACGCCAAATCATTAAAACTTCCCACTACAGGTGATGCAGGATGTAAAGATCGTCTTGCTGGGCTGTAATAGCGTTTCTCTAGCAGCACATATTCACCTGAAAAATCATCCAGATGTTTAAGCTGAAAATTTTTCAATACTCCGACTTGTTGTAAATGCGGAATGGCACGAAAATAGGAAGACCATATCCAGATCATCAAAGCAAATAAAATGAAAGTGATGATGAGCTTATTCATTCGACCATCAATCTCGGTTTAATCATCAAAGTCGATGCGAATCGTTTCAAACCGTACTCGACCTTGGGCAATGGCTTGAGCAATCGCTTGCTGTCCTTTGGTCAATCGTGCGCCGCCACTTTTAATATCAATCAGCACCACTTCGATGTCCTCTGCCCGACCTTCACCATCACGAAAGTCGCTATAACCATCAAACACCACATAATCAACAGGATCACCTAAGAATTTGGCATCGCTGGGTAAGTATTGAAACTCAGGCATGATCGGCGCCAGTTGCTCCGCCATTTTTCCTTTTAATACTGCACGACTGGTATTCACACTACGCTTTTGTGCACTGACCAAAGCCTGTTGATGTTCCAATTCCAATTCCGCAATGTATTGCTCATACTCTGCTTTTACCCGTCCGTTACGAGTATTGCTTAAAATTAAGGTGGTTAAAACCACCCCAATACATGTACCAATCAGCATTGCCATCCAAATGGACATTATTTTTTCCTAATCTAAAAAAGTACTATCACATGAATTTTTAAGACTTTTGTCATGTGTCATATTCACGGCATCAAACAATGATATGCTAGGGTCGAGCAGAATAAAATCATCAGGGTCATGAAAACAATCTTAATTGCCAATCAAAAGGGTGGATGTGGGAAAACCATTACCGCGATTAATCTCGCTGCCGCTTTAGCACAAAAGGGTTATCGGGTTGCACTTGCCGATGCAGATAACCAAAAATCAACTTTACAATGGCTGAAACAGCGCCCTAAAGAAGCCCCGCCCATTCAAGACCTCGACTGGCGTCAAGGAAAATCCATTGGTGATGCACCGACCAATATAGAGTATCTCATTATTGATGCGCCCGGTGCGCTTTCAGGCGATCATGCCGAACAGCTGATCAGTGAAGCCCACACCATCATTACTCCCTTACAACCGTCATTTTTTGATATCGACAGTACGCGCCGTTTCTTAAAACATTTACAAGAAATTAAACGGATTCGTAAAGGCAAAGTACAAATTTTACTTTTGGCCAATCGGGTCAAAGCCAATAGCGCCAGTGCTAAAGATATTCAAGATTTTTTCAGCAAAATTGAACAACAACCGGTGGCTTGGATTTCGGAACGCACGGCTTATGGGCAATTGGCAATGCACGGCTTAACGGTGTTTGATAAAACGCAAAAAAATTATTTAGGCATGCAAAATCAGTGGCAACCGGTCTTAAATGCAATTATTGATGATCCAACCAAGTGGTTTTAGTGGATTAAAAGCATCTAAGGTCAGCCGCAGAAAACCAATGAGTTTATTCATTATTCACTAGAACTTACTCAGCTTTCATTTTCGATCGCTTTTTTTTCAGTTAAGATGGCATGGACCTTAGAAACAAATCAGTGAATGCAGTGCAACAGTACGCGCCAACATTACAAAAAGTATTATTATTTGGATTGTTTTTTATCCTCCTGTTTTTGAGTTTTAACGTTCTCAAATATTTTATTGTGCCTGTACTTTGGGCGGCCATTATTGCCTATATGACTTGGCCGTTGTATCACTCTATTCATCGCTGGTGTGGCTCACGCGCCACACTCAGTGCGACCATTATGATCAGCCTGATCATTTTACTGATTGGTATTCCACTGACCTTCGGTATTTTTATGCTGCAACATGAAGGTCGAAACTTATACTATGAATTGCAAAAACAAGTTTTTTCAGGTCATCTTAATGTGCCGCAATTTATTCGGGATTTGCCCTTTATTGGTAAGGAAATTAGCCGAACGCTGCATGACATTAATACTGACCCCAATAGTATTGTGCAAACGGTTTCAACATGGATTCAAGGTCATCTCAATTACGGTCGTTTCGTTTTAAATGAAATTGGTAAAAACATCGTTAAACTGTGTTTTGCCGTATTGTCGCTCTTCTTTTTTTACCGTGATGGTCAAACCATTCTCAATCAAGTCAGTAAAGCCTTGGAAATGATTATTGGCCCACGCGTACATCATTATTTAGACACCATTTCTGAAACCACCCGTGCCGTTGTTTATGGTGTAGGGCTAACAGCCGTTGCACAAGCAGGATTAGCCGGTTTAAGTTATTTCGTCGCAGGTGTACCCAACCCAATGGTCCTTACCATTGTGACATTCATCTTGGCACTGATTCCATTTGGAACCCCGCTGGCTTATGGGGCTGTCTCTTTATGGTTGTTCTCACAAGGTCAAACCATCGAAGCCATTGGCGTTATGACATGGGGAGTCTGTATTGTCAGTACCTCGGATAATGTGATCCGCCCCTTGGTCATTTCAGGTGCCACACAAATTCCATTTTTACTGATTATGTTCGGTGTATTGGGTGGTATTGCCAGTTTTGGTCTGGTCGGCTTATTTATTGGCCCTGTTATTCTTGCAGTTTTGCTGGCGATTTGGCGTGAATGGCTACATGAAACCAATGACTTTAATGCCCTCATGATGCCAAAATCGACACTGGCGTATGATCTTGATGACGAAGAAGACCCACCACCGAGTAACGATAAAAATTAAGCTAAAAGATTAGGCTTAAAGGTTAAGAAACTCATACATTCAAATACTTAATCAGCATTGAATTGTATCCTCTGCCTTGATTGAATGACCAAGGTCATTATAAAAGAAAAGGATGCAACTCAATGCCATCTTCACTGTTTAACTTTACAATACTCTGTGCCATAACTGGTCTTACAATGGCTGGCTGCGCCAACACCCCAATGTCCTCATCCAATAATCAACATCGGGTAATCGTTCATGCTGTGTCTGCTCAGGGTGTCGGTCAGGCTATTGGCAGTATTCAATTTAAAGACAGTCCAGCAGGTTTAGTGATTAACACCCACTTGTCTGATTTGCCACCCGGTCCTCATGGTTTCCATATTCATGAAAAAGGTTCATGTGACCCTGCCGAAAAAGATGGAAAAATGGGTGCAGCCATTGCCGCAGGTGGGCATTTTAATCCCAATCAAGCCCCTCATCACGGTACGCCAAAAACGGGGCATCTCGGTGATTTACCCATATTAAATGTTGATGCTAAAGGGCAAGCGAAAACCAGCTTAATTGCGCCGCGCTTAAAATTGGCAGACATTCATGGTTTAGCGGTGATGGTACATGCGGGTGGCGATAATTATGCCGATCAGCCTAAACCCTTAGGCGGTGGTGGAGAGCGCATTGCTTGTGGTCTGATTCAATAATCTTCTTTAACACGATTTAAGAAAGCAGGCTCCAGACTAATAGCAGTCAGTTAAGAAATTGACTGGTATTTTATTTTTAAATTCATGATTTTATTCGATACACGGAAATGTCATCCGCAACTGTTCGAGGCAAAACTATTTTTAAATAGTAAGGTTTCTGCGATTAATTAATCAATAAAAGGTATTTGACGAGTTTTGCGGATGACAAATGCCTTTGATTACTTTGGGCTTATCCAAAGTAATAAATGAGCTCCGAGTATTTGATTTAAAAACATAAGACTCCGTTGTGAATAACTAAAAAGCTAAGGACTTTATTTCTAAAACCCTTAACTGACTGGCATTAAGGCTCCAGACCTGCTTTTTGTTCAATTGGCTCGCTTATAACAAAGTTCCTTCAAGCACATAAATTGACAGCACAGTTAAAAAAGCTCACGCTATATGCATAATAATGAAACTTTAGAAAAATCGTGAATAGCCTAAAAGATCTACTGCAACGCTTTAAATCTAATTCCATTTTGATCTATTGCGTGCAAATTTTTATTGTTCTTAGCGGAACGACACTCGGTCTGCTTTTTTTAGATCATGAACCCTTAATTGTGCCGATCACTTTAGGGGTAATTGCAACGGCTCTGACCGATTTTGATGATCGCTTGAGTATTCGTCTACGCAATTTACTCTATGTCTGCATTTTGTTTTTTGCTGTCAGTGGTATTCTCGAATTTCTCTACCCTTATAAACTGCTGTTTATTTTGTATTTATCCCTGTCCAGTGCTGCTTTTATTTTAATGGGTGCATTGGGACAGCGTTATGCGACCATTTCTTTTGGTACAATTTTATTGTCTATTTACACTATGTTTGGACTGGGTGAATACAGCGAATGGTATCAACAGCCCAGCTATTTTGTGCTAGGTGCACTGTGGTATGGCTTAACTTCAATCATCTTTTATTTACTCAAACCTACTCAAGCACTACAAGACAATTTAGCCGCCAATTTTAATGCCATCGCAGACTTACTGCTGAGCAAAGCTCATCTATTTGACCCAGACAATAGCGATAATATTGAACCCTTGCTTTACCAACTTTCACTTAAAAACAGCCTGGTGGTACAAAGTTTAAATATGACCAAAGGTTCTTTATTAACCCGTTTAAAAGCCGCTCGCGCCAATAAAAATACCATTTACTGGCTCAATTTGTATTTTTTAGCACAAGACATTCATGAACAAGCCACATCCAATTATTTGCATTACGAAAAAATTCATCAAAATTTCAGCCGCACCGACCTCATTTTTCGCATTCAAAAAAATGTAAAACTGCATGCTTTATCCTGTCAGAAACTGGCACAAAATATTCTCAACCATCAGACCTACCAATCTGACCCACAAACAGATCTTGCAATTGCCAACTTAGAACACTCCATCCAACTATGGATTGCAGAAAACCCACATAATTTAGAAGTGAAAAACCTGCTGCTGATTTTGCGCAATTTAAAGAAAATTCAAGAACAATTTATTAACCTCAGTCGTGAACAGAATAATTATCGTCAAAACTATTTTCAGCATCAGGACAACTTAAACCTGTTGGATGACGATATTCACGATCTGCCAGATTTATGGCTCAAACTTAAACAGCACTTAACTCCGCAGTCTGCTCTGTTTCGCCATGCTGTCCGTATCGCCTTTGTTTTTGCCGTTGGTTATGCCATTTCATTATTGCCCTTTGCCAAACATGGTTACTGGATTTTACTCACCAGTCTATTTGTCTGTCAGATGAGTTACTTTGCCACCAAAAGCCGGCTAAAACTGCGTACTTTAGGCACAATATTAGGCGTGATTTTAGGTATCCCCGTTTTATATTTTGTACCCAGTATTGAAGGACAATTGGTGCTGACCATTATTTTTGGCGTATCTTTTTTCTATTTACGCTCGAAAAAATATGCCATGGCGACCCTGATGGCAACGCTCATGGTGTTACTGATTTTCAACTTAAAAGGTGCAGGTTATGCCATTATTTTACCGCGCATGATCGACACCCTTTTAGGTTGTTTCATTGCATGGTTTGCGGTCAGTTTTATTTGGCCCGATTGGAATTTTCGTGATATTTCCAACACCATCAAAAAAAGTAATCAGGCCACACTGGACTATTTCGATGCCGTGGTTCAACAATACCAGTCGGGTAAAAACAACAGTATTGATTATCGTAAAGCACGTCGTTCGGCCCATAATGCACAAATTGAACTGTCGAGCATGATTTCCAGTTTAACGACCGAACCGAACCCGAACCAAGCACTGATTCATTCCGCATTTCGCTATTTGGTTTATAGCCACAGTCAGTTGAGTTATGTCTCGGCTTTAGGCAGCCACCGTGAACAGGTACAAGACACACAAGTACTGGATTTAATGCGCTGGTGCAAAGACACTTTGTTCTCGGTACTGTTGCAACAACAGCCTTTAGCCGAAGATCAAGTTCAAGCGAAGCTAGAAGAAATTCAACAGATAAGCGCACAAGATAATTTATCCGAGGACGTATTATTGGTACTGAAACAGATTAGTTTATTATTGGAAACCTTGCCTGAATTGTTAAAGTTAAGAACGGCATTGTTTATACAGGAAATAAAATAATCCGAGTTAAACCGTTGGTTATAAATATTTGATATAAATAATAAATATAATTATTTTTCATTCACCAATGCGGCAATATTGAGTACACTCAGGGTTCATTCTCATTGATTTAAGCATGACCATGAATATCCAAACTTTACGTGTTGTCGGTCTTTTGGAAGGTCTTTCCTTTCTGCTGCTTTTATTCATCGCCATGCCGATGAAATATATGTTTGATAATCCAGTTTTAGTGAAATATGTCGGTATGGGGCACGGCGTACTTTTCATTCTGTTTTTAATTGTTTTATTTGCCGTTTGTGAAAAACAGAAATGGTCAATTACGATTTTTCTCATGGGTCTAGCTGCCTCTATTTTACCGTTTGGACCTTTTGTTTTTGATCGCAAATTAAAGCGCTTTGAACAACCCATCAGTGAATAAAAAAATATTTCCCTATCTTTAAATTCATGCGCCCTCTCCTACAATTTTTGAAGGAGAGGAACTCATTAAGTCAATGCGTTAAAACACGCCGCTTTGTTTACGTTCCTGTAGCACTTGTTTCAATATTGCCCGAGGGAAAGTAAACCACAGCGCAATCAAGACCAAACATGACACGCTATAACCAATTAAATGAAATTGTTCATATAGCACACGAACCAATTCAATAATAAAGAAGAAGCTAAACATCAACAGCATCGACACTGCTGCTGCCACAGTTCCTTTCGAAACTTCGGAAGACATGAGAGCAAAACGATAAAGTACCGAAAAACTAATGCCTTCACCAAAGCTCAGTAGCGTCATTCCTGCAATCAAGCACCAGATCAGATAATCCTGCCAAATTACCCCTGCAACTAAAACCAAACTTCCCAGCAACATAATGGGTAAACCAATCAGCACGGACTGACCCAAAGCCAATTTGTCGATAATTTTAATCAGCACAATATTGCCCAGAATTAAGCCACCCAGCACTGGAAATTGTGCCAAGCCATATTGCATGCTACTAAAACCCAATTCTTCCACCAACATGACGGGTGACAGCGCAATCCACAGCATTAACGGCATACTGACCATGGGCAGCGCCAAAGTCATGCCTAAAAAGCGTTTGTTTTTATAGACCTGTTTAAAGTCATACAAAATATGGCTGAGCGGCTGTTTTCGGATACTCACTTGGCTTTCTGGCATTTTAGCTTTTAAACCAAACCAACTTAAAAATGCCAAGAATGCGATACCAATAAAGCCCCAATGCCATGACACATGGTCAATCAGAAAGGCACCCACCACAGGCCCCAGTAATGGCGCAAGCAGTGAAATATTCGCCATAAGTGCCATGACCTTAATGGCATCACGTTCTTCAAAGGTTTCTTGAATTGCGGCATAACCGACGGCGGAAATCACCGTTAAGCCTATGCCTTGTAAAAAGCGTAGTGCTAAAAAGCTTTCAATATTCTGTGTCAGTAAAATGAGTAAGCAACAGACAACAAAAAACAATACGCCTGCCAGTAGAACTTTTTTTCGTCCTATGCGGTCAGACAATGGGCCGAGTAGCCATGCAACACATGCACCACCGAGTAAATAAAATGACATAGACGAGGGTGCCCAACTGCTACTCACACCAAACTCTTTGGTAATGGCAAGCATAGCGGGTTGGACTAAGTCGTTACCGATATAGACGGAAAATTCAAATAACACCAATGCCAATGGGAACATAAGCGTGGCACGGCTTAACGTTGTGGTTTTAACCTTTTGCATTGTTTTCTACATATCGTTATAGGCTTGTGGAGCTAAACACTATTTTTAGGGAGATAAGCGTCAGCCCAATGACAAGCACTGAGTTTTTAGAAATTGAGTTGGAAAAATACGCTTTAAAATAAGCGATTTAAAACACCGTTTTCACAAGGTGTCTGAGTAGATAAAAATAAATAATTGTGAGGTTTTATAACAGAGCCAAGTATGTTTTTTTGGCTCTATTCTTATAGTTTAGCAGACTTATAAAATTGCTTCTGTAAATTTAATTTCAGGATTTGGCTTAAATTGAAGCCATTTATTTTTCATCCAATGTTCGACTTTGTCTTTCCCTAGAATCGCTAGTAAATTATTAAGTAAAATGAACTTTGCTAACTTATCAAAATAATAAACTGTCACTCGTACATTTCGATCTATATCATCATTTAAGCTGAATAAATCTAAGATATAGTCCTTGTCTGAATAATCTAATGAATGACCCCAAATAGTAATTTTTAAATTTAATAGACCTTCCATTTCAATAGAACTTCTCACTCCCTTTTTATAGCGTTCATCATATTCTCGTTCAAAACTTTCCATTTTTCTGCGATGCTCAGAAATTCTAATTTTAAAAACATCTAAAAATAAATAATCGGTGTCTTTAAAAAGTTTTTGATGATATTTCGTAAAACCATATGCTTTTATTTTTTCCAGTGATTCATCTGATAAGTCTGAAACACCCAAAACAATATTTTGTTTCTCTACTGATGAACCATGCAAATAGTCCACTTCAACATTTTTATGAATTCGTTGATATGTGTTTGTATAATTGAATGAATAAATTTTATCTGGATCCAACCAACTTTCCGACTTGATTATAAATTGATTTTTTTCTTTTAAATTCTTTATAATTGTTTCCAAATAAAGATTAAATAATTGTATAAAATCTTCTAACTGTTCAGCTAGATAATCAATAAAGTAGCTGGGGCTAAAACCATTAGACCTGTTGGCACCATTACAAAATTTCTTATGAATATTAATAAAAATTCCCGTTGTAGTTTTAAATGGCTTTCCAGTTCGTAAATCTCTTGATAGAACTCTACTCATATGTTCTTTGACTGTTAGATGAAAGAAATTCAATGTGTTCAAATTTTTGTTATTAATTTTTGGTTTGGAATTATCGGTACCATTAAAATAATTTATTATTTCTTCCTCTGTTTCAATATTTTCAATCTCTTGAATTTTCTTTCCAACTAAAGTTAAAACGTTTTCAATTTTTTGCTCGAAATCAATCCATGTTTTTATTTCTTCAACATGATTTTTAAAATATTGATACCAACAATTAAGAGACAATCTATATTGAGCTTTAATAACATCTTGTGCAGAAAAGAGGATACTATCTGTCAAATAAAACTCTTTTGTTTTTTCTATAAAGTTGGGATCACGAGTTTTAGAAAACAATTCATCAAAATTCATCTGATGAGGTGGTTGTTCCATCCCTTCACGCTTCTGAAAGGTTTTATCTATCAAATTTAGCCATTCATCAATTTTCATTTCTTCTAAGTTTTTGGGTAAACCACCTGTATTTTTACCTTCGATCGCACTCATTACATCCATAAAATGGTCATACTTCGTCGGCAAATAATGCGACAAATCAAAACCGTTACCGACAATTAAAATATTCATTGTTATTATTTCCCCAAAACAAAAAAAGTGCATCAACCGATACACTTTTTATGAGGCTTTATCACTTAACTTTCAAGCAAAATCAAATATTTATTATGAGCAAATGGCTGTTTGAAAACTTCTTTTATTTTTACCACGGGCACATTGATAACTCGTCTTGGTTTCCTGCAACTCCCAATTATTTTCCACACGCTTAAAAACATAATCGGTACGAATCGCACTGACAGAATCATCCATTAAATTTGACTCAATCACTGCAATCTGTGCAGCCGTTGGCGATTCTACGCGATTAAATACCTGACGAATCGAAAGACTATTTTGATTTTTAACCAAATCAGGTTGTGCTTTTAACACCTGTTGCATTGGCATATCTGCACCAGTAAAACTGACTTTACTGGCTAATTTTTCAGTCGTTGCACAACCAGAAAGTACAGCTAAACACAAAGCAGAAATTGAAAATAAACGAATCATTAGTATATTCCCCAAAACAAAAAAGGCATCGCACCCATGATGCCATGCCTTCATTTTTCACACGATTAACTTTATGTAGTTATCCGCGCAACAAACTTATAAATCAAATAACTTACCCGGATTCATAATGCCTTTCGGGTCAAATACTTGTTTCAAAGCTTTCATGTATTCAATTTCTTGCGCAGTACGTGAATATTCCAAATATGGTTTTTTGGTCATGCCCACGCCATGTTCCGCAGAAATTGAACCATCATATTTTTTCACGGTTTCAAATACATATTTATTCACCACCTGACATTTGGCAAAAAATTCATCTTTACTTAAATCAGCAGGTTTTAAGATATTTAAATGCAAGTTACCGTCACCAATATGACCGAACCAACAAATATCAAAATCAGGATAATTTGCTTCTACAATTTCATCAATTTCTTTAATGAATGCAGGAACGTGAGTAATTAACACCGAAATGTCATTTTTGTATGGGGTAAATGGCGCGATTGATTCAGAAATGTCTTCACGCAAACGCCATAAGCTATGCACTTGGTCTAGGCTTTGGCTCATCACGCCATCTAGCACCCAGCCTTGTTCCATGCAATGCTCAAAGATTTCCATTGCCGCATCCATAATGGGTTCATATGGCGCTTCAAATTCAAGCAAGACATAAAAAGGACAAGCTGTTTCAAATGGACGTTGCACGTGACCATGATCCAACACTTTCTGCATCGCCAATTCACCGAAGAATTCAAATGCAGTTAAATCAATTTTGCTTTGAAATGCGTGCAGCACAGGCATAATCGCATCAAAGTCAGGTACACCCAATACCATCACTTGTAAATCATGTGGTTGACGCTCAAGTTTAATTTCAGCTTCAGTCACTAAACCTAAAGTGCCTTCACCGCCAATAAATAAGTGTTGTAACGCATAACCTGTGGCATTTTTAATCATGCCTTTGTTCAAGCGCAGCACATCACCTTTACCCGTCACAACGGTTAAACCTAGCACCCAGTTACGTGTCATGCCGTATTTAATCACTTTAATACCGCCGGCATTGGTGCCAATGTTACCGCCAATTTGCGATGAACCTGAAGATGCAAAATCAACCGGATAATACATGCCTTGTTGTTCAGCATAGTTTTGCAATTGTTCTGTCACCACACCTGCTTGTACACGTACCATACGATCTGCGGGGAAGAACTCAAGAATTTGGTTCATTTTGTCGAAGCTCACGACAATTTCACCAGCAGCTGCCACAGCACCCGCAGATAAACCTGTACGACCACCCGATGGGGTAATTGCAATATCAAACTGATTCGCCAGTTTTACAATCGCTTGCACTTGTTCTGTGCTGGATGGAAAAACGATGACAGATGGATTTGGATCGAAATGTTTAGTGTGGTCTCGACCCCAATTCTGGAGGCTGTCCGCATCGGTTTTAATGCGGTTTTCACCAACAATAGCTGTCAATTGGGTTAATAACTCAGGTGTTAAAGCGACTGGAGCATTCATCGTTTGCAGACCTAGCAAGAAATATACAAGTGGTGGATGGTCTATACAGCATTCATTTAAAAAAGAGGAATAAAAGAACACTGCCTAAGACTGGGCGTGAAGATAAAATCAACAGCATCACGGCGATGCTTTCACTGCACAGCATTATAAGACATTTTCTCTCGAAACCCTGCGAAAATAAGCTTTTTGATTATCGCACCTTAGAAATTACAGCTTTAGTTAGACCAAAATCTGCATTTCATAGTGTATCTATTGCAAAAATACCTATCCGTTGCGTCATAAAGGAAATGTATATAGACCCTTCTCGTATGTTATCATATCGCGACTAAATTTGGCCTTTGTAGCGGAGCCGTAATGAGCCAACATCTTTCTCTACCTAAAGATAAAATTCGTTTCTTGTTGTTAGAAGGCGTTCACCAAAACGCAATCGACACATTAAATGCTGCTGGATACACCAACATCGATTCCCGTAAAACTGCGCTTGAGGGTGAAGCGTTGAAAGAAGCGGTTAAAGATGCTCACTTCATCGGTATTCGTTCACGTACTCAGCTGACTGAAGAAGTATTTGAAGCAGCCAACAAGCTTATCGCTGTTGGCTGTTTTTGTATCGGTACCAACCAAGTTAATCTGAATGCTGCAATGATTCGTGGTATTCCAGTCTTTAACGCACCATACTCAAATACCCGTTCAGTAGCTGAACTGGTACTTGCTGAAGCAATTCTTTTACTTCGTGGTGTTCCTGCGAAATCTGCTTCTACTCACCGTGGTGGTTGGAATAAATCGGCAGTTGGTTCATTCGAAACGCGTGGCAAAACTTTAGGTATCGTGGGTTACGGCTCAATCGGTTCGCAACTTTCAGTTCTTGCTGAAAGCTTGGGTATGCACGTGATTTATTATGATGCAGTGACTAAATTACCGATGGGTAATGCACGTCAAGTCGGCTCTATGGCAGAACTTCTTGCCAATGCTGACGTTGTCTCTTTACACGTACCAGACGTACCATCAACGCGCAACTTCTTTGGCAAAAACCAATTTGCACAAATGAAAGAAGGTTCAATCTTCATCAATGCTGCACGCGGTACATGTGTCATCATTGAAGATCTTGCTGATGCGATTAAATCGGGTCACATTGCCGGTGCAGCAGTTGACGTATTCCCGAAAGAACCAAAAGCAAACGGTGAAGAATTTGTTTCTCCACTACGCGGCTTAGACAACGTGATTTTAACCCCTCACGTAGGTGGTTCTACCATGGAAGCGCAAGCAAACATCGGTCTAGAAGTGGCAGAGAAATTTGTTGCTTACTCAGATAAAGGCATGACTTTATCTGCGGTGAACTTCCCAGAAATTGCTTTGCCGTTGACTGAAGGTAAACACCGTTTACTGCACATTCACAAAAATATTCCTGGCGTTCTTTCTAAAATCAACAACTTGTTTGCTGAACACGGCATCAACATCTCTGGTCAATCATTAATGACCAAAGGTGACGTTGGTTACTTAGTGATGGACGTTGACGCAACTGCTTCTAAAGAAGCGTTGGATACTCTTCAAGACGTTGAAGGAACTATCCGCGTTCGCGTATTGTTCTAATTTCATTTAGAACGTGAAACCACAGCATTCGTGCTGTGGTTTTTTATTTTGAACATTTAAAAGCAGCATTGAAGAAAAGATCAGTTCCGTCATGACACACTGTGCAGTTCTGCTACGGAAAATAAATAGGCAATTCTCCGAATACAAAAATGTGTTCTGAATTTTTAGACGTGTTCTAAACGCTTATGTGCAAAAGTTTTCAGTCATTTTAGCGTTGATTGCTCATCTCCCGCTATTCGAGTAATCGAAACGAATTTAGTTATAGAAATGAATGCCGAATTTTAAAAATACGCCACATGCTCAAGCTTTAATTTTATTGTTTATTGCCATGATCAGTATGCAAAGCAGCGGCTCGCTGGCCAAAATTCTGTTCGGTCAGTTTCCGGTACTGACCGTTTCAGTCATGCGCCTATTATTAGGCTCTCTTATTCTGGCCATGATTTTTAAAATTTGGCACATCAATTTTAAACACGTGAACTGGCGTGCCATTAGCAGCTATGGCATTGCTCTGGCTGGTATGAATGCCATGTTCTATTTGTCTATTGAGCGCCTCCCTCTCGGGATTGCTGTTTCTTTTGAGTTCATTGGTCCACTTGGCGTGGCACTGTATTATGCACGGCAAAGATACGATTTCATTTGGGTTGGACTGGCCATTTTAGGCTTGGTTTTACTGTTTCCATTCGATCAAAGTTCACAAAGCCTAGACCCGATTGGCATTGCCTTTGCCTTAGCTGCGGGTGCATGTTGGGCGATGTATATTATCTTTGGGCAAAAACCTTCAGGGATTTCAGGCAATCATACTGTGTGCTTAGGCATGTTTATTGGCATGTTGTGCTTAATGCCCGTTGCACTCTTTTCAGGGATTCCAAGCACTGTTTTTGAACCTTCAAATTTTATCTATTTTATTGCCTTAGCCATACTGGCAAGTGCATTGCCGTTTTCTTTGGAAATGATGGCACTGCGCCGTTTAAGCCCTTTTATTTTTGGTACATTGACCAGTTTAGAGCCTGCCATTGCAGCCCTTTCAGGTTTTATCGTGTTACATGAACAATTGCTCTGGACACAGTGGCTAGCGCTGATGGTCATTATTGCCGCCTCAGTGGGTTGCACCTATACCACACATCAGGCCAAGCAAAAAATAGAAGCCAAGTTAAAGCAATAAAAAAAACCACACCGAAGTGTGGTTTTATAAAACTTACTGCGGCATATCATACCAACAGTATTTATTCATATTTTGCTCTGAATATTCAGGATAATCAGTATCTCCTTTCCATGGTTCGCACCAGTCAGTCGCATTAAAATCAAACTGAATCAGGGTTGAGTCCATAGCAACCTCGACTTGTTTACGATTTTCGAGCCCATTGCGATAGATATACGCCTTCGCATTGATCCACAGACTATCAACAGATTCTGCTGGTGGTATTGGCAAATACACTTTGACCTTTTTATCCAATGGAATGGTAAAACTCTTCAAAAAACTGCCATTCAGATTATTAACTTTAGACGAAAAATATCCGTCTAATCGAACCTGACAGAAAAACACTGGGTCTGGTGATTTACACAGAAGCTCATAAACGGTTTTATCAAATAACTTTTCAGAGGTTGAAAGAATGATTTTAACCTCACCTGTTAGCCCTGAAACTTGATTACCTTTATATTGATACACAGAAGATAGCGTTTCATAAGGTGCAGACGTTGCTTCCCAATTCAGCTGAGCTACATTTTGAAGCCCTGTCAGAACATTGCCGCCTTCTTTAGGAAGCGAAAAATCAATCCCTCCGTTCAGCTTGCCTGAACAGGCAACAGCAGTACCATTTGCCAACTCACATTTGACAAAATTCTTTGTAGTCGGAGCACCCAAGTCAATAATGACATTGCCCGATGTTCCAGAGGTTTTTTCACCAATTAAAGTCCCTGTTATATCTTTTGCAGTCCAATCAATTGAACCTTCAGATGGCATATTAATAATGGTTGTACCTTGTGCCGAAATAGAATTGACCTTGGTTAGAGCAGAACCATCTTTCAATTTAACTTTTGCAGTAATATGACAAGGGACTGCAACGGAAGCCGACTGACACTGGACAAAGACCGAACCTGCATTTTCAAATTTAAAATCCCAGTTCCAAGTTGAAAAATGTGAAACCGTTGCATGTACAGCTAGACCTGTTGTCGATGAAAGTGAAGCGACCACTTGCCCCACACCCTCTTCTATCCAAAGTCCTTTAGCTTCATCAAAGTGCCACATTGGAATATTTGATCCAACCAGCAACTTCTGATTATTAATACTCGCTACTGGTAAATCCATTTGAATATCTGCTGTTTTACCCGCAGCCAATTGTAGTTCTTGACCCGCTGCATTGGTAAATGTGGCAGTGATCATTCCAGCACTGATTAAGTTTACAATATTGCCCTGTGCATCTCGTGCTACACCATTGGCTGGCATCGCATTTAAGTCTGCTGCCGTAATATCCCATGGGGTAAATGCCACAGTGACCGCACCTGTAGCGGGCTGACCATTTGGCAATACAAAAGCATTTTCAGGAATCGTAATCTGGGCATTTTGATATACAGATTGAATGACCTGTGCTTCTTCAATTTTAGCGATCGAAACAGTCTGTTTAACATTCAGTAAATTTGCTGAAAGCTGTTCCAGTTGCCCAGCTTCAATCCGCAAAGACTGGCTAATAAAACCGTCTTTTTTAACAACCACCACAACATGGGTTGCTGATTTTGGAATCTGTACCGTAAAAGCAGCCTTCCCAAAACCATCTGTCTTAAATGTTTGACCTGCGATCACAATTTCAGCAGCGGCAAGCGCATTGCCATTGGATGAAAGAATTAAAGCTGATACATTTTTTTGTAGCATTGCTTCTTCATTTACAGGTTTCGTTTCCGATTCACTATCAGAACCACACCCTGCCAATGACATTCCCAAAAGACAAGCGAAGGCAATGTTTTTTAATTTTATGGATGATGTAATCATTATTCTTCCAAAGTTAAGTACAAAAAAATACGCACTATTATTATATTTTTGATTTTGAATAACAAATTCAGAGTAACATTCATTTAATAGTGATCATTTTCCATCGAAAGATGTGAGCCCAGCTTTTTTTATGATTGCTATAATAGAAATACTTTCTCAAACTGGTCTACCTTGACAGGTTGTCGCGCGGAGCATATGTCCAATACCCAACTTACTGCTGTGTTATACATGGTTTTATCCATGGTGGCGTATCAGATCAGTGCCTCATTTGCCAAACAACTGATTGAAGTCCTCGACCCACTGACCGTCGTGACCCTTCGGCTTAGTTTTGCTTCTATATTGATTGTACTGATGTTCCGTTCTTGGAAAATTATCAAACGCTTACCCTATCTAAAATGGAAGGACTTATTATTTTATAGTGGGTCAGTCTGTTTGATGAATGTGCTGTTTTACGCTTCTTTGGGCAAACTACCACAAGGCATTGCTGTCGGTCTGGAATTCTTAGGCCCGCTGACTTTGGCATTACTTTCCATTAAGCGAAAAAGTGATTACATCTGGGTTGGCTTAGCTATTTTAGGTGTGGCGCTGATGGTGCCTTGGCAAGATGCCAATCAACATAACTTCTCCTATTTAGGTGCTGCTTTTGCATTAGGTGCGGGTGTTTGCTGGGCCATCTATATTTATTTTGGCCAACGTGTAGTACGCCAGAATATTGGTATGCATGCGCTCAGCATCGCCATTGTCTTATCCACGATGGTGATGTTACCCATCAGTGTGATACACAGCCCAACAGCATTGGTGCAATTTCAATATTGGCCACAGGCTTTAATGATTGCACTCTTGGCGACAGCAATTCCTTATGCGCTGGACCTCATGGCATTAAAACGCTTAACTAAACTGAGCTATGGCACACTGTCCAGTTTATCGCCTGCACTAGCGGCTTTGGCAGGTTGGTTATTATTAAAAGAACACATTAGCCTGCTACAAAGTATTGCTTTGCTGTGTATTATGATTGCCTCGGTGGGTGTGACCTTTCGATCAGGTCAAAAAGCCACATAAAGCGGGTTCTCCCCCGCTTTATGTCATTGTAACATCAAGTCAAACTGTCTTTATCTGCCTTTTTATACTTTTTATATTCAGCTAAATATTGCTGAGCAAGACTTTCTTTCTGCTCAGCAGAGAGTATTTTACCGGCTTGCTGGAAAAAACCATGTTCTTCTTCCTGTAAATGATGATGCACCGTATCAAACAACTTCTTTGCAACTGCAAGCCAACTGGGATTACTCAACTCCATTTCAGTGAGCTGCTCCAACAACTCATCCATTTTATGGTGTTCCGCTAGTGCATGCCGAGTGATGTTTAAACCTGAATCGGTCATCATTAAAGGAATATAAAAATAACGATCTTCGCCTACTGCATGAGCAAAAAGTTCATTTTTGAGTAACTCAAACAATGCTCGACGCTCTTTACTATCACCAGATGTTTTTATTAATTTCTCAGATAAATATCTTTGTTTTTCATGGCTTTCACGTAATGCTTCAAATATATTCATGATACTAATCACCTTTGGCTATGGGCTATATGATCGTGACCAACACATATAAAAATGAGCCCCATAAGGGACTCTTATTTTTAAGCAACAATACGCAAAGACACTGTTAATTTTTGTGCATTTTGCTCTTAACTTGGAAAAAGCATTTGATAGCTTAAGCGTAGAATCAGCACTGAAACCAAAATCAAAAACAAAATACGAATAAAACCACTACCGTATTTTAACGCCATTTTCACCCCAACCAATGAACCTGCAACATTGGCTACAGCCATCATTAAGCCTAAACTAAACAGCACATGACCAGTTGGAATAAAGAAACTTAAAGCGGCAAAATTGGTCATAAAATTGCCAATTTTAGACAATGCCGAGGCATGTAAAAAATCGACTTTTAAATAACGGATAAAATAAAAAATAAAGAAGCTACCGGTACCTGGGCCAAAAATGCCGTCGTAAAAACCAATGATCACACCACCCACACCCGCCAAAACTAATGTTTTAGTGGTGATACTTTGTTGAAAGTGGACTTGACCAAATTGCTTCTTCATAAAAGTATAAATGGCAATCACGATCAGCATAAACAACACAAAAGGTTTTAAAACCGCCTGTGGAATCATCGAAACACAGGCTGCTCCGCCAAAGGAACTGATAAATGCGGTGACAGCAATTACAGCCAATAACTTCCATTGCAGTTTAACTTGACGTAAATAGGAAAATGCCGCTGAAGCTGTACCACAAATCGAAGCCAGTTTATTGGTGCCAAAAACCGTTGCCGTTGCATAGTTTGGCAGTGCCCCCATAAGTGCAGGAATTTGAATTAAACCGCCACCACCTACCGCCGCATCGATCGCACCTGCACAAAATGCGAAAAAAATCAGGCTGATGATAATCTCGATGTCCATATGATTTTATCGCTTGCTTAAAAAATGATTAAAGAGTAATTAGAGATTTAAAACACGTTTCGGGACTAAACGCTTTTTGTCGGTAATTTCCGCTAAACCTAGACATTTCTCGCCATCAAAGACCAAAACTTCAGTTTCTGCGGCATGCTCAATATTACTTTCCATACCACGACTAAAATATTCAGCACGCCCTTGGGGAACTTGCACTCGGGTAAAATGATCGACTGGCGCAAAAACTGGCAACAACAAAGCATCACGTTCAAATTCAGTTAAGCTTTCTAAATATTCAATGGTATAACTTGGAATCAGGTCAAATTGCCCTGTTTTAATTCGGTGCAAATAAGTTAAATGCCCAAACGTGTTTAAAGCTTTGGCAATATCTTCACCCAATACACGAATATACGTTCCCTTAGAACAGGTCACATCTAAGGTCAGGCTATTTTCAGTAAAAGACAATAACTCAAGTGCCTCAATGGTAATTGGACGTGCTTCGCGTTCAATTTCAATGCCCTTACGCGCCAATTCATACAATGGACGACCTTCTTTTTTTAAGGCAGAGTACATCGGTGGAACTTGCTGAATATCACCCACAAACGTGGCCAAAACCTGTTCAATTTTTGCTTGAGTCAACTCAGGAACGGCTTGCTCGAATAACACATCACCTTCAACATCACCCGTGGTGGTGCTATGCCCTAAATGAATGGTGGTTTGGTAGCGCTTGGTTGAATCCAATAAATAATGTGAAAATTTAGTCGCTTCACCCAGACAAATTGGTAACAAACCTGAAGCTAAAGGATCTAAAGCTCCAGTATGTCCGCCTTTTTCAGCTCGATATAACCAGCGAACGCGCTGCAATGCAGCATTAGAACTAATACCCAAAGGCTTGTTAAGTAAAAATACACCACTCAGATGCCGGCGTTGAATTTTAGGTGAAGTCTTTTTCATAGCGAAAATCAAACAAGTTCAAACGAATGACATGGTAACAACCGCTTATCAGGATTTACAACTTTTCTACTATGTATTTGCACATTTAATGGCAAATTGAATTCTATTTTAGACTTAATAAAAACAGCAATAAAAGGTTGCATAGGACATGCAGAAATATAAGCTCTGGGTCATTTTGGCTCTTATTGTATTGTGTATCGGTGCAGTATTATTTTGGTTAGCACCTTCTCAATCCAGTGCAGACCCAACAAGTTCAGCACAAGCCATTGCTACACAAGGGAATTTTTTAACAGCAAACCATTCCATAAAATCAGTTCAAGGGAAGGCCTTTGTCGGTAAAAGCCAGCAAGACACTGAAATTAACTGTCAGTTGCGCTTAGATCAGACCAATCGTTTAATTGTAAATGAAAAAACACGTAACTGTTTTGAATACTTTATTACTCAATATGGTGAAAAAGACCTCAAGCAAATTAAAATGGACTTTAAAACCTATATTGAACAAAGCTATCAAGAGCCTGCCCGAGCGCAAATTTTAGATTTATGGAATCGCTATATGGATTACCGCGAAAAACTCGGTCATCTAGCAGCGCCCAATATTGATAAAGATGATGCCAAATACTATCAAAGCATATTTGCCGATATGAAGAATTTGCGCAAACAGCTTTTCTCTAACTACGAAATTGAAGGTTTATTTGGTACTGAAGATACTTACCATGAATACACGTTAAATCGTATGAGCATTCTGGATGACAAAAACTTAACTGAAGCACAAAAGGCAGAAAAATTAAAAAATCTATTCAATCAACTGCCTGAAGATTGGAAAGAAAACTTAAAACAACTCAATAAACTCGAAGATTTAAGAAAGCTCACCACAGACATTAAAGCACGTGGCGGTTCTGCTGAAGAAATTCATCAAATGCGAACCAATTTGGTCGGACCTGAAGTCACCCAACGTTTAGAAACTTTGGATACAGAGCGCAATGATTGGAAAAACAAAGTCAATGGTTATCTAAATGAACGTGACAGCGTGATGAAAAGTGGCATGAGTGAGGATGCGAAACAAAAAGCGGTGCAACAATTACGTCAACAGCATTTTAACAAATCAGAAGAACAACTTCGGGTCAGTACCTTTGAATCAATCCATGATCAAGGTGGAAAACTGCCTTTTTCTGAATAAGGATGCATACATTAAAACGATATTTTCAGGATGAAAATAAACTGCTAAATAACAAAAAATAAGGATATGAGAAAAAGGCTTTAAGAACTTTAAGAAAGTGCAAAAACACAATTGATCAATACAGGAGGCTTATTTTTTCTTTCGCTAGACCCAAAATATTAAAAAAATTTAACAAAGGATCGGTTATGAAAATTTTAACGACAAAAACCAAAGCAGTAACCTTTGCCGTGATGGCAACCCTTTCTATGGGACTGACTGCTGAAACTCAAGCTGCAGAAGGCATTTTACAAGTAAAAGAAACGGTAAAATCTGACTATGCGAAGACCAAATATCCCATTGTGATGACGCATGGTATGTTTGGCTTTACCCGCCTAGGAACCTCTGCATTTGGTATGGATTATTTCTACCAAGTATTACCCGATTTAGCGCGGAATGGCGCGACGGTCTTTGCGACTCAGGTTTCCCCTTTAGAGTCCACTGAAGTACGCGGTGAACAACTGCTTGCTCAAGTGGAAGAAATTCGTGCCCTGACAGGTAAAAATAAAGTCAATTTACTTGGACATAGCCACGGGGGGCCAACGGTACGTTATATTGCCGCAATTCGACCCGATATTGTTGCTTCAGTTACAGGTGTTGCTGGAACTTTTCGCGGTTCTAAAGTCGCTGATGATATTTTAGCAAATCAGGGCACATCTACCCTTGCTGACTTTTTCGGGGGGAAATTACTTGCGCCCATTATTACCTGGGCTGAAGGCAACTCTAGCTTACCCATCAATACCACAGCTTCATTAATTTCAATTAGTGAAAAAGGCTCAGCCCAGTTCAATCAAAAGTTTCCAACAGCGGCTCTAGCGGCAAATTGTAATACTTCAGGTGCAAACCTTGAAAAGGGCATCCGTTACTATTCTTGGACAGGTAAAGCACAAATCACCAATATATTGGATGTGCTTGATTCTGTCATTTCACAACTGGCGCCTCTCTCTTATGGAAATTTCGACAACGATGGTTTAGTCAATCGTTGCAACGCCCATTTGGGACAAGTCATCCGTGACAACTATCACCATAATCACTTAGATGAAGTTAATATGATCTTTGGCTTACGCGATATTTTCTCACCTGATCCGGTTTCCTTATATCGTCAACATGCCAACCGCTTAAAACTGCAAGGTTTATAAAATTCATCGATATTGAAGACATAAAAAATGCGCCATCAGGCGCATTTTTTGACTCGTATAAAACTTAAAATTAAGCTTTAACTTTACGAGCTGGTAATTTTTCACGGATACGTGCAGCTTTACCAGACAATTCGCGTAGGTAGTAAAGTTTAGCACGACGAACGTCACCACGACGTTTCACTTCAACTTTAGCTACGATTGGAGAATGTGTTTGGAATACACGTTCAACACCAACACCGCTAGAAATTTTACGTACTGTGAACGCAGAGTTCAAGCCACGATTTTTCTTAGCAATTACAACGCCTTCAAATGCCTGAAGACGCTCACGCTCACCTTCTTTTACTTTTACAGAAACAATAACAGTATCACCAGGTGCAAAAGCAGGGATATCTGATTTTAACTGTGCATTTTCAATAATTTGAACTAAAGGATGCTTACCACTCATGTGGGTATCTCCAATATGTGCGGGACAGAAGAGGTCTGATCATCGCGGGGTATAGAGGCTAAAGCGCATAGACCCGATTATCTTTCCCTTTATTGTTGACCATCTCAACCAATAAAGAGCCTATTAAAGAATACTTAAATCGAATTTAAGTATTTAAATCTTTAAGCCATTTTTTTTGCAGCTTTGTCAGTTCCACTTTTTCCACCAACTCTGGGCGGCGCTCAAGTGTACGCTGATAACGCTGTAAAAAACGCCATTTTTCAATATTGGCATGATGTCCTGATTTTAATACTTCAGGCACATCCAACCCTTGAAAATGGTCGGGCTTAGTATATTGCGGGCAGTCTAAAAGACCATCCACAAAAGAGTCCTGTATCGCAGACTGTTCATCAGACATTGTACCCGGAAGTCTCCGAATAATACTGTCCAATAAAACCATCGCAGGCAGTTCACCACCTGATAAAACATAATCACCAATGGACCATTCCTGATCAACATATTGCTGGATCAAACGTTCATCGACGCCCTCATAACGTCCGCACAATACAATTAATCCGTCATATTCAACAAACTGTTGTACTGCAACTTCGTTTAAGGTCTTTCCTTGTGGAGACATATACACCACAGGAACTTGAACACATCCCGCTTGCAAAGCAAGCTCTTTAGCATGATGAATCGCTTTTGCCAAAGGCTCTGCCATCATCACCATACCCGGACCACCACCAAATGGACGTTCATCCACTCTTTTGTAGTTGCCCGTCGCAAATTCACGTGGATTAATACAAGTGACTTGTACTATTTCACGTTTTGCCGCACGCCCGCTAATACCAAAATCTGTAATCGCTTCAAACATTTCAGGAAAAAGCGTAATGACTGCAAAAAACATCGCAGACTCCTCTATTTTCCTGCTGCGTTCATCCTTAAAGGACAAGCTTTTAAATATTTAGTAATCTACGCCCCAATTCACGTAGATACGACCAGCTTCGAGATCAACTCGCTGTACCACATCTTTATGCCATGGAATCATACGCTCTTCAGCATCAACGCTGTCTGGTGTTGCGTGAACCACCATCACATCATTGGCACCTGTCTCGAACATTTCATGGATTTTCCCGAGATTTACTTCTTGTTCAGCATCATCCAAACCTAACACGGTTAAGCCTTTCAAATCTGTCCAGTAAAACTCATCCATTCCTGCTTTCGGAAGTTGCGATTTTGAAATCCAAACATTTACGCCAACTAAGCTATCCGCTGCAGTGCGATCACTCACATCCTTTAACGAAACAACCAAGCCTTTGCCATGCGGTTTCCAACGTTTTACATCTACTGTTTGCCAACCTGCTTTGGTTTCAATGTACCAAGGAAGATAGTCAAAGATGTTGCTCATAGGTTCTGTATTGGAATAGACCCAGAGCCACCCATTTAATCCATATGCTGAACGTAACTGTCCAATCTGAATACGATCTTCGGGAACATTCTGTGTTGGTGTCATGGGCTTTCCTACTACTTAATTTAGAATTATGCAGCAGCTGCAGCTTTCTTAGCTTGAGCAGCTAAAGAAGCAACACGTTCAGACGGTTGAGCGCCTTGAGAAACCCAATGAGCAAAACGATCAGCATCTAAACGAAGTTTTTCTGCTTGACCTTGAGCTGTAGGGTTAAAGAAACCGATACGTTCGATGAAACGACCGTCACGTGCATTACGGCTATCAGTTACAATAATTTGATAGAACGGACGTTTTTTAGCACCACCGCGTGCTAGACGAATTACAACCATGATAAAAACCTTATAATTTTTACGGATTATCCCTGCGCCGACCATCGACAGCAATTCAAACCCCTTTCATAGAGGGCAATATTTTACGTTATATTTTCCATGAAAGGAAGATCAAAATTTATTTATCCACAGTTTGAATTTATATTTTAACGTCCGTCCCAGTTTGAGGTTGCCGAAGGCACACACGCTGAACCACCTTTATCTGAAGCTTTTGTCCAACAACGCTGACCACGATGATTCAATACAAGGTGTCCATCTCCAATTTGCGCATTCGTTGGAGTAGCTGTTAAAGTCCAAGTTCCCATACTCTGATCAGACAAAACCACAGTGTATAATGCTGTTCCTGATGAAGGAATTTGGCCTGAAACACCAATATCAGCTAAAGTCACAAAACTGCCATTTGCCTTTTCAAAGCTAAAGCGTGTGATTCTATATTTCTGCAATCTGTTTGCAATACCCATCATTTCACTTTGAGCATCAATCCTTTTCGCTCTACGCACCGAGTCTTGATAAGAGGGATAGGCAATTGCTGCTAAAATTGCAATAATCGCCACCACAATCATCAGTTCAACAAGAGTAAAGCCAGAAAAGTATTTACTTACCATTGTTCTTCCCCTGCATTTGTACCGCAAGCATCAAAAGTTACATTGGCTTTGGTTTTATTTTTACAGCGAATTCCACTACTGGTCATCAAAAAACTAAAGCTTTTTTCATCAGGACGTTCTGCACGAATTACCCAACTGCGACCATTTGCTGCAGTTGCTGTTAAGTCAGGATTTCCTGTTGTACCGTCTTTGATTTCAAAAGTATAATTTTGCACTGCATTTGGATTTAAGTTAAAACCCAAATAGTTAAAATTACGCGATTTCCAACGTTCAAGCTCACTGGCAATCCGCTGTATTTCCTGCTGAGCCTGCGCAGCATTGGCTCTACGCATATATTCCTGATAGCTAGGTATAGCGATTGCAGCAAAAATAGCCACAATCACCACCACTACCATCAACTCAATCAAGGTAAAACCTTTTTTGGTGGATAAAATATATTTCATATATCACCCATCATTTAATAAGAGTATTTTTTTCATACCAGCGTTGAGGAATCAAACACATCTGAGTTGCTTCTCCTTGACCGCTACTGCCTGTAGTAGTTACGATAATCCGCCCACCAGTATTGGCACAGTAGTTGGAACTACTCGCAACCTTACCACCATCCTTGCTTCCCCCACCTTCACCGCCTTCACCACCAGTACAGCTATCACCCGTACAATTATCATTACCTGTAGTGATATTTTGAATACCGATACCGATAGGTGCACCTCGGCTTCCTCCATCTTTAGGATCTTTAGACTTACATTGACCAAAAGGCAAACAGAATGAACTTAAGAAGCTTTCGCCTTTCACCCCTGCGCCGCAATCGCCAGATATACCTGGTTTACTACTATCAAAAGTAGATACATATAAACGATAATTCATTGCAAGCGGTGTACCGAAAACTTTCTCACTTTGTAGTTTATATTTATCACAGTCTGTTTTTGTACCATCACTACCCGCAACACAATTATCAAATTTGTAATACCAACCATTGGTCGAATAAGGTGCAATAAGTGTCGTATTCGTATAACGGTTATCTTCAGTTAATAGGCCTAAACTGGTCACATCTTTAGTATTCCAGCTGCTTGCAGTAAATAGGTCTTTACGTGCAACATCCTTATCATAAAGGTTATAAATTGCATCATATTCAACCCCAGCTGTAGTAGTAGTATAGCTTTGTAAAGGCTGGCTTCGGTTACCACTCCCTATTGAGATAACAGCAAATGTTGAGCCTTTTTCATTATAAATTGAGAAACTTGGCATATCGTAGAAGCGTGGGCTTTTACCATCAGTCTTATGAAGATTGAGCAATCTAACAGGTGCTTTAGCAAATGCCCCTAAAGTGGTGGCTTTATTATTTAAATCGACGCGGAAAATCTGCCCCCCCAAGTCCCCCACATATAGATGATCAGCCAAATCATCACCATCACGATCCACTGTACGAATTTCACTGACCACACTGTACTGTAAATTGTCATCTTTTCGACCAATTACCCCACTATTCGTCGTTACATCACTAGTCACTGCATTAGCACTTGCCCACCACAGCAAACTTCCCGCATCAGCACCCTCAGCGCTAAACATATAAACACCAGCACCTTTTTTATTGGTTTGGTTATAGTTATCGCTTTCATAGCCTTTTCCGTCTGCTCCACCCGTACGGTCATAACCGCCGCCAACAAACATCACCAGTTTACGCACCCCTCCCCAATTCACATAAGTAACTGTAGGTTTAGACCAACTCTCCCCCATGTAACTTAATGGCGTAGCCGAACTGGCAGCATCTGGATTAATATAAAAGTTTAGCTTGGGAGTATTGATATTTTGTAAATCTAAGGAATAATAGCTACGCCCCCCCATACGCAAGCCACCAAAAGCAAGCTGTTTACCTTTTTGGTTTGTACCTTTACCTGTCCCGACAGTTAGATTACCCGAATCATCAATCACATATTCGGTGTGTACAGTCCAAGGACCATCGACACCGTAGTAAAGGCTATTTACACCACCAGTAGTAGCAGTGTAGTTGCCAAAAGCTTGTTTTTGCTTATCCACCATTTCATTTGGTACAAAAGCAAATTTTTCTTGTCCAGTTACAGCATCAACAACCTGTAGTAGACCTTGTGTGGTACCAAACAGGACATAATCTTCTCGATTTGTTGAACCAATTTTTTTAGTAGTAGCGTTATAAGTCACTTTACCTTTATTCGTGACCAATACAGGTAAAGAGTGCATAACAGCTCCAACCTGACGAAGCTCAGCTGACGAAGCTAGTGAACTTGTGGTAATACTGCCCGGATTTGCAGCATCTACATTATAACCAAGCAAACTTATGAGATAGCCACGATTTGGGTCATCTTTATAAGTCGTATCTGAAAGATAGTTTAGATTTACAGTACGCAATGTATTATTACTACTGCTAAATGTTGCACTTGCACCTGTTCCGATACCAACACGGTTGGTTAAAAGTTTACGTTGCAAAACATTATTATCACTACGCAATTTGAGCTGTGACCACACACCACCTTTTGCAGCAAATTTTTTACTGCCAATAGTATTTTCATCACCATCAGCAATTGTTGCAGTATCACTAATACTAGCTGACCAGAAATCATATACGGCAGAAGTCAACTTGCCATTAGCATCATAGGTTGGTGTAATCAATCGACCACGACTATCTGTAACATCTTTATTACTTCTACCTTGCAATTTACCTGATGTACCAACAAGATATTTTTTTAGATTCCCCACCCAAAGGCTATACTCTTTATCAGGTGTCGGTTGGAATTGCTGATAATAAGCATCATCCTGCAGTACCGCAGGATTTAATGAATCTTTTGGAATAGTTGGTGAACCTGTAGTAACAGATGGAATTTCCTTACCCAAATCACCTAAAAATGAATTGACACTTTTTACAATATCTTCTGAACTATTACCGGAGTACCAACCGCCTTCACCAATAATACCCCAATACGCCGCTTTTTTTACATTAGTATCAATCGTTCCCAATGCTGCAATATTTTCTGCTTGTGTCTTCTTTTTATCAAAAGATGTGACATTATTGAAAGATGAACCAAAACCGACAACTGCTGTTTTAACTTTAAGACCGAGCGGATTAATTTTAGAATTATTTAATAATAGATAATCATTAAATGTATATGCACAGTTCCAATCATCACCAAACCCCAAAGCAGAACAACTAAATCCTGTGTTATTCAGCGCATTTTTCATTAAAGCAGTAGGAGATTGATTCGAAGTAGGCTCACCATCCGTTAACGCGTAAATACCCTGCCCACTGCATTTTTTAATATCTTCTGACTGAGTTAATGAATCTGGCGAACGATAACGGAATTCTTCAATGACTTTAGTTTCATCATAAGATTTTGGATAACCGCTATTTGATGTCGCAGTTTTAACATACCAATTAGAGCGATAGCATGTCCCATTATAGGTGACTCCACTAATATTATAGCTACATGCCACAGTATTAAAATTAGCATTACTAGGAATTGGACTAGTATTTGTTTCACTATCAAAAGCACTACATGTTCCATTAGTACTCCAAGATGTACAAGCTCTGTACCTTGTTGTATTACTTCGCACATATTGAAAATAATGCACTGTATTATTTCGTTGTGCTCTTTCTTGAGTATTTGTTCCCATCAAGTATGAGGCTGTCTCAGTATATGCTTTAAATGTTGGGGTACCGCCATCTGCTGATAAACCACGAACCTCATCAATTAAAATACTACGCTGGGTCTTGCCATTAACAAGATCACCTAAAGGTCGAGCTGGCACACGGACATAACCATCACTTCCCTGAAATGTTGACAGCCCAATCACTTTGTCATCTGATAACTTCATAATATTATTACTAGAATTACCATATAATAAATCAATTATGCCGTCTTTTAATCTGGTGATACGGTCATAATATTTAGTTGCACTACTGGATGAGCCATTTTGACACCACCTACGCTCATAGGCAGCAACACCACTAATATAAACATTCGTTTCTGTTTTAACAGTACTAGCACTTACACCACTCGGTAAATCACATGCACTACCTCCACCCGATGCATTCCTATTCATACTGCCTGATAAGTCAAACAACAACATAAGAGTAATCTGACCGGACTTCGCTTCTTGATAAATATCAATATCACTGGCTTGAGTCACACTGGTCGCTACCGTCCCCGTAAGTACTGCTGCAATACTGGTCGCAAGCAATTTATGACGATAGGATTTTTTTTCGCTATTTTGAGTCTGTTTCATCTTGCTATTCCCCATTTTATACAAAGTCTTGCGCAATCATGTATTCGGTTACTTGCGAGGTAAACGGTATATGTAAATTTGATAAACAATCAGTTACACTATCATCCACCCTTACACCATCAGCATCTTTGGCAGTAGATGGTGTAACACCCGATGGAATCGTAACTTCGCTCATATGTGAATTTAAACATGCATCTATCTTGGCACCACTTGTTGTCGTTAGGGTTGGCATAATAGACACCGCAAATACTTTTACAGGTTTATTTTTCTCAAACTTTACCCCTTTTTCATCAGTACCATATTGCATGCCATAAAAAGGATCACTATCTGATTGACTTGAAAACTTAACAGAAATTTGCGTCATGACTGCACGGCGGCCACTAGTAAAAAAATTACTCGTGGTTGCGGAAACACTGCAATAACCATCTGTTCCTAAAGTATTATTGATTGGAGCATTCCCTGACTGCCATACCATTAAGCTGGCACGATTAATATCAAAAAAGTCCGCTTCCTCTCCCATAAAACAGAAAACCAATTCCTTATCTTTATTCACTGCGCCATTAATATAACCAAACATGCCACTTGAACTTAAACTTTGAATCAAATTCGCTTCTCGTTCGACATTAAAGAATGCTGCATCAGAATTCTGCATCAATAACTGTTGCGCTTGGCTATTGGTAGCAACATTTAAAGAAATCAGACCTTTTTTAATTGCCAAAGTACCAATAACCGTAATCGCCAGTAACATGATCATGACCACAATCAGCGTTGCGCCACGTTGAGATGAATAGGATTTCATTATCTATCCCCAAAAGTATTGCGCAGAGCGATAGTTTGAGAAACAACTTGCCGAACATACTTCGGTGCATTAGCTGCTGGTTTTTTTACCTTAACAAGCTGATCTAAAACTTGAAATTCCTGATCATCTGATACAATCGCATCACTGCTGACCGACTGTCCCGAGCGCACTAAAGCACCAATTTGTACTGATAAAATACGTGGACGCAAACCCGCTGCAATTGCCATATAATCATTAACAGACATATAACGATAACTGGTATCATTTTGTACACCGAGCAAAACTCTAAAATGATCCACACGTTTCATAATGATTTCACCGCCTGTACTGCCAAATAATCGTGTATTTAATGCTTGAGATGGTGCACCACCCTCTATTCTCACCACCGTTGGCGTATCTGCTACGGCATAGAATCCTGCTTCACAGGCTAAAGCGAGCGGACTATTCGGTTCATTTTTCGCAGCATTTGCATCTGCTCGTAAAAAGTAACGCTGTACGATTACTTGCTGCCCAAATGGTTTAGTGCTTGTAGGGCTTTCTTTTTCAACCTTAAATTTTAACTCTCGACCCTCACAATCATAGCCACCCACCCATTCATCATCAGTGGTCGCTGTTGTATCTTTATTATCACGTACATATTGCGGTCTATACTGAATAGTAAGTTGATCGCTTAATATATCTGTAGCTGTTACGCTTCCGCCTCCATCTTGACCAATTTGTTGCACATTGGATGCTCCCGTCCATGCGGGTACAGTTCCGGCTGTCATTCCAGTACTTTTAGATAATACATTTACGCCTGCACTCGTCCCAATAATCGTTTTATATAAGTTACTTAATGGAACTGCTGGTACGGCAGGTGTAGTTGGAGTTGCTGGTACGGCAGGTGTCTGTGTTGCATTGACTGAAGATGTCAAAACCACACCACCATATTGAGTTTCATCATCAATATCTGCTTTTACTACGTTTAAATTAGTTAAGCGAATATCTTTAGCAATATAGTTCAATCCAAAATTAGCATTATCCTGCAAATCGGACATACCTGACTGTAAAACATAGCTTTTCTGCCCCGTAAGAAATAACATTATCGCCGCCGCCACAATGATTAATCCCAGTGCAAGAGCAATCATGAGTTCAACTAGCGTAAAGCCTGCGTGAAATTTAGTCATATTAATATAACTCCATAATCAAACAGGTTGAAGCAGGGTTGTATGCTGTACTATTGGTACAATCACCTTCACCAGTACCATCTGTAGCACTGGTATCTCCCCATGCAACATAGACGCAATTACGTCCATCACTATTCCCCTGACATTCAATCACATTCATGGTCATTCCTACTGACCGTGTACGAGTAGCAACTTGCGCTACATCAAAATCTGCAAGTTCAGCTGTAGTGCAATTTTCTGTAAAACAGTTTTTGGTTGAAGTCGTTTGTTCATCCGGATCTTCTATTTCTGCCATATAAGTGTCTATAACACCGCGATTTACACGCACTCTTTCCGCTAAATCTCGTGCAATATTGATAGCTTGCACACGGTAAGTACTCTCCAAAGTCACTTCCACCGCACGATATTGCAATGCAATAAAACCAAGCACACCGATTGCTAACACCAACATAGCAACCAACACTTCAATTAAACCAACCCCAGACTGATAATTTATTGTTTTCATTAACACGTCCCCTCTGTCACTTGTATTGTCCCCATCAAAGAGATGCTAATATTTTTAGATTTATTGCCGCCGCTTTTATTACAAATAATAAATGGTTTGCCGTTAATACCCGCTGCAAAGTTTTTAACACCCCCACTCAATAAAAAGGTGATTTCGGTGGGAGAAGCTGATTTTAATATCGTTTTATCTTGAGGTGCCCAATTCAATTGGGTAGGCGTATCAGCAACTATAGAATTTAATTGGAGCTTAACTTCTCTACGCTCTAACACTGCTTTAGAGCGTGCGTTATTTAACTGTCCAACTAACTCCTGAGTACTTCTATTCAAATTTTGACTTAAAATCATATCCCCAAAAGAAGGCGCAGCCATCATTGCAATAATCGCCATTATTGCAACGGTCACCATCAACTCAATTAAGGTGAACCCTTGATTTTTTTTTGTTTGCTGCATACTCCCCCCAGATAACAAAATTTTACCCTATTAAAAATAATACCTAACTTAATTACAAACTAAACACATAAAGGATAAAAGGCATAAAAAAACAGATAATTGCCAAAATACAATTACCTGTCAAATTAAGAATTTAAAGAGAATGTTACCTCTTTAACAGTTATGCCTGAATTACAGAGATACGTAACTCTTTCGGCAAACTAAAGGTAATATTTTCTTCACGCCCTGCAAGCTCTTCTGGGGCTTTGGCACCCCAATCCTGTAGTCGCTGTATAACTTGTTTGATTAAAATTTCTGGGGCAGATGCTCCAGCAGTGACCCCAATTTTAGTATTCTCATTAAACCATTTTTGATCCAGTTGATCCGCATTATCGACCAAATAAGCCTGCTTGCCCATACGTTCGGCAAGTTCACGTAAGCGATTTGAATTTGATGAATTTGGCGAACCGACCACTAAAACCACATCACATTGATTGGCTAAATCACGCACCGCATCTTGGCGGTTTTGTGTGGCATAGCAAATATCATCTTTACGTGGCCCTTGAATATGTGGAAATTTAGTCCGTAAAGCATCAATCACTTTGGCTGTATCATCAATCGACAAGGTGGTTTGCGTGACAAAAGCCACTTTTTCAGGATCTTTAACGGTTAATGCAGCAACATCTGCTTCATCTTCAACCAAATAAATTTCCCCACCATTTTTTTTATCATATTGTCCCATGGTACCTTCAACTTCTGGGTGACCTTCATGACCAATTAAAATCGCTTCCGTACCTTCACGGGCATATTTGGTCACTTCAATATGTACCTTGGTTACCAGTGGACAAGTTGCATCAAATACTTTTAACCCGCGACGTTCAGCCTCAATTTGCACAGCTTTAGATACGCCGTGTGCGCTAAAAATCACAATATTGTCATCTGGAACTTCATCCAGCTCATCAACAAAAATCGCTCCGCGCTGACGTAAATCATCCACAACAAATTTATTGTGTACCACTTCATGGCGCACATAAATGGGTGGATTAAAACACTCAAGTGCACGATTAACGATCGCAATTGCTCGGTCGACACCTGCACAAAAACCACGTGGATTGGCCAATACAATTTCCATAAGACCCTCAATGTTCACTCGAATTTAAACTGAATAATTTGAAATAAATGCAAACAAACTACGATCAGCTCTTTAGTTTGACGATAGTCTGCTCTAAAATAGAGAAGATATTTTATCATATCAGGAAAAATATCATGTCGGGTCTCTTGTTTGTCGTTTCTGCTGCATCTGGAACAGGCAAAACATCTCTGGTTAAAGCCCTACTTGAGCGTGTGAACAATTTACACGTTTCTGTCTCACACACAACTCGTGGTCAACGCCCGGGTGAACTCGACGGTGTACATTATCATTTTTCTCAAAAAGAAGATTTCCTTGCTTTAGTACAGCAAGGTGGTTTTATTGAATATGCTGAAGTATTTGGTAACTATTACGGTACAGCTCAAGCCACGGTAAAACAACAATTGGCTAAAGGTCATGATGTGTTACTTGAAATTGATTGGCAAGGTGCAGAACAAGTTCGTAAGCTTTTCCCTGAATCTCAACAAATTTTCATTTTACCGCCCAGCCAATTTGATTTGCGTCAACGCTTGTCTAATCGGGGCACCGACTCTGTCGAAGTGATTGAACACCGCTTAAGCTGTGCGGTTGAAGATATGCAACAATATCTTAACTTTGACTATCTGATTATTAATGATGACTTTAATAAGGCATTACACGACCTAGAATCGGTGATTATTGCCAATCGTTTGCGTTTGTCACAACAAGCCAATCGTCATCAAGAATTGATTCAACAATTAATAACTCCGATTGAGTAGTGATTAAAACTTGAGTCTACAGGCAAAGCCTTTTATACTGCTCAGTCTGTTCAAATTTAATATTCAAACGAGAATTCTTATGGCACGCGTAACCGTTGAAGATTGTTTAGACCATGTAGACAACCGCTTTGAGCTTGTACTAGTGGCAAGCAAGCGCGCGCGTCAATTGGCACGTCAAGGTATCGAACCAACTGTAGAGTGGGATAACGACAAACCGACTGTAGTGGCTTTACGTGAAATTGCTGCTGGTCATGTGTCGAAAGATATTTTGAAACAACGTGATCAAGACTATCAAACCTCAAGTCTTGACCTTGCACTTTCTGCAAACAACCTGAATTTAGATGGCTTTTCTTTCCAATAAGAAAAAAAATCTTGAAAAAGCCTAGTTTTTAACTAGGCTTTTTTATTGGATAACTTTTATATTTGCTCAATAACCGTTATAACATAAGTATAAAGGTACGTTATTTCAGAGGTATCTTTTTGCTTTTTTTTGAATGAAAAATTTGACAAGTCATGCAATATGTTTTTCATTAAAGGTCTAGCGATTTAAATTGTAGAAACTTAAGTAGTAAAGGTGTTATATGCCAGGCCCACAGGTCAGCCAAGCCAGACAACAGCTCAAAATCATTATCGACGCTTACCTAGATGCAAGCGATGTCGAGCGCGTGCTTGCGGCCTGCGATTATGCAGATCTTGCACATGATGGCGTGACGCGTAAGAGTGGTGAACCTTATATTTTACACCCGATTGCAGTCAGTAGCATTCTTTCGCATATGCGCTTAGATGCCGAAACTCTCATGGCCGCACTGTTACATGATGTGATTGAAGACACTGAATTCAATAAAGATGACATTGCGGAAAAATTTGGCCGCACAGTGGCCGAATTGGTCGATGGTGTGACCAAACTCAGCCATTCCAGCGATAAAGAATACAATAAGGCCGCCTCGTTCCGTAAAATTCTGCAAGCAACGCTACAAGACCCTCGTGTCATTATTATTAAACTTGCAGACCGTTATCACAACATGACCACTTTGGGCTCATTACGCCCAGATAAACGCATGCGTATCGCACAAGAAACTTCGGATATTTTTGTTCCGATGGCACGTATCGTCGGCATGAACGAAATGGCGGATAACTTAGAACATCTGTGCTATCAAAATCTTGATTTAGATATGTTTAATAATGTGCAAGAAGCATTATTACAAACCAAACCCAAACGCTGTGAATATCAAAGTCTTTGGGAAAAAAATCTGACTGAATTACTACAACAACATCAAATTTCTGGACGGATTAAAAAGAAAAATAACAATATTGAATTACTGCGTCACTTTGTCAAAAATGATATTGATCTACAAGAACTTACCCATAGTCATGCGTTTGAAATTATTTTACAGAGCATTGCTGACTGTGACCGTTTAGCAGAAATTTTGCGTGAAAATTTCCAAATTTTACATTATGAAGATCATATTCGTCGTCCACTCCCCGGCGGCAATCAATCGCTGATGATGCGCTTAAAAGGGGAAAAAACCACCTTATCACTGACTATTCAAACTGAGCTAATGCGTAAAGCAGCCCGTTTTGGTGTGATTCTCGGTGAAAATGCTCCCCAAGCTTGTCGTTCAGCCATTCAAGCCTCGATGCAAAATCTCAATGTCCTGATTGATGGCGCTTGCGCAAAGACCACCTTTAGCGACCTGTTAGATTATTTACATCAAGAAAAAATTTGGGTCTATACCCCACATGGCCATTTACACGAACTGCCGCAAGGCGCAACCGTCGTCGATTTTGCTTATTCAGCCAGTCTATTTTTAGGCAACCATGCTGTAGGCGCAAAAATAAATGGTGAAATCAAGCCGCTTTCTACACCATTGGTGAGTGGTCAAGTAATTGAAATTATTACTGATGTTTTAGCAACCCCCAATCCAGATTGGCTCAGCTTTATTAACACCCAAAAAGCACGACGTGCGATTCAAAATATTTTGCGCGATCAAGATATTGAAGAGCAACAATTGGTCGGCCAACAGGCCTTAAACCGCGCCCTTAAACTCTTTAATCGTTCAATCACAGATTTAACCGATGCCGATTGGTTGGATATCCTGCAATGGCGGCATATTGAATCTCAAGAACAACTCTTTGAACAAATTGCCGTGGGTGATTTACTGCCTCAATTGGTTGCAAATCATCTATTTGCACAAGGTCAAAACATCGATCCTCAAGCTTCCACGCGCCTGATTCAAGGCACGGAAGGCGTTGATGTCAAATATGCCCATTGCTGCAACCCTGTACTCGGCGACCCGATTCAAGGACATTTATCCCGCCGTGGCTTAATTGTACATCGTGCACGTTGTCATAATCTTTTGCACGAACAACATTTGCATCCAGAAAATATCATGCCTTTACATTGGACGTCAGATGATGCGAATGACATTAGTTTTACAGCTTACCTAAGTGTTGATATGGTCATGAATGATGAACAAATCTCTGACCTGATCTATCAATGCCGTAAAGAAAAAACTGGTGTAGAAATGGTACACAGCCATGAAGGCAAAACTTACGTCAACATTGTGGTACACAATCGTAAGCAAATTGCACAAATCATTCGTGATTTACGCATGCATTTTGGCTTTCCGCGCATTACCCGCTTAGCTCAACCGATTAATATTTCAGAAGCATCAAAAGCAAGTTAATTCAATCATATCCCCCTTTAATCCATGGATATGCGCTATGATGTTTGCAGACAATATAAGGAGAAATCAATGTCCCGCCAAGTCATTCATACTGAAAATGCACCTGCAGCAATTGGTACCTATTCTCAAGCAATTTTAGTGGGAAATACGCTGTACCTTTCAGGTCAAATTGGTTTAGACCCTTACAGTATGGAATTGGTTGAAGGTATTGAGGCACAAATTCGTCGCGTATTTGATAATTTAAAAGCAGTCTGTGAAGCAGCAGGTGGTTCGCTGGCAGACATCGCTAAACTGAACATTTTCATGACTGATCTTTCGCACTTCCAGCTGGTGAATCAGATTATGGGTGAATACTTTGCACAGCCTTACCCTGCACGTGCAGCATTAGGCGTGGCAAGCTTACCTAAAGGTGCTTTAGTCGAAATGGATGGCATTGTCATTATTAACAATTAAAAATCATATAGTTAAATATTTTTATCAAACACCACCAATAAAGTGGTGTTTTTTTATTCAAAAATCCAATTAAAATGAATAACATTTCAAATGAAATACATTGACAAACGATAACAATTATCAATAATATCACTTATCCCATTTCACTCTTATGGTTAGCCTCAAATGTACGTTTGTTTATGTCGTGGTATTACCGATCAAGATATTAAAGATGCCGTAGCAAATGGTGCTGAAAGCTATCGTGAAATTCGTGATTTACTTGATCTAGGAACATGTTGTGGTCGATGCGCGCCAGAAGCTCGCGCGATCATTAGTGATGAACTCTCAGATCTGGCTGCTCGTCTGTCTTATGCCGCTTAAAATTCTATTCTTATAATCATACCGTTTTGATGATCGAAAGATCACTCCTCCCCCGCTTATGACTCTAAGCGGGTTTTTTATGCTTTTCTCATGCTAAATGAACGCTTTAATTGCTCTTGATTGCGATTTTCATTTGCCGTTCTATAAATTACTCGCCATTATTTCTGTTCTTGTTTAAAATAATTGCAATAATAATTTTTGATTGCCTGACAAATGGTTAAGGCAGAAATTGTTGATGGAGTATTTCCCATGAAAGGCAATCGCGATGTGATTAATCAGTTAAATCAGGTGCTGTTCCACCATTTAACGGCTATTAACCAATATTTTCTCCATTCACGTATGTTTAATGACTGGGGAATTGAACAATTGGGTTCTGCGGAATACAAAGAATCGATTCAGCAAATGAAACATGCAGATAAAATTATTGAGCGTATTTTATTTTTAGAAGGTTTACCGAATTTACAACATTTAGGTAAGTTGTATATTGGCCAACACACCATTGAAGTGCTCAATTGTGATGTGCGTAAGGTCAAAGAAAATATTGAAACATTACAAAAAACCGTCAGCCTAGCGGAACAAGAACTTGATTATGTCACCCGTGACCTTGTGCAAGAAATTTTAGAAAAAGAAGAAGCTTACTGGGACTGGACCACAACTCAACTCGATTTAGCTGAAAAAGTGGGCATCGAAAATTATATTCAAAGCCAAATTTAATCCAAAAAATAGCCAGTCAATTGACTGGCTATTTTACATTTGCTGTTCTACTTTTTAGAAATGGGTTGGGCTAATGATGCATAATCCAGATCCATTTTTCCTAATTTTTTAAGTAGCCACAGCTGATGTCTGGCTTCTTTTTCATGACCATTAAAAGCCAGTGCTTTGGCATATTTAATCAAATCATATTTGGTCGGATAGTTTAAAACCATTTCCCGAATTTCGTTCAATTCCTGCTGATTAAGCTTGGTATAGGGACTCATACGAATCCATGCAATTCGTCGATCAAATTCTTCAAGCAAATAAATGGGCTTTTGATTGGTTATTTTTTCAGGTGTTTTTTCATAACGTATCGATTGATTCAGTTTTGCAGCAGCAACCGAATAATCTCGAATAATCAATCCCAATAACAACAGTGACACAACATAAACCACACGCATATAATTGGGTGAAAGCGTAATGGTCTTGATATTGAGTTGTTGTGATTGCACTAGCCCCAGAATAAAGCCAACAGGAAGCAAGAAATAAGCATAATATTGCGGGAATTCGAGCATGGCATGAACCAGCACCGCCCCAATCATCAATATACCAATTACGGACTCCACTGAATTAACATGCTTATTCAGCTGATAGCCCCAATAACCAAAGTAGGCCAAAAATGGAATGCCGATCAGTAAGCCATTCCACAACACAAAATCAAGAATGAAATTATGGGCGCTACGTATCCAGACGGGTCCCTGAAAATGATCACTGACCAGAGTATAAGCCACACTGGTTTGATTCCAACCATAGCCCCACCAAGGGCGATCTAAAATGGCATGCAGCATTTGTTCCCAAATGGCTAAGCGAGACATATCCCCTGTTGCACGCTCAGCAGCCGTTTTGGTCTGAGCGATATCGACATTTGTGACCTGTCCAATCCATTGCGTAGCGATAGGTAATAGCGCAATTAAACCGATAAAGAGCGCAAGCCATGCAAGTGTGTAATACCACCTAAGTGTGATCAATCCCCTATATTGCTGATAAGCGCCGTAAACAAGGATACATAAGCACGCGACCCAAGAAGTACGAGACTGACTAAGCGCCACAGCAAAGATCAAAATAAAGGTACAAAGACTGAGAACCCACGTTTTTATTTTCTGTTTTTCATATAAATATACGCAACCGAGTAATGACATGATTAAAAATGTCGCCATGTTATTCGGTTGAGCAAAATTTGCGTAGGGTCGAACAGCATTTTGCATATTCACCATACCCGGAATATGAGCATCTAGAGTTAACCATTGGCAAATGGCAATGATGCCAGTCAGTGTTCCGGACAAAAATAAAAGCGTGCTAAAGCCAATAAAAATCTTTTCTCTGTCAAGTTTACTTTGGGTCAGGTTATATCCCAACACGCTGCACAGCCAAAATCCTAAAACAAAGAGTGAACAGAGTAAGGCCTTGTCAAAGAAGAAAAGTTCACCGCAGAAATATTGTAATAGAGGCACGCCAACCAAAAACAATAAAGGTAAACTGATAACAGGCAACTTAATATTATCTTTTAGATAGATGGCAGCAAGGGCAAATAAGGATAAAAAGGCAAATAACTCGCCTGTATACGTCACCCACGGGCGGTAATGAATAGGCAAAAGCCAGCTGAGGGCAATGAATACACTAGCTAAAAGCAGTAAAAAAAATTTCATGATTAGATCAGTGAAAATAGAATGGGCATATGATAATAAAAAAGCAGATTAAATGATAATCTGCTTTTCTTACATCATTCTTAATGATTTAGTGCCATGGGCGTAAATCTACAATTTTAACGACATTCGCTTTTTGATCTATCAAAACAGTCATATCTACAGCACTGGCTTTCATCGGTAAAAATGCAGTTGCCTGCGGATATTTTGCTAAGATTTTTTCCACATCGGTTTTGTTATTGTACTGCTGTAATAATTCAAGTTTTTGTGCGCGTTGTTGCATTTGTTCTTTTGCTTTGTTTAATTCTACATAACGCTCTGGACGTTGTGCAATAGAAATACCTGATCCTATCTCAGCAAACATTTCTTTATTTTTCTGCTTTAGCTCTTTTGCAAATTCAGCAGCCACAAACTGCGGTTTAAACCAAGATGCCTGCTTAAATTGTGATTTAATCTGCTTAGGATTTTCCATCACAATTTCATTATTCTTAACCAACTCAAAACGATCAACATTGTACACTAACCATGTTGGGCGACCATCTGCAATCTGATAAAGCCCGTACCCCAAAGCTATAGCTTGTATAAGAATAATGACTGTCAAATCAAATTTAAGGCTTTTTTTCCCCTCTTTATAAACCAACCAAGTAAAGAATGGACCTAAAACAATATCAATACCTAGCATCATCAAAAAAATATGAGTAACACCTACCGCTTTATTTAAGGGGAATGGATACCAACAAAAGAACACGATGCAAGCAGCAACAGCAGCCACGCATATAGAAATAATTAAATGTGCAGTAACAAACTTAAATTTTGCTGTTTTCATGTTTTACCTTAAAACACCGTTGAGTTGATATTTTTCGACTAACGACAAGTTGATGGAACAAATTTGGGTTGTATTGTACCTAAAGTCGCACCAATCATACCCATAGCTTTAGCTGTTTCTTGCGTTTTAGATGAACAAGCCCAATCCACAATACCCGTGCTTCCTGCTGTCAGTGCCGTTTGTAATGGTACAATGGTCGTTGCATTAACTCGAATAAAAGGACTAAGCACCAAAGTATTTTCTGTAGGCGCAACACCAACCATAGAAGCCTTAAACGTAATCGTAATCTCTCCAGTCTGACCATCCGTTAATACACTCGCGACATATTTACTGGTTGCACCTTTATTGGTAGCCTGATCATTCCAAGCCTTTGCAACACGCTGTAAATCCCCAGCAGACACAATCGCTTCTGCAGCCATTGCAGCTTTTGCACTACTCGCTAAAGTTACACCTTCCAACACTCGTGATCGTATGCTGTAATCTTGATAAGCAGGCAAAGCGATTGCCGCTAAAATTCCAATAATTACCACAACAACCATAAGTTCAATTAAAGTAAATCCCCGTTGCATAACTCTCTCCCTGTTCCTATATAGTTATTCTTATTCTCTTTTCAAAAACCGTACCAACAATTAAATTAAGATATTTCAATTATTTATAAAAATCAGTTAATTTATCAATACAAAATTTGTCACTAATTCACACTTTTATATATAAAATACAAATTTAAACACAAAAAAACAGCCCTTAGGCTGCTTTTTTTTAAGCAAATATTAACGGCATTGAGATGGCGCATATTTAGCTTGTACTGTTCCAACAGCAGCGCCTGCTAAGCCTTGTGCAGCTGAGGTTGCAGCAGTTGCTGAAGTACATGCCCAGTCTACAGAACCGGTACGACCAGCTGCTAAAGCTGAAGCTAAGGTTTCCGCAACAGCTTGAGATTGAACATATGGGCTAAGTCGAATAATATTTTCTGTTGGTGCAAGACCAACTGTTGTTGGGTTATAAGTAACAGTAATAACACCCGTTGTACGAACAGCTTGCACTGAATTGACATATTTAGATTTAGCACCAATACCAACACCCACTTGATCATTCCAAGTATCTACTGCAACACCAAGATCAACGAGAGTAGGTGCCCCAGCAACTTGTTTTTGTAAATCACCAGCAACTGTTAAGCCTTCAGTAATACGGGTACGAATGGTGTAATCTTGATATGCAGGAAGTGCAATTGCAGCCAAAATACCGATAATCGCTACAACGATCATTAATTCAATAAGAGTAAAACCCTTTTGTATAGATTTCATAACATTCTCCACAAATGTTTATTGTTTATTTATAAGCTTTATAAACTTATTTAGCTTATTTTATGTATAGCACTAAATATGCCAAGAGTGATTATAATAAAATTAACAGAAAAAACAGCACTTTAAAAAAATAAAATTGTTACAGTGTGGTTTTAATGTTTTTTTAGGTAAAAAAATGACATTTTTTGTCACTTAAACACTGTTTTCTAGCCCAATATAATCGGTTCGTTACTCAATTCATTCTGTTGATCTGTTATGGCATGTGCATAAAACTCAATTAATACCTCTCCAATACTTTCCACGCCCTTTATAACGGCTACTTTATAGTGCTGTGCTGCCAATTGTTGAATTATATTTTGACAAATCTGATCCCAAACCACTTGTTCAGTGGCTTTTTGAATGCCGCGATCAATCACAATTTCAACTTTTTGCTCACATAAGTTTAGATAGAGCAGCACACCGCTATTTAACTCGGTATCCCAAACACCCAGTTCAGCAAAAAGCTGTCTTGCACGCATACGGGTCGTTTGCTGATACGCTTGATTTGATGGAATACAACCTTCAATCACGACTTGTATTTCTCCAACATGACCCTGCTCCGCATGTTGTACAGCTTGAGCAATTTCATATTGATCTTGCTTGGAAAAATAGCGCTTGGTTGCTGGCATAAAAAAGAAATGCTTGAGCCAACGCTTAAAGCTTGGCTGAGCGATTTCTTCAATTTTAGGCTGTGTGACAATTTCTGTCGTATCTGTTGTTGTTACCATGAGCCTGATGCTCCTCCCCCGCCAAAACCACCGCCACCACCACTATATCCACCGCCACCAAAACCACCACCTCTGCCACCACGTCCACCACCAGAGGAAGCTAGAAATAGCTGAAAAATGGTTTGTGCTAAAGCCGTAATCAATAAAAAGAAAATCCCGCCACCAATCAACAAACTGGTCACTAAACCTGCACCATTGACCAAGCCTGCGACTGTGCCTGCAACCGCAGCAGCTGCAGCACTTAAGCGTTTCCCCACAACGAAAGACCCAGCAATCCCTGCAATGAGGATAAATAATGCTGTGCTCAAGGTTTTCTGTTTGGCTTGCTGCTCGTGTAAAGCTTGTGCTTGACGTTCTTTTAATTCCTCTGCCGCTTGCGCTGCCACTTCAGGATCCATCGTTAAAATACGTTCAATTTCCGCTAAACCAGCATCAATCCCTTGCGCATATTGGGCTTGTTTAAAATAAGGCGTGATTTGATTACGAATAATACGACTGGCCACAATATCGGGTAAAACACCTTCCAAACCATAACCAGTTAGAATTTGAATCCGCCGATCATTCACCGCAATGGCCATGAGCAAACCATTGTCTTGTTTGGCTGAACCCAATTGCCATTTTTCTGCAATGCGCATAGCAAAATCAAAAATATCTTCTTGCCCTGTCGTCGGAACAATCACCACGCCGATTTGCGCTTTGCCTTCTTCATGTAATTTGAGAATCCTCTGACTAATTTCTTGCTTCTGACTAGCACTTAATAAATTTGCCTGATCAACCACGGGCTCATTTAAAGTGGGTAATCCACGAATAGATTCACCCTCTGCCATATCATTGGCAATTTTCGCTTGTTGCGGTGTTATTTCAGTATTTTTTTCAATTGATGTTTGATTCTGTGCTGTCTGTTGATCTTTGACAATTTTACCCAGCACCACAGCTTCAGCACTTTCATCCGTCGCTGTGGCGACTTCACTCCACGTGACTGAACACATCAATATACTGCAGCATAATAATAAGGCTTGCAGTATGCTTATGGGTGAAATAGGTTGTTGATCAAAATCAGACATCGGCATTCCTTATTCAATCGTGCATGACTTAATCGAAGGATACTTTCGGTGCATTTTGTGCGCTTTGTTCAGCACTAAAATTCGGTTTAGTCTCCATACCAATCACTTTGGCCGTCATCACTTGCGGGAACTGACGCGAATAGGAATTAAAATCCTGAACAGCCGTAATATAACGATTACGTGCCACGGCAATCCGATTTTCAGTACCTTCGAGTTGAACTTGTAAATCACGAAATTGTTCATTGGCTTTTAAGTCTGGATAATTTTCAGATACTGCAATTAAACGTGATAATGCACTGGTCATCTGTGCCTGCGCTTGTTGATATTTTTCAAATAAAGCGGGATCTTCTAGCACTTCTTTATCCACTTTTAAACCGGCAACATTGGCACGTGCTTGGGTTACTTCTGTTAATACTTGCTCTTCATGTTTAGCATAGCCTTTAACGACATTGACCAAATTAGGAACCAAATCGGCACGGCGTTGATATTGGTTTTGTACTTCAGACCACGATGCAGTCACGGCTTCGTCTTTCACCTGTAAGGTATTATAGCCACAACCCGATAATATTAAGGTACTGACCAGCGCGATCGCGACTAAACTTTTCTTCATGGGATTCATCAAGTTATATCCTCTATATTTCTTTGTATTTGTTTGGATATTTTTATTGTAACCACATTTAGGCAGAGTTCTGTTTAATTTCAGTATTCCACATGATCAATAAAAAAAGGCGAATATCATCATTCGCCTCTGTTTCTTTTAGTCATTAATTCAGCAAAGTTGGCTTTAATTCCTGCTGAAAACTTTCTACTTGATAATCTTCTGCTAAACGTTGTTTCCAGTAGATAACCAGTTTTGTATAGTCAATTTCTGAAGGATGAAAATCAGTTTTAAAATAAGCTAAATATTCTGGGGCAAGTTGCAGAAACATTTTTCCCAGCAAGTAAAATCCAAAAATATTCCCACCCACTTTAGGTAAACTTTTTTTCTTGTCTTGCAAAAATAACCGTGTAGCAGAATAGAGCATCAAGCTGGCAAAGCCCGTGGTTACGCTACGCATAATCATACGCCGGATTTTATCATCGCCATATACAGCCTGATAGACATCAAAAGCGACCGCCCGATGTTCAATTTCTTCAATGGCATGCCAGATCCAAAGTTTGGCAGCATCCTCATCTAAGGTCGCCAAAACCTCTGGATGCCTGAGAATATAACCGCCCAGTAACGCAGTAAAATGCTCAAAAGCACAGGTAATGGCGAGTTGAATTTTAGGATGTAGATTTTTGACATAGTCATCTTTACGCGCAAGCCATGCCTGAAAACGATCTAAATTATAATCCTCACTGCGCCAAGCCGCATTGAATTCAGCATGTGCTTTAGAGTGCATGGCTTCTTGCCCAATAAATGCTGCGATTTGCGCTTGTAAGTTTTCATCTTTCACTTTGTCCCGTACATTTCTTACGCTATGCACAAAAAATTGTTCCCCGATCGGAAAAGTCGAAGAAAGTGCAGTAAGTAAATGTGACATGACAGGAGAATTGGCAAAATAATGCCGACGAATGGCCTGAGGGTTGAATTGTAAACGTCGCACGGTAATGCCAATGGCTTTGGGACGATTTTGATATGATTTTTCTGCCGCCACGGTGCTCATAGAGTAATCCTGTCAAAATAGACAATGGATTTTAGTATGCGAAGTTAATCACAGCTGTTATATGGCAAAAGCGCTTGTTCAATTAGCCAAAAGAGACAACATGATCAGCGGTTTTTGTCTAAAACGTTTGGAAAATAAGAAATCCCCCTTTTTTCAAAGGGGGATTTAAGCAATTCGCTTTTCAAATATTTTCAGCTGAGCTTAAATAGCGAATTAGATATCCAACCAAATATCCGATCAGATGTCCAATCAGATATCTAAGTAATCCAAAATACCTTCAGCAGCTTCACGACCTTCCCAGATTGCAGTCACAACCAAGTCAGAGCCACGTACCATATCACCACCCGCAAAGATTTTTGGATTGGATGTTTGGAATTTGTATTGCTGCTTTTCAGCTGCAACCACACGACCAGAACCATCCAAACCAATGTTTGCACCTGCAAACCAATCTGCTGGGCTCGCACGGAAACCGAAAGCTAAAAGTACTGCATCCGCAGGCAAAATTTCTTCTGAACCCGGTACTGGTTCAGGGCTACGACGACCACGACTATCCGCTTCGCCCAATTGCGTTGTAACCACTTTAACGCCTGTGACTTTGCCATTTTCGCCGACAATTTCAATCGGCTGACGATTAAATTGGAAATCCACACCTTCTTCACGCGCATTTTTTACTTCACGACGTGAACCCGGCATATTTTCTTCATCACGACGGTATGCACAAACGACCGATTCAGCACCTTGACGAATTGAAGTACGGTTACAGTCCATCGCGGTATCACCACCACCCAGCACGATGACTTTCTTGCCTTCAACACTGATGTACTCGCTTGGGTCTTTTTCCCAACCTTGCGTACGGTTGACATTGGCGATCAAGAAATCCAGTGCATCATACACACCATCCTGATCTTCACCGGCAAAACCGCCCTTCATATAGGTGTATGTTCCCATACCCATAAAAACTGCATCATAATCGGCAAGCAATTGCTCAATCGTGACATCTGTACCAATTTCAGTATTTAAACGGAATTCAACACCCATGCCTGTGAAAATTTCACGGCGACGTTTCATCACGTCTTTTTCCATTTTAAATTCTGGAATACCAAACGTGAGCAAACCACCAATTTCAGGACGCTTATCGAATACAACAGGTTTAACCCCGTTACGCACCAAAATATCCGCACAACCTAAACCTGCAGGCCCTGCACCAATAATCGCGACTTTTTTATCGGTCCACTTTACAGAAGACATATCTGGACGCCAGCCCAAAGCAAAGGCAGTGTCATTAATATATTTTTCTGCATTACCAATGGTCACTGCACCAAAACCATCATTTAAGGTACAAGCACCTTCACACAAACGGTCTTGCGGACATACACGACCACACACTTCTGGCAACGTATTGGTTTGATGGCAAAGTTCTGCAGCTTGGAAAATACGACCTTCAGCAATCAGTTTTAACCAGTTTGGAATGTAGTTATGGACTGGACATTTCCATTCACAATACGGGTTACCACAACCGAGGCAGCGATGCGTTTGATTGGCCGCAATTTCCGCTGTAAACGGTTTATAAATTTCCACAAACTCTGCTTTGCGGACAGTGAGATCTTTTTTCTCTGGATCTTGACGTGCTACATCCAGAAATTGAAAGTCATTGTTTAGGCGCTCTGCCATGTCTCTCTCCGTGGGTAGGTGCAGTCGGTTTATTTATCCGCTACACCTGCCTATCAATCTGTTCGTCGTGGAATTATTGTGGATCGGCTTTAGTGGTTTTCAAAAGCGTTTGCAAATTAGCAGCTTTTGGTTTTACAAGCCAGAATTTACGGCTGTAAAAATCAAACTCATTGCGGATCTTATACGCCCACGCACTACCTGTCTCTTGAATGTGTTCATCTAAAATACGGCTTAAGAATTCTTGATGTTCTTCCATCGCTTCTGTAGAGATACGATTTAACTCAATCAACTCATGGTTATAGTGGTCAACGAAATCATTATCAAGGTCAAGTACATAAGCAAAACCACCCGTCATACCTGCACCGAAGTTGTGACCGACTTTACCCAGTACCGTCACAATACCACCAGTCATATATTCACAACAGTGGTCGCCAGCGCCTTCAATCACCGCAAATGCACCTGAGTTACGCACTGCAAAACGTTCACCCGCAGTACCCGCAGCGAAGATTTTACCACCCGTTGCACCATACAAGCAGGTATTACCAATAATGGCTGTATTTTGCGTTTGGAACGGTGAACCTTTTGGTGGGAAAATCGAGATACGACCACCCGCCATACCTTTACCCACGTAATCGTTGGCATCACCTTCAAGTTTGATATGCAATCCACCTGCATTCCAAACACCCAGTGATTGACCTGCTGTGCCTTTCAAATTCATGACAACAGGATGTGCTTCCATACCCAAGTTGCCATAACGACGTGCAATCTCACCTGAAATACGTGCACCAATTGAACGGTCACAGTTAACAACATTGTAGTTAAACTCACCACTCTTGCCTGCTTCAATGGTCGGAAGCATCTCGACCACCATTTTCTCTGCAAGTAAGCCTTTGTCAAAAGGTGCATTGCCTTGAACTTGGCAGTATTGCGCCTTACCTTCCGCAGCAGGATGTGAGGTTAACAAGGCACTTAAATCTAAGTGTGCATGTTTGTCGGTATCACCCGGTAATACTTCAAGTAAATCAGTACGACCAATCAAATCTTTGAGGCTTGAAACACCTAATGCTGCCAACCATTCACGGGTTTCTTCTGCAATAAAGTGGAAGAAATTAATCAGCATTTCTGGCTCGCCAATATAATGCTCTTGACGTAAATGATCTTGTTGCGTTGCAACACCCGTCGCACAGTTGTTGAGGTGGCAAATACGCAGGTATTTACAACCCAATGCGATCATTGGCGTTGAACCAAAACCGAAGCTTTCCGCACCAAGAATCGCTGCTTTAACCACGTCTAGACCAGTTTTCAAACCACCATCGGTTTGGACGCGTACTTTGCCACGAAGATCATTTACGCGAAGCGCTTGATGTGCCTCGCTTAGGCCCAATTCCCAAGGCGAACCTGCATGGTGAATCGAAGATAATGGTGACGCGGCTGTACCACCGTCATAACCCGAAATGGTAATGAAATCGGCATAAGCTTTTGCAACACCTGCTGCAATGGTGCCTACACCCGGCTCAGACACCAATTTCACCGAAACCATCGCTTGAGGATTGACTTGTTTTAAGTCAAAGATCAATTGCGATAAATCTTCAATCGAATAAATGTCGTGATGTGGCGGTGGAGAAATCAGCGTTACACCCGGTACTGAATAACGCAAACGTGCAATTAAGCCATTCACTTTACCGCCCGGTAACTGACCACCTTCACCCGGTTTCGCCCCTTGCGCCACTTTAATCTGCAACACTTCTGCTGAAGTTAAGTAGGCAGGCGTTACCCCAAAACGACCCGAAGCAATTTGCTTGATTTTCGAGTTACGAATGGTGCCATAACGCGCAGGATCTTCACCGCCCTCACCCGAGTTTGAACGCCCACCGATGGTGTTCATGGCAATCGCAATCGCTTCATGCGCTTCAGGAGACAATGCGCCCAAAGACATTCCTGCCGAGTCAAAACGCGGCAAAATATCTCCGACTGATTCCACTTGCTCAAGGGCAATTGAATTATCCGTTTTGAGTTTAAAGAGATCACGAATAGTGGCAATCGGACGATTATTCACTAATTCTGCATATTCTTTAAAATCGGCATAATTGCCTGAACGTACCGATTTATGCAAAGCATTGATCACGTCTGGGTTAAATGCGTGGTATTCCTTATCGAATACGAATTTCAGCAAACCACCTTGATCGATTGGCTTACGTGCTTTCCACGCATTTTCAGCCAATTTTTTAAGATCATTTTCAAGGTCCGCAAAGGTTGCCCCTTGAATACGGCTTGGTACACCTGTGAAGCACTTATCCACCACTTCATTGGATAAACCAACCGCTTCAAATAACTGACCACCACGGTAAGAAGCAACCGTTGAAATACCCATTTTCGAAAGTACTTTCAGCAAGCCTTTCTCAATACCTTTACGGAAGTTGGCTTGGGCGTGAATTGGGTCACCCAGTAACTCGCCTTTAGCAACCAAATCATTGATCACATCATAAGCCAAGTATGGATAAATCGCAGTTGCACCAAAACCTAAGATCACGGCAAATTGATGCGGATCACGTGCCAAACCAGTTTCGACAATAATATTGGCATCGGTACGTAAACCCACTTGAATCAAGTGATGGTGAATCGCACCAGTTGCCATCAATGCATTGGCGGGTAAATAACCTTCACGAATTTTCTTATCGGAAAGAACCAATAATGTTTTGCCATCACGAACTGCTTGAGCTGCTTCTTCGCAAATACGTACAATCGCCGCTTCTAAACCTTCAGTTGCCACATAGTTTAAGTCGATGTCGGCAATTTCATAGCCTTTACGACCTAAAGTACGCATTTGGTGCATTTTAGAGTTTGAAAGTACAGGACTGGAAATAATCAAACGATCTGCATGTTCAGCGCTTTGTTCAAACACATTTTGCTCGCGACCCAAACATGTCTCTAAAGACATCACAATCGATTCACGTAATGGATCGATCGGTGGGTTGGTCACCTGTGCAAACTGTTGACGGAAGAAATCTGATACATGACGGACTTGGCGAGACAAGACCGCCATTGGCGTATCATCACCCATCGAACCCACGGCTTCCTGACCGCTTTCTGCAATTGGACGCAACAATTGATCACGTTCTTCAAAGGTCACCATAAACATTTTTTGTGCTGCTTTAAGGTCATCACCTTTTAAGCCTTGATCACATAAATATTCTTCAAGCTCTGGGCTACCTTGGACGCGAACTGAATTTTCACGTAACCATTGACGGTAAGGACGCATATTTTTTAGATGCTTGTTAACGTCTTGCGTATCCAGCATTTTACCCGTGAAGGTATCAATCACTAAGATTTGACCTGGGCCAACACGCCCTTTAGAAACCACATCTTCAGGCTGATAACCCCAAACCCCAATTTCAGATGCCAGTGTGATGTAACCATTTTTGGTAATCACCCAACGTGCAGGACGTAAACCATTACGATCCAGCATACAAATGGCATGACGACCATCTTGAATCACCAGACCTGCAGGACCATCCCACGCTTCCATATGCTTCGAGTTAAATTCATAGAATGCACGTAAATCGGCATCTAAAGTTTCAACATTTTGCCACGCAGGTGGAACCAACATACGCAGTGCACGGAATAAATCCATACCACCACCAACCAGAATTTCAAGCATATTATCTAAGCTTGAAGAGTCCGAACCGGTACGGTTTACAATTGGATTTAATTCAGTTAAACCCGGCAATAATGGGTTTTCCAATTTAGGCACACGTGCCATTGCCCAATTACGGTTGGCGGTAATGGTGTTAATTTCACCGTTGTGCGCCAAGTAGCGGAAAGGCTGTGCAAGTGGCCAACGCGGTAAAGTATTGGTCGAAAAACGCTGATGGAATACCACAATATGTGATTCCAAACGTGGATCTGCAAGGTCAGTATAGAAGTCTGCAATGGCTGCAGGCATCATCAAACCTTTATAGGTAATCACGGTTGAACACAATGTTGTGACATAGAATGATGAATCATTCACTAACAGCTGTTCAGCACGGCGACGTGCAAGGAATAACTTACGGTTGAATTCAACCTCAGTCACGCCCATAGGGCAATTGACAATAATTTGTTCAAAGGCTGGCATCGATTGCAATGCAATCTCACCTAAAGCTTCAACATTGGTTGGAATCAAACGCCAAGCCAAAACTTTTAAACCTTCAGATTCAATTTCTTTGGTGAGAATTTGTTTTGAATGTGCCGCAATAGCGGGATCAAGATTTAAGAAAATAGTACCGACCGCAAAAATTTCGCTTAAGGTAATATCACTGAGTTTTTTTGCTTCTTCACGGAAGAACGCTTTTGGCATAGCCAGCAATAAACCACAACCATCCCCTGTTTTGCCGTCTGCGGCAATACCACCACGGTGGGTCATACAACTTAAACTATGAATCGCGGTCTTGACCAAATCATGGCTCGCATCACCCTGCATATGGGCAATTAAACCGAAACCACAGTTATCTTTAAACTCATCCGGTTGGTATAAACCTTGAGCGGGAGCTACAGTATTAGGCGATGGCATGTGCATAGCGTACCCTTCTTTCAACATGGCCCATATAGCGGGCGTCTAACAATCAAATATCTTCTTTGCGATTTAGTCCAATTTACTCACACGCAGATCAAGATTGAGCCAAATCATTTTCTTCACATGCTTAAGATAGTCGCATTTCATCTTGCATACATGAATCAATTACAAAAATGTTTTGTTGACCTTACGCACTCTTTTAAAGCAGGTAAATTCAACAACTTCGCACAATCATTGAATCTTTTCGCGCCAAAATAGGGACAATAACTCAATTCATGCACCAATAAAGCAAAAATTATGCCAATTTAAAAAATGCAATGCTAAATGTTTTAAATATAGAAATATTAAAGTTTCTATAGCATAAGCTCATTTTCTAAAAAACACTTTTCGCACTATATTTGTGCATCTAAATATTTTTATAACTTAATTTGCTCTATTTTAGAACTCTATTTTTAATTAAATGGATCACTAATGTCTTTTTCTGCTGCTTTAGTGCCACTTTGTTTAGCAACAGGGTCAACCGTAGAATGAGATTCTTGTACATCAACCACATTCCCTTGCTCATCACGACGTGTCACCTTGGTCGTTGTAGTCGCTGTTTTCGGGTCAACAGGCACAACCGCAGGTTTCAGTTTAGGTAAAGCCAATACAGCCTCATCCACTCGAGGCAAAGGTGCAGATTTTAAAGTGACGGCATATAATTTGTTATTCGTCGCCATTTCTTCTGCCCCCATATCGTTCACCAATGCGACATAATTTTCGATATCTTGCACTTTAGGTTGAATCGACTTGGGAAATTGCAGTGGTAATTTTTCTAGCGCTTGTTTCGCCTCAGCATTATTCTTATATAAACCGTAAAGCAGCACATATTGTTCAATTTGATTTTCGCCATTCAAGCGAATATAAAAAAAGTTGCTACGATCGGATTGTTTTTTAAGAAAACTGCGAAGAACATCATCTTCAGTCACTCGAAACAGCTCAATCGTGATTGCATTTTTATTGTCATTAATAAATTTACTGCCACGAAATTCTGGTTCATAGCTTGCCGTTGTCACCACACGGGTCGTCATTGCTAAAGGACGCACTTCGTCTTGAAGTGCACCTAAAAGGTTGGTTGCAGCCACTTTTTCAGGTTGAATTTGTAATTCAGACTCAGTTTCAGCAGATTTTTCCACTTCCACCAATGCATCACTATCTGTAATCGCCCAAAAAACCAGTGCCGCAAACAAACACACCATCCCACACACGAGCCAGATATAGTTTCGAATACGTTGCCATTGTGTACGGATGGTTGCCATGCCTTATGCCTTCTCTTGATTCGTTAAAATCGCTTGTTTCATCAATTCCAGATCAAATTCTTTGCTAATCACCGCCTGCCCTAAAGATTTCATTAGGACCAGACGTAATTGTCCATTCAGCACTTTTTTATCATGTGCCATAAAACCAAGGAATTCATCCAGTGGAATCGCTGGGCATTTTACGGGTAAATGAGCACGTTGAATGATTTTTTTTGTACGTTCGACATCATCGAGTGAAATCCAGCCCATGCGCTGCGATAAATCCGCAGCCATGACCATACCGGTTGCAATCGCTTCACCATGTAGCCAAACCCCATAACCTAAATAGGATTCAATGGCATGACCAAAGGTATGACCTAAATTCAGCAAAGCACGCTCACCTTGCTCTTTTTCATCATTGGCGACAATTCGTGCCTTATGCGCACATGAACGATAAACCGCTTCAGCCAGTAATATAGCATCACGCCCAACCAAGCCATCCATATTTGCTTCGAGCCAAGTTAGAAAATCAAGATCACCCAATAAGGCATACTTAATCACTTCTGCCAAACCCGCGGACAGTTCACGATCTGGCAATGTGTTTAATTGCGCCATATCGGCCAACACCACTTGGGGTTGCTGGAATGCACCAATCATATTTTTACCCAAAGGATGATTAATACCTGTTTTCCCGCCAACACTTGAATCGACTTGAGATAAAAGCGTGGTCGGCACTTGGATAAAATAAACACCGCGCTGGAAACATGCAGATGCAAAACCGGCCATATCGCCAATCACACCACCACCGAGTGCTAAGACTGTCGCATCACGATTAAAACCTGCTTCTAATAAAGCATCAAAAATTAAATTTAAATGTTCAATATTTTTATATTTTTCACCATCAGGCAAAACACATGTTGCAACTGTTTTCCCCAAACGCTCAATCGCACTCACATAATGATCTAAATACAAAGGCTTAACTGTTGTATTGGTTACAATCATGACTTGTTTTCCGTGAATATACGGCTCAAGTAAAGATTGTGGGTTTAAATCACTGCCAATAAAAATAGGATATCGACGATCGCCGAGTTCAACATGTAAAGTTTGCATGAAATTTAAACCATTAATTAGACTAAATCTGCTTCTTGAGAAACAATCATATGTAAGATTTTTTGCGCTAAATCACGAGCAGCACCCTGATTTGTTTCAATAATATAATGTGCAATTTCTCGATATAAAGGATCACGAATTGCCAATAAATCACGTAACTTTTGTTCAGGGTTTTCAACTTGCAGTAAAGGACGGTTTTTATCCCGATAGGTACGCTGTAATTGAATTTCGACGGGAGTATAGAGATAAACAACGATTCCGCGTTGTTTTAAAAATTCACGATTCGCCGGTTGAGTGACGACACCACCACCCGTTGCGAGAACCAGTTGTGAGCGGGCAGTCAGTTCATTAATGACCATGGTTTCACGGTTGCGAAATCCATTCTCGCCTTCTTTTTCAAAAATCCAAGGAATGGTTGCACCTGTCTTACGCTCAATCTCATGATCACTGTCAAGAAACTCTCGTCCTAACAGTTCTGCTAAATGTCGACCAACAGTTGTCTTCCCAGCCCCCATTGGCCCTACCAAATAAATATTTGGTAGGGTTTCAAACTCATTGCTTGGCAAGGAGTCACCTATTTATTTTGCTAAATTCAAAATATATTAATGATTTCTTGAAACACTGTCATTAACAATTCGTGGTGTAACAAAAATCAATAGCTCACTCTTTTTATCCGTTTTCGCATCTTTACGGAATAAACGCCCCACATAAGGCAAATCACCAAGGAAAGGCACCTTAGTTTGACTCGTGGAAGTTAACTGTTCGAAGATACCGCCAAGCACAACGGTCTCGCCATTATCCACCAATACATTGGTATTGATCTCATTTTTATTAATTGTATATTGACCTGTCGGCGTAGGCGTACCCACTGAGTCATTTTTAATTTTCAACATCATCTGGATTTTACCATCAGGCGTAATGCTTGGGGTCACATCCAAACTTAAGGTTGCATCGATAAACTCTGTTTTAGAGACTACATTTACACCACTACCCTCAGCAGACTGATAGGGAATTTGTGTGCCTGACGCAACTTGAGCCGGTTGCTTATCTGCTGTGAGAACTTTGGGTGTTGAAATAACTTCACCATAACCATCTGCTTGTAATGCAGAAAGTTCTAAATCTAGCATGAAATCAGACAAACTAATCAAACCAAAGGCAATACTGCTGGCCCCAGGAGTGGTTACGCCTAAATCAACATTGAGATTATCTGGCCGCTGAATGGTATATTTCCCCTCATCATCAGGTGTTTTTAAATCCCATAAGGTCGTATCGCTACCACCAACAAGTAAACTGCTATTACTATTAACACCTTGAGATAAAATACCCCATTTCACGCCCATTTCTTTGGTAAAGTCAGTTGAAGCACGAACAATACGCGCCTCAACCATGACTTGTTTCACTGCAATATCCAGCAAATCAATCATTTTACGAACTTTATCAATATTCAGTGCAGTATCATTGATAATTAACGTATTAGTCCGCATATCAGCAACAGCACTACCGCGTGAACTCAACAAGCTTTCTAGCGCAAGTGAATCTGAATTAGCGGTACGATTTGATGTAGCCCCCTTACCATCACGAGATTCTTCTAATAACTTTAAAATATCTGCGGCTTTTGTATAACTTAATTTAATATATTCTGTTTGAATCGGCGCAAGTTTAATACTTTGCGCGATTGCTTTCGCCTCTTCTTCTTCTGACTTGATTAACTCAGCAACAGGAGCAATCCAAATCACACTTCCATTACGACGTTTATCTAAATTTTTTGTTTTTAGAATAATATCCAGTGCTTGATCCCATGGCACATCTTTTAAACGCAAGGTGATATTTCCTTGCACAGTATCAGCTGCAACCATATTAATTTCAGTAAAGTCTGCCAATAACTGTAGAACTCGACGTACTTCTATATCCTGAAAATCGAGTGAAATCTTTTTACCCGTATAGGTATTTGCAGCTTTTGGTTTCAGTGGACTTTTATCCTCTGGACGTTTCAAACTGATGGTGAGTTTATTATCCGCTTGGTATGCCATGTATTCATAGCTTCCAGCCGTTTGAATGGTCACCACACCATTTCCACCATCATTATGTGCATCAATGGTGGACACTGGTGTTGCAAAGTCATTAACATTTAAGCGACGAGCCAAATGTGTAGGCACTTTATTGCCTAAAGTCCTGACCACCACCTTACTGCCTTGTTGTTGTACATCGACTGGAGTATTCGTCCCCAATAAATCAATAACAATCTGTCCTTCACCTTGACCGCCACGCTGGAAACCAATATTGGAAATTCCTTGTGCCGATTTCTGGGCAGCGACATTTTCAGTAGCAACAGCATTACCAGCTGCATTAATTTTTAAAATAAAAGTATTACCTTCAACACGTGTCGTGAAGGCACCCGCATCCGCTAAATTGACCGTTAAACGCGAACGCTGAGCATCAGAACTGACATCTATAGAGCTGGCTTCTTGCGTTGCAACTGCAATGCTACTTTGTTTTAAATTCTGCTGTGCTTTATCAAAGTCAAGAACCAAGCGTGATGGCTGTTCTAATTGATAGGCTTGAGGTTGCGGTGGCAGACCATTAAACATGACACGAATTTCTGTACCTTGACCTGCAATTTGCATTGGTACAATATTGGTAATACTGACTTGTGCATTCGCAACTTGCATGACTGCAATCGCCACAGCACCCATAGAAAATTGACGGAACAAATGGTTCATTGTATTGCCATCCCCAAATATAAAATCTTTAAAACTGTTATTCATTTTTATTCCTTTAAACTTACGGCGCAGGTCCAATTAAGATAAGACTTCTTGGACGCTCCACATATCCTTCTCGCCCATCTGGAATAATTTCCACGAGATCAATTTGTGTTGGCGTAATTTTCACCACACGACCGTGATTAACACCCATATAACTACCGAGTTGTATACGTTCAATTTCACCATCTGGGGTTTGAATTAATGCCAAAACCTGTCCAGTTTGGCTACGCATACTGCCCTTCATATTTAAGGATTCAATCGCATAACTTTCTAAAGGTTGCGGTTGACGTGACAAATTCGGATAGACCCGTTTTCCAGCCATAATTTGTAATTCAGCAGCCAAAGAGCCCGGTAAAAAAGGACTTTTGAGCTGGTGGGCTGAATAATTAAAAGTTGGCACTGGTGCAAACACGGGTGCCGGCTCAATCGGTAAAGGCGGTTGATTACGAATACTCGCCATTTGCTCATTCACAGCATCAATACGAGAATCACATCCCACCAATAACAATCCCAACATCAGGCTTAAAGTAATTTTTTCTATTTTCATCACTGTGTCCCCCCTGCTGCAGTAGGTGAGCTAGCAGTTGCACTATCCGTCGAATTAGCGGCTCCAGCGGTTGATGAGCTATTGTCCGTATTTCCGATGTAACGGTAGGTCTTGGCTTTAACATTATAAGTAATTTGAGGAATATCGGTTTTTTTCTCTTTATTTTCCGTCGCGGTAATATCAAAATCATGCAACGTTACAATACGCGGAAGCGCGGCAATACCGCTAGCAAAAGAACCAAAGGCATGATAATCACCGGTCGCTTCAATCGAAATCGGTTGTTCAATAAAGAACTCTTGTTTCACTTCATTTTCTAAACGAATATTTTTAAATTTCAGACCTGAATTGACACCACTGACGTTAATATCTTCAACCAATCCTGGAATTTCAGTTTCTTTTGGCAACTGCTCTAATTGCTGATTAAAATTTGCTTCCATTTCCAACAACTGTGCTTGTAACTGTTGCAAATTACGCAGTTTTGAATCCTTTTCGCGAAATTCATTGAGTAAATTTTGCTCTTGCGCACTGGCATTGGAAATATCATCCAACTTACCCTTAATCGATGCGAAATAACCCAGCAAAGCAATCATCATGATAATCAAAATCCAGCAAGTGATTTTGACTGACAATGGCCAGCTTCCATAGTTGTTCATATCTAAGGTATTGAACTGCTGAAGAAACTTATCCAACGTCATCTTCTTTTTAGTTGCAACAGCTTCTTTTTGATTTAATTCATCAAATTCATCGAGACTCATTGTGCTGCCCCCGCTGTTGAATTAGCTGTATTGGGTGGTACTTCTGGTTCTGTTGGCGCTGCAATTTCATCTAAATCAGCAGTCACCACAAATGAACCATAACTCTCTTCAACACGTGGTACCACAGAGCTTGGTGCCTGATCTTTTTTCTCTTCTACAGCTAAGAAAGAGTTCATAAAGGCATTACGATACCAAGGTGATGCTTCTAAATTACGTAAAAATTCCGCAACCGTATTTGGGCTTTCTGCTTTCCCTTCAATGGTAAACTTATCGCCTGTACGGGCAAATTTAGTAATATACAAATTAGTTGGTGTCACGCGTACCATTTCATCAATCAGACGAACAGCAATCGGTCTTTGCCCTTGTAAACCTTGAATGAGCTTCATACGTTCAATAATCGCATCACGCTGCTTTTCCAAGCCTTCTAAAGACTTCAATTGCACATCAAGATTTTGATTGGTACTGGTAATCAGTTGATTGGCTTGTTCTTGGTCTTCAAGTTTATGGTTATAGTAAAACCATGCCAGTGCAACGGCTAAAACCCCGATTAATGCCGCCCCAATACAAATTGCAATAAATTCTTTTTTTCGTTTCTCTCTTAGCTCATCACGCCAAGGGAGTAGGTTAATTCTTGCCATTAATCAAAACTCCTCAATGCCAAACCACATGCCACCATGAGAGAGGAAGCATCGTTCTCTATCTTTTTAATATCAATTTGTGGAGAAAATCCCATTTGTAAAAATGGGTTGGCAATAGTCACACGATAACCAAGTTTTTGTTGTAATAGCTTCGCGAGCCCTGGAATATTGGCATTACCCCCCGCCAATAGAATATGATCAATTTCATTAAATTGTGAAGACGAGAAAAAGAACTGTAATGATCGTGCAGCCTGTTGCACCACTGCATCTAAGTATGGCTCTAAAACCTCAACATCATAATCGTCGGGTAATGAACGACTTTTTTTCGCACGACCAGCCTCTTCAAAAGACAAACCATAACGATTTTGAATTTCTTGAGTCAGTTGTTTGCCGCCAAACACCTGTTCTCGGGTATAGATCACTTTGTTTTTTTGCATGACAGATAAAGTCGTCATGGTATGACCAATATCTAAAATCCCCACGGTATTCACACCCATAGGTAAAGTATCTGAAAACACTTGATAGGCATTTTCTATCGCAAAACTTTCAACATCAGCAATTTTCGCTGTCAAGTTCGCAAGCTCTAGAACTTCAGATCGTGCTTCTATATTTTCCAGACGGGTTGCGACCAATAGCACATTCACTCGATTTGGGTTAGCCAAACGCTCTGGCAAAACTTCGAAATCAAGGCTGGCTTCATCAAGAGGAAAAGGAATATATTGCTCAGCGTCCATACGAATTTGAACTTCTCGTTCATCATCCGTCATATCTGCATCCATCTCAATTGTTTTGGTAATCACCATTGAGGTTGGAATTGCAAAAGCCGCAGCTGTAGATTGAGTATTGGCTAGATTGATTGCTCGCTCCAATGCATCACCCACTGCCTCAGGATTCAATATATTTTTTTCAACCACACTACCTTCTGGTAATGGAACCAGTGCATAGCTTTCAACCCAATATCTATTACCGCTTTTAACAGAAAGTTCCAATAATTTAACAGAAGTAGAACTGATATCTACTCCAATTAACCCCTTATTTGGCTTACGATATAACCTGAGCACAATACAATTCCTATTATTTTTTTATCCCCAATAAAAGTAACCCACTAATCAGTGTTGGTCTATAATTTTATACAGATACAATAACTCATCTAACAATCTGTATTTGTAAAGGCTATACTGACCGCCAATTAGTTTGCCATTAGCTCTTATTAAAACTTACTTGTTATGAAAAAGCTATCTCGTTCAGGCCGTGTTCATCCATTTTTTTTGATCATAATTATAGTTTTGGTCTCAATTCCGATGGGATTCTATGGCATGTATCTCTATATTGCCCCGTCTTTACCCAAAATGACCACCTTAAAAAAGGCGCCGTTGTTAAAACCGTTACAGGTGTATAGTGCTGATAATGAGCTGATTGCAGAATACGGTGGGAAATTATCGGTCCCTGTAGAATATAAACAAATTCCAAAACCCTTTATTTCTGCCTTTCTTGCCGCAGAAGATTCTTCATTTTTTGAACACAGCGGCGTGAGTTTTAAAGGTTTAGGCCGAGCTGTGAGTGAAACCATTACCGGATCGAATGTGCAAACCGGTGGTTCAACCATCACCATGCAGGTCGCAAAAAATTATTATTTAACCCCTGAACGTACATTAAAACGCAAACTGACTGAAATTTTTCTCGCGCGTAAAATTGAACAAAACCTAAGCAAAGAAGAAATTCTCACCCTGTATGTCAATAAAATTTTCTTAGGCAAAAATGCCTACGGCATTGCGGCAGCAGCAAAAATTTATTACAACAAAAGCTTAGATCAGCTCAGTATTGCCCAAATGGCCATGATTTCGGGCCTACCCAAAGCACCATCTAAATACAATCCTGTGGTCAATCCAACGCGTGCTTTAGAACGCCGCAACTGGATTTTAGGACGAATGTTGCAATTAGGTTCAATCAATCAATCACAATATCAAAAAGCGATTGCTGAACCGATTAATTTAGATATGCCTGACCGCGGGATCAATAATAAATTCCCTTATGTCGGGGAAATGGTGCGCTCTGAACTGGTTGAAAAATTTGGTGAACATGCCATCGATTCTGGCTATAAAGTTTACACCACGATCAATAGTCAACGTCAAGCCTATGCAGAGCAAGCCGTACAAGAAGGCTTGGAAGCTTATGATCGTCGTCATGGTTGGCGAGGTGCCGAAGCGCATGACAAACCACTGACCGAGTTTAATGCTTATGCAAATACCTACCCTGCCAAGGTTATTCAAGTCAATAGCAATTCTTTTGAAGCCTTGATGCAAGATGGCTCTACCGTGACCGTGCCATGGTCAGGTATGTCATGGGCTGCCCCATACCGCAATGCCAATAGTGTTGGTCCTGCGCCAAGTAAAGCCGCTCAAATTGTAAAAATAAAAGATATTATTCGCTTACGCCCGAATGACAACAAAACCTCATGGGCACTGGTTCAAGTCCCTAAAGCTCAGGGGCAACTGATTGCCATCAATCCAAATAATGGTGCAATCGAAGCCATTGTCGGTGGCTATAATTTTTATCAATCTAAATTCAATCGTGCATTACAAGGATGGCGCCAACCTGGTTCAACCATCAAACCGTTTGTCTATGCTTTGGCGCTTGAGCGTGGCATGACTCCGTATAGCATGGTCAATGACAGTCCAATTACCATTGGCAAATGGTCGCCTAAAAACTCCGATGGTCGTTATTTAGGCATGATTCCCTTGCGCCGTGCCTTATATCTTTCTCGAAATACAGTTTCTGTCCGTCTGTTGCAAACGGTCGGGATTGAACGTACTCGACAATTATTTATGGATTTTGGTTTGCACGAAAATCAGATTCCTCGTAATTACACCATTGCACTTGGAACACCACAAGTTCTGCCTATTCAAATGGCAACGGGTTATGCAACCTTTGCCAATGGCGGTTATCGCATTCAACCGCATTTTATTGATCGCATTGAAGACGCTTATGGCAAAGTGATTTACCAAAGTAATCCTGAATATGCCTGTATTTCATGTATCAATCAAACAGATGCAGAACAACTTGAGTCGGCAGAAGCTGTCACTCCAGATGATGAAGTGATTGAAATGACCAATCCAACCTTGGCAGTGGAAAAAGAGCTTACTCAACTCCAATTAGATGAGTCAAAAAGTCAGTACCGCCAAGCTCAACGCATTTTAAAATCAAGCTCTGCTTATGATATGGCCAATATTCTGCGTGATGTAATTCAGCATGGTACAGGTCGGGCTGCACTTAAAATTGGTCGTGATGATATTGGCGGTAAAACAGGCACCACCAATGATGCTAAAGATGCTTGGTTTGCTGGCTTTAATGGCAAGCTGGTGACTGTAGCATGGGTTGGATTTGACCAGCCGACCACATTGGGTCGTCGTGAATATGGTGGTGTTGCGGCTTTACCGATCTGGACCAACTTTATGGGGAATGCGTTAAAAGGCACACCAGCAGCATGGGTTCATTTCGATAAAAATGCCAAAGCACCGAGCAATCGCAATCAGCCCGTTACTGTCGCTGAGCAGACCGAAGGTGATCGCTCTTCACCGCCTTTAGCACTGCCATTGTACCGCCCAGCAGTGGTTACACCTAAACGAGCGCCTGAACGTGACTTTGATGATCTGCCTGATGAGGAAGCACTTGTCCCTAATCATGCAGCACCTCCAACGATGCAAAAAGCACCGCCTAAACCCGATGCGCTTGAACACCTGATTGATCAAGTTCAGTAAGACAATAAAAAGCCCTCATTTGATGAGGGCTTTTTATTGAGATCACTTCTTTTTAAAGAGGTAAATTTGGAACTGCCCTGTTAACTTAAATTGCTCACTCTGCTCCAAAGCCTGACGGCGTTCTGGTTTGGCTTTATAGGCGTAGGGTGTCATCGCAATCAGGTTTTTCAAGTCGGCTTGTTGCACAGTAAATGCCGATTCAACAACATACGCTTCAACCAATTCAAAAGCATCTTCCAACTGCTCCACAAACTTATGCGACTCATGCGGATTCACTTCTTCAAACAGTGCTTCACGCATGGCATACAAATGCTCAGTTGCCGGTGCCACCACCATTAAGTAAGCATTCGGTTTGAGTACGCGCAATATTTCTTGCTTTGGAATTGGACTAAAGAGGCTGGTACATAAGTCAATTGAGGCATCCAATACAGGTAAAGTCGCACCTGTACCCACCACCCATGTCACCTTTTTATTCAGCTTTGCTGCTACCTGTACGGCATTTTTTGCAATATCGACCCCGATACATTGCTGCACTTCAGCTTGCATCGCATTGGTGTAATAACCTTCACCGCAACCAATATCCAGTAGGTTATTCATTTTTAATTCAGCAATTTTTGTCACCACCGCGTGTTGTAGTGGTGCATAAAAACCTGCACTTAAAAATGCACGACGCGCTTGCACAGATTCAGCTGTATCACCCGGATTTTTACTGTGCTTATGTTGCACGACATGTAAATTCACATATCCCTGCTTTGCTACATCGTAACTATGCTTATTGACACAGCTCCATGTTTTCTCAGTTAAGTGCAATGCCTCACGACATACCGGACACATGAGCAGATTCATTATTTTCTCCAACAGCGTAAATGTGCAATAAAAAAGAGCCGGCAAATGTGGGAGCAAATGCCGGCTCTTTTTTCAAGGATTTGCTTAACGTAATTTTAAGGTCATTAACCCCAAAACAACCAGCATAATTGTAATAATCCAGAAACGAATCACCACTTGGGTTTCACGCCAGCCTTTTTTCTCATAATGATGATGCAAAGGTGCCATCAAGAAGACACGTTTATTGCGCATCCGCAATGAGCCAATTTGTAAAAATACCGAAATGGCTTCCACCACAAATACGCCGCCCATAATCGCAAAAACGATTTCCTGACGCACCATCACCGCAATCGTCCCCAGCATTGCACCCAATGAAAGTGCGCCGACATCGCCCATAAACACTTGCGCTGGATGTGCGTTATACCAAAGAAATGCTAAGCCAGCACCAATCATCGCGGCACAAATCACCACCAGTTCAGATGAATATTTCACATAAGGTAGATGTAAATAATTGGCAAAACGAACATCACCGGCAAGATAAGCAAACACACCTAAACCTGCTGCAACCAAAACGATGGGCATAATCGCCAAACCATCGAGGCCATCGGTAAGATTCACAGCATTCGATGCGCCATTAATCACCAAATAGGTAAACAGAATAAAACCTATACCCAAAGGAATTACCGACAATGGAATACTGATATTTTTAAAGAAGGGAATCAACAAATCCAACATATTTGCGGTATGTACTGGATTGCTTTGCTCTGTCGCAATCACATACAGCGCAATACCTGCACCTAAGGATGCCACCGAGGTCCAAAAGAATTTTTTCTTGGCAGGCAAGCCAGCATTGTCTTTATAGCGAACTTTAATCCAGTCATCTGCCCAGCCCACAGCACCAAAAATTACCATCACAGCCAGTACAATCCACACATAAGGATTGGATAAATCTGCCCAAAGCAACGTTGAAATACCAATCGAGAGCAGAATGAGAATTCCGCCCATGGTCGGTGTGCCCATTTTTTTAGCATGATTTTCAGGCGCAAATGTACTGACTGCTTGACCGTATTTGAGTGCCTGAAGCCTACGGATCATCACGGGACCCAAAACCAGCCCAATCGTCAGCGCAGTTAAGACACTGAGCAAAGCACGTAATGTTAAATAGCGAACCACCTGAAATGAGCTGTTATAGCCCGCCAGTTGTTCAAATAGCCATAACAGCATTAAAGTTTCTCCATCAAATCAGCCATCAATGTTTCCATGTGGGTATAACGAGAACCTTTAAACAGGAAACTCATGGATTGCGGTTGATGTGTTGCAATTAAATCAATTAAAAAAGGCAATGCCTGTTGCTGTGTCAAAAAGGCCTGCATTTTTTTACCATATTGAGTACTACGCGCACCTTCTTGTGCTGCGGGTGCAAACTCCCCCACGGCCACCACAAAATGAATGCCTTGCGCAACCAGATCACGTCCAAGCATATAATGCTGTTGTGCCGCAGATGCACCTAATTCACCAATATCACCCATCACCAACACTTTTACCCCACCTTGCTGAGCAAGCACTTCAGCTGCCGCACGCATAGACGTTGGGTTAGCATTGTAAGTATCATCAATGAATAGGTATTTATCCTGCTGAATAAAATTCAAACGGCCTTTTGCACCTTGGGCTTGCTCCAGACCTTGCACAATATCATCCAAAGTAATGCCAATCGCCAAAGCAAATGCGGCCGCAGCAGTGGCATTTTGTACATTATGCTCACCCGCAAAAGGTAAATTCACCGTACGCACACCCTGCGGTGTATTTAAGCTAAAAGTCGATGACTGCGGATACAATGCAATCTCTGTCGCAAAAATATCACCGCCTTCACCAAAACTTAAACATTGTTCAGTTTTAACGGACTGGCGAATACAGTCAGCAAAATCATCCGCCGCAGGAAGAATGGATGTCCCTGACGGTGCAATATGTGCATAAATTTCAGATTTAGCGCGGCAGATGCCATCGCGTCCGCCAAATTCACCCAAATGCGCTGTACCAATATTAATAATGCCTGCTACATGCGGTTGAACCAAATTCGAGGTGTAATCAATTTCACCCTGATGACTGGCACCCAATTCCATGACGGCATATTGATGTTCAGTACGCAGCTCTAGCAACATCATCGGCACGCCTAAATCATTATTTAAGTTGCCGCGCGTAATCAAGGTTGGTGCAAGACGGGATAAAATACTGCCCAGCATTTCTTTGGTGGTGGTTTTACCACTACTTCCGGTTAATGCAATTACTTTCAATTGTGTATTTTGCGCACGGCGATAAGCACCCAAATGACCCAATGCCAAACGCGTATCGGCAACCACCAACTGACAAAGATCAGCCTCCACAGGATGACTGACAATGGCGATTTGACAACCATTTTCGGCAACTTGCGCCACGAAATCATGCGCATCGAAACGCTCACCTTGCAGGGCTAGAAAAGCATCGCCAGCTTCTGCATGACGTGAATCCGTCAAAATCCGCTTAATCTCCCCCACAGGGGCTTGATCATTAAACCAATAACCATGTGTCGCTTGAGCCAATAAATCTGCGGTCCAAGGCTCTAAAGGCACGGTACTTGTCGTCGAGGTATGCATAATTCTTCCTATTGAGCCGGATATGCTGAATCTGTACTGTGATGCTGTGCGTCAATGGCTGACTGCACTTCCACGACATCATCAAACCAATGGCGCACGCCATCCACTTCCTGATAATTTTCATGGCCTTTGCCTGCAATGACCACAATATCGCCAGCTTGAGCATTTTGAACGGCAAATTTAATCGCTTCACGGCGGTCATGGATTTCATGCACAAGATGCCTTGAAAAAGCGATGCCATTTTTCATATCGGCAAAAATTTGTGCTGGATTTTCAGTGCGTGGATTATCTGATGTGAGTAAAGCAACATCTGCCCCATCCAAGGCTGCCTGAGTCATCAGTGGACGTTTACCGCGATCACGGTCACCACCACAGCCAAAGACAGCCCATAAATTTTGCCTAACATGACGTTTTAAGGTCTTCAACACTTGCGTTAAAGCATCGGGAGTATGCGCATAATCGACCACAAATAAACGCTCAGCATCACGAATCACCTGCATGCGACCCGGTGCACCTTTTAACTGTGCAACCACGGCAATTAATGCCGCCAAATCAAAGCCTGCCTGTTCAGCGCTGATCAAGCTTGCCAGCAAATTTTCCACATTAAAATGACCCAACAAAGGACTTTGCACGGCAAATTCGCCCTGTGCGGTGATCAATTTAAAATTTGCACCATTCAAACTGTATTGAATATCTTTAACCTGATAATCCGCCGCTTGTGTGGTTGAATAGGTCAAAATTTTCGGCTGTGCAGGATTGGCTTTTGCCGCATCCAGCATGATCTCTGCATAGGCATCATCCAGGTTAATGATCGCCACTTTTAAAGCGGGAAATTTAAATAAGCCTGATTTTGCATCAGCATAGGCTTCAAGCGTACCGTGATAATCCAGATGATCACGACTTAAATTGCTGTAGGCTGCAATTTCAATATCACAGCCATTTAAACGACCTTGCTCCAAACCATGTGAACTGGCTTCAATTGCAGCAAATTCAGCACCTTGTTGTGCATATGCATGCAAAGCACTTTGTAGATTCAAGGCATCCAATGTGGTGTGTGAAGATGCTTCTAGATTCGGTAAAATACCGTTCCCCGTCGTACCCATCACGGCACATTTTCGGCCTTGTAGCATCAACAGTTCAGCCACCAAACGAGAGATCGTGGTTTTTCCATTGGTGCCTGTGACTGCCAGTATCCGTGCTGCCTGTACCGGTGCAGTTGCCTGTAAATATTGTTTTTGCCACTGCCCCATCAAATGACGAACATTGGGCACAACCACACTGTGATCGAGACCTAAATCAACCTCACTGACCACCGCTAAAGCGCCCTTTGCCAAAGCAGAGGCGGCAAACTGCAAGGTTTTTTCAGGTTGCGAAAAACTATTCAGGGCAATAAAAATTTGTCCTGCTTCAACTTTACGACTATCTAAACTCAAACCACCGAATGGCTTGCTCATCCACTCAGTGATTTTCTCAGCAGTGTAGAGATCTTGAAATGTAATGGACATTCATCACCTATTACTGGATTTGGGGAGTATCTAAAGGTTTATCTAAAGGCACATTCATCAGACGTAATGACTCTTGCATCACGCGTGAAAATACAGGTGCAGAGACCGTACCACCGTAGTAACTGCCTGCCGGATTTTCCACTACAACAATCATGGCTAAACGTGGGTCACTGACGGGAGCAACACCGGCAAATAAAGCACGATATTCACTGGTTGAATAGCCTTTGCGGTCAGCACGCAGCTTATGTGCGGTCCCTGTTTTACCTGCAACACGGTAGCCCGGAATCGTGGCACGGGTTGCTGTACCGCCCGGCAAAGTCGCGGTTTCCATCATCAAAAGCACTTGATCAGCAATTTTTGCATCAATAATTTGCTCACCTTTCGGTGGTTGTTCTAATTTGTATAAACTTAAAGGAACCTTGACTCCTTTATTAGCCAGCATGGCATAAGCATCGGCAATTTGTAATACCGTCGCATTTAGACCATAACCATACGCCATGGTTCCCACTTCAGAGACATTCCATTTGCTCGGTGGCAAAATTAAGCCGCCACTTTCACCGGGAAATTTCACGGCTGAACGCTGTCCAAAGCCGACCCGTTTATAGAATGTCGGCAGGGTGGCATAAGGCAAAGACAAGGCCAGTTTCGCAACACCAACGTTAGATGATTTTTGAATGATGCCACCTAAAGTCAACGCGCCATAATTATGGGTATCACGAATAGTATGATTACCAATTCGCATACTGCCCGGTGAAGTATTCACCACTGAGTTTGGCGTGTATTTACCACTTTCTAAGGCCATTGAAACTGTTAGCGGCTTCATGGTTGAACCGGGTTCAAATGAGTCAACAGCACCACGGTTACGCATGGCATCTTTATTGCCTAAACTTTTTTTATCGTTCGGGTTATAAGACGGCCAACTGGTCATGGCGAGAATTTCACCAGTTTTAATATCCACCGCAATCGCAGTCGCTGAACGTGCGTTATTGGCAACACCCGCAGCCGTCAATTCACGGTACATAATATATTGCAGACGTGAATCAATACTTAAGGTGATATTTTCCCCGGCTTCCACTTCTTTAATCACTTCAGGGTCTTTGAAACGATTGCCTTTTTTATCACGAACCACTTGCTGTGCACCATCATGACCTGATAAAGCAGTATTCAGCTGCATTTCAAGACCCTCAATTCCGATCCCTTCACTATTGGTTAAGCCAATAATTTGTGCATTCGGCTGTGGCTGCGGATAATAACGCTTATAGTTTTTCTCGGTATAAACACCTTGGAAGTCACGTTTTGCAATCAATTCCGCTTGCTGAGGTGGAATTTCTTTTTGTAAGACCAAATAACGTGAACGAGGGCGCTCGTTCATTTTCTTTTTCAACTCGGCACGATCAATTCCGACCGCATCGGCAAGTTCATCTAAGTTTAAATTTTTATCGGGTAATTGGCGTTTCAGCTTACGATTATTTGGATCTTTCGCCAGTTCCGCAGTAATTTGCTCAAATTGTTTTTTAGTTTCAAAATAGTCACGCGGATCAATCACCACTTTCATGACAGGCGTACTAATGGCTAAGGGTACACCGTGGCGATCATAAATCACGCCACGCATGGCCTTGACTCTTTCAGTTCTTAAAATATTGGCATTGGCTTTATTTTGCAAAAAGTCTTTATTAATGATCTGCACATAAAATGCACGTCCCACTAAAGCTAAAAAGCAGAGTAAAACCACACTCCACATCAGATAAAAACGCCACATATCGACACTGAGTGTGGTTTTTTCCGTAATAGACTGCTGCTTTTTACGTACTTGCTTATTTCTCTTGTCCACCATATTACCGCTAGCCTTATTTTTTATCTTCTGAAGTCATTGGTAAAGAAATTACAACGGTCTGTGCCACGGGTGGCGAGTACATGCGTAATTGGGTCACTGCGCGTGTCCCAATTTGTGCAGTCGCACCAAAGGTTTGTTGCTCAATCAACAAACGCCCCCACTCGGCATTCAGATCATCTTTTTCTCGGTTAAAAGCACTCAGTTCACGATAATCATGACGATATTCAAAGACTTGAAATACCACCATAATTGCGCTAACAAAAACCAAGACCAATAAAATGATATAACTGATGATTTTTTTCATCGCCAATTTTTCTGCTTTTTTTTCAACAACTTCAGTTTTCATTATTCGCCTTTTAAAGCTAAGCGTTCTGCAACTCTAAGCCATGCACTACGTGAACGAAAATTGGCTTTGATCTCGGCTTCACTGGCACGTACTCGGGAAATTTTCTTTAACCGACGGGTATCTTCCCGTTCTTGTGGCATACCCCAACTGGTATCTTCTGCTAAAGTTGATTCTTTTTGAATAAATTGTTTAATTAAACGATCTTCTAGCGAGTGGAAACTAATGACCGCTAAACGTCCTTCTGTTTTAAGCACATCAACCGCTTGCGGTAAGAACGCTTCAATATCTTCTAATTCTTTATTAATGGCAATACGAATACCCTGAAAAGTTCGTGTTGCCGCATGTTTATTTTTTTCCCATTTCGGATGCGCGACTTTCACAATTTCTGCTAATTGTGCAGTGGTGTCAATATAGCCCGCAGCTTTAATGGCTTTGGCAATACGACGGCTATAACGCTCTTCACCATATTGAAAAATAATATTGGCCAAAGCTTCTTCTTCAATATTGACCAACCATTCAGCCGCAGTCGGACCTTTTGAATTGTCCATCCGCATATCCAGTGGACCATCTTTCATAAAACTAAAACCACGTTCTGCCTGATCCAGCTGTGGCGAAGACACACCTAAATCCGCCATCACGCCATCCACCAAACCAATCCCACGCGCTTCAAGTTCTTGTTTTAAATCGGCAAAACTGGCATGAATAATTTTAAAACGCGGATCTTCTTGCTCCAAAATTGCCGCAGTTTCCAAAGCTTGTGGATCTTTATCAAAACCATAGACACGAGCATTTTCATCTAATTTAGACAGCAATAAACGCGTATGCCCCCCTCGGCCAAACGTACCATCGACATAAATTCCTGTATTTCGATCTGCCAATAAGGCATCAACAGTTTCGTGAAGTAATACAGAAATATGCGACATAAGGGTTCAATCAATACTATGAAAAGTGTAACTGCACATTATTACCTTGTTTTGATAAAGCTCCAAACGTCTTTTTGTAGATAAATATTATTTTCTATAGAGAAAACCGTTTTAACTTTTTGCAATACGCCATAAAAAAAGCCCCCAACAAGGAGGCTTCTAAAATCACACGTCAATCAGTTACTTACGCGTATTATAAATCTGATCAAAAGTTGCACCATTCACAAAGTGAGTTTTTTGCGCTTGTGCCCAACCCCCAAATACTTCATCAATCGTGAATGTTTTTAATGGCGGAAATTGTGCTTTGTATTTTGCCAACACTTCAGCATTACGCGGACGATAGAAATGCTTGGCTGCCATCTCTTGACCTAAGGGTGAATACAAATAATTGATATAACCTTTGGCCAACCATTTATTGCCATTTTTCTCTACGGTCTTGTCCACAATGGCAACTGAAGGTTCCGTTAAAATTGAAATAGATGGGTAGACAATATCAAACTTATTTTTCCCCAAAGTTTTTTGCGTTACTAAGGCTTCATTTTCCCAAGTCAACAACACATCACCAATACCACGCTCAGCAAATGTGGTCATTGAAGCACGTGCCGCCGAGTCCATGACTTTTACGTTACGGTACATTTTGCCGACAAAATCTTTGGCTGTTGCATCCGTACCAGCAGGTTGTTTTAACGCATAGCCCCAAGCCGACAAATACACCCAACGTGGCAATCCGCCTGTTTTTGGATTTGGCGTGATAATTTGTACGCCCGGTTTGGTTAAATCAGACCAGTCTTTAATCTTTTTCGGATTGCCTTTACGCACCATAAAAACGATGGTTGAGGTATAAGGCGCAGAGTTATACGGAAACTCTTTTTGCCAACCCGGCTGAATTTGACCCGATTTTACAATTTCTTCAATATCATTGGCTAAAGCCAAAGTCACGACATCGCCTTTCAAACCATCAACTACTGAACGGGCTTGCTTACCCGAGCCGCCGTGTGACTGTTTGAAATTCACTGTATAACCGGTACGCTGTTTCCAATATGCGCCAAAGGATTGATTAAATTCATCATAAAATTCGCGCGTTGCATCATAAGATACATTTAAAAAATCACGATCTGCTGCTTGAGCAGATGTGGCAGTAAAAGCAATGCCGGTTGCCAACAATGCTGCACTGAATAAAACTTTAAATTGAATTTTCATTACGATACAGACAACTCATCTTGATTGATGCTAAATATATGAAATAAAATCATAAATCGCAATCCATTCAACTTACTGAAAAATCTATCAAATTAGATATTTTATTTTAATTTATTGTTTTAGTTTAGAAAATTAAAAGACAGTTTACTTATTCAATATTTATACCGTTTTATGCACTACATATAATAAAAATGGATAACTATCGCTATCCATTTCCTTAACCCTAATAAAATCAGGTTATTTACCTATTGTCTACTGCTGTAAATCTGATCAAAAATCGCACCATTCACAAAATGGGTTTTCTGCGCTTTTGTCCATCCACCAAATACATCACCGATGGTGAACAGTTTGATTTTTGGAAATTGTGCTGCATATTTTGCCGCAATTTGTGGATTACGTGGACGGAAAAAATGCTGTGCTGCCAAATCCTGTCCTTTAGGTGAATATAAATAATTCAGATAACCTTTGGCTAAATTACGGTTACCATTTTTATCGACCGTTTTATCAACTATGGCCACCGAAGGCTCTGCCAAAATTGAAATTGAAGGATAAACAATCTGGAATTTATCTTTACCCAAACCTTGGGTCGCCAGTAAGGCTTCATTTTCCCAAGACAACAGCACATCGCCTATACCACGTTCAGCAAACGTGGTTAAAGAACCGCGTGCACCTGAATCCAGCACTTTCACATTGCCGTAGAGTTTTGTCACCAATGCTTTTGCTTTGGCATCATTGCCACCCGGCTGTTTTAAAGCATAACCCCAAGCAGAAAGGTAGATCCAGCGTGGTGCTCCCCCCGTTTTTGGATTTGGCGTGATAATTTCTACACCTGATTTGGTTAAATCATTCCAATCTTTAATATTTTTAGGATTACCCTTACGCACTAAAAATACCACCGTTGAGGTATATGGCGCAGAATTATTGGGAAACTGTTTCTGCCAGTTTTTATGGATCAACCCTGCATTGACAATTTCTTCAATATCATTGGCTAAAGCGAGGGTCACTACATCGGCTTGTAAACCATCGATTACCGAACGTGCTTGCTTACCCGAACCGCCATGCGATTGTTTAAAGTCTACGTCTTGCCCTGTCCGTTGTTTCCAAAATGTGCCAAAAGCCTGATTATATTCTTGGTAAAATTCACGGGTCGGGTCATAGGAAACATTCAGAAAATCTTTTCCAGCAAAACTATGTGAAGTCATTCCGCCCAATAAAGCAACAAGAGTCGACACTATTATTTTTTTCATGTTTATAAATCGCTTATTGAAGGTTTTAAGCACTATATAAATCTGAAATAATTTTATCAATCATATGGTTATATCATTTAATTCATTCAAAATCAGTTTTATAGATATCGATTTAAATGCTGATGTATACACTTTTATGACTAAAAATATAACAAATGCCAATCAATCTGCATGACCTGCACAAATCTTCATGTTCTATCCATAGTTTTTTGATACAAAGGCATATATTCAATTGGTTTTCATCATTTTGTAAAAGAGTGTGAGGCAGTTCTACTGTTATATTTTTTTATGTGTTTAAATGATAGTGCTAGAATAAAACAACAATTAGTAAATTCCAGTAGCAAACGGCAGTACTAAAGGGGAAAGTTGAAATGAAATATACACAGTTGATCAAGATATGTAGTTTGAGTCTAAGCTTAGGTCTAATGGCCCAAGTCGGACATACGGCTGCCATTAAAACCACGAATGCAAAGATCACGCTTGCGCCTGAACGCTCGTCATTGATTGAAAAAGCACTCCTGCAACAAAAGCAAGGGAGCAATACTTTACGTGGTGATAACGATTTAAAAATTCTCACTGAAATTAAAGTTGCACCGACACAAAGCTTTTTTGCGTCTCAAAATCAAAAATTTACCCGTTTCGTACAAGCCTTCTTTCCTCAAAGTAGCTCTTAATAGCATCATAAACGTCTTCCCCCTTTAAGACGTTGCAATCAAGCCTAATCATTTCAATGTTGAATTTAACATTAAGTGATTAGGCTTTTTCGTTATAATAGTTTCCATTCACATTCTGAAAATATTGATTATGACTGTTCGTACTCGTATTGCCCCTTCTCCTACAGGCTTCCCACACGTAGGCACTGCATATATTGCTTTATTCAACTTATGTTTTGCCAAGCAACATGGTGGCGAATTTATTCTTCGTATTGAAGATACTGACCAACTTCGCTCAACCCCTGAATCTGAAAAAATGATTTTAGATTCATTGCGTTGGTTAGGTCTCAACTGGTCTGAAGGCCCAGACATTGGCGGGCCACATGCGCCGTATCGCCAGTCTGAACGTATGGGGATTTATAAGCAATACGCGCTGGAATTGGTTGAAAAAGGTCATGCCTTTTACTGCTTCGCAACCAGCGACGAACTGGATCAAATGCGTATCGAGCAACAAGCACGTGGCGAAACACCAAAATACGACGGTCGTGGTTTAAAGTTATCTACTGAAGACGTTCAAAGTCGCCTTGCTGCAGGTGAGCCACACGTAATTCGTATGAAAGTGCCTGAAGAAGGCATTTGTACCGTCAATGACTTGTTGCGTGGTGAAGTGCAAATTCCTTGGGCTCAAGTGGACATGCAAGTGCTGCTTAAAACGGATGGTTTACCTACTTATCACCTTGCCAATGTGGTCGATGACCATTTAATGCAAATTACTCACGTTTTCCGTGGTGAAGAATGGTTACCATCTGCACCGAAGCATCAATTGCTTTATCAATACTTTGGCTGGGAAATGCCAGTACTTGGTCACATGCCATTACTACGTAACCCAGACAAATCTAAATTGTCTAAACGTAAAAACCCAACCTCAATCAACTACTACAAAGACATTGGCGTACTTCCAGAAGCGTTGTTGAACTATTTGGCACGTATGGGTTGGTCAATGCCAGACGAACGTGAAAAATTCACTTTGGCAGAGATGATTGAAAACTTCGACATCCAACGTGTCTCACTGGGTGGACCAATTTTTGATGTGGAAAAACTCAATTGGTTGAATGGTCAATGGATTAAAGCGCTTTCTCCTGCTGAATTGTTAAATACACTTTTAGCGTGGAAAGCAGACCGTAAAATGTTGGAAGACATCGCTGCGGCCATTCAACCGCGTATCAACTTATTGTCTGAAGCAGTCAATTGGGCTGGATTCTACTTCAATCAATTCCCACAAGTGTCTAAAGAGCAGTTTGAAAGCAAGAAACTGTCTGAAGAACAAGTTCGTCAAAGCTTACAATTCGCAATTTGGCGCTTAGAAAGCTTATTTACTTGGAATAATGACACCGTTAGCCAAACCCTGATGGATTTAGCCAGCCAAATGGAAATTAAGCTACGCGATTTCATGCCAACGTTCTTTATTGCCATTGCGGGTTCGACCAGTTCAACCCCTGTGATGCAGTCGATGGTCACCCTTGGCCCAGATTTAACCTTTGCTCGTTTACGCCATGCACTGGAAATTGTCGGTGGTCCGAGCAAAAAAGAAACGAAAGTGTGGGAAAAACTCAATGAAAGCTTAAAATTGCTGAAAAATGATGCAGTTGATGCGGTATAATTGATTTTATAGTTGACGTATGAGCGCAATGCCCCTAATATTGCGCTCACACAGACTGGGGGTTATAGCTCAGTTGGTAGAGCGCTACAATGGCATTGTAGAGGTCAGGAGTTCGATCCTCCTTGACTCCACCATCTCATGTTTTACCTGTGTTGCCTCGATAAGTCCCTATCGTCTAGAGGCCTAGGACATCGCCCTTTCACGGCGGTAACCGGGGTTCGAATCCCCGTAGGGACGCCAAATTCAAAAAAGCCACTGACCTATTCAGTGGCTTTTTTATTCTCTGTACACTCTATAAATTGATCTAGTCGCAGAAAAATGGATTCACTGACCTCATTTTATTCTGCCGCCCAATTACTTACGAGACACCGCCAAGCTACAAATATACAGCGTGATCGTGATCAATAAGCCAAAAATGCCACCGATATAAGTTCCTAGCAAAATAAAATAAAAGCAATCCATCACATCGCAATCATCTAATTTTTCAATTTAAAGCACCATTCTAGTACATATTTTAATCATGCAATATAGATCAACAGGACTGCTCAAATGAAGCACGCTGCGATATCCGTTCCGTTCATACTGTACTGATGCCAAGTATCTTTTTGCTTTCTGCGACATTACGATTAAAATAAAGCATAGATTAAAATTGTGGAGTTGTAATGCAATACCGTTGCCCAAAATGCCAAAGCCCTAAAATCATACCTGTTGCACAAGCTGGCGGGCCAACGACTCGACCTGTCGTTCCTAAAAGCTTAGTCTTTTTAATCTCTGCTATTTTCATTTTATTGCTATTGGTGTTAATTAGTATTGCCATGTGGATTTTTGCTGATGGTGCAGGAACCACCTTGCAAGTTGCAACAGTGGTTATATTTGTATTGTGCTTAATTTTGGGCTTCCTGTTTTATCGTGATTTGCCCGATTTTAAAATTTCCATGCAAGGTTTTATGCAGTCACAAAAAAAATGGAAATGTCGTGAATGTGATCACGAATGGGAAATTTAACCTAAAGCTATTTTCACATCAGCCCCATGTTCAACCTAGGTGCTGATGTGAATGCCCGTCATGATCATGTAAATGTTCCTTGTGATCCAAATTGGGCTGACAATGTGACTGTGCAAGGCATTCATCATTTTCAATCTGGAGTGTCATTTCAGTGATGCCATGCTCATGGCTTAATATTTCCAATGCTTCACGATATAAAGCATTATGATCGGCCTGTGGTGCATACAAATGTACGGTCAAATGCACATTCTTTGAGGTAATTGCCCAGACTTTGAGTTGATGAATACTTTCCACATCCTTTAAGTTCAAAAGATCATTGCGCAATTTTTCAATATCAATTTCTTCAGGCACACCTTCAAGCAAAATATTGATACTTTGTTTGAGCAAAATCCACGTTCTTGGCAACACCCAAAAACCAATCAGTACCGCAATTAAAGTATCCACCCACATCCAGTGGGTAAAATAAATCAGCACGGCACCCATAATTACCCCAACCGAACCCAATGCATCACTTAGAACCTCTAGATAGGCTCCTTTAACATTCAAGCTATCTTTGGAACTGGAAAATAAAATACGCATTGAAATCAGGTTAATCACCAAGCCAATCGCGGCCACAATCATCATGCCTAAGCTTTGGATTTCAGGCGGATGTGAAAAGCGCTGATAAGCTTCATATAAAATATACATCGCCACAACAAACAGCATAGAGGCATTAAATAGCGCTGCAAGAATCTCGAAACGCTGATAACCAAAGGTTCGTTTATCATCCGCGGGAAGTTTGCCAATTTTAATCGCCACCAAAGCAATCGCCAAAGCTGCTGCATCCGTAAACATATGTGCAGCATCAGACAGCAATGCCAAACTTTGAGTAATAAAGCCAGCAATCACTTCAATCACTAAAAATGAGGTGGTTAATATCAATGCAAAAGTGAGTTTTTTTGCATTGTCTTCAGTCACAACTGCATGACTATGATCATGTCCATGATGGCTATTCATTGCGCCCCCTCTTATTGTTTGATTGATTTTTTAAAAATTTCAACTCATTAACTCTTAAATCAATATTGATAATCATTATTATTATCAATTAAGATTATTTCTCGATATACTTGCTTGCATTTAATTCAATTATCCCATGAAACCGCACAAGAAATATTCAGGAAGCTACTGATGAAAAAATATTTAGTTTTGGCTTTACTCGCCTGCTCGTATAGCCAAGCACATGAACCTTATATTGCACCTTTAAGTTACCTGACTGCAAATACACAAATTTCGATGCTCAGTGGCTACGCAGAAGAAGCCTTAAATGCAGAATATGCCTTGAAAGATGTTCAGTTTAGCGTCATTCAACCCAACCAGACGCAACTCAGTATTCAGACGCAAAGTCAGTTGGAGTCGGTGACCACATTCGATCTCAAATTACCACAACAAGGTACTTACACGGTTTATGGCAAAACGTCTTATCCAATTCAATATGTGCAACACAATAAACAATGGAAAATTTTTGCAGATGTCGCCGCGGATAAAGTCCCAGCACTGAGTGAACGTGACTATGTGATTCCAAGTGACTTTAAAGGGAAAGCACCAAAGAAAGTCGACACTATTCGCGAGTGGAGCATTCAAAGTTATGTCAGTAAAGCAACCACGTCACCAATTGCAGCAACGCCAGCGCCCATTCAAGTGACCTTTCAAACTCACCCGAATGAAATTGTGGCTGGGCAACCTGTTCAGCTTCAACTAAGCAAAGCAGGTAAAACACTTGCCCATGCAGAAGTACTGATTCGTGCTCAAGGAACGACCGACAAACAGGCTCAAACGGTGACTGTCAATCCCAATGGAACAGCGACACTTACTTTCCCACATGCAGGGAGCTATTTGCTGGAAGTCAGTGAAAAAATGGAAAATAAAACTACACCTCAAAACCAGTATTACACCATTATCAGCTTAGGGGTTAAAACGCCTGCTGCTTAATATGTAAAAACAAACCATAAATCCCCTACAAAAAAAACCAGCCCGTAGGCTGGTTTTTTAATCACACAAAAATAAGCAATTAAACGCCGATTTTTTTGTATTTAGCACGCTTTTGTACAGCAGAATCACCTAAACGTGACTGACGGTATGCTTCATATTCAGCATAGTTACCCGCGTAGAATTCAGGTTGATCATTTTCAAACGATAAGATATGCGTTGCAATACGGTCTAGGAACCAACGGTCATGCGATACCACCATTACCGTACCAGGGAAGACCAGAATGGCATCCTCAAGTGCACGTAAAGTTTCGATATCCAAGTCGTTCGATGGCTCATCCAGTAAGATCACGTTTGCGCCCATTTGCAGGATTTTCGCAAGTTGCAAACGATTACGCTCACCACCTGACAATTCACCCACACGCTTTTGCTGATCTTGACCTTTAAAGTTAAAACGACCGATATAGGCACGCGATGCGATTTCGTAATCACCAATACGTAAGATATCTAAACCGCCAGAAATTTCTTCCCAAACCGTTTTCTTATCATCTAAGGTGTCACGCAACTGACCCACATAAGCCACTTTAACCGACTCACCCAATGTGACAGTACCGGTATCTGGTTGTTGTTCGCCGGTCATCATACGGAATAGTGTGGTTTTACCCGCACCATTCGGCCCGACAATACCCACAATCGCTGTTGGTGGAACAGAAAAAGTTAAGTTTTCATACAATAAGCGACCATCAAACGATTTACTGATCCCTTCAACATCGACCACCTTGTTGCCCAAACGTGGACCAGGTGGAATATAGATTTCTGAAGTTTCATTACGTTGTTGGAATTCTTTAGAGTTAAGCTCTTCAAAACGTTCCATACGCGCTTTGTTTTTCTTTTGCTGACCTTTGGCATTAGAACGAACCCATTCAAGTTCTTTCTTCAATGCTTTAGCAAAAGATTCTTCCTGTTTATTTTCTTGCTCTAAACGGGCATTTTTCTGTTCCAACCAATTGGTATAGTTACCTTGGTAAGGAATACCCATGCCACGGTCAAGCTCAAGAATCCACTCGGCCACGTTATCCAAGAAATAACGGTCATGCGTAATTGCCACGATTGTACCGGCAAAGTCTTTCAAGAAACGTTCTAACCAAGTGACAGATTCTGCATCCAAATGGTTCGTCGGTTCATCCAGAAGCAACATGTCTGGCTTAGACAAAAGCAAACGACACAATGCAACACGGCGACGTTCACCACCTGAAAGCAAGTTTACATCTGCATCCCAAGCAGGAAGGTTCAATGCCGCAGCAGCTTGATCCATTTGGTTGCTTAAGTTATGTGCATCCCAAGCATGAATGATCGACTCTAATTTTTCTTGCTCTTTCGCAAGCGCATCAAAGTCAGCATCTTCAGCAGCATATTCGGCAAATACTTCGTCCAAACGTGCCAAGGCATCAAGCGGTTCACGTAAACCATCTTCCACGTTACCACGAACGTCTTTATTTGGATCTAATGGTGGTTCTTGCTCAAGATAGCCGATTTTAATACCCGGTTGAGCACGTGCTTCACCTGAGAAATCTTTATCTACGCCAGCCATAATACGAAGCAAGGTAGATTTACCTGCACCGTTTAAACCAAGTACACCAATTTTGGCACCTGGGAAAAATGATAAAGAGATGTCTTTTAAGATTTCGCGCTTAGGCGGAACCATCTTCGACACACGGTTCATCGTGTAAATATATTGGGCCACGTAGGACTCCTCTATAGAAAAAGCAACATTCGCACAAGCTGAATCACCTTATGCGAACAAATATTCGGGGCATTATACGATGAAAGCAGCGAAAAAATAAGGCATAGCACACATCTTCAATAGAATGTTACAACTCAGTGCATGTCGATTTTTTAAACACATTAATCCTTGTTTATTTTTTCAGCTTAAATTGAAAAAACAGTATTGATATAAGCATTTAAGATAACATTTTCATTTAAATAGCACTTTAATTCATATATAGGAATGCTAAACTCGAGCAATATTTAACTCACGAAGATGATGTACACATGACCTATAAAGATGAAACTCTTGCCATTCATGCAGGCTATAGCCCTGAAGCCACCACTAAAGCAGTGGCAGTGCCTATTTATCAAACCACATCTTATGCCTTTGACAATACACAACATGGGGCCGATTTATTTGATTTAAAGGTTCAAGGCAATATCTATACCCGTATTATGAACCCGACCACCGCTGTTTTAGAGCAACGTCTGGCGGCACTTGAAGGCGGTATTGGGGCTTTAGCTTTAGCATCAGGCATGGCAGCTATTACTTATTCGATTCAGACCATTGCTGAAGCGGGTGACAATATTGCTTCTGTTTCCACCCTTTATGGCGGTACATATAACTTATTCGCGCATACTTTACCTAAGCAAGGCATTGAAGTACGTTTCTTTGACTATCAAGATCCTGAAGCGCTACGTGGCTTAATTGATGATAAAACCAAACTGGTCTTTGTCGAATCGATTGGTAATCCACTGGGTAATATTATTGATTTAGAAGCCATTGCAAAAATTGCCCATGAGTATGGCGTACCAGTAATTGTCGACAATACCGTTGCAACACCTGCCCTACTGAAACCTTTTGAACATGGGGCTGACATTGTGGTGCATTCACTGACCAAATATATTGGCGGTCATGGCAACTCGATTGGCGGTGCCATTGTCGATAGTGGCAAGTTCCCGTGGGGCAAATATCCTGAGCGTTTTAAAGTGCTGAATACCCCCGATCCAAGCTACCACGGCGTAAACTACGTTGAGGCCTTAGGTGAAGCGGCTTATATCGCACGCGCCCGTGTGGTGCCATTACGCAATACCGGTGCAGCGATTAGCCCACTCAGTGTATTTTTAATCCTGCAAGGTTTAGAAACGTTGAATTTGCGCATGGAACGTCACACTGAAAATGCGCAGAAAGTGGCTGAATATTTACAGCAACACCCTAAAGTACAATGGGTCAATTATGCGGGTCTAAAAGACCATCCACAGCATGCTTTGGCGCAAAAGTATGTCAAAGGCAAACCCTCTGCCATTTTATCTTTTGGGGTACAAGACGGTTTAGAAGGCGGTACACGTTTTATTGATGCCCTGCAACTGTTTACACGTTTGGTCAATATTGGCGATGCTAAAAGTTTGGCTTGCCACCCAGCCACCACCACTCATCGTCAATTAAATGAAGCTGAATTGAAATCCGCAGGTGTCAGTATTGATATGGTGCGCTTATCAGTAGGGATTGAACATATTGATGATTTGATTGCCGATTTAGCACAAGCATTGGCACACGTTTAATACTTCTTATTGCTACATATTTTGAACCTTCTTTCTTAACGGAAGAAGGTTTTTTAGCCTTTGATTTTCTGATTATTTATCTTTAATTGAGTTTATCTTCTTCACCAATCAGAATGTCTATGTAATAATCTAACCCAATTACAAAGCGAACAACAATAGAGCAATTACTCTAATTATATTTATAAATTCAACAACTTATTTATGGATTTTTTTTAAACATTGGTTATTATATGCCACATGAGGACAGCTCAATTCCCCAGTATTTGAGCCCAATAATCGACTATAAAAAACATAATATAGAAGTTTATTCTATACAAATAAGGAAACTACAGCGTGAATTCAAAACTAGAGAAACAGTTCCAAAATAAAGTGAAGGGTAAAGTTGTTTTAATCACGGGTGCATCCAGTGGTATCGGCTTAACTGCGGCACATAAACTTGCCGATGCAGGTGCACATGTTTTATTGGTCGCACGTACCAAAGACACATTAGACGAAGTCAAAGCAGAAATTGAAGCTAAAGGTGGAAAGGCATCCGTTTTTCCATGTGACTTAAATAACATGCAATCGATTGATGACGTATCTCAGCAAATTTTAGCTTCTGTCGATCATATTGATATTCTGATTAATAATGCAGGACGCTCAATTCGTCGTGCGGTGCATGAATCATCTGATCGTTTCCATGATTTTGAACGCACCATGCAGCTTAACTACTTCGGTGCAATCCGTTTGGTAATGAACATCCTGCCACAAATGATGGATCGTCGTGATGGTCATATCATCAACATCAGCTCGATTGGTGTACTGGCGAATGCAACGCGTTTCTCGGCTTATGTTGCTTCTAAAGCTGCACTAGATGCATTCAGCCGTTGCCTATCTGCTGAAGTTCACTCACATAAAATTGCCATTACTTCGGTTTATATGCCATTGGTACGCACACCAATGATTGCACCGACTAAAATTTATAAGTACGTACCAACGTTATCGCCAGAACAAGCGGCTGACTTAATTGCCTATGCAATTGTCAAACGTCCGAAGAAAGTGGCGACCAACTTAGGCCGCTTAGCCTCTATCACTTATTCAGTAGCACCAGATATCAATAATAAATTGATGTCGATTGGTTATAACCTATTCCCAAGCTCTTCAGCTTCAGTGGGTGAACCACAAAAACTCAATTGGGTGCAAAAAGCATATGCACGTCTATTCCCAGGCGAACATTGGTAAAATTGCGATAAATGAAAGCCAGTCATAAGACTGGCTTTTTTTATGTTATAAACAGCAACCCTTTTTTGTTTTAGATTTTTATGCGCATTGCTGCTGTTATGTTCCAATTGGCATGTTTTGCTTTTGCCCTGTTTCTCGGCTACCAAATTGCCAGTTCTATTGATCAACAAAATTATGAATTGATGGAAATCGTCAGTAATGTCGGCACGATTCTCATCTGTATCGATTTAGGCATATTTTTACATTTTAACAAGTCGATTGCAGCACTTAAAAGTAAAGCCACCTCTCAACAGTCTCCTGTGCAAGTCTCAACATTAGAACAAATCACCCGCAAGCTGGGTCATTTGGGCATTATGCTGATTATTTGTAGCTGGATCGTGCCAAAACTCGCATAAAAAAACCTCCCGATTGGGTAATGCTGATCAGTTAAGGAGTTTGGTAATAGATTCTTTAACTTTTTAGTTCTTCACAACGGAGTCTTATATTTTTAAATCAAATACTTGGAGCTCATCTATTACTTTGGATAAGCCCAAAGTAATCAAAGGCATTGTCATCCGCAAAACTCGTGAAATACCTTTTATTGATCAATTAATCGCAGAAACCTTACTTTTTTAAAATAGTTTTGCCTCGAACAGTTGCGGATGACGTTTCCGTGTATCGAATAACATCATGAATTTAAAAAATAAAATGCCAGTCAATTTCTTAACTGACTGGCATTATCCCGATTGGGAGGTTTTTTTAGCGTTTAAAGATTACTTAGAACCTTTAATCCCTGCTTGTAATAACAATGCACCTAACCCACCAATTTTTTGCTCTTGAGGTTTCGCGGCTTGAGCTTTCTTCGCTTGTGCGTGATCACCTTGAGGACGTGCAGTTTGCGGACGTTTAGCCTGTGGCTTACGCTCACCACGTGGTTCATTTTGACCATTTTGCTCACGGCGTGGTTGACGCTGTGCTTTGACTGGTGCTTCTGAACCTTCAGGACGCATCGACAAATTCACGCGATTACGCTCAGCATCAACTTGTAAGACACGAACTTGCACGATTTGACCCGGTTTCACGACTTTATGTGGGTCTGCAACAAATTCATTTGCCAGTTCAGAAATATGCACTAAACCATCTTGGTGTACACCGACATCGACAAAAGCACCAAAGTTAGTCACATTGGTAATCACACCTTCAAGCTGTAAGCCTTCAGTCAATTGTGATACTTCAGTAATGTCTTCACGGAATTTTGCTGTACGGAATTCTGGACGAGGATCACGACCCGGTTTATCCAGCTCGCTAAGTACATCTTGAATCGTTGGAAGACCAAATTTTTCATCGGCAAAATCTTCTGCATTCACTTGGCGAATGATTTCAGAATTACCAATGATATCTTTCACGGTGGTCGCTTTGGCTGCAACAATTTTGCTCACCAAAGCATAACTTTCAGGGTGAACGGCTGAAGCATCAAGCGGTTCCGAACCTTCTTGAATGCGCAAGAAACCTGCCGCTTGCTCAAAAGTACGTTCGCCTAAACGCGGTACATTTTTCAATGCTTGACGGTTGTCAAAACGACCATTGTCTTTACGGTATTCTACAATTTGCTGTGCAATTGCTTTATTTAAGCCCGCGATATAACCCAAAATTGCAGCGGATGCTGTATTGACATCAACACCGACAGAGTTCACACAGTCTTCAACCACTGCTTCAAGCGTTTTTGCGAGTCCTGCTTGGTTCACGTCATGTTGATATTGACCTACACCAATTGATTTCGGATCAATTTTCACCAGCTCAGCAAGCGGATCTTGTAAACGACGGGCAATCGATACTGCACCACGAATAGAAACGTCTAACTCAGGCAGTTCAGCAGATGCCAATTCAGATGCTGAATAAACTGACGCCCCTGCTTCACTCACAGAAACACGCGTCAATTTCAAATCTGGATTTTGTGTCATCATTTCTGCAACCACCGCTTCTGTTTCACGGCTTGCAGTGCCATTACCAATGGCAATTAAATCAACATCAAACTCACGGCACAAACGCGCAAGTTCAGCAATTGAACCCGCTTTGTCTTCTTTCGGTGCAAATGGGTAAACTGTGCTATGCGCAACCACATCACCCGATGCATTGACTACAGCCAATTTCACGCCAGTACGAATACCCGGGTCTACACCTAAGGTACAACGAGAACCCGCTGGTGCTGAAAGCAATAAATGACGTAAATTTTCAGCAAACACATCCATCGCCTCAGCTTCAGCGATCAAACGTTTTTCGGTTAACAATGAATGTTCGATTTGTGGACGAATTTTACCTAACCAAAACAACTTAGCGGTTTGTTTTAAGTAGTCTGCACGCGCTTGCGGTTGAACTGAATCAAGATGATATTCAGTTTCAATCCGGCTGAGTGGTGCATCATTTTCACCATCTACTTTTAAGTTCAATACATTTTCTTGACGACCACGTAACATCGCCAATAAACGATGTGATGGCACTTTACTAAAGTTTTCAGAAAAATCGAAGTAATCACGGAATTTTTTACCGACTTCTTTTTTCTCATCACTTGCAACTGCACTTTTTAAAACAGCGGTTTTAGCAAAAGTGGCTTTAAGTTCTGTGGTTAAAGCAATGTTCTGCGCCCAGTCATCAATTAAAATATGCTGAATCGCATCCAGCTGGCTTTCAACATCAGGATAATCTTCATGACTAAAACCGGCCAAAGCTTCAGTTGGATCGACTTGCTCTGCAAAGATTTTTGCCGCAATCGGTGCTAAACCTGCTTCTTTGGCTTTAAATGATTTACTGGTACGTTTTGGACGATACGGTGCATACAGTTCTTCTAAAACATTCTTTGTTTCAGCAGCATTTACACGCGTTAATAAATCATCTGACAATTTATTTTGTTCTTTCAGAGATTCAATAACTTTTTCTCGGCGTTCAAATAAATCGCGCAAATACGATAAACGCGTGTCGAGTTGGCGTAACTGCGTATCGTCTAAGCCCTGAGTTACCTCTTTACGGTAACGTGCAATAAAAGGAACGCTTGCACCTTCATCAATCAGCTTGATGGCAGCTTCTACTTGATTTGGACGTACGGCAATTTCTTTTGCTAACTGCTGAACTAAGTCAGTCATCGTGTTTGATCCCACAAGGATAAGTACTAAATGGCATGATTATAAAGACCAAGACCATAAAATCCACAATTGTTTTTATTAAATTTATAAGTGGTCAATATTGCCAATCCATGTTTTTTTCATACTTCCCTACAAAATTAAGGGATAAGTCGTTTTTTAGTCTGTATATTCAACAAGATTAATGACTATTTAGATGTATACATTTGGTATCTATGTCTTGATTTTATCTGCAATATTTGTTGCTTTAGAGCATAGTAAACAGATACAAATGAATCGTATACTCAAGGCTATCCGAACTTTTGTTTACGATGACAATAAAGAATAAAGGAGCACATCATGAGTTTAGTTGTACCTGCTGAAAAAACAGATCCAGTACACACCGAAACTGATCGCGTCGAACGCATTCTCGTTGTAGATGATGATGTGCGATTGCGTACGTTATTACAGCGCTTTCTGGAAGATAAAGGCTTCGTAGTGAAAACGGCACACGATGCAACACAAATGGATCGTTTGTTACAGCGTGAACTTTTCTCCCTCATCGTGCTCGATTTCATGCTTCCGGTTGAAGATGGTCTGAGTATTTGTCGTCGTTTACGTCAATCGAACATCGACACCCCTATCATTATGCTGACTGCACGTGGCAGTGATTCTGATCGTATTGCAGGACTTGAAGCCGGTGCAGATGACTACTTGCCAAAACCCTTTAATCCAAATGAATTGTTAGCACGTATTCGTGCCGTACTTCGCCGCCAAGTTCGCGAAGTTCCGGGTGCGCCGAGCCAACATATGGAAGTGGTCAGTTTTGGTCCATGGTCACTGGATTTATCCACACGTACCCTGACGCGTGAAGGTCAAGTGGTGACGTTAACCACGGGTGAATTCGCTGTACTTAAAGCCTTAGTACAACATCCACGTGAACCGCTTACCCGTGACAAATTAATGAATTTAGCGCGTGGTCGTGAATGGGGTGCAATGGAGCGCTCAATTGACGTACAGGTGTCACGTTTACGTCGTTTGGTTGAAGAAAACCCAGCCCGTGCGCGCTATATCCAAACTGTTTGGGGCGTCGGCTATGTCTTTGTTCCAGATGGCGCGGAATAAGAAAAAAATCTGACAATATGAACCATATATTTGTCCCTTAACGCCATTCGCTGCTGTTTGAGCTAACCCTCAATTAAAGGCTCGCATTGAAGTGCGCGAGTTCAGCGAATGGCAAAGTTTTTGGTTCTTTTTTAAAAGAACAATACGAGCTCCTACCATTAAAATTAATTCGGTAAGACTCCTTCAAAATTCAACAAATAAAATACTTCAGATTCAGCATAGGAATCAGATGTGAAACTCGAACCCATCGACCCACAGAAATTTACCGATTACGAAGCGTATTCAGAAAAGAAACGGACGCGTTCAGAACGTTTTTTGGACAAAATCAAGCCCCGTTCGGCTGCAATGCGTACCACCGTGCTGGTGTTATTCATTGTATTTTTCAGTTTATTTATGTCGTTGTGGTTCTTTTGGCGCACCCTCTACCTTCCAGAAATTCAACAACATGCCCGATATCTGGGCGTTGAACTCGAAATCATTAACAATCCCGATTTACGCATTTTCCATAATGATGCTGAAGTCGATGTCGACACTTGGTTAAAAAATCGTGTTGGTATTGAATACATCACCGACCCCAAAGAATATCCCAGCGTTCGCGACAAAGTCATTGCTGAGTTTTTTACCAATCAAATTGAAAAAAAGCTGGCCAAAGAACTCAAAGTTGAAAATGTGACGGTCTATTTCCAATTTAAACCCAGTCCCCGTATTTGGATTCAGACCCCTGAAATGAATGGACACTGGGTGCGTGAACCATTGAAAACCTATGCCAACTATAGCCCTGAACTGGTCTTTGGTTGGTTGCTGGGCGTACCATTGATTGCAGCAGCCATCATTTTAACGCTGGTGCGCCAGCTCAACCGCCCTTTACGTCGTTTGCAAAATGCCGCCAATAATTATAGTAAAACTGGTTCGGCACCTTATCTTGAAACCAATCATGGGCCACAAGAAATCCGCGAGGTGAATCAAGCCTTTAATCATATGATCTATACCTTAGATCAGGCTGAACGCGACCGCCGGATTATGCTGGCCGGCATTTCCCATGACTTACGCACACCCTTAACCCGCATTCGCTTAAGTGCAGAAATGATGCCTGATGACGACTTTCTTAAAGAAGGTTTAATTTATGATGTCGAGGATATGGATGCCATTCTGAATCAGTTTATCTCCTACATGCGCGATGGTTCAGATGAGGAAATACAAGACACCGACATTAATATGTTGTTACAAGAATTAGTGGTGCAGTTCAAACCTTTAGATATTCGTTTCAAAGCTGAAGATATTCCTGTGATTCAAGCCCGAAGTCTCTCGCTGAAACGCCTGATTGGCAACTTAATTAATAACTCTAAACGCTATGGCGCTGAACCCATTGAATTGTCAGCAAAAGTTGAAAATGATCATATTTTTATTAGTGTTGCAGACCATGGTGAAGGGATTCCTGAGGATCAAATTGAAGACTTAATGCAGCCCTTTGTCCGAGGAAATGAAGCCCGTACCGTACAAGGCAGTGGTTTAGGTTTAGCCATTGTTAAACGTATTGTTGACATTCACCAAGGGCAACTCACACTGCATAATCGTCCTGAAGGGGGGTTAGAAGCCCTAATCTCTTTACCGATTGTTCAAGAGAAAATTGAGGACAATATTCACAGCACGACATTAGGAAAAATTAAACAAACATTCAGTGAACGCTTTTAGTACTGGTTAAATAAACAACAAACAGTTTTATTTCGCTGTGCAGCTGTTGATTTTTAGCTCATTAAAATCAATCAATTAAAAATCATCAAAAATTGTTATACCCACATTTTTTCAAAAAATTAGACCTTAGCCTAACAGGCATGCACAATTTGTTTTTAGGACGGTACAATCTACCCAGTTTCGAACAAGAATTGAGCTTAAACCATGTCTTTAGATCGTATTCGTTTAGCGTCACTTCATGACAAAGTCATGAGCGCAGAACAAGCTGCTACTTTTATCCAAGATGGTATGACTGTAGGTATGAGTGGTTTTACTCGTGCAGGTGAAGCAAAAGCTGTACCTTTAGCACTTGTAAAACAAGCAAAGGAAAATCCTTTAAAAATCACGTTAATTACCGGTGCAAGTTTGGGTAATGACCTAGACAAACAATTGACTGAAGCTGGTGTACTTGCTCGTCGTTTACCATTCCAAGTCGACAATACTTTACGTAAAGCCATCAACAACGGCGAAGTAATGTTCATCGACCAGCATTTGTCTGAAACAGTTGAACAAATGCGTAACCTTCAGCTTAAAAAACCTGATGTTGCCATCATTGAAGCGATCGCAATTACCGAAGATGGCGGTATTATTCCAACCACTTCAGTGGGTAACTCTGCAAGCTTTGCCATTTTTGCTGAAAAAGTGATTGTCGAAATCAATACCAACTTAAGCCCTGCTTTTGAAGGTCTACACGATATTTATATCCCAAGCTATCGTCCAACACGTCAAGCGATTCCTTTAACTCAGGTCGATGAACGTATTGGTACGCATGCCATCAATATTGATCCATCTAAAATTGTCGGTATCGTGATTAACAATGAATACCATGATTCTCCATCTACTGTGACTGAACCAGACGATGAAACTCAAGGTATTGCCAACCACTTGATCAATTTCTTCGAACAAGAAGTTGCTGCTGGTCGTTTACCGAAAGATTTAGGTCCATTACAAGCGGGTATCGGTTCTATTGCTAATGCAGTATTGACGGGTCTTAAAGATTCAAACTTTGAAGATTTAGTGATGTATTCTGAAGTACTTCAAGACTGTACTTTCGAATTAATCGATGCGGGTAAAATGAAATTTGCCTCAGGTAGCTCAATTACACTTTCTGCTAAATATGGCGAAAAAGTGTTTAACAACCTTGACGCATATAAAGACAAATTGGTGCTTCGCCCACAAGAAATTTCGAACCACCCTGAATTGGTGCGTCGTTTAGGTATTATCGGCATTAACACTGCACTCGAATTTGATATTTACGGCAACGTAAACTCAACTCACGTTTGCGGGACTAAAATGATGAACGGTATTGGCGGTTCAGGTGACTTCGCGCGTAATGCTCACTTGGCTATTTTTGTGACCAAGTCGATTGCAAAAGGTGGCGACATCTCTTCAATCGTACCAATGGCTTCGCATATCGATCACTCTGAACATGATGTCGATATTCTTGTGACTGAGCAAGGTCTTGCCGATTTACGCGGTTTAGCACCACGCGAACGTGCTCGTGCGATTATTGATAACTGTGCACACCCAATGTACCGTGATGCGTTGAATGACTACTTTGATCGTTCTTGTGCAAAAGGCGGACATACGCCTCACCTTCTTCGTGAAGCATTGTCATGGCATGTTAACTTTGAAGAGCAAGGTCAAATGCTTGTTGCTCAGCCAGAAGCTAAAATTGCTTAAGCAGTATCATTAATTCGTATAAAAAGCGTACTTCGGTACGCTTTTTTTATGGCTGAAATTCACGTTTAAAGCACATGATTTCCTATCTCGATCCTCGATGATTCAATTCAACCAAGCTCTCTATTCCAGATCATAGCGAATTCAAATGCTATAAACGCTGTTCAATCGCTTTACGATTTTGCTTTTTAATTTTTTCTATTTCTGCATTCAACTGCACTATCTCTGCATATAAAGCATTAAATTGCTTTAAGGGTTGATCTTCATAAAACATAAACGTCTGCTTGTTTTTCTGCCATTTATTGTTTTTCAAAACCTCAAACACAGCATCGGCTTTGCTTAAGATCTGCAACTCTAATGCAAATAAAGCATGGGTTTGATCACTGTCCCGACTTTCACGTAAGCTATCTGCCAACTGATGTCTCAAATTGGCTTTAATCGACAAATGCTTCGCCCGATCTAAAGTATCTTCTTCACGTTGCTGGGTTTGTTGTTGATACTGGGCCGTCAAAAGATGCACTTGTTTTAACATCTGTTCGGTTTCGATAAAATTCTGTTTCCGATCTTTCTCTAAACGATCAATATTTAAAAACTGATCCCAATGCAGCGCTTTGAGTTCACGTAAATACTGATTTCTTGCTTCAGCATTTTGAATCATATCGCTCAGGACAAAGTCTGCCATCACCTTATAATCGCCCTGCAAATGATTATCCGACACATTGATATCGATCGGTTTCGACCAATCTTGGGCTTGCTGATAAATGAGTTCGGCTTTTTCATACAATACCGTTTGATAGTCTTTAATTTGGCTTAACTCGTCTTGTTGTACCGAATACTGATAAAACATCCAACCAAATACGGTACATGTCGCTAACGCTAAGATTAAAAAAATCTTTGGCATACGAGACTCCCTTAGACTGACTTTTCAATATGATAACGCGATTCAGAATACAACTGGTTATTTATTCAGCTAAAATACGGCCAGTTTTTGGTGCCAAATAATCTTTTAATTCAATTTTCATGCTTTAAATTTTACAAGCAACCCCCATCAATGTAGGCAAGAAAAGAGAAGAGATTGCTCATGCGCGTAGATATTTGGTCAGATGTGGTTTGCCCATTTTGTTATATTGGTAAAAAACGTTTGGAAGCGGCAGCTAAACAAGCGGGTGTAGAACTTGAAGTTCATTGGCACAGTTATGAACTTGATCCAGAAGCACCCACTCGTCAGGAAGTTTCAAATTCTGAACGCCTCGCGCAAAAATACGGACGCACAGTTGCCGATGTTGAAGATATGCAACGCAATATTGCCGCTATGGCTGCTGAGGAAGGAATCCAATTTAATTGGGAAAATGCCAACTCAGGGAATACCTTCAATGCACATCGTATTATTCATTTAGCGCAAAGCAAAGGTTTAGGCTCAGAAGCCAAAGAAGCCTTTTTCTATAGCTATATGACGCAAGGTTTATCAATTGGTGAACGTGAAACAATTGAAGACGTCGCTGCACGGATTGGACTCAATCCTGTTGAAGTCGAAGATGTATTAGATTCAGAAGAATATGCAGACTTTGTTAAATTTGATGAAGAAGTCGCTCATGATCAATTAAAAGTCACGGGTGTGCCTTTCTTTGTCTTTGATCAACGCATTGCTTTAGCCGGTGCACAACCGCGCGAAGTCTTTTTACAAGTCTTTGAGAAAGCTTTAGCAGCACCAGAACAAGCCCCTATTGCTGCTGAAGATGCAGCTGTTTGTAAAGATGATGCCTGTGATCTTCCAGAAAAATAATGCTATTTTTTTGATCTAGATTGAGATGACTAATCATAAAAAATCCCCGAATTCGGGGATTTTTTATGCTCTGATTGATCCATCTAGTCGACCAAAAAACTAATTTTCAAATTAACTCGATATTCGGTAATTTTATTGTCCTGAATAATCACTTTTTGCTCATTAATCCAAGCACCTTGTACATTTTTTACCGTTTCCGTCACCTTGCTAATTCCTGTTTGAATGGCATCTTCAAAACTCTTTTGACTACTCGAATTAACTTCCACAACTTTAGCGATGGCCATTTTGGAACCTCAAATTTTATTCTTTTGAAGTCCGATACTAGGCTATTTTTTAGACAAAATATTTAACTTTAACATTACAGCGCAAAAACTTACAGAGAGAAACAATACAAGGTTTTATTCCACGAGTCTTACAAAATACAACGTATCTATACAAGGCTTGGACACACAGGCACCAACAATTCGCTAGTCTAATATCTGGAACATTTAAGTTCTAAATCATGCAACTTAAAAGAGGTCAATATGGACACTGAAGCTCAAAATCCTGCTGTTGATTCCCCCCCTGAACATCACTCATGCTCAAAATCACGTTTTTCACCTACGGTAAAAGGCGTATTGATTGGTGCCGTTGCTGGTAGCATATTATCCCTATTTGGCACTTTGAGTGGCGCTATTATTGGCGGTATTTCTGGTAAAATTTACGAGAAAAAATGTCACAACAAATGCCATAAAAACTGATATTTTTAAACCAGTTAAGACAGCTTGTTAATACACAACCTGTCTTAGAGCAAAAACTCCAAATATATGATTTATATAATAATTTAAACTCACCATTCATCTTTTTCCATTCCATTTCTTAGCCAATTTGATCACTTTTTGTTATTACTCACATGAAGTCTAATTTTTATACTTTCTCCCTTTGGTCCATCTTATTTGGACATCTTCTCTCCTTAAAGGACATCATGATGAACGTCATTAAATCGCTTTTGGCTGTCGCTGTTTTGGCTATTTCTGTAAATGCATCTGCGCAAATTGTTTTTATCCCCGATTTTCCTGTTAAAAAAGCGGTTGAAACAGTGAATGCAGAGCAAAACGTACCTGCTGCTAAAGCTGTGGCTCAAGGAACATCTGAAGCTAAAAAAGCCGCTTAAAAACAGCTATTTTTTTCAAAAAACAGACTTGAGGTAATGGGTCTGTTTTTTTATTTCTGCATCAAAACTCTGCTGTTTGAAAAGTACATCCATCAAAATCTCGAAAGCCGATCTAATCAACTAATACCAGTCAGTTAAGAAATTACCTAGAATTTTATTTTTTAAATTCATGATGTTATTCGATACGCGGAAATGTCATCCGCAGCTGTTCGAGGCAAAACTATTTTGGAAAAGTACAGTTTCTGCGATTTATTAATCAATAAAAGGGATTTGACGAGTTTTGCGGTGAGGCACACTGCGCCGCAAGATGTCTTTCTTGCGAACTCAAAATATATTTTGAGTTTCTCATTTGGGCTTATCCAAAGTAATAGATGAGCTCAAAGTATCTGATTTAAATATATAAGACTCCGCTGTGAAGAACTAAAAAGTTAAGGAATTTATTACAAACTCCTTAACTGACTGGCATTACTCCAATTCACCCGATTCACGACCTGTGACATCAAACAATTCACCTCATAGTCAGCATTTCTTCTCTTTAGCTAAGCTCAAAATCGAATATTTATTATTCAAAATTTACAATTTTTGTTTTTTATGTCTATAAACTCTCAAAATATGACAATTTTTTGCATGATTTTTATTTTTAAATCCATATAATCAAAAGCATGAACTTCATCATTTCATCGAATGAAACCGTTTTCTTATGCAAGAACTTCAAGCACTGATTCAAGGTAAGATTCCTCCTCAAGCCATCAATATTGAGCAGTTGATTGTGCTTGCTGAACGCTACCCTAAACCGATGTCTGCTGAATATAAATTACTTGAACTGGCCATCAATATTGTCTTGGCAAGTTATCTCGAAAAAGCACAAATACATCTTTAGAGGTCAGTTGATGAATGCCTTAGAAAAAGCACTGCTGATCAAAGAATTAAACCTCTTAATTGATGGATTAGAGCACCGATCGTTATCTTTCTTTGAAATTGCAAAATCAAAATCACGTTTAACAGAAATTTTTGGCTTATGTGATGAACCCATTTTCAAAAAACAAATTTTGAAATTTAAATCCCATACTCAACCGGAAAAAGCAGCCTGTGATTTCGCTGCGAATACCCTGTATAAACTGTCTTTTCGTGGCGTATTTCTACAGGACACTATTTTAGAAAAAGCGCTCTATGAAAATGCGAATGCGGGTTGGGCTATTTTGTATGATGCTGAAAAAGGTTGGCAAATTTGGTTAATTCCAAGCGCAAACAGAACGGCCTTGGTCAGTGAATGGGGGGATTTAGAAGAGATCTATCACTGGATGCTGGCACAACAACAGATCTATAGCTGTTTACAAACTGACCATGAATTAAAACAGCAAGCCCTTTTAGAGCATCAACGGGTGAAAGTATGGGCTGAGACTGAGAAAAATTTAAAGCCGTCTATGCATATCGCAGCAGAACAGAATCAGCCAGATACACCTGATGGCATTGATCAATCCCCTGTCATGCTTGATCCTCAGCCGCAAACCATGGTCATGGATTCACTTGTACAGCAAAATGAAAGCCATGCAGTTCTCCATTTAGAACAGCCATCCCTATTGAATCATCATCCAAAAGACATGCCTGTATCGGTACATTTAAGCATTCAAGAAACGAATTTAGCTGAAAATTTGACGCAAAACTCTATTCCAAAAACTTTAGCACTCGGCCAACATATTGCACATATTCAGCCTCTTTATGAGGGTAATAAACCGGAGCAAGCGTTATATCGCTTAGAAATACTCGACTCGCCTGAAATCTCACAACATACAGATTTATTATTGTATGGCCCCAATTTACAGCGTTGGCAGCAATTGCCGATTTATCTCGCTGAGCAAATCAATCCTCAAGGTCGCTTTATTAAATATTTGGTGTTATTGGGTACAGAAAATCAACTGCAAGCAATTCGCTTAATCCATTTATTTACTGATCCATATCAACATCAACCCGCTGCGATTAAAGAGATTTTTTGGCCTTATCTACAGAACAGTTTGACGCAGCTGGAGACTCTATTTGATAGCTATAGCCAAAAAGCCACGTTAATTTGGAATATTGAAGGTTGCACCCCTTTTATTCCTGCACAACTAATCCAAACGCAAAAATTTATTCAATTTGAGGAACGCCCAGCGGACATCCAGACCCCGCTCTTGTTATTAAAAGAGCGGCATAAAATTCGTCTGATTCATGGACAAAACCGCCTGAATCTGTCACGAACTGAAGCGGCTTATCCTTATTTATTATTAGACCGTCATCAAGGCGTCAGTTGGCAACTGATCCAAACCATTCTGACCCAGTTAGCGTCCCCAATCGACTGCCATCAATTATATAAAGCCATTCAAAAACATATTTCAGATTAGGTTCTATTTTTGTAGCAAACGCTTGCTTTTTAGTCGCATTTTTTACAAGACTATTCAATGATCAAAAATAGAAGAGCAAGGATATGCCACACATTAAAATAAATTTATCAAAACCACTTTTATTCATCTTCTTATCGGGGCTGGCGTATAACTCGACTTGGGCAACAATCGCAGAATCTGTAACGGAGCAAAAAAACTGGCCTTTACCCGCAACGGATGAAAACTTCAATTTGCTGTATCAACTGCCCAGTTGGATTGATGCCGTACCGACATTTTTACCGCAGCAGTCAGATGAACTGATGGTGCGCCCTATCTTCGAAACCGCAGATCGGACGTGGGTAGACCGTAAACAATTTCAAATTCGAAACTGGGCAGATGATACGTCAAATAAAATTGACAATTGGTTTGGCGAGACAGATCCAGAAAAACCAGCATCTGCAACATTACGCGTGATCGTGGATAACAGTTGGAATAAATATGATGGTTATGAAATTAAACCGCGTATTCGGGGCAGAATTAAACTTCCCACTTTAGAACGTCAACTCAGTTTGGTTTTCGGGGATGATTCCTTAGACAATGAACTGGACAATAATGTTGCTATTACCAATGAAAACCCAGGCAACAGCAATGACAAAACCCTAGACCGGCAACAAACTCGAGAAAATAACAGCTCTTTTGCCTTACGTTGGTCAGAGTTTTCTAAGTACATCCCTTTTAAAACAGATTTAGATTTGGGACTACGTTCAGGCGATGATATTTATTTGCGCCTAAAAGCCTCTAAAGATTGGAAATTAGAAAATGATTTTAGTTTTCATGCTGAACAAATTTATCGTTATGGCATTGATAGTAAAAATTATTTAAGAACGAATCTCGAGCTGACTCATGCGCGCCCAAATCAAGCTTTCCTGTCGAATCAACTGAATCTCACTTATTCTGACAATCAAGATGATGATTTAACTTGGGATAATAGTCTGTTTAGACAACACCAATTTTTCCATGAAAATAGCTTTAGTTATGGCATTTATACCGGTGGTTTTTTAAACAATAAAGATTTACGTTTAAATAGTTGGGGGCCTTTCATTTCTTGGCGGCAACCGTTATGGCGTGAATGGTTTTATGTGCAAGGGAATTTAAATTATATGAACGATCATCGTGATGACCGTAGTCATTTCATTAGCACCTCAATCCGTTTCGAAGCCTTATTCTAATTGAGTGAATGAACCACAATGTTGGTGAATAAAAAAACCTCCCGAATGAACTGCACCCCGAAAGTTGGACACTTTTAGTCTAATTTGGAGGGTGCTTTTTATGACTAAATATTCTCAAGAATTTAAACTCGAAGTTGTTCAAAATTACTTATCTAATGACAACGATGATGGGTTTAGAAAGACAGCTCATAAATTTGGATTAGATCAAGGAACTGTTCGACAATGGACTGCTGTATATCAAACTCAAGGTGCCGATGGTCTTAAATACCAGACTAAACGGATTTCCTACTCTGTGAAATTCAAACATAAAGTCGTTCTTAAAATAATCAACGATGGGCTGTCGTTGATTGAAGCATTAATATTTTTTAAATTGAGAGAGAAAGGGACTCTTTCTCTATGGTTGCGTCAATACAGAGAGCACGGTATAGATGGATTAAAATCTAAGCCCAAAGGACGCTCCAAACAAATGCCAAAGCCTAAGAGACTAAGAGCTAAACCCTCCCAAGAAGGTCATGATAAAACACAAGAGCAGCTACTTGAAGAATTAGCATATCTACGTGCAAAGAACGCATTTCTAAAAAAGCTGAGAGCCTTAAGGTTGGAGCAAGAAGCAAAGGAAGCTGCCGAGCAGCAGCATTTGCAAGACTTGTATCTGAATTAAGGCAAAGCTATAAATTAAAGTACTTATTACGCGCATCACAAATGGCTCGAAGCACGTACTTTTATCATAACAATCAATCTAAGCTTGCTGATAAATATAGTGACCTTAAACAGCAAATCAAGGCGATCTATCACCAACATAAAGGGCGATATGGGTATCGTAGGATTACACTTGCCTTAAAAAACATGGGATTAGTGATTAACCATAAGTGTGTTCAAAAGCTTATGCAGTCCATGAAGCTAAAATCACGCATCAGAATAGCGAAATATCGTTCTTATAGGGGGCAAGTAGGTCGAGTTGCAGACAATGTATTACAACGTCAATTTGAATCAAATCAGCCCAACCAGAAGTGGGTTACAGATGTAACAGAGTTCAATGTTCGTGGCGAGAAACTTTACCTGTCGCCTATCATGGACTTATTTAATGGCGAAATCATTGCATTTCAAATGGAACGTAGACCAATATTCAGATTGGTCAAAGATATGCTTAAAGAGGTTATAGATAAACTCAACATAAATGAGAAACCAATTATCCATTCTGATCAAGATTGGCAATATCAAATGAGATTTTACCAGCAACAGTTAGCAGAACGAGGGCTAATCCAAAGCATGTCACGTAAGGGGAATTGTTTAGACAATGCCTCTATGGAAAGCTTCTTTGGAATACTTAAATCGGAATGTTTCTATGGAGAGCAATTTAATTCAATTGATGAATTAGAGCAAACCGTGAAAGAATATATCCACTATTACAACCATGAAAGAATCAAGGTTAAATTAAAAGGACTGAGTCCCGTACAGTACAGAACTCAGTCCTTAAAAGCCGCTTAATTAACTGTCCAACTTTCGGGGTGCAGTTCAGAAGGAGGTTTTTTATTTTGAGAATGAAAATCTCAGTTATTTCAACAGTAGGCTGTTAATACGTTTGACATATTCAGCAGGATCATCAGGTAAACCACCTTCTGCAATCACCGCTTGATCGAAAATCACATGGGCCAAATCATCAAATTGGTTCGAGCTTTCCAGTTTCTTCACCAATGGATGTTCTGGGTTAATTTCCAGAGTCGGTTTACTTTCAGGAATGGCTTGGCCGGCTTGTTTCAACATACGAACCAGCTGTGGAGAAAGCTCACCTTCACTGGTGACTAGACATGCAGGAGAGTCAACCAAACGTGTCGTGACACGAACTTCTTTGGTTTTGGTTTTTAAAGCATCAGACAGTTTATCGACCACAGGCTTGAATTGTTCAGCCGCAGCTTCCAGTGCTTTCTTCTCTTCGGCATCCTGCAAATCGCCTAAGTCAACAGCACCCTTGGATACGTTCTGCATTGCTGTGCCATCGAATTCATTGACGAACTCCATCGCCCACTCATCGACACGATCAGCCATCAACAGTACTTCAATGTCTTTTTTCTTGAACAGTTCAAGTTGTGGTGAGTTTTTCGCTGCACTTAAACTGTCGGCAGTCACATAATAAATGGCTTTTTGCCCTTCTTTCATACGTGCTTTGTAATCTGCCAATGATGTTGAAATGTCATCATTGTTCGAGGTCGAGAAACGAAGAAGTTTTAAAATCCGCTCACGATTTCCAAAGTCTTCACCCAAACCTTCTTTTATCACTGAACCAAATTCAGCATAAAACTGTTTGAATTTTTCTTGATCTTGTTCATCTTCCGACTTGGCCAAAGCATCCAGCATGGTCAAAATACGGCGCGTATTGCCTTCGCGTATGGTTTTTACATCACGACTTTCTTGCAACAGTTCACGACTGACGTTGAGTGGCAGGTCGGCACTATCCACCACACCCTGTACAAAACGTAAATAATTCGGAATTAAATTGTCCGCTTCATCCAGAATGAAGACACGTTTGACATACAGTTTGATCCCCGCTTTTGCTTCACGGGTGAAAATATTATGTGCGGCTTTGCTTGGCACATAAAGCAACTGGGTATATTCAGTACTGCCTTCCACGCGATTATGCGCCCATGCCAGTGGTGCTTCAAAGTCATGGCTTAAGTTCTTATAGAACTCAACGTACTGCTCGTCAGTGATCTCATTTTTATTGCGCGTCCAAAGAGCACTAGCTGAGTTAATCGCTTCCCACTCATCCGTCTTGACCATCTGACCGCCTTGAGCTGTTTCACCTTCGGCAACCGCTTCTTCTTGCCAAACTTCTTTTTGCATTTCAATCGGCAAGCTAATGTGGTCAGAATATTTATTGATAATCTGTTTCACTTTAGATGATTCTAAATAATCCAACGCATCATCACGCAAATGTAAAATGATGTCTGTTCCACGTGAAGCCTTGTTGATCTGTTCAACTTCGAAATCACCTGTACCCGCACTGATCCAACGCACAGCTTCGGCAGCATCTACACCCGCATGACGAGATTCAACGGTAATTTTCTCAGCAACAATAAAACCTGAATAAAAACCGACACCAAACTGACCAATCAATTGCGCATCGGCTTTTTGATCACCCGACAATTTAGACATAAAGTCTTTAGTCCCCGATTTCGCAATCGTCCCAAGGTGATCAATCGCTTCTTGTTGCGTTAAGCCAATGCCATTGTCTGAAATGGTGATGGTCTTATGCACTTTATCCAAACTAACCCGAACATGTAGATCAGGGTCATTTTCATAATATTCAGGATGGTTAATCCCTTCAAAACGTAACTTATCACATGCATCTGAAGCATTGGAAATCAGTTCACGTAAGAAAATTTCAGGATTGGAATACAGTGAATGCGTCACTAAATGTAGAAGCTGGGCAACTTCAGCTTGGAAACTGTGTTTTTTTGCACTTTGTTCGGTCATCATCATTCCTTAAATTCATTAAACACTTTTATCGAATGCTTAATGAATTGGAGTGACTAGAGCAATTTTCAATAGCGCCCGATAAATTTTTCTTAAAAAGGACCTTGTTTATAAACACGATCCATATACATATCCAGTTTTTGCTGGCGCATCTTATACACTTCACTTAAACAACGACTAGAATCGCCACATTGGTCTCGTAACTGTAACCACTTGACTTGTTCATCCTGAATCATGCCCCGTGTTCCCATAGGCACTAAGCGCTTAATAATATTATAGGTTGTGGCCATTTTTACATCGGCATCATTGACCACCCGATATTCACAGACTGCGTGTTCCGTCTGGGTTCGCGCTTTGTCACAATTAAAACTGGCTGCGTAAGTCGTAACGCTAAAAACACTACATAAAAATAAAGCAGCACATTTCCATATTTTCATTTTTTTCTGCCTTTTTATTTGATTATCTTTCTGCTGTTACTTTAGCAACAAGCCTGTCATTAAATAAGACCTTTTTACTGAATTACAGTAGTTTACTCTCGTACTTTAGTGCAATTAAAAAAACCCATCAAAAGATGGGTTTTTTAAGGCTAACTCAAATTCTAAACATTAGAATTTGTAGCTATAACCAAGGGTATAAATCACAGGATCAATGTCTAAATCAAATGTAGTGACATTTTTTACTTCTACTTCTGGACTTAATTGTGCATAACGAATGTCTGCAAATACGCCCCAGTTTTTTGCATCAGCAGGTTGGAAGTTAAAACCAATCTGACCTGCAAAACCAAAGTCTTCTTTCACTTTAACGCTTGTACCTGCCAATGGCCCCGTTGTTTCTTCATCCCAAGCAATAAATGCTGTACCACCTATACCAATATACGGCGTAAAACCAGTTGAGTTTTTAAAGTTATATTTCGCTGTAATGGTTGGTGGTAAATGTTTAATTTTAACTGCATTCGCACCATTAATTGCAACATCATGACTAATTGGTGCCGCTAATAATAGTTCAGCAGAGAAGTTATCGTTAAAGAAATACTCAACAGATGGGGTAAAAGCCAATTCACTATCCGCTTTTACAACACCAATACCATTTAAATTGGTATCACTCGTTGGAGCAATTGCAGAAGCACCAACTTTAACTTGCCAATCACCAGCCATCGCTGAAGCAGACAACCCCAATAATACAATAAAAGTAGCTTGTTTTAACATTTTTAATAACCTACGGAAGAATAATAACAAGAAAATTCAAACATTAATTAATAATAAACATGGGTGTAATTAATATGCAATAGTTGTTAATTAATAATAATTTTATTTATTTTTAAGTTATTGATAATAATTGATATTTATTTTAATCAGACCAGCTTGGTTGGTTTTAACACCAACCAAGTTAATCAGATTAATTTATTATATTCCGAGTATGGGGCTTGGTTTTATTATAATAATTCATTTAAATATTCATTTAAAATACATCTATTAATATTAGATGTAAATTCAAATAAATTAAAATATCATTTTCAGTTAAAGTACCATTGCCGCAATCCATCCAAATACCAATAATGGAATATTAAAATGGATAAATGTTGGCACAACCGTATCCCAAATATGATCATGCTGACCATCAACACCTAAACCGGCTGTAGGACCCAAGGTTGAATCCGATGCGGGTGAACCTGCATCACCCAGCGCTGCCGCTGTACCAATCAGTGCCACAGTCGCCAAGGGAGAGAAACCAAATTGCACGCAAAGCGGGACATAAATCACAGCTAAAACAGGCACACTTGAAAATGATGAACCAATGCCAATGGTCACAAACAAACCAATAAACAGCATTAGAAATGCAGCTAAAGCTTTATTGTCACCAATTAAATGCACCACCCCATTTACCAAACTCGTAATATCACCGGTATGGGTCATCACTGAAGCAAAACCAGCAGCTGAAATCATGATAAAGCCAACCAATGCCATCATGCGCATACCTTGCACAAAAACATCATCGGCTTCTTGCCATTTAAAAATCCCAGCGCCCGATAAAACAGCAAAACCAACCAATCCACCCAAAATCATTGAACCTGAGTACAATTGTGCAATCAAAGTTAAAACAATTGCGAGCAATGCCATAAAAATGGTTTTCTTGGCAATTACGGGTGCTTTTTCAGCTTCTTGCTGTAATTCTTTTGCATCTGCTTCAAAGTTCACTTCAGTTGCACGAATCGGCTTATCTAAATCAATCGTGGTCACACGTGCGACTGTACGATCAATATAATGACGCGGTTTACGATAGCTGACGAATACCGCAACTAAAGTACCAATTAACATCCCGATCACAGGTATCGCCATACCCATTGGCATCATCCAACGATCGACATGTAAATCGTAAGCAGCACCAATTTTATTGATATTACCCATCAAAATTTGATCAAGGAAAATGGCACCAAAACCGACGGGCAGAAAAATATACGTTCCGACCAATCCCATGGTCATTACGCATGCAGCCGCACGACGGTCTAAATTCATATGATTCATCACTCTTAATAAGGGAGGAACCAAAACTGGAATAAAGGCAATATGTACAGGAATAAGGTTTTGCGAACAAATTGCGGCAATTAATAAAATAGTGAGAAGTAAATACTTTACTTTTTTAGCTCTTTGATGCGACGCTTCAGCACCCAATAAGCCAATTAACTTATACGCTAAAAGATCAGGCAAACCCGATTTTGACAAAGCTAAAGCAAAAGCACCCAAGACCGCATAAGCAAGGGCAACTTCTGCTCCATCACCCAAACCTGCATTAAATGCAGTTACGGTATCTGACAAACTTAGTCCTGCAACCAAGCCACCAATAATCGCTGAAATGACCAAAGTCAAAACGACAGAAACTCGTGCCAGTGATAGAATAAACATCACGGCAATCGCAATTACTACTGCATTCATGGAAATTTTAAGGAAGATGAAAAGCCGACATTTTAGCAGATTCAAATCATTGAAACTAAAAATTGATCACTTTTATCCGACAGCAATTTTTTATATAAAATTCATATGATTAAATAAAAATTACAGCCTTTTAAATCCGTTCCAAGGCAAAGCTACGAATATAATCTGCGACCAATTTCGGCTGACTTAAAACGGCCCAATGATTGGCATCAATTTCCACCCGCTGAAATTGTTCTGCCCATTTTGGCATTTCATCAATCAATTCAGGGCTAACAAAATGATCTCGCTGTAGCACGATTGCTTGTACTGGGCACACAGCAAAACGCTGCCGAGGCTGCGTTAAACGTGGAATAAAATTAGCCCGATATAAGCCGATGCCATGTTTCCCATCTAAGGCGATATTGTGATTTAAAGGCAAGTCTTTTTGACGTTCCAACTGCTCCAGTACTTTAGCCCATTTGTTCGGCGTAAAAAAATTCCAAACTGTCGGTGCCAGCAAGGGCAATTGAAAAACGGCAATATACCAAGATTTAGTTAATTGCTTAAAAAATTTTCCTTTGTGCTGTTTAAATTGATTGCGCATTGCAAAAGCCGCGTGATCTAAACAAGGACCTGAAATCGTACTATAAGATAAAATTCGGGTCTTAAATTTCGCTTCGGTGACAGACTCCCAAGACTGGATCGCCCCCCAATCATGTGCAGCCAAATGAAAAGGTCGGTCTTTTAATACATCATTGACCACACTTTCTAAATCTAGAGATAGCTGTTCTAAACGATAATCACGAATACGGCTTGGAATAGAAGACTGCCCTGCTCCACGTACATCATAGGTAATAATATAAAAATCTTGCTTCAATTGCTGAATAATCAGCTCCCACACATCTTGATTATCAGGATAACCATGTACCAAGACTAAGGCTGGTTTGTCATCACTGCCCCATGTTTTCACATAAAGACGTTGTTGGTCTTGGGTATACACCCATTGAGTCTGCGCTTCCATGTTATTCCTTTCTTGTTATTGGCAATTTATTGCAACAGTTAGACAACGAAATCCATGCTGCCGTACAAATTTTATTCTAGTATGGTCTTAGGCGAGAAAAAAACAATTGACCCAAATCGGCCTTTTAACAAAACTACAGACAATTCCTGTTCGCTCTAAATTTCTTATTCAGCTCCAACACCTCATCTCACAGGGCAAATATTGCAGTTGATGACATAAATTGAGGAACGATGCTCTGCGCGTAAAAATGCTTTTAACAGGCAAAACGCATAAAAAAAGTGCCTGATCAACAAGCACTTTTATCTCATTGAAAATATGTCATTAGCGTTTTTTCTGTTCAATGGCCGCTCCTGCACCACCGCCAATAGCGCCACCAATCGCAGCACCTGCATTTCCGCCAATGACACTTTTACCTACAGCAGAACCAATTGCCCCACCGACACCACTATAAGTTGCATTCCGGTTAGAACCACCTTGGGTTTTACTGCCGACAGCAGCCCCCGCACCACCACCAAGCGCGGCACCAACACCGCCACCGACTTTGTTCCCTACACCACCACCCACGGCACCACCCAGTGCTGCTGCACCAATACGCTGTTCATTGGCTGACATATTTTCACAGCCTGTAAACATAATCGTAGACAGCATCACAGCAGAAATTAAACCGATTGATTTTTTCATCTCTACGACTCCTCTACTTTATAATTAAAGCCTAATCTTATTTTCTGTACCAAATGATCAGATTATGTAATTGCCATGCGTGCATTCTTTTCATTTTGTAATCCGATTTTAATTAAAACACCAAAAGATCAATGCAATCAATAAAGCCTTAACTGTTCCAGCCAAACATCCAAAAAGCAGTTAAAGGATTGCAATTGATCCCTGATCTGATAACAAAAATTTTGAAACGCTGTCGTGCTTAAACGTGAAGGATAATCAGAATGAAAAAACTGCTTTTGTCGATATTTATATTATTTTGCTTCAATCCATCAGCATATTCCAATGATTTTGCTACGCATCTACTCAGCAAAACTAAAGCTTTAAAAAATATTGCTTATGGGCCTCATGCCCAACAAGTGATGGATGTCTATTTCCCGACCCAACCTTTAACAGATAAAACGCCAGCACCATTAATCGTAATGGTACATGGCGGAGCTTGGACAATAGGTGATAAAAATAAGGCTGCTGTAGTCAAAAATAAGGTGGATTATTGGAGCAAACAAGGTTGGGTTTTTATTTCTATCAACTATAGATTAGTTCCTGAGGCGACATTACAACAACAAACCCAAGATATTGCAGAAGCACTCATTTATATCCAAAACCAAGCCCCAAATTGGCATGCTGACTCAAAACGGCTGGTTCTCATGGGGCATTCAGCAGGCGCACATTTAGTCAGCCTGCTCACAACACGCCCTCTTTGGCTAACATCACAGCCCCAGCCTTGGCGTGCTACGGTAGCTTTAGACAGTGCCGCTTATCATGTCGAAAAAATTATGCAAAATCGACATTCACGTTTTTATGATCAAGCCTTTAGTGATCAGCCATCAAACTGGAAAGCGCTTTCTCCTATATCCCAACTCCACCAAGCGCTACCTGCATTTCTCGCGGTTTGTTCAACAACTCGACCAGACCAACCTTGTACGCAGGCACAGCAATTTATTCAACACGCACAAAAATTAGGTACGAAAGCCCAGTTATTGCCTCTTCCACTTTCACATCTTGAGATCAATAAATCACTCGGAAAAAATAATCCATATACTCAAGCGGTAAATCAATTTATACAGACCCATTCATTTATGATTGAATAAGCCGAATGTGATTTCATTAAACATGCATATTCTTTGCGCAGCAATTCAGAGCCTATTTTTAAAAGATTCATTCAATATCGCCTCAAACTCTAGAATAGGCTCTCCAATTTCAGCGCATAAAAAAAGACGCCCGAAGGCGTCGATGATTTTCTTTAACGAAATGGATTTTGTGAAATTTTGACTTTTACTGCTTCCTTACCTTTACGTATTTCTTGCCCACGCGAGCAAAGATATTCAAAAACCATTTTTTCATCTTTTGCTTTAGGGGCGATATAGATTTTTTCTAAATGCTCCATGACTGATGGTGCATAATCAATATAAATACGATTAATTTTTTCATCATATTGAATTAAAGGATTATCCATTTGCGTAACATATACAATTCGGCATTCTTGTTCCTCCTTAAATGCCATATTTTTTATCAAATAACGTAAAGGTAAAAGAATTTCGGCTAATAATTTTCCACTATAACTATCCATTTCTTTAGTATTTAAATATTCTATAAAATTTGTTAAATTTTTCATTTTAATTTTTATACTATTCTCTATACTATCTATTTTCATTTTATAATCTTCCCACTTTCTATCAGCACCTTCATTCGAATCAAACCACTTACACTTATTCTTTAATTTAAATTCCCTACGGAAACTCCATTCTTCCCGTTGGGCAACTTTCATTAAGCCTGATGTCGGATCAAAATAAATACAACGATATAAAGGTAATTCTGTAATTCCACTGCTAAGACTGGATTCCTTATTTTTTAAATTAATATCTAGCCCCTCTTTAGTATCCTTATATAAACTTGAGGTATCATGCTTCTTCGCAAAAAAATTTTTACCCAATATTAAACTTACTCCAAAGGCTTCTTGTTGAAATTCCTTTGAATATAGTCTAAATTGATTTAAAGAGTCATGATGTAGCGTAAAACAAGATATAAATGCCAAATCTTGAGTTTTTATCTTATTATTTAAATATAATAAATCATTTACTAACAAACCCTCTTCTGGGTCATTCATTAAGTTAATAGTATTTAAGCGCAAGCACAATTTCTGCTCATAAATACCTGAACTATAATTTCTAGATGTAGCTAAAAGTAATTTGGAAACTGTTAAATTTGTGTAATGCGCTATAGATTTCTCATAATCAGAAGAAATAAAAAGCTCCTCCATAATATCACTTATATTTTGAGCAAATTTTAAGATGATGCTTTTATTATTTAAATCTTCCAACCCATTTATCTTTTTGAATATTTTTAAATAATATTTTGCATAAGAATAAAAATCACTATACTCCGGAATACAGTCCAATGCATCCAAACATTCTTGAATATCATTAGAAAGCATAGAAATTTTATATTGAGCATCTGTGTATGTTTTTAAATCATCCCCTATTTTTACTTTATAAAAGTATTTTAAAGCCTTAACATTACTCGTCTTAGCATAAATATTACCTAATTCAATTTGAGCATAAGCATAAATTAGTTCTGAGCTTTCTTTTCGTCTAATAGTTTTATATAGATTGATCGCTTCTTCTACATTATTTCTATCTTTAACTATAGCTGCTAAGTTCAAAGTACATGCATATATACTAAAGAGATCGAATCTGCTATTCATTCCAGCTTTATAAGTTTCTATAGCTTTATCATGATATCCAATTTGCTCATACAGCGACCCCAAATAGAAATATGTTTGTTGAAGAAACCAGATTTCATCATCATTATTTTTAAGTATATTCTGAATTTATAAAAATTTTTCTACTGCACCATCTAAGTCATTTTTTGTGGCTAGATCATTCGCATTATCAATTAATATTTTAAAATCCATAACTCCTCCAAATTAAATATTATTTTTCAAGTATATAAAAAAAGACGCCCTAAGGCGTCTTTCTTTAATTATTTAACTTCTAAATTAAAATTCTTGGTTAAATGCTTGGCTTAATGCTTGGTCTACATCGCTAAAGTCATTTACAAGTTCGTGTTCAGCAGCTTCAGCTTCTTGACGACGACGTTCTAAATGATACGCAAGACCTGTACCCGCTGGAATCAAACGACCCACAACAACGTTTTCTTTCAGGCCACGTAAATCATCTTCTTTACCTGTTACAGCCGCTTCAGTTAACACACGTGTTGTTTCCTGGAACGATGCAGCAGAGATGAACGAGTCAGTAGAAAGCGATGCTTTAGTAATACCCATCAATTGACGTTCATACTTCGCAGGGAACTTGTTCTGAGCAAGTACAGCTTGGTTTTCAGCAACCATGCGGATGTAATCCACTTGTTCGCCTTTAATGAAGCTGGTATCACCACCATCCGTGATTTCAACTTTACGCAACATTTGACGTACGATGACTTCAATGTGCTTATCGTTGATTTTTACACCTTGCAGACGGTAAACGTCCTGAACTTCATTCACGATGTAGTTCGTTAACGCCACTTCGCCTTTCAGACGTAAGATGTCATGTGGGTTTTGTGGGCCGTCAGAAACGGTTTCACCACGGTTCACATGCTCACCTTCATACACGTTAATGGTACGCCATTTCGGAATCAACTCTTCATAAATTTCAGAGCCGTCATCTGGTGTAATCACTAAACGGTTTTTACCTTTGGTCTCTTTACCGAAGCTTACAACACCTGAAATTTCAGCCAAGATTGCATGTTCTTTCGGTTTACGTGCTTCGAACAAGTCAGCTACACGCGGTAGACCACCGGTAATGTCACGCGTACGTGAAGTTTCTTGTGGTACACGACCAATAACGTCACCGACACCAATTGTTTCGCCATCACGAACAGAAAGAATGGTGTTTTGTGGCAAGAAGTAGAACTGTTCGCCACCATCAGTGGTATCCAATACAACCGCAGGACGCATATCTTTACCTGACGCAGGACGTGAAGTCACTGGTAAGATTTCAATTGTCGTCATACCTGTTGCATCATCAGTTTTCGATGTCACGGTTACGCCATCAGCAATTTGGCTGAAACGTACTTTACCAGCAACTTCAGTTACCAATGGATGTGTATGCGGATCCCAAGTTGCAACGATACCACCCGCTGCGACTGCTTCGCCATCTTTCAAGATGATCGACGCACCATATGGGATTTTGTAACGTTCGCGTTCACGACCTAAGTCATCGGCAATACCAATTTCACCTGAACGAGACGTTGATACCAAGTGACCTTTGGCATGTTGTACAGTTTTCACGTTATGGAAACGTACAGTACCTTTGTTACGTACTTGAACACTGTTTGCAGCAGAAGTTCGGCTTGCAGCACCACCCACGTGGAATGTACGCATGGTTAACTGGGTACCCGGTTCACCAATTGATTGTGCAGCCATAACACCGACAGACTCACCAGGATTTACCTGATGACCACGTGCAAGGTCACGACCATAACATTTCGCACATACACCGAAAGTCGATTCACAAGAAACCACTGAGCGTACTTTAACTTCATCGACACCCGCTTCTTCAATGAAGGCAGCAAGTTTTTCGTCAATAAGCGTGTTACGTGGAAGAATAACGTCGTCAGAACCAGCACGTTTCACATCTTCAGCAACCACACGACCCAGAACTCGTGCACCCAAGTTTTCGATTACATCGCCACCTTGAATGAATGGAGTCATCACTAGGCCGCTTAAAGTACCGCAATCAGGTTCATTGATGACCAAATCCTGCGCAACGTCTACAAGACGACGCGTCAAGTAACCAGAGTTCGCAGTTTTAAGTGCTGTATCGGCCAAACCTTTACGTGCACCATGTGTTGAAATGAAGTACTGAAGTACCGTCAAACCTTCACGGAAGTTGGCTTTAATTGGGGTTTCAATGATCGAACCATCTGGTTTCGCCATCAAACCACGCATACCTGCAAGCTGACGAATCTGAGCTGCCGAACCACGGGCACCAGAGTCAGACATCATGTAGATACTGTTGAATGATTTTTGCTTCTCATCTTCACCCTGTTTGTTTTTAACAGTCGTGAAAGACAAGTTGTCCATCATCGCTTTCGCAACTTGGTCATTGGTACGCGCCCAAATATCGACCACTTTGTTATAACGTTCACCAGCAGTTACGAAACCTTGTTCAAACTGTTGTTCAATTTCACGAACTTCAGTTTCTGCTTTTTCGATAATCGTATATTTCGTTGGTGGAATAAGCATATCTTCCATACCAACAGATACACCTGAACGCGTCGCTTGACGGAAGCCCAAGTACATCAATTGATCCGCAAAGATCACGGTATCTTTAAGACCCAACTTACGGTAGCACGAGTTAATTAACTTCGAGATGTTCTTTTTATTCATCTCAAGGTTAATTTGCTGGAAGTCCATACCTTTAGGAACAACTTCCCAAAGCAAACAACGACCTGGCGTAGTGTCTACAATAATCGTTTGATCTTCACGATTACCATCTTCATCAATTACAGTTTGATGTACACGTGCTTTTACACGAGCGTGTAAGTTCACCTGACCTGTAGCAAGCGCACGGTTTACTTCATCAGTATCCGCAAACACCATGCCTTCACCTTTGGCATTGATTGCATCACGCGTGATGTAATACAAGCCCAACACCACGTCCTGAGATGGTACGATGATTGGCTCACCGTTCGCTGGAGACAAGATGTTGTTGGTCGACATCATTAACGCACGAGCTTCTAACTGAGCTTCAAGTGTTAATGGTACGTGTACCGCCATTTGGTCACCGTCGAAGTCGGCGTTGAACGCAGCACATACGAGCGGGTGAAGACGGATCGCTTTACCTTCAATCAAGGTCGGTTCAAATGCTTGAAGACCCAAACGGTGAAGCGTTGGCGCACGGTTCAACATCACTGGATGTTGACGAATCACATGAGCAAGAACGTCCCAAACTTCTGGCGTTTCGCGCTCAACCATTTTCTTCGCAGCTTTAATGGTAGTTGCTTGACCTGAAGCTTGTAGTTTCGCAAAAATAAATGGTTTGAATAATTCAAGTGCCATTTTCTTTGGAAGACCACATTGGTGCAAACGTAAAGTCGGACCTACAGTAATAACCGAACGACCTGAATAGTCGACACGTTTACCCAATAAGTTTTGACGGAAACGACCTTGCTTACCTTTGATCATATCGGCCAAAGATTTAAGCGGACGTTTGTTCGAACCTGTAATTGCGCGACCACGACGACCGTTATCCAGCAATGCATCGACAGACTCTTGCAACATACGTTTTTCGTTACGTACGATGATGTCTGGCGCTGAAAGGTCAAGAAGACGTTTTAAACGGTTGTTACGGTTAATCACACGACGGTAAAGATCATTCAAGTCAGACGTCGCGAAACGGCCACCTTCAAGTGGAACCAACGGACGAAGATCTGGTGGAAGAACTGGTAATACAGTCAACACCATCCATTCTGGTTTGTTGTTCGACTCTTTGAATGCTTCCATCAACTTCAAACGTTTAGAGGCTTTTTTAAGCTTGGTCTCAGACGTTGTTTGTGGAATTTCTTCACGAAGACGCGAAATTTCGTTTTCAAGATCGATGTCTTTCAACAAATCTTGAATCGCTTCTGCACCCATTTTCGCGCTGAATTCATCACCGTGTTCTTCTAACGCGGTGAAGTATTCTTCATCGTTTAGAAGTTGGTATTTCTCCATCGGAGTCATACCCGGATCAGTGACAACGTATGATTCGAAATACAATACACGTTCGATATCACGTAAAGTCATGTCTAAAAGAAGACCAATACGGGATGGTAATGATTTCAAGAACCAAATGTGCGCCACTGGTGAAGCTAGATCAATATGACCCATGCGCTCACGACGTACTTTAGCAGTGGTTACTTCAACGCCACATTTTTCACAAATGACGCCTTTGTATTTCATACGCTTGTATTTACCACACAAGCATTCGTAATCTTTTACTGGACCAAAAATTTTGGCACAGAATAAACCATCACGTTCTGGTTTGAACGTACGATAGTTAATGGTTTCTGGCTTTTTAACTTCACCGTGAGACCATGACTTAATCATTTCTGGTGACGCAAGACCAATACGGATGCGATCAAACTCTACTGGAGCATGACCGTCTGAATCCGTCTTTTTGCGCATGATATCGAGCAAGTCTTTCAATTTTTTTCTCCGTGTGCCGAAAAGATTTTCGCTTCCCGGCTGGGTCACAAATATTGTTTTTTAACTGAATAGGGAATCTCAAAAAATCCCCCTAAATCCCCCTGAGTAAAGAGGGACTTCTCCCCTCTTTCTTAAAGAGGGGTCGGGGGAGATTTCTTAGTCACCATTTTTCAGTTCAATGTTGATACCTAAAGAACGGATCTCTTTGGTCAATACGTTGAACGATTCAGGCATGCCCGGATCCATATAATGGTTGCCATCTACGATGTTCTTGTAGATGCGAGTACGACCTTCAACGTCATCCGACTTCACAGTAAGCATTTCTTGCAGTGTATAAGCCGCACCATATGCTTCAAGCGCCCAGACTTCCATCTCACCGAAACGCTGACCACCGAATTGAGCTTTACCGCCCAATGGCTGTTGCGTTACAAGTGAGTAAGAACCAGTAGAACGCGCATGCATCTTGTCATCAACCAAGTGATTCAGTTTCAACATGTACATGTAACCTACAGTTACTGGACGGTCAAAACGCTCACCTGTACGTCCATCATACAAGACTGTTTGACCTGTACGTGGAATGTCTGCAAGTTCTAATAATTCTTTAATTTGACTTTCATCTGCACCATCAAATACTGGTGTAGCTAAAGGAATACCTTTACGCAAGTTGCCCGCAAGAATCATTACTTCATCATCAGTTAAGCTATCAAGATCTTCTTGCTCGCCACCAACTTTGTTATAAATTTTGTCTAGGAATTCACGCAGTTCAATCACTGTACGTTGCTGCTGAAGCATCTTGTCGATTTTGTCGCCAAGACCTTTTGCTGCCATACCCAAGTGAGTTTCAAGAATCTGACCCACGTTCATACGTGATGGTACACCCAGTGGGTTCAACACGATATCAACAGGAACACCATAAGCATCATGTGGCATGTCTTCGACTGGTAAGATGTTAGAGACAACACCTTTGTTACCGTGACGACCCGCCATTTTATCACCCGGTTGGATGCGACGTTTTACAGCCAAGTAAACTTTAACAACTTTCAATACGCCAGTTGTAAGCTCATCACCTGTAGAAAGTTTGCGTTTTTTCTCAGCAAATTTCTCGTCAATTTCGATGCTCTTCTCTTTCAAGAACACTTGAATTTGCGTTAAACGTTCAGCAATTGCTTCATCATTTGGCTGGATTTCAAGCAGATCAACCAGCTCTAGACCAGATAACAAATCTTCAGCAAGCTTATCACCGCGTTTAGTGGTACCACCACCATTCGATTCTTGACCTTTCAACAAGCGAACAATACGTTCACGCGCTGCTTCTTCAAAGATTTTGTATTCTTCTTTCAAGTCTTTACGGTAAGCATCTAACTGCGCTTTTTCAATTGCTTGAGCACGTTCGTCTTTTTCAAGACCGTCACGTGTAAACACTTGAACGTCAATCACAGTACCTTTCGTACCCGATGGAACACGTAAAGATGAGTCTTTCACGTCAGCTGCTTTTTCACCAAAGATTGCGCGAAGCAATTTTTCTTCTGGTGTTAACTGCGTTTCACCTTTAGGCGTGACTTTACCAACCAGAATGTCACCCGCAGTCACTTCAGCACCGATATACACGATACCTGATTCATCAAGTTTAGACAGTGCAGCTTCACCTACGTTAGGAATATCGGCAGTAATTTCTTCTGCACCTAACTTAGTATCACGTGCTACACATGATAATTCTTGAATATGAATTGAAGTTAAACGGTCTTCTTGAAGGACACGCTCAGATAATAAGATCGAGTCTTCGTAGTTATAACCATTCCACGTCATGAACGCGACGCGCATGTTTTGACCTAGCGCAAGTTCACCACCGTCAGTCGATGGACCATCAGCCAATACGTCGCCACAAGCAACTTTATCGCCAAGTTTCACAACTACAGTTTGGTTAATACAGGTGTTCTGGTTCGAACGCGTATATTTAATCAGGTTGTAGATATCTACGCCTGCTTCGCCTGCGATCATCTCTTCTTCGTTGACACGAATAACGACACGAGAAGCATCAACGAATTCAATACGACCACCACGTTTTGCAATGACACATACACCCGAGTCACGCGCTACGTTTGCTTCCATACCTGTACCAACAAGCGGTTTGTCCGCAATTAGCGTAGGTACAGCCTGACGTTGCATGTTTGAACCCATCAATGCACGGTTGGCATCATCGTGTTCAAGGAACGGAATCAGTGATGCAGCAACAGATACAACCTGTTGAGCAGAAACATCCATATGCGTCACTTTTTCAGGCGGCATACGAACGAAATCACCCTGATGACGTACTGATACGAATTCTTCAGTCAACGTACCATCTTTATCTACACCAGAATCGGCCTGTGCAATCACAGTACCCACTTCTTCAATTGCAGATAAATATTCAATATCATCTGTTACACGGCCTTCTACAACTCGGCGATATGGTGTTTCCAAGAAACCGAAGTTGTTGGCTTTTGCATATACAGAAAGCGAGTTGATCAAACCAATGTTTGGTCCCTCAGGCGTTTCAATTGGACATACACGACCGTAATGCGTTTGATGTACGTCACGTACTTCAAAGCCTGCACGTTCACGTGTCAAACCACCTGGCCCAAGCGCTGATACACGACGTTTGTGTGTAATTTCAGACAATGGGTTATTTTGATCCATAAACTGAGACAATTGGCTTGAACCAAAGAATTCTTTGATCGCAGCAGCAACTGGTTTTGCATTGATCAAATCTTGTGGAGACAAGTTATCTGTTTCAGCTTGGCTTAAACGTTCTTTAACAGCACGTTCTACACGAACTAAACCAACACGGAATTGGTTTTCTGTCATCTCACCTACTGAACGTACGCGACGGTTACCCAAGTGATCGATATCATCGACTTCACCTTTACCGTTACGAATTTCAACCAATGTCTTCAATACGTCAGTAATATCACTGTTTGAAAGAATACCTTCAATTGCACGTGACTTCTGATCTGTACCTACATCATATGGACGACCCAAACGACGGTTGAACTTCATACGACCCACTGGAGAAAGGTCATAACGTTCAGACGAGAAGAACAAGTTATTGAATAAGTTTTCAGCCGCTTCTTTCGTTGGTGGCTCGCCTGGGCGCATCACTTTGTAGATTTCTACCAATGCTTCTTCACGACCTGAAGTCGTATCTGCACGTAAAGAATCTGCAACGAAAGAACCACGGTCGATGTCATTGGTAAATAGAATGTTAAATTGTTTAACACCACCTTCAGCCAACTTCACCATCACTTCATGGCTAAGTACAGTATTTGCAGCAATCACATCGCCATCACGTAAAGCAACATCTTCAGCAGTGATGCGCTCATACAAGTATTCATCAGGAACAGATAGCTTGGTTAAGCCAGAAGCTTCCATTTGACGTACATGACGTGCATTAATACGTTTACCTTGTTCAACAATCACTTTGCCGTCAGCATCAGTGATATCGAATTGAGCCATTTCACCGCGCAGGCGTTCAGGCACAAGGTCAATTTGATAACTACCCATGTCAAGATACACAGGTACTTTTTCGTAGAACATGTCTAAGACTTGTTCGTTGCTATAGCCTAATGCACGAAGTACCACAGTCGCGAGTAATTTACGACGACGGTCAATACGTACATAGACCAAATCTTTCGCATCAAATTCAAAGTCTAACCATGAACCACGGTAAGGAATAATACGTGCAGAATAAAGAACTTTACCACTCGAATGTGTTTTGCCTTTATCGTGATCAAAGAATACACCTGGTGAACGATGTAATTGAGAAACAATTACACGCTCAGTACCATTGATAACAAAGGTACCATTTTCGGTCATGAGTGGCATTTCACCCATGTACACTTCTTGCTCACGTACATCTTTAATTGATTTGGTTTCGCGATCTTTAATGATCAAACGAATTTTTACGCGCATTGGTGCCGCATAAGTCGAACCACGTAAAATACATTCACGCACATCAAACTCAGGCTTACCAAGACTATACTCAACAAATTCTAAAGCAGCATTGCCAGAATAACTTTCAATAGGAAAAACTGAACGAAATGCGGCTTGGAGACCGATATCTTCGCGGTTTTTTGGAGTTTTGCCATCTTGTAGGAATGTTCTGTACGAGTCGACTTGAATCGAAAGCAAGTACGGAGCATCCATGACGCTAGGCAATTTACCAAAATTCTTACGGATCCGTTTCTTTTCGGTATATGAGTATGCCATCTGGAGTCCTCGGAAAGTAAACTAAGCCCGCCTGCAGAACGGGTCTAGAAGGAATTACACAGGCCGATATGGCCACCACTTTTTACAAATGCTGCAATTTTTAGTGGTATTAAAACGCTTAGCAATATTTTCAAATATGAAAAAATATTGGTAAATGTTTGATATTATTGATTTATTATAATAATTGATGTTTTTTACACCAATCAAACAAAAATCGAGCCGATAATTGTAACGCAAAAAGGCTGATGACCCAAGAGCCATCAGCCAAATTTCGGGGTCAATTTAAAATTAGACCCCTAGCTAAATTACTTAACAGTAACTGTAGCACCAGTAGTTTCAAGCTTAGCTTTAAGTTCTTCAGCTTCTTCTTTAGAAATACCTTCTTTAAGAATTTGCGGAGCACCTTCAACTAAATCTTTAGCTTCTTTCAAGCCAAGACCAGTAATTTCACGAACTGCTTTAATTACAGCTACTTTGTTCGCACCGAAAGAAGTCAACTCAACGTTGAATTCAGACTGTTCTTCAACAGCAGCAGCAGCAGGACCAGCAGCTACAGCTACAGCAGCAGCAGATACGTTGAATTTTTCTTCAAAAGCAGAAATAAGTTCAACAAGTTCAAGAACAGTTTTTTCAGCAACTGCGTTTAAGATTTCTTCGTTTGTTAAAGCCATGAGAGTAACTCCAAATGGGTATTGAGTGGTGTGAAAGTAGATTTAAGCTTCTGTAACTTCTGTAACTTCTGGAGCTTCGTTTTTCTCTTGAAGCGCTGTAAGTAAGCGACCCAATTTCGAAATAGGAGCTTGAAGAACAGATGCGAGCATAGTAAGCGCTTTTTCTTGGTTCGGAAGATTCGCGATAACACCAATTTCTTCACCTTGATAAAGTTTGCCGTCAAATGCAGCAGCCTTTAATTCAAATGCTTTATTAGTTTTAGCGAATTCTTCGAACAAGCGTGCAGCTGCACCCATATCGTCTTCAGAAGTTGAGAATGCTAAGATTGTTGGGCCAACAAGGTTGTCATTCAAGATCGCGAATTGCGTATCTTGAAGAGCGCGTTTAGCCAAAGTATTACGTACAACGCGTGTAGCAACACCTAGTTTACGAGCTTCAACACGAAGAGCAGTTAATTGCTCAACAGTTAAACCTTGATAGTCAGCAACAACGGCAGCGAACGCTGTAGAAGCAATTTCAGTTACTTCAGCAACGATCTGTTTTTTGCTTTCAATAAGAAGAGCCATTGTAAAACCTCCTAACGGTGATTTATGTACTCAAACGAGTACACTCCCAATTCGTAAGTCAACAAGGATTTTGACTTACACGCGGAGGAGGAATAAATCACACCACCGCGTCTACTCGGACTGGACTTTTAAGAAGTGAGTCCCGAAAGACCCTCCTCGCCCGAGGTCTTTGACGCTGATAAACTTACATCTATCAATTCAAAGTTTGCCTAAGTTTGCAAAACACGACAGAGCGTTTCTTGCGTAAGTTTTAAAGTAGTGCTTCAAAACTTACTCAGGGCTTTAAAATTCTGTTCTATCTAATTAAGTAAAAACTTAGTTAGAAACGTTTGATACATCAATAGTAAGACCAGGACCCATAGTAGAGCTCAAAGTGATCTTTTTAATGTAAACGCCTTTAGAAGTCGCTGGTTTTAATTTTTTCAAATCAACAACCAACGTTTCAATGTTTTGACGGATCGCAGCAGCTTCAAAGCCAACTTGACCAATCGCAGCATGGATAATACCGCCTTTGTCTACACGGTAACGTGCTTGACCAGCTTTAGCGTTGCGAACAGCGCCAGCTACGTCAGGAGTTACTGTACCGACTTTCGGGTTTGGCATTAAGCCACGTGGACCAAGAATCGTACCCAACTTACCTACAACGCGCATTGCATCTGGAGCAGCAATAACAACATCAAAGTCAAGATTACCTGCTTGAATGCTTTCAGCAAGGTCATCAAAACCAACGATGTCCGCGCCTTCAGCTTTAGCAGCTTCAGCAGCAGCACCTTGAGCAAACACAGCTACACGTACAGTTTTACCAGTACCTGCAGGAAGTGTAGTCGCGCCACGAACAACCTGATCAGATTTACGTGGGTCAACGCCTAGGTTTACTGAAACATCCAAAGATTCTTTGAATTTAACAGCAGGAAGGTCGTTTAGAACTTGTACCGCTTCTTCCAAAGTGTAAACTTTGTTTGCTTCAATAGCAGCAGCGATGGCTTTTTGACGTTTCGTTAATTTAGCCATGTCTTATAACTCCACTTCCAAGCCCATAGAACGCGCAGAACCAGCAATGGTACGTACACGTGCGTCTAAATCAGCACCAGTTAAATCTGGTTCTTTAGTAGTCGCAATTTCTTCTAATTGAGCGCGAGTCAACTTACCAACTTTAGTTTTGTTAGGTACAGCTGAACCCTTAGAAATACCAGCAGCTTTCTTAAGAAGAACAGCAGCAGGAGGAGTTTTCATGATGAATGTGAACGACTTATCGTTGTACACAGTAATCACTACAGGAATTGGAAGACCTGCTTCAACTTTTTGTGTTGCAGCATTGAATTCTTTACAGAATGCCATGATGTTAACACCACGTTGACCCAATGCAGGACCAATCGGTGGAGATGGATTCGCTTTACCAGCTGGAACTTGCAGCTTGATATAGCCGTCAATCTTCTTAGCCATTTCAAATTACCTCTGGGTACAAACGCCGCTAGGCTCCCCAACGCTATTCATGTAACAAAACTGTTACAACAACAATGCCCGATCCATAACAAATCGGGCGTTTTTCAACCAACCTAAATTAGTTCGCTTTTTCGACTTGGCGAAATTCGAGCTCAACTTGAGTTGGTCGATTAAATACATTAATGGTCAACGTTAAACGTGACTTCTCGTATTGAACTTCTTCCACCACGCCTTTAAAGTCGGTGAATGGACCATCAACAACAAGTAATTCTTCGCCCGGCTCAAACATCGTCTTAGGACGAGGTGCTTCACCAGTATTACGTACACGTGCAAGAATCGCATCAGCTTCTTTTTGCGTAATCGGTGCCGGCTTTTCTGCCGTACCACCAATGAAACCGAGTACTTTTGGACATTCTTTTACGATATGCCAAGTATCATCATTCATTTCCATTTCGACCAATACATAGCCTGGAAAGAATTTACGCTCTGATTTACGCTTCTTACCATCCTTCATTTCCACTACTTCTTCAGTAGGGACAAGGACTTCACCAAAGCTATCGGCTACAGCGCTACGCTGGATTCGATCATTAAGTGAACGCATCACTTGTTTTTCATAACCTGAATAGGCATGAATAATGTACCAACGTTTCATAGCTCTCTTACCCGATAATAAACTTCATTAACCAGCCTAAAATGTAATCAAAACTCCACAAAACAAGCGAAGCGATTACAACAACTGCAAGAACATGCCAAGATGTGGTCACTGTTTCTTGCTTAGTTGGCCAAGTCACACGACGTAACTCTATTCGTGCATCTTTCAATAAACGAACAAAGCCTTTGCCTTGATGGGTGGCGTATAATAAACCCAAAGCCGCTACGATACAAGCCAAAATCACACCAACGCGCACCCAAACATTATTCGCAGGTGCCCAATACGCTGGCAAATACTGACCCACCATGGTCGCACCAACCAATAAAATCAATGCGATAACCCATAGAACTATATCTAAAGGGGAACCAGAATGAACAACTTCAGCAGGATTATTTCTTTGTGGAATTGGCGCTTCGCTTAATGCGTCACGCGATTTATCATTCGACATTTTTGTACTCGTCGTAGGCTTCGCGACTTATTATATGACAATTTAACCAGCATCAAGCTTTTTTTTAAAAAAATGGCAGGCCAGGAGGGACTCGAACCCCCAACATTCGGTTTTGGAGACCGACGCTCTACCAATTGAACTACTGACCTAGAATACAAATCGGGAACCCAAGCTCCCGACCTGTAAATATTTACTTATCGTATTATGCAGTTACTTTAGCAACAACACCAGCACCAACTGTACGACCACCTTCACGAATCGCAAAACGTAGACCTGGGTCCATTGCGATTGGGTGGATCAATTCTACTGACATTTCTACGTTGTCACCAGGCATAACCATTTCCACGCCTTCTTGTAATTGGATTGCGCCAGTTACGTCAGTTGTACGGAAATAGAATTGTGGACGGTAACCGTTAAGGAATGGAGTATGACGACCACCCTCTTCTTTAGAAAGTACGTATACTTCAGCATCAAACTTAGTATGCGGTTTGATTGTACCTGGTTTAGCAAGTACTTGACCACGTTGAACGTCTTCACGTTTAGTACCACGTAGTAAAACACCACAGTTCTCGCCAGCACGACCTTCGTCAAGCAATTTACGGAACATTTCTACGCCAGTTACAGTCGTTACAACTGTGTCACGGATACCAACGATTTCAACTGATTCGCCAACTTTAACGATACCAGATTCAACACGACCAGTAACTACAGTACCACGACCAGAGATAGAGAATACATCTTCGATTGGCATAAGGAATGCTTTATCGATCGCACGTTCTGGTTCAGGAATGTAAGAATCAAGCGCAGCAACCAATTCGATTACAGCAGATTCGCCATAAGGACCTTCGTTACCGTTTAACGCTTGAAGCGCTGAACCACGGATGATTGGAGTATCATCACCTGGGAAGTCATAAGTAGAAAGAAGTTCACGAACTTCCATTTCTACCAATTCAAGTAATTCTTCGTCATCAACAAGGTCACACTTGTTAAGGAATACAAGAATGTAAGGTACACCAACCTGACGAGACAAAAGGATGTGTTCACGAGTTTGTGGCATAGGACCATCAGTCGCAGCACATACAAGGATCGCACCGTCCATTTGAGCAGCACCAGTGATCATGTTTTTAACATAATCGGCGTGACCTGGGCAGTCTACGTGCGCGTAGTGACGAGTTGGAGAATCGTATTCTACGTGTGAAGTATTAATGGTAATACCACGTGCTTTTTCTTCTGGTGCAGAGTCAATTGCTGCGTAGTCTTTAGCTTCACCGCCGTAGTTTTTCGCACAAATCGTTGCAATCGCAGCAGTTAAAGTTGTTTTACCATGGTCAACGTGACCAATTGTGCCCACGTTTACGTGTGGCTTATTACGTTCAAACTTAGCTTTAGCCATGATGATCTTCCTCGTTTACGTCGAACACGGTTTTAAACAACTCAGCATCGACCTATCGTCTAAAAAACTAGACACCTAATACTTAAAAAGCAGACTAATAAGCCTGCTTTTGGAAAACTGTGTGAACAAGTCACTAAACTGTATATCTGGAGCTCTTATCCAGATTTGAACTGGAGACCTCTCCCTTACCAAGGGAGTGCTCTACCACTGAGCTATAAGAGCAAATTTTCGCTTCAATGGAGCGGGAGACGAGGGTCGAACTCGCGACATGCAGCTTGGAAGGCTGCCGCTCTACCAACTGAGCTACTCCCGCACGATGTTGGTACATCCACTTTTTGAAGTCTTAAAATTGGTGGTGAGGGAAGGATTCGAACCTTCGAAACTTTCGTAGCGGAGTTACAGTCCGCCCCCTTTGACCGCTCGGGAACCTCACCATTTTACACTTACCATCAGTGTTATTCTTTTTACTTACATCCTTAACATTAAGATGGTGCCGGCACACGGATTCGAACTGTGGACCTACTGATTACAAGTCAGTTGCTCTACCAACTGAGCTATGCCGGCGTTTCTTAGTGTTTCGTACGTTTCGTATCGGAACGGTGTGCAGTTTAGCAAAACTCTGAATCCTTGCAAGTGTTTTTTTCAAAAAAAACCTCAAAAACTCATAAAATCAAACCATTTGATGATAATTCAACCGCTTTAATCACTGCACGGGCTTTTATTTGCGTTTCATTCCATTCAGATTCAGGATTTGAATCGACAACTAACCCCGCTCCCGCCTGCACATAAACCTTATTTTCACGAATCACGCAGGTACGAATGGCAATCGACATATCCATTTCGCCATGCCAGCCCAAATAGCCCACTGCACCACCAAAAACGCCACGTTTTACCGGTTCAACTTGGTCAATAATTTCCATCGCACGAATTTTGGGTGCACCAGACAATGTGCCCGCAGGAAATGTCGCCTTAAAAACATCAAGCGCATCGACATCATCGCGTACTTCACCTTGCACATTGGAGACAATATGCATCACATGTGAATAACGCTCGATCACCATTTGGTCTGTGACTTGCACTTTGCCAATTTTTGATACCCGACCGACATCATTGCGACCTAGATCAATCAGCATTAAATGCTCTGCAATTTCTTTTTCATCGGAAAGTAAATCTTTTTCCAACGCCAAGTCTTCTTCTTTGGTCTTGCCGCGTGGACGCGTCCCAGCCAATGGACGTACCGTTGCAATACCATTTTCTAAACGCGATAAAATCTCTGGAGAAGATCCAACAATATGAAAGGGTTTTTTATTGTCTAAGGTTTGCCCTTGCACCAAGAATAAATAAGGCGATGGATTGAGATGACGTAGCGCACGATAAACCTGTAAAGCTTCACCATCAAAGTTGGACACCATCCGATGCCCCGGAACTACTTGCATCACATCACCAGCACGGATGTATTCTTTGACTGTCTCAATCGATTCTAAATACTTGGCTTTACCTGTCAATGACTCGAAATGCGGTGCAGTATGCTTTTTGGCTTGCAGGCTAATCGGTGTCGCCAACAACGCTTCCAATACATCCAATTGTTGTTGTGCTTTAGCATAAGCCTCTGGATCAGTGACATCCGCATGCACAATTAAGAATAAAGTATCTTTTAAGTTATCAAACACGATCACAGTTTTCGACAACATCATCCAAATATCGGGCAATCCGACGGGATCCGCTGCGGGAACATTGGTTAAACGCGGTTCAATATAACGTACCGCATCATAACCAAAGTAACCGACAAGCCCACCAGTGAAACTCGGCAAGGCAGGTAAATCTTGTTGTGTAGGTACATGAAACTGCGCTTGGAAATCACGAATATACTGGAATGGGTCGCTGCATGGTTGCGTTTCAAGCGAACCATCCGCCTGCTGAATACTAAGCACCCCTTGATTGCAGGAAAAAACCGTCGATTCACCCAAGCCAATAATGGAATAGCGCGCCCAATTTTCCCCACCCTCAACCGATTCAAACAGATAAGCCTGTTGATGATCTTTAAAACGTGCAAAAACTGAAAGTGGTGTTTCAGTATCCGCTAAACGCTGACGGTAAACAGGAATAAGGTTATAGCCAGCTGATTTTAACTGATCGAATTGAATTTGCGTTGTCATGAGTATTCTCTATGTTTTCGATATGGGCGTATTTAAGTTCGTTTTCGTGTTATCTGACTTAGTCTCGCCATCGAAAAACCATACAATTTCTCATTCCAATATCCTTATTTAAAATTATTTCGCGAACAACTCTGTTAAATCATCGACCACTTGCTGTGGCTGGCAATCACGAATATCTTCACCATGATTATAGCCATAGCTCACCACAATACAATCAACCCCTGCACGTCGTGCTGCTTCTACATCATTGCTTGAATCGCCAATCATTAATGTTTCTGCCGCAGTGACGCCATATTGATCCACACAAAACAACAGCTGACGTGGATGTGGTTTACGCTCCTCAAAACGATCACCACCAATCACATCAACAAAATACTGCGTTAAGCCCAAGCTTTCAACAATCATCCGTGCCGGTTGTTCTGGTTTATTGGTCACACAGATCATTTGCTTGTTGTGATTTAAACCCCATTCTAAAAAATTAATCACCCCATTAAAAGGCTTAGTATCAATACAAGGCTCGGCATTATAAATTCTTAAAAAAGTCTCTAACAATTGCTGATGCTGGGCAGGATCGACCTGACCCGTTAAATACTGCAAAGTGCTGTGACAAAACAGTGCGGTTCCCTTACCAATCCAAGTTCGCACTTGCGCTTCAGTGACGTTAGGCAGTTGCAAAGCATTGAGGCTCATATTCATGGCCCGATACAAATCGAAGGCGGAGTCCACCAAAGTGCCATCTAAGTCAAATAAAATAAGCTCACGACTTGCCAATTGTGCTACCGACATTTTATCCCTCTCATCATTGATTTCACACAGAAACATCAACCCAAAGAATGAAGGCATGCGATTGCATGCCTTCATTCTTTTTTGCACAGGCTTATTTAAAGAATAACCATGCAATAATTGCAAGAATAATCAATGTAATAATAGATATTAAACCAATCGATGCATTTTTTTGCTCTTCTTTAACTTGCTCAACCCGTGAAACCGGCTGTTCAATTGCAATCGGTTGCGGCTCAGGCACAGCCTGAACATCAACACCTGCTGGAATCGGTGCAGGCTTAGGTATAGCAACCTGTTGTGGCATGCCATCTCGGCTGACTTGAACTTCACGATCACGCTCAGTTAAGCTTGGCATCCCTTGCTCATTCATTTGCTGAGCCGCTGTTTTAGCGACCTCATCAACCTGTGCTGCTTCAGTTTCAGATACAGCAACTGCTTCTGACGGTTGTTCAGTCGCAGGAATCACTTCGGGTTGTGCAGGTACAGCGACAATCTCTTGTGCAGGTGCGAGTACTGAGAATTTCAAACTAGCAAATTGTACAATGTCACCTTCTTTCAACAAGGTTTCATGTTCAATACGCAAATCATTTACAAATGAACCATTGGATGAGTTTAAATCTTGCACCCATAACGCTTGGTCTTTCAGCAAAAACGCTGCATGCTTGCGTGAAATTTCTGCGGCTTGCAATACAATGTCTGCGCTCTGATGACGACCGACCACCATATCACGGTCGATGCCAATTTCTTGTCCGGTCAATTCACTGGTAATTGCTTGTATTTTCCAAGTCATGAAATGCACTTCTCTTTGCGATTTTTTCTCATCATATCACGGCAAATCTTCGATTCTTTACAAACTCTGTTAAGAACCCGATCGCACCGTGGTTGTAGTCACTGTATTTTTGCTTTTTGTAACCGTTGAACTCGGTGCCTGAATGATTTGTCTCTGCACCACCGGTTCAATCGCAACAGGTGTCGTTACAACAGCCGCATTCGATTGATTCTGAGCAGCTGAAGGGACGGTTTGGTAATCTGGTACTTTCGGTGCTGAAGGCGTCACAGGAAGCCGTTGTTGATAAATATCATCCATATTTTCTGGTAACTTGGCAAAAGTACCATCCTGATCCATCGCCAACTGTAAGCTATATAATTGGCTATAACGCTGCTGCGACAAACGATTCACATCTTGACTATCGCCAACAATCGTCGGATGGATAAACACCAACAGATTACGTTTCTCATTGGACTTTGCATCGGCACGGAATAAACGTCCAATACCGGGAAGAGCACCCAATCCTGGCACCGACTGGCGACTATAAATCGAGTTATCCGAAATCAGACCACCCAATACAATGGTTTGACCATGTTCAGCTAAAATAGAAGTTTTAATGGCACGTTTACTGGTAATTAAATCCTGAGCTTCACCTTTTGGCTGTACAGCTGAAACTTCTTGTTCCACCTCTAAACGCACCGTACCATCGGCCCCAATATGCGGCACGACTTTCAGCGTAACCCCGACATCTTTACGTTCAATTGATGTATAAGGATTGGCTGTACCGCCCGTCGTACTGACTGATCCGGTGACAAAAGGCACATTCTGCCCCACCACGATATAAGCTTCTTCATTGTCCATCGTTACAATAGAAGGCGTAGAAAGTAAATTAGATTTGGTTTTACTCTTTAATGCCTGAATAAGTGCACCGTATAATTTACGTGAGCCGTCCGCACCTTCTTTATAATCACCCAGAATCAGCGATGTTCCTGTACCCAACTTTGATGCAGCACCGGCTGCACCACTCGTCACATAGCCGGCAGCAAGCTGAGCAATACTCGCCCCCACATTACTGAAATTGATTAAACCAATGCCACTATTTAAGTCACCCAATGCCCACTGTACACCCAGTTGATCGGCATCGTTTCCTTCTACCTCAATAATCGCAGCTTCAATCAATACCTGTTGACGACGTATATCCAGTTGTTGAATGGCCGATTCGATTTCACGCATCAGTTGTGGATCTGCTTTCACCACCAAAGCATTTTGACTATCGTCAGCAATAATACTGACCCCATTGGCATTAAAACTGGTGATTGAATTTTGATTATTACTGTTCGATCCGCCACCCAAATTAATGCTTGGCGTGGCAATACTGGATGAACCACCGCTTGAAGTATTTGAACTGCTACCGCTTGAATAATTCATCGCATTATTATTGTTCGAAGACGATGAAGTATTGGAATTGGATGAACTGGCAACCGCCTGACCCGTAACTAAGCCTTGTAAAATTTCAGCCAGATTTTTTGCACTGGCATATTTTAAACGGAAGACTTTTAAGCCACCCAAACGATCTGCTGTAGGCACATCCAACATTTCAATCATTTGACGAATGCGCTTACGCGTTGCCGTATCACCCTTTAACACAATACGATTGGTGCGTGTATCGGCAACAATTCGGACACGTGAGCCTTTTAAGTCCCGAGCAGCGCCCGTAGAACTCATGGACTCCAGCAAACCAATCATTTCTTCTGCCTGACTCGATTGCAGGGTGACAGCCTCAATATCGTTTTGCCCCGTTCCATCCAAATTACGGATAATGGTTTCAATCTGATAAATATTACTGGCACGGTCGGAAACAATCAGCGCATTGGTGCCTGCCACCGCAGACATATGCGCAAACTGCGGCATTAAAGGACGCAATGCAGGAATTAAATCGTTGGGATTGGTATTTTCAAGCCAAATCACCCGAGTGACAATTTGATCGCCCGTTGCACGTTGCTTGGCATCATACGGAATACCTGAGCCTTTTACATTACTATCGGGAACTAGCTTAATGGTATTGCCTGAAGGAACGGCCACTACACCATTGACATTCAAGACCCCTAAAAATAAGTCATACACTTCAGCTTTATTTAAAGGCTTATTGGAAATGACCGTCACATTGCCACGTACACGCGGATCAACAGCAAAGTTTTTCCCTGTAATATCGGCAACTTCATTAATAAATGCTGTTAGATCAGCGTCACGTAAATTAATTTTCCATGTTTGTGCATAGCTTGCCGTGCTCACCATAGCCATAAGCGGCGCAGCGGCGAATAAAGCCCAAACGGGACGATGATGATTAAATAAAGCCATAAAATTTCGTGCTTCCTAATCCTATAATGTGACGATGCATCACTTAAAAATCCTGTTGTATGGTCATCACCTGATCACCACGCTTTATTTCTATTTTAACTTGACCTTCACGTCGAGCCTGTTCCAACAATTGAGCATCACTTTGCCCCTGACCGACCGCCTGCCCATTTAAAGACATAATCCGATCACCAGGTTGCAAACCCAGTTTGCTGCGTAATGCTGTAGGTGTTCTTGAAGTCACTTCATAGCCCTCCCCTCCAGCATTCACCCCCATATCTTTTAAATATTGTTCCCGATCCTGCTGTATTTTTTGTACTGCTTGTCCTAAGGCATTCTGTTCCTGACTCTGTGGCATTTGCGTCACTTGATTATTAGAAGAAGACGATGCATTTGCTACAGGCTGAACAATCGATTGATCCAAACCATTTTCAATGCCTTTGAACTTGAGCTCTCGGGTTGTGCCATTATTTTGGCGTAACAGCACTCGATCCCAATACACTTCCGCAAGCTGGTAAGACGTGTTGGCGATGTTTTCCCCCACCCGATAGCGATCCGCGACTTCATTCATCTTAATCACCGCAGAGGAAAACTGACTTGGGTAACCCACCATCACGCCTTGCAAGAGCAGATTGGCGCTTTCATCAGCAGCCGCCGCCCCACCGACTTCTTGAAATAATGCAAATGCAGCAATATTCGGGACCTGAGCTTGTTGCGAACCCAAGGCAATAGGTTCAACTTGCATCACCTGAGGCGGTGCGACTAGCAACCAAAAAATACTCGCCAATTTCCAGCACAAATATAGAATAAGCAAAACCAACAGTATCGGAGCTGCCCGATCAGCCTGCTTCCAATTCAGTTGTTGAATCTTTTCAATCCACTCATTCATTAGAAACCACCTTTAAATAAAGGCTGCCGAGAACTAATCACATAAGTGTCTAAACCCGCTTTCCCTTCATAGGAAGGAATATTCATCAATAAACGCTGCGTCAATTGCACATCCAACATCAAGTTTTGATCAACGGCCAATGCCATCAGCTTTTGATCGCGCTGATCACGAATATCAAACATCAGTTTATTGTTTTCATCTGACAGCTTTCCTTTCAATGACGGTATATTCATGCGATCTTGGCGCTGAGCATAGCTATAAATTAGCTCACCGCCCGCCCATTGCAATTGACCATCAGCCTGTGCAAAGCCTTGTTCTTTGTTAAAATTAAATTCAATATTTTGCAGTTGAATGGTATTGGTCGGCCACTGCCAATCCACCATATTTTTCAAAGTTTCAGGTGCAATTTGTCCATTCAGATCATGAATGGTTATTTTTTTGCCAAAACCATAACCCACCACGCCATCCAGTTGTGTATGCCCACTATGGACTTCTAGCTGCGCCCCTAAACGTAACAAAAACAGATCCAATGGTCGTGTTTTCCAACTCAACGATCCTCGTAAATTGCCTTTATGCCAATCTGCTTGCCCTTGCCAAATATTACCGCTTACATTTTGCAAGACTTGGTTGTTTTTATAAAATTTTGAAATGAGCCAAGCCGCTGGTATTTGGAGTAATACAAAAATAAAAAAAACGAGGATAGCAAAGATCCACCACGCCATATATTTGGGTTTTTTTATCATCCCAGCACGACCAACATATCGATTATTCTTCCTTGAGTCACTATATTATCTTTCTACACACATTATGCATACTTTTTCCACAACGCCAATTCTAAGATATAAAAAAACCAAGCATAAATGCTTGGTTTTTTCAGTCTAATCCGCTTGGATGACATTCTCATGAATTTTGCAATTAGATCAGAAAGTCTTCCAGTTTCGCACCATTTTCTAATTCAGCAACCAACCAACGCGGTTGTTTACCACGACCGGTCCAAGTATCAACAGGATTCTGTTTGCTACGGTAACGTGGCTCTACAGACTTACGGGTACTTTTCTTACGTTTAGTTGCGCCAAACTCTAAAAGCTGTTCAATCGTCAAACCAACTTTATCTGCAATGGCTAAAATTTGCTGATAAGCATCTTCAATCGCTTGATCTTTTTTAGAAGCAATTAATGCTTCCGCTTCAACCTGTAAATGTTTTAACTCTTCAACCGATAAATTACTAATGTCTGGCATCATATTAACTCCAACTAGATTTTATATTTATTTATACAACGCCGACATAATATTTTTATTGCCTAAGATATACAATATAAAAATTTAAATTATCAACAATATTTAAACAGATTCCATACTTCTATATTTTAATGACTACATTTCTATATATTTTTAAATTTGATGATTAACCATTAATTCAATTTTTGTCACTTTCTGCCGAATTATTTCAGGAATGGGCAGTTTAAGCATATTTTCTTTGTCCACACAAACCATAACCGCTTCGCCTAATGCAACAATAGCCTGCTGCTGCTCGCTCCATAATAAATAGCTCATTCGAAGCGCACTATTACGCATTTCTTCTACACGTGCACCAATTTTAAGTTGATCTGGATAAAATACCGGACGAATATATTTGCACTGATTTGATGCAACTACTGTATAAACATCATGTTGAAAAATATTAAGTTCATCCATATAACGAATGCGAGCACTTTCCATATAACGATAATACAGCACATTATTGACATGACCAAAAGCATCCATATCCCCCCATGCGACTGGCTGTATATGCACAATGGGATAATCTGACAGCATTAACATGAATTCACTCGCTATATTTTAATTTCTACAAAATTTGCATTATTTTCAAATATTAAATTTAACTGTTTGATCAAATCATCCTGACCTTTTAAAGTAGATTTAACCCGTAAATAATTCATCATTACGTTATCTGGATATAATTCCAGCATTTTATTCGCTTCTTCATCTCGCGCTGTCGCCGTATATATATGCCATTTCGCAAAGGAAAATACAGGTAAAGAAGGATATTTATTTTCCCAATATTCAATCCGCTGCTCAACTTTTAAATAATCAGGGTTTTGCTTTAATAATTGCTGTTGGAACCATAAATAAAAAACGTCTTGGTTAAATTGCTCATCTAATAAATGCAATGCCAAATCTTCATGCTGCTCACTCATTTCCGGCATACGCGATAATACTTTCAACCATAAGGTCTTTATCTCATAATTTCGATTATAAATTTGATCTTCTAAGTCTAAATAACGCTGTTGTAAATTTTGTAAACTTTCCGTATCTGCTTGATCAAAATCAAGTAATAACTGTTGTAGCCATGCTTGTTTGGTTTCAGTGCCTAAATGTCCATATTTGGTTGAGCGCAAATAGACCCACGGAAACTGCACGGCAAACTTTTCCCATAACGAGGTAATACGTACCTCATAAGCACCTTTTACATCGTTTAACCAAGGTGAAAGCTCATGCTGATTTAAAAACTCAAGATGAGTGAGGGCTTGTTCACTGTCATTTTGCGCAAGATAAATTTCAATCCGTTGAATTTCAGCCAATTCAAATGCCATGGCATTGGTTTGATTTAATTGTGCAAGTGCTTGTGGATATTGTTGCTCCATCCAATAGAGTCGAGAATCAATAATCCCTTTTAATAAACCCGATTGAGAAAAAACACCTTGAATAAACGCATGTTGGTCTTGAGCCGCTTCTAATAACCAAACCACAGCTAATTGCTCATAAGGATGTAAATTTTTAAAATTAAAAACGGTTTCTAGTTTACGCTGCTCTTTGCTTAAATAACGTTTAATAAACAACCAAAATAATTGCGTCATTAAAGACAACACCGCAAGAGAGATAAAAATGATCCAAATATTGGTTTGAATTTGCCATTCACGCCAATATAAATACACATAACCTGCACCATAACCGTAACTTAAAACACTCAGTACGGCGATTATAATTAAACTAATAAAAGCATAGGCAAGTAGAATCTGTTTCATTAATTTCTTACCCCAATAATGCACGCGTATTTAAAATTGGCGTAGGAATAACCGTAAATCCTTTTATTTTTTGGATATTCTGAATCAGTTGTCGTGATTTCTGATCGGGTATTTGATTCAGCAGTTCAATCATTTCCACTAGCGATTTTTGATATTCCACATACTGACCTTGCTGCAACGCTTGCTGTGCAAGTAATAAGCGCAGTTGCACTTCTTTTAATATTAAGGGTCTTTGCATTAAAGCCACGGCAGGTTGTTTCGCAGGCTCAATCACAATCCAACGCTGCCAAAAATATTTATTTTGTGGTTGACTGGCATTTAATTGTGGCGTATTGATTTCTTGCGTTAATGCTTGATCAAGCTGACGCATCAGCATATCGAGTTTTTCTTGCTGGGCAACTCGAGCACGAACAAATTGCTGAATCGCTTGTTGATCTTTCTGAATCACCTGATGCAAACTTTGCTTTAATGATGGTGCCAAAGCATATTGCTCTAGATTACGATCGAGATGCATGAGTTTATCTAGCGCGTCATTAAATTTTTGCTGTTGCAACATAAATTCAATTAAATCGAGTTGCTGCTTCACAACAAAAATCGGATCGATACTCGAAGATTCTATTGTTTTTAAATCATGTTCTTTGGGAGTGATTGCTTCATCTTTCACAGTGACATGACGCTGTAAAGCCACCAGCTGATCATTTAAATTTGCATTGCTTTGTTCAATACGGTGCAGACTGTTGCTGAGTTCTGTCTGTTGTGCAGTAAGTCCAAAGACGTCATAACTTAATTTTAAAATCCAAAGCAGAGCTAAAACGAGTAATAAAATGAAAATTTTCTTCATGTGTTCCCTTAGACAACTGCAATCTGCTGCAAAATTGAATCTGTTTTTAAATCAGATAATCGCGTGATATTAAAACATGCCTGTTGATTTTTTTTATAATCTGAAACAACTTGATACAAGCGCTGCCCCAAAACCAAGTAATGCCCTTTGGCAATCAGCTCATCTTCAGCTTGCACCAGATCAATCCAATTGATCCAGCTCGCCTCACTACTCACCACCATATAATATTGTTTTTCTTGTGCCAATTTAGGCAATAACTTGCGAAGGTTTTGTTGGGTCAACACTGGGCAACGACGCTGATATAAAACAAAATTGAGAATCTCTATGCCCTGCTGTTTCAAGCGATCCATCATAAATAGACGACCGCCTTCACCACGCCAAAAAGCAATACAGGTTCCCTCACTCAAGGTTTGTAAAATAGGCAACTGCAACATTCCCTCTGATGTCTCCACCAAAGGAACTTCAGCAGTAATTCCATATTGAGCTAAAGCTTGGGCTGTGGTTTCCCCAACAGCAATCCACTGGATATGCCGAATAGCCTCAAGTGATAAAGAAGCTTTGGTTAAATAATCCATCCCAATTTCAACCGCTGTTGGACTCACCACAACAATCACCTGAGTAGAAGGCAAGCGTTGATAGAGCTCGGATAGGCTGTCCGACCAAGGTTGAGCAACCAATTCCAACAAGGGTAAATCCAACACCTCAATTTGAGCCATGCGTAATGCATGACTCAAATTTTCAGCACGATCTTGGGGACGCGTATTAATAAACAACATTTTAATAAAACGCTTTAAGCAAATCGCCTGCGCCTTGTTCAAGTAACTTCTGAGCCAGTGTTTCACCCAACTGTTCAGCTTGCTCAGGAGTGCCCTTGAGTTCAACTTTCAATAAGGTTGCCCCATCGACACTACCGACACGACCTTCAATGTATAGTTGGCCTTGACTTAAAGAAGCATAACCTGCAATCGGTACTTGGCAACCGCCTTCCAAATACGCGTTGAAAGCACGTTCTGCACGCACACAAATATCGGTCTCATCATGTAACAGCGGTAAAATAAGATCCAGTACCGCTTGATCTGCGGCACGACATTCCAAGCCCAATGCACCTTGCCCGACGGCAGGTAAACTAATCTCAAGTTGCAGGGTATGGCGAATACGGTCTGCTAAACCGAGGCGCTTTAAACCCGCACTGGCCAAGATAATGGCATCGTACAAACCTGCATCTAATTTAGATAAACGCGTACCCACATTACCGCGCAAGTCAATAATTTCAAGATCTGGGCGCTGTTTTAAAATTTGGCATTTACGACGCAGGCTTGAAGTACCGACTTTTGCCCCATGCGGCAATTCAGCAAAACTGTGATATGTATTTGAAACAAAAGCATCCAACGGATCTTCTCGTTCACAAATCACCGCAAGCGTTAACCCTTCAGGCAATGCCATAGGCACATCTTTCATGGAATGCACGGCTAAGTCAGCACGACCATCAAGTAATGCTTCTTCTAACTCTTTCACAAACAAACCTTTGCCGCCAATTTTGGCCAAAGGCGTATCTAAGATTTTGTCACCTTGCGTCACGAAGGTCACCAACTCAACTTTAAGATCAGCATGCATTGCCTCTAAACGGGCACGAATATGTTCGGCTTGCCATAAGGCAAGCGGGCTTTGTCGAGTTGCAATCTTCAAAATTTTCATAAATTTTAGAAACAGTCAATAAGTGCGTTGTTCTAAACTTAACGTGCTGACTTAAAAATGCAAGTAAATTTACGCACTTGTTGTCAGCAAAATGATGAACATCCGATTTACATTTTCTGTATTCGCTCTCTTAAATGCGGTAAATGACGCCTGCTGACGGCCAAACGCTCCTCCAATTCACGACAACGAACTTGATACTGTCCTGAACTAATCACTTCAAGCCCATCCAAAAAATGTACTGAAACCAAGGCATTTCGATGAATGCGAATAAATTGATCGCCAAATTCATTTTCTAAGTCTTTTAATGTTTCATCAATCAGTAAATTGCCATTTTTATGCCGTACCGTGACATATTTTTGATCTGCTAAAAAATAATAAATATTTTCTACAGGCACCAACTCTACACCTCGGTAGGTTTTCGCCACGATTTGGTGGCGTTTTATGTTTAATTCGTCCATATCTTCTTTTTGTTTTAACATGCTCATTTGTGCTTGAGTCAGTTTTGTTAAATGATCTAAAACCTGTTGCAATTCCTGCTGCATCACGGGTTTTAATAAATAGCCCTCTGCATGTGACTTAAATGCATCTAAAGCATATTCGTCATAGGCAGTACAAAAAATAATGGCGGGCATAAAATCAAGCTGACGCAAATACTGTGCGCAACTCAAACCATCCATTTCAGGCATTTGAATATCTAAAAGTACCACATCTGGCTCGTGAAATTGCGCCAGATCAAGCGCCTGCTGACCATGTGTGGCTGTTGCAACGACTTGATGCCCTAGTTGAGTGACTAAACGTGATAAGCGCTCTACTGCGAGAGGTTCATCATCACAAATTAGGATGTCCATTTCTCCTCCTTTCCCAGTCAACATCATTTTTTTTATAGGTTAACTATGATTTCTTATTTATATCGATATTGCACAACTGTGGTAAATATGCCCTTCCCTGCATAGGTCTGAAAAACCACACCGCGTCCATAATAAGCTTGTAGACGCTGTTTTACATTATCAACCGCAATTCCATTTCCTTGTCGTAATGTTATTTTATCCTGTGTATAAGGGTTAGTAATGACTATATTGACTTGATTTTGCAATATTTCGACCAATATGCTTATCGTACTCTTTGTTAAAAATTTTTCAACTCCATGAAAAATACTATTTTCAATTAAAGGTTGTAAAGTTAATAACGGAATTTGTATGTGAGAAAAGAGAACTTCCTCATCATATTTCCATTCTACTTGCAACCGATCACCTAATCGAATCTGTTCAATGGCTAAATAACGCTGACACAGTTCAATCTCATCTCTTAATCTGACCAACTTAAGCTCTTGAAAGCTTGCACGAAATAACCGCGATAAATTCAGTAACATTTGTTCAGCTTTATCGGGATCGATGCTAATTAAACTAATGGCACTGTTTAAACTGTTAAACAAAAAATGTGGATGAATACGGGCTTGCATGGCTTGAACACGTGCATTGAGTTCACTATTTTGTTGTCGTGCCCATTGCTCGCGCAAATACAAATAGCGAAAACAAAATGTCCCAATCAGCACCCCATAGCCCAGATGCAACATCACACCATCCAGTAAAATATCTGCTGTTAAATGATGGAAGTGAAAATTTTGTCCGAAATAAATCAAGCCGTTCAGTGCAACAGTAGTCAGCAACAAAATGGCTTGCAAAAGAATAAAGCCAACACATAACGCTTGTGCAAAACTTAAATGCTGGAATTTTTGCTGAAATCGTTCAATCAATGCGACAAAACACAGTAAAATCCAATTGATAAACAACATATATTGCAGCAATCGGTCTACACTTAAAGCGCCCCATGATTGCGCTTCTGCTAAAGCTAAAATCATCGCCAAAATATTACTGGCAATAAATAATTCGATTAAATGTTGCCAACGCCCGATTTTCGTAAAAAAATAGGCGTATGTCTTATTTCCCTTTGTATGAGCAAAAGTTTGGTCATCTTGTCCTTCGGCAAGTGAACCTGAATTTGTTATACTGTTCTTAGTTCTAATGCTTTTTATCTTATTGAGCCGACATGACCACATCTTCTAATTCCTCAAATCCGTCACAAACCCAAACTTCGGGTATGTGGGGCGGTCGTTTCTCTGAAGCTACTGACGCTTTTGTTGCTGAATTTACAGCATCTGTACAATTTGACCAACGCTTTTATAAACAAGATATTGCAGGTTCTATTGCACATGCAACTATGCTCGCAAAAGTGGGCGTGCTGACTGAGCAAGAACGTGACGACATCATCACCGGCTTAACGGCAATTCAGGCAGACATTGAAGCAGGTAACTTTGAATGGCGCATTGATTTAGAAGATGTACATATGAACATTGAGTCTCGCCTGACTCAACGTATTGGAATCACAGGTAAAAAATTACATACTGGTCGTAGCCGTAACGACCAAGTCGCAACCGATATTCGTTTATACGTGCGTGACGAAATTGACGCGATTTTAACCTTACTGGAAAAATTACAAAAAGGCATTTTGGGCTTAGCGGCTAAAAATACCCAAACTATTATGCCGGGCTTCACCCATTTACAAACGGCACAGCCTGTGACTTTTGGTCATCACTTAATGGCATGGTTTGAAATGTTAGTGCGTGACAGCGAGCGTTTGATTGACTGTCGTAAACGTGTCAATCGCTTACCTTTAGGTTCTGCTGCGCTTGCAGGTACAACCTATCCGATTGAACGTGAATACACCGCAGAACTTTTAGGTTTTGAAGCGGTATGTGAAAACTCGCTGGATGCGGTCTCTGATCGTGACTTCGGTATTGAATTCAATGCCGCTGCGTCTTTAATTATGATGCACTTGTCGCGTATGTCGGAAGAAATGATTCTTTGGACTTCTGCACAGTTCAAATTTGTCAATATTCCTGACCGTTTCTGCACGGGTTCTTCCATTATGCCGCAGAAGAAAAATCCAGATGTTCCAGAACTTATTCGCGGTAAAACCGGTCGTGTCTATGGCGACTTAATGAGTCTTTTGACCCTGATGAAAGGTCAGCCTTTGGCGTATAACAAAGACAACCAAGAAGATAAAGAGCCATTGTTTGATGCCATTGATACCGTCCGTGGTTCGTTAATGGCTTTTGCAGACATGATTCCTGCTTTGGTTCCAAACATTGAAATCATGCGTGAAGCAGCACTGCGTGGTTTCTCAACTGCAACCGATCTTGCCGATTATTTGGTTAAAAATGGCGTGGCCTTCCGCGATGCACATGAAATTGTGGGTAAAGCGGTCGCATTGGGTGTGCAAGAGTCTAAAGACTTGTCAGAGCTTACACTTGAACAGCTTCAGCAATTTTCAGATTTGATTCAAGCCGATGTTTTCGAAAAAGCACTGACTCTTGAAGCTTCTGTCAATGCACGTAATCACATTGGCGGGACTGCACCTGCTCAGGTAGAAGCTGCGATTGCACGTGCTTATACTCGCTTAGAAAAACTTTACGCTTAAGGAAGAATGAGAGATGTCTCGACAAGTTTTTTGCCGTAAATATCAAACAGAAATGGAAGGCTTAGACTTTGCACCTTTTCCGGGTGCGAAAGGTCAAGAATTTTTTGAAACTGTATCTAAACAAGCTTGGCAAGAATGGCTAAAACACCAAACGACTTTAATTAATGAAAAGCGTTTAAATGTGTTTGAAGCCGATGCGAAGAAGTTTTTAGAAGAACAACGTGAAAAATTCTTTAGCAATGATGAGTCTGTCGAAAAAGCTGAAGGTTGGACTGCTGAAAAATAAGGTACGGCCTTATTTTCTGTCAGACGAGCGCAGTACATCAGCTTTGATTCGCACAGTGTCTACAATTTAAGACTTAAAGCGATACTCATATTGCTTTAAATAAAAAGCTCCATTGCAATGGGGCTTTTTTTGATCTAAATCTATATAACCTGCAAGCTCGGTCTTAGTGAAAAATAAAATGGAGCAGTTGTACTTTACAAACACATTCAAAGCTCAATTTTATGCTCAGTTTTTTAGGGCAGCCAGCTCATTTTTGACTGCTCAAAATATGATTATGCTTAAGTCATTTTTTAACATTTAGAAATAACTGTAAACCGAAACTACATTTCTCAATAAAACGATACATTACAATACAATAACCTACATGATTACAGAAATTCATTCTCTTATAATCAATCCCAAGAAGGTGGTTAAACATCTTATAAAAATATAAGTATTTCCAATTTCAATCCTAGGTTTCCCCCAAAATCTAGGATTTTTTTTATCTCGCAGTTTTGTTGATGATTTTTAAAACCAATCCATTGAAATAAAAAAACGCCTTTATATAGGCGTTTTAGCTGAATTCTGAAAACTTAACTTAAGGCTGTTTTAAATAGGGCCACGCGGCTTTTAAATAAATAAACATTGACCATAAGGTTAGAATCACAGCGGTATAGAGTAAAAGATAAGCTAAAGTTTCAAGTGGTTGCCAATTCAGCAAGAACACTGAAATTGCAATCATCTGAAAAGCCGTTTTATATTTACCTACAGTCGATACCGCAACACTGGTACGTGCACCCAGTTCTGCCATCCATTCACGCAAAGCAGAAACTGTAATTTCACGTGAAATAATCACAATCGCGGCAAATGCCATCGAAATACTGGGTTGCCATTGCACCAAAACAATCAGTGCGGCTGCGACCATAAGCTTATCTGCCACAGGGTCAAGAAAACGACCAAATGCGGATGTTTGATTGAGTGAACGCGCCAAATACCCGTCGAACCAATCCGTTATGGCAGCAACCACAAAAATAGCCGTTAAAATCATGTGACGAGTCATGTTACTGTCTTGCTCAGCAGCACCGATTATAGGCGGCCAATATGCCACCAACAAAAAAACGGGTATTAAAGCTATACGCGCCAAAGTCAAGATATTTGGAATATTCAGGATTCGACCTGTAGTCATAGACACCGCCAATTTTCCCCTTTATGTACGATGAAAAACCACACATATTCTGAGAATTGATTCATCGTTAATTCAGACTCACTTTATACGAATTGCTATAAAGTGTCACTAGGCAAACACGGTAACTGTCTGCCTAGAAATTGCAATCAATCTATTTTCTGCATCCCATAAATGTGCATATTCAGTGGAATAACCTTCTGCTGCATAGTCAGTAAATACTTTATATTTAAACCAATCATACAATTGATGTCGTACTGGATGGACATACGTTACATGCCACGTCAGTGAACTGGCAGGTGCTAGGGTTTGAAACATCGGCAACACACCCGGTGGCCAAATATCCAATAAGGTCATCAACTCTGCAACCGTCAATTCATCATTTTCATGCTGCGCTGGATTAAAACGGAACCAGCCACCAAAGTCAGGTTTTGCACTACCAGTACAAGGATAATTGCCTTCAGCCCAACACACATCAAATTGCTGATAACACTGTGGCATCGCAGCATGTTGTGGAAGCTTCGCCAAATGCTCAGGGATGGGATAATCTGGTGCAATACGTTCTTGCTGTACCTGAATGCTCGATTCACGTTGCGTACCAAAACTGGCAATTAAAATACTTTGTACCGCATTATCTTGCCATAAACGTACTTCAATGGTGGTGACTGACTTGCCTTGCCTTAAAATTTCAGCCGTGAGTCGTGCCTTACTTTCTTGCACTGGACCGACAAAAGTGACACTGCTACTGAGTAAGCGTTTTGCTGGATCAGCGATGATGACCAAAGCCTTTTGCATCATCATCCCTGCCACTAAACCACCATAAATGGTGCGACCTTGTAGCCAACCTTGCGGGATATTGACCCACTCATCTTGTTCAATTGCTGTGAATAATTGGCGCAATGACATCCTTCGTCCTCGATCGTTTTTGCTTTACGCTATCTTTCACTGATTTTATAGTGTTGTGAATGATCAATGACTCATGCGTCAGTGAGCATTTTTGCTAATCTGCCCTAAATGGCTTCATGCAAAATTTTATAAATGGTTCTGGCCATCACTTCACCCAGTCCAGATACCAGCATCAGTTCTTTTTCTGAGGCTTTCAGCACGCCTTGAATACCACCAAAATGGGTCAATAAATCACGGCGACGTTTCGGCCCTAATCCCGGAATGGCTTCTAAGACTGAACCACCCCGTTTTTTATCACGTTTGGCACGATGTTTGGTAATGGCAAAACGATGCGCTTCATCACGCACCTGCTGAATCAAATGCAATGCTTTATGGTCTTCGGGTAATTGAATTTTTGTGCCATCGGTGAAATGTAAGGTTTCCAATCCCGGTTTGCGCCCTTCCCCTTTAGACACCCCCACCATAAACGCATCTAATCCAAGTTCTTGCATCACTTGCATGGCCATGTGCAATTGACCTTTACCGCCGTCAATCAGAAGTAAATCGGGCAACATGGCTTTTTTATAACGACGTGTCAGGGCTTGGCGCATGGCTGCATAATCATCACCACCGGTAATATCTTCAATGGAAAATTGACGATAATCACGTTTCCGTGCACCGCCTGCATCGAATACGACACAAGAGGCAATAGTGGCTTCACCCATGGTATGCGAGATATCAAAGCATTCAATTCGGTCAATCGGTCGCCCCACCACTTGCTCAAGCTGATGAAAACGTTCATTCAATTCAAAATGGTTGGCCAATTGCCCTTTGATGGCATGCTGAACATTCATATTGGCCAGCTCAAGCCACTCGGCACGGGTTTCGCGTACCTTGTGCTTAATCTGCACTTTCTTGGAAAATTCTTGTTGCAGCGCCTGTTCTAATTCTTTGCTGTTTGGCAATTCGGTATTGATAATCAACTCATTGGGAACTTCATCGGCCACCTGAAAATAAAAGTTCGCCATAAAATCAGACAACATTTGCCCTAAATCATCGCCCAACATATCTGGGAAATAACTTTTACCCCCCAGCATTTTGCCATTACGGACATACATAATCTGCACACAGGTCACCCCGGCATGATAGGCAATGGCCAAAATATCCGCTTCACCTTTGACTTTATAAATGGCTTGCTGTGACTGCACATCGCGTAGCAATGCCATACGATCACGATAAAAGACTGCTTTTTCAAACTCCAAAGCTTCAGCAGCCGCTTCCATTTGGGTAATCAGTTCTTGATTGAGTTCCTTAGTATCACCCTGTAAAAAGCGAATCGAATTTTGAACATCTTGCTGATAATCTTCCGCTGAAATTAGGCCCACACACGGCGCGGTACAGCGTTTAATTTGATACTGCAAACATGGACGTTTACGCTGGGAAAAATAGCTGTTTTCACATTGGCGCACGTTAAAGAGTTTTTGTAAAACCAACAAGGTATCGCGGGCATTATAGGCACTTGGATAAGGGCCAAAAAACTTCCCTTGCTGATGTTTACCTTTCCCCCGCCCACTGGCAATTCGGGGATACGGCTTGTCACTGGAGATAAAAATATAAACGTAGGATTTATCATCGCGCAGCATAATATTATAAGGCGGACGATGCAGCTTAATCAGATTTTGTTCAAGCAATAAGGCTTCGGTTTCGGAACGAACAATCAGCGTTTCAATGTCATAAATACGTGCCACCAAGGCCTGAGTTTTGGGATGCTCGATGGTTTTTACAAAGTAGCTCGACACGCGGTTTTTCAGATTTTTGGCTTTGCCGACATACAACAATTCACCGTCTTTGCCGAGCATGCGATAAACACCGGGCAAGGTCGTCATATTGGCTAAAATCTTTTCAATATTGTCACGTGCGTTTTCGTTCACGACAAACCTATAATCTAAATAGACATGACATGATGTGATGCTTTTACAGGCTTTTTCAAGCTTTAAATCGGTAAATCTAGTTTTATTGAAGTGAAATAAAAGTTATTGCAGCGTGACATTAAGCGCTTGGCAAAAAGCCTCTTTATTTCGCGGTGAAAGTAAAATAAATTTTGCTTGTCCATCTTTTAAATAATCAATCCGCAAACGATCTAAAGACAACGCTGGCGATGAAATGGAAAAATCTGTTTGTGTGACTTTTTGAATACTGGAGAGTGGAATGCGCCATTTTGAAAATAAACAGGTGATCAGCAATGTATCTTGATCAATCACATATCGGGTATTCAGTACCGGCCACCAAATCAACACAATGGTTAACGCATAGACCACCGCAAATAATAGGTTTTGACTGAGTGTCCCCTTTGCATACATGGTCAACAATAGCTGTAGCAACAGGCCAGACATCGCAATAAAAAAAGCTAAAATCCACCAATCTATTTTTGAACGAAACTTTTGCATAGGGCTTCCTTGGTTATGCTGATATCTTACACAAAGCAAATGCCATGAAATATAAAAAGACCTATTTATTTTATGGATTTAAACTTTTTCTTTAAATTGCAATCTAGAAAATGTATGCACGCCATGCCCTTTTAAAAGGGCAATTGACTTTTTTGACTAAAAACCAAGATCAAAATAGCTTGAAATTAGACTCAATTACCCCATATAAAATAAGCTTAAAAAGTAAAAAATGTGAACTGAAACAAAAGTTTTATAGCATTGCAATAAAATATATCCAAAAATGAACTGTTAAACATATGGGATTATTGAAAAAAAATTGATGACCCTTGCGTCACGGCTTGATACAACTTGTTATGTTCTTTTTAGATATAGTTATCGTAAGATTAGCGAAGTTTAATGTACGTGAAAACTGCGTCCATACTTCAAAACATCAACTTAAGAAGTCCTCCAAAATAAAGGAGATCAGGCATGATCCACGCTGGCAATGCCATTACCGTCCAAATGCTTTCGGACGGAATTGCAGAATTCCGCTTTGACTTACAAGGTGAGTCGGTCAACAAATTTAACCGTGCAACCATTGAAGATTTTAAAGCCGCTATTGATGCTGTAAAAGCAAATAGCGACATTAAAGGTTTAATCGTGACCAGCGGTAAATCAACATTTATCGTTGGTGCAGACATCACTGAATTTGGTGAAAACTTTGCTCAGGGCGAAAAAGCAATTGTGGATTGGGCGATGCCTGTTCACGACATTTTCAACAGCTTTGAAGATTTAGAACTTCCTAAAGTTGCTGCAATCAATGGTATGGCATTGGGCGGTGGTTTTGAGATGTGCTTGGTCTGTGACTACCGTGTCATGTCTGATGCTGCTCAAGTCGGTCTGCCTGAAATCAAACTCGGGATCTATCCTGGTTTCGGTGGTACAGTTCGTTTAAGCCGTGTGATTGGTATCGACAATGCAGTTGAATGGATGGCGATGGCTAATCCTAAAAAACCTGCTGCGGCACTCAAAGATGGTGCGGTTGATGCGGTTGTTGCTGCTGACAAACTTAAAGATGCTGCAATTGACTTGGTTAAACAAGCGCTTGCTGGTCGCGTAGACTGGAAAGCAAAACGCCAAGAAAAACTTGATCCTGTGAAATTAAGCCCAATCGAACAAATGATGGCGTTTAACTCTTCTAAAGGTATGGTGCTTGCAAAAGCAAATCCAGCTCAATACCCTGCGCCAAAATTATTATTGGATTCTTTACAAGCAGGTGCAAGCCTTCCACGTAACGAAGCATTAAAAATTGAAGCTGAAGGTTTCGCTAAAGCTGCGGTAACACCACAAGCAGGCGCATTGATTGGTTTATTCATCAATGACCAAATTGTGAAAAAAACCTCGAAGAAACATGAGAAAGGTGCGCATCCTGTAAACCAAGCGGCTGTTCTAGGCGCAGGTATCATGGGTGGCGGTATTGCTTACCAAGCGGCAAGCAAAGGCACACCAATTATCATGAAAGACATTGGTAATCCACAACTTGCACTCGGTATGTCTGAAGCGAACAAATTGTTGACCAAACAAGTTGAACGCAAAAAAATGACGGCTGCAAAAATGGGTGAAACACTGGCTCGCATTCGCCCAACTTTAAGCTTAGATGAGTTTAAAGAAGTGGATATCGTAATTGAAGCCGTGACTGAAAATCCAAAGATTAAAGCTGCTGTACTTGCGGACACTGAAAAATCAGTTCGTGAAAACACCATCATTGCATCAAATACTTCGACGATTTCAATTACACGTTTGGCTGAAAGCCTACAACGTCCTGAAAACTTTGTCGGTATGCACTTCTTTAACCCAGTTCACATGATGCCTTTGGTTGAAGTGATCCGTGGTGAGAAGACTTCCGATGAAGCGATTGCGACCACTGTGGTTCTTGCTCAGAAAATGGGTAAAACACCAATCGTTGTTAACGACTGCCCGGGCTTCCTTGTGAACCGTGTATTGTTCCCTTACTTTGGTGCGTTTGACCTTCTGCTTAAAGATGGTGCTGACTTCCAACAAGTCGACAAAGTCATGGAAAAATTCGGCTGGCCAATGGGTCCTGCTTATCTTATTGACGTTGTCGGTATTGATACAGGCGTTCATGGTGCAGAAGTGATGGCGGAAGGTTTCCCTGACCGCATGAAGCCTGACTACAAAGGCGCGATTGAAATCATGTACGAAAACAAACGTCTTGGTCAAAAGAATGACGTTGGTTTCTACAAATACGAGCTTGATCGTAAAGGCAAGAAAGCGAAAACCATTGATCCAACAGCATATGAGCTTGTTGCATCTATGGCGACCACTGAAAAACACGAGTTTGATGCACAAGAAATCATTGATCGTATGATGCTGACTTTCTGTAACGAAACCGTTCGTTGCCTAGAAGACAACATCGTTGCGACTGCTTCTGAAGCAGATATGGCAATGATTATGGGTGTAGGTTTCCCTCCATTCCGTGGTGGTCCATGCCGTTACATCGACCAAACGGGTGTAGCTGAATACGTAGCGCTTTGCGACAAATATGCACACTTAGGTAAAGCTTATGAAGCGCCACAAATGTTGCGTGACATGGCTGCTAACAACAAAAAATTCTACGGTTAAGGAGCAACGTGAATGGCTACTTTAAATCCACGTGACGTTGTCATCGTTGATGGCGTACGTTCAGCAATGGGTAAAACCAAAAACGGTATGTTCCGCAATGTACGTGCTGACAGCTTATCGGCTGAATTGGTTCGTGCTTTAGTTGCTCGTAACCAGTTTGATGTAAACGAAGTTGAAGACCTAATCTGGGGTTGTGTTAACCAGACTCTAGAACAAGGCATGAACATTGGTCGTAACATTGCGTTATTGGCTGACTTACCAAAAACTGTTGCAGGTCAAACTGTTAACCGTCTTTGTGGTTCATCTATGCAGTCTATTCATACTGCTGCGGCTCAAATTGCGACAAACCAAGGTGATGTGTTCATCATCGGTGGTGTAGAGCACATGGGTCACGTGGGTATGATGCATGGCATCGACCTGAACCCTGAAGCATCTAAGCATTATGCAAAAGCATCGAACATGATGGGCTTAACCGCTGAAATGTTAGGTCGCATGAATGGCATTTCGCGTGAAGAACAAGATGCGTTTGGTGTTGAATCACACCGCCGTGCTTGGGCTGCTACGCAAGAAGGTCGTTTCAAAAATGAAATCGTGGGTGTTGAAGGTCATGACCAAAATGGCTTCAAAATCCTATGCGACATCGACGAAGTAATTCGTCCAGACGCTAACCTTGAGTCATTCAAATCGTTACGTCCTGTATTTGATCCGAAAGGCGGTACGGTCACTGCGGCAACATCTTCAGCTTTGTCTGATGGTGCTTCTGCAATGTTGCTGATGTCTGCTGAACGTGCTCAAGCATTAGGTCTTAAGCCACGTGCTGTAATTCGCTCTATGGCAGTTGCAGGTTGTGATGCTGCAATCATGGGTTACGGTCCAGTTCCAGCAACGCAAAAAGCATTGAAACGTGCTGGCTTAAGCATTAGCGACATTCAAACATTTGAATTGAATGAAGCATTTGCTGCACAAGGCTTGTCTGTCATGAAAGGCTTAGGCATTTATGAAAAACAAGACCTGATCAACTTAAACGGTGGTGCAATCGCGCTTGGTCACCCATTGGGTTGTTCTGGTGCACGTATCACCACGACATTGCTGAACGTAATGGAACAACAAGATACGCAAATTGGTCTTGCGACTATGTGTATCGGTCTTGGTCAAGGTATCGCGACCATTATCGAACGTGTCTAATACGCATATTTGATCAATAAAAAATCCTCGCTTTTGCGGGGATTTTTTTTATTGCATAAAATGAAGTCTCTATCTTTTATTGAAAAGCTTAAAATTCAAAAACACGATCTAGACACAACGATACACAGCAAATTATTATCACGACTCCAATCAATAATAAGGTTTTAATAATGTTTAAAAATATGGCAGCTGATTTAATGGGAACGAGCGATATTGGTCGCATTATTGAAGCAAGAGATTATGATAAAACCGATATTGATGACTATATCTTCCATGAAGACCATGAAAAAATATTCTTCTTAATTAAAGCCAAAACAGATGAATACTGCTTTACCAATACGGCTTTTATTCATCTTGATGGTACAAGTGCGGTCAGCAAAAAACGAACGCTACATCGCTATCCATATAAATATCACCAGATTAGTCGAGTCTTACTTGAAACTGCTGGCACGGTTGATCGAGATGTGGAGGTAAAGTTCCAACTTGGCGGAACAAGCTATTCCATTGATATTGAAAAATCCCAAATTGAGAAAGTCCGAGATTTATACAAAGCATTATTTAGTATTGGCGAAGCATGCAAAGAAATTGAACGTCAAACATCGACGCTAATGCAAACACAGCAAGCCGTGAACACTATGTTTTCTCTGCGTGAGCTGCCTGAACAAGTTGTACTTAACTTACCCGATATTATTTGCCAAACAACACTGCAAGTTGAGGAAAATCTGATTAAACGTCGTAAACAAATTGAGAACTATGATTTTTCTACAATTTTTGAACGCTATATCAAGCAATAGAAAGCTTCATCAGCTTAAAGAAGCTTAGACATTTATGAAAAACAAGACCTGATCAACTTAAACGGTGGCGCAATTGCACTAGGTCACCCGTTGGGTTGTTCTGGTTCGCGTATTACCACGACGTTGTTGAACGTGATAGAACTGCAAATCGGTCTTGGTCAAGGTATCGCGACGACTATCGAACGTGTTTAATTTTTAATTAAACACTGAGATAAAAAGAACCCCGCTTATTGCGGGGTTTTTTTATACTTAAGTAAATCATAAATGCAGAGTAAATTTTTAAATTCTGTTTTGTCTTTAAAGTCTTTAAATTTATCGGTTAAATAATCTTTTAACTCTAAAATATTAGATTGGCTAGGATTTTCTATAGTAAACAAACATATGTAATTTACTTTCCCAGTATCAGCATAGTTAGCTCCTAAAATATGCTTTATTGATTCAAATTTATTCTTTTTAAAACTTTTTTGATAAGATTTAGAAACTTTTCCTTTAAAAAATTTCATATCTCGTTTTGAAAACTTAATCAAATTTTCACCTAAATTATGTTGAGCCAAGTCTACCTTTGAGAAATATTTTTGAATTGGTAAATATGTTGTCTCATAACTTAAACTTGATAAACATGGGATTATATCATTAGGCTCAATTTTTAAATCATCAAATAATAAATCCTTAAGTACCATTTCTAAATCTATTCGTTTGATTCCAACTTTACCTAGATAACTATTTTGAGCTACACCAAAACCAGCAACAAATTCAACATCACCACCTGATTTAATAATTTCATCAATATCGGTTGGACAATACAATTTTTTTTCAGGCGACTCACCTTGAACAATTTCATAAAATTGCTCTCTAAAAATACGCAAAATATGAGCTGGAATCTTTCGCTCTTTTCCTTGAAAGGCTAAATACACTTTTGAAAAATCATCAGTTTTTACTTGTGTTATAGGTATGCTTTTATTATCTAAGAATCTCAACTGAGTTTCTGAAATTGAATCTTCTCCTTCTTTCGAACGATTTACGAATATCAAATTTTTGGCAATTTTTTCTCTTTGCTCATCTGTTGTCATTATTTCAGAAATCGAACCGAGTATTGATGCGATATTTTCATCATTCAAGGAATAACCCATGAAAAATACTGGATGCTCCAAAAATACAGATAATAACTTTGATGCTAAATAAGCATTTTTATTTTTAAATTCATCATAATCATCCTGTGTTAGGACCAAAGATTTTGGATCTGAACTACAACCATGAATTTTATATATTTCTGCTATTTTTTGTGGATTTGAAAACAATAAATTACTCTGTCCAATATATACTTTGTAAGTTGGAAATAGATTTTCTAATAATAAATCCCAATTCGTAGTAATAACTCCATCAATAACAGTCTTTTCAGAAGTTAAAATTTTTAATTCAGCTTGTAATGACTTAACATCGAGCGGTATATTTTTTAAATACTCACAGATATCATATCGTAGCGGCGCAGTTAAATGCTTGTACCATTTAGGAGATTTACTGATTTCTTTAGCTTGAGATAGTTTCCACCAATATTCAGAATATGCTGAAGCCATATTCTGTGCAGCTAAAGCTAAATTATCATTACTTTCACTAGCATACTTCACAAAGCCTGTTGGCAAGTTATTACCAAATCTAGTTAATAACCCTTCCCAATCTTCCAATCCCAGATACCTTCTAGAAAAACCAGAACCGATAAATAAAAATGGAGCTGTAGGACTATCTTTAATTATACCTTTCAAACTTTCAGTTATATCCACAGCACCCTCTAAATATTATAAAATTCAATAAAATAGCTATATTAATCTTACAATATTTAAATTTCTACCTAACAACAAATAAATTACACAGATATACTATTTAAAAAATCATTATTATCCTCTCTGCGCCAACAACGTCGCAAAATGCTGTTTAATCCGATTTCCCTCTGCATCGACCCGATGTAACTCCCCTACATTTTCATTGTATTTAACAATGTTCCAACCCTCATACAAAGCACTTAATTCCCCTGTTTTAAATGCAAAAGGAAAGTCAGCCTGCGCAGGCATGTCTGGCATATCCATCGCACACACGATCAAGTTAAATCCATTTACATTTGTGGCTTGTTGCATCTGCGCAATCAATGGTTTCACAGTTGGAGCTTCTAAAAACATCATCACCACCGTACAGCAAATAAAGTCATATGTGCCTGTAATGCTTGGGTCAGCATTTAAATCACGCTGTTGTATGTGAATATTTTGAATACCTTCAGCATCTATAATCTGCTGTAACTTTTGCAAACTATTAGAATTAACATCCCAAGCATCCACCTCAAAGCTATGCCGACTCAACTGACTTAAATACAGTGCATTACGCCCCTGCCCGCAGCCCACATCTAAAGCACGACCGCCTTGCAAATACAGCGTAGCAGCCAAAATTTCTGAGTGAGTGGGTGAAAGCTGATATTTCTTATAAAAATAATCTTGTGGCGTACAGTAAAATTGCAGCTGACATTCAATGTCACCACTGGTCGAAACAATCTTGTGCCATGCTTGAGGCTCAATAAACGGCGGCTGTTGCTCCGCACTAAAGATATGCTCAGACTGCACCACACCTGTTTCATCTAAAAAAGCAAACTTCAATTCACCTTGATAAATCTTTAACTTTGCCCAAGTGCCCGCTTTGGTATTGTGTTGATTTTTAAATCCCTGTGGAATGGTCTGCGCTGTCCACACAGGAAGTTCTTTATAACAAATCAATTCTTGCATAAGCTTATTTCCCACTTTGCGTTGTCCAGTGCATATTTTTTATTGAAGCGCTTGCATGATCATAGTCAGTTCATGCTCGGATTGAAATCCATTCACTCAGCGTATTGAAATATCGAATCTGTATGCAACAAAAAAATATTGCCGTTTAATTTATCGATCAGCTCAGCATGCAGCCATTCCATCTATTTGTCTTTATCCATATAAAATAAGACACCAATTTTCAATACTATGTTCAATTCTATCTAGCTATTCATCAAAACCGTGTTATTCCATCTATTCAAACTGCTTCGTTTTGACGCCTTTTTGAACATTTTAATGTTAGGCTTAAGCACAATTAAAAATTCAGTTTGCATAAATTTCAAATCATTAGGAGTAAATAGATGTTTTCATTACCAGTAAAAACAATAATCAGTTTAGGAATGATTGGAACCATACTCACAGGCTGCGCAACCAAAACCCTCATCACCAAAGACACGCAAACCTACACCAGAACCACCAAAGTGACGCTCGTTGAAGATACGGTGGTTGCTTTTGGCAAACCTGCTCAAACAGCAACTCAGTTACCACAAAATAGTTTAGTCATCGCTGGACAAAAAAATAGCTATATTTTGACTCAAGGTGGCGCACAGTTTGTGAATTTAATCAGCAAACTTGATCCTAGCAACATTCAAATGACCAAAGAGCTGCAATTTTTCTCTGAAAAAAATGATGGTCATTTTTCAGGAATTTTGCCTTTATCTTATGTCAAATTACAAGAAGATATTAGCAAAAAGGATTTAGCATTTTTTATCGAAAATGGTGCTGAAGAATGTTCAACTTCAAGCGATAGACGCATGAATGCTCAACGCTTTTGCTTTAATTTAAAATTAGCAGGCGTGGTCTACCCTGTTGCGAATAATATTGCTTCGCTAAAAGCATTAAGTAAACCTTATCAAGTGACGATCTATACCAACAATCAAGAAAGTTATAAATCAAGTTCAAAAATGAATCCCTTAGAAAAGTTGGTTTTACTGCCATTTGCAGTCGCAATTGATGTTATTTCTTTACCTTTTCAAGCAGCTGAAAAGATTTTTGATTAATTCAATTTAATTGTTTGTCGCTATCGAAGCTGTTTAATTCTTCATTAGTGTAATAAAAAAATCCCCACTAACTGCTAATGCCAGTCAGTTAATAAATTGACTGGCTTTTTATTTTAAATTCATAATGTTATTCGATACGCGGAAACGTCATCCGCAACTGTTCGAGGCAAGACTACTTTGGAAAAGTACAGTTTCTGCGATTTATTAATTAGTAAAAGGTATTTGGCGAGTTTTGCGGATGACAAATGCCTTTGATTACTTTGGGCTTATCCAAAGTAATAAATGAGCTCCAAATATTGGCTTTAAAAAATATAAGACTCCGTTGTAAAGAACTAAAAAGCTAAGGAGTTTATTACAAAACTCTTTAACTGACTGGCATTAGCTAATTGCAGGGGATTTTGATTTAAAAACCTTTAACAGTACGGCGAACTCCCCCTTCCCTTCAAAAGTCACAGAAAAAAATTTAAAACCATACTGGTGATGCTCTTTTGATTTCTCTGCATCACTTTGAATACATGAATATCAGGTCATCTCCAACCATTGATAGCATGTAACCATTGCGCAACATCCTGTTATAACTCTGTAATTTTAGTGGAATATTCACACAATTAACGATGACTTATTCAGCATAGCTCAGAACTGAAAAACAATAAGCGATACCATGTAGGACTTCAAATATTCCATCTTATTTATTCAGGATTGTGACTCATGAATGCTATTCAAACAGCTATGGCACTGGTTTTCGTTGCAGCTACGACATCAGCAATGGCGACTGCACCAGTAGAAGCAACTCCAGCTGCAAAAGTAGCCGTTGTTAAAGCACACGTTAAAGCAGATACCGTTCAAACGACAACTGTTGCAAAAGAACACGCTAAAGCCACAACGACTGCTGTTGCAAACAAAGTGGCAGAAGTGAAAGATGCTACTGCCCAAAAAATTGTTGCGGCAAAAGATGCAACGATTACTCAAACGACTGAAGCAAAAGACACTGTTGCTGCTGAAACAGAAGAGGTAAAACAAGCTGTAACTGAACAAGTTGTTCAAGCTGAAGAGAAAGTTGAAGCAGTAAAAACTGAAGAGAAAAAATCATTCTTCTCTTGGTTTAAAAAGAAAGCTGCGTAATTTCAGCTTAAAACCAAAGTATGTATGAATACTTTATAAAAAAGGATGCTATTGATTAGTATCCTTTTTTTAAATCAAAATATTCGTGTTTATGTCGATAACAGCACATAGTGCTATTCGGTGCACTTCCTGCTGCTAGGAACAGATGATCTATCTCACCAAGCAATCAACGATTCACAATACCCAATGAAATTTGCTCTCGACTAATTTGTACATTGGTTGCATTACGGTCTATACCAAAAGGTGCGAGCATAATATACAAACCTTCTCGGGGATCAGGAGATTGCAAACCTTTTGCAATTGCCAAAACATGTTGCTGCAATGCCAGTGGCAAGCTGTTTAAATCGGGTATTGGCCCCTCAGGCACAAGTTCTAAAGTGGTCACAATGGTTGGATCAACCACAAAGCTTTGAGTATCCAGCTGTATTTTCATGACTCTATGCTGCAAAGCTCTGACTTCTTGAGGGTCTTCTTGATATTGAATGATCCCTGTTTCAGCTCTTAATTCAGGCTCTGCCAATGTTCTTAACATCGGCAGTTCAACGGTGTCAGCAAAAGCTGTAGAGAGAGGAAAATTTACAGCAAGTATAGCAACAGCAAAAGACACATATTTTAGGAGATTCATGGCAGCTCTACTCAAAAAAGAAAAGTAAATAAACAACCTTCAACAGCTATAATTATATAATAAACCATCAAATGAATAACCTTTGCGCCGATCAATGGTCTTAGACAAATTCCAACGTTTGTTCAAAAATAATTTAATTTTTCCTCTTTAACCAGATCAAATTCTGCATCAAAAGCACAACATTAAATTCACTAAAATTTTAAAAATCATAATGTTAACTTCGTTGTATGGCATGAGTATCTTACTTATAAAGCAACTGACTAAAACTTTATTTTTTCACTGTTCCTACACGTAGCAGTACAGGAAATGTTACATCTAAGTATTCAGGTGCAGTTTTTAAGGCATTTGAAATCAACTGAAGTGGATCATCAGCATGCTGTTCTTGATAATGTTTCAGTGCTGACCATGTATTTAAATAACTCAGCAATTGCTGCGCTGTCCATTGGTATTGCAAAGACAGTGCTGGTACAACCTTTTCTTGAAAAGGAAACGGCATGGTTTGATAGCATTCATCAATATAACGGCGCTCACTGTCCCAATAGTCCTTTAAGGTTTCAAAATACAACTGTTGAATCAAATGATTCAGGGCAGCATCTTGGAGCTGAATTAAGCCATAGCCAATAGCAGCCACCACACCTTGCGGTTTAAGCACGCGTTTCACTTCGCTATAAAATGCCTCAAAGTCAAACCAATGAATGGCTTGAGCAACTGTGACCAAATCTATAGATTGCGTGGGAATACTGGTTTGCTCTGCCGCTTGCACTTGATAGCTGACATTTTCAAAATAAGGCGCATGTTGTAACTGTGCATCGCTAATATCGGTTGCCACTACATGATCGAAATATGGTGCTAACAACTGGGTGAATTGCCCAGAACCTGCCCCACAATCCCATGCAAAGCCACTCTCAGGCACATGTTGTAAAATTTCTTTTAAAATCTGTATGGAATAGTTTGGACGGGCTTGTTTATAGCGCAGACTATGCTGAGAAAAGAGATCTTTCATTGTTTTAATGTTCAAATCAATTTTTATAAAATGACTATACTCAGAAAAATAACCCACTGTCATGCAACTTGTCTGACAATTTTAAGCATAAAAAAACCCCCAAACAATGTTTGGGGGTTTTTTGAATATGGTGGCGAGACCCAGGTTCGAACTGGGGACACACGGATTTTCAATCCGTTGCTCTACCGACTGAGCTATCACGCCAATGCCGTGTATTAAGCCGTATCTCAGGACATTAGTCAATATAATTCATCACATTTTTATTTGATTGAATATTTTTTACCCAAAAAAAATCCCTGATGGGATCAGGGATTGAAATCTTGAAATAGATTTTGAATATGGTGGCGAGACCCAGGTTCGAACTGGGGACACACGGATTTTCAATCCGTTGCTCTACCGACTGAGCTATCACGCCAATGTCGCGTATTAAACAGTTTAAGTGTTTTTCAGTCAAGTGACTTTTATGCTTTTTAAAACAAGTGATTATTTTTACAGCAAATTCACAGTTATTTGCTTATTTTTTATTGAATACTCAACCGAGTATTTAATCTTTGACCTTTTTAGCGCATAAAAAAGCAGCTCAATGGCTGCTTCTTTATCATTCAATTCAGCTTAAATTTTTTCTAAATTTGCCAAGCAACGGTGAATTGCACCACATCCGGGTTCAAAAACTTTAACGCCTTTTGCCTCTTCCATGCGGCAGACTTCACTCACCAGCCTTTCTGCAACACCACGCCCACGGTTGGCAGGGTGAACCACAATATTTTCCAAGGTCTTACTTTCCCCTTGTCCAGTACACCAAATTGCCCCAATCACTTTAGTATTAAATTCTGCTGTGTAAACTAAGGTATACTGAGCCAAGTTTTGCTCTAGTTGTTCAATGGCATCCTGCCCATCTCCAAATTCTGGGCTGGTGTCATACAGTCGCTCAAGCTGGCTGCGCACTTCGTCATTTTCTAGTGAAGTATAAGCATGTACGGTAATAGGCATTGATTAACCCTCCTGAGCAATCTAATATGCGGTGATTTCGTCACCGCGAAAAAACATTTTACATCATCATTTTTGACGTTTTTGAGGAACGTGTCTATGACGCAGCGTATCAGTGAAGTGGTAAGAAACACTAACGAAACCAAAATTCGAGTTCGTGTGAATCTTGATGGTACGGGTCAAGGCACCCTCAATACAGGTGTTCCATTTTTAGACCATATGATCGATCAAATCAAGCGACACGGCTTATTTGATATCGACATTCACTGTGATGGTGATTTGGATATCGACGATCATCATACCGTAGAAGATTGTGGTATCACGCTTGGTCAAGCATTTGCACAAGCCTTGGGTGACAAAAAAGGCCTCCGTCGTTATGGTCATTTTTATGCACCACTAGATGAAGCTTTAAGTCGTGTCGTGGTCGATTTATCTGGTCGTCCCGGCTTATGGATGGATATTCCATTCACTCGCGCACGTATTGGTACCTTTGATGTTGATCTATTCTCTGAATTTTTTCAAGGCTTTGTGAATCATGCACTGATGACATTGCATATTGATAACTTGAAAGGCAAAAATAGTCATCACCAAATTGAATGTGTATTTAAAGCCTTCGCACGTGCACTGCGTATGGCTTGTGAAATTGACCCACGTGCAGAAAACACAGTGGCTTCAACCAAAGGAACCTTGTAATGACCCGTATTGCCCTTCTTGATTATGGCATGGGAAATTTACACTCTGCTGCCAAAGCCTTAGAACACGTTGGCGCAACGGTAGATGTGACCAATGATCCCAAACTGATTGCCCAAGCCGATAAAATTGTCTTTCCCGGTGTCGGTGCGATGCGTGATTGTATGCAAGGCATGCATGAAGCAGGCATTGATGACGTGGTACGCCGTGCTGTATTTAATAAGCCTGTGTTGGCGATTTGTGTCGGTATGCAAGCATTGATGCAACACTCTGAGGAAAATGGCGGTGCAGATGCACTGGGTATTTTTGAAGGTGAAGTGAAGCGTTTCCCTGATGTGGCTGGTTTAAAAGTACCTCATATGGGCTGGAACCAAGTGCATCAGGCAGATCCAAGCCATCCTATGTGGAAAGACATTGAACAAGATGCGCGTTTCTACTTCGTACATAGTTTCTATGTTGAACCGAAAAATGCCGATCTTGTCGCTGCAACCTGTGATTACGGTTTAGAATTCTGTACGGCAATTCATCAAGAAAACTTGTTCGCGACTCAGTTCCATCCAGAAAAAAGTCATACCGCAGGTTTACAATTATTGAAAAACTTCGTGGAATGGGATATTTAATTTTATTCCCGCAAAAAAGCCCGCATCATGCGGGCTTTTTTATTGATGTACTATCTGCTGTTTAATCTTGGCTAAAAACCGATTATTATTTGACTGCTTGTTAAAAAGACCAACTAAAAAACTGGAACATAATAATGAATAACTCTGTAAATGACTCTGTGCTGAATGCTGCTGGGCGCTTTAGTCGCTTTTCTTACCTGGGATGGAATGGCCTCTTATTACTCGTCATGATGCTTCTAGGCATCATCGTTGCCATAGCACTCCCTAGTTCTGCTCCAGACACGAATCAAGATATGCCTGTCTTTGCCATGATTATTTTAGGCATACTGTATATTGCCCTCATTTACTTTAGTTTTATTTTCGCTGTTCGCCGCCTGCATGACCGCAATCACAGCGGCTGGCTCTCTTTGCTGATGCTGGTGCCTTTTGTGAATATTGCTATGGCGCTGTATTTAACTTTTGCCAAAGGCGATGCGTATGCAAACCAGTTTGGTTTGCCAAGAGTAACGCGAACATGGGAAAAAGTTTTGGGTTGGATTTATGTGTTAATTTTCCCCATCGGCATTTTAGCCGCCATTGCGATACCCGCTTATCAAGACTATGTGCAGCGCGCTGATCAAGGGCAAATCGAAATACAGCAAAAAGCTGAATAACGGTACACATTCAACACTGCACTAAAGCCTGTACTTTTGCGGGCTTTATTTTTGCCATTACTCTAAAAACACGTTAGTCTTCAAAAAAGCTTAAGTTTTATTTCTTATGAATAATTTCAGCCTTAATTCAGTTTTACCCAGCAAAGAACAAATTCAGCAATTACCTATCTTTCAAAATCTTCCATTACAACAAATTCAGGTCATTCATTCGCTGCAACAATGCCATGCCATTGAACAAGAACTCAAAACGTGTGCCCTATTCGGTTTTGATACTGAATCTAAACCAACCTTTAACAAAGGTGAAGTTTCAACTGGCCCACACCTCATTCAATTGGCAAGTCGTGACAAAGCCTATTTATTTCAGATTAGCCCCGCAATACTTGAGTTCCTAAAACCGATTTTTGAAAATAAAAATCAAATGAAAGTTGGCTTTGGTTTAAAAAACGATGCTCATTTATTCCGTAAAAAAGGCATTGAACTGCATAATGTGATTGAATTATCTAAATGTTTTTCAGCCTTTGGCTTGAGCAATCCAATGGGGCTAAAAAATGCTATGGCGCTTTTATTTCAAGTTAATTTCCCCAAAAGTAAAAAAACAAGCACCTCCAACTGGGCACGAAAAATACTGACCCCACATCAAATTGAATATGCAGCGGCCGATGCTTATGCACCTGTACTGGTTTTTGAAGAATTATTACGCTTGGGTCTATTGCCCAAAACCATGACCCGTCATTTATTCAAATTCAGCATGCAGCCAAACACAATAAAAGCTGAAACTGATGCTTAGAAATTTGGCAATATTTTGCTAAGATTGCACCTAATACATTCTTTATAAGATTTGGCTAGGAGCGCAAGCATGCTGATCATTCCAGCAATTGACCTGAAAGATGGCAAATGTGTCCGTTTAAAACAAGGTCGTATGGAAGACGATACCGTATTTTCTGACGATCCCGTTGCAACTGCACAGCATTGGGTCAATGAAGGCGCACGTCGCTTACATTTGGTCGATTTAAATGGTGCTTTCGCAGGTACGCCAATTCATAAGCCTGTGGTTGAAGCTATTGCACGCGCACAGCCAGAGCTTCCTATCCAGATTGGTGGTGGTATTCGCTCACTTGAAACCATTGAACACTATTTAGATGCTGGCGTATCTTTTGTGATTATTGGCACTAAAGCTGTGCAAGATCCTGCATTTGTTGAAGAAGCATGTAAGAAATTTGCTGGTCATATTATTGTTGGCATCGATGCCATGAACGGTATGGTCGCAACGGATGGTTGGGCTAATATCACCGATATTAAAGCCACCGATTTAGCAAAACGTTTTGCCGATGCTGGCGTATCAAGCATTGTTTATACAGATATTGCGCGTGATGGCATGATGCAAGGTGTGAACATTGAGCAAACCGTGAATTTGGCAACGTATTCAGGCTTACCTGTAATTGCGTCTGGTGGTGTCACCAACCTTGATGATGTCCGCAACCTCAAAGGTCAACCGGGCATTTTAGGTGCAATTACCGGTCGTGCCATTTACGAAGGCACATTGAATCTTCGTGAAGCTCAATCTTTGTGGGATAACGAATCTCTCTAAAATTAGAGATGCTAAAAAGAGGTCTTCGGACCTCTTTTTAATGCTTAAAATTTAGTACACCACATTGCGAATAAATTTGACGGTTTTGTCACCCCAGTTCTGATAACAGTATTTTACTGCGCTGGAATACACCAGTGAATCTCCTGCATGCAAAACCTTTGGTATACCCGCCACATCCAGTGTTAACTGCCCTTCAATCACATACAGCATTTCATGCCAGCCTTGTGGATCAGGTTCTGCTTGATACTGCTCTTTGGGTTCAAGCGACCACACCCAAAGCTCCACGACTTGTTTTGCCGGTATCGATGTCATTAGCTTAGCAAAACTTTGTTTGCTTTTTCCTTGCCATGCCAATTCATTAATCACAGCCTGATCCTGCTGACTCAGGGGACTGACTAATGTGGCAAAATCGACCCCTAGTCCACTCGCAATTAAACTCAGTTTGGCGAGACTAATATTATCCTGACCTGATTCAATGCCAGCAATCATACGCCGACTTACCCCAGCTAAATCAGCCAATTGTTGCTGGCTTAAGTGCTTTAAATCTCGAAAATAGCGCACATTATGGCTGACATGTTGTAAGACTTGGCTGTGCTGACTCATTCTCTTTCACTCTAAAGTAATGTGTATTATATTGCACAAAAGATAAAAATGAAGCAATATGTGTGCAATATACTGCACAAAAATCACCATGAATCAATCGCTGAAGCTACAATCCAAAGCACCACAGATTGCCCTGATCCTGATTACCCTCATTTGGGGGGGCACATTTTTAACCGTGCAATATGGTTTAAATTTTTCTAGTCCGATGTTTTTTGTCGGCTGCCGTTTTGCGGCAGCCACGCTGGCTGTCGGACTGATTTCCCTATCTGATTTAAAAGGCATGACCAAACAAGATGTGTACGCAGGCAGTTTAATTGGATTAACCATTGTTCTCGGTTATGGGACGCAAACTATCGGCTTACAAAGCATTAGTAGCAGTGAATCGGCTTTTTTGACTGCACTCTATGTCCCTTTAGTGCCGGTTTTATTATGGCTGCTTTTCCGTAAAATACCGCATGTCATGACTTGGATTGGGAGCATTTTTGCTTTTGTCGGTCTAATCTTTTTAACCGGTAATGGCTTCCAGCAAATTTCGTTAAACTTTGGACAAAGCTTAACGATACTCGGTTCAATCGCCATTGCATTAGAAATTATTTTCATTGGTTATTTTGCAGGAAAGGTGAATATTCAACGTGTTACCGTGATTCAACTTGCAGTAGCCTCATTACTCGCTTTTGCCTCAATGCCTTTGGTCGGTGAACACCATCTTCCTGATTTTTCTTGGATCTTGGTTGCAATCACTGTTGGATTAGGATTAGCCAGCGCACTCATTCAGCTCACCATGAACTGGGCACAACGTTCTGTTGCACCTTCACAAGCGGCTATTATTTATGCCGGTGAGCCTGTTTGGGCAGCACTCTTTGGGCGAATTGCGGGTGAACGTTTGCCTATCCTTGCTTTATTGGGTGGCTTACTGGTCGTCGTTGGGGTGATTTTAAGTGAGTGGAAACCGAAGTTTTTAAATAAAACAGGCCATAAAAAAGAGTTCCAATAGAACTCTTTTTTGCTTAAACGTTCAAATCAAACTACTGATACATCGCCTGATTATCATTCAATTTGATAATACCGCGAATGGCACGATAGACAATCCAAATCCAAGAAGTTGCCACCACTAAAATACAGAACGTGGTTGCAAGCAGTGCAACACCTGCGAAAAGATCGACATTTTCACCGGTAAAAAACAAGAAAAAGAAGGGAATAAAGGCAATAATATTCCAAGCCAAATACCACCAAAAGGTGCGAATTTGCCAAGTGAAGTGACTTGCAAAAATAGAACCACGGACATCGCTGCGTTTGACATAGTTAATAATTAATGCCACCACAGCCAACAATCCGCCAGAAAAAATAGCAATAATATAAAGGACATAGAGCACTAAAGTCAGCGTACGATTGGCATCTTTGTCGATAGAATAATTCATTGTTATACCTTTTAAAGTCGTCATTCTCTTTTAAAACTTCAGCACATTTAAAGGAGAAATGAGCCATAGGATCAAAAGAATGTTTAACCCTATGGTACAAAAATAAATCTTTCTAAACGGTTGTTTTTCTGTTTTATGTCGCAATTTTTCCTGTGCCAGCCAAGCTGTAGGCCAACCGCCCAGAAAAGATAAAATATGTAAAGTCTGTTCAGGTACACGGCGATTGCCCTGTAGCGCCGCTTCTTTATCTTGTGCATACATCCAATAGGTCATGGCATTAATAATACTAATAAACAACAACACCATTCCATTGAGTAATCCAGCGATGCTAAAAACAGCCAGTGCCAAGATATAAGCAATACAGGCGATTTGCATCGCTTTTAATTTTTGTTGTTGCTGCCCATTTTCTTTTTTAAGTTTCGTGATTTTTTCCTGCATTTGTGATGCTTTGAGATAGGTCGCTTGTTGTGCACGGAAACGTCCCTGTCCATCCAGTAAGACTTTGTATTCCAGTGCACAGCCCACGATCGGTCGTGGCCCTTGACGCGCAAAATCTTTAATATGTAAAAATACGCGATCTTTCGTAGCATCATTCGGTTGAATAAAGCCATAGCCTTTTTCATCAAACCATTCGACTAAGCGACCCTGATCACGCATGTTCACTTCCCTATTTAAGCCGTAACAAACTTTAGTCGTTCTATAAGCATATTACGCATCTCTTGTGGGTTTTTCTGCAAAATATCACCCCCAGTTCGTCCCTGTTGTGTATTTTTTTGTGCGACTTGTAAACGCATCAGCCAGAAACGTGCAGCAGCTATTGCCAAATAAATTTCCAAGCAGGCTTTTTCATCATCGGTTAATGGGCGCACCGTTTCATACGCTGCTAAAAAAGCCTGCGCTTTGACTTCATTTAAATGCACTTCAGGATATTCGGTACAGAAGTCATTTAAAGTAATGGCAATATCAAACAGAAACTCATCTTTATTCAGTTCGTAGAAATCTAGAATACCGTTGAGTTGATTGCCATTAAATAAAGTGTTATCACGGAACAAGTCGGAATGAATAAAACCTTTAGGACGATTTGGATAGACCGCAGTCAGCGCATCATACAGACCAAGGACTTCACTTAATAAAATAGCATCCGCAGGATTTAAAGTCGGTTTTAATTCTTTAGCGACTTGTAACCAATAATCATGGTTGCGATACTCTGCACGTTCAAGCGGAAAGTCTTGCAAAGCCACATGTATTTTTGCCTGTGCAATGGCAATGGCTTCTGCCTGTGCTAAAGTCGATGGCATTGGGTGTTCACCCATCATGCGCGGCGCAATTTGTGCAGGCTTGTCTTTAAGGCTATGAATCGCTTTACCCGCATAATTTAAAGGTACAGGTACAGCCAAACCCTGTTGAGCTAAATGCTCCAGTACCGGAACCAACTCCGCTGCCCCTTGCTCATCCATCTCTTCAAATACAGTCAGTACATACTGCTTCGCATTTTTACCCACCAAAAAATAGTTTGTATTTTGGATACCGCCTTGAATGGGAATCAGATCAACCACCTCTAATCCATAAGGTGCTGCAAAAGTCTGAACTTCCTGTAAAGTCAAAGTGGTATAAACCGACATAGAAAACCTGCAAAAAAACTTACATAATTTTGCTAGAATACCTGCTCCCACTATCAAGGTGTAGCACCTTCGTGGTGAAGTTTCATAATCGACTGTTATTTTTGGAAAAAATTATGCTTGCTAAACGTATTATTCCTTGCCTTGACGTAGATAATGGTCGAGTAGTGAAAGGCGTTCAATTCCTTGATATTCGTGATGCAGGCGACCCAGTTGAAGTTGCACGCCGCTATAATGAACAAGGTGCAGATGAAATTACCTTCTTAGACATTACCGCAACATCGGGTGGTCGCGATACGACTTACCGTACGGTTGAACGTATGGCTGAAAGTGTATTCGTTCCATTAACCGTAGGTGGTGGTGTGCGTAAAGTCGAAGATATTCGCTTATTGCTCAATGCCGGTGCAGATAAAGTCAGCATTAACTCTGCTGCGGTGTTTAATCCAGAGTTTGTTCAAGAAGCGTCACAACGATTTGGTGCACAATGTATTGTGGTGGCCATTGATGCTAAAAAAACCGGCGAAAACAAATGGGAAATTTTCACCCATGGCGGTCGTAAACCAACAGGGATTGATGCCATTGAATGGGCGGTGCAAATGGCCGATTTCGGTGCAGGTGAGCTGCTGATCACCTCTATGGATGCTGATGGTACTAAAGCGGGTTATGATCTGGCTTTAATGCGTCAAATCAATGACCGCGTTACCATTCCAACCATTGCTTCTGGCGGTGTAGGCACCTTACAACATTTAGCCGATGGTATTTTAAAAGGTGGTGCAGATGCCGTTTTAGCCGCATCCATTTTCCACTTTGGTCAGCACACCATTCCTGAAGCGAAACAATATCTTGCAGCTCAAGGTATTGAAATGCGTCTTTAATAGAGCCATTGACCATCAAGCTAAAAAAGAGTGTTTAAAGAACACTCTTTTTTTATTGCCTATACAAAATATCAAGCCTGAATTCATAGCGCTACTTTAATGGGTTGTTATGCTGATTCTGCTTTTGTTCAGCAAGTTTATGTTTAAGTGAAGTATAAAAATCAGTCATCTTATTTGGGCTGCTTGCTATCCCATCGTGCAGAAAAAATTGAAATCCAGCAACATTCAACCAATAGAAAGCAGCATGTTCAGCGTAATTTTTGCATACCGGAGTATAAAATTTTAAGATAAAAAAAAGGAGCCTTTAAGACTCCCTATAAACTCAAAAAACGACAGCGCGTGGTTTCTTGCAATCTCTAAAACATAGCATAAAAAAGATAAATCTGACTCAAGCAATTGATGTTATAACTGACTGGAGCAGCAAATATAAATTAAAAAATCAGCACAATATTGACCATTCATGCCAAAAATATTGACAAATCACGACAACAACACCCAAACAGGCTACATGATTCAGCAGAGATCAATGCATCAAATCAACGCCATTAAACGCAAAATCTAAGGAAACCTATTTTTATACCTCTACCTTTAACTCCAATTTAGACACTTTTTCTACCCATTTAGCCGGAAAATAACGTTCTGCCACAGAATTGAGTACTTTTGAAAGCGGTTGCGGAAGTGCAATACCCAATGGATTTTGTTCTTGTAGATTTTCTGAAGAAATCACCCGTGTTCCCAAAATATAATCAAACCAAGGCTTAGTCACACACCAATTGGCATCCTGATTCGAATTCATATGATGGTCATAGTGCCACGGGATTTTTTTCATTGCCCAATCTGGCTCTAAATGGGCACGACGATGAATGTAATAATAATTACACGCACTATAAACCGCTGCCGCTGCCATTCCCTTCGATACTGGATAAAACAATACACTGGCTGCACTAGCCACCACAGCTACAGAAATGATTTCATTTTTAGTGCGCCAATTCGAAATTCCTTCGACGTAGCCATGATCATTAAAATCGGTTTTACGCACTTCACGATGGTGTTCCCAATGTGACTTCATACTGTCGGGTACGGGGCTATAACGTGGTTTTCCACTACGATGTGTACCATGCAAAATATACTTATGCGCCACCCATTCAAAGCCATTGGCCACCACCAATCCAACCAAAAAACCTTTCCACATTTTCATTTACTCCTTATATAGTATTGAATATAGGGGATGAAATGTGCTAAATATTGACTGTGAAATGGAACTTCATTGACAAATTACGACAACAAAAAGATTAAAGATTAAAATGCAGCAATTTAAGGATTACACAGGCTCTGTCTACGGTGGACTTGGACATTTACTTTACGCTTATAGCCAAGCCAAAGGCTTAGCTATTTCTGAAAAACTGCAACAAGTTCAAAACTTAGAACGCTTTGACTACAGTCTTTGGCGCGACTTACTGACAGACATCGAACAGCATATTCAAGTCCCGGCACTGGGCTTAAATATTGCTGAATATGTACAACCGAAACATCTGGGAATCATTGCTTATATTGCATTGTCTTGTAATAGCTTAGGGGAGGCTTTGTATCGTTATCATGACTTTCATCGCCTGCTTTACGATGGTAGTCCTTTAGAGGTCAATATACAGGGCGACTATGTCGCGATTAACTGGGGCAATATCCCCTTTAACCTGACCACTCAAGTGACCAATGAAATTGCGATTGCATTAATGCTGCAATTTCTTCGCCTTTTTATGGAATTTAAAACGGTTCATATCCATGAGGTTCATTTTACCCATCCAGCGCCCAAAAATGTTGCGCTATATGAGCAATATTTCGGTTGCAGAGTCCGCTTCTCCCAAGCCATCGCGCAAATTATTTTACCTATTCAAGAACTGGCAAAACCGTTTCGTCAAGGTGACCAGACCTTACAACAATTGCTGATGCAACAAGCGCAAGCCTTATTAGAAAAACTACCTCATTCCACACAGCTCGATCAGCGTATTCAACAGGCCATTTTAACCGGCTTACAAAAAAACCTGTATCAGATTGAACCTATCGCTAAACAATTAAATATGTCGGTACGGCAACTGCAACGCCACTTACAACAACAAGGCACGACCTATCAACAACGGATGCAAGAAGTTCGGCATCTATTGGCGGAACAATATTTAAGAGATCCACATTTAGCGTTGCAAGAAATCGCGTTATTGTTGAGTTACTCGGAACAAAGTGCTTTTCAACGTGCCTTTAAACACTGGACGGGTTCGACCCCGCAACAATGGCGCAAACAACAAGAATAAAAATATCCCATCATGTTGTGATTAAGAAAGGTTTCATTTTCGATCAATAAAAAGTTCGATTTAATGCTTTATAGGCACTTTTTCTGATGTTCCACATGGAACACGGTAATCACTCAAATTTTATAAAAATGGATTTTCAATTTCCTGTTCATCTTGACGCTCAATTTTTTCAGGCAAATTTTGTTCATTTTCTAAAGCACTCACTACATCATTTAAAAAGGCTTGTAAAACTTTAGCCGCCTGTAAACCGGCCTGATCTTTGGTGAGCTGCAAATTACCATAAATACTGACGCAATCTTCTTGGTTTTCCAGCGTTAAATCATGTATCGCATGTGACGCTGTCGCATTTTCAAAAGGTTTAAACATGGCCTGCTCACTGATCTTTATTGTTTTTAAAAAACTAGGATGATCCAGATCATCCTAGCGAAAAATAGCTTACTTTAACAACTGTAAAATGTATTGTAATAATGCTTCAATCAATTGTTTCACAATGGCATCTTGGGTATTTGGATCTATCGTCTCTGCCCCATTCTTGCTTGCATTGGTCTGGGTGGTATTCGAGGTAGAAGCCACAGATGAAGATTTAAACTCTTTTTGTACCGCGCTCAGTTGATCGGGGCTGACATCTTCCGCACATTGGCTTTCCGCATCCCAATGTGAATAGCTAATTTCTTTAGTGGCTTTCACCGCAGTCGCAGTCAACGGCAAATGATAGGTATTGCGTTTTTGTTCTTCGGTCAGTTGGGGGAACAAATTCATGCCCAATTGTTCTTCTAAATAACACACACTGACAATTTTGACCTGTAGTGAATTATCGTTAGGTGCATAGTAGGCACCAATTGCACCGGTTTTAGGAATATAAACCGCTTTAAAGACTGCAGTTGGAACAATAACACCCTTGCCAATGGTTTTTAATTTTTTGGCTGCAAACACAGGCCCCGTAACCACATAAACATCATATTTATGTTTAGTGACCATCGCACGGGTGGCTTCTTCTAATTCACGCCAAATTTGTTGATTATTTTTCGGTGCTTGCGGCACCATATTGGCTAAGGAAAAACTGTCACTTTGCGCAGCTTTGGTCGGCATATCGGCATTCGGTGCCATATGCCCGCGGTCATAACCGGAGGCTTTGTAGTCCGACAAGGTGGCACGATGTTCTGCCTTCACTTTGGTTTCTTCATGAAAACTATCTTCACGCGGAATTTTTTGACTTAAGCGCTGCGGCGTCAATGCTTCAGCAACCCATAACGGCGTTTTAGAAACACCCGAATACATCACATTGAAACCATTAAAACATAAGGGATAAGTATTTTTATTGAGGCTTTCTTTGGCTAAATAAGGTGGAATATCACGATAAAACTGATCTAAACAGGCCGAATTTGATGACGATGGCAGTGAAACAAATTGTTGGATTTTTTCTTGTCCGAAAGCAATCGCAAAACTACTGGTCGCCACTAAACCCAAAATAATTTTTAAACTATTTTGATTTAAAAGTTGAACCCAAGACTTACTCGTTTTACGTTTCTTAATTGCCATTTCTAGATAAACACTCATTTTTCACGAGCTTAACAAGCAAGTAAATTGAAGTATATGTAACCAAAGTTATTTGTTTAACAATTAAACAATATTTGACCAACAAAAGCACAGTTGTTGTAACAGTATGTCTAACTTTCTACAGCTTTTATAAAGACTCTTAATGGCTTTCGGTATGTTTGATTGAAAAACCGATCAAACATATGACAAGGTAAAAACAAGCAAGATTTCAAAATGATTCTATCTACGGAGTATTTTATGCACGCTAAGCTGTTAAGTTTAAGTCTGATTACAGGGTTGATGAGTGCCACGGCATTCGCAGAACCTGCCATTCAAGCGGGTGATTCTTTAGACAGTTTATCTAAAGTGAAAGTAAGCACTACTGTAAATGGTCAAGCAGGTTCAATTCAAGATTTAGTGGCCAGTGGTCAAATTCGTATTGTTGATGCTAACCAAGCACTGACTGCGCCCAATCAAGTCGGCACCGAAGCAGCAATACCAAACCATTCAACGGTAAATGCAACGACAGCACAAATGGCTTCGCCTGCCGTAGAACAAGCCAATGCTCTTGCGATTGAACAAACGGCTCAAGTTGCCTCTGAAAATGTAGAAGCAATGCAACCCAATGCTGAATTAGCCGCACAACAAACAGAACAGACTTTAAATCAAAAAGCGGCTGCACCGATGATTTCATCTTCTGCTGAAACTCCAGTCAATGCGGCAGATCGCTCGCAAATTGATGTCACCCAAGAAGCTGTTGCTGCTGCACCCGTAAATGCTGCTGACACCATGATGACCAATGAAGCCATCGCTGCTGCACCTGAAGTCGCACAACCCCATGATGCTGTACAAGCTGCACCCCAAGCAAATCTTAGCGATGCACCAGTCAATGCTTCTCCTGAAGCACCGATTGCAGAAACAACAGAGAACTGATCACCCTGTGTTGAGCTTTATCCTCCAATAAAAAAACCAAGGCATTCACCTTGGTTTTTTTATGTGCTATTCAGTTGATAACTAAATTTCGATTTGACTGCCTAGCTCGACCACGCGATTCGGTGGAATTTGATAAAAATCACTGACTGGACTGGTATTTCGTTGCATGGAAATAAACAGTTTTTCCCGCCATGGAGACAATCCATCTCCAACTGTATGAATCAATCGATCACGGGAAATAAAGAAGCTGATTTGCATCATGTCAAACTCAAGCCCCAATTGTGCATAGGCTTGCTGAAGCGCTTGTGGAATATTCGGTTGATCTTTGAAACCATAATACATCGAGATCCGGTAGAAACGCTCATCCAGTTTTTCAACTTGAATACATTCCTCTGCTGCAACATAAGGAATATCGCGAGTGATCACGGTCACCATCATATTCAATTCATGCAGCACTTTATTGTGCTTAATATTATGCAACATGGCATGCGGCACAATATTCGGTGTACCGGTCAGGAAGACTGCTGCACCAGGAACAAATTGTGTTTCAGCACTCATGCCAATGCTTTTAATAAACAGATCAATCGGTAAAGCATCTTTCTCTAAACGCACCAAGACAATTTCTCGTCCCATTTTCCATGTCATCAGAATGGTATAGACCGCGGCCCCAATTAAAATAGGCACCCATCCACCCGCAATAATTTTTAACGATGTTGAGGCAACAAAAATTAAATCAATGAACAAGAATGGGATCGTAAAGAGCAGGACTTTCCATACCGGCCAACGCCAGAAACCATAAGCGAGGAACGAAATTAAAATTGTACCGCACAGCATGGTCATGGTCACGGCAACCCCATAAGCACTGGCTAAATTGGCACTATTTTCAAACAATAAAATCAGGATCACCACGGAAATAAACAGTACCCAATTGATGAACGGCAAATAAATTTGACCTTGTTCAATATCCGAAGTGTGATGCACAGTTAAACGGGGTAAATAGCGCAGTTGAATGGCCTGATTGGTCATTGAAAATACACCAGTAATGACCGCTTGCGATGCAATGACTGCGGCAGCCGTCGCCAAGCCAATCATTGGATATAAACCCCAATCTGGAACCAACATATAAAATGGATTGGAAATCGCCTCGGGGTTACGCAGTAATAATGCCCCCTGTCCTGCATAGTTAAACAGTAGGCACGGTAAAACAATAATGAACCAAGCAAGGCGAATAGGTAAGCGACCAAAATGCCCCATATCGGCATATAAAGCTTCACCACCAGTCATCGTAAGGATGACAGCCCCCATGGTCAGGAAAGCAACGTAGGGTTGATGAACAATAAAATTAAAAGCCCAATGTGGACTAACCATCGTCAATACAAATGGGGTTTGAATAATACTCCACACGCCCACTGCACCAATGGAAAGAAACCAAGTCATGGTTAATGGACCAAAAAATTTGCCCATCGTGGCTGTACCATGCCGTTGTACGAGAAAGAGTCCTGCCAAAATGCCAATCGCCAAAGGCATGAGCCATTGGTTAAACATCGGCGTCGCAATACTTAAGCCTTCAATTGCAGATAGAACAGAAATTGCCGGTGTGATAATGCCATCACCAAAGAACAGAGATGCACCTATAAAGCCTAAAGCAATCAGATAAATCTTCCTGTTCTCAGCGATCCGAGTGGTTCGCAGATTCAATGCCAGCAAGGACATAATCCCACCTTCACCATTATTATCTGCACGCATGATGATGGTGACGTATTTAAAACTGATGGTCAGCATCATGCACCAAAAAATCAGCGACAGAATCCCAAGAACTGTCGCTTCAGTAATAGCGAGATGTGCGGTGAGGAAGCATTGCCGAAGGGCATACAGTGGACTAGTTCCAATGTCTCCAAATACAACACCTAATGCTGCTAAGGTAATTGCAGGCAATGCCGCTTTTTTTGCGGTACTTTGCATATATGCGTCTTCTAATGTAGACATAATTTTGCCGAATAATATCATCGAGAAATTTTTTTTGCTCTAAATCAATTGTTTCAACTTGGCAGATTTCATTTTTTTGGTTATTATCGCGGCCGAATGGTGAGGTGTCCGAGTGGCTTAAGGAGCACGCCTGGAAAGTGTGTATACGTTTGCGCGTATCGAGGGTTCGAATCCCTCTCTCACCGCCATTTTCTATTCTTAAAACATCTAATGCTGTCTTAAAAAGCTTAAATCTAAGGGGTTTAAGCCTTTTTTGCTGTCTGTGGCAATAAAGTGCAATATGCTGCAATCGTTGGTCTAGTGTTGGTATAATTGTTGGTATCGTTTTCAATACCAGCATTTGATACCAACAAATAAGGGGTTTTCTATGCTAACCGACTCAAAGATAAAGCGTTTAAAGCCACCGTTAAATGCAAAAAAACCTGATAAATACAGTGACGGAAACGGACTACAGCTGCACGTTTTCCCTAATGGGCGAATGACATGGATATATGCGTATCGTTTCAGTGGTAAACAAAAGAACCTCACTCTAGGCTCTTATGAGTTTATGTCATTGGCTCAAGCGCGAATGAAGCACCTAGAGGCGAGGAAGGCATTAGCCAATGGATTAGATCCAGCAGAACAAAAGAAAGAACAAAAAATAGAAATAGATGAAAGCAGCCTATTTAAAACACTTGCCCTTGAATGGCTGGATAGTAGAAAGGCTGTCATTAAAGAGCCAACCTATTTAAGAGATTTAGTCCCTTCAAAGAAAAGCAGACTTATCTCAAAATATAGTTAAAAATCGAAAATAACTTTAAAAATATAGCGAATTTATAGTTTGGAAAATGAAGTGGCTATTATTTAGCTATAATCAACGGAATGAGTGGATTCACATAAAACTTTAAATGGTAAATATATTGAGTTATAAAAGAAAAAAAACTGTATAAATAACAAGATTACTTCAAACCTTATTTTTAATTAAATAATTGATTATTATTAATTTTATTTATGTTTTTGCTTAAATTGGTTGCGTCAAAAAGATCTAAATAAACTGGCTACATACTTTAACGGAATGAGTGGATTCACATAAAAATTTAACGGAATGAATGGATTCAATTAAGCTTATCAAATTCCACAAACTCAGGCTCTATACAGCGGAAAAGTAGAAAGGACTTTTTTACAGGGATATAGATAAGCTAATAGCCTTAGAGTTCCCGTCTGAGCAAGATGGACTAAATTTATAGGTGAGTGATTAAAAGCCTATACCCGCTTGAATTGTTCTTACGTGTGATTACGGTCAGCCTTGAGACAATGAAAATTGTGAAGTCATTGCCAAAGTTGGATATTTGACTCACACGGTTTTATTTTTATTAAATTAATGTCACCTTCCTTATGTCGATTTTTATTAGTTTTATCGGCATAAGACCATGAATATGTTTATCCTATCAACATGATGCCTCCATCATGTCGATTTTTTCTAACTTTATCGACATGACACTATAAATATGTTTATGCTATCGACATGACAATAATCTCATGTCGATTTTTATAGGTTTTATCGACATAACAATAAAGGTTAAGACGATGACCGCATGGCAAGCCTCAAGCCCATACAATGCATTACCCAGCCTACCACCTATTCAAGATGTAGAAACCAAAAAGGTTTTAAAACTATGTATTGAAGCGAGGGCTGCACTGGCTGAATTAAAGCAGGCTGGCGAGCTAATACCCAATCAAACCATATTAATTAACATCATCCCTTTACTGGAAGCAAAAGACAGTTCAGAGATTGAGAATATTGTCACCACAACAGATAAGCTATTCCAACATGCCCAAGGCAGTGAAGATCAAGCAGACCATGCAACCAAAGAAGCTTTAAGGTATCGAACAGCTTTGTATAAGGGTGTGCAATCAATCAAAGAACGACCATTGAGCACCAGTACAGCCATAGAGATATGTCAAACCATCAAAGGTGTTGATTTAGATATTAGAGCGACCACAGGAACAGCATTAAAGAATAGCTATACAGATGAAGTTATCTACACGCCACCAGTGGGACAGGATGCTATCCGTAATCTGCTATCAAACCTAGACCACTTCCTACACTACAACAATGAACTAGATCCATTAATTAAAATGGCAATCGCTCATTATCAGTTTGAAGCCATACACCCATTTATTGATGGTAATGGACGTACAGGGCGTATTTTAAATATTCTGTATTTAATGGATTGCCAGCTACTTACTTTGCCAATTCTGTACCTAAGCCGCTTTATTATTATGAATAAAGCCAAATACTATGAATTACTCTTAAGTGTAACCACCCAAGAAAATTGGCAGGAATGGATTTTATTCATCTTGCAGGCAGTTAAAAATACAAGCGAGTGGACAATAGCCAAAATCAACAGCATTAGGCAATTACACGAACATACCATTGAGTACGTTAAATCCGATGCCCCAAAAATCTATTCAAGGGAATTAGTCGATATTATTTTTGAACAGCCATACAGCCGAATATCAAACTTAGTAGATCGTGATATAGCAAAACGTCAATCAGCATCTACATACCTTAAAAAACTGGTTGAAATTGGTGTACTGGAAGAAATAAACATAGGTAAAGAAAAATTATTCTTACATCCAAAGCTATTACAGCTATTAACCAGTGATAACAATTCATTTACCACTTACAGGTAAAAATAGGGGGTACTTTTGTTTTTTGTTGGTATTTTTGTTGGTATAGGATACTTTTTAAATATATATAAATATTAATATTCAACAACTTAATACCATTAGTTTATTCCCTCCTTCCCGCCAAATTGCAAAGAACTGCACTCCAAAGCAGTGACGAAAGGCTTAATTCTAAAGGGATTGAGCTTTTTTTGTTGTCTGTGGCAATGACATTCCATGCATTACGATCAGGGTATATGTGGGGAAAACCCATGCGAACCCATTAAAAATAAGAGGCACTGTAGCCTTTTATCAATCTCCTTTCTTAGATGCTTCTATGTCACATCTTTGACAAAACTTAGCATTCACACCATCAACATGCTGGTTTTATCAGCAAAAAAGTAATTCATTCAATATCTTTGCCCCCAGTTCATTCGCAAATATCAAAATGATTGGTCTTATATTTCTGATGATGAAATCCATATTTCAAATTTGGTATAGGCAAAACCAGTTTCTTTAGATTAGGTTATAAGTGGTACAAAAAATGCTTGGATCGTACCGAACTTTTTATAAGGAAAAATGATGAAAAAGACACTTACGGCACTCACATTAAGTCTCGGTTTACTCTTACCCTTTTCAGCTTTTGCTAAAAATAATGTCGTGGTGGTTGCCACAGGTGGCACGATTGCAGGTGCAGGAGCCAGCTCCACCAACAGTGCAACATATACTGCGGCCAAAGTGCCTGTTGATGATTTACTTAAGGCCGTTCCGCAAATTCAGAACCTTGCCAATGTCACGGGTGTACAAGCACTTCAAATTGCATCCGAAAGCATAACCGACAAAGAGCTGTTAACCATTGCACGAAAAGTCAATGAATTGGTGAAAAAGCCAGATGTAAATGGCGTTGTGATCACACATGGTACGGATACCTTAGAAGAAACCGCTTACTTTTTAAACTTAACCGTTCATACCGACAAACCCATTGTAGTCGTGGGTTCAATGCGCCCACCTTCAGCCTTATCTGCGGATGGCCCTTTAAATTTGTATAGTGCTGTTGCCCTTGCAGCCAACGATACTGCAAAAGGCAAAGGTGTTTTTGTGCTCATGAATGATGATATTTTTGCAGCACGAGATGTCACCAAAGCCATCAATATTCACACCAATGGCTTTGCGAGTCAGTGGGGCGCGTTAGGTACACTGGTCGAAGCTAAACCGTATTGGTTTAGAAATGTCGCAAAACGTTTTAATAACAGCTCTGAATTTAATATTGAAAATATTCAGGGCGATGCTTTGCCTTTGGTTCAGATTGTATATGGTTCTGGCAACATGATTCCCGATGCCTATACGGCCTATGCAAAAGCAGGAGCGAAAGCCATTATTCATGCAGGTACGGGTAATGGATCCGTTGCAAAAAATATTGTGCCGACTTTAAATGAACTACAAAAACAAGGCGTGCAAATTATTCGTTCATCTCGTGTGCCACAAGGTTTTGTATTAAGAAATGCGGAACAGCCCGATGATCAATACAATTGGGTCGTGGCGCATGATTTAAATCCACAAAAAGCAAAACTACTGGCTGCACTGGCTCTCACCAAAACCAAAGATGCAAAAGAAATTCAGCGCATGTTTTGGGAATATTAAGATTTAACTCAACTGAAGAAAGTATTTACGGATACTTTCTTCATTCATCCTTTTAAAAAAATTGCTCGGTTGATGGAAAATTAAAAATAACCGCCCACCTCTTTTAAAATAAATTTAAGCATTCACTCAATCATGACAAGAGACAATAAAAACTCAAAAAATATCATAAAGCTGCAATATTTCCATGCTAACAATCATAGGACAATGGCTTAAGTCGAATCATAGAAGCGCATTGAATACATAGAAAACTGCTATTCGGGAGTAAATATGAATACCAGCAATAATTATGTCAAACAAATCAAGAACGCTAAACGTGGTGGTTACACGCCGACCATCGCAAAAGATATTAACAAACATAAAATTCAGAAAGCCATTCGACTGATTGATCAATGGAGAAAACTGGCCAACGAACTCAAACCACAAATGCAAATCGATATGGCTTTAACCCTAGAAGAATGTGCGCAAGACCTCGATCAAATTTTAAGGCGTAAATCCCTCTAATCAGATGAAAAAATTTTTGATTTAAGTTGATTTTTTAATGCTTAAAATAGCTGTGCAATTCAATCGTTCACTTTTTGGCTTGCAATTTTAACCAAATTCGCTATTATTCATCCAACAACGCCGGCATAGCTCAGTTGGTAGAGCAACTGACTTGTAATCAGTAGGTCCACAGTTCGAATCCGTGTGCCGGCACCATGTTATACTTAGCCTCACTTTATCGTGGGGCTTTGTTGTATTTGCAGGTTCATTTTAAAAATCCAAGTTCATTTTAAAAATCTAAACCATATCAATCTAAATCACATCATCATGACGGCGCGTTCTTTTTGGCACTAATTTGTACATATTGCACCAAACCATCAACATATAGCTTCTGGCATAACTTTGCAGTCATTTGAATTTTAACCGCATCTAAACCAAGCTGAGGCGGTGGCGATTGTTGAATATAATGTGAAAAGCCATGTAAAACCGCTTGAGATAAATCAACAACTTCAATCTCGCTAAAATCATAACGCTGCAAGGTTTGTGTCAAGACGGATTGCGTCATTAAATCATCCAAATTCACATCGGCCGATTTTAATAACCAGTTATATTTTTGCTTTTGTAAGGCGGTTAAAGCCGACCATTGTTCAGACAAGATTAAATAATGAAAACCCAGTCTGCCCTTTGCATTTAAAACTGTGCATACCGATGCTAAAAATGAATTTAAATTTGAGTGATACGCGGCATCAATACAGAGCACCACGTCAAAAGCAGTTTTGAATTGAATTTGTTTTAAATTTAAAAAAGAGTGTTGGTGAATTGCTACAAGGTGCGGAAGATGCTGTTGAATTTGCATCACACAATTGGCTTGTAATTCAACGGCTTCAATATATTGCAGCTGATAGTGCTGTTGCCACAGCGCTAAGCTCGCACCCTGCCCACAGCCTAAATCGAGCAGTTTATCGGCCGACTTTAACTGTACAGCTTGCGCCAACTGATCAGCCAATTGACGACAAGCTTGTGGATAGGATGATATTGCATCATCCCAATAGCCCAAGTTGCTCCAAGCAAGCGCTGCATCATCTCCTAACTGTTTTGCATTAATTGCATATTTATGTTGTGGAAAATGCTGACGAATCGCTTGAAGCCATTTCATGTGTTTTAGTAGCCAAGTTGTGGGGCAACCTCAACTTTAGGTTTTAATCCAACAAACGGCAAGGGTGCTTTAAAAATTTCTGCAATATGCATAGCGGAGGTCACGGCTGACTCTAAAATAGGCAAACCATCACAAGACCATGAACCACAATAGAACACTTTACGGTTTGCATCTTTATGGCGAGCTTGCAACTCTTTATTTAAAGCCACAGTTTGTGAGTCGACCACAGCACGGGTTAAAGTCACGGTTGAAATGACCTTTTTAGGATCAATGTCAATCACTGGTCTCCATGTTTGGAACACGGCTGTTTTACCCACTAAACTTGGTTCAACCGAATTTAACCACACTGTAAATTGTTGACGGGTAAATTTACGATCCATCATATAACTGAGTACCGCCCAATCTTTACGCTTTGGCGGCATCACCGTTTGATCAGTATGAACAACCAATTGACCTTGCTCAAATTTAAATTGCTTTAACAGGGCAATATCATCCGCAAATTGCTCAGCATTTAAGAAATCTTCAATTTTGTTGGTTGGTGTTGCCACAATCACCCGATCAAAAATGTATTTTTCACCCAAGGCATTTTCAACCAGCACGTGATTGTCTTGTTCTTTGACTTGGGTAATCGCAGAACCATTATGAATTTGAATCCCTGCAATCAATTTGTCTACCAACGCAGGTGTGCCGCCTTGCATACGCAATAAAGCATCGCCATCGGTCAATTGACGTAAGAAAATCAATAAGGGTTTTGCCGGCCATTCACCAATGGTTTTAGAACTACAGGTGCAAATGGTATACAGCACGGGCATAACCACGCCATGCCAAAACACCTCTTCTATATCATTGTTATTAATGAATTCAGCCAGCGTGATTTCTTGGTCTTTAGATTTGAAGAATTTAGCGATGGCCGTTTTAAGTTGCAACATGCCTTTGACTAAACGCCAACCGTACTGTTGAATGCCTTTACGATTATTAATAATCGGAAAATTACCAATACGACTACGGGTGGTGGTTAACCATGTTTCAGTACGATCTTCAAATAACCAACTACACGCCATATAGGTACGAACAGGAAAAGTTTTGATCCCTAAATAAGTCGCCAAACTTAAGGTATTTTTCCATAAATGAGGGTTCATGACGCGCAATGGCGCATCAATTAAGCCACCTTCAAATTCAGTACTATGGCTATCCATACCACGTCCAGGCAATGCTTCAAAAATCGTAATGCTATGCCCTGCATCTTTAAGAATTCTTGCGGTAGCTAGCCCAGCCATGCCACTACCAATAACTGCAATATCCAAAATTATTATCCGTCAGTTATATAAGATTACTGAAATTATGAACCAAGCCGGATTAAAAGGCGGTATTAAAATATTCCAGAATCTATCTTTTTAACAAAAGTCATCATGATGCATATCGGCCAGATATTTATCCTTATTGGCATACAAAAATAACAATCAAAAACCATAAAATAATTATATTTATTTAAATATTTAAATAAAAATTATTTAAAACCATCAGTATATATTAACCAATTTTATAACGATCGTTTTACAAAATCTTAAAATATGATTATCATAATGAGTATGGTCACTTGATCATGACATCATAATTTTTATAGCAAATAATGATGCAAATAAAGTCAAAACAACAAAATCCATTTCGCAAAAAGCCCCTAAAAATTTAGGGGCTTCTTTATTTTTGCACCAACGGCTTTAAAGTCAGGATTAACCTGCCACCGCTATTTCACCAAACTTGCCACTATTCAAATCATTAAATGCTTGTATGATTTCATCTTTAGTATTCATGACAAAAGGACCATAGCCCTGAATAGGCTCATTTAAAGGTTGACCTGTCAGCAGCAAAAATTTGCTATCTTGCAAAGCCTCAAGTTGAATATCGGCTTCACCATCTTGAGCAAACAGCACAATCGAGCTGTCCTGAACCTTTTGCATGCCGTTCACTAACATTTCACCGGATAGCACGACAAGCAAAGTATTGTGATCAACGGGTACATGAAGGTGATGGGTATGTTGTGCTTTTAACTCACCATCCCACACATTTACAGGTGAAAAAGTTGCAGCAGGACCGCTATATTCTAGCTGATCCGCCATATAGCGACCTGCGATGACACGGATATGCCCTGCACCATTTTCAAGTTCAATCACAGGAATTTCTTGTGCTTCAATGGCTTGATATTTAGGTGCAGTCATTTTATCTGCTGCAGGTAAATTAACCCAAAGCTGTACCATTTCAAACAATCCACCGCTTTTAGCGAATTCCTCAGAATGAAACTCTTCATGCATTAAACCTGCACCCGCAGTCATCCACTGCACATCGCCCGTTTTAATCTGACCGCCACCACCACTGGAGTCTTTATGCGACACTTCGCCTTGATAGGCAATGGTCACCGTTTCAAAACCGCGATGTGGATGTGAACCTACACCATGTTGTGCCGTGGTTGGATTAAAATGATACGGCGCAGCATAATCCAATAATAAAAATGGGCTAATCGCTTGACCTAAACGATCATAAGAAAATAGGTTTTTAACAGGGAAACCATCTCCGACCCAATGCATATTTTGATTACGATAAACGCCAATAATTTTTTTCATCTCAAACTCCTATCTCTAGGAAACAATATGAGTACATATTAGTCTTTTTAAATGCGTCAATATAGTGAAACACCAATACACACCATCTCATTTTTAGGACAAAATAAGGGCTTTCATTTTTAAGCATGCTTATTTTTTAAGTTCAACCTGACCAATTATCCCATAAACAATAAAATGAATCTCAAATCACCGGCTTTATCCACCCTCATTATCTCATTAATATAAATTCACCCCAGAACATCTAGAACAGAAGTTCGACTTCTCCATAATACTATTTACGAGGCACAAGAAATGGGCAAACCCTACGTTCGTTTAGACAAAGATAATGCAGCTGTTTTGTTAGTCGACCACCAAACTGGATTACTGTCATTGGTTCGTGATATCGACCCCGACAAATTCAAAAATAATGTTTTAGCCCTTGCTGCAGCGGCGCAATATTTCAACCTTCCGACGATTTTAACCACCAGTTTTGAACAAGGTCCAAATGGTCCTTTAGTTCCAGAACTCAAAGAAATGTTTCCAGATGCGCCTTATATTGCTCGTCCCGGTCAAATTAATGCTTGGGACAACGAAGACTTCGTCAAAGCAGTTAAAGCAACAGGCAAAAAACAATTGATTATTGCTGGTGTTGTCACAGAAGTCTGTGTCGCATTCCCTGCCCTTTCAGCCTTGGAAGAAGACTTTGAAGTATTCGTGATTACCGATGCTTCAGGCACCTTTAACCATTTAACTCGTGATTCTGCATGGGATCGCATGTCAAATGCAGGTGCACAATTAATGACTTGGTTTGGGATGGCATGTGAGTTACACCGTGACTGGCGGAATGATATTGAAGGTTTGGGTGCTTTGTTCTCCAATCATATTCCGGATTATCGCAATCTCATCAACAGCTACAACCAACATTCATCGCAAAAATAAGCTTTGTCTATTTTTCAAAGGCGATCTTCGGATTAATGCCAGTTAGTTAAGGAGTTTTATAATAAACTCCTTAGCTTTTTAGTTCTTCACAACGGAGTCTTATATTTTTAAATCAAATACTTGGAGCTCATCTATTACTTTGGATAAGCCCAAAGTAATCAAAGGCATTTGTCATCCGCAAAACTCGTCAAACCCCTTTTGTTGATTAATAAATCGCAGAAACTGTACTTTTTTAAAGTAGTCTTGCCTCGAACAGTTGCGGATGACATTTCCGCGTATCGAATAACATCATGAATTTAAAATAAAAAAGCCAGTCAATTTCTTAACTGATTAGCATTAGATTTTCGGATCGCTTTTTGATTTTGTTATTCTGCACCCTCAATCATGCGACTTTTTTCAGCTAGAATAATGACTTCCTTGCCCCGTTTTGAGCGTGATGTATGCATTCATTTGATGATTATTATTACTTTTTTCTGGTGGTGAAATACGCTGGATTTAGTGCCGCAAGTGAAGCAAGTAATATCACCAAATCAAAATTGAGCAGACGGATTTTAGACTTAGAAAGTCAATTTAATGTCAGTCTCATTCAGCGTTCAACACGCCATTTTAAAGTCACTCCTTTAGGGCAAGAATTTTATGAGGAATGTTGTAAAGTCATCGCCCAGATTGAATGTGCCAACAATGTATTACTGAAACAAAAAAGTGAGCCTCAAGGCTTAATCAAAATAAGCTGCCCTTCGGTCATGATGCATTTTCAAATCCGTACATTGCTCAATCAGTTTCTAAAAAATTATCCCAAAGTACAGATTGAACTTGAGCTGACCAGCCGCCGTGTTGACTTAATTCATGATGATATCGATTTAGCCATTCGGACCAATTTTCAAGCCAATGAAGACTCCAGCTTGATTGTGCGTGATGTCATTAAAACCACCCATTGCTTGGTGGCAAGCCCTGAATTACTCAAAGGACGGCACATCCAACATTTCACAGAATTACACGAATTTCCAAGTGTGGTTTTGGGTATGCAAAAATCACAATATTATTGGCATTTAAACAATCATGAGCATGGTGAAATGATTGATATTCCCCTCCAGCCACGGATTAAAAGCAATGATCTTGCTGGCGTGTATTATGCGGTATACGATGGATTTGGAATTGCCGATTTACCTTATTTAGCGGTTGAACAAGACATCAAGCAAGGCAAACTGATTCATGTCTTACCTGAGTGGTGCTCAAATTTAGGCACCGTGCAATTGGTCTATGCTTCTCGTAAAGGACAGCGTTTGGTGATGGAAAAACTGATTGATTATTTAGTCGAAGGTTTAAGAGATTTAGCCAAAGATCATTTAGGTTACGCACTTTAAATGGATCAATCAAACAAAGCAAAAATCCAGAAACAAAGTTCTGGATTTTTAGGCGAGTATTTTAATTTGAACTTAAATTTTACCAATCAAGTCAATTGAAGGCGCAAGCGTTGCATCGCCTTCTTTCCATTTTGCTGGGCAAACTTCACCAGGGTGTGCATGAACATATTGCGCTGCTTTCACTTTACGAAGTAACTCTTGAGCATCACGACCAATCCCCCCCGCATTAATCTCAACAATCTGGATTTTACCTTCAGGGTCAATCACAAAAGTACCACGGTCAGCTAAACCTTCAGACTCAATTAAAACTTCAAAGTTTTTTGCCAAAGTCCACGTTGGATCACCGATCATTGCATATTGGATTTTTTTAATTTCATCCGAACTGTCATGCCAAGCTTTATGGGTAAAGTGAGTATCCGTCGATACTGAATAAATCTCTACGCCCATTTTTTGGAATTCAGCATAGTTATCGGCCAAATCACCGAGTTCTGTTGGGCAAACAAAAGTAAAGTCGGCAGGATAGAAAAATACCACTGACCATTTGCCTTGCATTTCTTTTTCAGAGATTTCAACGAATTCACCATTTTTATACGCTGTTGCATTGAATGGTTTGATTGCCGTATTGATTAAACTCATGAGATATTCCTCTAGCTCGTTTCTGGGATTGCTTAGGTTGTGAAGCTAGAATACGAAATCTTTTCAAATTGGTAAAACCGTACTTTTTTATAAAAACAATCGAAAAAATAGATTTAATATTTCCATCACGATGCTTTTTATCATCGTAAAACTCAATTCAAATTTAAGTTGACCATCGCTCATTTGTTCTGTAGATTTTGTTTTTGAGTGGACAATTAAAATGATGTTTCAATCTCTTCTTGAACAATTCCAAGCCCTCCCTTCTGGCACTGACAGCTTTAAACAACTCAAAAACCATTGCGAACAGCAAATCAAAACGGCTGACCTTTCTCTAGAACAAACATCCCTATTTCTAATTTATGGTTTTGCCAAAAATTATGTATTGCTATATGAAGATCAAGCAGTGACAGCTGATTTTTCCAATGCGGCCAAAACCCAGTTATTGACCTATATGCAACAATTAAATGCCGCCCTTGAAACGCAAGACAAAGCGCTCATTTTAGATCGTTTAAATCAGGTGACTCAAGACTATATGCTCAGTTCCCGAGTGTTCTAATTCAATTTATTCATCGCTTATACCAGCAGCTACACAGCATAAAAAACCCTTTGTTTTCACAAAGGGTTTTTTATGCTGATCAAATACAAATCAAGTCACCTTTAAATAAAGACCAAGCATGGAATATTTCTGAGATTCAACGCCACTCGCCAACTCAAGCAAAGAGCATTTCAATTGATGTTCCAACTCAGCTTATTCTCATCATTTCCTCTCTTGTGTTATGTGTGATGATTGTTTATGCATATTTTGGCTTGGTATAAAAGAACTGGCTTCAAATAGACAAGCAAACGGTTTTTTATGGCAGGTTGAATGTCCTGAACATATAAGCGAAACCTATTATCAAGGACCTGTATCACGATTTAATTGTGGCAGATATGTTTTGTACTGTAATATTTTTTTAATTATACTGCTGCCACATTTCCACTGTGTCGTATCGCTGATATGAAGTCCAGTTTTCGTCAACATTTGCTAAAGTGGCGCGCATCTTTGGGTGCGATTACTTTGCTTTGTTTACTCTGGCATATCTTCTTACCAACGCTGGTACATACTGGCGTGGTACCTGCACTCTATGCAATGCCGACACATTGCCAAGTCACCAATATTCAAAATAGCTTGATGTTGTCTGAACCACATTCAAATGATCATCATGGCATGCATCACCAACAGCATTTGCAACCGACTGGACATGATCAACTCAGTGATTATGCAAAAGAGGTTTTTGCACTCGCAAGCCAAATTATGAAGCATTGCCCTTTGTGTACTTATGGTGTTGATGCAGCTGCGATAGTCCCTTTTATTGCAATTATTTTTGTATTTTTATTGGCTTGGTTCACTCGTGTACGATGCTTATGCTATGCCTGGTCAGAAGATCTGCATATCCCACCTATCTTCTATCTTTTCCCCATCAAACAAGCGCCTCCACTCGCTCTATAAATCGCAATTTTTATACATCGTATCCAGTGATGCACTGCGGTACAGCCTCGTTTATTGCTTTTTTTATAGAGTTGATTATGAATACTCCATTTCGTTTGTCAGTATTAACAGCTGCATGCCTATCAATAACCTACAGTACCCCTATATTCGCCAACACCTCATCGCAAGATGACGTCAAGACACTCGCGACGATTGTGTTTACAGCAAGCCGTGAGGGTGAATCGATTAATAATACCCCTACTGCCATCAGCAAAATTAACAATAAAGACATTGAAGCTAAACATGCGACTTTTATTGGTCAACTGATCAATCAAACCCCTGGTGTCTTGATGAATGACTTGGGCAACGAACAGCACATGATGTCGATTCGCCAACCGATTACCACCGCTGCGGTGTATCAATATTTAGAAGATGGAATTTCAATTCGTCCTGTCGGTGTGTTTAACCACAATGCCTTATATGAAGTAAATTTAGCTGGAATTGACAGCATTGAAATTTTGCGTGGTCCAGCCAGTAGTTTATATGGCAGCAATGCCATTGGTGGCACCCTTAATTTTCTAACCAAAGCGCCAAGTTTAACGCCAACGGCAGATTTGGGCCTGAGTTCAAGCTCAGAAGGTTATCGCCGTTTAGAGGTCGGCGCATCGAATACCTTTGACACGGCATATGGAGAACATGGTCTAAGACTGTCTGCCTATGTGAGTGATCGTGGTGCAAGCTGGCAAGATCATGCTGAAAGCAATAAGCAAAGTGTGACTTTAAGACACGACTGGCGTATTTCAGATACCACTCAAGTTAAAAACATTGCCAGTTATAACCATTTAAAAGCCGATATGACGGGTAGCTTAAATGCAAATGATTTCAGCAAGCGCCAAGGTTATAGTTATCAGACATTTACTTATCGTGAAGTCGATGCAACTCGCCTATCATCTCAATTAAATCATAGCTGGAATGAGCAACAAAAAAGTCAAATGACCGTGTATTATCGTGATAATACCACTGAGCAAAATCCAAGTTATAACATCCGCACTGACGTTGTTAGTGGCGTACCTACGGGCACATATAGTGGGCAAACCACCTATAACGCTTTTCAATCTTATGGTTTAAATGTGCAACATTCTGCCAATTTCGATCCAGTGAAATTCACCATAGGCGTTATGGCAGAACATTCACCGAATCAAGCCCAAACCAATGATATTGAAGTCTTTCGTGATCCAAACACACTGGTTTATACAGGCTACAAACAACGTCAGTTATTACGTGATTTCAAAGTCGACGTCAATAACCAAGCCCTCTATACACAAGCAAATTGGCAAGTTTTACCCAACTTCAATTTAGTTGGCGGCGCACGCTATGACTGGATTAGCTATGATTTTGATAACCAACTCGTTCCGTCAAAAGTCACAGGTGCACCTGATGAAAAACGCAATTTTCATAAAGCCAGCCCGCAACTTGGCTTGGTGTGGAATATTACCCCTGAGTTCGACTTATATAGCAACTGGTCGCAAGGTTTTGTACCGCCAGAAGTCAGCGGTTTATATGGCGCAAATTTAGTTACGCCAGACTTAAAAGAAGCCACCTTTAACAATGTGGATGCAGGCTTACGTTTTAAATTATTTGATGATCATCTTGATGGCGAAATTACTTTGTACCGGTTGCAAGGTCAGGACGAAGTACTCAGCTATACCAAACCTGATAACACTCGAGAGCCTCGCAATGCAGGTCAAACCTTACATCAAGGCATCGAAATTGGCGGAACTTGGAAAATCAGCGACATTTATAATCAACGTTTGAAACTTTCAGGCAGTTTTGCCAAGCATGAATATGAAGATTTCAAACCATCAAGCGTGGCTGATTACAGCGGTAATACCATGCCAAGCTCGCCAAAAAGTTTTGGAACTGTTGAGTATCAAATTAAACCCATTCCTGAATTATTACTTTCTGTGGAAGGTGTATATGTCGGTTCTTATTGGATTAATGAAGCGAATACCGAAAAATATGACGGACACACCGTACTGAATTTACGTGCCAATTATCGTCAAAATGCTTATGAAATTTATGGGCAAATTTTAAATGTGGCAGATGCTCACTACGCAGAAAGTACGTCATTTAGTAATAATCAAGCGAGCTACACACCTGCTGCGCCGCGCACTTATTTACTCGGTCTACGCTATCATTTTGGGGAATAATTTATGAATGCCAGCCAACTCAAAAAGCTGATGAAGTTTCATCGGGGTTTTGGAATGGTGCTCGGCATTCTCGTTTTAATGTGGTCGTTAACTGGTGTGTTGCATCCAATCATGAGTGCAACACAACCTCAACCCGCAAAACGAATGCCTCCATTTCAACAACTTCATTTAGAACATGCAATGCCTGCCTCGCAAGTGTTGCAACAACATAACATTACGCAATTTTCGGCATTACAAGCTATTGAGCTGCAACCCAAGCTTGTGGCTTATCGGGTATTAAAGCCGAATCAAAATAGTGCTGAATATTATGATAGTCAAACCAGTCAATTCATTGAACATGGCGAACAGCATGATGCAAAACGCTTAGCACTTTGGTATACAGGTTTAGCCAAAGAACAGATTATTTCGGCTAAACTAATCACTGAATTTAGTGATGATTATCCAAGTGTTAATCGTTTATTGCCTGTTTGGCGTGTCAGTTTTGATAATGGCCTGAGAGCTTATGTTGATCCATCACAATCTCGATTAGCCACCCTATCCAATGACCAAAAAATGTGGATGGCAAGAATTTTCCGTTTAGGTCATACATGGACGTGGGGTGATCAAGCTTGGCTTGGGCAAACGATCCTCATGCAAATTGCCTTAATTGGCATATTGGTATTGGTGGTGATGGGTGTTGCATTGTTTTTTAAAATCCATAATCGTAAAAATCATCGTTTACGCCAAAAACCGAGTCGCTTTTTACACCGCTATTTAGCGATTAGTTTAAGTGTATTCATTACATTGTGGCTCATCAGTGGTTTTTATCATGTTTGGCAAAAGAAACCTGCTGTTCAAAATATTCAACCCATTTTTAATACGCAGGATTTGAGTTTAGAAGCATGGCAAACTGCGACTCAACAGCCATTACAACGATTAAACCTTGTCCCAATTGCACTGAATAACGCACAAGCTGTTGCTGGTTGGATGGTTCAATTCGTAGGAACGCCTCAAATGCAAGGTAGTATGACGGCTGTTAAAGAACATGATCATCATAATCAGGCCAAAAGTGCAGCACCGACCATTAAACTGATCGATGCTAAAACTTCTGCAAAATTGGATATTCTTGAGCAAAGTAAACGATTGGCTGCAAATTATTTACACATTCCTGCCCATCAATTTACTCACAGTTCATGGGTCACCAGTTTTAGTGGAGAATATGGATTTATCAATAAACGTTTGCCTGTTGTTAAAGTCGAAACGAGCTTAAACAATCAGCTCAGGCTTTATATCGAACCAAGTAGCGGTTTAATTGCCGCACAAGTCACGCAGCAAGATGCTTTAGAAGGATTTAGTTTTGCTTACTTACATAAATGGACTTGGTTACCAATAGATAAAACACTTCGAGATCTCCTACTCGCTAGCCTTGCAGGTCTGATTGCCTTGATGGTTATTTTAGGTTTTTGGATGCAAACACAAAAACGTTAGTCCCTCTACGATTCTCTCTTAATCAAGTGAGAATCGTCTTTCTTTGCTTATATCTTCTTATTTCGAATAATTTGTTATCAATTCATAATTATCCTGCTAAACACGAGGGTATTTATGAATCTACTTCAACAGCACCTTAATTGCCGATTTAACATAGGCTTTTAGGATCGAAGCAAATGATATTTTCACGATTAATTAACAATTTGATCTAACTAAAGCGTGTTTATGACATCGGTGACTATCCACTTTTTGTTCTATATCAATCTTTTTGTGCATAAAAAAACCTGATAAATATCAGGTTCTTATTTTACTTAAAGTACCTCAAAATGGAAGATCATCATCTAAATCAGCAGGTGCAGGCGCTGAAGGTGCAGATTGTGGTGCTTTAGGCTGGAAACCCGCTGGGTTATTGTTGGCATAACCACTTTGCTGGTTGTTATTAAAACCACCTTGATTATTGCCATAACCGCCTTGGTTATTATTATTGTTGTTATAACCTGAGTTAGCGCCACCTTGGTTATTGTTGAAACGAGGTTGATTATAACCCGCGTTATCACCACCCGTGCTTTGCTCACCTTGCTGACGATTACCACTGTCTAACATTTGCATTTGCTCACCACGAATTTCTGTGGTGTAGCGTTCTTGACCGCTTTGGTCTGTCCACTGACGCGTACGCAATGAACCTTCAATATAAACTTTAGAACCTTTGCGTAGATACTGCTGCGCAATTTCACCTAAGCGGTTATGTAACACAATACGGTGCCATTCCGTTTGTTCTTTGCGCTCACCGGTATTTTTATCCGTCCACGAATCGCTGGTTGCAATTGAGAACTGAGTAAGAGAACCACCATTTGGAAAAGTTTTGGTTTCAGGATCTTTGCCTAAAGTTCCGACTAAAATAACTTTATTAACACCACGCATCAGACGTATTCTTCCTATTTATTACTATGTTTTACTTTATAAGAGTTATGCTTAAATGGCTACCTCTTTACCTAACAAGTGCGTTAAATCTTGTCGTGCAACATCATCTATTTGCTGTTTATCGACTTTAATATACGCAACCTGTTGGTCGGGCATGACCACGACTTCTTCAATACCACGAATTGCCAAAAGTTGAGAAGTCCATTCATCCGTTTGTTTGCTTTCAGGCAAACGAATCACTAACGATGACAGATAACGCGGCTGAACCAAGCCAAAACTAATCAATAACCAAACCACGGCAATTGCGGTCAAAATCCCCCAACCCATTGCGGTATTGTTCAAAATTAACAATTGCCCGCCAATCATACCGCCAAAAAATGCGCCTAAGAACTGGCTACTGGCATTTACGCCCATGGCTGTTGCTTTGGATTGAATGGGTGCAGATTTGGACAACCAAGAAGGCAATAATGCTTCCATGACGTTAAAGGCAATAAAGAATAAAGCGAGGCCTAACAGTAAGATATATTTCGACTCAAAGCCAAAAATCAGTACCAATAAACCTAAAACAATCCCACCAATTGCGGTTAAGAAAATACCGCGCATTTTGCGATATTTTTCCGCCAAAATAATACTGGGAAAGGCAAAAAATAGGCTGATCACCAATAAAGGTAAATACACCAAACCATGACGAGAGAGTGGAATATCCGCAAATTCGATCAGTTGTGATGGCATATAAATGAACATTGCGGTGAGCAATAAATGCAGCGCAAAGACTGAAATATGCAGACGGTTTAAATCACCCATTTTCAAAACTTGTTTTAACTGCGTCACATAGCCTTGCTGATAATTGCGATGATGACGCGTCACTTTAGGCACCAACAGCAACATTGAAATTGCCGCGATTCCCATAATCGTGGTCACCCAAAATAGTCCAGAAATGCCAACCAAACTGGTTAACCAAGGCCCAAGACTGAAGGCCACCATAAAGGACACCCCAATACTCATGCCCATAACGGCCATGGCTTTACTACGTTGTTCCTCACGCGTGATATCGGCAAGCAATGCCATTACCACCGCAGAAACGGCACCACCACCCGCAATCGCACGGCCAATAATCACGCCATAAATGCTCTCAGACATAGCAGCAACGGCACCGCCCAGTGCAAACAACAATAAGCCTAAAACCACCAAAGGCTTACGGCTAAAACGGTCCGCCAGCAAGCTAAATGGAATTTGTAAAATGGCTTGGGTTAAACCATATACACCGACAGCTAAGCCAATCAGCGCAGGGGTTGCACCTTGATATGACTGTCCTGCCACAGAAAACACAGGAATAATCATGAACAAGCCCAGCATACGCAGTGCAAAAATACTGCTTAAGGCAAAGGTTGAACGACGTTCTAAAGCATTCATCATATCAATAAGCTTGGTTTTATGAGTTTAATTTCGATCGACTATCCTACAACATTCGTATTACAGATGCTGTTTTATTGCAAGATGAGCCACCATAAAAAAAGGCGCATTTTCATGCGCCCTTATTGTAACCGTTTTTCTTAAACAACGATTAACCGATCCGTTCTTGACGCTTACGATATTGAATCGAGGCAAAGATTGCCCACACAATAAATGCCACACCAATTAAACCTGTGACCACTTCAGGAATATGTACACCTGTACCACTCGCCAGCATAATAAATGCCAAAGCACCGATGGCATAATGCGCACCATGTTCAAGGAATACATAGGCATCTAAGGTGCCTTTTTCAACGAGGTAAATGGTCATTGAACGCACGAACATCGCACCAATTGCGAGACCAAGCATGATGATCACCACGTCAGAGGTAATGGCAAACGCACCAATTACACCATCAAAACTAAACGATGCATCTAAGACTTCAAGGTAAATAAAACCACCCAGACCAGCTTTAATCACACCTGTTGATGCACCACTGGCATCATGACTGACAGCATTGCCGTCTTCATCAATTTCAGGTTCACCGCCTAACAAGTGACTGAGCACTTGCACACCGATGTAAACCACAATGCCCCAAATACCCGCCATGGTCACCACTAAACGCGTCGCTTCATCGACATTTGCAGCCATGATCAATAAGCCAATCAATGAAAGGAATACTGACATTGCAGGAACATTGGCTAGATTGGATAAACGTGCTTCAAGCCATCTAAACCAGTGGGTATCTTTTTCACTATCAAAGAAGAAATTCAGGAACACCAGCAATAAGAATGAGCCACCAAATGCTGCAATTTCAGCATGATGTGCCATCAATTTCTCTGAATAAAGCAGAGGGTCATTGATCGCCATTTTCACCACATCCAGCATGCCCATGTCCGCAGTGACTGCAACAATCACAATCGGGAAGACTAAACGCATACCAAATACGGCAATCACAATACCCACAGTTAAAAAGATCATTTTCCAAAAATGATCCCAACCGCGGAGTACCGAGGCATTCACCACGGCATTATCGAAAGAAAGCGACACTTCCATCACTGCTAAAATGGCAGTAATGGTCAATGCCGTGAACATGGTCTTTAAACCTGCTTCTGGGCCATGGGTATAACCCCAATATGCAGAAATCGCCAGACACACGATCGTAAAAATGATTGAGAAACCAAAATGTTTCATCATGATAGATCGACCTATAGAGAAATATTAATATCAATTGAATTCGGTAAAACTTAACAACAGTGCGTGCTTAAGATTTTATGCGCACAATTATGACGACTTTTGCAAATTAAGCCAAAGTTCTTCGGATGATTTTTTAGCAGACCCATATACTATTTATTGGGTGTCGTATCCTAGCGCAATAACTCTTGCTATAGTCCCCGTCATCTGTAAATTCTTCTTTATCATTAGGATGACGACATGAGCTTTTCTCAAGATCTATGGCAACGAAATTTAGCGTTATATCAAAAGACTTTAGCGCTGCCATTTAACCAAGAGCTTGCTCAAGGCACATTAAGCAAAGAGGTGTTTAGCCATTATGTGATTCAAGATGCGCATTATTTACTGGCTTACGGTCGTGCACTGGCGGTTTGTGCTGCAAAAGCTTTTACCGCCGATGATGTGATGCAATTTTCTGAAGCAGCAAAGATTGCCATTGTGGTTGAGCGCAGTCTACATGATAGCTTTATGCGTGAATTTGATATTTCTAAAGATCAATTTGAAACTACGCCACTGACCTTGGCCTGTCATCATTACACCTCGTTCTTAACTGCGACGGCATGGTCTGAAAGCTATCCTGTGGTATTGGCTTCGTTGCTGCCATGTTTCTGGATTTATGCCGAAGTGGGTAAAGACATTGTGGACAATTCAATTGCGAATAATCCCTATCAAGCGTGGATTGATACCTATTCAGGTGAGGATTTCAATCAAGCGGTACGTAATGTGATTACCACTATTGATCAAGTCGCTGCACGTTGCGATACCGACACCCTTGAAAAAATGCATCACGCTTATACCACGGCTGCCAAACTAGAATGGTTATTCTGGGATAGTGCTTATGATCAAAGACAGTGGTTAGGCTTGGATGCTTAATTCGACTCCGCCTCAAATCTAAATACTTTGATGATCATTCCTCCCTCTTACGCCATCTATAGCGCAGACTTCGAGGGAGGATGTTCTGTTACTGCTGAAACATCTGCCAGCCATAAATCAATCCTGCCGCAGCGACAATCCAGCACACTGTGGCGATCCCTAGACATGACCACATCGACATTTTGGTGGCCAGCAGATACACCATCAACAAATAAATGGCATATGGAATCAGAGACCATAAACCAAACAATGCAGTTTTGCGTAAAGCCTCCGCCCCCTGCTGCTGTGACACAATCACATGCGCAATTAAGGCAAACGTCGGAAAAAGTGGAACCAGACCTGCAATATAAAATGCCTTACTTTTAGAAAAGATCGAAATCACCAATACCGCAGCGGCACCTAACATACATTTCAAAAATAAAGACAACATATTTACAAATCCAACAGCAAAAACTTTAAGCCACGAAGTTTATGCCAATCGTGCTCCCTAAAACACATTTAGCGCAATTAAAGCAATCAATGCTGGCATCGCCTGAATATAAAGAATCTTTTTACTTGCTGTCATGGCACCATAAACACCGGCCACCAAAACACAGCCTAAAAAGAAATTGGCCAGTTGAATGGCGAAGGGTGCAGATGCAAAGAGTGACCAAATCAGTCCTGCGGCTAAGAAACCATTATATAAACCCTGATTCTGTGCCAAAACTTTGGTGAGTTTTGCCTTTTCAGCCGTATTGCCAAAGGCTTTCATTCCTAAAGGTTTATCCCACAGGAACATTTCTAGAATTAAAAAATAGAGATGTAAAATTGCAATAATAGCAATCAGAATCTGAGCAACGAGCATGTGATTTCCTTTTTATTTTTCAGAGCATATTTTGCATTTTAGCCATGAATCTGTCGAAATACTGAATTTTGACATTTAATTTTTTGACTTATGGGTATAAAAAAACACCATTACCCCGCGTTTATTTTAAATCCTGAACTGATCCGACACAAAATGACGTTTAAATTCTTTTTAATACAGCTTGAACATTTTTCATGCGCTATCATATATAACCTTCAATTTATCCATTCCCGAGATGTTTTATGAGCCAAAGTCACATCCGTATTCGAGGCGCACGTACCCATAACTTAAAAAATGTGTCACTCGATATTCCACGCGACAAGTTCGTGGTGATTACGGGACTCTCAGGCTCAGGTAAATCCTCCCTTGCCTTTGATACGTTATATGCCGAAGGTCAGCGTCGTTATGTAGAATCACTGTCTGCCTATGCGCGCCAATTCCTTTCGCAAATGGAAAAACCCGAAGTGGATTCCATTGAGGGTTTAAGTCCAGCGATTGCCATTGAACAGAAATCAACCAGTCACAACCCTCGTTCAACCGTGGGAACCATCACCGAAATTTACGACTATTTACGTCTGCTCTATGCCCGTGTCGGGACACCGTACTGCCCTGAACATGATCTACCAATGGTCGCGCAAACCATTTCTGAAATGGTCGATGCGGTTAAAGGACTTGAGGAAGGCACAGCACTGATGCTGCTTGCCCCTGTGGTGCGTGATCGTAAAGGTGAATACAGCAACTTATTTGAACAACTGCAAAGTCAAGGTTTTGTCCGTGCCCGTGTCGATGGCGAAGTGATGGATATTGATCCACCGCCCGAACTGGATAAAAAGAAAAAACATACCATTGAAGTGGTGGTCGACCGCTTTAAAGTCCGCGATGATTTAGGCAACCGTATTGCAGAAAGTTTCGAGACTGCGCTACGTTTGGGTGGTGATATTGCCATTTTGTCATGGATGAATGCCGAACATGCAGATCGCGTGTTCTCTGCAAAGCACTCTTGCCCAGAATGTGAACGTGCTGTTGGTGAACTCGAACCGCGTCTATTTTCATTCAACAATCCCTTTGGCGCTTGTCCTGTATGTGATGGTTTAGGTACGCGTAGTCATTTTAGCGCCGACAAACTGATTCCAAACAATGAAGTTTCGATCAGCCAAGGTGCAATTCGTGGTTGGGACAGACAGCGTCCGTATTACTACAGCATGATTGAAAAAGTCGCAGCACATTTTGGCTTCTCTTTAGATACGCCTTGGAATGAACTGGATGCTGAAACCAAAAAGAAATTTCTTTATGGTACTGGCAAAGACAAAGTTGACCTCAGTTATATTGATGAACGTGGTCGCTCACATAAACGTGTACAACCCTTTGAAGGTATTTTGCCGCACCTTGAGCGTCGTTACCGTGAAACCGAATCGAATTATGTCCGTGAAGATTTAGCCCAATACTTGTCGAATGCAGCCTGCGATGCCTGTGATGGTTCACGTCTGAATGAAATTTCGCGTAACGTTAAAATTTTAGACAAGACCATTGCCCAAATCACCAAAATGTCGATTGGTGACGCTGAACAGTATTATCAACATGTCCATCTTGAAGGGGCTAAAGGCGAAATTGGCGATAAAATTTTTAAAGAAATTCGTGAGCGATTACACTTTCTAGTCTCTGTCGGTTTGAACTATTTAAGCCTGTCACGTTCTGCCGAAACCCTATCCGGCGGTGAAGCACAGCGCATTCGTTTGGCTTCGCAAATTGGTGCGGGCCTTATGGGGGTGATGTACGTGCTGGATGAACCATCAATTGGTTTGCATCAACGTGATAACGACCGTCTGCTGGAAACGTTGGTTCGCTTACGTGACTTAGGCAATACCGTATTGGTGGTTGAGCATGATGAAGATGCCATTCGTGCAGCCGATCATATTATTGATATTGGTCCGGGTGCAGGTGTTCATGGTGGGCATATTATTGCCGAAGGCACTTATGAAGAAATTTTGGCCAATCCGAATTCACTGACAGGACAATATCTGTCAGGTAAGTTAAAAATTGCAGTGCCAAAAGTTCGTACCCAGCCACCAAAACCTGAAGAACAAATTAAGTTGATGGGGGCCTGTGGTCATAACCTACAACAGGTCGATTTGACCATTCCTTTGGGCATTATGACCTGTGTCACAGGCGTTTCGGGTTCGGGTAAATCAACCCTGATTAACCGTACCCTGTTACCGCTTGCAGCGACTCAACTCAATGGTGCAACCACGCTTACGGCTGAAAAGTTTGATTCAATTGATGGCTTACAATTTCTGGATAAAGTCGTCGATATTGACCAAAGCCCGATTGGACGTACCCCGCGCTCGAACCCTGCAACCTACACCGGTTTATTTACCCCAATTCGTGAACTTTTTGCGCAAACACCTGAAGCCAAAGCACGTGGTTATGCTGCGGGTCGTTTCTCGTTTAACGTGAAAGGTGGTCGCTGTGAAGCCTGTGAAGGCGACGGCATGATTAAAGTGGCGATGCATTTCTTACCCGACATGTATGTACCTTGCGATAACTGTCATGGCGACCGTTATAACCGTGAAACTTTGGAAGTCGGCTATAAAGGCAAAAACATTTCGGATGTTTTGGGCATGACCGTTGAAGATGCGATGCATTTCTTTGATGCCATTCCTGTGATTCACCGACGTTTAGAAACGCTACATCAGGTTGGCTTGGGTTATATCCGTTTAGGGCAATCTGCGACTACACTTTCGGGCGGTGAAGCGCAACGGGTAAAACTGGCACGTGAACTGGCGAAACGGGATACGGGTAAAACCATTTATATCTTAGATGAACCGACCACAGGTTTGCATTTCCATGACATTGCAAAACTACTGGATATTTTGCATGAGCTACGCAATAAGGGTAATACCATTGTGGTGATTGAGCATAATTTGGATGTGATTAAAACTGCCGATTGGGTGATTGATTTAGGGCCTGAAGGTGGTGCAGGCGGCGGTATGATTATTGCCGAAGGTACACCGGAAGACGTTGCCAAGAGTGACGTTTCACATACCGCGAAGTTCTTAAAAACGATGTTGAAGTAAGAATTTATAAATCTCCCCTAACCCTTCTTTGATAAAGAGGGGAATTCCCTCCTTTTTTAAAGGAGGGTTAGGGAGGATTTAAGAAATTGATAAAAATAAAATATTTTATTTTGAGATAAATAATGCGATTTTCTGAAAGATATGGATATAAACCTGTTCGAGAAATTATTCAAAAAGGCAGTATGGATGATAACTTACGTAATGGAATTTGGAGTTTATTCACTATTTATTTATGGAATCAAGTAGATTATTCATCGTATCAATCTCATGGAAATATAAATACATCAAATTTAAAAACACTCATAATTGCTTATTGGCTTAATTTTTTCAAACAACCCATTGATACGATTCCCATTCAATTTGAAAAAGTATTATACAAAGTCAGAAGTTGTTTTTTTAACTGCGAGTGGCATGAAGTTTATAGCTTCATTGAAGAAACATTAGAAAACTATCCAAGAGAATTAAAGAAAAATAAAGAGTTCTTCACTAAAGAATTAAATAATTGTTTGGAAAAAGAAAATAGTGCATATCGAATAATCAATAACGAAATTACACCAATAACCTCAGAACAAGAAATTCAATCCATCGAGGATGCTTTAGTAAATACCAATCCGTATTCAGGTGTTCAACAACATTTAAATCAAGCTTTAAAATTAATGTCAGATCGACAAAATCCTGATTATCGTAATTCAATTAAAGAATCGATTAGTGCTGTTGAATCCATTTGCAAAATCGTGACCAATGATGAAAAAACAACTTTAGGTAAAGCTTTAAAAATCGTTGAGGATAAATTTGGTTTACACCCTGCTCTAAAAGGAAGTTTAAGCCAACTCTATGGTTATACTTCTGATGCTGACGGTATTCGCCATGCCATGCTAGAAGAATCAAATTTAAGCTATATAGATGCAAAATTTATGTTGGTTGCATGTACCAATTTTATTAATTATTTGATTGAAAAAAAATAAGCTAAAAGTATATTCACAAATTTCATTCATAAAATGAACTACATACTTATAAAAACTGAGAAAATTCATGCACCATAAAAATCAAATAAAATTTGCTATCAGCATTTGCCTTTCTATTTCATCACTCGCTATACATGCCGAAGGCTATATCAATGAAAATATGGTGGTGTTTACATCCTCTATGGATCCAGATGAAAGTCCGTGGAAAGACCATCCTAAATGTATTCCAATCCTACAAAATAGCGAATCCCCTAAAACATGGTCTGTGCAATATACCTATCTGGATAACACCCCGCTCACCTCAACATACCTCACCACACAAAAACCTTCGGCCCAAGAAGTTGAATGCGAACATCAGGTTCATTTTCCAAACCATATACAAGGCACTGGAATTTTCGAAAGCTTTTATCCCAATGGAAAACCACGCAGCCTTATTGAATATACAGACGGTATCTATAACGGCAAACTCAACTTCTGGTTCGCCAATGGCTTAAAAGAACAAGAATCCAATGTGAGCAATGGCATATCTCATGGTGAATACCGTATCTGGCATCCTAACGGGCAATTGGCACTTTCAATGGGCTATAAAGAGGGTATGCAAAACGGTATGAAACAACGTTGGTATGAAAATGGTGAACCGTGGACTTACGCACGTTTTGAAAATGACAACATAGTGGGTGAACTGAAACAATGGTACAGAAATGGAAAGTTAGAACGCTTGGGTGCATACAGAGATGGCGTGCGTCATGGCACATATAAATCTTGGTATGAAAATGGCAAGCCTGAAGCAGTTTTAAATTACCAAGCTGGAAAAATTATAGATGCACAATGTTGGACAGCATCAAATCAAGTCATCTCTACAAAGAACTGTATTGCTCAATTTAGTGCTGAAGACTAATTAAATAGACTTATCTCGCATGTAATCTATGCATCAACATAAGGGTGAGTCACTCACCCATCCACTGCATTCTTGCCACGTGCCTTGGCCTTAAACAAAGACTTGTCTGCTTTTTCTAATAAGGCCATCCAAGACACTGCCCCGACTGCAACCCCTGCACTGACAGAAATTTGAATATTTTGATTTATTTCAGCAATATAAAGTTCAGAACTGCCAATTTCGTTTAGCATTTTATTGGCAATGACCAAAGCATCATGAAAATGAATCTGCTCGATTAACACTAAAAATTCGTCACCACCATAACGCACAATTAAATCCGAAGTACGCACATTAAATTGTAATTTTTCTGCCACCAAACGAATCACTTCGTCACCAACAATATGCCCAAAGGTATCATTAACCTGTTTAAAATCATCAATATCGAAAATAATTAAACCGATTTGAGTGAATTTTTCAGGCTTTCTTTCTACATATTTAATATATTCGTCCAAAGCTAAACGATTCGATACCCCCGTCAAAGTATCGGTATTGGCAATATTTCTAAGCTGAAATTCTAAAGCATCACGTTGTTGCAGCACACCTTTCAGCTTTTGAATGGCATCCAATAAGGTCACTGGATCGGCAGAGGAGTTTTTATAATCACTATCGGTTACTTTATACTGTGCCAACTGAAGAATTGAATTTCTAGCATCAATTAAAGGCTTAAACACGCCATTTCTGGCATAAATCATGGTGAAAAATGCTGTGACCAAGCAAATCAACGCGACCAACAAAGTTAAAATAAAGATATGATAGGATTCTTGTTTTTCTTTTTGTGCAATATGTACACTGTAATCAAGAATATAGCTTTGTAAATTAACCACCGTAACAAACTTATCCACCATCACTTCTGTTAATTGCGTGCCTGTTAAGCTGTAAGGTTGATTATGCAAACTTTCATCGATCAAACCAGCAGCAATTGGAATGGCCTGATCTAAAAATTGTGTTTTCACTTGCTGATGCAACGCTAAATATTCGGGTGTTTTATCCTGCTCAGGCTGAATCGTATTGATCAAGGCCCACAAATAATTGGCCTGATGTTGAGTTTGTAAAGAACGGGCTAAATTATCCTCAGACATTTTTTCTTTAAACGTCACAGGTGCAATCACATTCGATGCCATTCGCCCGGCCTGATCACGTAAATCTGACAAAATTAAAATCAGCGTGTAGTACTCAGAAACAGCGGTTCCTTTGCCCTCAGATTGCACTAATTCATTTTTTAAAATTTCGTAGCAACTGTCCCAAGCCTTAAACATTTGCTGAATGGCATTATCAAACTGTTCTGAATTACGTTGCGATAGAGGTAAAGCAGCATAAGCATCTACCGCTTGACGACCTTGTTGTAAGCTTTTTTTTAAATTGTTAAATAAGGCTTTTTCCTGACCAGAAAAACTTCTTGTATTTAAAATCCGAATGGTTTGTTCAATTTGTAAATCGACTTCTTTTCGATAGTCATCTAATTCTTTTAGCTTCGCGGCTAATTCACCAGCCCGACTCGACATCACCTTATTGGCAGGTGCTCGTTCACGTGAAATTTTATTGGCCAAATCCGCCACCGCACGAAGCGCAGAAATTTCTGATAATGCTCGATCTGCTTTCTGATAGCTCTTATAGCTACTCACAATTAACGGCACAGAAAGCAGAAGCAAAGAGAAGATAATCAGGATCATCGACCAGAAAAGTTGTTGACTAATACGCTCCGAACGTAATTTATACATGGATTCAATCTGCCCCGTACAAAACCAACTGGTCAATCATAATGGTGATGATTTCCATAATAGACTTATATATTACATGATATAAACATCAATAATTTGTTTTATCAGGCACTTATATTATTTTAATAAAAATCATCGATATACCGCATTTTAGAATTTTGCTTATTAATAAACCAACTTTTAGTGTAAATAAAAGAATAATCCCAGCTTATCCAATGCATCCAAAGTGAGCTGCTTACGTTCGCCCACATCATCGCCATCATGCATTTCCAAATTTAAAACAAAAGCGGTGATCTGTCCATTTGCTTGTTCAACCCACCCTGTATACCACCCCACTTGAGGCTTAACATCCATTCCCCAACCACTTTTTGCATATAATTTTGTATCACCACGACGCTCAATATAAAGCATCTCTTTGACCTGTTTTTGTACTTTTACATCAAAAGGTAATTGCTCTGTTGCCAGTTGATAGACAAATTGTGCTTCTTGTTCTGGGGTTATTTTTAAAGGGCCAACCAACCAAAAATTATCCACCTGTTGACCAATCTTTTGATTGCCAAAACCAAGCCGAGAAATTTCTTTCTGCATGAGTTCTAAGCCTATACGTCGAGCAAGCTGCTGATACACTGGAACGGCTGAAAGCTGCATGGCTTGCGCCAAGTTCATATCTTTTTCCCACGCAGGAAATGAACGCTTTTCACCCTTCCATTTAAACACTTCAGACGTACTGACTTTATGATGCTGAAGACCAATCAATGCATTTAATATTTTAAACGTTGAAGCTGGAATATAGGCATTTTGGGCACGAGCCAAAGCATTACCATAACGATTAAACTGCCGACCGTCATAGGTGATAAAAACGGCTGATGTGTGTGCAGAATTAAACAATTGCTTAATCTCTTCTGGGCGTTCAGAGGGTGCCTGCAAAACAGCTTTTTGCACGGATTGATTAGACGTCTGCGCCCTGTTCATGTGGCAAGCACTTAATTGCGTTAAGAGCAATAAACAGCCAAAGTAAAATAACCGCTGTTGCATCTCAAAAGTCTCAATGGAATAAATTGCTATTTTTATCAAATCTGACGACAAAACGTTGTATCAATTACGCACATGCAAAATATTTTTCACGACCGTGATGCGGAAATATTTACACATGCAACAAGTTAGTGCATAATGCACCTTATTAGGGCAAATCAAAGTCATTCCTCAGCAGGATTTTTGATTTCCCCGAGATTTTTGGCTAAAAAAACCCAGTTTTCTTTGGAAACTGGGTTTTTTTATGCTTTTAAATCAATCAACAATGCTATAAACCCAACAAATAAGCACCAAATAAGTGCATAAATATTTCAGGATTCATCTTTTTTATCTATATGAAGTCTAAGACTGAATGATTGATTCATGAATACAAAAATAGAGCTGAAGCCATCACACAACTTTATAAATTATTTTATCTTTAAATGCTGTCTGTCTTACTGACCATAAAGAAAATGTAAGAGAAATTTTTTGATAAAAAAAACCCAACCTTGGGGAAAGTTGGGCATATAAAACAAAAACTGTTTCTGTGGAGAATCAGATCATGATCACATTATTTCAATGTAGTATGACTTGATAGGTGAATTATGTAAAAAATAACCAAATAAGTAAAGCCTATTAAAGCAGTTGGTTTTTTAAATCCAACACGAAATAAAACAATAATGTGCGGAATTTCACAAAATAGATATTAATATGCTTGTTTTTCAAACAAATAAATGGCTGTTTTTAGCGCAATTTTCTAAGTATGGTCTACATTCTATTCAAAATATGACAAATCATTCACGCTCTAGCAGCAAACATTAATTGTTTTTTACTATTAAAAATAAATATTTGATCTAATTTAACATTGTTAAAAATCATTTACATTTCATCCATTCTCCAGCAAATCAGTTGCATGAATGCCCATATTCTTTTGTTCTGAAAAAGGTTTTTTAGCGTTGACATGCTGTATTCCAACTGTATGCTTTTTAAGCAATTACACTATTTAGAGTAAAAGCTCAATAAAACAATATTGTTTTAGTTCATTGACTTAATGTTTTGTTACAATACAATGGCGGCTGTTTAATCCATTTTTAACAGAACTGGTAATTATTATGAAAAAACTTGGTTTAGCCACTGCTTTATTATTAGCCATGACCGGTGCTCAAGCGTATCAATTTGAAGTTCAAGGTCAGTCTGAGTTCATCGACAACACTGTAAATGACAAAAACTTTACGGGTGCTGTGCAAGGAACTTACTATTTCAAAAATGTTGACGCGTCAAAAGGTCCATTGGCTGAAGCAGCATTCTTAAACCAAGCTTCTAACGCATCTTTAGCTTACAACTATGGCGAATACGACGTTAATGCTGACAAGGCTGACTTCGTATCTCATACTATCGGTGCTAAAGCTGAAGCTTATATTCCAACTAAAGTTGTTCCTGTATACGCTAGCGCGTCTTATAGCAACACTATTACCGACAACAAAGATAACAAAGCTGATGACCATGGCGACCGCTATGCAGTTGAAGTTGGTGCTGTCGTTGTGCCTAACTTCTTGGTTGCTGTAGGTTACACTAGCGCACCGAACCAAACTTCGTATGATGCTTTCAACATCCTGTCTAACGGTGTTGAGAAAGCTGCTTTAGAATCGAAAACGATTGCCCGTGACCAAGACGCAGTTACTGCACGTACTAAATACGTGGGTGCGATTGACGGTACGAATATGGCCATTGGTTTCGAAACCAACATATTATTTGCTGAATACAAAACTTACGGTTTCAAAACTGATTTATTTGTAAATCCGAAATTAAGCGTTGGCGCATCTTATGCTGAATCAAGCATCAGTGAATCTCCAAACAAAGCTTGGGGCGCAAACGTAAATTACTTCATTACTCCAGCTGTCGCTGTTGGCGCAAACTATGTTAGCGCTAATGCTGAAAAAGGTTCAGTACGTGATACTGAAACTGTTGGCGTAAATGCTAAATTCCGCTTCTAATTCATTTTAGAAACTGAATTAAAAAAAGGACTCCATGTGAGTCCTTTTTTAATTTCTAGCTTTTTATTCAGCGGTTCTGACTAAACTTAAAAAATGTAAATGGCGTTCATATTGGTCAATAATATCTTGCAATAGATCCTCCGAAGTCCAATCCATCACATCATAGTTTTGCCCACCTTCTCTTAAAAAGACTTCGGCTTGATAGTACTTCACTTCATTTGGCATTGCTTCTGCCATAAAACTGGGTGGCACCGTTTCTTGGGCAACCACTTGGTAAACGAAATTAATTTCATTGTGATGATCCACTCTAAGCTCCATTCCACCATCAATGCTTTGAATAGAAACCTCAAGCTGACGACGCTGAAACTCCTTTTGTACACTTTTAAATGCATTAAATACTTCAGAATCAATATAGTGCTGAATCTCTTGTTCACTATGCGGATAGTGCATAATCAAACCTAAGCGTTGTTGCCAGCTTCGCGGATTCTGAATAGCTCGCGGGGTAATACGTGCCTGTTGCAAGGCATGCATTTTAGTCACCTCTAAGTGCAAGGCTTTTAATAGTCCCCAGCAGATCAACAGCAGAATAAAAGTAAAGGGTAATGCACTCATCATGGTCGCAGACTGTAAAGCACTTAAACCACCAACCAGCAGCAAAACGATGGCTAAAACAGCCATCAGTACAGTCCAAAATAGCCTTTGCCACATTGGAGATTTTTCCGACTTGGCGGTTAAATAATCGGTAACCAATGCACCTGAATCTGCCGATGTGACAAAAAACAGCATCACCAAAAAGGTCGCCAATACACTCATAACAGCAGAAAAAGGCAAACTGTGTAGAAACTCAAACAGCGCGACCGATGAATCTTGCTGAACGGCCAAAACCAGCGCATGATTTGCTTCATGTAAAATGCTATATAGCGCAGCATTGCCCATGAAACCCATCCAAATCAGGGTAAATCCAGTCGGAATAAGCAATACACCGACAATAAATTCACGAATACTGCGACCTTTAGAAACTCGGGCAATAAACATCCCAACAAAGGGTGACCATGAAATCCACCATGCCCAATACATAATCGTCCAACCGCCAATCCAGCCATTCGGTTGATAGGCATATAAATTAAAGGTCATCGCAAATAAATTGGAGATGTATTGTCCTGCATTTTGAATGGTGGTTTGCAGTAAATAAATAGATGAACTGGCGAAAAATACAAACAGCAGTAAAATCAGTGCAAGAATTAAATTGAGTTCAGACAGCCGTTTAATGCCCTTATCCAGCCCTAAAAATACTGACATGGATGCCATCGCACTCACCACCACAATCAAGATCACTTGTATTGTCGCAGACTGTTCAATGCCAAACAGGTAATTCAGCCCTGCATTGATTTGAGTGACACCAAAACCCAATGTGGTTGCAACACCAAAAACAGTACCAATTGTTGCAAAGGTATCCACCGCATCCCCTAAAGGACCATAAATCTTTTTTCCAATGATTGGATATAAAGATGAACGAATTTTGAGTGGCAGATTGTGTCGATAAGCAAAATAGGCCAGTGATAATCCAACCACGGTATAAATCGCCCAAGCATGTAAACCCCAATGAAAGAAAGTCACACGCATCGCTTGTTGTGCAGATTGAATGGTTTCTGCTTCACCTGTGGGTGGAGAAACATAGTGCATGACGGGTTCGGCTACACCAAAAAACATCAGCCCGATTCCCATACCTGCGGTAAACAGCATGGCAAACCATGAAACATTACTATACGCAGGTTGACTATGGTCAGGACCCAATTTAATTTTACCCATATCTGATAATGCAATATAAATGAGTAAAATCAGAAATATGGCAACAGATAAAACATAGAACCAACTAAAGGAATCGGTCACCCACTGATTTAACTGCTGAGTGATAAGCTCAAATGAATTGGGTGCTAAAACTACCACTGCAAGGAAAATAACAATAATAGCGACGGTACTTAAAAAGACATTTGGATTGACATTGGCAAACCATGATGCATTTTTGGAAGGCATAAATCCCCCATTTTATATTTTAATTAACGTGACAGACCTGAAGGTCAAACAGAACATTCATCGAAGATGAATAAAAGACGAGTTCAATAGCAATAAATAAAAACTCAAAAGCATCATAAATGAATGATCAAAACAAAGCAGTTACATTCCTGTAACACTCTCATACTCGTCTTTTATTTATGCTCTTGATCATTTTTAGGTAAATAAGCGATGTATTGCAGGGAAATAAGACGCGAGACAATCAGTGCTAAGTACATCACACCGCAGAACATTTGCAGCATTGCCAACACCCGTGCTGGCGCGCTCATCGGCATTAAATCTGACAATCCCGTCGCCGATTGCAAACTAAAACTTAAAAACAATAAATTAAGCCACGTCTGTACACCACTCATATTGGGATTTTGAAAACTATCAGGCACTAAAATCTGGCAAATACTATATAAAAATGCAAACCCCCAAGCCAGCAGTGTAAATACCGCACCCGCAGCAAACATTTCATCTCTGGTTAAATAGCGGTCTTCAAACATATAGCGTAATAAACCATAAGCTGCACTAAAATAAGCTGCGGCCTCGAAACCATGTGCAATCACTTGAATCATTCGATGATCGAAACCCAATAACATCAGTAAAGAAAAAAGTACTGCCCCACCCACAAAACTGAGTCCTAAAATGGTAAACATCGGGGTTTGGCGAATCACTTTAGCAATCACCAGTAAAACCAAGACGCCTAAAACCCAAGTTATGGTGCGATAAGTCATACTGTAATTGACGCTGATGGATAAAATTAAAATAATAAATTGCAATAAAATGAGCCAAGCAGAGGGCAATAAGCGAAAAACTTTCCAAACGTCAATCAGCACCTGCATTTACAACTCCAAGCTATTTCTATTTTTGTTTATTTCAGTGTTTTCTTTTTTGAATCTGATTAACTTAGCATGAATTGAGCACAAAATACGACTGACCTTTGCCAGAATAAAAGTCACAAATCTATTTTGGGCATAAAAGTAAAAATGTAAAATGCAGTGAGCATTGAATTAAAGCTGTCGCTGTCAAAGCCGCTACGCGCTGCAAAAATAAAGTTCAAATTGGACTCACATTCATCTGCTGAAGCAGAAAAAGAGCACTTTAAACATAAATCGAGTTTAAATATTCAACGCATAAAAAAAGTCCCCGAAGGGACTTCTTTATTGCTTCTATTTTAAGTCTTAGTGATCAGATGCACCAGAGATACCAATACCCGTTTGAGAGCGTACATACTGCGCATCAAATGCTTTACGTTCTGCTTCTGCACGTGCTGAACTATCAGTCACAGAGAACAACCAGCAGCAGAAGAATGACAATGGCATTGCGAAAATTGCAGGACCATTAAATGGATTCACTGCTTTATCAGAAATACCCAATGTATCGACCCAAACTGCTTTCGCTAGAATAATCAACGTTACCGCTGTCACTAAACCAACAACACCACCAATCACTGCACCACGTGTGGTTAAACCTTTCCAGAACATTGAAAGTACAAGAACTGGGAAGTTGGCACAAGCAGCTACTGAGAATGCTAGACCCACCATGAAGGCAACGTTTTGTTTTTCGAACAAAATACCCAAAATCATGGCAAAAATTGCTAAACCTAAAGTTGCAATTTTAGACATACGAAGTTCAGATTCAGGAGTCGTTTGACCTTTTTTGAATACGTTTGCATACAAGTCATGTGAAATTGCTGATGCACCTGACAGAGTCAAACCAGCAACAACGGCAAGAATCGTTGCAAATGCCACTGCTGAAATGAAGCCCATGAACAAGTCACCACCAACAGCATCACTTAAGTGAACTGCAGCCATGTTGTTACCACCAACAAGCTCTAACTTGCCAGTAACCGCCATTTTAGCAACATCAATAAACTGTGGGTTGTTTGATACGTAAAGGATCGCACCGAAACCAATAATGAATGTTAAAAGGTAGAAGTAACCAATGAAACCTGTTGCAACAACCACTGATTTACGTGCTTCTTTGGCATCTTTTACCGTAAAGAAACGCATTAAAATGTGTGGCAGACCTGCTGTACCGAACATGAGTGCAAGACCCAATGAAATCGCGTCAATTGGATTTGCAGCCAATTTACCCGGTCCCATGATATTTCCAGCTTCCGCTAGACCAATGTCATGCACTTTACTGAAGACTTGAATCGATTGTTCAAACATATTGGTAAAGCTAAAACCAACACCTTTCATAACCATAAAGGCCATGAACGTTGCGCCAGATAAAAGCATAACTGCTTTAATGATCTGTACCCAAGTCGTTGCCAACATACCACCGAAGATCACGTAAGCCATCATCAGTAAGCCAACGATCACAACAGCAATGTTGTAGTTCAGACCGAAAAGCAATTTGATCAACTGACCTGCACCCACCATCTGAGCAATCAGATAGAACGCAACAACAACCAATGAGCTCACTGCTGCTAAAGTACGGACTGGTTTTTCTTCTAAACGGAAAGACACAACGTCAGATAAGTTGTATTTACCCAAGTTACGTAAACGCTCTGCAACTAAGAATAATACAATTGGCCAACCCACCATGAAACCAAGTGAATACAGTAGACCATCAAAACCTGAGCTAAATACCAGCGCTGAAATACCCAAGAATGATGCTGCCGACATATAGTCACCAGCAATCGCTAAACCATTTTGGAAACCTGAAATACCGCCACCTGCGGTATAGAAGTCCTGAGTACTTGTGGTTTGTTTTGCTGCCCACTTGGTAATCACCAAAGTAAACGCAACAAAAATAACGAACATAATAATGGCATGCCAGTTAGTCGCTTGCTGTTGAGCCTCGCCTAAATCTGGACCTGCGATTGCCATACCTGACATGAGCAGCGTTGATGCTGCAAGTGCTTGAGCTTTCAATGAATTCCATTTCATCTTAATGCAGTCCTTTTTCATTGGCAATTGCTTCTACTTCGCGCATTGCATCTTCTGTCAATGGATCAAGGGTCTTATTCGCAATATAAGAATACACGCCGCAGAGTACAAATGATAATACGATGATGCTTAGACCAAGTGGCATACCTATAGTGGTCACGCCACCGCTAAAAGAAGTCATTAACAATTCTTTGTTATAACCGACGAGCAGCATAAAACCGACGTATACAAACAACATAATTGCAGTCAGTGTCCAGCTCAGACGACTTTTTCTTGCAACCATTTCCTTAAACTTTGGATTCTGTAGAATTTGATCTACCTGTCTCTCATCCATAACCTATACTCCTGTTTGCACCCAACCATAAGTGCTATTTTTAATTCGAATTATTACGTTGTATAACTTAACAATCTTGTTGGGTTGTTGTAATTAATACTTTGGTCGTTAAATTTTAACCAATTGCACTGATCAGATTACCAGATAGGGTATTATGACGTCATAGTTTCAGACTGTAGGCAATATGAATAGCTGGCTTATCATCGGGGTTTTGGCCCTCTATATCGCATTACTTTTTATCTGCGCATTTTTTGGGGAAAAACACGCCAGCCGATTAAGCACTCGTGGCCGCATGTTACTCTTTAGTCTAACTCTAGGCGTGTATTGTTCATCTTGGACCTTTTATGGTGCGACAGGGGCTGCTGTTCGTGAAGGCATTATCTTTCTGCCGATTTATCTGGGTCCACTGATCTTTGTTGGAGTGGGTTATGATATTTGGCGACGTTTAGGTCGAGTCCGTCAGCATCATGCCATTTCCTCCATCGCCGACTTTGTCGCTGCGCGTTATGGCAAAAGTGGGCCTTTGGCATCTTTGGTGACCATTCTTGCCGTCATTGCCATCATTCCCTATTTGGCTTTACAGCTTAGAGCGATTGCCTTAAGTGCCGCCGTGATTTTACAACAAGATACCAACATAGAAAGCACCACCAATGGCGTCCTGTTCCTGACCGGTATTTTAGCCATTCTGGCGATGATGTTTGGCACACGGCAAATTGCTAATACCGAACAACATGGCGGCCTCATGCTGGCAGTGGCGTTTGAATCCTTTGTGAAATTATTTGCTTTATTGTGTGTTGCCTTATTTTTTGTCTTTGAAGCACCCGATAATTTGGGGCAAATTTCCAATGATGTCGCCGATACCTTTAAACAGGTCCAGCTTTTGGGTGTACCAGATACCTTTTGGGTACAAACCATGCTGGCAGCACTGGCGATTATTTGTTTACCACGCCAGTTCCATGTCGCTGTGGTTGAATTACGCGATGAAAAACATATTCGTGGAGCACGTCGCTGGTTTGCCGTTTATCTGATTCTGACCACCATTGCCATTATTCCGATTGCCAGTTGGGCTTTACATGCCGCACCGCACTTTTTAGCGATTCCCGATGTTGCTGTGCTGTCTTTGCCCCTGAGTTATAACCAAGACTGGTTAACCCTATTGGCCTTTTTGGGTGGTTTTTCTGCCTCTACCGGTATGCTGTTAGTGTCTTCGGTCGCCTTGTCGATTATGCTCAGTAATGACCTGATTATGCCGGCATTATGGCGTACAGGCATACTTTCACGACATGACAAGCGCCTGCCTTTGGTACTGAAATTTACCCGTCGTGTCTGTATTTTAGCCGTCATGTTATTGGGCTTTTTGTTCTTCCATTTTTTCAATGATATTGACCAGCTCTCCGTTTTCGGATTACTGGCATTTAGTGCCGTAGCCCAATTCTCCCCTGCCCTGATCGGTGGACTGTATTGGCGAGGCGGCAGTAAACAAGGGGTCTATGCCGGGCTGCTGACTGGCTTTTTCATGTGGTCATACACTTTACTGTTACCCACAATACTGCGCAGCTTTCCTGCTGAATATAGCCAATTTACCCAACAGTTCCTCAACCTCGGGCCTTTAGGAATTAACTGGTTACGTCCAGAAGCCTTGCTGGGTTTCCAGTCTTTTGCCCCTTTGACCCATGGTGTTGTCTGGTCTTTAGGTCTCAATATTCTGCTCTATGTTTGGATTTCACGAATCTTTCGTCCTAGTATTGCCGAACAAATTCAAGCAGAAAGCTTTTTCTATTACGAAACCAAGCCCTTACCCACACACACCAGTTCAACGGATATAAGTTACCTCAATCATGACGTTGCCCGCCTAAAAGTGGGGGATTTAATTGCCTTGGCCAAACGGATTACCGGTGAAGGGCCAGCCACGCAAGCATTTCAACAATTCTGTGCGCAAAATAATGTCATCTTGAATGAAAATAGCAGTGCCAACGGTATGTGGTGGCGCTTCACAGAACAATATCTAGCAGGAACCATTGGTTCAGCTTCCGCACGGACTTTGCTGACCACCGCTATGGTCAATAATGGTTTAGCCTTGGGTCAGGTCGCAAATATTTTAGACCAAGCCTCGCAATGGCAGCGTTTTAACCAAAATCTGATTATGACCATGATTGACCACATGACCCAAGGGGTGAGTGTGGTGGATGAAAATATGTGCTTGGTGGCATGGAATAATCAATACCTGATCCTTTTTGATTATCCCAAAGACATTGTCTATGTCGGTTGCCCGATTGCCGATTTAATTCGCTATAACGCAGAACGTGGCGAATGTGGTCCCGGTTCAGTAGAAGAACATGTACGGAAACGGATTCATTGGATGGCGATGGGAAGTGCGCATGAATTTGAACGTATCCGTAAAGATGGTCGGGTCATTCAAATGCGCGGCAATCCAATTGAAGGCGGCGGTTTTGTCACCACTTTTGCCGATATTACCGCTTTCCGTGAAAATGAAGCGGTGCTTGAAGCCCGTGTACAGGATCGTACTCAACAGCTTGCCAATGCCCTTTCCGAGCAACAATTGGCACGCGAACAAGCTGACCGCGCCAATATGTCAAAAAGCCGCTTTATTGCTGCAGCCAGCCATGACTTACTGCAACCGATGCATGCCGCGCGTTTGTTTAGTACAGCATTAGAGCAAAGCGTACAGTCGGATGAAGACCGTAAGACTCTGCAACAGCTGGATCGTGCCTTACATGGTGCTGAAAGTATGCTGTCGGCCTTACTGGATATTGCACGTTTAGAAGGGGGTACGATTCAACCGAAACGTCAGCCTTATCCACTACACGACTTACTCAGCGATTTAGAACTGCAATTTAAGTCCATTGCAGCACAACGTCACATTCAATTTAGTGTCCATGATGCACAATTCTGGATTGATACCGATCCACAATGGATTCGCCGTATTATTCAAAACTTTGTCAGTAATGCCTTACGCTATACCGCGAAAGGTCGAGTGATTGTCGGAGTTCTGCGTTCTGCGGAAAAACCACGCCATATTCGCATTGGGGTTTGGGATACCGGTCCGGGGATTGCTGAAGAACAACGCATTAAGCTGTTCCAAGAGTTTGAGCGCTGTGGACATACGTCGCCTTGGGGTGAACAAGGGCTTGGACTGGGCTTAGCCATTGTGCAACGTATGACCAGCCTGCTGGACTACCCTGTGCATGTCTATTCTGAATATGGCAAAGGCTCTTGTTTCATGATTGAAGTGCCGATTGTCGAAGCACCTCAAGTGGTGACAACCCCAATACAGGCCATTCCACTGAAAAGCAAAGCCTATAAAATTTTATGCTTAGACAATGATGAAACCATTTTAGAAGGCATGTCTACCCTGCTGACCAAATGGGGCTATCAAGTCTTTAAAGCGACTGAGCCTGAGCAAGCCTTACGCCTCATTCAGCAAGAAAATATTCAAGTCTGGTTGGTCGATCAACATTTAAACAACCATAAAATTGGTTTAGATTTCATTGTGGAAAATCGTCAAGAACAAGTTCCTGTAGCACTGATTACTGCGGATTCTGATCCAGAGCTGCCGCAACATTTGAAAGAACTCAATATTGTCTTGCTGAAAAAACCGTTAAAACCGGCATCCCTACGTTCATGGCTTTCAGGCTTAAAAATTTCAAGTTCTGAATCCTAAACTGCAAAATCAAACGTCCATTTCAACGTGATGAAATGGACGTTTTAAGCCACAAATACACCTTTGGTCAGCGGCACTGGCAATTTATTTTCCTACTTAGGCCAAACTGCTCAAAAAATTGTATTTTAAGCGCTGCTCGATTGACTAAAAATTTCAAGCCTATATTTTCTATGGCAAAGAAGATCAAAATTTAAGTGAATACATGTACACTTGGTTACAATTTTTCAAAATGCTGTTTTAAAATAATTTTTTATGCAAAAAATTCAATCTACAACTTTAGTCGTATTCCGTTCAGTGCGCTGCTAGACCATATATAAAAGCAAGAAAAGGTCAGTTTTATCTCGCAATAAGCACACTTCAAAAACGCTGCTCACAGAAACTGATCATCCGACAAAAACACAGGAGTTTGAAGATGAACATTTCGCAAGCTGGAAATCATGATTTAGATCAATCGCAACAATTTTACCGTCAATATGGAACCAATGCCCTATTACCCGAAATTCAATGGACTGAATTATTTAAATACAGCAAGTTAAATGATACACATATTCAAGCTTTAAACACCTTGTACCAAAGTGCTGTACCACTTGCCTTACAAGTATTTGCCGATTTAAATTTTGATGTCTTCACACCTGCGGCGCATAAACCACAAGGCCTAGGTCTATTTGAACGACTGGCTGAACAAGAAGATAAATTGATTGAATCCTTAAAGACTGAATCGAATGGCTTAAGTGATGCAGTACGTCATCAAATTTGGAGCATGTTACTCCGTGGTGGTGCCGTGCTGGTGTTTAAAGCATGGCTTGGTAAGGTCAAAACCAATGAAAATCTATTGGACACCACACAATTTGACGAATTATCCGACCTGTTATTTATTAAAACCTCACCTTTTGAATTGGCCCAGCACTTGGCTGTAAATTCAGATAATCGTGAAGATCATATTTTTCTTATGTATGGCAATGACATCTACCTAGACCATTTTAACAGCTTAGAAACAGCCGCTTTATTTGTCGACTTAGGTGTCTATGATGCGGCCTTTTTAAGCCTACGTGATGATAGCGTCGCTGAATATCTGAAAGAAAAATCCTATGTTTCTCAAGAACAGATTGATGACCTGCAATGCGCACTCAATCCATTATTTTGCACAGACCTAACACCTAAAAAAAGCTGGGTAATTTAGGTTAAATTTTTTCTTTGTTTAAATTGCAAAAATTGATTTTCATAAAAAAGGCACTTTCATGAAGTAATGCCAGTCAGTTAATAAATTGACTGGCTTTTTTATTTTAAATTCATGATGTTATTAGATACGCGGAAACGTCATCCGCAACTGTTCGAGGCAAGACTACTTTGGAAAAGTACAGTTTCTGCGATTTATTAATCAATAAAAGGGATTTGGCGAGTTTTGCGGATGACAAATGCCTTTGATTACTTTGGGCTTATCCAAAGTAATAGATGAGCTCCAAGTATTTGATTTAAAAATATAAGACTCCGTTGTGAAGCACTAAAAAGTTAAGGAGTTTATTACAAAACTCCTTAACTGACAGGCATTAACTTCCATGAGTGCCTTTTTCTATTTCAGACTGTGTTCAGAACATCACATTTTCTTTTCTTCAATATTTAAAGCACTAATAGCCAAGACCGCTTGAGTACGATTTTGTACCCCCAATTTACGGAAAATGGCTGTGACATGCGCTTTAATCGTTGCTTCAGAAACATCTAACTCATAGGCAATCTGTTTATTCAACAAACCTTCCGCAACCATCATTAAAACGCGGAATTGTTGTGGCGTAAGCGATTGAATTCGTTCTGCCAACGCAGTTTCATCTGCCGCACGTGGATCAAAATTCAGATTAGTCGGTAAGTTCGGTGGTAACCAAATTTCACCTTCTAGCACTTGGCGAATCGCTTCACCAATATGGCTTGGATGCGCTGATTTTGGAATATAGCCCATCGCACCATGCGCAATCGCACGTTGAATGATTGAAACTTCTTCGTGTGCAGAAACCACAATAATCGGAATCGAGGGATATTGTGCACGTACATGAACCAAAGCCGAAAAGCCCGACGCCCCCGGTAAATTAAGATCCAATAAAACCAAATCTGGTTCTGGTCCGTTATCTAAACGTTCATAAAACTCATTTACTGCAGCTGTTTCATTAATTTGAGCTTGCGGTAAGCTATAACGAACTGCTTGAATTAAAGCATGACGAAATAACGGATGATCATCAACGATTAAAATGTTCATAAGCGACATGAAAGATCTTGTGCACAGTGATGGCTATTCTAACCACACAATCATCGTTAAGGATATGCAGGAATCACTTTTTTTACTCGATATGCCATTATTTTATAAAAAAATTAGTTTTTTTTGCATTTTTCCAAAAAACATCAAATCTAATCACATTTTGATATAAATTTTATTCATGCAACGAAAATGCTTATTCAAATCAAATATAACTTTACTTTTCAAATAATTAAACCACCATTTTCGCCAGCATTATTTTAAAAACAGTTATATCTTAAAAACAGATAACCTATTTTTTTTTCTTTATTTTACAGTACCTTCTACAATGTTGATAAATGAACACTATTCCGAGATTCAACTTAGGTTTTACGTTCATGACCATTCTTAATCAACAAAAACCGCTTAACATTGTTGCCGTATCCGGTGGCTTAAATAACCCGTCTAAAACAGAAGCTCTCGTGCAAGAAATTCTGAATGAATTAGGTGAAGCTACGCCAATTAATGTGCATTTTATTAAATTCAGTGAAATTGGTCATTTATTGGGGGGAGCGATTTACCGTAATCAACTGCCACAACGGGTACAAGATGACTTGGCTGCGGTTGAAGCTGCCGATGCCCTCATTGTAGGAACACCGGTTTATCGTGCATCTTTCACGGGGCTTTTTAAGCACTTTTTTGACTTTGTTGAACAAACTGCATTGGTTGATGTACCTGTTCTTTTAGCTGCATCGGGTGGTAGTGAACGTCATGCTTTGGTCCTTGAGCATCAATTACGTCCATTGTTTAGCTTCTTCCAAGCACAGACTTTACCGATTGGTGTCTATGCAACAGACAAAGATTTTACCCCTGAATACACCATTCACAGTGAATTTTTACGCGACCGTATTACGTTGGCTGTCGCACGTGCATTGCCTATTTTGGAATGGGCACCAGCGAAAGGTCAACGTGCAGAAGTGGTGAAAGAAAAAACTCAACTGGCCAACCAAAACTTGGGCATCAATAAACAAATTGAGCAAGATGACGTCTTACCTTCTGCCGCAGTACCCAATTTAGATGCCGCAGAATCTCGTCTACATCATAAAAAAGCACCAAAGCCTCAAGTGGCATAAGTTAAAGCATCCAGCTAGAGGGTAAAGATATGACTCAACCAAATCAAAATATTACTTTTGCCTATTGGGTTCCGAATGTCAGCGGTGGTTTGGTGGTCAGTAATATCACACAGCGCACAGATTGGAGCTATGAATATAACGTGCGTTTAGCACAAGCCGCGGAAAAAAGTGGTTTTGACTATGCCCTCACCCAAATTCGTTTTACTGCGGGTTATGGTGCGGACAATCAACATGAATCCGTGAGTTTTAGCCACGGGCTATTGGCAAAAACTGAAAAGCTGAAAGTGATTGCGGCAATTTTGCCGGGTCCTTGGAAGCCCGCTTTAGCTGCAAAACAATTGGCCACCATTGACCATCTGACTCAGGGTCGTATCGCCATTAATGTGGTGAGTGGTTGGTTCCGTGGCGAGTTTGATGCGATTGGTGAAGAATGGCCAGAGCATGACCAACGCTATGCGCGTTCTGAGGAATTTATCCGTTGTTTAAAAGGCGTTTGGAGCGAAGATCATTTTAGTTTTGAGGGTAAGTATTACCAGTTTAAAGATTACACTTTAAAGCCAAAACCGGTGCAGAAACCGCATATCGAAATTTTTCAAGGGGGCAGCTCACGTGCTGCACGCGATATGGCATCGCGCGTTTCCGATTGGTACTTTACCAATGGCAATACAACGGAGGAATTGAAAAAGCAAATTGATGACATTCGTACAAAAGCCAAACTAAATGGTCATCAGGTCAAAATTGGTGTCAATGCGTTCATTATTGCCCGTGATACTGAAGAAGAAGCACAGGCGGTACTGCAAGAAATTATTGATAAAGCCAACATTCAAGCGGTCAATGCATTTGGCGATGCCACACGTGAAGCGGGTGCCTCAACCACTGAAGGCGAAGGCAACTGGGCAAAATCTACCTTTGAAGATTTAGTACAGTATAACGATGGCTTTAAAACCAATCTGATTGGCACACCGCAACAAATTGCAGAACGTATTGTTGCGCTCAAAAGTGTGGGAGTCGATTTGGTTCTGTCTGGCTTTTTACACTTTATTGAAGAAGTCGAATATTTTGGTCAGAAAGTTTTACCCTTGGTTCGTGAACTTGAAGCAAAACAGCAGCAAGCACTGGCAATTCAAGCGAAGTCAGCTTAACGACATTCGCACAGCATAATAATAACAATAAAAGGTATTCTCCATTCCCCACAAGACTCGGCTTGAGGGGTTTTTTTTATGAACATTCAATGCAGTTTAAAATACATATTTACAAAAGTAATCGCCTTCTTTGATCCATCGTTTTGGATCAATAGAAGCAGTTGGTAAAGCCAAAATTAAAAAATAGACTTTAGAGAACCTTTTTTAATGGGTAAATAATCTCCAAATCCACTTAAATAAAGTCCCCACAGCATGAGGAAAAAGATACCCCATAGCAAAACATAAAATAACGCTGCTCAATACAATTTGAGCTGAATCAATCTCTAGACTAGCGTAAAGAGAGAAATAGAGTGCCACGCCAAAACCAAGTACAACGCCGCCTATAGCGTAATAAACAGCAACAATGAAACGATCTGCATGCTTCACTTGGTTCCCCCTAGCGTCCTGATGATGTATGTTTATTGCATGCTAATTTCCTGTAGGAAAACCATGAAACATCCACTGTATCGCAAATAAAATAAGTAGAATAAGTAGCATCAGGAAGATGATTTCTAAGCGCTTCAAAGTTTAAATTTTCCTGCAATACAACTTAAATACTAAAATAAAAATACCGCCTGAGCCACCAGACGGTATCCCTAAAAAATTTATCTATTGGGGTGCACGGTGAGGATTAAAGCTTCGACCACTTGTGGCTCCGCCAAAGTTGAAGTATCGCCCAAACTATCCAACTCATTGGCGGCAATTTTTCTTAAAATCCGGCGCATGATTTTACCGGAACGGGTTTTTGGCAAAGCCGGTGCCCAATGCAGTGCATCTGGTGTCGCAATCGGACCCAAAATTTTACGCACCCAATCGACCAATTCTTTGCGTAGTTCTTCCGATTCCGCTGTGCCCGCTTGCAAAGTGACAAAAGAGCAAATCCCTTGTCCTTTAATCTCATGCGGCATACCCACCACCGCCGCTTCTGCAACAGCCTCATGGGCAACCAAAGCACTTTCGACTTCTGCTGTGCCTAAACGGTGTCCAGCGACATTCAGCACATCGTCCACGCGTCCTGTAATCCAGTAATAACCGTCTTTGTCACGCCGTGCGCCATCTCCAGTGAAATACACACCCGGATAAGTCGAAAAATAGGCTTCAATAAAACGCTCAGGATCGCCCCAAATGGTGCGCATTTGACCCGGCCAAGAATCCTTGATCACCAAGTTACCTTCGGCTTCACCTTCTAGTTCATGACCTTCAGTATCGACAATAGCCGGTTGTATGCCAAACAAGGGGCGCGTTGCAGACCCCGGTTTTAAATCCGTGGCTCCCGGTAAAGGGGAAATTAAAATACCACCTGTTTCCGTTTGCCACCACGTATCGACCACAGGACAGCGGCTTTCACCCACCACGGTATAGTACCAATTCCATGCCTCTGGATTAATCGGCTCACCCACGGATCCAATCAAACGTAAACTACTGCGGTCACTTTCCCGAACAAACCGATCACCTTCACGCATCATGGAGCGAATGGCAGTCGGTGCCGTATAGAGGATGGTGACATTGTGCTTATCGACAATATGACCAGTACGTGCCCACGTCGGATACTGCGGTACACCTTCAAACATCAGCGTGGTCGTACCATTCGACAATGGCCCATACAGGACATAAGAATGTCCGGTAATCCAGCCAACATCTGCGGTACACCAAAACACATCATCTTGTTTTAAATCGAATACTTCACGAAAAGTTGAATTCACATAGGTGAGATAACCGCCCGTGGTATGCAACACCCCTTTCGGCTTACCGGTTGAACCCGAGGTATACAGAATAAATAGCGGATCTTCTGCATTCATCGGCTCGGGTGGGCAAATTTCATTGACCGACATAATTTCCATGTGATACCACAGGTCGCGTCCTGCTTTTAACTCAATCGGATTGCCGGTGCGATGCACCACAATCACATTTTGAACCGATTCAGTGCCCTGAACTTGCAGTGCAGCATCGACATTTTCTTTGAGTGGAATGGGCTTACCGCCACGCATACCTGAATCGGCAGTAATCACAATTTTGGCTTGACTGTCTTCAATCCGACTCGCCAAGGCATCTGGTGAGAAGCCACCAAAAACCACACAATGCACTGCCCCAATTCGAGCACACGCCAACATTGAAATGGCCGCTTCAGAAACCATGGGCATATACAGCACCACACGGTCGCCTTTGCCTACACCGTGTTTTTTTAATACATTGGCAAAACGACAGGTTTCATCATGCAGTTCTTTAAAAGAAATAATTTTATGCCGTGAAGGATGATCACCCTCCCAAATAATCGCAGGTTTATGTGGGTGTTCTTTTAAATGTCGGTCTAAGCAATTGGCACTCAGGTTGAGCTGCCCATCAGCAAACCATTCAATTTTAAAATTATCTTTGTTAAAACTGGTATTTTTGACTTGAGTAAAAGGTTTAATCCAATCCAGTTTATGCGCTTGTTCTGCCCAAAACTCATTTGGCTGATCAATAGATTGCTGATAACGCTCGAAATATTCAGATTCTACAAGACGAGCTGTTTTTTTAAATTCTTCTGGTACAGGATAGATTTCTTTCATTATTTACTTCCTTGATCTTATTCATCTCATCACGAGATGCTATGCCACGTTATTGATTTTATTCACTGCATATTCACAGTATGGCGATTATTTTTCAACCACTTCAATCATGCTTTGGTCGTAGTTTATTTATACAATTTAAAACATAAACACCTTATCGTATTCAACAAAAATAATCGTCTTATTCGTATCTGATCTGTTCTTTTAATCTTATAATTTAATAACAAGCTGCACTGACCATTTTATCAAATCCACGATTGTCTTAGCTCAACCTGATTTGGAAAAGCGTATGAACCCACAAGACTCAGTTTCTTTTTTTTCCAGATCTCAAGCAACGAACACAGATCATCCTTTGTCGCTGCAAGGTCGTTTTGGGCGTTTAAGTTCAATCGGCTGGTATGCTTTTGTGCATTTAGTAACTTTTTTAGCCACGATTGCCTTAAGCCTAACGGTGGGGATTTTTAATCTCAATACCCTGTCTATGGACCATCAGTTCGTCAATACATTAACGGGTATTGCGGGTCTAGGCTTTATGGTGATTGTGCTGCTGTATTTCTATTTTTTAATAGTGATTACTGTGCGGCGTTTACATGACATGAACCGAAGTGGCTGGTTTATTTTATTGTTTATGCTGCCCTTGCTGAATATTTTGCTGGGCATGTATTTACTGTTAGGTTCAGGTACAGCAGGCATCAATAACTATGGTCTGCCGCGTGAAACACCCGTTTGGGAAAAAATCTTAGCATGGCTGATGATCATTCTGATGTTGCTCAGTGTTTTGGCTTCAAGCAGCATGCTGTCTTATATGGTCGGTGCAGGTGAATTAGACATGCCGCAACAGGTCATTCAAAAAGGCAGTGAATATTTTTAAAATGCACTCAGCCCTTTTTCACAAAACTACAGCAAAAGCGCGGAGTTTTGGTTAAATTCGCCGTCAGTTTCAGGCAAAATACGCAACAATCAACCCAAACTCGGAAGTCCTGTGGCTGAACAAAATAATGCCTTGAGTGAAGTGACTCAAGGTACCTCTCAACTTCTACATGAAGCAACTGAGAAAACAGCGGAAACTGTCATCGCACATACCGCAAAATATAATGATGCCTACTCCACCATCGATAAATTTGTCGATGGATTTTGGGAGCGTGTGCCTTATTTATGTATCGCCATCGTGGTTTTTAGTATTTTTTTACTGTTGGTCAAAGTCTTTAAATTCTTTGTGCGTAAAACCTTAGCCGACCGCTCTTATACTCGGCAGAACTTAGTCTTAGTGCTCAATCGTGTCGGTAGTTCTGCCATTATGTTCCTTGGTTTCCTAATTGCCATGGTGATTGCGATTCCTGGGTTCACCCCCGGTCAGCTGATGAGCGCACTGGGGATTGGTTCGGTCGCCATCGGTTTTGCCTTCAAAGACATCTTCCAAAATTTGTTGTCAGGTATTCTGATTTTATTAAGTGAACCGTTCAAAATTGGTGATGACATTATTGTGTCGGGCATGGAAGGTACTGTTGAAGATATTCAAATTCGTGCCACCTATTTACGCTCACCCGATGGTCGCCGTATCGTCATTCCAAATGCCACGGTCTATACCAGTCCAGTCACGGTCAATACCGCCTATCAACGTCGTCGCTGTGAATTTGTAGTCGGTATTGGTTATGAAGATGATATTCAAAAAGCCAAAAATATTATCATGGCCATTTTGGATCGAGATGTCAGCATCCTGAGCCAACCCGCATTTAGTGTCAATGTCAGTGCACTTGCCGATTTTTCAGTGAATCTGAATGTCCGCTGGTGGGTCGATACTACCGAAACTGCAACCTCGACCTCCATCAGTAGCGTTCAAGAACAAGTGATTCAAGCCTTTGCAGAACACCACATTTCGATTCCTTATCCAGTACAGGAAGTCAAAGTGTATCGTGGTGATGCAGCCATACAGGACGATGTATCAGCTCGCGCTAAATAAGCGACCGAGTACATAAGAAATCACGGTTTCAGTACGAATAATGCGGTTGCCTAAGCTGAATGCTTGGCAGCCGTTTTTTGTGAGCAAATCAATTTCATAAGGAATAAAACCACCTTCGGGTCCAATCACGATCGTGCAGGCATGTTCAATTGCAAATGGCATTTTGCGCTCTGCATAAGGATGTGCCACATAAGCAGGTCTATCCGCTGTAATTAAACTGGGTAAGACATCTTCAACAAACGGTTTAAAGCGTTTATAAATGTCAATTTGCGGGGCAACCGTATCACCGGCTTGTTCCAAACCCAGCGTCACATATTGATCCAATTGTTGCAAAAATGGCGTTTGCCAATAGCTTTTGTCCACCCGATAACTGTGCAAAAGAATTATTTTTTCTACCCCTAACGTGACACTGTCCATCATTAAACGGCGCAGCACTTTCGGGCGCGGCATAGCTAAAATTAAAGTGACCGGTAACTTTGCTGGAACAACTTCAATTTGAATAGGTTTAAGTTTAATGGCTTGTTCAGTCACTTCGACAATTTCGGTCAGGTAACGCTGACCTTCTCGAATGCCAACTTTGAGATGATCACCCACTTGTACATTCACATGCTGTTTTAAATGTTCAAGCTGACGTTTCGATGTAATCGACCAAAGCTCAGATTCGGTTTGGCGTGGGTCTAACAGGACAATATTCATAAGCTATAAATTCAACTATTAAAAGCAAATACACCTGCACAGCCACCTATTATTTCATGACTTTATTTTACGTTGTGTAGGCATGTTCCTACTTTTGACAGAGCAAAAGTAGGCAAAACTCTTTGTTAGGCTAATGGTAAGTCCCTTTACCATAGCCTAACGGCGGCATCCATGCCGCCTCCGCGAAATAAATTTCAGCGTATGTACACAGGACTTTTAAAGATACTGATCAATCACCGCAATATGCTTTGCTAAAGAACCTGTATTTTTCGCCATGATCTGCTGCGCTGCGCTATTTAATCTTTTGGCTTTAGCTTCATCGGTCAAAAGTTCAATTAAAACTTGAGCCGCTTGCTCGGCATCTTGTACAACAGTTAGGCCTTCAACAGCCACAAACTCATCGACAATGGTTTGGAAGTTAAAATAATTTTTGCCCAACACCGTCGCCACATGCAACGCAATCGGCTCTAAAATATTATGCCCACCACCCGGTTCATTCAATGAACCACCAACAAAACAGACTTGACTTAAGGCATACCACAACCACATCTCGCCCATACTATCAGCCAAATAGACTTGAGTATCCGCTGCAATACTTTGCCCTAAACTACGCCGCTGTATGTTGAGTTGTAAGTCCTGTGCCAACTGAAAGACCTCATCAAAGCGTTCAGGATGACGCGGTACTACAATCACCAACAGCTCTGGACATTGGCTTAAATAGGGCTTTAAAGCCGTCAGTAATTTTTGTTCTTCGGGTGCATGCGTACTGGCAAGGGTAATGATTTTACGCGCTGCTAAATTCCAGCCTTGTTTTAATTGCTCAGCTTGCTGTATGAAGCTTTCAGGGGCATGAATATCAAACTTAATACTGCCCAAGACCTGACTTTTATTTGCAGACATACCTAAATTTAAGTAACGCTGTAAAGTCGCTTGATCTTGCGCCAGTAGACGGTCTAATCCATTCAACATGCCTTGGGTTAAACTTGGAATTTTGGCATAACCTTGCGCTGATTTTTCTGAAAGACGCGCATTGATCAATAAACAAGGCACGTTAAAATGTTTGGCCTGATCGATTAAATTGGGCCAAATCTCTGTTTCGACCAAAACCAATACTTTGGGTTGATATTTTTCATAGAACGCCCGTACCAATTGTTTCTGATCGGCAGGCAAATATACCGCTTGAAACAAAGACGCATACGGTGCTTTTAAAAAGAGTGATTTAGCACGGGCTTGACCCGTCTTGGTGGTATTGGTCACTAAAACAGCATGACCCAATTTTAAATAGTGTTCAATTAACGGCTGTGCGGCATTGGTTTCCCCGACAGAAACCACATGAAACCATATTGCATTGCGGTTTTTGGGCTGTTGAAAAGGGCCAAAACGCTCAAGGCATTCTTGTTGCAACTGCTCCATATTCAACGCACGTTTTTTTATTCGCCATTTATACAATGGTTTGATCATCGCTAATGCTGCGTTGTACCAAAAAGGAGTAGCCAAACAAATTGCCTCAAATATTATTGAATCGGCAAAATATAACAGAGCAGCCTTCACATGTTAATGAATTCTGCTCTGCCAAATGATTTATTCTGCTTTATATCGGGATGAAATTAGCTTTCAGCGAATTGCTTTTTGAAAAATGGATAGTCGATATAGCCTTCTGCTACATCAGTTCCAATCATATTTTCAAGCTTCAATTCATTCAGCGGCTCATCTTGCACTAAACGTTCAAAAAGGTCTGGATTAGAAATATAGTCTTTACCAAACGACACCGCTTCGGCTTGACCCGATGCCAATAAATCCAACGCATCTTCACGGCTTAAACGCATATTGGCAATATAGGGCACACCATTTGAACGCGCTTTCATATCAAGGCTAATGCTTGCAGCATCGATATATTCACGAGTAAAGAAGAACGCAATATGACGTTGACCCAATTCTTGCATGACATAACCAAAAGTTTCTTTCGGGTTTGCATCGCCCATATCGTGCTCATCACCGCGCGGTGCCAAATGCACACCGACACGACCTGCACCCCAAACTTCAATTAAGGCATCCACCACTTCAAGCAAGAAACGCGCACGGTTTTCAACCGAACCGCCATAGCTATCCTCACGCTGATTGGTCGAACTTTGCAAGAACTGGTCAATCAAATAACCATTGGCTGCATGGAGTTCCACCCCATCAAAACCAGCGGCTTTGGCACGAATGGCGGACTGTTTATATTGCTCAACAATCGTTTGAATTTCTGAAATTTCCAGTGGACGTGGTACTACATATTCACGCTTTGGACGCAGTAAACTGACATAACCCGCCTGTTTGACATCACTGGCCGAAACCGGCGTTTCACCGTTTAATAAATCAGGATGCGATACACGACCAACATGCCACAATTGCGCAACAATTAGACCATCTTTGGCATGAACTGCATCGGTCACCAGTTTCCAGCCTTCAACTTGCGCATCAGTAAATAACCCCGGCGTTTTTTCATAACCATTGGCTGCTTCTGAAATCACAGTCGCTTCTGAAATAATCAGACCTGCACTTGCACGTTGGGCATAATATTCAGCCATCATCGGCGTGGGAACACGATCAGTTGTTGCACGGCTGCGTGTTAACGGCGCCATCACGACACGGTTTTTAAGTTTAAGTTCACCAAATTGAATCGGTGTTGAAAAATTTGTCATCAAGCAATCCTCTTACAGCTTGCTTGGACTTATTGAAGTCTAAAGCGCGTGCTGTAAATGTTGTAAAAATTCTTGGATCAGTGCTTCATTACGTGAAAAATAAGACCATTGACCATGTTTGGTCACATGAATCAGTCCTGCCTGTTGCAGAACAGATAAATGATTGGACATGGTCGATTGAGAAATATCCGCGATTTTTTCCATATGCCCTGCACACACCCCGCGACTAAAATCATTTCCACATTCTTCTGCGGAAATAAAACGTTTCGGTTCTTTTAAACATTGCAGAATCTGACGTCTAATCGGGTTAGCTAAGGCTTTATAAATCGCTTCTGTGTCCATCTCATTTCACTCATGTTCATGATCAGCACCTTACCTAGACTCATTATATCTATTTTTTACGATATTAATATCGTTATTTTTCGATACAAGAAATCTTTTTGTAAATTGCTAAAATTTTGTACAACTTTATTCTATTCTAACATTGTCTGGTCAATGAATGGATTCACTCATCTAACCAAATTTTACCGTTAAAAAAACAGAGGACTAGCCTCTGTTTTTAACAATAAACTTAGAGACCTTGTTTTAAACTGGCTTCAATAAATTTATCTAAATCACCATCCAGCACTGCACCTGTGTTCGAGCTTTCCACACTGGTACGCAAATCTTTAATGCGCGAGTCATCCAGTACGTATGAACGAATCTGACTGCCCCAACCAATATCAGACTTAGTATCTTCTAAGGCTTTCGCAGCATCATTACGTTTTTGCATTTCCAACTCATAAAGTTTTGCACGTAACTGCTTCCAAGCATGATCACGGTTGGCATGCTGTGAACGCTGATTCTGACACGCCACCACAATACCTGTTGGTGCGTGGGTTAAACGCACCGCAGAGTCGGTTTTGTTAATATGCTGACCACCCGCCCCTGATGCACGATACGTATCGGTACGAACATCGGCTGGATTGATATCAATTTCAATGTTGTCATCGACTTCAGGCGAGACAAATACCGCAGAGAATGACGTATGACGACGGTTACCCGAGTCAAAAGGTGATTTACGTACTAAACGATGTACACCGGATTCAGTACGTAACCAGCCATAAGCATACTCGCCTTCGACACGAATGGTCGCCGACTTAATCCCTGCCACATCACCGTCCGACTCTTCCATCAATTCGGCTTTAAAACCATGACGTTCAATCCAACGCAAATACATACGCAGCAGCATTGAAGCCCAATCTTGCGCTTCTGTACCGCCAGAACCGGCCTGAATTTCGACGTAGCATGGATTTGGATCCATTGGATTGCTGAACATACGACGGAATTCAAGTTTCGCTAACTCTTCTTCAGCCGTGGTTAACTCAGCTTGTACATCTTCAAGCAAACTTTCATCATCTGCTTCAACTGCCAAATCAAGCAATGCTTGTGCATCATCTAGTTGAGTCGACAAGCCTTCCAATACATTCAGTACGTTTTCAAGCTCACCTTTTTCTTTGGCCATGGCTTGCGCACGGGCTTGGTCATTCCAAATGCTCGGGTCTTCCAATTCACGGAGAACTTCTTCTAAACGCTCTTTCTTTAGATCGTAGTCAAAGATACCCCCGTAGTGTTTGACCACGGTCGTTTAAGTCTTTTAATTGGTTTAGATAAGGATTAATTTCCACGTGAATTACTCTCAATCAGAATATTAGGCTTACATAGCCGCAAATTATATCACAGAGCATTCAAGGAATTTGAGCAGGATTATTTTTGTATAAGTGATTGACCAAAATGTATTTTTTATGAACAATGTGCGTGTTTTTGAAACATAATTACAATTTCTTTACAACAATAACCGTTTGGGGGTTTTATGAAACGCAGTTTATTCGCATTGGGTCTTGCTGCAATAGCTTCTTCAAGTTTTGCCTATAATGCGCAATTAGATGGCGGCTTTAGCTATGCCGATCATAAGAATAATTATACCGATACAGACTATCAATTTGGTTTAAAAGGGACTTTTTACTTCAATCCCGTTTTAGAAACAGAAGCACCTTTAAATGAAACGGCATTCTTAGGTCATAACAGCAATGCTTATGTAGGTTATACCTATAACTATGTAGAAAACACAGCAAACAATATGGCTGCTAGCCTTTCAGAGGAAATAAGTGCACACCATTTGGGCGGCGGAATTGAATATTTTGTTGAACAATTTTACTTAAATGGCGAAATTGGTTTTGGTCAACTTGAAGATAAATACCAACTTGTAACTCCTTTAGGTCGTGAGTCTTACTCAAAAGATTCTGACCTAACGACTTATCGTGTATTGGTCGGTTATATGCCTTTATCTAACCTATTATTCGCTGCAGGTATGGATGGTTTTCAAGGCGATAATGACAAAGATGACAACCGTTTTGCAGTCCGTGCCAAATATGTTGCCCCTTTAGCTCAAGGTCAATTCATTAATCTAGAAGCCGATGGCGCTTTTGGTGATACCGACTCAGTGACCATTGCTGCCGACTATTACTTCGATCATGCCTTTAGCTTTGGTGCTGCATATAGCATTGTAGATGATGGAAAAGATGATACAGATTTCTTCTCGATTCGTTCAAAATATTTCATCAATTCTAACTTCGCAGTCGGTGGTGCAGTGGGTTTTGGTGATAATGTTCAAGCAGTAAATATCAATGCAACTTACCGCTTCTAAGCTTAAAAACCAGCCCTAAAAATGATGATCAAAGCACGCTCAATCGAGGGTGCTTTTTTATTGCTAAAAAATTAAAATGTTACGAAATGCTTAATTTTTTATAGAAAAATCCATTAAATCCACAAAATATCCACAATTTTAATAAAACAAAACATTTAAATAATTTATTAAATTTCAACATATTAAATTAAAATATTTACACAACATTACGTTTGAAACATTTCTGTAACCCTGCAATGATTGACCTCATTTCATTTTGCTCTAGACTAAAAGTTGTAACAAGAAATGTATTAATTTTAACCATAAATTTTGAGGGGTCGTATCCATGAAAAAACTAGCAATCGCATCTGCTGTACTTTCAGCACTTGTTCTTACAGGTACAGCTCATGCATACCAAGCTGAAGTAGGCGCATCAGCAGCTTATCTTGACCCTGATCATGGTGGTTCAGGCAATGCTTTTGGTGTAGATGGTACTTATTACTTTAACCCAGTACAAACGCGTAATGCCCCTCTTGCAGAGGCAGCATTCCTTGACCGCGCCAGCAACGTCAATGCACATGCAACATTTGCTGACCGTGGTGATGTTGACAACAATACTTATGGTGTTGGTGCTGAATTCTATGTTCCAAACTCAGATTTCTATCTAGGTGGTGATATCAGCCGTAACAATGCTGAATATCGTAATGCTCTTGGTCAAAAATATGACTTCGATACCACGTATTATGCCGCTGAAGTCGGTTATCTTCCTGCACCGGGCTTATTAATTGCCGCAGGTGTGAAAGGTTATGATAACGACAATGACGACGGTGTAGATCCAACACTGCGTGCTAAATACGTGACTACACTCAGCAATGGTAAAGACATTAACTTAGAAGCCGGTGCAGCATTTGGTGATCTAGACGAATACAACCTTGCTGCAGATTACTTCATTGATAAAACACTCAGCATTGGTGCCGACTACAGCAATAACGATCTCACTGATCAAAGCGAATTTGGGATTAATGCACGTAAATTCTTGAATCAACAAGTCAGCCTTGAAGGTCGTGTTGGTTTTGGTGAAGTCGGTAACAACGACTACAACTCATTTGGTGTCGCTGCGAAATACCGTTTCTAAGCAAACAAAACAGATATTCATTTCATAAAAAAACCGCTCAAATGAGCGGTTTTTTTAATGCTCTAAATGTATGACCCGGAGTTGCAAACTCACCTTGCCATTAAATTCATTTTGATCGAGTTCATACACCAATCGGACACGATCTTGCATGGCATCAAATTCAAATTTCTCACGGGCATTAAAAGCAATGGCTTCCACAATTTTCCCATTGTCTAAAGCCAAACGCAGTTTTAAATGGCTCTCTTTCAACCAGCGAGAATCTAAAACTTTAAACACACCTTCAAAAATAGGCGATGGAAATTTTTGCCCCCAAGGGGTCAAATTCTGTAGCAACTGCACCGTTTCAAGTTGAAAGTTTTCTGTTGCTAATTCACCATCCGTCCATACAGTGGCATGAAACAGTGACTCATCCATCGCCGAGATCAATTGTTCAAAAGCTTGCTTAAATTGCGCAAAATGCACTTTCTGAAGGGTCAATCCTGCTGCGGCAGCATGTCCACCAAAGTGGCTGACCAAATGTGGATATTGCTCTGCAATCATCTCGATGGCATCACGAATATGCACACCGTCTATCGACCGAGCAGAACCTTTGATATGAATCCCGTCATCATCCGCTGCAAACACAATACTTGGACGATGAAATTGTTCTTTCAAGCGACCTGCGACAATGCCAATCACCCCCTGATGCCAGTGTTCATCAAACATCACCAACGTGGCAGGTAAATGCTGCTGATCCAACTGTAATTTTTCCAGTTCAACTAGAGCCTGCTGCTTCATTTGCAATTCGACTTGGCGACGCTCAACGTTCAAATCATTGAGTTGCTGTGCCAGTGGATAAGCGGTTTGCATATCCTGCGCCAATAGACATTCAATGCCAATGTCCATGGTTTCCATCCGCCCTGCGGCATTCACCCGAGGTCCCAAGACAAAGCCTAAATCTTGGGCTTTAAGCTGTGCAGGGTCACGTCCTGCGATATCCAAAAGTGCGCTGATTCCGGCACGGCATTGATTTTGCTGGATCCGTTTCACCCCCGCATCCACCAAAATACGGTTGTTATAATCCAAGCTTGCCACATCCGCATAAGTGCCTAAAGCCACCAAGTCTAAATACTGTGCCACTTTACTGGCCGATTTCCCCAATTGACTGCGATAACTCGACAGTCGTGCCAGCAGGTAAAATGCAACCCCAACTCCTGCCAAAGCCTTACTTGGAAATTCACAGCCCAATTGATTGGGATTCACCACCGCTTCAGCTTTGGGGGTTGCTTTGGTGGTCAGGTGATGATCAGTAATAATCACGTGCATGCCATGTGCCTGTGCTTGTTCGACACCCGCATGACTTGAAATGCCGTTATCAACCGTAATCAGCAGATCAGGTTGATAGCGACTAAAAGCCAGATCTGCAATTTTCGCTGTTAGGCCATAACCATATTTAAAACGGTCGGGAACCAAATATTCAACATTTGCCCCCATATCGCGTAGGGCTAAAACCATCAATGCGGTACTGGTCGCACCATCGGCATCATAATCACCGACAATAATAATCTTGTTATTTTGATCAATCGCTTGGTCAATAATTTGAATGGCTTGCTCTAAACCTTTCATATTGGGCGCAAGTAAATGCTTCAGTTTAAACTCAAGTTCTTGTTCTGATTGCACGCCACGGCGCGCTAAAATTTGGGCAATAAATGGCGACACGCCCTGAATATTTTCAGGGCGTGTCATCAAAGGGCGTTGCTGAATCAATGTTTTTGGCATTTAAGGCATAAGTCGTTGTAAGGTCCATAGACCGTCGATTCTTTCATAACTTAAACGGTCATGTAAACGGTTTGGACGACCTTGCCAAAATTCATAATAATCGGGCACTAAACGATAGCCCCCCCAGAATTCTGGTTTTGCCAATTCGGCTTTTTCTGTCACTTGTTCATGCAAGGCTTGGAAACGTGTCTGCAATTCTTCACGACTGGCAATAACACCACTTTGCGGCGTACTAATGTGCGCTGCAATTTGGCTATCACGTGGACGTTTATGATAATAGTCTGTCGACTCTGCTAAAGAGATCTTTTCGACCTGACCACTGACACGAATTTGACGTTCCAATTCAGGCCAATAAAACAGCAACTCCGCATACGGATTGCTAATTAAATCTAGGCCTTTTTGGCTGTCATAGTTGCTATAAAAGTCGTAACCCGATGTCGTTGCACCACGCAATAATACGGTACGTACATGCGGACGACCCTGTGCATTTGCCGTTGCCAACGACATGGCATAAGGTTCATGCAAGTGCGCGGCTAAAGCAGCATTAAACCAAGTTAAAAACTGCTGATGTGGGTTTTCATCCACCTGAGTTTCATGTAACTCATCTTTTTGGTAACTTAAGCGCAGTTCGCTTAAGTCTTTAATCACATCATCCATAGACTTACCTTAAGCAGCGTTGGCACGTACAGCATCTGCAAGATGATTGGCTAAAGCCGTAACTTCTTGCAGATCATCCCCTTCCACCATGACACGAATCACCGGCTCAGTGCCTGATTTACGAATCAACAAACGTCCACGACCTTTGAGCTGTGCTTCCGCTTTTTCAAACTCTGTAACCAAAGCAGGCACCGCATACGGATCAAACATTGCTTCTAAACGCACATTAACCAAGACATTCGGCAATAAATGGAAGTCAGCAACCAATTCATGCAAGGCTTTTTTCTGTTCGACCATTACCGTCAATACTTGTAATGCGGCAATAATCGCATCACCTGTGGTGCTTTTATCTAAGGTCAGAATATGTCCTGATGGCTCACCACCAATGACCCAACCTTTTTCATCCAATGCCTGCAACACATAACGGTCACCCACGCTAGCACGGACAAATGGCACTTGTGCTTTTTCCAAAGCCAATTCCAGCGCCATATTACTCATCACGGTGCCGACAATCCCTGCGGGTTTATGACTGGCTTGAGTGGCAAGAATATATAAAATACTGTCGCCATCAACCAATTCACCACGTTGATCGACCAAAATTACGCGGTCAGCATCGCCATCAAAGGCAATCCCTAAATCTGCATGATGGTGAAGCACGGCTTTTTGCAATTTTTCAGGATGGGTTGAACCACACTGTTCATTGATGTTTAAGCCATCGGGTTCATTATAAAGCGCAACAATTTTGGCGCCTAATTCTTTAAATACCGCAGGACCTACGTTATAGGCTGCCCCATTGGCACAGTCCACCACAATTTTTAAATTGCTTAGGTCAAAATGGTAGGGAAATGTCGATTTACAAAATTCAATGTAACGGCCATTGGCATCTTTGACACGCACGCTTTTACCCAAATTTGCGGTATCTTCAATCTTTAATTCTTTTTCAAGTTCTTGATTAATCGCTTCTTGAACATCATCGGGCAGTTTTTTGCCTTCACTTGAGAAAAATTTAATTCCGTTATCATAATAAGGATTATGTGAAGCTGAAATCACAATGCCTAAACTGGCATGCAAAGCACGAGTTAAATGGGCAATCGCGGGGGTGGGCAAGGGTCCTAATAAATGGACATAAACCCCAGCGGCATTTAAACCGGCCTGTAAGGCTGATTCCAAAATATAGCCCGATAAACGGGTATCTTTGCCTAAAACAACAATCGGTTTTTTTCTATTGCTCATTTTTTTTAAAACTTTACCTGCTGCAAAGCCGAGCTTAAGTGCAAATTCAGGCGTAATTGGAAGTTCCCCAAACTTCCCACGGATACCATCTGTTCCAAAATAACTCATTTTTTACTCACTTCTTATACATCTATGATGAAATTCATCATCCAATTTTTCCACAATTACTTTACACCAAAATCAAAAAAGCCGTCATATAAATGACGGCTTTTCATGAAACGAATTACTAAAAATCAACCCACACGATAGTTCGGTGCTTCTTTAGTAATGGTCACATCATGGACATGAGATTCAGACATTCCTGCCGAGGTAATTTTGACAAACTTGGCATTTTGGCGAAGATCTTCAATTACAGCAGAACCGGTATAACCCATTGATGAACGTAAACCGCCCATCATTTGATGCACGATGTTCCCCATCGGACCTTTATACGGTACACGGCCTTCAATCCCTTCTGGTACTAGCTTTTCCTGACCGGCTTTAGCGTCTTGGAAATAACGGTCAGCAGAACCTGTAGCCCCTGCCATCGCACCCAATGAACCCATACCACGGTATGCTTTGTAGTAACGACCTTGGAAAAATTCAACTTCGCCCGGTGCTTCTTCAGTCCCTGCTAGCATTGAACCGACCATAATCGTGCTTGCGCCCGCGCCAATCGCTTTTGCCATATCACCAGAGAAGCGAATACCGCCATCAGCGATGAGTGGGATTTGATCTTTTAGTGCATTGGCAACGCTGTCAATCGCAGAGATTTGTGGCATGCCAATACCAGCAACAATACGTGTGGTACAAATTGAACCCGGACCAATACCGACTTTAACCGCATCCGCACCCGCATCGAGTAATGCCAATGCAGCATCACCTGTTGCGATATTACCGCCAATCACTTGAACTTGCGGATAGTTTGCTTTCACCCAACGCACACGTTCAATAACACCCGCAGAGTGACCATGCGCCGTATCAACCACAATGGCATCTACACCCGCGTCAACCAATGCTTCAACACGTGCAGGGGTTTCAATACCAGTACCGACTGCAGCACCAACACGTAAACGACCTAAATCATCTTTACAGCTGTTTGGATAAAGTTCTGCTTTACGGAAATCTGTGACCGTAATTAAACCTTTCAGCTCGTTGTTGTCGCCAACCACCAGTACTTTTTCAATACGATTTTTTTGTAATAATGCTTGGATATTTTCTTTAGATTCGTTTTCACGAACCGTCACCAGACGGTCTTGACCGGTCATGATGTTACTTACAGGCTGTTCTAAACTGGTCACGAAACGTGTATCACGACCCGTCACAATACCCACCACTTTGCCATCTTTTACAACAGGTACACCGCTGATATTGTTGGCTTGAGTGATTGCAATAAGTTCGCGAACCGTGGTTTCTGGAGTCACAGTGATAGGATCTTTCACCATCCCTGCTTCAAATTTTTTCACACGGCGTACTTCAGCTGCTTGAGCAGAAATATCCATATTTTTATGCAGGATGCCAATGCCACCATTTTGTGCCATCGCAATTGCCATACGTGATTCTGTCACAGTATCCATTGCAGCTGAAATAAGCGGGATATTCAGATTAATGCCACGAGTTAGGCGTGTCTTTAAGGAGACATCTTTTGGGAGGACAGTTGAGTAGGCAGGGAGTAATAAGACATCATCGAAGGTTAGCGCTTCTTGAACGATGGTCAACATAACAGTCTCACTGGTAATTTCCGTGCGCTATTATAAACAAAAAAACAGTTTTATTCATGTTAATTTCAAACAGCGAGGTAAAATAAATTTACATTGCTGAATATTCATCAATTTTTTATAAAATTATCATCAATAGACTTTATCCACGCCTGCTTCTTTTAAGCTGCGCAGCGCAAGACGTTTGACTTGCCATACAGAACATCCTTGTCAGGTATGGCAAAGGGATGACATTAATTAAGTTGGGCAGGTAAAGACCGATTCATCCATCAAATCAGTACCGCACTCTAACGTTTCAATCCAATCCAGAAATTGATTGACCTGCTCTTTCCCAATAAAAGGTGTACCGTGCTGTGGGACAATCATTTCAACATCCATGGTGCGGACCATTTTCACCCATAAACGAATGATTTTATTGCAACACATATAGCGTTGATGAAAAGATTTCATTTTCGGAATATGCGAAGCAAAATTTTCCAATGGCTTATTGGCATCATCCACCATAGATGCGCCCATATCGCCTGAAAATAAAATTTTTGCAATTGGATCGTAGAATTGGAAGTTACCTACCGAATGTAGGAAATGGGCAGGAACGACAATAATTTTTGATTCGCCCAAAGGAATGATCCCACCGTGGTCTGGCAATTCAATCAAGCGTTCCAACCAGCCACCTTTCATTCGATCACTCATAAAGGCAGAGTTCAAATGCGGTAAAAAGCGTGCCCACAGTTTAGATGCCACCACTTTGGCTTCGGTATACACCAACCAACGTGGCATCGAGGTAATAATATCGGGGTCTTGGTGTGAGGCCATGACATAGTCAAGATTGGTCAAACGGGTATATTTATTCAGTTCCATGGTCAGAGGGACATAGGTTAAATCACCCCCTGGATCAAGTACCGCTGCACGTTCATTATCCAAAATTAGAAATTGGTTCGCTTGTACGCCTTCACCTTTGACGAGGCTGGTAAAGCTAATACACTTATGTGTGCCATTATCAAATAACACTTGTGATGTCGTGCGATCAAACGCCATAACCGATTCCCCAAAATATTGTTTTAAAATTGCCTTTTTAATCCCTCACAACATATATGGAATTATAGAAATATACAATAAACATGTGTTTAAATATTCTTAAATTTATCAGTAAATTGTGCCACATTTAAGCGAGTAAAAATCCCGACAAAAACGCAAGGATTTTTACCCTAACACAGCTTTAAAAGAAATAATGTTGGACTAAAGTTGAAATACCGATCAGCAAGAATATGCTTGCACCAATTTTATGAATCAGTGAAATAGGTAACTTATCTGCCAGCTTATCGCCAATAAAGACGGCAGGAGCATTGGCAATCATCATCCCCACTGTGGTACCCGCCATCACCCAGAAAATACTGTCAAAACGTGCAGCGAGCGCTATGGTTGCCACTTGAGTTTTATCGCCAATTTCAGCCAGAAAAAACAGCACAAAGGTCGCACCAAACACGCCATATCTTTGCCATTTATTAATGCTGTCGGTTTCATCATCCAGTTGGTCTGGAACCAGCATCCACAATGCCATGGCAATAAAACCAAGCGATACAATCCAAAGCAACACATCAGGGCTAAGAACTGTGGTAATCCACTGACCGAGAACGGCTGAAATACCATGATTTAATAAGGTCGCCAGTAAAATGGCCAATAAAATTGGAATCGGTTTACGGAAGCGTGCTGCGAGCAAGAGTGCCAATAATTGGGTTTTATCACCCATTTCAGCAAGTGCAACTATCGCGGTTGAGATCAGGAACTCATACATATGAACTTTCTCTGGCTAGCAAAATTTGCCGATGACTTATCACTCCTGCTAGCCAAAAATCTGCAGAGTAATAAATCAAAGGTCTTGCCAACAAAAAAAGCTTTTTGAAAAGCTGAATTGGTTCTTTGCTATGATGACCATGTTCTGTTGAACAATTATGTTGATCATCACCTTTTTACATTGCGTAAAAAGCGGCTACTCCCCAATGAAGTAGTGCTAGTGTAATTTACACAGCATTTTTTTTCAAATCAGATTTTATTTTTGTCCACGACATATAAAGCAACGAATTTTTCCCAATAAAAAAACCCTGCCTAAGCAGGGTTTTGATGCGCCTTTTTAGACTAAAAATTAGAGCAATAAGCTACGAATATCAGCCAAAAGCTTGGTCAATTTATTGGTGAAACGCGCAGCATCTGCACCATTAATCACACGGTGGTCATAAGACAATGACAATGGAAGCATCAATTTCGGATCAAAACCTTCGCCATTCCAAACAGGTTGCATGGTTGCCGGCGAAATACCCAAAATTGCCACTTGAGGCCAGTTCACCAATGGGGTAAATGCTGTACCACCAATTGAACCTAGGCTAGTAATGGTAAAGTTCGCACCTTGAAGATCTTTCGGAGAAAGCTTTTTGTCACGCGCTTTTTGACCCAGCACACCCAATTCAACCGCAATTTGCTTAATTGATTTTTGGTCAGGATGACGTAATACAGGAACGGTTAAGCCATCTGGTGTCGCAACGGCAATCCCCATATGGATTTCATTACGTAACAACACTGACTTACCATCATCTGCCAAGTGACCTGCAAAATCACGCTCTTCTTTCAATAGATGCGCAACGGCTTTAATAATGAATGCCATAATGGTCAGGCTAATGCCTTCTTTCTTAAAGTTTCCTTTAAGATCATTACGCCATGCTTCAAGCTCAGAAATATCCGCTGCGTCAAACTGTGTGACTTGTGGAATGAAGTTATTCAATGACAATTGCGGAACAGAAACCTGTTGCAAACGCGTCATGACTTTTTCTTCTGTACCACCAAATGCTGTAAAGTCAGGCAGTTTTGGCAAACCAGAAACTTGAGCAACCGCTTGAGCGACTGGAGCAACCTGAGGCGCGGTCAAACGCGTTTTTACATAAGCAACCAGATCTTCTTTCATCAAACGTTCATGCGGGCCTGATGCTTTCACTTCTGACAACACGACACCAAGTTCACGTGCAAGTTTACGCACCGCAGGGCCTGCATATACTTTCGAATTTGCCGCACTCTGCTCTTTGGTTAACTTATCTACGTCATTTGTAGTCGCAACTACAGGAGCAGATTGTTGTACTTTCGCTGCTGCTTGAGTAGGAGCTGTCGCTTTTGCTGTCTCGACTTTCGCAACAGGTGTAGGAGCTTGACCTTCAGCTTCAATCGTTACCAGTGCAATACCTTCCGAAACATTTTGACCCAGTGCAACATGAATTGCTTTGATCACACCTGCAATCGTACTTGGTACTTCAACGGTCGCTTTATCTGATTCAACCACGATGATGCTTTGGTCTTTTTCAACCGTATCACCCACAGCCACCAAAATTTCAGCAACGGCAGCTTTATCTACACCTAAATCAGGTACTGCAATTTCAACCGCGCCCGCAGGAGCAGAAGCAACTTGTGCTGCTACTTCGGCAGGCTTACTTTCAGCGACTTGAGGCGCTGCAACTTTTGCAGGCTCAGCGGTCACTTGTGCAACTGAACTCACCGTTTTTACAGTCAGAATCACCACACCTTCTTTGACACTATCGCCCACTTGAATGCTAATCGATTCAACCGTACCTGCAATCGTACTCGGCACTTCAACGGTCGCTTTATCTGATTCAACTACAACAATGCTTTGATCAACGTCAATTTCATCGCCAACTTGAACCAAGATTTCACCAACCAAGGCTTTGTCTACGCCAATATCCGGCACTTGTACTTCAACCACTGTTGCTGTCGCAGCAGGCGTTGACGTTTTTTCTTCAACCACTGGCGCTGTATTGGCTTGAACAGGAGCAACCGCAGCTTCAGGCTGAGTTGTTGCAACTGCTTCAACTGCCGTCGCAGCTTCTGCTTCTAGTTCGATCAAGACTGCACCTTCAGCAACTTCATCACCCAAATTAACCAAAATGCTTTTCACCACACCTGCCGAAGTGCTAGGCACTTCAACAGAGGCTTTATCAGATTCAAGTAAGATAATACTGTCATCAACGCTAATGGTATCGCCCACTTTGACTAAAATTTCTGCCACTGTTGCTTTATCTACACCAATATCTGGAGTCGTAATTTGCATGATTAGTTCTCCTCTTTGTAGTCAGCAACCGCATGAAGCTCTGGATGCGTTTGTGGCAACCAAGCCACTGGGCGGTCTGTATCTAATTCAAAACTAGAAATTGCATCTTTCACTAAACGCGCATCTACTTCGCCTTCATCCGCGAGTTTTTTCAACGTCGCTACCACAATATGCGCAGCATCAACACCGAAATAACTACGTAAATTTGCGCGTGTATCTGAACGGCCATAGCCATCTGTACCTAACGCTACGAATGGACGGTTATCTGGAAGATAAGCACGAATTTGTTCGCTGTATGCACGCATATGGTCTGTAGCCGAAACTACGATACCGTTGGTATTGCGAAGTTGCTTCGAGATCCACGCTTCTTTTGCTGTTTCAGCCATTGGATGCAAGCGGTTGTATTCTTCACACGCCATACCGTCACGTGCCAGTTCGTTAAAGCTGGTTACGCTGTATACATTCGAATGAATTTGGTATTCATCACGCAAAATTTGCGCCGCTTTAATCACTTCACGTAGAATTACGCCTGAACCCATCAACTGTACAGTGGCTTTCTCATCTTCTTGCAATAAGTACATACCACGCTTAATGCCTTCCTCAGCGCCTTGTGGCATTTCAGGATGTTCGTAGTTTTCGTTCATCACCGTTAAGTAATAGAACACACGCTCTTGATTCACATACATGCGCTGTAAGCCATCATGTACGATGACCGCAAGTTCATAACCAAAACATGGATCATAAGAGATACAGTTTGGAATGGTGTTGGCAAGAATGTGCGAGTGACCATCTTGGTGCTGTAAACCTTCACCGTTTAGCGTGGTACGACCTGCGGTAGCACCCAACAAGAAGCCTTGTGCTTGTGCGTCGCCTGCTGCCCATGCAATGTCCCCAATACGTTGGAAACCAAACATTGAGTAGTACATGTACATTGGAATCATTGGCAGGTTATTGGTTGAATAACTGGTGGCCAAAGCTGCCCATGCACTCATCGCGCCCGCTTCGTTAATCCCCTCTTGAAGCATGTGACCGTCTTTTGCTTCACGGTAATGCATCAATTGTTCTTGGTCTTCAGGGGTATATTTTTGACCATGAGCGGCATAAATACCCAATTGACGGAACATCCCTTCTAAACCGAAAGTACGTGCTTCATCAGGAACGATCGGTACAACGCGGTCTTTAATGGCTTTCTCTTTCAATAATGCAGAGATTAAACGCACCATCACCATCGTGGTTGATTGTTCTTTACCACCACTGCCTTTCAACACCGCATCAAATACAGATAATTCAGGAATAGCAAGTTGTTCACTTTCTTTACGACGTGCAGGTAAGTAACCACCCAACGCTTCACGACGTGCCTTCATATATTTCAGTTCAGGCGAATTTTCGCTTGGACGATAGAAAGGAACTTCTTCTAATTGCTCATCATTGAATGGCAAGTTGAAACGGTCACGAACGTATTTTAAAGATTCAATCTGCATTTTTTTGATTTGATGCGTTTTGTTAACCGCTTCAATTTCTTCAGATAAACCATAACCTTTAACTGTTTTCGCAAGAATTACAGTCGGCTGACCTTTGGCTGTACATGCTTCTGCATAAGCAGCAAAGACTTTGTATGGGTCATGACCACCACGATTTAGATTATCAATATCCTCATCGCTTAAATCTTTGACCAGTTCCGCAGCTTCAGGATACTTACCAAAGAATTTTTCACGCGTATATGCGCCACCTTTCACTTGGTAACGTTGGAAATCACCATCGACCGCTTCTTCCATTACTGCCTGAAGTGCGCCAGTGGTGTCTTTCGCCAACAATGGATCCCAATGACGGCCCCAAACGACTTTAATCACACGCCAACCTGCGCCACGGAACAATGATTCAAGCTCTTGAATAATTTTGCCGTTACCACGTACAGGACCATCTAGACGCTGTAAGTTACAGTTGACCACCCAAATCAGGTTATCTAGCTTTTCACGGCCTGCTAATGAAATTGCGCCCAAGCTTTCTGGCTCATCCATTTCACCATCGCCAAGATAAGCCCAAACTTTACGGTCTTCTTCTTTAATCAAACCACGGTTCATCAAATATTTTTGAATGTGCGCTTGATAAATCGACATGATTGGACCTAAGCCCATCGATACGGTCGGGAACTGCCAATAGTCTGGCATTAAGTACGGATGCGGGTAACTTGGAAGACCAATACCGCCTACTTCGCGACGGAAATTATTTAAATGGTCTTCAGTCAAACGGCCTTCAAGGAATGAACGTGCATAAATACCCGGTGCACAGTGACCTTGATAATAGATCATGTCACCACCGAAGTGATCACTATTAGCACGGAAGAAATGGTTAAACCCAACATCATACAAGGTTGCTGAAGATGCAAAACTTGCTAAGTGACCACCTAAATCATCACCTGTTTTATTCGCACGCAACACCATTGCCAAAGCATTCCAACGAATCAACGCACGAATACGGCGTTCCATATCTTGGTCACCTGGCATTGCTGGCGTTTCGTCAACCGAAATTGTATTACGGTAAGGCGTATTTAGGCGCTGAATAGGAACATGTGTAGCAATTGCACGCTGATAGAGTTTTTCGAGTAAAAATGCCGCTCGCTCCGTTCCCATATGTTGTAAAACCGAGTCGAAAGCATCTTGCCATTCTTGGGTTTCTTGCGCGTCAGTATCACCATAAAACGCCATATTGCACCTATTCCTTGAGCCTATTTATATTCTCTATATGTATCATACTTTGGCAGGTTTCAGTTATTGCCACAGCTGAATACGGAATAGCACTATTATTTAGAAAATAAATATCTGCTGACCATTCTTTACGCAATAAAACAAAAAACCGCCAATAAAGGCGGTTTTTTATACAATAAGTATTCTTTTGAATGATAATATTTAGAGTTAAAAGCTATAAGCGCTTAGATCACATTCTTTAAGACCATTTAGAGCAGACTGCTAACCCGTCATTGAAAAACTTATGGCAACATCGCTAAATAAGTTGACGGATTTTTACGTTGACCATCTTTGACAACTTCATAATGTAAATGAGGTCCAGTACAACGACCAGTACAACCCACATTCGCAATATGTTCGCCGGCTTGCACTTTATCGCCAACGCGAGCAATCAGACGAGATGCATGTGCATAACGCGTGAGATAACCATTACCATGGTTAATTTCCACATATTGACCATAACCTGTACCCCAACCCGATTTAGTGACTACACCTGGACCGGTGGCATAAATAGCAGTACCACTTGGGGCTGACATATCTAAACCTGAATGATTTTCAGCACGACCACCCATGGTACGACCACCATAGTTTGAACTGACACGATTCATATCAGGCAATGGGTGCGATACCAACCAAGAGTAAGGATTGTTAGAATAACTTTTTGAGGTGCTTGAGCCGTATTTCTTTGCAAGCGATTCATTGTTCAATTCAACCGTTTTTTCACGTAACTGAACACTCATTTGAATTTCAGCAGGAAGATCAATCTCATTTGATTCTACATAAGAACCCTGAGCCAAAGTACGAGTCAGTTGTTCAATACGATCTGTTGATACGTCGTTAGAATTGAGTTCAACTAAATCCGCAAAAGCTACAGATGCAGCAGACGCTGCCAATGAAAACGCTAATAGAATACGTCGCGTATGCATAAAAAACCTCTTTTAACTGTTCTTAGTTAATGTCCTTGTGTGATCTCTTCCTTGATATCTACTGAACGAAGCGCATAAGATTAAGACACAAATATGAAGGAACAATGTATGTCTGAACCAGTGAAGCTCTTTCAACAAACAAGAAAACACTTAAAAACAGGAAACTTTACGTTTCTCTCTACACAAGTTGCTGCATGGCAGAAACTTACAAAAATCATTCAACCTATCTTGCCCCAACCGGAGCAATGGAAAGTTGTTTGTTATCAAAATGGCATTTTGACCATTACCGGTGAAAATCAGGCAATGATTAGTCAACTGGCATATCTTCAAAAGCAATATATTGCTCAATTATTACAATTAGAAGAATTCAAAGATTTGCAGAAACTGCAAGTTCGTTTAAGAATTCAAACAACAACACCCTTAAAACCTGAAGCGCTGACCAGATCCCTTAGCCCAGATACTCAAGATTTAATCCGTGGTGCTGCTGACTTTGTGAGCGACCCCAAGCTTAGCCAAGCAATGCTACGTTTGGCAAGCAATAAAAAGTAACCAGCACTTTGCTGTCGCTGAAATCAATCAAAAATTATGTGATCGATTTAACAGTCATAGTTGTTATATTATAACACACACATTAAAAGACAATGACTTATGTCACACTTACATAAGGAATTGGACATTGCGTTTCGTCATTAAATGTTACAATTTCGTAACTGGTTGGATCACTTTTAACATTGCGTAATAACTGATTATTTAATGCATGTCCTGATTTATAGCCATCAAATTTGGCAATAATTTGATGCCCCAGTAAGTATAAATCACCCACAGCATCTAAAATTTTGTGACGGACAAACTCATCAGAGAAGCGCAGTCCCTCCTCATTGACCACCCCAGTTTCATCCACGCCAATCGCATTGTCTAAACTTGCACCCAAGGCTAAATTATTGGCTTTCAGATAATCTAAATCTTTCATAAAACCAAAAGTTCGCGCTTCACTCACTTCATACACGAAGGTTTCGGTTGAAAAATCGATAGTGGCTGACTGATATTCTTTCTTAAAAGCGGGATGATCGAAGTCAATCGTGAAATTGAGTTGGAAACCCTCATGCGGGCGAAAAATGGCACGCTTATCATCAATCAGTGCTTCTACTGTTTTTAAAATTTTGATAAATTTTTTCGGCGCATTTTGCTCAGCCAGACCACCTTGCATCAGCAAGTAAATAAATGGACCTGCACTGCCATCCATAATCGGTACTTCAGAAGCAGAAACCTCAATAATCAGATTGTCGATTCCTAATCCGGCAATCGCACTCATAACATGCTCAATCGTGCCGACCTTGGCATCTGCTTGAACCAAATTAGAGCACATAAATGCTTCTTGAATCAGCATAGCATTGGCTTGAATATCGACAGGTGGATCTAAATCGATACGTCGAAACACAATTCCCCCATCGACATGGTGCGGCACAAAGTTAATTAAGACTTTTTGCCCACTATGAAGACCAATACCGCTCGCTTTCACGACACGTTGTAGGGTTCTTTGTTTCAACATGTTTTCTATCATCTGCTCATCAAACCGCTATACGTTAGCATATTTAGCCATTGATAAAAAACAAAAAGGTAGCCTTTAGGCTACCTTTTCTGTTGAATTTATACAGACGACATTAATTCATCTTTATTTACGTTGCTGATTTTTCAAGTAATCTTGAATACTCATCGGTGTTGGACGCGCTGTACCGACGGCTGGAGCAGCTGTCGCACTTGCTTCGCTCTGTTGACGCTGAATTGCTGGCACGTCGTCATCTTCCACAGCAGCTTGAGCAACTGAACTGACTGGACGAGTTGCAGACTGCGTGGTTGGACGTTTTACCGTATCCACAGAATCTGCTGAATTGCGCGTTAAACCTGTAGCAATCACGGTTACGCTAATTTCATCACGCGCATCTGGATCAAATACAGTGCCGTAGAACACTTGACCTTCATCTAAATCCACAATCTGATTGACGACATCGGTAATTTCTTCAATTTCACCGAAGGTCACGTCATCACCACCGGTCACATTAATCAAAATACCTTTGGCATTCATAATAGTGACATTATCAAGCAGTGGGCTACGAATCGCTTGTTCAGCAGCTTGGCGGGCACGCGTTTCACCACGACCAGAACCTACACCCATCATGGCATAACCACGCGTGCTCATTGCGGTTTTTAAATCGGCAAAGTCAAGGTTGATATGTCCAGGTCGAACCACCAGATCAAAGATACTTCGTACCGCATTTAACAATACGTCATCGGCTTTTTTGTAGGCGTCTTTCATTGAAATATCACGGAAGACTTTAAGCAAACGTTGATTTGGAATAATAATTAAAGAATCAACATGCGCTTCTAAAGCTTCAATACCTTTTTCAGCAGATTGTTGACGACGTTTACCTTCAAAGTTAAACGGAGTTGTCACCACACCGACAGTCAAAATGCCCATTTCTTTGGCAATTTCCGCAACAACAGGGGCAGCACCCGTACCTGTACCACCACCCATACCGGCAGTGACAAAGACCATGTCTGTTCCTTCAAGGTGTTGGCGAATGATTTCACGGCTTTCTTCAGCAGCAGTTTGACCCACTTGAGGATTTGCACCCGCACCCAAACCACGTGTGCTTTGTTCGCCTAACTGAATTTTGAATTGTGCATTCATACGATCTAAAGCTTGTTTATCCGTATTGGCACAAACAAATTTTACACCTTGAATGTCTGACTCAAGCATATGTTGTACAGCATTACCACCTGCACCACCTACACCAAACACAGTGAAACGGGCTTGACCGTTGCTATCGTTTTGATCATCTTCTAAAAATTCAAATGAGGCCATGACCTTTGGATTTCCTAATGCGTAATTGGCAGTCACTTAAGCCCGTATACTGCCTTGATCTTAATAAAATTGTTTTTTAGAATGCTGTTCAACTGCACGCTTGTCAAGTCCAAGCCGTTAGACGTACAACTTCCTAACAATATTCCCAAAAAATTAAACTTAAAATATCGACTTTAATTGATTATTTAATGCTGACCATGCTCGCCCTACTCGCTTGAAAACAGACAGCTTTTCAGGATCCGTAGTTTCCACAATAGTATCTTGTGTGTCACTTTGACTAAACATTAACAATCCAGCAGCTGTTGCATATTGCGAACGGCGCAAAGCAGCCTGATTTTGTTCTTCAGCATAGACCTGTACCGGTGGATTGCCTAAATGCGCAGAAACACCCAGCATATGACGTGCCAAATTCACCATGCCTTCGATTTGACTGGCATCACCCGTCAGCACTACGCCATGATATAAACCATGAATTGCACCATTATGTTGTAACTCTTGATGCACTTGATTCAAAATTTCTTCATAACGCGCAATAATAATTTCAGTTAATTCAATACGACTAATCGTTTGCGGACCATCAATGCCTTGAAATTGAATCATATGGTCTGGTTTGACCACTTTCAGTTCAACACAACCATACAATAGCTTAATTCGCTCAGCTTCTTCTGTTGTGGTTTGCAGTACAGCCGCAATATCACGGGTCACATGCTCACCACCACGTTGCAAAGTATGGGTTAAAGCAAGGCGACCATCCAAATACACAGCGATATTGGTCGTGCCCGCACCAATATCGACCAAACATACGCCATACTCTTTTTCATCTTTGAGCAAGCTCGATTCAGCCGTGGCTAAACAAGACACCACCATTTTTTCAACGCCAATATTGGCACCTTTAAGCGCACGATCCAAATTCTGCATGGTGCTAATCGGTAACATCATCAACTGATAATGCCCTTTCATACTGTGCGCAGACATCCGAATTGGATTCTGCACCCATTCTGTTGAATCATCTAATTCAAAACCCAAAGGCACTGCACTGACCAAATAATGGTCAGAAGTTAAATGACTGGCTTTGGCCAGCTCTAGTGCGCGTACCACCTCACTTGTGGTAATGGTGTGGTCACTATTTTCAATAGGTGTACGACCTGATGCATAAAAGCTTTTTAATTCTGCACTTGGAATTGAAATCCAAGCGGAATGCACTCGGCATTCAGCCATGTCTTCTGCTTCTTGTACGGCATTTTTGATTGCAGTAATGACTTTGTCGAGACTTACAATTTTTCCTTTATTCATGCCTCGGTTACGAGCGGTCGCCATACCAATTACTTGGATATTGTCTGGCGCATGTACCTTACCAATCAAAACTGAAACTTTGTGTGTCCCAATGTCAATCGCAACAACCGAGGGAACAGCTTCATTCATTATCTACTACTACCATTACGTGTTTAGTTAATTTTTGGCTTAAAGCCTCTATTTTATATAAAGCCGCTCAATTATGGCTTTACCGCTCTTACATCTGCAATGCTTGTGTCATCAATCGTTACAACAAAGTGACCATTTACAATTTTTGGTGCTGCTGAATTCTTCCACTGTATGGCCAATCCATTTCTGTAACGTAAATCAACCGATGAAATTTTAGACCAAACTGGTTTTAAATCACTTTGTGCCAGATGACTCAAGCGTTGAAGTTTACTCATGGTCTGATCTTGATCCACAATAATGCGTAAACCAGAATCAAACTGCATAAACCAAGTCATACGTTCTGTTAAATATAATTCTTTTAAACGAACATTGACTGGCAGGAATAATTGATTAATTTCATTGTAGCGCCGCATCATCATTTTTGACTGCGTAGTCGGTCCATGCAGTAAGGGCAATTTTTGATTATTTTGCGGTATGACTTCTGCAAAAATGTCACCACTATCACTTAATAATCGCCCTGTTCCCCAACGAGCAATGGCATGACGCGGCATAACGCGTACTCGAATTGAGTTTGGCCATGCACGTGATACCACCACGCGATCAACCCAAGACAATGCTAATGCTTGATCTCGAACTTTTTCTAAATCAGAGGTAAAATAATTGGCGGTGACTGTCGGTGCAACATGGGTCATGACCTGACGATTTTCAGCATCTGATCGTGTTCCGACAACATGAAGCTCAGCCACTCGCGCATCGGTCATGACCGTATATAAACCATAGACCCCTACAGCCAATACTGCGAGCGCAACAAGCAATAACAACCAGCCACCCACATTCGCAAGCTTTTCCTTACGCGTCGGTGGCTTATCATGTATTGATGTGATTGCTGCTCGTTTACGGCGCATTGAAGCAGGAAGTTGAGCCATAGTTTAGTGAGCCACACCCGTCAATGTTTGTTCTAAAATCGCCACACACAGTTCATCAAAGCTATAACCGACTGCTTGCGCAGCTTTAGGCACCAAAGAATGACTGGTCATGCCCGGCACAGTATTCACTTCTAACAACCAGAAGTGACCATGCTCATCTTGCATCGCATCGATACGCCCCCAACCACTTGCACCAACGGCTTGGAATGCACGTAAACATAATCTTTGCAGTTGTTTTTCTTCATCTTCGCTTAGACCGCAAGGAATACCATACTGCACATCATTACGCTTATATTTAGCGTCGTAGTCATAAAATGCTACATCCGCAGGCGGTTGCAAACGAATTACAGGCAACGGTTGGCCATTTAAAAATGAAATGGTGAATTCACGTCCGGTAATCCATTTTTCAGCCATGACAACAGCATCATGTTCGGTCGCCTTGGCAATCGCGGCCGCCAAATCTTCTGCTTTTTCAACTTTGCTCATGCCAACACTTGAACCTTCGTGTACCGGCTTGATAATCAGTGGAAGGCCCAAATTCGCCACCACTTCAGCCAAATCTGACTCTTGGCTAATGATGCGATAAGGCGCTGTTGGTAAGTCCGAACCCTGCCAAACTTGCTTGGTTTTGACTTTATCCATACCAATGGCCGAACCCTGTACACCAGTACCGGTATAAGGCAAGTTCAACCATTCTAATGCACCTTGAATTTGACCGTCTTCACCGCCACGACCATGTAGCACAATAAAAGCGCGATCATAGTTTACAAGTTCAGTCACACTGCGTTCTTGTGGGTCAAACGCTTCGGCATTTATCCCTGAACGTACCAATGCTTCAAGTACAGCTTTACCACTATTTAGAGAAACCTCGCGCTCAGCTGATTTCCCACCAAGCAACACGGCAACTTTGCCGAATTCTGAAGCATTTGCCACGTTTATATCCTTAAACTTTATAATTGAACAATCAAATTCAAAATCACACAAGGCGATTACTTTAAATACAATTTATTTTGTGCAAGCTCACTCGAGATAGCCCCCACATTACCTGCGCCTTGGGTTAATAACAAGTCATTCGCTTGTAACACTTTATGCATCACATTTTCTAAATTGCCGTCGACAGGATCAATCAAAATCGGTTCAACTTCACCACGTAAACGAATACTTCGTGCCAAGCTGCGGCTATCCGCACCGACAATTGGCTTTTCACCCGCAGGATACACTTCAAGTAACAATAACTGATCAACCTGTGACAATACATCGACAAAATCATCAAAACAGTCACGGGTACGGCTAAAGCGGTGCGGCTGGAACAACATGACTAAACGACGATCAGGATGACTTTGACGTGCCGCTTTAATGGTGGCTTCCACTTCTTTAGGATGGTGACCATAGTCATCGACCAATTTCACATTGCCACCGTCCAGTTCAAACTCACCTTGCACTTGGAAACGACGACCCACACCACTAAAACCTTCTAATGCACGGCAGATTGCACCATCAGAAACACCTTCATCGGTCGCAATACCAATCGCAGCCAAGGCATTCAATACATTATGTAAACCCGGTTGGTTGACTGTAACACGTAGCGGTTCACGGTCTTTACGCAGTACAGTAACATGCGTGCGCATACCATCTTGATCAACATCGACAGCACGAATATCATTGTCTTCGTTAAAACCGTAGGTCAATAACGGACGACCAATACGCGGCATAATTTCACGGATATTGGCATCATCACCACACACTACAGCTAAACCGTAAAATGGCAGTTTATGCAGGAACTCGACAAACGTATCTTTTAATACGTCGAAGCTGCCGCCATACGTATCCATATGGTCAGCATCAATATTGGTTACAATGGTTGCCATCGGCTGTAAGTGTAAGAATGATGCATCAGATTCATCTGCTTCAGCCACAATGTAACGGCTCGCACCCAACGCAGCATTCACACCTGTACGGTTCAGCAAACCACCAATTACATAGGTTGGATCCAGATTTTCTTCTGCCAACATACACGTTACAAGGCTGGTGGTGGTGGTTTTACCATGGGTTCCTGCAACGGCAATACCATGACGGTAACGCATCAACTCACCCAACATTTCAGCACGACGAACCACGGGGGTACGGGTTTCAATTGCGGCTTTAATTTCTGGATTTTCTTGATCAATGGCAGTCGACACCACAATCACATTGGCATCTTTAATATTGTCAGCGCTATGACCAATGAAAACTTTAATGCCATTTTCTTCAAGCTGTGCTGTGGTTTTAGAGGCTTTAATATCTGAACCAGACACTTTATAGCCTTGGTTTTTTAATACTTCCGCGATGCCACACATCCCTGCACCACCGATTCCCACAAAATGAATGTGCTTGATACGGCGCATTTCAGGCACTTTAATTAACTTTTTCGCTTGATCAGCAGGAGTAGATGGAGACATATATAACTCTAATTTACAATTCTTGAATTAAACCAACCACATGCTGGGTTGCATCGGGTTGTGCTTTTTGACGTGCTTTGACTGCCATTTCAGACAGCAATTGGCGATTCATCAGTGGTGTTAGTAATTCTTTTAAACTTTCTGCTGTCATGTTGCTTTGTGGGCAAATTTTCGCAGCATTGATATTGGCTAAAAATTTGGCATTTGCGGTTTGGTGATCATCAACAGCACTTGGCAGTGGGACAAAAATTGCAGCCACACCCGCCGTGGCAATTTCAGTCACGGTTAAAGCGCCCGCTCGGCAAATAATCAGATCTGCATTGGCATACGCTTTTGCCATATCTTCAATAAAGGGTTGTACTTCGACCTGTAACGTCGTCGGTACATCAGCATAACGTGCTTGCGTTGCATCTTTGTGGTCTTGACCACATTGATGAAACACCTGCATCGGCACATCCAATTGTTTCAATGCTTCTGGAACAATTTGATTTAATGCTTGAGCACCTAAAGAACCACCGACAATTAAAATCTGTAAAGGCATCTCTGCTCTGGCACGCTCTTGATAACGCCAAGACGGATTTAAAATTTCAGTAATTTCTTTGCGCACAGGATTCCCTGTGGTCACAATTTTTGCACTTTCAGGGAAGGTGTCTGGAAAGGCCTGACACACCGTTTTCGCAATACGCGATAATTGCGTGTTGGTAAAACCTGCAATCGCATTTTGCTCGTGAATGATGACAGGAATCCCTAAAGCACGTGCGGCTAAACCACCCGGTCCTGCAACATAGCCACCAAAACCAACAACAGCGTCAATATTGAGCTGTTTCATATAACGCATCGCACTGAGCGTTGCTTTTAAAATTTTAAACGGCGCTAATAATTTACGCACCACACCATTACCACGTACACCCTGAATATCAACTTGATAAATTGGAATGTCTTGATTTTTTAATAATCGGTTTTCCATGCCCGTTGGCGTTGCAAGCCAAGACACTTGTACCCCGTGTTGCTGTAATTGTTTAGCAACAGCTAATGCAGGAAAAACATGTCCACCTGTACCTGCAGCCATCATCATGACATGTTGGGGCTTTGTTTTCATTGCTTTGGTCACAGTCTAATTCTTCAATTCAAAATAAAGGCAATGGAAAATTCATTTTAAGCATTCAATTGTAATCACAAACACGAAGTCGGGGAAGCGTATTTACTTTTTTTCACCAAGTGCTTGATTGTTTTTTTCTACGGATTTAAAAGTTTAAACTAGTTTTATTATTACTCGAGGCAATAATATATAATTTTATGCCTGTTTTATCCAGTTTTGTACGCTTAATTTAAACTGGTCGATAAATTCAAGCTTCTTCTGCCATATCACTTTGATTAAAAAAAAGAGCCCGCATTGGACTCTTTTTTAACCACAGGCGTTTTAATCCTTCAAACCCGCTTCTAAAACAGCAAATAAGTCATCTGCAATAGAGGTTCCAAACTGGTCATCAATTTCACGGATACAGGTTGGACTGGTGACATTGATTTCTGTCACATAATTACCAATCACATCTAGCCCGACAAAAACCAGCCCTTTTTCACGTAAAAAAGGTCCAACTTTTGCAGCAATCGCTTTGTCATTTTCACTTAATGGACGTGCTTGTCCTAAACCACCTGCGGCCAAGTTACCACGGACTTCACCATTTTGTGGAATACGCGCAAGGCAGTAAGGTACAGCTTCGCCATTAATCATCAAAATGCGTTTATCACCTTCGACAATTTCAGGAATATAACGCTGCGCCATAATCGGTTGAGTACCATTATTGGTCAGCATTTCAATCGTAGACCCAATATTGATGCCATCTTGATATAAACGGAAAATGCCTGTTCCGCCCATCCCATCAAGTGGCTTGACGATTACATCCACCTGTTCTTTCAGAAATTCACGGATTAAACGGTCTTGTGATGTCACTAAAGTTGGCACTTGCAGTTCAGGAAATTGCGTGGCAAAGAGTTTTTCGTTACAGTCACGCAGGCTTTGCGGTTTGTTGATAATCCACGCCCCTTCTCGCTCTGCTTGTTCCAAAATATAGGTGGTATAGACAAAGTTCATGTCGAATGGTGGGTCTTTACGCATCAATACCACATCATAATCGGCAATCGATTCTTTTTGTTTTTCACCTAATTCATAATAATGATCATCATCTTCAAATACTTTCAGCGGTGAAATTAAACCGAATGCTTTGCCTTGTTCAATATATAAATCTTGCTGCAAGGCATACCCCAACGTGTGTCCACGACGGCTGGCTGCCCACAGCATGGCCATAGATGAATCTTTTTTCAAGTTGACGTTTTCAATCGGATCCATCACCACAAGTACGCGCATATCTTTTACTCTGATATTTTTAGATTGGCAAAAGTATAGCGGAGATTACGACAATGTGTTTTCACATTCTTGCTCAAGCTTTATCTATAATTGTGAAGATGATTGAGGAGAAATCTATGCAGCAAGCCATTATTGGGTTTCATTTGGATGATGAGCAAGATTGGGTTGCTGAGCTTGCTTGTGGTCATGCACAACATGTACGGCATAATCCACCGTGGCAAAACCGTCCTTGGGTCATGACAGCAGCAGGACGGCAAGAAAAATTAGGCATGATGTTGCAGTGTAAGAAGTGTGCACTACAAAAATAAGGAGCTGACACTCCCTATTTTTAAATCTTAAGCTACTCTAATTTTATGGCTCTCTTAAAGTATTCTTACTGGCAAATAAGTTTTCATCAAACTTAAATCTAAAACGCACATATGCGCCCTGAAGCGTGGTGTCACTCTCCGCCAAATCATCATCTTTATAGCCAGAGAAATTATAGCCACCTGAAACCCATAAATTTGCAGCCACTAAATAGCCCACTTCAGCACCCAACAAAATGCGCTGCCCCGAACTCATATTGGACCACAATGCACCCGTATGCACACCGGCATCCCATCGTTCATTAATGTCATACATGGCACGCGCACTCAACATATGGGTCATACCGCTGGACTCTAATCCAGAGAAGGTGGTATTGACATTTTTTACCGCATATTGACCTGAAACAGTGAAATCCTGCGTTGGGTGGTAATTCAAATGATTCGAGAAAATATAAACATGCTTTAAGTAAGACTTAGTTAAATCTGTTTGATTGTTGTCATAACGATATTCCACTTTCGCCAACGAATCAAAACGGTTGCGTTCAGTATCGCGGTATGCCAAACCAAGCTGGAAGCGATCAACCAAACGGTCGCCGCTACTTTGGCTCTTACTGTCTGTTTGGCTAATGACATTTTTCGCCAATAAGGTCACATCATCCGAATATTTATAAGCCACCCCTAAATTATTCAAAATCGTATCCGCTTGGTCTGCCCAGCGCGCTTCAATCCGTGCAACCGCTTTCCAGTTCGGATTTTTCAAATATTCCACCCCTAAGGATGCTGCGGTGCTGTCTGAACTCCGGTTGTTGGCATTCGACAATGCTTTGGTTTGCTCAAAACTGGTGTTGGCATAAAAGCCTTTTTCAATTTCCCAGCGATTACGCAAACCAATAGCCGCTTCAGCTTCGCGCGCACTGATGCCATCACGCACACGATATTCACTAAATGCAGTGCCATTGTTGTTATATTTACTGTCAACACCAAAAACAGTGACATTACGGCGCTGGCTGCTATTTAAATCATATAAGCCATTAATACTCGAGACCAGCTCATGACGGCCATATGCTCTTAATTTGGTATTAATCTGATAATTTGCGCCCAAAGCAAAAACACGACGATCTGCTTCCGATATATCCTGCTCGTATTCAGCGAAGACATTGGAACCTTGCCAAGGCAGCTGACTCGTCAATTTTGTTCGAACCGATGTACCATGATAAGGCGCTATTTGTGTGGTATTTAACGTCGCTGGATCAGCCGATTCATCATAATATTTTAAGCCAAGCTCTAGCGCCACGATGCGATTGATCTCCCGTTCAATGCTGGCCGAAACCCCTTGATTCACACCATTTAACTGATCTTCGGTACGGATCGCTTCTAATTTGGCTAAACCAATTTTATTTAACTGAATACGCCCTTTAATACCACTTTCTTTACGACCGGCAGTAATAGATGCGGCAGTATTGTAGAATCCGCTATCCGCTTGGTTATGATAAAGCTTCATCTCCAAGTCTTTATAAGCATAATTTAATTCAATCCGCCCCGCATTGCCTGATAATTTTCCAGACGCATCGGGTTCAGCATTAATCTGCGTTAAGCGATCAAGGCCATCATTCACACTTTCTGAACGGGCAAATTCAGCAATGAATTTAGCTTTATCATTGGCAAATTTAACCACCGTATTTACACTGGCAAGTTGATCTTGAGCAAGCGGGTTATCACTTTTGACATAAGCGGCTCCCACTTTAACCTGCTCAGTTATTTTCATTGAACCCGATACGCCGCCAACGGTGTATTCTTCACCGCCTTGGTCAGATTCCACGGTAATGCGTAAGTAAACTGGATTCAGATCTGCATCAACACTTGGCACAGGATCTTTTAAATAAATACTGTTGCTAAATGAATCCACTTCATAATCGGTAAAACGGGTTAAGGTCGTACGCGTAATGATCAGTCCGGGATTGTTACGGTCACGGGTAACCACTTCGACTTTTTCACTATTGTCACGAATGTCTTGCGCATTCACGCTGCCCAAACCATAAGGGCCAGAAATACCCATTGCGCGTTGTTCATTCACAACCTGCTCGGTATTGGTCTTTGCTGCAAATGCAGTCACTTTGTATTGATCAGTTTCTACTGCACCACGGACACCAGTTAAAGAACGGTTATACTGGCCTAAAGATAATCCTTCATCATTTTCAGTACGAGTCACATAATCGCCATACATGGCATAGGAACGACCTTTATCCACACGCACATACAACTTACTGGTCGATTGCGCATCAAAGCCTTTCGCGGCTGAATCACCGTAAACTGGATAATATTCATCTGGACGAATATCACGGAACAATCGCTGATTTTTATCTTTGTCCGAATCATAGGCCAACGTGAGTAAATATTCGCCTTTAACTCTGCCTTTTAAGAACAAAGCGGCCCGTCCAGTGGTACTGCGTTGACCATCATGAGAAGAAGAAATTTCACTGAGCTCTTCTTCAAAACCATCATTTGAATTGATGCCGCTCAATTGTTTCGGATCAAACTTTTTAAAATTAATTGAGCCTTCAAGCATACCCACGGCAATGATTGGTCGCAAATCAGGCAAGAAACGTACAGGAGTGCTGGCATGAAAAATGCCACTCTCAACCGATAATGTCCCCTCACCCGCTTCAATCGGTGCTTGAATAGGCACAACCAATGTACCGCCTTCAACGAAGACCTGAATACCGGGTTGTTTGGGATCTAAGTCTAATAAGTCAATTTTACCGATTGAGCTATCTAAGGTAATGGGCGTACGGCTTGAAACCAAAGTGCCATGACGATCCACAATTTTCAAAGCCACATTAAAACGGTCATAACCATTGGCTTGTGCTGCTGCTTTACTTGGCTCAAGCTGCAACTTATCCAATTGGTCAGGTGCAATCACTTCAATGCGTTTTGTGTCGCGGGTATTGCCCATCATGTCTACTTGACGGACTTCAATCGTATTGCGGCCTGCCTGAAGATCGACGCCAATAAAATCGAGACCTGAAACCTGCAAACTCGGTAAAACGGCCCGTTTACCAATACGTTTTTCTGGCACTTGCTCGCCATTTACCCACAGCTGTAGCTGCGTACCAGCAGCGCCTTTTACCTGAACAGAAGTCTGAGGGTAAGCCAAAACCTGCCCATCTTTTAAGTTCAAAATTTCTAATTGATTATTGGCAGCGCTTTCTAAAGCGGTTTCCAAATTAATCATCTTCACTGCGCTCATCAATTCTGCGGGTGAGCCATTCGGAATAACCAAAGCTTCAGATATCGGTAAGGCAACTGAAGGTCTTATCCCTGTTTTATCCGGTTCAAACTGAACTTGTTTTAACTCTTTAATCTGCTCTTTAGAGAAATCAAGATTACAGTTGGCTTGAACACCTTGTGCAGAGATACAACCACTGGCTGGCTGGCCACGCACATCACTCACTTTAGAAAAAATCGGATCGAGGGTTAAATCTGAACGCAGCACTTGCTCCAAATTGGTATTGTCTTGTTCAATCTGTTTTTTCCGATCGAGTATCCGCTGCATCAAAGGCTGTGAACACTGCGAAGTATCATCGGTAATGGCAAAATCCGCTCGGTGCAGCTCGCCGCGTTTTAAATCCACAAAACGGCTATTCGGATCCCCCGCTTGACGGTTGCTGATCAAGACCAATTCAGACGCAAGCGGCAAACTGGTACGGTCAACTTTTAAAACGTGGGTTTTGGCACTGATACCATAGAAATCATATTTACCTTCACTGTCGGTAATCACATAACTACCGTCTTCAAGATAAATCCGTACCCCCGGCACGCCAATCTCACCCGGATCTTGTATCCCATTGCGGTTACAGTCAGTGAACACTTTGCCGACAATGAAGCCATCCGAAATCATCGCACCCGGTACGACTTCAACTTTTGCCGAAGCTTCATTAGATTCAATACCTTGAGCATCTTTAGCACGCACACGGTTAATACCATCGCCATTAAGTGCATTTGGCCCAATATAAACGCGGTATTGAACTTTAACTTCTTTATTCGGTGTGAGTGTGCCTAATCCAAGTTTTAAATAAGGTCCTTTACCGCCAACAGGATCATCCACTTTGGTTCCGTCTACGCGCATAGAGCCTTGTACGTAAATAAAACCTCTCGGTAAAGTATCGGTAATGGCAACATTGCTTGAATCTATAGTGCCACGGTTGGCCACGGTGACCGTATATTCTTCAAATTCGCCAATTTCTGCGGTTTTATTCGATGCTGCCTTTTTCACAAATAACGATGAGCTGCTGTTTGGCGCTTCTGGGTCAATCGGAATATCAATATTCAGTGCAGGATCACCATTATTTAAGGTGAACTGGCCTGCATACGACCATTTTAAATCAACCGCTTTATCTGCTGGGAAGCTTGGATATACAGATGTATCACTTTTAAAGGTATAGCGAGAACTTCCCGGAATCGTGCTGGTATCCACCACAAAACTATAAGTACCCGCTTCAACAAATGGATAAACAAATTCACCAGCACTATTGGTCACTTGCTTTGCCGGCAGTGAAATTCTATCGCCCGTTTGTGCATCAATTGCAAAGGCAATATTATTCCCAATTGGCTGACCATTTTGATCTAAAAGCGTCACTGTTGCCCCAGCAACTGGCGCGCCTGTTTTGGCATCAAATACGGTGCCATACGGATCTATCAATACGTTGGTACTAATATCGGTAATCGTGCCTGTGGATTGCCCTTGAGCATCTAAACAATCGGTTAGACGAATATCAACTTGGTCGCGCTTAAGCGTTTGTAGCACAGCGTCATCTAAAATGCCTTTGTCTGAAAATGTGGTTGGCAAGGTATACTGGAATACGCCGGTATTCACCCCTGTTTCCACGCCAATCACTTTTTCAATGTCACCTGTTTTGGTTGACTTAATCCGAATTAAGACCCGATCTGAACTATAGCGATCTGCATTGCAACTGGCATTTTGAGCCGCAATATACAGTGGCTTATTCACACTACCAGTGGCTAAAATATTTTTAAAGTCACCAGAGTTATTGCTAATATTTGCTGAACCGCCCACGACAGTGGAAGCCGTATTGGACAAAACCGTTTTTTGGCTATCCGTCACTGCATAAGACACTTGATAGGTATTATTCACCGTTGTTTTGGCAATATTACGGTTCATACTGATGACAAGATCAACCTGCTCGGTGGTATTGGCATCAATTTGCGGAAATCCAACCACCAACTGATTGATTTGATTTACATCATTCGGAATAACCGTACTGTAACGGTCATTTGCAAGCTTATACAAAATTTTAGCTTGAGCATTTTTGACCTGAGCTGATTTAAACGTGGTATTTGCAGGCAGCTCATCGACCAACAGCACCATTTTCTGTAATTGGCCATCAACCATGACATCTGTCGGCTTCGCTGTTTTTTGACCTTGATTGCTGATGCTTAAGGTATAGTTCAAGTCATAATTTGCTACAGCAGAGGGTTCAAAGGTCTTTTGTAAGACTTCTTTGGTGGCCACTAATTTTGCGCCATAACTCACAGCGCTATCGGTCGCTGTAGCTGTCGCATTCTGATCTTCAGCAACGGGTACTTTATTGCTATCCTCAACAACAGTTGCTTTAATTGGTAAGTTAAATTGCTGACCTTCTTTTAAACTTGAGCTTGTAGTTGCAACAACCCACAAATTAACGCTCTGCCCCACTTGTAAAGGCACTGTCGTTGTTAATTGCTGGTCATTGGCATCAAATTGACCATTTTTATTGCTATCTATATAAATTTTAATATTACTGAGTTCATTTATAGTTACAGCTTCTAGCTGAACATTCACTGAAGCATTGCTATTATTTGACAGTGTATTCGCCCAGATCACACGAACACTCGGTTCAATATCCTGTACAGGCGGTGATGTTAACGCAATTGCATATAATGCTGAAACACTGACTTCCACAGCATTTGAAACTGACTGCTGTTGTACACCATTCGGTGCGATATACGTTGCATAAGCAATATTCTGAATAGTGCTTCCGACTTCAGGCATCTTCGCCGCATGACCGTACTGCGCTGACAATATAGACACTGCCAACGTGGATAACATGAAACTCATGTTCGGACTTACTTGAAATTGCTTCCGTCGCTGCACAGCGCTCTACCCTTTAACTAAATAGTCTAAATAAAAACAAATTTTAAAATTATGTGATGTGAGCACCTGCATTTAGCAAATGCTCACATGCTTAATCCATTCATTGCTGACGATTAGAAATCATCAAATGAATCTTAATTATTAACTTTAATGACGAACTCTAATACCGCACTTGTACTTGGTGCTAAAGGTGTTTTCTCAGCAGCAACGGTACCTGTTGAACCATCTAATAAAGCAGCAGTTGAAGTGTTCAATGTTGCATTTGTTGCAACTGGAGAAGCACTTGCAATCACTTTCAACGTGGTATAAGCAGGTGTGGCATCACTAATGACGACATTCGTTACATCTGCATTACCTTCATTGGTTGCCGTAATCTTATATTTCACACACTCACCTGGTTTAGCAGATACTGTGTTTTGAGTATAAACACCCGTAGCAACACCACTAGAACAGTTCGCTAAAGATTGTTCTTTCACCAAACGTACTTGACCATTCGTTACCGTGGTTAAATCAGTATTCACAAGTGCAACAACCGACTGACCGCCCGCCGTTGTAGGCAAGATGGTAAATACAACTGAACTTGGTGTTCCAGCAGTCGCATTTGTTGGTGCTTGAACTTTAATGAGTAAGTTAACAGCAGAGCCTTTTAGGATAGGTCCACCTACAGAAGGATTTAGCGCCTTAGCATCTAATAAAAATTTTGCAAGATCAGAATCTGTTACTAACTCATTTGCATCCGCAATACCGTCGTTATTTAAGTCAACAAATAAGCTGGTTACCCAACCATTTGCAGCCTGATCGTTGGTAAGCGTATATGGCAAACTACCAGTAGTCGCACCTTCAACAATGTTACCGTTGTTGGTCAAAGTATGTTTGTAAACTATCGTACCACCTGGTGCAATTTGACCCGTGCGATCATTTTGCAGACTAAGTACGCGATTTGTTTCTACAGTTACACGGTCAGACATTACGTCAGTCAAACCAGTTGCAGGGGATGCAACTTTAAAGATCACTTCTTGATCACCTGCTGAAGCATTTGCAGGAGATGTTACAACAGCAACCAGTTTAACTGTACCAGCAGCGGGAATATTACCCGTATTAGTAATTGCAGCGCCTGTTGGGTTACCAGAACCATCTGCTAGGTAGTATTGAACTGTCCAGCCTGCAGGCAATGCCGGTGCTGTAGATAAATTAAAGTTATCTCCATTCGCGCCTTTATTTTCTACAGCTAATGGGAAATTAACTGATACACCTGGCTTAGCTGATTTAGTTTCAACATATTGCCCAGTATCTTTACCCGATGCACCTGAAACAGAACCTACAGCACTATTCGTTGCATCGCCATTATGTAAATCCACTGTAGAAGCGGTTACTTCATCAATGGCTAAAGTTATGGTATCTGTCGCAGTCGGATTGGTAACAGGAACCGAGGTTAAAATGGTATTGATAGCCGATGCTGTAGAATACCCAGATGGCAACGTAATCTTAGCAACAACTTGATATGTCGCAGCACTTGCAACTGGCCCAGTGTCAGCAATACCATCACCATTGGTATCGGTTAAAGGTGTTACACCATCCGCTTTGAACAGCTCAACAATACTACCTGTTGGTAAAGTATTCTTGTTAACACTAAGGTTGAATACCTCTGTTACATTACCCGTATTATGGATAACAATCGGTTCACCGCTTCCTGATTTACCAAAGAAAGCCGGCACACCTTGAGCAATAGTATCAATTACAATTTGGTTATCTTTATTTGTCGCAGTTGTTGCATCTGCATCCGCATAAGCATCATCTGTACGATCGTTAATTGTACCTTTTTTAACGCCCAGTACTGTAATGTCATTCGGGTTAGACGGTGTTTTACCTTCTGTACCAGGACCATCTGGATCAACTTCTGCAGTATTGGTAATAGTGCCTGCAGGCGTATTTAGATCGACTCTAACTTTGAATTTCAAAACACCACCACTGTTGGCAACAACAGTAGGAACAACTAATGTTACTACACGACCAGTAACATTATATTTATCTGTATCAGCATCATCCGTTAATACTGTGCCATTGACCGTTGCTGAACCAGTAACATAAGTTAAACCAGCAGGAAGTACGTCGGTAATGGTAACGTCAGTTGCCGTAGTGTTACCTGTATTTTGATAAGCTAAGCTATATTCAACTTCACGCGCTGTCGTACTTGCTAGCGTCGCATCTACATTTTTTACACTTGCAGATTTAACCAAGCTAATGACCGCACCATTGGTAATTTTAACGGTATCAACGTTTTTAGCAGTGATACTTGTATCGAAACCACTGATTGCAGAAACAGTCAACTTACCAAGATCACCAGCTGTCACATTAGTACTAGCCGTTGTTGCTTGTACAATTAAGTTAACCGACTCACCAGCAGCTAAAGCGACACTAGTAACAGGCGTTTGACTGTCTGGAATACCATCTTTGTTGGCATCTAGATAAACATTTAAACCAGTAAAGTCATAGTTATCTGTAGTGCTATCACGTGTATCGTTATTCACAACACCCACGTTAAAGGTATCGCTACCATTACCTGTATTGGTTAAGGTATGAGATAAAGACACTTGACCATTGGCATTTGCAGTTTTGGTCTGGTCAGATACCAAAGTAAAACTAGCCACTTGTAAAACGGTAGTTGTCACTACGTTTGACGTAACAGTTTTAGAGTTACCTGTACTGTCGGTATAACTTGCAGATGCAATGTTACTGATATTTGTACCCGCAGTTGGTGCCGCAGCATTCGCCGCAGGAACAAATGCAGCACCACCAGCAACCAATGCAATAGATGCGGCTAGTTGCGTGAACTTTAAACGTTGTGTTTGATTGGACATTTGGAACTTACCCCGATTGAATATTCAATGTCGATTTGTTTAGTTTTTGGTTTTGTCGCTATTAATACGTGTTTGAGCTGAAACCGTGACAGATTTTCCTGCTGGAAGCTCTGTAATAGTCCAACGTAATGCACGGTAGTCCTTAAGCGGAACATTCACCATTTGGTTACCCTCTTTGCGCTTTAAAGGCATCGGGGCAAAATTCATACCGTCTGTACTTGCTTGCACATTTTCTGGCTGTGACTTACCCAAAAATTGGGTTTCTACTGGGATTGGTAAAGTCGCCGCAAGATTTTTAATTTTTCCAGCCGTGTTATTGGTATACGTCGCACGATACTCAATCACATCATTCGGCTTGACTTTGGTGACTAGCTTAGCGGTCGATTTTCCATCTGCACTCGCACTAACCAGATAGGTTTTTAATTCTACTGATACAGGATCTTTTGATACTTTAGTTTCAGCACTTGCATTTACAGCTAAAAGTAAAGCCGCTACTGCAAATAGACCTGTTTTCCATTGACTTGTTAAATACATATTGCTTGCTCCAAAACGCACGATCCCATTTTTTGAACTGCAGTTTCGACTTTTCGATACCCTATTCAAACAAATGCTTAATAATTACAAAAATACATCATTTCAATACACTTTTGTTGATAAATATCACACTTTTTTACGTTAAATACGAATTGATTCAAGCAAAGCAACTTTTATACCAACTTTGTCTATTTTGGTATTCCAGTTGCCTTTGCTTATTTAAAGTTTACTTACGCTCAGAATTATTGTGTGACGCAGAATCTTAGGGAGCCAGCTGCAGCAGGATTTAACATTCCCGTTAAATTCCATTGCAATGAACTACCTGAGCTATTTGTACTACACGTGTTTCCGCTAGGCGTTGAGACGCAGCTGATGCTGCCAAGATTTGTACCCGTTGGTAAACTATCTTTGATTTTCACGTTCTGAAGTTTCTTGGTACTATTATTTTTATAGATAATTTCATACTCTAAATTATCTTGCTTTCTGGCTTGATTATTCACAGAAAAAGCATTTTGATCAGCCGCCGAGGATGGGCAACTTGCAACAGCACGGACTTTTTTTGTCAATGTTAAGCCAGCACTGCCAATAAGTGTCATATCTTGACGTTTAACAGTCTGCGCCGAAATTGTCTGCACAGGATTAGCCAAAGCCACAGCATAACTCGCTTGCAGTGCTCCAATATGCTGTGCACCTGCAACGGCATTTGTCGGCACATGTACACGCTGAACTAAACAAATATCCGCATTTGGCTGCAATAAAACTGAGTTTGCTACGCTTGGATTAAATAGAGTTTCTCCCGCATCCACATTGCCATTACAGTTGGTATCGCGATACACCAAAGCTTGCCACTGCTGATCATTGCTTGAGTTTGGCTGCTGAGAAAGCACTTGATTTAACTGTGTAAGCTGTACTGGAGATTGCGCAACTAAACGATGTGGATATTCAGTCACATCGCCTGCTACAGCCGTATGCTGACCATCTTCAGTAAAGAGCACATTCAGGTTAGCATCACCAAAATTATTGTTTGGATAGCTTACAGCAGCAGTTTTTGCCAGTGTGACTGTATCAGTATTTCGATTATAAGTTCCCGTTGGGCTAGAACCACTCACCGAGGTATATTCAGGTAAGTTGGTTTGTACGATACAGAACGTTGCTGGCAACTGGCTTTGATCAATACTAAAACGATACTCACCACTAGCATTCGTTGCTGTAGTCGCTAAGGATGTTGAACTACAATTGGTTAAACTAATCTTGCTATTAGCAATTTCAATTTCGCCTGTATCTTGAACAGCATTGTACGCTTTACTAACATCCCCTGTAGTACCACTATTATCAGTAAATACTTTACCTGAAACGATCACATCCAATGCTGTTCGTGTATTTTTATAGGTACATACAGTAATAACTGTATTATTACTAACGGTAATTGTACGCCCAACCAATCCATCATTTAATGGCGTTCCACCATTACAAGCTGTCGTTATCGTATATTGACTTGCATTTCCACTGATGAAACTTTCAGCTGGTAATGAAATGACATCTCCTGAATATACTGTTACCACACCACCTGATTCAATATTATTTCCGCTAGAAATAGAAACCATGCCAGGATTGTTCGTTCCACCTGTGGTAACCACTTTTATCTGATCATTAATAACAGCATTTTTCCACTCTTTCACTAATCTAATTTGTTGTGGAATACGGCTATTGTTATATGTACAGGTAATTAACTTGCCCATATCACTAGCACCAATCGTTAAGGTGTTACTTTGTTTGGCATTCGTTCCAGACAATAAATTTGCCGTTGCTCCCCCACTCGCGGTACAACTCAGGATGGCATCATAGTTATCTTTGTTCATGGTTACAGTTGCGTCATAATTTGGGTCACCAGATGCATAGTCATTTAGACCTATTTCCGCACCTAATGTGATGGTGTCACCCGCATAGACGGTAATCGCAGTACCCGAATCGCTTGAAGTTGGCGCAGTGCTTTTAAATTTATTGGTGTTAACTGCTAAACCCAACGTCGCAGGAATTGCAACCACATCACCTGTTTTTGCATTTGTCCATGTCTTGGTCAGTTTCAATGTCGCAGTTTTACGTGTGTTGGTATAAGTACATGTAATTCCTGTTGTACCACTAGATGGAATCGCTAAATTATAAGTGCCATCGTTATTGTTGGTCACTGTTCCTGCCGAACAAGTCGGTGTTGCGACTGTATAGTTACCATCACCTATATCAATGACTTCTTTTAATGTGACGCTGGTATTGTTTGCAATCAAAATACTAGAACTATCCGTTTGACTCGCCACACCTGTCGCAATTGACTCGAGTTTTGCCAAGCCAGTAGTAGTATCTGCAGTAATCGTTGCCTTGTCATACTGCTTAGCATTTACCCATGTTTTTTGAACTGTTAAAGTTGGGCCAGCCACAGAAACAGTATCAGTATCTGCAACACTACATACTCCTGTGCTTGTATTATAGCTACGCACAACACCACCTGAATTACTAGCAGTACAACTTACTCCTGAATTAGTCACCCCCGAAGGTGCTGCGACTGACGCAGTATTATTGGTAGTCGAAATACTGCTTGACGATATGGTTGCCGTTACAATGACTTCATAGAACTCATCAGTATCTAGTTTTGGTAAGGCATATCCACTCTCGATCTGAGACGTTGTAGGCGTAGAACTTGGCGTACATTTATTATTGTTTGCATTACTACAGGTCACACTGGTTTTTGTTTGATTGGTGCCAACAGCATCAGCCAACGTTGCCCCCATTACAGGGGTACTGCCTTTATTGGTGACACGTACCAAATAAGAAGTACTTTGCCCTCTTAGTAAGGCCGTTTCATTATTGGTTTTGGTAATATTTAAATCGGTCTGTGGATTAAGTCTGTTCACAAAAGTACACGTAATATCCGCCCCGCCTGTAACTAAATAGGTAGAAGGAATGGTGAGCACTCTACTTGAGTTAACCAAGCTACCAAAAGTTCCTGTATTCCCTGTTACAAGGCTATTGTCATCTCTACAACTGGCTTCTGTTAGGACATAGTTCGTGGGTGGTGAACTTTCTGTAATGGTGACATTCGTTCCTTTTACAGTCACGGATAATGCTGTTGGATTCGCTGGAGCAGGAATCCCTGCACTAGATGTACTTATATTATTGAGTGTTTCTGTCAGGTTAGTCTTGCTAAACGAGAATGTTCCGGTTCCACCATAAGATATTTTTTGTACTTTAACAGTAGGCAGTCTTGTATTCATGAGATTACAAGTAATAACTGCACCTGCCGTGATACCACTGCTATTAATGGTTAATGCATTTCCTGAAATGGAGGACGTTATAGTCGTTCCCGCTGCGTTTTTACAGGTGGCTGTTGAAAGCTCCCATCTCTGCCCTGTAGGCATGGTTTCTGTGATCACCACATTATTAATACTACTAATAATAAAAGGTTGTACTCCCGACTTAGTAGTATCACTATCAACTTGAGTTGAGCTTCCTGGCATATCAACAGCTACAGTTGCCGAACTTTGTAAGGTATTGGTTAAAGAATAACTAAATGTTCCAATACCACTCGTGGTTTCCTTATTTAATATAAGTGTGGCTGCGGCAACTGTCGTTTGTACACTACTACTGTTATTTGAAGTATCAATATCTGTATTGCCAATAGGTACATTTGTCGATGCAGTATTAGTGAGTATCACCCCTGTAGAGGGTGCAGTTGCCTGAATAATAACGGTACAGGTTGTGTTTTTAGCTCCACTAAAAGTACCACTAATCGTATTACTTGACTTTGTGGCAGAGCAGTTTTCACCCGATGTTGATGAGATTGTAGAAACAACAGATATAGGCGCAGATGAAAAATTAGCTGGCAATGTATCGGTGAATGTTGCCAATGCAGTCTGGCTAATTGGATTTTCACCCAAATTTGTCATCACCAATCGATATTGGACAGTACCATTTGTTCCAACAGTTAGAGGATCACTGCTAAATATTCCCGAAGTTCCTGCCCGTTGACTCTTCGCTATTGCAACATTCATCTGGGTTGGCGCGTCATCATCCAGAATTGTATAGGTGGTTGTACCATTTCCTGCTGAACCACAAACAGATGAAGAATATAAGTAAAAATTACTATCGTCTCTTTGAATGGTGACAGTAAATTGTTCGTCTTCCTCCTTAACATTATCATTTAAAATTTCTACAGGAATACTTAATGTATAGGGTGTGCCCATCCCATAATCACCTGCTGGAATGGTTTTGGTAAACGTTTTATTAGTGCTGCCATTAATTTTGTAATCTAAATTGATTTCAGCATTTTTGGGAGGTGTGCCATCATTTACATTAAAAGTTAAATTTAAACCGCCCGTAGGAATAACACCTACAATAATGACTTTAATATCTTGGGGAGTACCATTTTCAGGAATATTATAGTTTGCTGAGGCAAACTCAATAATTGGTTTTACCGAAATTTGAATTGCATCTAAAAAATTACCAAGCGAACCTGATGAGCCTGTGTCTGCTTTAAAACCTAAAACCGTTTGACCTGTTGTACCCGTGTAATTAAATGTTCCATTGTAATCTGCCCAAAATTTATTACCATTATAAGGCACAACACCTGATGACACATTACAGTTACCCGAAGCACAACTTAAAATTGTTCCTGCCCCATTTTGAGAGGTTGCTACACTGACAATCGTTTGTGCACCTGCACGTAACGACATTTTATCTATCGCACCACGGCCATTATGGCTCAATTTCCACGTTACAGGCTCACCCTGAATCAGACAGACGTTTTGCTGCATTTCTGAATATTCTTCAGCATTTAATTCAGCAAATACATTCCCTTGTCTTGCAGGAATATTACTAAACCCATGTGACCACAGCTCAATCAATTTACCAAACTGTGCAGTTGTACTACCACAGCCGCCACTCCCTTGCATACTTCTATGGGTTGTATTCCAGCCAGGCACATTTGCTGCATCAACCTGCACATAGCATGCCGTACCTAATGGGGTACTCTCAAAATCAAAATTTAAATAACTACGTTGGTAAGCTGCCTGAGCAACAGTAATACCACTGATTAGTACAGCAAACAGAATCAATAATTTTAGAACAGCATGATTAGCAAGTTTCATTATCTTGAATTTTTCCATTGAATTACTGACCCACATAGCGCACCCCAAAATTAAATTCGTAGCTTTGATTTGCCATCACACTATTTAACGTTCCAGTTAATGCCCCCACCTGACCCATTGTAGGACTGGTGACACTACTGCAAGATGTACACACTGGAGATTGCGATAGAACCGTATAAGTAGGTGTCATATCTCTAAAAGTAAAAACACGATTTAAATCCGCTGCACTGGTGTTGGTCAAAATCACTTTATACAATACGCACTGACCCTGACCATTCGCTTGCTGACCAATATTCAAAGTATTCGCACTGTAGGCTTCGTCCGCTGTACCATTACAATCAAAATCTCGTGCTTGTAATTTATTCAGCTTAAGCTGTGCCTGAGCCACTGTGGTCACATCAACAATGGAAGCTAAAACTTGACTGTTACTGGAATTTGTCAAATTCACTACGGTGCTGTTCGCTTGAGTGACGTTATTCGCAGCCAGATTCTGAACTTGCAATAGCAATTTTACCTGCTGATATGCAACCAGCTTGCCATTGGGCAAATCTGCTAAGTTTTTAATGATCAAGTCACTTCCATCCACGATTCCATTAGCATTGGCGTCATAGAAAAGTGTGCTATTAAAGGCTTGTTGATCATCACTAATCAGAAAACTATAGTTGCCGCTAAAATCAGTATCCGTATTATTAATTAATGTATGACTGTAAACGACAGTCCCGAGCGGAGCCACTTGACCGCGGGAGTTCGGCATAAATTCCACTTGTGCAACTGCATTTACACTTTGAATGGTAATCGCATTTTTAATTGTATCTTGGCTTGGATTGCTACTGTTATTTCCACTGACAAAACTGGCTGAAAGAACACGGAAATAAATGGGTATGGTCACACTGTTATTTATTTTATCTATTTCAACAACGGCACACACAAGCTGACTTTCGCCATCATTCAGGTAACTGGTTTTACCAATTTCAGCCCCCAAAACAGTACAATTTGTACCATTTTGTGCGACATGAAAACGAACTCGATTCACGCCACTGGGTAAAGTTAGACTACTAAAATCGCTGCTTGCATTTGCGCTGAGTAAATATTCTGTTCCCACACCGGTATGGGTTACTTTCAATGGAAAAATGGCTTGACCACCAGCAACTGGGTTAATACTGGTTGATGTCGTTACAGTTTTCCAAGCAACGCCCGCATTATCAATATTTCCATTACCCAAAGCATTATTTTCAGGACTATTGGTTAAATCGACCAATCGAGCGGCGGTCGTTGCCAGTAAACTACCTTGGTCTTTAATCAAACTTATTTTAGTTGTATCGCCTAAAGACTGAGCCTGAGGAGAGACTTCAAATAGAGTATTACTTGTCACTGCATAGCTGCTCGGTAAACGAACTTTGACAATAATCGGGAAATTGACACTAGCACTAGGTGACAATAAACCCGTGTCAGGAATACCATCACCATTACTGTCTAATAATGGCGTTACGCCATCCGCACGATAAAATTCAATTTGGCTACCCGTAGGAAATGTACTCCCAGTCAAAGTTAAATTGAATCGATCGACACTGTTTCCTGTGTTCCAAACATAGTTATTAAAAACCAGCTCGCCACCTTGCATGACTGATGCAGCCGTAATTGCAGTACTGTTGTTTACATCGCTTGTGCTGCCATTAATTTTGACCGCATAAATTGGCGCAACACTAAGCACTGCGGTATTACTTAAATCAGAAATAGTTGCTGTTGAGCTATTATTATCATGGTCGTATTGAAAACTAACTGTATTGTTAACTGCGCCAGCCAACACTTTATTTATTTTAACTTTAAATTCGATATAGCCAACACTGTTTGCAGCAATGCTGCTCAATACCGCACTCACCACATTGGATGTGACACTATAATTTATCCCTGCTGGATCATTGCTTCCCGTATTTGGATTAACCCCTGCGCCATTCCAGTTTTCACCACTATTTGATTGATATACCAGACTAGAATCAAGCGTATCCGTTAACGTTACTACGCCTGTAGCAACACTACTTAAGTTTTGATAATCCAAACGAACGGTAATGACATCGCCATTTGCGACCGAGGTTTGAGAAAATTTCTTACGCACAGTCAAAGCCGACTGGTTGGTAACCGTGGCTGTATCGATATTGGTTTTATTGCCTGAAGCATTATTTAAAGATGTGATATTTAATGTTAATAAACCATTCTGACTGACAGTCGCGCCACTCGGCACATCCGCCGCCACAATAATACCAACAGACTCACCCTCACTTAAAGCATAAGAGGTCATTGCCGCACCATCTGGCACGGCATCATTATTTTTATCTAAAAATACCGATAAATTACTCAAATCATAACTATCGCCAGTATTATTGCTGACAGTAAAGGTATATTGATCTGTTTCATTGCCAGTATTGGTTAAGGTATGACTAAAATAGACCGTTTGCCCTGCAACCACAGTTTTTGCATTGTTTGCGGTTAAATTGACTGAATAAACTGGCAGAATCGTGGTTTGAACTAAATTCGAGCGGCTGACCTGAACAACCGTAGAGCCTTCTTCAGTATATTCACCAATCGCCATATTACTGATAATTTGCCGAGTCGAAACAGCCGCAAAACTGGACGGTTGCATCAGCAGCACAGTACTGACTAAAACAGCCAAAGAAATAATTTTGGTACGGAAATTATCGAATGTATTCATGATATTCATCTTCTATTATCCACCCAACTTAAGGTGTTACTTGAATAGAAAAGTACAGTGCTGCCTGCTCTTGTGGTGCAAGTGCTCCAATATTTCCTGAGATTTGATTCCCACTCACCACTACAGCACCTTTGCTCACCGATGGCGCTAAACTGCTGCGCAAAATACTATAAGCGGGCACGACATCATTAATCACAACATTAGCGGCGGGTGTTGAACCATCATTTTTAATGGTTAAGCGATAGGTCACACATTGCTTCGGTTTAATCATTAATGGCGTACTGCTGTATGTGGCTGTAGCAACATTCATCAACACACAAGTTTCATCTTTGGTTTGTTCTTTGGTTAAACGAAGTTGTGTCGGGTCGACCGTGGTTAAATCGGTATTTTGGACGGATACCAACGTCACGCCTTGAATGGTATTAGTCGCTGAAATAACAATATTGGCAGCACTCGCTATACCATTGGTTGCTGTGGTTGGCGCCTGAACTTTTAGCAGCAGCTGAATTGAATTTTGAGGTGCTAAACCGCTGGAAATAAACAAATCCGTGGCGATTGGGTCTGTAGCATCCAGCACGCCATTATTATTTGCATCGTAATATAGCGTATAGCTAAAGCCATCATTTGGATTCTGCGGCACAACATTTAAGCTCACTTTGCCACTGGCATCACCTTCAACAAATGAACCTACATTTTTTAAGCTATGTAAATAAACCACAGTACCGCCGATATTAATTCGGCCTTGCTGATCATTGGCTAAGGTTAGCTGTCTATACGCAACATCAACTTGGTCTTTGATGCTGTCCCCTTGCGCATTCATCGGCGATTTCATCGCAAACCAAATTGGAAAATTCGATAAAGTTGTATTGGCAGGAACACTGACCACAGCGCAATATTGTTTAACCGCCCCAGCAGCCAAAGTTCCAGTATTGCTGATTTCACCTTGCAAGGCTTGGCAAGAGGCATCTCCATTGTAAAACTTCACTTTCCAGTCTGCTGGCAAAGTGGTACTCATGCTATTAATATCAATGCTCGCACTTGAAGCATATAAATTATAATTATTCGCTACCGTACTATTATTTTTAATCACCAGTGGGAATACTGCATTTGCACCTTTTGCGGCATTTTTGATCAGTAAGGCTTGCCCACCTGAATCCGCAACATTTCCAATACCTAAACCCGAATTATTACTGTTATATAAATCGCTGTCACCGATATTCAGCGTATTGATTAATCGGTCACGTGTGCTATTTCTCACTGCCGTATCAGTGATTGATGCCGCTGTAATATCAAAATCCATGCTTGCTGTTGAAGTACAATTCGCAGGGAAATAAATTCCCAGTTTAATGGCTTTGGATAGGCCCGCAGCTAAACCACCCGTATCAACAACCCCATCACCATTGCTATCTGTGAGCAGCGTGCGACCATCCGCATGATACAAACGAACTACAGCACAACTTGGAACATTACTTTTAATTAAACTTAAATTATACGTATCTGTTGCTTGCCCAGTATTCCAGACATAATGATCAAATTGAATTTCTTTGGCCGTTCCGGCAAAGGTATTATTTTGAGTTTGTAAATTATTCGCACCGCTATTTGGCTCACCATCATCATTGGCATTAGCAGAGCTATAGTTTAATACGACGCCTAATGTTTGCTGCACATTAAAAATCACGGTATTGGTTGTTGTACTTTTTAAAACCGTATTTGATGCATTATATTGTTGATAATCCGCAGTATTTGGAACTTTTTCTACTGCATTCGGATTCACCGTCACTTTAAAGCTGACCGTCCCCTTACTTAAAGCAGCAATACTCGCTAATTCGATATCAACTTGGCCGTTACTTACTTTATATTTAATTGCAGCATTTGCACCCGTTTCAACATCATCAGCATCCGTCAGTGAACCAGAACCATTACCCCAACTACCACTGCCAGATTTATAGCTGAGATCTGTCGCTAAAGTATCGCGTAAAACTAATCGGGCTGCTGCTGTACCCGTATTTATATAGCTAAAAGTGTAAGTAATTTCTGTGCCAGTTTTCCCTGTACTCACACTTTGCGCTTTAGTGACCTGAACCACGGCATCATCAACAACTTTTGCGGTATCACTCACCATCATGACGACCGCATTATCATGCTGACTTGTGGCAGTTAAAGTAAAATTTGCAACATTATTTGCGGAAACATTGGTGGGAATGCTTCCAACCACCACCAATGAAGCAAATTCACCCGCCTCTAATCGAAAGCTCGTAGTTGTATTTAGTAAGTTATTGTTATCATCAGGCTCACCATTTTGATCCCGATCGATATAAACAGCCACATTGTCTAAATTGAATTGATCATTGCTGAGCTGACTAAGACTCAATTTATAATCGTCAACAATATTACCGGTATTTGTTAACACATGTGGAAAATTAACTTTACTTCCAATGGTGCCAATGTTTTGTTGATTGCTTTGTAAATTGAGCGCATAAATAGCCTGAACAGTCAGAACAACAGCGTTGGAATTAATTACTTGCAGATTGCCCTGCTCATCATAAAAATCACCGCTGGCAATATTGGTAATACTGCTTCCGGCTTTAGGCTGAGCAAAAACCACTGTACTTTGAAATCCAATAAATAAGCCAAGTAAAGTGATCCATGACGTTTTTAAAACAGCACTTTTCTTGAATTGGCTTATCATGTGTATGAACCTGCAAAATTTATTATAAAGACAAAGTTTATTTACAATTCCTAACACATAATACTACAAAAATATGAACTTAAACACACAATGAAACATTTTCGTTAAATTATCACGCAGAAAATAATTCTATATCTTGGTCATTATTTTAAATAAATTTGCCCCTAGCGCTATTTTATCCATCATATTTTAGGCAATTTAATCGTATATACGTCCCAAAATACTTCAAGTTCATCCTCGTTTTACGACCACACAATCACCATGGTGAGCATAAAATAAACACCGACTAATAAAGTGAAAAGTAAAAATAAAGTGCTAGGTGGCTAAAATTTGGTTTTTATTCAATCCCGATAAAAATCAAGCCGCATGTCTTTGAAGACAATTTTAATGCAAGACCCTTGCCACTCTCCCCGTGCAATCATCAGCTTAATCAGCAATCAAAATTACAGTGTCATGCTGGTGGTGAGGTATCATTTTTATTCTTTTTTCTATGCTGAAATATATAAAAAAAGAAGGAGCTTAGGCTCCTTCTTTTTAAATCCTAGCAAGGCTGCAATTAGATACCATATTTGACACGGTAATCTTCCATTTTCGCTAAAGCCTCTTTCTCACCTTTCGCAGCTAAGAAGTCCATTAAATCTTTCATGCTAATTAAGGCATGAACAGGTATTTCTAACTCTTTTTGTACTTCTTGAATCGCAGAAAGTTTACCTTGACCTTTTTCTTGACGATCTAAAGCCACCAAAACCCCTGCAATTTGCGCACCGGCATTTTTAAGAATCGTCACCACTTCACGAATCGCAGTGCCTGCCGTGATTACATCATCAATGATCCAAACTTTTTTACCTGCAACAGCAGCACCGACCAAAACACCACCTTCACCGTGATCTTTGGCTTCTTTGCGGTTAAAGCCCCAAGGTACACTGACACCATGATTTTGCGATAAAGCCACCGCCGTTGCTGCAACAAATGGAATCCCTTTATATGCCGGTCCAAAAATCACTTCAACATTATCACAAGCGATTAATTGATCCGCATAGCCGGAAGCCAACAGTGTTAATGCTTCACCATCATTGAGCAAACCTGCATTAAAAAAATAAGGACTCACACGACCTGATTTTAAAGTAAACTCACCAAATTTAAGCACACCGCGTGAGAGTGCAAGTTCGATAAAAGCTTGAGGGTTAAAAGTCGCTTGCGAGGTCATGAGGTGCTCCGAAATTCATAATATAGAGGTTATGACTGCGCATGATACCAAAGAGTAGCTATCCAAGTGATCAAAAAATTCTACGAGTCGTTTCAATTAACGTCAATGGCTTGCGTGCATCTGTCACCAAAGGCTTACTGGAGTGGATGGAACAATCTGATGCAGACGTGATTTGTATGCAGGAAAGCCGGATCACCCATGCTCAATGGACGGATAAATTTAAACCTGAAGGTTGGTATGCCCACCTCTTCCCTGCGGAACGAGCAGGTTATGCAGGGACTGCGATTTATAGTCGCCTACCTTTTGTTTCTGTAACGCAAGGTTTAGGTTTTGAACTGGCCGATTCTCAAGGACGCTTTATTGCTGCGGAATTCGATTTAGGTTTAGACAAGCCAGTGCATATTTGTTCACTTTATTTACCTTCAGGTTCATCAGGTGAAGAAGCACAAGCACGTAAAGACCACTTTTTAGATCAATATCAAGATATCTTAAAACAATGGCGGGATGAAGATAAATCCATCATCGTCTGTGGTGACTACAATATCGTACATAAACGCATCGATATTAAAAACTGGTCGGGTAACCAAAAATCTTCTGGCTGTTTACCACATGAACGTGCATGGCTAGATCATATTTATGATGATTTAGGTTATGTCGATACCTTCCGTGAAGTGCGTAAAGAAGCTGAAATCTATTCATGGTGGTCAAATCGCGGACAAGCCCGTGCCAATAATGTTGGTTGGCGGATTGATTACCAAGCCTGCTCACCCGACTGGAAAGCACGCACCATCAATGCTTGGGTGTATAAAGAGACTTGGTTTAGCGACCATGCCCCAGTGATTATTGATTATAAAATCGAGTCAATATAGTTTATTTGGGTGAACACTCGTTCACCCAATACCATCCAAAATCCTACAACACTTGACGCGTTTGTATATTTTTATACAGCCGCTTTCAGTGCATTATAGCTTCACGGCACAGGGACATGTCAGGATGACAGCAAAAGGATGGGACGCCGTAGGATGAAAACAAAATAAACCACTTAGGTTGTTTATTTTGCAAGGATGTGACAATGGACGTTATATTGAGACCCGCATGATCAGGATGATTAAATGCGGGTTTTCTCTTTTTATATCTCTATTCTTTTAATCATAGATAGTATTGTTTTAATCATCATGTTCTTCTGATCTATAGCGCTATATTGGCAAATCTAAATGTCAATTTCATGACATGATTCGCGATCTTTAAATATTTAATCCGGCTTATTTTCTCTAGAGCTTCTCTAAGATTTTCGTTACGCTATCTCGGAATAGAAAATGGAATGATCCGCTTATGCTTAAAATTTATGGTATCAAAAATTGTAGTTCAATGAAAAAAGCCTTCGACCGATTAAATCAACTCGGTTTGGCATATGAGTTTCATGATTATAAAAAACAAAGCATTGATGCTGAAACAATCAAAAAATGGCTCAATGACGTTGGGCAAAATGTAATTCTGAATAAAAAAGGCACCACATGGCGCAAATTAAGCGAAGCAGAGCAACAAGCTGCACTTTTGAATGAAACAAATTTAATTCATGCCTTAACAACGCATAGCAGTTTGATCAAACGACCTGTACTTGAAACTGAACAAGGCTATATTGTCGGTTATGATGAAGCAGCCTATAACGCTTTAAAGTAATTAGCATCAGTTCTGTGCAATAAAAAAACCTAACTGAATATCAGCTAGGTTTTTTTATTACTTTATGATTATTTTGAATTAGTTTGCACGAATCCAAACTTGGTTACGACCCAAAACAGAAACACCAATAAAGCCACGTAATTCTAATTTTTTACCACCTTCCACGATTTGACCTTTTAATTTGTAGGTTTTACCAGATTGTGGATCAAGGATTGTGCCATTTTCATAGCTGTTACCACCCGCATTTTGAAGACCTTGAACAATTCTTAAACCTTTTAAAGATTTATTATGGTATGGACCTTCACATTTTTTACATGCGTTTTCTTCACCTACTGTCAAAACATTTTGAATGCTTGCAGAAAGTGAGCCATTTTTTTGCTCAGTAAATTTTACAATAGCTTTGGGTTGTTTGGTTTTGTCATCAATTGTCTTCCACACAGTACCATTTAATGGATCAGCAGCGTTCGCTAAAACTGTGAATCCAAGCAATCCTAATGCAAGTGCAATTTTTTTCATTTTTGTTCATTTCCCTAGTCTGGTTTAGACTTGTTTATTGTTAAAAAGTCACACCATTTTTGCAATTTTTGAATGTGACTATTTAGTTTAGTGTAACTTTGTAACTTATATTGGTAAATACAGCAACATCTCATCATGGAAAAATGAGATGGAAAAAATAAAGATCAGTTCGTTATGGAAACAACTCATTACAGAAAGTATTTTAAAAATCACCGTCCGTAAACCAAGCCAATTGAACTGCATTCCCGACGCGCTACGTTTTACATTAGAGCAAATATGTCGTGTGTTTTCAAGCAATAAACAGGTCCAAATTTGACCACGAGACTGAGCAGCTAAAAAAATAAAATCACTAAGTAAATCATTGCCATTCACTTTTTCATCGGCATGGTGGAGCCTGCTTTTTCGCTGCACCGAGCACCCATCGGGTATTTTGATTCTATGTCACTGCATGTACACCAAGGCAAGTGATTCACGTCAAACATCCCTTATCACCTCAACCACCTGAGCTTCCTTCGCTTAAAGCGCTGGCTATTATTTTTAACATCTATCAAACCTTGTTCAATCAAGGTATTTAAGCCAAAAATATATTTGATTTGCTGCTTCTTATGGTGCAAGTTTGACTTGGGCTGATGTTGCCAAATATGTGCTACAACTCAATTAAATTTCAATAAATACAATCAAACTTATAAAAAAAGTCAGCCGAAGCTGACTAAAGAGGAACACTTGAGTTCAAACTTACAGGGCCTGTACTTGAGCTAAAGCCGTTGCAATCGCTTGCTCTTTTAGTTCTGGCCCCATATTGACACCTTCAGCACGAATAATTTCCACATCCTTAACACCCGTGAAGTTAAAGACGGTTTGCAAAAAACCTTCTTGGAAATCTGCTGGGCTATTTGCACCATAAACACCACCACGACTACTGGCGATATACGCTTTTTTATCACCAGCCAAACCGACAGGACCATTTTCAGTATATTGAAAGGTCTTGCCCGCCACGCTAATACGATCAATCCACGCTTTTAACGTTGAAGGAAGTCCAAAGTTGTACATGGCAGCACCGACCACCACAATGTCCGCATCTAGATATTGCTGAATAATTTTTTCGCCTAAAGCCGCTTGTTCAGCATCTTGTCCCATCAAAATTTCAGCAGTTAAATGGGGAATCATCTGCGTCGCTAAATCTAAATATTCCACGCTGGCATCGCTATGTTTCGCAGTTAATTGCGTAACAATGGCCTGACTGAGTTGACGTGAAACAGAAGCATCACCAAAAATACTTGAATCGATATGTAAAACTTTCATGCTTAAACCCTTGATCTGTATTTATTCAATGACAGCAGTTTAAGCGATCTATAAAAATAGAATAATATGCTTATATACAACACACTGTTTTATTTTTAGAACAAACTTGATGGAAATGAACTCTATTTTTAGATTTTAATCAGTATAAAATATAGCCATTACCATTCATAAAAAAACGTGCTATGTTGTGAATTATAAAAAATAAATTAGATCAAATTATCTTTAAATTAGCATTTAAAGATTGAGAGGTCGGCGCTATTAAATGAAGAAGAATTTGCCCCCCAATCCCCTGACCTCATTGAAAGCAAAAATTGCGAAATATTTGCTCGAAGATGAAGTGATCATGAATTGGAGTGTCCTCAATAAATGTATTCTTATTCTGATTTTAGGCAGTTTAGTACATATCATCTGGATTATTTGGAAAAGTTTTATTCTTCTTTCTCCCAATTTATGGAATTTTGTCCATTTACCGTTACTCAAACTCCAACTTAAGCTCGATATTTTATTCTGCTGCCTTTTAATTCTAATGGTTTTTCCTTGTGCCTATTGGCATAAAAAAAAGTGGGCACAACAATGGTTGCCCTATTTATCCGTTGGAATTTTGGTTCTTTCTTTATGTCGTAATGGATCGATGATTGGTGTGCTTAGCCCCGCCACAATGGTCTCTTACGTCAGTTTAGTCACCGTGGGCTTGGTGCTGTTTAATCGTAAAATTGTTTACTACACCTTGGTCCCAGTCACCCTGTTTTTAATCTTATCCAATTATTTAAGCTTACAAGGTCAAATCAGTTACGCGCCTTTATTTAATCTAAGCACAAGTCCTTACCAAAATAAGTTTTGGATCAGTTCAATGTTGTATTTCATTGCACCTATTCTAATTATTTGTTTAATTTTATTTGAAATTTTACTCAGCCAATGGCGGCATAGAGAACAACTGATTCAACATTTAAGTCAAATTGATCCACTCACCAATACATTGAATCGACGCAGTATTAAAGCCTGTTTAGAAAAATTAGAACATAAGCCCACAAAATCTTATGCACTGGTCTTGATTGATTTAGATCATTTTAAACAAATTAATGATCAATATGGTCACAACAAAGGAGATGAAACTCTTATTCAAGTCAGTGCAGCGCTCTCACAAATTATTCGTGATAACGATGTGGTTGGTCGCTTTGGTGGAGAGGAGTTTATTCTGATTCTGCATCAGTCTTCTTTAGCACAAGCAGAAAATATTGCTGAGCGCTGTCGCCAAGCAATTCAAGCCCTGCATTTACTCAGCAATGTGGGCGACCTCATTAAGGTGACTGCAAGCTTTGGAGTTGCATTTTCCAGTACAGAGACCAACCCACAAAAATTATTAAGCCAAGCCGATAAAGCCCTGTATGAAGCCAAAGCCTGTGGTCGCAATCAAGTCAAATGCTATCGGGAACGCTTGGTCGAAGCCAAGCTATACTAAAGCACGTGTGGTTGATAAAGCTCTAAATAATTCACCCAAGCGTCTTCTTGTAATGCAGCAGTCACCCAAGCTTGCATGGCAGGATGTTGCATCATGGTTTGCATATACTGCTGCGTCGCATCACTTACAGGTAAAGCATAGCTCATTAAACGTGTCACGACAGGTGCATAAAATGCATCTGCAATTGAAAATGCACCACATAAAAAACCCTGTGCTTCCGGCCGTTCTGACCAAATCTGCTCGATGCGTGCAACATCTTCACGCAGTTCTGCATTGTCCTGCCATAAACGCTTGCCCACTTGGCTTAAATTGGCTCGAATATTCATCCCACAGGCATTACGCAAATGTGGAAATCCACTGTGCATTTCCGCAGCGATACAGCGGGCACGCGCTCGTTGCTGCAAATTTTTTGGCCATAAATTTTGCTCTGGATGTTGTTCTGCCAGATATTCACAAATGGCCAAGGAGTCCCAAAGTAGTAACCCGTCATCTATTAATGCAGGAACTTTACCATTCGGGTTAATGGCTAAAACCTGCTGCTTAAACGTGCCAGTATCACGTTCTGATGGAAAGGACAGCATGATTTCTTCAAAAGGGATGTCAAAGGCTTGAAGCACCAACCACGGACGCATTGACCAACTGGAATAGTTTTTATTGGCAATATACAGCTGATACATTTTTTATGGTCCTAGATGTTTTTGAAATACACTAACTTGTTTTATTAATTCAGCTTCGGTAAATGCGCCCGTTAAACGCAAACCACGAATTTCCTGCTGTTTCGGATCTAAAAATAAATAGGTTGGCGGACCTAAAATATCCCATTGATTCAGCAAAGCCTGATGTGTTGCATCATAGGCACTCAAATCCAGTTTAATTAAAAAATAAGGTGCTATCGCCTGCTGAACTTGGGCTGATTTTAAAACACGATGTTCAATTGGCTGACAGGCCACACACCAATCTGCGTAGACATCAATAATGATGGCTTGATCGGCTGGTGCCTTGGTCAATAAGGCCTGAAATTCGGCGGCTGTTTTCGCGATATGCCATGTTGCTTGAGTACTGCTTGGTTGAATAAAAAAGCGCTGACTTTGTTGATATTGACTATATGCCAAATAAGGAATCACCATCAGCAAAGCCAGAATATACAACCATCTAAACTGGGTTTTCTGTGTAATTAAGCGAGCAAGCACATAAACAATAAAGCTTAATCCCAAAGCCAGACTGAGCCATTGCATCCATGCTTCAGACATTAAAGGACGAATAAAATACAGCGCTAAAGCCAACATAATAAAGGCAAAAAATACCTTAATTTGGTGCATCCACAGTCCTGCTTTAGGCAGCGCTTTTGCCCCCAAAACACTTGCTAACAGTAATGGCGTGCCCATACCAAAACCCAGTGTGAACAGTAATAGTGCACCCTGCCACTGACTTTGCGTCTGAGAAATAAATAATAATGCCCCTGCCAATGGTGCAGTCATACAGGGTCCGACCAATAGCGCCGAAATCATCCCCATCACCGCAGCCCCCACTAAACTGCCGCCTTTTTGTAGTGAGTGCGCCCGATCTAAACGGTTCACTAAAGCATGTGGTAATTTAATTTCAAACAGACCAAATAAATTTAAGGCAAATAGCACAAATAGCGCACTAAAGGCAATCAGCGTTGAAGGCTGTTGTAACCAGCGCTGAAAATTCAGTCCAGCTGAAGAGGCAATTAAGCCCAAAATGGCATACACCATCGCCATGCTACAGACAAAGACCAAAGCAATCATCCATGCTTTTAAGCCTTTACTGTCCCGTACAATAAGGGAGGTCAAAATAGGTAACATCGGCAATGAACACGGCGTAAAGGCCAATAATATGCCTAAGCCAAAAAACAACAATAAGCCATAAACCAAAGAGCTTTCTGCCAATTCTTCTGACCACATTTGATCTTGAGCAGTATCCATGTCCACAGGTTGAGCAGTACTGCGTGAAGGATGATTTTCAGCGGTGAAAGTCGGCTGAGCACTTGTATTGCTATTGGCTGTTTGGGCCAGATCGAATAAACGTTGATTTGATTTGGCCTGATTTTGCAGCAGCACTAAACCATCAACATCGGTCTGAAACTCAATGGTTTGTGGTGGATAACAAATACGGTCTTGGGCGCAGCCCTGCCAAGTCACCTGATAGGTTTTTGATGCTTCGGTTGCGATATTAAATTGCACATTCTGAAAATAAACTTGCGTATGTCCATAATTTTCATCATACAAATCCGTTGCGGGCGGTAACTTTAAAGCCAGTTTTTGTGTGCCTTGTTGGACTTCAAATTTGTGCTGATATAAATAATAACGCTCGGGCATGTGCCAACTCAGTTGTGCTTCATGCTCACGATTCGATTCAACCGTAAAAGAGAAAGCATCTTCTGCGGAAAGTAATTGATCCTGCGCCTGTAAAGTCATTGAAAATAAGAAAATGACACTACAAATCAATCCACTGATTGCAGACTTGCCCAAGAACTCAAGATCTTGAAGATGCTTTTTCATATGGTTTTATATTTTTAATTAAAATAAGAAGGATACACCCAAACCTGATTGATAGCTTTTATCTTTACCATTCAAGTCCACACCAACACTTGCATCTAATTGCATACGTGTATTCAAAGCATAAATAACACCTGAACCCAATGCATATTGATAAGGCTCACTTTCGACTTTACGATAAACTAATTCAGAGAAACCTGACCATTTATCAGCAATTTTATATTCAATCGTCGGTACGGCCGTTACAGCCCAATTACTGTTTTGTACTTCGTACCGCATGGTAATAGACGTCGAAATTAAATCGCTAAAATCATAGGCAACAACAGAACTGACGCTATAAATATCATCATGATTCGTAAAGCCATCATTGCCCGTCGCTAAAATCGCTTCTGCTGCAACAGCCATCGAGAGTTTGTCATCATCTAAATTAATGGCTTTTTTCACGCCAATACTGACATCGCCCAAACCATCTTCTTCAACGGACTGACCTGCACGTTTCACTTTGGTCCATGCCGGTCCTTGCCATCCCAATTGTAACTCTAGGTCTTTGGCCAAACCGGTACGAAATAACATATCACCATTTAAAGTGACGGTTTTTTGCTTTTCACCATTCACCATCGTTTCGTTATAATTGGCGCTGGGTAAAGCTTGTTCCCATGCCAGCTTCCCGACTGGCGTAATGCCTGTCCCCATACCTGCGCCAGGGCGGTCAAAGGAAAAATCGGCAGCCATCGCATTCATGCTGAAAGCTGCGCCAAAAATAAAACCTGCTGTTTTTACTGCTGACATTTTTATCTCACTCTGATGTTGGTTCTTTTATATGAGTTCTTTGCTCATTTTAGCCCCGTGGCTACGAAGCAACTCTAAAGTTTGTTTTTCTTCAGCCAATGCTTCTGACCAGTTAATTTCATCAAAATCACAATCAAAGAATAAATCACTGATTGAAGACAAAATAGTAAGACCTTCTTCATCTTTGCTATTTGGATCAACCTTTTCTGCTAATAAGCGTTGCACCGCAGGAACACACGCTGAACTTGCAGCATCCCATAATGGACCATACAGTTCTTCTGCATCCCATAAATGTAGATTTACTTTGGCTTGAATCAGTGCATCTAAAATTTCAATATGCGGAGCCAAATTTTGTTGTTTTTCTTGCTCAGATAACGGCGTACCCGCTTCATGTGCTTCACAAATTTGTTCCCACCATTGAAACAAACCATCTGACCAAACAGAAATAGCAGGACCTTTTTCAAGATCAATAAAATTAGGATCCAGACCGTCTGCTAAAAGGCTTTGCACTTGAGCAAGGTCTAGTTCTTCTATCGCTTGCACAAAGACTTGTTGTTGCGCTGTTAACATGGAGAAAGTTCTCTTTAAATCAGTTTTAAACTATTATGCCGAATAAAAGTTGCTTTGTTTTGGGTAAATGTATAACAAGTATATTTATTCTTCATTTGGCTTGCATAACATCGGCACATAAAAAAAGCTCCGAAGAGCTTTTTTTTCTGTCTAATTTAAGCAAAATTTGGCTTAGTCATCATCGAGATCATCTGTACCATTCACATCACTGGTTTCGGCAAATTCAAGTGCTCCACCACGTGGGTTCTCTTTCTTTTCAAAGAGATGTTCAAGACTTCGTTTTAAACGATCGATCGCACCATGAATCGCTGTATCGATATTATGACCGCGATGATTGACAACCACAGGTTTCAATCCTGCTGGGCGTGCTTCAATCATACAGTTGATATCATCATCCCCACCTTTGGGACCATTTTCATCACTTAAATGGACGGAAAAATGGGTAATACGTTCACTGTGTCGCTGGAATTCTGCATTCAGTTCTGCACGAACATAAGTAATTAAACGTTCACTATTTTGAATGTTTTTATCAGTACGGATTTCAATGTTCATATAATATCATCCTCTTTATTCGAATCTTTTTTGTGCAAAACTTCTTATCTTGGCACGTTTAACTTTGCTGTCAAAAACAGCGCTGAGCATCTTCAACTTAGTTTGGAACGAATTCCTCCACATTGAACGATGAACACTTTTGAGTCTGCAGAATCGTGTCCTTATGCCTTGAATATAAGGGGCTAAGCGAAGCATATGCAAGTAGTATTTTGATATTTTTTGCAATTCCTTATAGCAAATATGTGATTCAACTTTATTGCTTAAGTTATTTGATAAATCTCATATTATTTTTTTTCGCTTAAAACGCTGCTGTACCTCGTTTTATCGGTTTTATCCGCACGTGTTTTTAAGTATTCAAGCTGTACTGCCATTTTCACCCTCGAATGTTTTAGAAAAGATATTATTTTTAGGTCATTGATCAATTTTGGCTTTATTTTTGCTTAAGAATCTGTATGCTTTGCTTGCTTCTCGGGGGAGATATTTTTTAATGAAACTTACACAAATTTTTGCTACATGTGCACTGGCTTCAACTGCTGCACTCACTCAAGCTGCACCAATCTGGCAAGATTTTAGTCTAACGGGGCTTTATGGTGAAAACTATGAAGTTGTAGATGAGAAAGAAACGACTTTAACTGTTGAATATGCAGCAAAAGTTAAATATGCAGATGTATTCTTCTTTGCTGACCGTATGCGCGGTGATAATGATCATAAATCAACTTATTTTGAATTATCACCTCGTTTAAGCTTGGGCGAAGTGACTGGTCAAAAACTTGCGTTTGGTCCAGTAAAAGACGTGTTAGTGTCTACGACTTGGGAAGGTAATAGTGAAGATGGCAACAACTTCGACAACTTCCTTTATGGTGTTGGTTTCGATCTTGATATCCCATATTTCCAATATGCGAGTGTAAATTTCTACCGTGCTAACAACGAAAAAATTAAAGATGACTATCAAATGACGCTGACTTATGGCGTACCATTTAAATTGGGCGCTGAAGATTTCCTTGTAGATGGTTTCCTTGACTGGTCTACAGCTGAAAAAAATGATCATGCAAGCGAGCTTAACTGGACCACACAGTGGAAATGGAATGTAGGTAAACACATTTCTCCAGAGACGCGTTTATACCTTGGTATCGAACATTCAGTTTGGAATAACAAATTCGGTCTAAAAGACAAAGATGAAAACAATGTCAGTGCATTGGTTAAATACCATTTCTAATCTGTATTGTTGATGTCAAAAAGCAAGGCTTCGGTCTTGCTTTTTTATTGCCCTAAAATAGGATTATTTCTACAATACAGTCTTTATTGATTCGGCATATGTCATGGACTTTCTCCTTCGTCCCGCTCAAATATCAGATCTAGAACAGATTTTGGCTATTTATAATGCTGAAATTTTAGATGGAACTGCGAATTGGAATAATACGACAAAGTCTAGCGCTGATTTTGAAACATGGTTTAGCAGCTTGATGGCACAACAATTTCCACTCTTTGTCGCTGAACATCGTGCATCGAAAAAAATTGCTGGTTACGCTGATTATTCCGCTTTCCGTCAAATTCACGGTTTTAAACAGACCGTTGAACATTCTGTCTTTATTCATCCAGACTTTAGCCGTCAAGGTTTAGGCAAAGCCTTAATGCTCAAACTGATTGATCATGCTCAGCAGCATAATATCCATGTCATGGTGGCTGCGATTGATCATGAAAATAAAGCCTCGATAGTGTTGCATGAAAAGCTAGGCTTTATTCAAACTGGTTATATGCCACAAGTCGGGAAAAAATTTGGGCAATGGCGTGATTTAGTTTTGATGCAACGCATCCTTGATTAAGAATACAAAAAAATTTGCACGGTATTGGAAAGTTTGCTTGCCTGTTTAATTGAGGATTTAAATAAAAAAGCCCCTTTCGGGGCTAAACAGAGTTAAACAACCAAATCGGCTAAATTGCCTTTTTGTTCCAACCAATGTTTACGGTCAGCTGCGCGTTTTTTTGCCAACAACTTATCCAGTAAACCCGAAGTAAAATGCGCATCGTCTAAATCGAGCTGCACCAGACGACGCGTGTCTGGATCTAAAGTGGTTTCACGAAGCTGACTGGCATTCATTTCACCCAAACCTTTAAAGCGGGTGATTTGCGGCGACTTGGTCTTGGCTTTCTTCAGCGTTACTTCTAATTCAGCCTCATCTAAAGCGTAATGCACATCTTTGCCGTCATCTATACGGAACAAAGGCGGCATGGCCACATATAAATGCCCAGCTTCCACCAAGGTCGGAAAATGTTTGACAAACAAGGCGCACAATAAGGTCGCAATATGTAAACCATCCGAGTCAGCATCGGCAAGAATACAAATTTTACCGTAGCGCAATTCTGAAAGATCATCACTGCCCGGATCTACACCAATGGCAATCGCAATATTATGTACTTCCTGCGAGGCGAGAACTTCATCGGAAGAGACTTCCCATGTATTTAAAATTTTACCGCGAATCGGCATAATCGCCTGAAAGTTTTTGTCACGTGCTTGTTTGGCTGAACCACCGGCAGAATCCCCTTCCACAATAAACAGTTCAGATTCTTCCAAAGTATGACCAACGCAATCGGATAATTTGCCCGGTAACGTAGGTCCTGCCACGATCTTTTTACGCTCTACTTTTTTTGCGGCTTTTAAACGACGACCCGCTTTCGCAATCATCAATTCAGCAAGCTGCATCGCAATATCAGAGTTTTGATTCAACCATAGTGCAAAAGCATCTTTGGCAATATTCAATACAATACCCGATGCTTCACGACTGGAAAGACGTTCTTTGGTTTGCCCCGAAAATTGCGGCTCTTGGAATTTTAATGACAGAATATAATTTACCCCGTCCCAAACATCTTCCGCAGACAATTTTAAATTACGCGGTAGCAAATTACGCAGTTCACAAAATTCACGCATCGCATCGGTCACACCTGAACGCAAACCATTGACATGCGTACCCCCTTGGGCGGTGGGAATTAAATTGACATAGCTTTCTTGAACTTGCTCGCCACCTTCAGCATTCCAGCAAATGGCAAATTCAGCACTGGCACGTTCTGCTTCTCCAGTCGCGACAAAAGCTGGACATGGAATAATGTCGCGATCCTGCAATTCATCCATCAAGTAATCAACTAGGCCATTTTCAAATTGCCATTCAATTTTTTCGTGATTAATTTGATCGAAATAAATAATTTGTAAGCCTGCGGCTAACACGGCTTTGGCTTTTAAATTATGTTTTAGCGCTTTTAAGGAAAATTTGGGTGAATCAAAATATTTGGCATCTGGCCAGAAATGAACAGTGGTTCCTGAAGCGCGTTTCGGTGCTTTACCTTCCAGCACTTCAAGTGGTGAGACAGGTTCACCATGCTCAAAGGCCATTTGGTAAAGATTACCATGCCGCTGTACAGCAACTTCGACTCGATTGGACAGTGCATTGACCACGGAAATTCCCACTCCATGCAAACCACCAGAAAATTGGTAGTTATCGGTGCTGAATTTCCCGCCGGCATGAAGCTTGGTCAGGATAATTTCAATCCCACTTTGGCCATATTCCGGATGGATATCGACGGGCATGCCACGACCATTATCTTCTACCGCCAAAGAACCATCTTTATACACCGTCACGGTAATTTTATTGGCATGTCCTGCAAGTGCCTCATCCACTGCATTATCAATTACTTCTTGTGCCAAATGGTTTGGACGAGTGGTATCGGTATACATGCCGGGACGACGACGTACCGGATCTAAACCAGATAAAACTTCAAGTGATTGAGCCGTATATTGAGACACGTTGTACTGTTTCCTTATTTTATACAATCCGATAAAAACTGTAATGCCATCGGTATTTTGTCTGCGAAATTATCCATCGCATGATTGCCATTCGCTTCAGTCATGATCATCGACTGATGCGCAGCATTGCTATAATAACGCTGTGCTTCACGATAATCTAAAACTTCGTCATCTTGTTGCAGTAACACTAAAATTTTGTCTGCATCTTGCACAAATGGCACAGCCATCTGTTCGAGTTGATCAAGTTGTGTCTGATCCAAAGTCCATTGGGCATTCACCACATAGGGCAGCTCACTGCCAAATAAATCATGAAATAATTGCCATGGTCGCATAGCCGGATTAATTAAAACAGCAGGCACAGCATGTTTTGCGACCAATTGTGTCGCATAAAAACCGCCAAGACTACTGCCAATTAAGACCACTTGATCTAAACATGCAATCATCTCTGAAACGTATGCTAACACCTGTTCTGGTGGCATATTTAAATCAGGCAAATGAACATGATGCTGATTTTGACAAAATGCCTGAATGTATTGCCCTTTGATTGATAAAGGACTACTTTGAAATCCATGCAAATAGATGATATTCATTGCTTTTTATGACATATTAATCGGTTTAATTTAAGTTATAAAAAATAAGATGCCTAGCGCAACTTTATTTTAATGTGTATATAACAGCAATTGTCAGACAAAAAAGTGAAAACTTAACGCACATCCTCGTTATTGTAAAAGCTATTCGAGATGAATCATATTAAATTAAAAGCAACGAATTGATAGCGTGAGCTTAAAAAAAATAAAGTGCCTCAGATGTAGTGCTATAAAAGGGATAGGATAAAATGCCAAGTTTAACACCATTGCATGAAACCTATTGTAAATGGGATCGTACACCACCAAGCCAAGCCGATGTATTAGAGGGGCTTGCTCAATTGGTGACGACTCGTTTAGGGGATGTGGTGCAAGACCTTATACAAGAGATTCAACGTGAAATTTTGATTAGCTTATTTGGGATGAGCGAACAACGCTCGAAAAAAATACAAAACATTCCCTATATTGACAAATTGTACCAGTTTGCCTACGACACCTTACTCAATTATGGTCATTATTTACTTGCACCAAGTTTACGTCAAATTATTGAAAAATATCCAAAATTACATGAAAAACCACTGACCCCTGCACTGCATTTTTTAGTGGGGGCTTTAAACGGGGTGCTGGGTGATTATTTATTAAAATATCAAAACCCGCTTGCGCTTCCGATGGTGATCTACGACCACTATGCTGAACTGCAAAAAGGTGATCTTTCAGGGCGTGTCGTTATTTTTACCCATGGCTTATGCATGAACCATTTGGAATGGTCAAACCGTCGATACGGGGGCATTGGTGAAAAATTATTGGCTCAACGTGACCATAACACCATGCTGTACTTAAACTACAATACTGGACGCCGTATTTCTGCCAATGGTCGCAGCCTTGCCAACACGTTAGAAGATTTGATTCAGCGTAACCCTCTGATTACCAGTATTGATTTGATTGGACATAGCATGGGGGGCTTAGTGTTACGCAGCGCCTTATTTTATGGCAAACAAAATATGCATCAATGGATGCACTTAACTGAAAATCTAGTCTGCTTAGGTTCACCGCATCATGGTGCTGTTTTAGAACGTTTTGGTTTTATTTTACAGGATCGACTGGGGCACTTCCCGTTTGTAAAAATCGTCCGACATATTGTGAATATTCGCAGCAATGGCATTCTAGATTTACGTTATGGCAGCGTGCGTGATGATGATTGGGAACATAATACTGCCCGCATTGGTGGCATGGATGACAATCGCAAACCTGCTCCCCTACCTTCGCATATCAACACCTTTTTGGTTGCAGGCTCTGTTGTCTATGAAAATAGGAAAAACCGGCACTTCGACCTATTAGGTGATTATTTAGTCAGTGTTAAAAGTGCGTTAGGAGAACACCCTAATCCACGTTTTCAATTGAAGCTGCCTGAATCAAATAAAGCCATTTTCTATGGCATCCATCACTTTGAAATTCACTATCATTCCAATGTGGCTGAACAGATTGTGAGATGGTTTTATCCGCCTCCTGATGCACCAATCAAAGAACAGGTTCATGAGTATAGGATGCAGTTAACAGATTTATCCAACAGTGCGCCAACTTAAATGAATCATAAAAAAGCCACCTTTTGGTGGCTTTTTTGGCTGACAATTTTTATTTCTTCTTCACTGCTTTAGGCGTAGTCAAAGCATAGTTACGCAATAATTGCCACACACTCACCAACACTAATACGGCAAAAAATAAGAATGACCAGACAGGTAAAGATTGCCCTAAAAAGGTCCAATCAACCACTGCACATTCACCAGAACCGGTTAAAACCTGTTGGAAAACCGATTTTAATGGCAAGGTATTGAGCCAATAATCTAAGCCCGGACCGCAGCTCGGCACTTGATCAGGTGGCAAGTTTTGCAGCCAAACATGACGTGCGGCCACACCTGCCGACCAAAGAATAGACAGCGTTCCCAAAAAGGCATAAACGCGTTTTCCAGCATTTGAACTTGGGTTATGAATAAAGGCCAGCAAAGAAATAAGCCCTAAACCAATTAATCCAATGCGCTGAAAGACACAGAGTGGACAAGGCTCAAGACCTTGTACATGTTCTAAATACAACGCAAAAGCCATACCAATCACGCTGGCTAAAAATAAAAAACCACTTACGAAGCGATAACGCCATTGCATGGCAAATCCTCTTAATTTTTATCGATAATCAGCAAGATATTGCTCAAAACTGAGGCTGCTATCTTGTTCAAGTTGCTGTTGTTGTTGCAATGACTGCACAGCTAAATCATCAAAATATGACAATGTATCTGGGCTTAATGGATGTTGCTCATAGCTCATGGCATGTTGTTGTGCCATCAAACTACCAAAGCCCCATGTACCGCCATTTTCTAACGTATCGGCAATCACTTGTGCAGACAGCGTTTCATCTACTTCATCAATACGTTTAAGCATCAACGCTAAGGCAGCTGAATACAGATTTGTGCTATAGGTTGCGTCCAGTAAATCAGCCAAAGGTTGCATGGTGATGACTTGCATGCGGCTCCATGCTTCAATCGGATGTTCACCTGTCGCATCTATAATAGATGCATTGGGTGCACGACCACGATTGACCACTTCCGCTTGATTACGCTCAATCTGCAATTGTTCTTTGTCTAATAAATCGGGGCTATCTTGCAATAAACAATGCAGTGCTAACACTTCCAAAAATGCCGCGGTATTTTCATCGATGCCAATTGAACTGTATGGATTGACATCCACGGCACGTAATTCAACATAACCAATGCCACGATTTTCAAGCGCTTGCGATGGTGTTTCACCCGCTTTAGGCACTTGTTTCGGACGCACTAAACTATAGTATTCATTTTCAATTTGTAGCACATGATCATTAATTTGAATCGGCTCACCCTGTTCATCGGTTAAACCTAAATGACTAAACGGTGCATAAGGCGTTTTGACCGCTTTCTGTAAACCTTCTAAATAACCCGACATGGTATTGTAGTGAATACCCAACTGTTTCTGCGCTGAATTTTGATAGCCAAAATTGCCCATGCGTAATGCTGTGGCATAAGGCAAAAACAATGTGCCTTTGAGTAAAGGCAATAAGTGATGCTCGCGCCCAGTCATAAAACACTGACATACCGAAGGACTTGCGCCAACCAAGAACATCACCAATGGAGTTAAACGAATAAAATTACGAATTAAAGCAAAATAACGATGACTACGATAATCCTGTAAGCTCAAACTTTTTAAAGCCTCATCGCTCTCATGCTGTTGCAGTGCTTCAAAGACTTGATCAGGGAAAGATAAATTATAATGCACCCCTGAAATAGTCTGCATGCGACGACCATAACGCACGCCTAAACCATGACGATACAAGGTCTTAAAGCGACCAACATTCGACGTTCCATATTGAGCTAAACGAATGTTTTCTTCCTCATCATCCAGCATACACGGCATCGACAACGGCCAGAGCTTTTCACCATTTTCTAAATGACGATGTGCAATCGCATGAATATCGGCTAAATAATGTAATGCTTTTTTAATGCTGTCTTGTGGAGGGGTAATAAACTCCATCAAGGCTTCAGAATAGTCCGTGGTAATGTGCGGATGTGTTAAAGCCGACCCGAGTGTTTTTGGATGCAATGCTTGCGATAAAAAACCATTACTTTGCATACGCAGGCTTTCACGCTCAATACCGCGCAACATGCCTTTAAACAGCGAAGAATCCACCCAAGTTGGCAATACAACGTGAGAGGTCGATTCGGGTTGACTCATTACAATCTCGCTTATCGGAAGATAACTACTAAAATAAAATCATTAGTTTATAGCAGTATAACGTGATTTGGGACTGTCACATGATCTGCTATATATTTTTCAAGTAAACCGTCAACTATATTTCTGGCAAATTTTTATCACAAAGTTACTCTACAAGACATCTAAATTTTGTGATTGTATTGCATAATAAGTGCTAAAGAATTGTAAATATTATGAATTATTCAGATATTTTGGACTTTTGGTTTCATCCAGACACTCAAGCCTACTGGTTTGCAAAAAATGATGATTTTGATGGATTAATTCATCAAAAGTTTCAGGACATACATCATCAAGCTGCACAAGCCGAACTCTGGTCTTGGCGTAAAAGCGCTGAAGGTCGCTTAGCTGAAGTAATCATACTGGATCAATTTTCGCGTAATTTGTTTCGTGATCAGGCACACGCCTTTGCCCAAGATGCTTTAGCCTTGGCACTGGCCCAACAAGCCATTGACCTAGGTGTAGATCAGCACTTAAATCCAGAACAACGTGCTTTTTTATATATGCCCTTTATGCACAGTGAATCGAAATTGATCCACGAATTTGGGTTAAAATTGTTTCAACAATTAGGCCAGCCTATAGGTCTCGATTATGAAAAAAAGCATAAAGTCATTATTGATCGTTTCGGGCGCTATCCGCATCGTAACCAAATTTTGGCGCGTACCTCGACCGCAGAAGAACTCGAATTTTTAACGCAACCCAATAGTCGTTTTTAAGTATTTATTGTGCCCCCTCCCTTGCACAGTAAATCAGTATGGAGGTTTAACATGAAGAATAACTTTATCGGTCTGAGCATGGGACTCGCCATTGCCCTCTCTGGCTGTGCCATGACGCCTTCAAAACCCCTGACTTTTGACCAACTCGGTCAATTCAGTAACACACCTTTGAATGCCCAATCCTATCGCATCAGTTTTCAGGCCCGTCCCAATATGAGTTTTGGTACAGCGGAAGAAATTACCTTGGTTAAAGCCGCGCAAACCACACTACAAAACGGATTTCGCTATTTTAAAGTGCTGAATGATCCGAGCAATATCAACCAACCACCCCGCAAAGCGGTGGTCTATCCAACCCCAATGTACGCGCCATACGGTTATTATCGTCGTTACCCAGGTTTCTGGCCTGACCCATTTTATGACATGCCACAAGTGGTCACGATTGACCCCGTGCAAGTTTCCTATACCATTGAATGCTATAAAGATCAGAAAAAAGCACCGAACGATGCTTTTGATGCCAGTTTAATTTTACAGTCTCTGGGTCAAAAATATGGACTCAGCCCAACGGGGCAAGTCTTAGCACCGCAAATGCCGACCACAACAAAATAACCTGATGTTACACATCAACAGGAAGCTTGCATGAGCACAGCGGAAGCAGAAACCACCCCAAGTTTGCAACGCAGTAAACGCCTTGCCACCATTGCCTTAATCATGGCGATTGTCACATGGTTAATCCTGATGGTGGTTGCCAAGCTCCTTCCTGAATATGTGTGGCTGATTCACATTTTAATGCTCGCTGCTGAAGCAGGGGTCGTGGGTGGTTTAGCAGATTGGTACGCCATTACCGTGTTGTTCCGCAACCCGTTTGGCAAAATGCCGATTCCTAAATTTTTACTTGATCACACTGAAATTATTCCACGCAATAAAGCCCGTATTGCAGAATCGATGGGACGCTTTGTGCAAGAAAACTTTTTATCGCCACAAGTGGTCGAAAGAAGTCTACACCGTACTGACATTAGCCTTGCTGTGGGGCAATGGCTGGCTAAAGCTGAAAATAACCGTCAAGTGACGCAAGTCATTCAGCAAACCGTACCCAAGATTTTTGAATTTGTTGGACAAGAACAAATTGGGCGTTTCATTCAAAACAATAGCGTGCAATGGGTGCGTAACACCCAAATCAACACCCTCGCCAGTGAAATGCTGCGTGCCGTTTTAGAAAATGATTTCCATCAAGATGTATTACAACACGGACTCGACTTGGCGCATGAATGGATGCTTTCACATCCAGAAGAAACCCGTGAACTGACCCATAGGTTATTCAAAGAACTGGGGGTGTTAAAACTGGCTAAAGGTGCCAGTTGGATTGGCATTGATGTACAACAACGTACCATTGATTCATTGATCGAACGGGTTGAATCCATGCTGGCCGACCCAGAACATCCGTGGCGACAACAGATTGAAGAAATTGGGCATCAGCTCATGCTCGAACTGGCAGATGATGAAAGTAGCGCCAGTCATCGTTTAAATAGCAGCAAAGATGCCTTACTTGATAGTCCACAAGTGCTGAATTTTATTAGCGGTGCGGTGGTGATTTTATGTGATGCGATTAAAGCGGATTTACTCAAAGCCGACTCAGGCATTGCAGAAAATCTACGGGTCGCCATTCAACAAGTCGGTGAAAATATTATGTCCAATCAAGCCGTACGTGATCTGCTCAATGAAAAAATGAGTGGCATTGCCATCAATTTAAGTGACCAATACAGTGAAAAAGTCATTCGCTTTATTAGCGAGCGCATTCATGAATGGGATTCACGCGAAATGATCGACAAAATTGAAAATGAAGTCGGTGGTGATCTGCATATGATCCGCGTCAATGGCGTGGTGGTCGGTGCATTTATTGGTTTGGTGCTTGGAATTATTCGTGCTTTGGTTGATTTAGTGCTGTAAAAATAGCTCTAAGAGAAAAAATCATCTTCTAACAACAGGCAAGCTGCACACTGAGAATTGTTTTATTTCGGTTCATTCGGAGGAGGCATATCCACCAGTTTACTGGTCAGTTTACGCACAAAAGGTAAAAGGATCAGCACTATGGGAAAAGCAAAAGCCCACGAAATCATCCAGTTGTGCAACCACAAACTGATAAAACCGTCGATCCAACCCAAATTGCGCAGCATATTAATAAAAGAAATAATGCCACTCATCAGACAAGACAACATAAACGGCATCACCACCGTGGCCCATTTTGCAGGCAGCTTAGGAATATTGCCGATAATCATAGGTCGTTTAGATTGCATATGCTCGACTCGAATTTTTTTGACGTCCTCTAATATGCCATAAATCAGGCTTTTTTGAGTATTTTCCTGATTTTATGCCCTTCCTCTTTCGCTAGACTGTCGGGTAAGTTTTATTCAATACAAATGGGTTTACCTAAAGACGGCAAAATTTGCTATATTCATTGTTTTTCCGCGACATTTATTTTTCGACTGATTATGAATACGGCAATCCAAGCAGCTCTCGAACATGCAGTGCAATCTCTTCAAGCTGAAGGTGTACTCCCATCCGACTTTAATAACAGTGGTAACTTAACGCGAACCAAAGACCGAAGCCACGGTGACTTCGCGTCAAATATTGCAATGATTGGTTCTAAAGCTGCGGGTATGAAGCCTCGTGATCTCGCGGAAAAAATCCTCGCACATCTTCCCGAAGTTGCCGATATCAGCAAAGCAGAAATCGCAGGCCCCGGCTTTATTAATTTCTTTTTAAATGCCGACCAACGCTTTGCTGTACTGGATCTGGTTCAAGCACAACAAGATCAATTCGGTCGCACCAGTGCAAATGCAGCCAAACGTGTTCAAGTCGAATTCGTTTCTGCTAACCCGACATCAAGCCTCCATGTCGGTCATGGTCGTGGTGCCGCCTATGGTATGACGGTTGCCAATCTACTTGAAGCAACGGGTGCAACGGTTGACCGTGAATACTACGTCAATGATGCAGGTCGTCAAATGGACATCCTCGCAACGTCGACATATTTACGTTACCTTGAGTTAACCGGTCAGGAATTGGTTTTCCCAAAAAATGCCTATCAAGGTGACTACGTTAAAGAAATTGCGCAAAGCATTATCGACCAAGATGCTGACGCATACGTGCGCCCTGTGGCTGAAGTCTATCAAGATGTGCCAGAAGATGTGCAATATGCGGCTGAGCCAGATAGCGATGGCAATAAAGTGGTGCTTTCAGGTGACAAAGAAAAACACATCGATGGCTTAATCTATAATTCACAACGTTTGATTGGCGAGGGCTACCGTGTTTTCCATCAAGCGGCGTTAAAAGCCATTCTTGATGACATTAAAGATGACCTTGGCGAATTCGGGGTGACTTTCAACCAATGGTTCAGTGAAGCCAGCTTGACTGAAAAAATTGATGAAGCACTGCAAATGCTGGATCAACGTGGTTTCTTATATGAACAAGATGGCAACATCTGGTTTAAATCGACTGAATTTGGCGATGAAAAAGACCGTGTTGTGAAACGTCGTAATGGTCAAACCACCTACTTTGCATCGGACATTGCCTACCACTTAAATAAATTACAACGTGGTTATACCGATATTGTCGATATTTGGGGTTCTGACCACCATGGCTATATTGCCCGTGTCAAAGCAGCCATTGATGCGCTTGGTTATGACTCGAAAAAATTGACGGTACTTCTGGTGCAATTTGTCAGCCTATGGCGTAGCGGTGTGATGGTACAAATGTCATCACGTTCAGGTCAGTTTGTGACGTTACGTGACCTACGTAAAGAAGTCGGCAATGATGCCGCACGTTTCTATTACGTGATGCGTAAATCTGAACAGCACATTGACTTTGACCTTGACCTTGCTGTTTCACAAAGTAAAGACAATGCGGTGTATTACATTCAATATGCCCATGCACGTATTTGCCGTATGCTCGAAAAAGCAGCCGCGACTGATGTGAATTTTGATGCCGTGAATGCACGTCAATTTGCAGCAAAACTTGATCTTGATGCTGAAACGGAAATTTTAGCCAAACTTGCCGCTTATCCTGAAATTGTGATTCGCGCAGCAAATAGCTATGAACCACATCAAGTCGGTAATTATCTGAAAGAATTGGCTGCATTATTCCACGGTTGGTATAATGAGCATAAAGTACTCAATGATGATGCTGAACTTACGCAAGCACGTTTATTGCTTTCAGTAAACGTACAACAAGTGCTACGTAATGGTTTAGAATTATTAGGTGTATCCGCTCCTGAGAGCATGTAATATTTTACATTGCTGCAAGACAAGGACAACCTCCGAGTGAGCATGGCAACTTTGCTATGCTCGCTAAGTGACGACTATTGTCTGCGTCCGTATGTGAAATAATACTGGGTATGGCTCCTCATGTGAGCCATGCTTAAAGCACAACCAATTGAATATTAGAATAATGAGGTTCACAAGTGTTTGGAAAAACGCAGCGCGGTGTATCAGAGCGACCAAATAAGCCCAAAAAGCCATTGATTCCGACATGGCTCGGGACGCTTGTGGTCATTTTAATCGTGTTGAGTTTTGCAGTCGCTTTAATGCTGTGGAAACCGTGGGAACCTGTTAAACCCAAAAATCAAATTAATTCTGAACATTACCAAGAAGACACCAATAAAGACTATCGTTTCTACGATTTATTGCCTCAACAGCAAGTCACGCCTATTCCTGAACAAGCGGTGCCTGAAAGTAAAAATTCAAGTACTGTCGTCATTGTTGAAGCACCAGAAGCAGAACCTGCGATCAATACCCCAGTCACAGAACCAAGTCTTGAAGCATCAGAAGCACCCGTTGCACATCAGCCCAGTTATATCCTTCAAGTCCGGAGCTATTCGGACCCAGATAGTGCTGATGCTCGACGCGCTGAAATTATTTTAAATGGTCTGTCTGCCGATGTGGTTAAATCAGTGGAAAATGGTCAAACTTGGTATCGTGTTATGTCGGGTCCTTATGATTCACCTGAAGCTGCAATCATGGCCCAGCAAACATTACAACGCAGTGGTATTGATTCGATTGTAGTGAAACGCTAAACCCCAGATATGAAAAAGCGCCTAATGGCGCTTTTTTTGACCTTGCCCGACTCTTCCTCATTTAAGAGAAGGACCTCCCCCTTTGAAAAAAGGGGGAATGAGGGGGATTTATATAATTCAAGAGGTAAAATCCCTCCCTTGCGCACTCGAAATATATTTCGAGGATGCTCACCTTTAAAAAAGGGAGACTAAAAGCATTTAAACCGTATGGCCTAAAGCTTCACCCATCACCACCGTTGAATTGGCTTTAAATGCGGCATCCCATGCCATTTTATCTTGTTCAAATAAAATGACTGCGGTCGAACCTAAATAGAAACGCCCCAATTCTGCACCTTTTTCAAGGAATAAGTCATGCTGATTGAGTTCCAAACGCCCGGTAGGTTTGACCTTGCCTGTCGCGACAGTTTCAATACCAGCCACAATCATGGCACCGACTAAAACCACGGCCATACGACCCAATTCCGTATCAAACAAACACACCATGCGTTCATTGCGCGCAAATAAACCCGGAATATTTTCCGCAGTGGTTTGATTGACCGAAAATAATTCACCCGGCACATACAGCGTTTCAGTTAACGTGCCTGCAACAGGCATATGCACACGGTGGTAATCTTTAGGGGATAAATACACTGTTGCAAACTGACCATTTTTAAATGGTTCAGCCAATTGTGGATCAGCAATTAATTTTTCTACCGAAAAAGTTTGACCTTTAGCTTGGAAAATGTCGCCATCTTCAATGCTACCCAATTGTGAAATTGCACCATCTGCTGGAGAAACGATACTTTTAGGATCAGCATCAATCGCGCGTACACCATTTTTTAGTGAACGAGTAAAAAATTCATTAAATGATTTATATTTCAATGCATTGCTTTGTTCAGCAATGGACATATCAATGCCATATTGAGCTTTAAACGCCTGAATCACCGTATTTTTGACAATTGGGTTTTCACTGGCTGCAAGTTTGCCCACCACACGTGATAATTGATGTTGTGGCACAACACGCTGTGCTTGAATAAAAATTTGTTTTTTTAAACGTGATGTGAAGCTCAAGATGGTAACTCTCCGGTAATAATCGGACTATCGAGGCGGTTGCCCCATTCACTCCACGCACCATCATAAGCTTGAATATGCCAACCGAGTAATCGACCCAAAATATAAGCTAACCCTGAACGGTGATGTGACTGACAATACACCACGACAGGTTCATTTAAATTGAATCCCAATTGTTCTAAGCGTTGTTGAGTGCGTTCTAAGGGATGCAATTTTAAATGATTTTCACGGTTAAGGGCAGTACTCCACTCAAAATGTCGGGCATTTGGAATGTGACCGCCGCGTCGCGCTGCAAGTCGCAGCCCCGTGTATTCATCTTCTGTGCGGCAATCCCAGATTTGGATTGTATTGTTTTGCACTTTATCCAGCAGTTCGGGATATTCAATCCGGTATTGATCAATATCCGTTTGATTTATTTCAAACAAAGTTTCGACAGGGGTTAATTTTTCCACTTCTGACGAGGTTGGATAACCCGCAGCCAACCAAGCATGAATGCCTCCATTGAGCAAACTGGTATTTTTAAAACCTAAGCAATGCAGATTCCAAATTAAACGCCCTGCCCATGCACCACCTTCATCGTCATAGACCACGACATGATGCTCTGGAGAAATATTGAGATATTCAATCAGTGCTTGTAGCGCCTCCACATCTGGCAGTAAACCTGAAGCTTGCTCTTCTTGGCGCAGCAACTGCTTAGGTTTGACATGAATCGCATGCGGAATATGCAATTGATCATAAACAGAACTACGGCTTAAATCGACAATACGTAATTTATCATGACCCAAATGTGGCAACAGTTGTTCTGCTTCAATCAACAGCGCAAAATTAAATGTAGATACAGTCATACTTTTCGAGTTTTATTTAGATCAACAGTTACGATCTTAGCACAAGTCATTTTCACTATTATTCTGATTTTTTGCATTCATTTAGCAAAAAATCAGATATAGCAAAGCGACCTTTATGTGGTTTCAGTAATTTGGAACACCTGACGTAAATACGCAAGGAAAGTATCATTATCGGTCATGGTTTTGCCGGGACTATCAGAAATTTTCGCCACCGACTGACCATTACATTCGACCAGTTTCAACACAATATTCAAGGGCGTTTGTCCCATATCATTGGTTAAATTGGTGCCAATACCAAAACTCACTTGGAAACGATCTTTAAAATATTGATGTAAAGCCCATGCTTTTTCTAAATTCAATCCATCACTAAAGGTCAGCATCTTACTTTTGCTATCGACTTTCAGTTTTTTATAATGTGCGTAGGCTTTATCGCCCCACTCATAAGGATCGCCACTGTCATGACGCAGACCATCAAATAACTTTGCAAAATACAAATCAAAGTCACGTAGGAAAGCATCCATACCGACCACATCGGTCAACGCAATGCCTAAATCGCCACGATATTCTTGCACCCATGTTTCCAAGGCGGCTTTTTGAAAATCACGTAAACGTACATCTAAAGCTTGGAAGGCTTGCAGGAATTCATGTGCCATGGTGCCGATTGGGGTCAAACCCAACTCTTTAGCGATCAGGACGTTACTGGTGCCACGAAAAATATAAGGCGCAGCTTGATGAAAAGCTTCAATCACATGTTTTTGCCAGTCATAACTATAACGACGACGGGTGCCAAAGTCGGACACTAAAAAGGGTGGATCATTCGGCTGCTGTTGTTGTTGATATTGATTCAGCAACACCATTTTGGCCTGTAAACGGCGTTCGCCTTCTGCCAAAACCGCATCACTACGAATACGGCGGAAATACAATTCATTGACAATGGCAAGGACAAAAATTTCAAACATCATCGCTTGAACCATCGGGCCTTCAACCCAAATATCCAAACGACCTTCTGAATCAATACTGGCTTTAATAAAACGACGCTTCAGTTGGAATAATTCTAAATAATCAACAAAGTCGCTTTTGATAAAACGTAAACTCCGCAGATAAAGCAGCTCATCTTCTTTAAACTTCAGCTGACATAAATAATCCAACTGCTCATTCAAATCATGCAAAATATCCGTCAGTGGATAAACCGTATCTTCCAAATTACGGCAACGGAAATGATAGACACTATGCGTTTGAGGGAACTTATGTAATACCACCTGTAACATGGTAAATTTATACAAGTCGGTATCTAATAATGAATGAATAATTGCAGACATATAACTTTCAGTTTTTATCAACTACTTGCATTAAAGCATATTTTATTCAGTTGAAAACGAATGTTTTCGTAAATGCTAAAAGTGATTGGATTATTGATATCGCATTTATAAACGCTCAACCCGCATATGCGCTTATTTCAATTCACACCACGCTATCTTAAAAAATAAGCCGCCTTTTTTAAGCAAGGCAACCTCAAACCAGTTTCAGTGAAAATAAACTGATTATTTCAACACTCATCAAGACTGACTTTGTTCAGCCTTTAAGCCTGTATTTGCTACAATTCACAGCAAATTTGAAATTACTGATTTGGTTAAATTATGCGTGCGTTATTGCAACGAGTTCTTGAAGCAAAAGTTGTCGTGGATGCTGAAACAACGGGAGAAATTCAACATGGCATTGTGGTCTTTCTGGGTTTAGCGAAGGAAGATAATCTCGAAAAAGGCAAAAAACTGATTGATAAGATTTTAAAATATCGTTTTTTTGATGATGAACAAGGCAAGATGGGCTGGAATGTCGCTCAAGCAGGTGGCGGATTATTATTGGTTTCTCAATTCACCTTAATGGCGCAAACACAAAAAGGCTTACGTCCTGACTTTGGACCAGCGATGCCACCCAATGAAGCCAAAGCTTTATATGAACAATTGGTTGCTTATGCTCAAAGCCAATTTGAAGCGGTACAAACCGGTATTTTTGCCGCTGACATGAAAGTGCATTTGGTCAATGATGGACCTGTGACGTTCAATTTAGAAGTTGAATAACACGACATAATTATAGCCATAAAAAGCCCTCAAATTTTGAGGGCTTTTTATGGCTAATCTAAGTATTAAATTTTATAGTGTTGCAATGTATTGAGCACGTTTCATCATATCTACAGGAATATCTTGCACCAACATCACAGTGAGCGATTGCTGCTCTTTTTTTGTCGTAACCAGTTGTGTCGCATCTAATAACGTATTTATATCGCTCGGAGATAAAGTGTACATCGCACCTGTTGCAGGATCGACAATTAGAAAACCAATTAAACCGCCAAAAATAATATTGGCAATGTACCAACCATTTACTGTCGCTTTGACTTGTACCGTTTTAGTTTGGAAACCTTCTTTCGAGAAGGTGACTTGATAACCTGCTGGTTTAAAGTAACCATTACCACGTTTTAAAGTTACAGTGGCAGGCGTTGAACCGGTATGAATCTTTTCACCCAATTTATTGATAATTGTAATATTTGCTGTATCTGGAACAGATTTAAACGTCAATGTCTGTGTTGAGCCAGAAAAAATACTCGCACAACCCGTCATTGTTAAAGCAGCAGCTAAACAAGCTGTAGTTAAAAATAATTCCATATAAAAATACCCCCTAAAAACAGGAGGTATTATTCACAACAAGAATTAAATATTCAATAAAAAATAATTATTTACCGGTTTTTTCACGAATAAATGAACGAACCAATTTTACTTTTTCTTGCACAGGTTTTGGCAGTTTAGGTGGAATCAACTTCGCGACTTTATTAAACCAAACCAAAAGACCAAAATCGCCTTCCATTTTAATGCTGCCATTTTGCATGCCTGTCATGAACGCGGTCGGATCACCTTTCATTAAGGTTTTTACCCCTTGTTCACTGTCTGCAAACTGCAAAATAAAGTCGGCTGGTTCAGCAGCACCAGAGACGCTGTCAATTTGCCCATTGTTGACGATAATTTGACGTGCAACGCCCAAATCAGTCCCAATTTGAATACGGAATTGACGTTCATGAACCAGCTCAATAAATTTGGGGCTAGTACGCGCCAACTGTTTCATACGCAAAGCTAAACCCGCCACTAACAAATCAAGCGGATCCGTGCTGACATCGACCAGTGGTAATTTTACGACAGGAATCGAAGAAAGTTTCATGACATTTAAGCCTATTGTAATTGTTGGAAAATTGACGACTTATCCTAACATAAGTTGTGTTTTTTGAACTAAGGCTTTGTATAACAATCATCAACAAAAAAAGAGGGGTTTTGAACACCTCTTTTTGAGAATTTTTAGCTCCGTCGCTTTAACGGCTTGAGCATTGTTGTTGCTCATCTTCGTACACGGGGGTATGTTCAATACAACGACGTTTGGCTAAAGCACGTTCTGCACGGTGGTCTTCCCGCAATAACAACATCGTCACAATCAGCATCGCTGACGTGATCGCAGTGAGATAACTATAGGTCATGGGCAATTCAAACACCATTTCTGTACTGAAACGGACAATTTCAATCAATCCCCAAAACAACATACCTGCGAACATAAAGCTTAACAAACGACGATAAGGTGAGAAGAAAACAGCTATTAACGCAGCCGCAATCAAGCTTAAGCCCACAAGGGTTGCTAAATTTGCTGTGACCATAAAAACCTCCGTCTAAGATTTAATTTGGACATTTAAGTTTTGCCTAAATCGAATCCCCGATGACCGTTAAATAAATGATGGAATATATCTATATCAATTTCTTATGCAGACATTATGCGGAGTTTTTACCAGAAAAAAAGTCTTGTATTTTTATAAAACGACACACCTTGTCGCAATATTATTTTGTCATTACATTTTTTTATTTTTAACTTTTTCTAAAAGTGAGATGGGCTCAGACTTGCCGTGTCATTACAAAAAAACCATGCCTTTTAAGCCCGAAAAAAATATTTTTTTAAAATAGATTGATTGCTGTTTTTATCAACAACGCCAGTCAGCCGTTTATCGCATTTTTAGCGATTTATGCCACAAAAAAACGCGACATTGTGTCGCGTTTCGTCAATAAACTTCAATACTTAGGCACGATTAAGATCTTTATCATGCACACCCAGAAGATATAACACACCGTCTAGACCGACGCTTGAAATGGCTTGATTGGCATTTTGGCGAACCAAAGGTTTCGCACGGAATGCAACCCCTAAACCGGCAATCGATAACATCGGTAAATCATTTGCGCCATCACCGACAGCAATCGCTTGTTCTAATGAAATGCCCATCTTATCGGCAAGTTCACGCAGTAATAAAGCTTTACGTGCTCCATCGACAATATGACCTTTAACTTCACCTGTCACCTTGCCATCTTGCACATCCAAAACATTGGCATGCACTTCGTCAATGCCTAATTTTGCTTGCAAATATTCAGCAAAATATTGGAAACCACCTGAAAGAATCGCAGTTTTATAGCCCAATGCTTTCAAGGTTGAAATCAGACGTTCCGCCCCTTCTGTGACCGTTAAGCGTTCTGCAATTTTAGGTAACACAGATGCATCCATTCCTTTTAACAAGGCCACACGAGCGCGGAAGCTTTGTTGGAAATCCAGTTCACCCTGCATGGCACGTTCAGTAATTTCAGCGACTTGCTCACCAACACCGGCCTCAATCGCAAGTTCATCAATTACTTCTTGTTCAATTAAAGTCGAGTCCATGTCAAAGCAAACCAAACGGCTGTTACGACGGAACGCATTGTCTTCTTGAACTGCAACATCGACATTAAGTTCAGAGGATAAACGCAAGCATGCCGCACGCATGGCAATGGCATCTAACATTTGCCCTTTTAAACCAAATTGTACGCAAGAACGTTTAGGCTCATCGGCTTGACTATGAAGATCTGGACGACCCGATAAGCGCGTCACGGTTTCAATATTAAAACCCTGATTCGAGACAATCTTGGTCACGGCTTGTAATTGTGAAGCCGTCAATTCGGGTGCCAGTGCCGTAACGATATAACGGGTCTGACCACCCTCACTGACCCATTGATCATATTCTGTTGTAGAGATTGGTTTAAAGCGCACTGTTAAGCCAATATCATGTGCTAGAATCAAGATCTCCTTCATGGCTAATGCTGTAGCAGTTTGGTCATCTGACGAAACAACAATACCTAAAGTCAGTTGGTTATGGATGACGGCTTGTCCAACATCCAGAATTTGTAAAGAATGTACGGACAACACCTGCATTAATCGTGTAAATTGATTAGGCTGGTCTGGTCCCAAAAATGATATAAGAATGATTTCTCGCATGAATTGACTCGGATCTGAGCTACAACTATTGTAAGAATCATAATCCAATTTGAATATAAATGCCTTGGAAGTTTACGTTGAATGCGCCTAGACAAGGGCTATTTGCTAGCCTACTAATTGTAAGTTTTGCTTTACACACGTTTTTACTGGTACTTGCGACGACACACCAACTCAATGCAAATCGTGCCAGTCAGGGACAACTGATGACCACACAATTGGTCACAGACAGCTTATCCGAGCTTGAACCTGCCAATACCGTGTCCTTAGCATTATTAGCCGACCGTTATGCAACCAACCCAAGTGTTGCTTCTATTCGTATTTTAGATGCGAATAATCAGGTACTTGCAACGGGTGGTTTAACCAAAACACGTCAAGGTGAAGTCTTTGTTCGTGAAGCGCTGCAAAATGAAAAGAAAGTCGGCAGTATTGAAATTACTTTAATTCAATCCAGTATTGGTGAAATTTTACGTACCCAATGGTTGGCCATTTTATTGTCATTTATCATTCATGGTTTAATTTGGTTGGCTTACCGTGCAATTGCCCGCCCAAGTCGTACCGAATATTTGGCACGGATTAATAATGAATCACGCCTGAAACATGAAATTCAAACCTTAACGCAAGCTTTACAACAAGAACAGCATAACGCTGCTGTCGCGATTGCCCAAGCACAACATAATGCGCAAGCAAAAGCTAAAATCAAAGAGCCAAAGCCTGTGGTACTGAATGACAACTGTATTGCCTTAAATATTCAGTTTTATGACCCTAAACAATTGATGGATTCAGTCACTAAAACAGTCTCTGTGCCTTATTTTAATTTGTGTCAAATTTTCCTGAATAAAACGGCAGAATTGTGTATCCAACACTACAAACTCAATAGCTCAGATATTTCTACAGTACATAAATTTGATGAACATGGTGCAACCATTAGCATGTCGGTCGAAACACCGAATGCAGTGCAATGCTTGGTCATGATTAGTACCGTGTTTCAATTGTTGTCGGATGTCTTATACAAACGCTACCGTGAAGAAAAGCGCTTTGTTTTACAAACCCGTAGTGCCATTTCCAGTCATGTCGATGCTATGCAACTGACACCAGTGCAAGCCGCAGAGCGGCTGGTACAACAATTGGCGGCAAAAGAAAGTGCAATTCATTTACCTAATGAATTACTCAAAGACATTTCCGATCGTTACCAATTGGTCAGCATTCCTAATCCAACCAATGTGCTGACGCGTCATGCCTTTATGATGAATGGTATGGACAGCGAAGTGGCTGAATTGGCACAAACTTTTAGAACTGAAATTTTAAAAGCCAAACAATCGAAAGCATCTTAAAATTAATTCAATAAAAAAACCGAGCTTCTGTGCTCGGTTTTTTTCGCTTCAAATAACAGACTATTCGATGGAATCTGTTTTTATTGGATTGGCTTTGCTGGCCCAATAGGTCGCCAGTGCTGGCCCCGAAATGTTATGCCATAAACTAAAAATGGCACTCGGTACTGCCGTAATCGGTGATGCAGCAAAATGCACCGCTGCCAAAGCCACGCCTAAACCCGAATTTTGCATACCGACTTCAATGGCAATGGCTTTACTATCGGCATAAGGCAATTTAAATAGCCGACTTGCCCCAAAGCCCAGTAAATAACCCAAACCATTGTGCAACGCCACCACAGCTAAAATCAGCAAACCTGATTCTAAAATTTGCGTCTTACTGCCTGCAATAATCGCTGCAACAATGGCCACAATGGCAAGCACCGAAATCAACGGCATGACTTGAATATAAGTCTCTACTTTTTGTTTTAGCACCGAACGAACAATCAGGCCCAAAATGATGGGAAATAGCACCACTTGTAAAATTGAACCCAACATCGACAAGGCATTGATTTCAATCCATTGACTGGCTAAAAGATAAAAAACCGCTGGGGTCAAAATAGGCGCCAAAATGGTCGAAACAGAAGTACACGCCACCGATAAAGCAGTATTGCCTTTGGCCATATAGGTAATCACATTGGATGCCGTTCCTCCTGGGCAACAACCGACAAGAATCACACCAATCGCAATTGCAGGCGGCAATTGAAACAACTGACACAACAGATAAGCCAGTCCGGGCATCAGCATAAACTGTGCCACCACGCCAATCACCACCGCTTTGGGACTGTGTAACACCCCTTTAAAATCATCTACGGTCATGGTCATGCCCATACCGAACATAATAATGCCCAGCATCCAGATGATATAGGCTTTAAGCCAGACAAAGGCTTCCGGTACAATTAAGGCAATACCCGCGAATAGCACCACCCAGAGCGCAAAAGTTTTTTGAATAAATTGCGTAAAACACAAAAAAGTAGACATAACGGTGACATTCCCTATTTATTCGAGTATCGAATCGTGAGATCACTTTTTACAAGACTCATCCAGCTAAAGTGTTTCTGTTCTCGACCTGATTGTGTACTTTTCATGCCTGCTGCTGAATAATATCTTTCACCAAAATCCGTTTCACCCCTTTCGCCAACATCTCTTGCCATGCATGCTGCAATGAACCATTTAAATCGATTCCTTTGGTGGCATCGGAAATAACATAGGCTTTAAAACCAAACTTACACGCATCGATTGCCGTCCATGCCACACAAAAATCGGTGGCAATGCCAACAATAAACACCGTATCAATGCCGCGTTCTTTTAAATAACCTGCCAAACCTGTGCTGGTCTTTTGATCAGACTCCATAAAAGCGGAATAACTGTCGATATGTGTATGACAGCCTTTGCGGATGATCAATTGAGCACTGGGCAAATTCAGCTTGGGATGAAGTTCTGCATCTGGCGTACCTTGAACACAATGTACAGGCCACAATACTTGCGTACCATAATCCAGTTCAATCGTTTCAAATGGCTGTTTAGCCTCATGATTTACGGCAAATGAGACATGATTTTCAGGATGCCAATCTTGAGTAATCACAATAGTTTTAAAATACTGCGCCAATTGGTTAATGTTCGGAATAATCTGATCCGCATGTGCCACGGCTAAATTTCCACCTGGGGTAAAACCATTTTGCACATCCACAACAATCAGCGCGGTATTGTTTTGCATCATTTTTAGTCCATTCTGGGTCAGTTGTCATTTTTGTTATTCAGCATATAACAAAATAAATTTCAGTATTCAGGCTTAATGATAAAAATAATATGACGCGTGCTACAAAGAATAAGAATACTTGGGCAAATCAACGGGCTAATACAGAATAAAAAATAGCCCGCAATATGCGAGCTATTTCATCAAACAACAACTTAAGCTGCTGTTTGTAAGCGACGAACCAAAATCAACATGAAGATTGCTGAAATAACGATACAAGGGATAGCGGCTGAAATCACCCCTGCTGCACCAAAGCCCGCAGCAAGGAGCTGACCTGCAATTGCGGGTCCAAGCATTGCACCTACACGTCCTACGGCGGATGCCATACCCACGCCTGTTGCACGCACTTCAGTCGGGTAAACAATACTCCCGAACGCATACAGTACACCTTGGCAACCAATCACGAATGCACCAACCAATGCTGAAGCCATATACATTTGCGTCAATGAACTGGCTGCGTTTAAACAAAATAGACCCGCTAAAATGCCACCGTACATCAAAATAATGACATAGGCTTTTTTCCAGCGGTCGGTTAACATGCCTAATACCACCGTACCCACTGTTGCACTTAGCATAAAGAAGAATTGTGCCGTACTGCCTTCTTTACGAGTAAAGCCCAGTTCCATAAACAATGAAGGCAACCAACTTAACATGATGTAAACCACCATCAAGGTAAAGAAGTAGCTCACTGAAATTAAACAAGTACGCGCCACGTTATGACTATTAAATAAATCTTTAAAAGAACCTTGCGTTGCTGCTGTGGTTTCCACTGTATTTTTTGCTTTTAAAAATTCACGTGACTCAGGTAAAAACTTCATCATGATTGGAATCACAAAAATAGGCAGCAAACCACCTAAATAAAAAATGTTTTTCCAATTTGAACCAAAATCTAAACTTGCAATGTATGACAAAATTGCAGCGCCTACAGGCATACCACAATACATGAGACCCACAGCACGTCCTCGGTTTTCAGCTTTAACTGCTTCAGAAGCAAGGGTAATTAAATTCGGCATTGCCGCACCTAAACCTGCACCCGCTAAAAAACGAACCAATAAAAGACTGTTAAAACTATTGACCCAGACCGTACATAAAGTAAATAAGGCAAACACTGCAACCGAGCCAATCAATACCTTTTTACGACCAATACGATCTGAATATCGCCCACCAATCAGCGCTCCAGGTAATAAACCTAAAATCCCTGCGCTAAAAAACACACCCAATTGCGAACTGTCTAAAGCAAAAGCTTCACGAATACCCGCCGCTGCAATGCCTGCTGCCTGAATATCCAAACCTTCAATAACCGCAATTAAAAAGCAGATTGCCACCGTAATTGCAGCATGCCTGTTATCTGATCTTTCCATTGGCAATTTCCCTATTCAATCAGTGTCCAAAATAGAACGCCATCATCCATGACTCAGGAAATTCAAATAACTACCAATAAGTGGAAGGATTTACACTGTATTAACAAAAATAATAGATATTTAACGTTTTTAATAAACATGACAAATAGTCGCAAAAACACTTAATCCGATAATCCTTACCGTAAAAAACTGACGTCTTTCTCTATAATTACAACTTTATAGACCGATTTATAATGAAATAAAAAAATGGCAGTCATCGTTTTAACTGATTATTCTGCAACTTTTTAATACGGTTTTGCATAGATTAAATTCTTGTTTTATATAGCTTAAAAGTCTATGCTAAGCTTTATTAAATCTTAAATCCTGATGTTTTTACACGGAATTTTTACTGCTGTTGGCTTTAAAGTGCATATAGGACATTTTTACTGGTATTTTTTATGCAAAAATAGCCTGACACTTGCCATGATATTCATTAAAATTTTAGGGCTAAAGATTTTTTTAACATAACTTTGCTATATTTATTTTAACGACTTTGCATAAAGTTTTTATATGCTTTGACCAAAGCATATTGTTCTTCATCGTTTGTTCGTTCATAATTTGCATAAGCATTATTCAATTCACTTCAATCGTATTGAAATTGCTATAAATCAAAATACGCACCCATCCAAATTTATGTTTTTCTACCTCTGCCGGATGGACAAATAGGATATTTTTTTAAAATGACTCAGCAAGCACAGATCATCCAAGGTTCAATTGTCGCAATCGTCACTCCGATGTTTGAAGATGGCAGCGTAGATTGGAAGGGTCTAGAAAAGCTCGTTGAGTGGCATATTGCACAAGGCACCAACAGTATTGTTGCGGTGGGTACGACAGGCGAAGCATCGACTTTAAGTCTGGCTGAACATAAACAAGTGATTAAAGAAATCGTTCGTGTAGCCAACAAACGTATTCCTATCATTGCAGGTACGGGTGCGAACTCGACCCATGAAGCAATCGAACTCACCAAAGAAGCGAAAGAGCTGGGTGCCGATGCCGCATTGTTAGTGACTCCGTACTATAATAAACCCACTCAAGAAGGTTTATATCAGCATTACAAAGCGATTGCTGAAGCAGTTGATCTACCTCAAATTCTTTATAATGTCCCTGGCCGTACTGGCGTAGACATGCTCAATGAAACCGTGATTCGTCTGGCTGATATCCCACAAATTGTTGGCATTAAAGATGCCACAGGTGATGTACCCCGTGGTCAAGCGCTCATTGAAGGATTACACGGTAAAGAAATGACCGTTTACTCTGGTGATGATGCAACGGCTTATCAGCTGATCGCGCTAGGCGCACTAGGCAACATCTCTGTAACGGCAAATGTCGCACCGAAAGAAATGAGCCAAATTTGTGCTGCGGCCATTTCAGGTGATGCAGAACGTGCTGAAGCGTTGAACAACGAAATTGCAAATTTACACAATATTCTATTTTGTGAATCCAACCCAATTCCTGTGAAATGGGCACTCCATGAAATGGGCTTAATTGGTACGGGTATTCGTTTACCATTAACTCCTCTTGCAGAACAATATCGCACACCGTTGCGTGAAGCACTCAACGCTTCGGGTGTCATTCAATAAAGAGCACAACACTATGCAATTACGTTTTGGTTTAACCCTTGCACTTTCAGCATTTGGTTTAATGGGTTGTAGTTCTATGGGAATCAACAATGGTTCTCTGGATTATAAAAATACTGCATCCCTTGAACCCCTGAAATATCCTGAAGGCTCAATGGTTCGACCTGCAACGCCATTGTACCCAGCTCCAAAGGTTGACCCTCTTGCTCTTGAACACGCACCTAAATTGGAAAATAAAAAGGGCAACCGTTTTGCGATTCCCCGTCCAAATCAAGTGCAAGAAAACAGCTTAATCAATAGTCAAGCGGACAGTAGCAATGTCAGTCGTCCACAACTTGTTCGTGATGGAAATCAAAATCCGTTACTCAAAATTGATGGAAATTCTGCTACAATTTGGCAGTACACACTTGCCACCCTCAGCAGCCTTAACCATAACATTGTTGGTCAGAGCAAAAATCGTTACGAAGTAACCATTAAAGTCGACCAGAAAGTGTATGTATTAAGACTGACATCTGTCGGTTCAAGTAACAACCTAGCCGTGTTCAATGCCGATAATAGCTTTGCAGACCAAGAAATCGCTGCTGAACTATTAACCCAGATTTACCAAAATTGGCCAGCCTAGTCGTACTAGGCATTTTTTTTTGAAAAAGGTTCCCCCATGTTGAAACAAACCTTGCTCTATACTGGTAAAGCGAAATCTGTTTATGAAACAGACAGTGAAGATCACCTGATTTTAGTCTTTCGTGATGATGCCTCTGCGTTTAATGGCGAAAAAATCGAACAACTAGATCGCAAAGGCAAGGTTAATAACCGTTTCAACGCCTTTATCATGGAAAAATTGGCTGCTGCTGGCATTGAAACTCACTTTGAAAAACTTCTTTCTCCGACTGAAGTGCTGGTGAAAAAATTGCACATGGTTCCGGTTGAATGTGTCATTCGTAACTACGCAGCAGGTAGCTTGTGCCGTCGTTTAGGTGTTGAAGAAGGTAAAGAGTTAACACCTCCTACTTTCGAATTGTTCTTCAAAGACGATGCGCTTGGCGATCCAATGGTCAATGAATCTCAAGCCATTGCTTTAGGTTGGGCGACTGCCGAACAACTTGCACAAATGCAAGTACTGACTTACAAAGTAAACGACGTACTGAAAGATTTGTTCGACAAAGGCAATATGCTTCTTGTTGACTTCAAACTTGAATTTGGCGTGTTCCACGACCGTATTGTTCTTGGTGATGAATTCTCTCCAGACGGTTGCCGTCTATGGGACAAAGACACTAAAAAGAAACTCGACAAAGACCGTTTCCGTCAAGGTTTAGGCGGTGTAGTTGAAGCGTATGAAGAAGTGGCTACACGTTTAGGTATCGATCTTTCTGATATCTAATTCGTATGCTGATGCAAAAAACCGAGCCTGCTGGCTCGGTTTTTTTATAACGCTGACTGCTCACAACGATCGGATAAATGAATTTATTTAATAAAAATGATCGTTTTTACAAAATTCAGTTAGCGCGCTAAAATAATCCTATAGCAGACCAGATCAGCTTTAAGGCTGTGAAACCCAATTTAATTGGCTCAACCGTTATTCCTAAAGGATGTCTTCTCCCAATTTCGGACATCCTTTTTAGCCCAACTCATTGCTGAGTTGGGCTTTTTTTTTATTTATTGCCGTTGCTGTTCTTGCTGCCAACGGCGTTGTTGTAAGCGCTCACCTTCTACTTCGCGTTTATTACGTGCTGACTCATATAATTTTGTGCCTTTTAATTCAGGTGGCAGATATTCTTGCAGAATAAAATGCTCAGGATAATTATGTGGATATAAATAATCTACCCCATAACCCTGCTCTTTCATCAACTGGGTCGGTGCATTTCTTAAATGCAAGGGTACAGGTAAATTAGCGGTCTTTTCAGCTAAATCCAAAGCTTTATTAATCGCTAAATAGGTGCTGTTACTCTTGGCACTGGTGGCCAAATACACGGCACATTGGCCCAAAATAATTCGGCATTCTGGCATGCCTACCGCTTGAACCGAACGGAAGCATTCACCCGCCAGCAACAAGGCATTTGGGTTAGAATTGCCAATATCTTCCGAGGCTGCTATTAACATACGGCGGGCAATAAAAACGGGATCTTCACCGCCTTTGAGCATACGTGCCATCCAGTATAAAGTCGCATCTGGATCACTGCCGCGAATAGACTTAATAAATGCCGACACCAAATCATAATGCTGCTCACCCGATTTGTCATAACGGGCAATATTTTGCTGGGCGACTTTCACCACCACGGCATTGGTAATGCTATTTTCCAAGTCTGGTTCAAAAGTACTGGCAATCAGATCCAAGAGATTGAGTGCCTTACGTGCATCTCCAGCAGCAAATTGGATCAATGCCTCATATTCTTCAATTTGAATATAGCGCTGTTTTAAAAAATCATCATTTTGCAATGCTTGATTTAACAAGGTCTGAATAGCAGCGTCGGTTAATGCATTTAAGCTATAGACCTGACAACGCGACAACAATGCATTATTGACTTCAAAAGAAGGGTTTTCAGTGGTCGCGCCAATTAAGGTAATTTTGCCTTTTTCCACAGCATTGAGTAATGCATCTTGTTGTGATTTATTAAAGCGATGAATTTCATCAATAAAAACCACAGGTGTCAGTAAATCACCACTTTCAGCAATGACTTCACGAAGTTCTTTCACCCCAGTATTGAGTGCCGATAGACTGACGAAAGGCCGATCAACCGCTTGTGCCAAAAGCAAAGCAATAGTGGTTTTTCCAACACCTGGCGGGCCCCAAAAAATAATAGAAGGCAAATGCCCCTGATCAATCATTTGGCGTAACGGTGCTTGGGCGCCTAACAAATGCTCTTGCCCGATAATTTCGGATAAATCACGTGGGCGGAGCCGTTCAGGAAGAGGAATATTACTGTCTGACATCTTGTTATTTCTTTACTGTGCTTCAAACCAGTCTACTATGTAATTTTGCGATCGCGTATTTCAATTTAAGGCTTTTACAAAAAAATCATATCGCTTTTTTTTAAGTTTATGCCATATTATTGTGAATGATCTGCATCTGCATTGAAATAAAATAAAGTCGACTTACTGTGATTATAGATTAAAAAAACCTACGCTTAATAATTCTACTTTTTATCAAAAAAGTATATAATTATTATGTGAATAGCATCACATTTTCCTCATTACTATGGTCATTTTAAAATGGGTAAGCTGTATGAAATATATTTTCAAAAACAAGCTAGTACCTCTTAGGCAGGAGTTTAATATTCAGCTTGACCATATGAATGCAGCAAGTAAGGTTCAATTACATACAGAAAATTTAATGTCCCAAGCCTTATTAGATGAATTACCCCAACTCATTTGGGTGAAAAGCAAACAAAATCAATATTATTATAATCAAGCAATGTGCCAATATATTGGTAAAAATCTCAATCAACAGGATATCAATTTTTGGCAAAAATTTGTTCATCCAGAAGATTTTGAACACTTCATTGTTTTATGGCAACACTCATTACTGACACAACAAGATTTTGAAAAAGAGTGTCGGATTAAGCATGCGCAAAAAGGATATCGCTTTTGTTTAATTTCCGTACAACATCAGCATAAAAATTTAAACAATTTTGCCTGGATGGTCACCGTTACCGATATACATGAGCATTATTTAAAACAGCTTCAACTGACTCAACAAATCACCGCACAGAACCAAATGTTAGATGCAAGTCTAGATGGCATTAACATGTTAACTGCGGATGGTCTGGTCAGTTATATGAATCGCTCAGCTTGTCTTGCACTCAATATATCCGTCAATGAAAAAAAATGGGGCATGCCTTGGTTAAACTTATTGCCTGAATCTATGCAAAATTCAGGACAACATGCGTTACATCATGCCCAAAAAGGAGAACATGCACATTTTGATGGCGTAAAGGTGATTTCAGGTCAACCAGCGCAGTATTGGGATCATACCTTAACCCCGATACTGGATAAAAATGGCCTAACCCAAAGCATCCTCTGTGTTTCTCGTGATATTAGCCCACAAAAAATTGCTGAAAAGAAACTCAAACAAGTCATCGAATTAGATGAATTAACAGGTTTATATAACCGTCGGGCATTTAATAAAATTTTTAAAAAGACCATTCAAAATGCACGTCAACAGCAACAATCGGTTGGCTTTCTACTGATTGATTTAGATTATTTCAAACATATCAACGACACTCTCGGTCATATTGCGGGCGATTATTTACTGCAAATTTTAGGTCAACGTTTAAGTGGTTGTTTTAAAAGTGGCGTCGTGGTTGCTCGATTAGGCGGTGATGAATTCGCGATTATTGTGCCCAACCTAAGCGATGAATCTGAATTACTACAGATTGCCAAAACAGCTCGATTACAACTCGATATCCCGATTTGTTATGCGGGACAATATATCAACGGTGGCATGAGTACTGGCTGTGCAATTTACCCTCGGGATGCGCAAAATAGCTCAACCTTATTGCAATGTGCAGATGTTGCCTTGAATGATCTTAAAATCAGTGGCCGTGGCGGCATTCGGATGTTTAAGAGCAGCATGTTTAAAGCCATCGAGCTTGCCACCAAACAATTGGCCCTTGCTCGGGCAATCATTCAAAATGATAAAATCGTGCCGTTCTATCAGCCTAAAGTTCGTTTGACTGATGCTAAAGTGATTGGCTTTGAGGCTTTGCTGCGATGGTACGATAAAGAAGGTCGAATACAACTGCCCTCGCATATTTTTTCATCTTTTCAAGATTATGAACTTGCGACGCGTATCAGCGAAATTATGCAATTAAAAGTCTTTCAAGATATGACGCAGTGGTTAGCCTCAGGCATGCAGCTTTTACCTATTTCAATTAATGCTGCACCGGTCGAATTCTTAAGAGATAATTATGCGGAAACGCTCTTAAATCGACTGGCACAGTTTAATATTCCATATGACATGGTGGAAATCGAAATTACCGAGCAAAGCCTTTCAGAACGTGGCTCTGACTATGTCATTCGTGCCCTTAATTTATTAAAGAAAGCCGGAATTCACATTTCATTAGATGACTTTGGTACCGGACATTCGTCTTTAACCCGCTTAAGAAATTATCCGGTCGACTGTCTTAAAATTGATCGCAACTTTATCGAAAATATGCATGATGATCCTTCCGCAATGGCAATTGTCAAAGCGATTAGCCAAATTGGTGCCAGCATTTCGTTAAATATATTGGTTGAAGGCATTGAGCATCTAGAACAATTAGATGCACTTAAAGCATGTGATTGTCATATTGGACAAGGCTTTTATTTTCATCGTCCAATGGCATTTGATCATATCACCGCATTATTACAGCCCATGGATGCAACTGATGCTTGATCTGAAAGGGCTGCTCACCGATGTACCAATATATGGCAAAGGTAAATGTGTGAGCGCAATGTTGTATGACAAAACTTGATTCCATTGAGACCATAGACCGATAAACCCTTGGTGCCGCCATGTATTTAATCAGTGCTTGTCTTGCAGGTCAGCCTGTACGTTATGATGGAAAATCATATGTGTATGAGCAAATTCAACAACTCATTCAACTTAAACAAATCATCACCGCCTGCCCTGAAGTTTTAGCCGGACTGCCCATTCCACGTAAACCCGCAGAAATTTTTGGGGGCACTGGAGAAGATGTGTTAGCCGGTCGTGCGCAAGTCATCGACCTAGATGGTGTTGATGTCACGCAGGTTTTTCTTGAGGGTGCCTATAAAACCTTAACTTTGGCACAGCAGCATCATGTATCTACGGTGGTGCTAAAAGAAAATAGCCCTTCCTGTGGGAGTCGCTTTATTTATGATGGCACTTTTTCCAATCAAAAAGTCAGTGCGATGGGCGTAACAACGGCCCTATTAAGACAACATGGTTTTAACGTGATCTCGGAAGCTACTTTTTTTGAATTATTAAACCCATCCGACTAGCGTACCCAACGGACAATATAATCTTCAATCTCATCTTCATCGACTTCAACTTCGGAAATACAGCGACCTGCTGCCGATTTTCTGGCTTGGATCACACTGCTGCGTGTACCGGTATTTAGATAATGCCAAGAAGGTAATTTTTTCTGTTCTTTTAAACGGCGATAGGCACAACTTGCTGGCAGCCAGTGAATGGTCGCTAATTTTTCTGGGGTTAATTGAATACAATCCGGAACAAAATCAAGGCGCTGCGCATAATTACTACACTGTGCAGTTTTGCAATCTAACAGTTTACAGGCCACTTTGGTATAGGCCACTTCTTGCAGTTCTTCATCTTCTAATTTAATTAAACAACATAAACCACAGCCATCACATAATGCCTCCCATTCCGCACGATTAAGCTCAGCTAAAGGGTATTTTTTCCAGAATTGCGGACGTAATTGCTCGATCATAAACGTGAAAGAATAAAGAAGAATCCTTATTATAACGTGTTCAAGTTCACGATGTGAGGAATGTTATTTTTACTTTTAATCATATACTTACTATTTAATTGAACACTTTATAAACAGAAGCATAACAATGCTAGAAATTTCTAAGCTCTATACTGAATCTACTTTGAAAATAACAACGCATGGAGAAAGCTTATGTTTCGTTGGGCAATTATTTTTGCAGTGATTGCACTGATCGCCAGTTTACTCGGCTTCGGTGGTGTCGCAGGCTTATCAAAGGACTTTGCGATTATTTTACTGGTGATCGCGGTAATTTTAGCGATTATCGGTTTCCTATCTCGAGGCAAAGTATAACGTCCCCCTACATGGAAAATAGAAACTGAGGAAGTAAACATCGTTAAAAGAGCCTATTTGTGGCTCTTTTTTCATCGGTAAATTTTATTAGTCACATCTAGAGAAGTTGAAGTTAATTGCTGAAATATCCCTTTTCTGTCAATTAACTTCAAATCAAGATTCATTTTTCTAAGCGAAAGGATAGATTTTTAATCAGTACTTAGTGTTTTAAATGACGTGGTCTAAAACCTGTTGCCAGTAAACCAATGCCATAAGCCACTACCCCTGCTACACACAGCCCGATCACTTCAAAGATACGAATCCACTGTGATAGCTCACCATTATACCAAGTCAAGGCATACCAAAGCACCGCAATCATGCTGATATTGGCGATCGCAAATTGAAGAAACAGTTTTTTCCAGTGTGCGCCAAAACGGAAAATATCCCGTTTATGCAGATAGAAATACAGCATGCCTGCATTGACCAAGGCAGAACCTGAAGATGCCAATGCCAATGCCATGTGCTCTGCTTCCCAATGAATTAACTTAAAGAAACCAATAAAAACGACGTTTAAAATCGCATTCGCGGCAACAGCCATTAAGCCCACACGTACAGGTGTTTTGGTGTCTTGTTGTGCATAAAAACCGGGTGCAAAGACTTTAATTAACATAAAGGAAATGACTCCAGCACTCATACATTGCAATGCCAGTGCCGTCATTTGTGTGTCTTCTAGAGTAAACTGACCGCGTTGGAACAAGGCTTGAATAATCGGAGTAGACAGCATAAATAACGCAATACTGGCTGGAATACCCACCAACATCACTACTTTTGCAGCCCAATCAATCATGCCACGGAACTTGACCTGATCTTGCTCGGCATGACGTGCCGACAAAGACGGTAAAATCACCGTACCAATGGCAACGCCAATTAAACCTAAAGGCAATTCGGTCATACGCTCTGCACTGTATAACCATGAAACTGAACCATCTTGCATAAATGATGCCCAGATAGTGTTCAACAGCAAATTAATTTGCGTCACTGACACACCAAATAATGCCGGAAGCATCAGTTTCATGATGCGATCGACACCTTCGTGTTTAAAATCAACTTTAGGTGGAATCAGCAGCTTTTTATGCCATAACTCTGGGATTTGAATCGCCAGTTGCAGCACACCTGCAACCACGACCGCCCAACCCAAGGCCATAATCGGTTCAGCCATATACGGCGTTAACCACCATGCGCCTGCAATCATGGTGATATTTAATAAAACCGGTGCAAAAGCAGGCGTTGAAAATGAACCGTAACTATTAAGGATGCTGCTGGCAAAAGCAGTCAACGACATAAACAGTAAATAAGGAATCGTCAGCCTGAACATGTCCGTTGCTAAAGCAAATTTTTCAGGGTCATCATGGAAGCCTGGTGCATAGATATACAAGATCGCAGGGGCCGCAATCATGGCAATAAACGTCAAAGCGGTCATAAAGGTCGCTAAGCAACCAAACACTCGACTAATCAGAATTTGCACTTCGGCATGCGTTTTCGTGCTTTTATATTCGGTTAAGACAGGAATAAAAGCTTGTGAAAATGCCCCTTCGGCAAAGAGCCGCCGAAAAAAATTCGGAATACGAAACGCCACCACAAAGGTATCGAAATCTTTACCTGCACCAAATACATTAAGCAAAACGATGTCTCGGACTAAACCCAAGACCCGAGACAACATCGTCATTGCACTCACAATAAAGGTCGACCGCCAAAGCGCCATCGTTTCCACCCAGTCTTAAAATAAGTCGCTATTGTAAAGAAACTCCACAGGAATTTCGTTGTTAAATCATAAACTCGAGGTGTTATTGCTCTGCTTTACATTGTTGTATTAACGCTCTGGTTTTTGACCAATCAAAAAATGGCCCGGGATCGGTTTTACGTCCCGGCGCAATATCGGAATGTCCCGCCAAATGCTGTAAGATTTTAGGGTATGCTGCCTGCAATACACCAATCACTTCAGCTAAAACCGTGTACTGAACCTCTTCAAAAGGCGTGTCATCACTGCCTTCGAGTTCAATGCCTATCGAATAATCATTACATTCTTTTTTCGCTAAATAAGTCGAACGCCCAGCATGCCAAGCACGGTCATTAAAATTGACGAATTGTAGAACTTCACCGCTGCGCAAAATTAACAGATGGGTAGAAACCTGCATCCCTTCAATGGTTTGAAAATAAGGATGTACAGACCAATCGAGCTGGTTTTGAAAAAATTGTTCAATATAGCCGCCACCAAACTGCGAGGGTGGCAAACTAATATTATGTACCACAAGCAACTGAATTTCGGTCTGTTCAGGACGTTGATTATAATTCGGGGATGCGATTTGCCTTGCACCGATTAACTGACCATCGATGACCTGAAAAGACGCTGCCTGTTGCATATTTCTATCCTGAGTCTTATTGGTTTAAGCCGCTGATTTTAGCGCAATCCTTAAACTTTAAGCTTAAAATCTAAAATTACAAAGATAAAATCCATTGAAAAAACATTTCTTTTAAATGAACAATGCTAATATAACGCGCAATTTTCATGGGTTAAAAAAGATACGGAAATACTTATGAGCATCTCTCCATCGCTGCTTGAACAATCGATTCAAATCAATATTCAACACACCTTACAAGAAGATATTGGTGAAGGTGATCTCACCGCTTTATTAACTCCTGAAGATGAGCAAGCCACAGCGACCATTATTAGCCGTGAAGAAATGGTATTGGCTGGGCAACCGTGGGTGAATGCGTTAATTCAAGCCTATGATGCCAATGTACAAGTCACATGGCTTAAAAATGATGGCGACCGTGTTCAAGCCAATGAAGCTTTTTTAAAATTAGCCGGTTCGGCACGCAGCTTACTGACGGTTGAACGTCCTGCACTGAACTTTGTGCAAACGCTATCAGCAGTTGCGACAAAAACAGCTGAATATGTCAAACAACTTGATGGTTTAAACACTAAATTATTAGATACCCGTAAAACTCTGCCGGGCTTACGTATTGCACAGAAATATGCCGTGGCGATTGGGGGTGGACAAAACCATCGTTTAGGTTTATTTGATGCTTTTTTAATTAAAGAAAACCACATTATGGCGGCAGGTGGTATTGCACAAGCGATTGCCAAAGCGCGTCAGATTGCTCCGGGCAAACCCGTTGAAGTGGAAGTGGAAACGTGGGACGAACTAAACCAAGCTTTAGAAGCGCATGCCGATATTGTGATGCTGGATAATTTTAGTCAGCAACAAATGATTGATGCAGTGCAACACGTGGCTGGTCGTTGTAAATTAGAAGCTTCAGGTAACATTACCATTGAAAATTTACGTGAAGTGGCAACCTCAGGGGTCGATTATATTTCGATGGGTGTTTTGACCAAAGACGTAACAGCGGTCGATTTATCCATGCGGTTTAATGCTTAAGTTTGCTCGGTCTTATTTTTTGCTTGAGAGGCTAATTCTGCTCTAGTAGCTAAATCTTGAATGTCCGTCGATGGTTGTTGCCAAGCGGATTGCTCGGTCTTTTGTGCAGATGCTCTTGGATCACTGGTCATCAGTGCGAGCGTCACCATAGAAATAACAATGATCAAGATATTCAACATCTAAGACCCCTTAAAAGTAAAAAGCTTAGTCTAAACAGCAAATATGAAGGTCATCTTAAGCAAATGTTTAAAAGGGTGCAGCAATTGCACCCTTTTTGTATCTGACTGTTTTTATTTTCAAATTTTTTAAAGAAGCCGTAGAGCAAACAAAACCCCATCCAGAACACTGTGATGGGGTTTTGTTCTTCATCTAAAACACACCTCATGGTGCATTTTAGAACTCAACAACTTACCAGCCTAAAGCTTCTTGTTGTTTTTTAATTAACTCTTGAATGCCTTTTTCAGCCAATTCAAGCATTTCGTTGCACTGTGCACGAGTAAATGGTTTTTCTTCGGCAGTACCTTGGAATTCAATAAACTCACCCGCTTGGGTCATCACCACGTTTAAGTCAGTTTGACAACTTGAGTCTTCTTCATAGCAAAGATCCAATAATGCTTGGTCTTGGTACATGCCGACAGAAATGGCAGCAACCAAGCCTTTTAAAGGATCTTGTTTAATTTTTTTCTTTTCAAGCAGAACATTCATGGCATCAATTAATGCCACTGCTGCACCGGTAATAGCTGCGGTACGTGTACCGCCATCGGCTTGAATCACATCACAGTCAATGGTAATGGTATTTTCACCCAGTTTTTTCAAATCAACCATGGCACGTAAGCTACGACCAATTAAACGCTGGATTTCTTGCGTACGACCACTTTGTTTACCACGCGCCGCTTCACGGTCGCTACGCGTATGGGTCGAACGTGGCAACATGCCGTATTCTGCTGTCACCCAACCCTGTCCCTTACCTTTAAGGAAACGTGGCACTGAATTATCAATACTGGCGGTACAAAGAACTTTAGTATGACCAAATTCAATCAATACTGAACCTTCCGCATAACGCGTATAGTTACGGGTAATTTTTACATCACGTAATTGATCTAATGTACGTTGGTCGATACGCATAATGGGTCCTTATTGGGGCTAAAATTCATTGCGGCTTAGTATAACAGAAGCAGATCAGATGATTTTGCTACAACTTGATGGTTTTTGCATATCATCCTCTAAGCAACACCATAAAGATTGAATCCACGACAAAGGAATAGGAAGACATTGTGCCAAGGAACAAAGATGCTCCTTGGCACAACACAGCGGTTTAATCAGATTGTGCGATCAAAATTATCTTATGCCTATACCAAAACTCTGACTACCAGACTACATTTAGGCAATCGCTCAGCATCGACGCCATTCAATCAGGCAAACAGCCCTTTTACCTTTTGCATAGACTGCGTCAAGCTAGATGACCAGTGATTTGGCAATGAACATTTGGCTAAACTGACCCAGACACTGCCAAACTGTTTCATGAAACTGGCTTCATTATAATGAATGCCATATTCTGCACATAAGGCACGGATTTTAGGTGCCGCTTCTGCATAACGATTGGCGGGCATGTCTGGAAATAAATGGTGTTCAATTTGATGACTTAAGTTGCCACTTAAAATATGCAACCATTCGGTTCCGCTGAAATTACTTGAACCACGAATTTGGCGTAAATACCACTCTGCACGCGTTTCATTTTCGGTATTGTCTACTTCAAAAGTTTCTGCATCTTCAGTGAAATGACCATTAAAAATCACCGCCGATGCCCATAAGCTACGAATCACATTGGCGACAGCATTGCCCGCAAACACAGGAATCGCATTGGGTCCTGCAATCAACGGGAAAAACACATAATCTTTGGCGACCTGACGTACTGCTTTCTTGCGGAATTTCGCTGAATCTTTCCAGACCTCTTTCCATGTTTTGGTTTTATAAGCCACGACATCTTCGATATGCAAATTTTGCAAGCCGACATACCATTCAAAAAACACCATCAATTGAATGGCCAAAGGAAGATTGAATAAAAAGCGCGGTTCCCATTTTTGCGACTCACTGACACGCAGCAAACCATAGCCAACGTCGTGGTCTTTGCCGACAATATTGGTATAGGTATGGTGGATATAATTATGCGTATGTTTCCAATCATCGCCTGTGGCCATGGTATCCCAATCATAATTGGCACCATTTAAGCTGGGGTCATTGAGCCAGTCGAATTGACCATGCATCACGTTATGCCCCAACTCCATATTTTCCACAATTTTAGAAATACCCAATAAACCGGTACCCAACAACCAAATCGGTGGAATCCAGCCCCCGAACATCAACATGCCACGTGATGCGATTTCACTATAGCGTACAAAATTACGAATTTTATAAATGTATTGGGCATCTTGCTCACCAACGCTGTCCATAATTTCACGGCGGATGGCATCAACTTGTTGACCAAATGCTGCCATTTGTTCAGCACTCAGATGTTTCGATTTACTCGTTTCTGTAAATTTAACTGACATATTCATTGTTTTTCTCCTCAGCCAAAATAAGCACAATATATTGTTAAAGATTAATCACCACCGGACTCACCGCTTGGCTAATACACAATTTAATTTGGGTATTGCTATCGTGGTCAATTTCACCGGTTAATAAGTTTTTGGTTGAACCACTGACTTTGGTACAGGTACAGGTATTACAAATGCCCATACGGCACCCATGCGCAGGTCTTAAACCGGCCTGTTCAGCACTGTCCAGTAAATTGCTATTGGCCTCAAACTGTTGTTGCGCCCGTAAAAATACCACTGGTTGTACCGATGCGCTTTCATCGACCAGTACTTGGAAATATTCTTGTTTCAACTGCTGAGCAATGCCCAACTGTTGATAAATTTGATTCAGGCTTTGCATCATGCCCGCAGCACCACAGGCATAACTTAGGCGTTGCCCAAAATCTGCCACCGTACGTTCCAGCAGTTGCAACGTTAAATGTTGCTGCTGTGCCACGGTATTAAAATAATGATAGTGCAACTGTGGATACTGCTCTGCCAGTTGCAACAGTTCGGCATGAAAAGCCTCATCACGGCTAAAATAAATCAGGTCAATCTGGCTGATTTTTTGCGTGAGTGCCTGTTGTAGCAGTGCATAAATTGCGGTGATGCCGCTGCCTGAAGCCAACAATAAAATAGAATTTTGTGATGGGTTTAAATTGAAATCCCCTTGAGCCTGCGAAATTTCCACCACACTGCCGCTGCTCAAATGGCTTAATGCATTCGATACTTTACCCTGACGTTTCACTGCAATGATGATGTTGCCTGTTTCGGTTATTTTCACAATCGAGTAATGCCGTTGCTGACGCACACCTGCAATCACTACGGTCACTAAAATACTTTGCCCTGCACAAAAAGCCTTGGTCTGAAAGTTATGATTCGGTTGCAGCTGAATTTGATAAAAATCTGTCGCGATGGCTTGAATATCGACAATCGTGGCTTTCACTTTTTTCCACGCCCACAGTGGATTTATTTTTTCAGCAATAAAATCGACGAAATCTTCTCGGATCCATTGCGGCTGATACTGCATCACATGACTCATATGACGTTCCTCTTTTATTGCTGGTTATTTATTTGAGTGAACAGATGTTCTTATAGTGAACACTTGTACACTATAATTATTTTTTCATTCAGTCAACACCTGTTCACTGACATTCGTCGTTTAATCTGTGTTTTTTTGATAGACTTCGCTCAGGATCTTTTTAGGGTAGTCGAATGTCGATACGGGATGAGCGCAAACAACAAAGCCGCCAAGCACTTTTGGATGCTGCACTTGCTTTAAGCACGTCTGGACGTTCTTTTAGTAGTATTAGTTTGCGTGAAATCGCACGCCATGTTGGTTTAGTCCCGACGGCTTTTTATCGTCATTTTCAAGACATGAATGAGCTTGGGCTAGAGCTGGTAGATCAAGTTGCGCTGCATTTAAAAGGCATTTTGCATCAACTGGGACAAGCCTATATTTATCAACCCAATACCAAAACAAAAATTAGCTTAGATCTGTTTTTCCAAGCCGTTGAGCATAATCCTGAACCTTGGGTGTTTTTGATTGCAGAACGTTGGGGAGGCTCTGAAGTGATTCGACATGCCATTGCACGTGAAATTAATTTTTTAATTGAAGATTTGGCCAATGATTTAGCGCAAATGGAAACCGTCAAACACATTCGCAATGCACAAGACTTACAAGTCCTTGCCAATATTTTAATCAATTTATCCTTTACTTGGGCCATGACGTGGATGAACATGAGTCGTCAATTTCAAGACCAAGCACGCCTAGAACAACAAAAACAATTCAAGCTACAGACCATTACCCAAGTGCACCTAATTTTTCGGGGTATTTCGAATTGGGATATGACACAAACCACAGCAGCGGAGCCATCTAGCCACTGAACGATTAGACATAAAAAACCCGCAATGATTGCGGGCTTTTTTACAAAAAAATTATTTTGCTTTACGTTCTTTTTCCACCAAGTAGCTCACCACTTGCGTTACTTTACCGTCTTCACCTTGCACCACATATTTACCATTCACCACCACTGCCGGAACGCCCGTCAGTTGGTATTGCTGTGCCAATTGATTCGACTGAGCCACTTTTGAAGTAATGGCAAATGAATTAAACATGCTGTTAAATTTGGCTTCAGGTACACCATATTTCACAAAAAATTTGGCTTGTGATTTTTGATCGAAAATTTGTTGACCACCCTCATGAATCGCATGGAACAGCGGAAGATGGGTTTTTTTACGGATGCCTAAAGCTTCTGAAACATAATAACCACGTGCGCCTTGCTCCCATAACGGGTTCATTGACGCTGGCGTACGGATAAAGTTGACATCTTTTGGAATATTTCTGAGCCAAGTCTGCATATGTGGTTCTAATTTAAAGCAGTGCGGACAGCCATACCAAAAAAATTCACGGACTTCAATTTTCCCCGGAACTTGAACTTTACCCGGATTGGCAACCACGGTGTAATCTTTACCCGCGACAAAATTGGCAGCCATTGCCGTGCCTGAAAAGGCAAAAATAGCAGTAGCAACACTACTGAAAAGGAATTGTTTCATTAACCTTATTGTCCTCTAAATCATTATGATGAGTTTATACGATCACTATAAATCAATTATTCCGAATTCGTTTTCATTCTGTGAACTTTTTTACAGCTTTTATCGCTTTTTTTAGAATTAACGCTACACTAATGCAGATGAGATTTTTTAAATTATAACGACTTGATTGAGGTGACACCGATGTCGCAATTGAATGTTGATCCACAAGAAATTGCCAAATTTGAAGCATTCGCAGCCATATGGTGGGATCAGCATTCTGAGTTCCGTCCACTGCATCAAATTAACCCTTTACGCTTAAATTGGATTGATGAACATTCAGGTGGTATCGCGGGTAAAAAAGTGCTAGATGTTGGCTGTGGGGGCGGTATTTTATCTGAAAGTATGGCGCGTCGTGGCGCTCAGGTTTTAGGTATCGACATGGGTGTAGCTCCGTTAAATGTAGCGCGGATCCATGCCGAACAAGAAGGTGTGAGCAATATTGAATATCGTCAAGTTCCGGTAGAAGAATTAGCCCAACAACAAGCGGGACAATATGACGTGGTAACGTGCATGGAAATGCTGGAGCATGTACCCGATCCTGCATCGATTATTCAAGCTTGCCAAACACTGGTCAAACCGGGTGGCCATGTGTTCTTTTCAACCATTAACCGTAATCCCAAATCGTATTTATTCGCCATTATTGGTGCCGAATATGTATTACGCATGTTGGCAAAAGGCACTCACGATTATCATAAATTTATTAAGCCGTCTGAACTGGCACATGATATTCGTAATGCCGGTTTAACCCTCAAAGACATGACTGGATTACATTTTAATCCGCTCACGAAGCGTTATTGGTTAGCCCCGAATGTTGACGTAAACTACATGGTTTATACCGTCAAAGCAGGTGCCGAATGAAAGCGGTTCTGTTTGACCTAGATGGCACACTGATTGACACGGCTGCTGACTTTATTCGCATTATTCAAGACATGTGCCGTGATAAACAATGTGACGTGGTGGCTGCGGATCTGATTCGCACCCAAGTGTCGGAAGGTGCACGCGCCATGGTGAAGTTGGTTTACCCAGAATTGGATGTTGAAGATCCGGTTTTTCTCGCCCATCGACAACGTTTTTTAGATGTCTATGGCGATGATATTGCGGTAGAAACCGACCTGTTTGACGGCATGTATCCACTGCTGGAAGCATTAGAAAGCCAAAATATTCCGTGGGGTATTGTCACCAATAAGCCACGCTGGTTAAGTGAAGCCTTACTTAAAGCGCTGAATTTGACCGATCGCTGTGCGGTTTTGGTCTGTCCAGAAGATGTCAGCAAAACCAAACCCGATCCTGAACCGATGTATCTGGCCGCCAAACACATTCAGATTCAGCCAGAAGATTGTATTTATGTCGGTGACCATCCACGTGATATCGATGCCGGTCGTCATGCCCATATGTACACCATCTTAGCGGCTTATGGTTATTTACCATTGCAGCACAAAGATGACTTAACAGCATGGCAAGCGGATTGTATAGTAAACACTGTTGCTGAATTACAACAAGTGATTCATCAATTGGTCACGCCCAAGCAACAGCATCATTCTCTAACTTCATAAACACCTAAAAATACAATAAACGAGGAGGTCTGCAATGAAATATTCAGAATATCAACCTCGCCCCGATCTGTTAAAAGATCGCATTATCCTGATTACAGGTGCGGGCGATGGTATTGGTCGTGCAGCAGCACTCAGCTATGCACTACATGGTGCAACAGTGGTACTGCATGGACGTGCCTTAAATAAACTTGAAGTCATTTATGATGAAATTGAAAGTTTAGGTGCACCACAACCGGCTATTCTACCTTTGCAACTCTCCAGTGCCTCTCCTCGAGATTATGAATTACTGGTCGATACTTTAGAAAAACAATTTGGTCGCCTAGACGGCATTTTGCATAATGCCGGTATTCTGGGCGAACGCACAGAACTCGCCCATTACCCAATTGATGTTTGGGATGATGTGATGGCGGTGAATCTACGCGCACCTTTTATTTTGACCCAAGAACTGTTACCGCTACTTAACAAATCAGATCATGCCTCGGTGGTATTTGCCAGTTCAGGCGTTGGTCGCGAAGCACGTGAGCGTTGGGGTGCATACTCGGTATCCAAAATTGCCATTGAAGCAGTCAACCAGATCTTTGCCAAAGAAAATGTCTATCCCAATGTGCGTTTCAACTGTATTAATCCCGGGGCGACCCGTACAGCTATGCGTGCTAAAGCCTATCCAGATGAAGACCCTAAAACCTTAGCTACACCTGAAATGATTATGCCGGCTTACCTATATTTAATGGGTGAAGACAGCTTAGAAATGAATGGTGAAAGTATTGATGCACAGGATTAGACTTCTTCATAAGTCATTTTTGATTAATACGAATGGTTCGTAAAGCCAAAATTAAATTTTTTTAGCAGGTATTAGATTCATGAGTGTGGCATGGATGCCACAGGTTTCCCATCACGACAGGGATGTCGTGTATGGGAAGCAAAAGGTTTTTGCCTACTTTTGACCTTTCAAAAGTAGAGATAATGCCTACGCGAAGGCATAAAAATTGAATCAATCAAATGAGGCAGTGCTGATTTTAAAGAATCGGATATTGAAAGTTTTTTGATTTATGCAAGTTATCTATTAATCTTTAAAACTAAAAAGGAAGCAGAAACTGCTTCCTTTTTTATGGCTAATTTTTAAAGTATTCCGCTATCTATTACATAAATACGCCTTTAAATCGTATTTTTAAATCAATTTTATAAAAATATACGGTTTTGCAAATTAAACCCCTCTAGCTATGCTGATCCTCATCGTAAAACACCACATTTGAGGAATCTAAAATGGCTGACCCAAAACGTAAAATGGACACCATTCGCTCGATTGAAAACTTACAACTTTCAACGGCCTTAATTATTGGGCTCAATGATGCCAAACAAGCAGAAAGTATTGCTGAAGCCATCCTCTGCTTACAAGACTTAGCAGAACAATGGAACTAAAACAGGCTGGATAGAACCGTTGCAATAGAGCGTTACCATATTTTGACAGCAACCATTTGAAGCCATAAAATGAATAGCCCAAATTGGATAGATTTTTTTAATCAATATCCTGTTTTTATAGTCTTTAATACGGACAATAACATGGCTTAAAATTTTTAAATCATGCACTATGGATGCAGAATCTCCTGATTGTCTCTGCATTTTTTAAGAAATGAGTGATTGATCTTCACAGTTTCTCTGCAATTATTTCGTACATTAGTGTCAGTGAAATTAATACTTTTTTTATGAGGGTTCAACATGAAAAAGATTTTGACAATTTTGGCAATTTCTTTCAGTGCATTGATGGCAAACAGTGTAACCACTGCTGCACCTCACGATAACGACCGTGATTGGGATCAACCACGTCATCAGTCTAAAGGTCGCGACTTTCGTGACAATGATGACGACGATGACCGTATGCAAGATAAACGTCGGGTACGCGAAGAACGTGGCGTAAAACGGCTACAGCAGCATAAATGGCAAACCGGTTATGTGATGCCACAGCATTATCGTGGTAATGGTTATAAAGTCGATTATAAAGAGCATGACTTACCCAAACCGTCACGTAATCAACAGTGGTACAAAATTAATAATGACTATATTTTAGTCGATACGGATAGTAATAATATTGTGCGTATTCAAGGCTTCTAAGCTCCAATTTTCAATACACTCAGCTCAAACTCAAGTTTGGGCTTTTTTTATGTCTTTTATTTTGTTTATTTTAGCGCTAAGCCTTGCTCTGTAGGTTTTACAGCATTTTACAATCTTCTTTTTTTCTCCATGAATTTCACAATTCAACTATACAGCTCTCATCTTTTATCTCGACTTTTTCGTTATTTTGGCTTTATCGAAATAAACATTCTATTTGAAATAAGGTGAAAGAAATGAAAAAAATCATCACTACAATTGCACTGTCTTTATCTGCATTAATGGCAACGTCTGCAATGGCAGCATCTGATCATCGTTATGACGATCAGCAACGCTATAACAACCATACTCAAGACAATCGTTGGAACAATAACAACAACCATTATGACCACGATCGTTATGACAATCACCGTGTCAACCCAAGCCGTGACTGGCGTGTGGGTCAAACGCTACCGCGTCAATATAGCAGCTCACGTTTTCAAGTTAGTGACCGTGAAGCACGTCGCTTAGCTAAAACAGGTCGTTATCAACAATGGTATAAAGTAAATGGTGACTATGTGTTGGTAAATGAACGAAACAATCGCATTATCCGCATTCAAAACTAAGGCATTTATTTTTGACACTTGTTATTTAAATTTGCCCCCTATTAAAAACACTTTAACGCCAGTTAAGGTGTTTTTTTTATTTTATTGTTCCGCTCCGCTTTTTTTTGATTAGAATCATGCATAGGATTTTATTCTTCATTTGAGATAGGTATGCACGCGAATTCCTCTGAAACATCACAAAGCACAACTTTGCAATATGTGCATTGGTTTCGACATTCTGCGCCTTATATCAATGCACACCGGAATAAAACCTTTGTCATTATGTTTGATGGTGAAGCGGTACAACATGAAAATTTCCAACATATTATTCATGACATTGCCCTGCTGCATTCTTTAGGCATTCACCTGATTTTAGTGCATGGTGCACGTTCGCAAATCAATCAAAATTTAAAAGCCAGCGGTATTGAAACGCCATTTCATCATCACCGCCGCATTACCACACGCGAATCTTTAAGTTGTGTGATGAATGCAGTCGGCTCTATTCGCTTGCAAATTGAAGCCTTACTGTCGATGGGGCTGGCCAATTCACCTATGTACGGCGCACGGATTGATGTGATCTCAGGCAATTTTGTCACCGCAAAACCCTATGGCATTCGTGATGGCATTGATTTTCAATTGACCGGTGAACTACGCACTGTAGATACCCACGCGATTCAACGCCATCTTAAAAATCATAATATTGTCTTGCTCGGCCCAACAGGTTATTCCAACACAGGTGAAGTGTTTAACTTGGTCGCAGAAGAAGTGGCCACCAATACAGCGATATTACTGAAAGCAGATAAACTAATTTTCTTGGGTAAACAACAAGGTTTGGTCAATGAATTAGGGCAATTACAACGTGAAATTCCGCCCCATCAGCTCGATCAGCATATCTTGCAATACCAAGACTCCAATCCCGATATTGCCTTGCAGCTGCGTGGGGCAAAAAATGCCTCCCTTCAAGGGGTCAATCGCGTTCATCTGATTTCCTATACTTATGATGGCGCATTACTGGAAGAACTTTTCACCCGCGATGGTTCAGGCACCATGATGACCGATGCACATTATGAAGAAGTTCGCACCGCCACTATTCAAGATGTTGGTGGCTTGATGAATTTACTGCGTCCACTCGAAGCTGAAGGAATTTTGGTTTATCGCTCACGTGAACGACTCGAAAGTGAAATTGAGCAATTTGCAGTGATTGAACGGGATGGCATGATTTTAGCCTGTGCAGCGCTTTATCCTATTCCTACGGCGGCCAATGAAATTCAGTCGGCTGAAATTGCCTGTGTCGCGGTCGATCCAAGCTATCGAAAATCCAATCGGGGCAGCCAAATTCTGCATTATTTAGAAGATAAGGCGAAAGGTTTAGGCATTCAGCAACTGTTTGTACTGACCACACGTACCGCGCATTGGTTTGTAGAACATGGCTTTGAGCCAGCCAGTGTCGATGATCTGCCGAATACACGTCAGGCCCTATATAACTATCAACGTAATTCATTGGTCTTCAAAAAGTCACTTTAAGATTAATGTTAGTCAGTTAAGAAATTAATTTTTAATTTTATTTTTTAAATTCATGATGTTATTCGATACACGGAAACGTCATCCGCAACTGTTCGAGGCAAAATTACTTTGAAAAATTAAGGTTTCTGCGATTAATTGATCAATAAAAGGTATTTGACGAGTTTTGCGGATGACAAATGCTTTTGGTTCTTTTGGCAAAACAAAAGAACAAATGAGCTGCAAAAATTTGATTTAAAACGATAAGACTCCGTCGTGAATAACTAAAAAGCTAAGGAGTTAACTGTAAAACCCATTAACTGATTAACTTTAAGGTGGCTTTTTTTATTTTTGCGATATCTTTATTTTTGATAACTTTATCTCGCATTTGGCTGAATCTGGCGCATTTAACTTATGCTCTTTTTTCATAAGCTTATGGTCATGTCGCATCCAAAATAAAATACAATAAAAATCAATATTTTAAAAAATAAATCCGCGTATTTTATTGACCCTATAAATCATTTTTTAAGCAAAGCTTTGCTGTTTTTTATTTATCTTTTTTATTCATGATCAATCCCTATTTTTTTATTTTTTTCGAAAAAGAAAAGACTTTAGCCTGTGTGCAATATTCAACACTTCCTGTTGCGGAGCACCCTGTCATGAGCGTCATTCAAGCACCTTTTTTAGCGAAATTTCTGGTTCTTTCTTCAGTAATTGCCGGTGCAATGATGCTGTCAGGTTGTGGCAAAAAACCGGCTGAAACGGTGACCTTAAATATTGGTTTTCAAAAATATGGTTTATTGCCGATTATTAAGGCACAGGGTTCTTTGGAAAGTGCGTTAAAAGAACAAGGCGTGACCGTAAAGTGGGTTGAATTTCCTGCCGGTCCACAATTACTTGAAGGCTTAAATGTGGGTAGCGTTGTCTTTGGTGAAGCTGGTGAAGCCCCCCCTATTTTCGCTCAGGCGGCAAACTCAAACTTGGTTTATATTGCCAACCAACCCGCTGCACCTTTGGCAGAAGCACTGATTGTACAAAAAGATTCACCGATCAAAAGCATTCAAGACTTAAAAGGTAAACGTGTTGTGCTGAATAAAGGCTCAAACGTACATTATTTATTATTAAAACTGCTAGAAGCCAATAAACTGACGCTGCAAGACATTCAAGTGGTTTACCTGCCACCTTCTGATGCACGTGCTGCCTTTGAACGTGGCGCTGTCGATGCTTGGGTCATTTGGGATCCCTTCTTTGCCGCAGCAGAACATCAAATTGGTGCGCGTATTCTGGCCACTGGTCAGAACCTCGTCAGCAACCACCAATTCTATTTAGCCGATCGCAAATTTGCTGAGCAAAATCCAGAAATCCTAAAAACGCTGGTGAATGAACTCAACACCACCACACAATGGGTTTCAAAGCACCAAGATGAAGCGGCAAAACTGTTAGAAAAACCTACAGGCTTATCTTCCGACATCCTGAAAACCTCGATTTCACGGATGGGGTTCGGTGTGCAAACCATTTCTGCGGAAGTGGCTCAAGAACAGCAATATGTCGCTGATGCGTTTTATCAACAAAAACTCATCCCCAATAAAATCAATATTCAAGCTGCCATTTTAAATCATGCCAGCAAATAAATAATAGGATGAGCATCATGGGTGTACTTAAATCTTTTAGCCTAATTGCTGTGACCGCACTCAGTCTTGGACTGGCTGCATGCCAGAAATCAGAACAAAAACAAGCCAACACATCTGCAACCCGTGCAGATACTCCAGTCAAAACATTGTCTATTGGCTACCAAAAATCATCCTTAAATTTATTGGTTGCGCGTCAGCAAGCCTTATTTGAACAGCAATTTCCTCAAGCTAAAATTGAATGGCGCGAGTTCCCGGCTGGCCCGCAAATGCTTGAAGCATTGGCCGTAAATGCAGTCGATTTTGGCTATGTCGGTAATACTCCGCCAATCTTCGCTCAAGCGGCCAATAAAGATTTACGTTACATCGGTTATGAAGTGGTGCCTGAACAATCGCAAGCTTTAGTGATTCCAGCAAGTAGCAGCATTAAAACCATTGCCGATTTAAAAGGTAAACGCATTGCGGTACAAAAAGGTTCGAGTGCGCATGAATTACTGGCCAAGGTCTTACAAAAAGCAGGTTTAAGCTGGACAGATATTCAACCCATCTGGTTACCGCCAGCGGATGCTCGCGCTGCATTTGACAAGCAATCTATTGATGCATGGTCTATTTGGGATCCCTACTTAAGTGCGGCGGAGCTGGACAGTAAAGCGAAAGTACTGACCAGTGCGGCAGATTTTCCAAAAACCTATTCATTTTATATTGCCAATCCCAAATTTATTACTGAACACCCTCAGGCTGTAACGCAATTTATTGGTGGATTGAATAACGCAGACCAATGGATTTTAAAGAATCAAACAGTGGCTTTAGATATTTATGCACAAAGTACCGGTCTCAATAAAACCATTGCACAGCGTGTTTTTGATCGCCGCTTAAAACCATCACCAATTCAGACCTTGACGCCTGAAGTGATCCAGACACAACAAAATATCGCTGATTTATTTCAGCAAGTTCAACTGATTCCACAAAAAATTAACGTTCAAGACGCGGTCTGGACACTTCCGAGCAAACAGTAATTTATTCAAAATTAACGAAGGAAATCTGACATGAAAATCTTTTGGTTTATTCCTACCCATGGTGATAGTCGTTACTTAGGAACCAGTAAAGGTGCACGCCAAGTTGATCATGCCTATATGAAACAAATTGCGGTCGCGGCAGATCACTTGGGCTATGAAGGGGTACTTATTCCAACAGGTCGTTCATGTGAAGATCCATGGATTACTGCCGCAAGTTTAATTGATGCCACCAAAAATTTGAAATTTCTCGTTGCATTACGCCCGGGAGTAACAACACCTGCACTGGCTGCACGTATGGCTTCAACTTTTGACCGTCTATCGAATGGTCGAGTATTACTCAATCTGGTGACAGGCGGTGATGAGCAAGAACTCAAAGGCGATGGGGTCTATGAAGACCATGCAACACGCTATCAAACCGCTGCTGAATACACCAAAATTTGGCGTGAAATTTTAACCCGTTCACATACAGGTGAATCCTTTACTTTCCACGGCGAACGCTTACAAGTCGATAATGCAAAACTCCTTTATCCACCTGTACAAAAGCCGTACCCACCTCTTTGGTTCGGTGGTTCTTCTGATGCAGCCCTTGAACTTGCTGCGGAACAAGTCGATACCTATTTAACTTGGGGTGAACCGCCTGCTGCGGTAAAAGAAAAAGTAGAAACCATGCGTGCCAAAGCGGCAGCTCGTGGCCGAACGTTAAATTACGGTATTCGCTTACACGTGATTGTACGGGAAACCAATCAACAAGCATGGGCAGCAGCTGAAGAACTGATCCAATATGTCGATGATGCCACCATTGCCGCCGCACAGAAAAAATTCAAGCAAATGGACTCCGTGGGCCAACGTCGCATGGCTGAATTACATAATGGCGATCGGACTAAACTTGAAGTGTCACCTAACCTTTGGGCGGGTGTCGGCTTAGTCCGTGGTGGTGCCGGTACAGCACTGGTTGGAGATCCAGAAACTGTCGCTGCACGTATTCAGGAATATGCCGATTTAGGTATCGATACCTTCATCTTCTCGGGCTATCCTCATTTAGAGGAATCCATTCGCTTTGCCGAATTAGTGTTCCCACTGCTTCCATTAGAAACACGTCAAAAATTAGCGCAACCAAATTTAACAGGGCCATTTGGGGAAATCGTAGCGAATAACTATGTTCCCGATGAAGCCCAAAAAGCAGTCAAAACTAAGGAGCCGGCTTAATGAGCAAAAGCATTTCTGCCGAAGCTTTGGTAAAAACTAAGGTTTCACGTGGAACAGCATTTGGGCAGCGTTTGCTGCCTTGGTTGTTCCCCATCGTTCTGATCTTGATTTGGCAAATCGCGTCAAGCACTGGACTTTTAGCCAGCCGGATTCTGCCTGCACCGAGTGCTGTCGTGACTGCATTTTGGCAGCTATTGATCAGCGGCGAACTTTGGCAACATGTCAAAGTCAGTGCTGGACGTGCCCTACTGGGTTTACTGGTGGGCGGTGGTCTGGGTTTACTGCTAGGTCTACTCAATGGCTCATCTAAACTGGCATCGACGCTACTCGATACCACCTTGCAAATGATCCGTAACATTCCGGCCTTGGCTTTAATTCCTTTGGTCATTTTATGGTTTGGAATTGATGAATCAGCAAAATTATTTCTCGTGGCGATTGGGGTATTTTTTCCAATTTATATTAATACCTATCACGGGATTCGTTCAGTCGATCCACAATTGATTGAAATGGGTAAAAGCTACGGACTGACACGCTGGCAGTTGTATAAAGACATTATTTTACCGGGTGCAATGCCGTCCATTTTAGTGGGCTTACGTTTTTCACTGGGTTTGGTTTGGGTATTGCTGATTGTGGCAGAAACCATTTCGGCTCAATCGGGCATTGGCTACATGACCATGAATGCACGTGAATTTCTACAAACAGATGTGGTACTGGTCGGGATTTTGTTATACGCCCTACTGGGTAAATTAGCGGATGTCTTAGCCGTGACTTTAGAAAAATATCTATTGCGCTGGCATGCTGGATACCAAAAATAAGGAATGGGTCATGACTGATTTAAGCATAGGGCGCCATGTCGCTGAAGAGACTAAGGCACCGCAATATCCTGTCACTAGCGACATCAATCCAAGCGCTGTGGTCGGTGCAGAAATTTTGATTGAGCAACTCTATAAATTTTACGGTGAAGTCAGCGTTTTAGAAGATTTAGACCTGCATATTCAACCGGGAGAATTCCTTGCCATTGTCGGGCGTAGTGGTTGTGGTAAAAGTACTTTACTGCGCCTGATTGCCGATTTAGAACAACCAAGTTATGGTGAAATCAAGTTTAAATCGGCTCGTCACATCCGTGAAGGCATTACCAGCGATGATATTCGAGTCATGTTCCAAGACCCACGACTGTTACCATGGCGCAGCATTGAACAAAATGTACAACTCGGTTTAGCCAAAGAACAGCAAAGCAATGCCTCCACCCTTTTAGAAAAAGTCGGACTAAAAGATAAAGCTGCATTGTGGCCTTCGCAACTTTCAGGTGGACAACGTCAGCGTACCGCGTTGGCACGTGCACTGTCACACAAGCCGCGTATTTTATTACTCGATGAACCTTTAGGTGCACTAGATGCACTGACGCGTTTAGACATGCAGGCACTGATTGAAAAACTATGGCGTGAACAGGGTTTTACCGCTATTTTGGTCACGCATGATGTCAGTGAGGCCGTACAGTTGGCCGATCGCATTATCCTGCTCGATAAAGGCCATATTGCTCAACAATTTAAAGTGGATTTAGTGCGACCACGAAAAAAAGATTATGCGTTTAGCGAATTAGAGCAACAAGTTTTAAATGCCGTATTGGCAACCTAATGTCTTAGCTATGAAATGAGCACATTACTCTGGTTTAGTTTGGGCTCATTTCATCATTCTGTTGTCTAAATGTAAGCTGATTTTTGAGTCATTTTAATCATTCATGCAACAGCTAGCGGCTTAAATACCAGACATTGCAAAATAGAAAAATTCAATCTTATTGAAAGTTTTAATAAATATTGATTAATTTATTCCATTTGGTCTTTTTCAGGATAGTTTTACATTGCTCAAAAACTGAATGCTTTAATCGCCAATCTAAAAAATAAATCACCAATATTCATCAAATTAAAACTTTTGCCTGTGCACAAATCTGACGATTTGCCGTACAATTTAAGATTCCAATTTTGATTATTTTCACATTGCCGATGGAACAAAAAAAGAGTACTCAAAAACGACATCAACTGCTGAATGCAGCACTCGATGTATTTTCCCTTTATGGTTTTAATGGGGCAAGCTTAGACGAAATTGCTCAAATTGCTGAAATGCATAAATCTAATATTTTCTATTACTATGAAAATAAAGAAGCGCTGTATGTTGAAGTGCTGACCACGGTATTACAGAAGTGGCTTTCTCCACTGCAAATGCTGGAAACCGACCTCGAACCTGAAGAAGCAATCAGCAATTATTTATTGCAAAAAATTGAGGTTTCTCGTACCCAACCGAAAGCGTCTCGATTGTTTGCTTTGGAAGTGATTCAAGGTGCGCCGCATATTTTGCCTATTTTAAAAGGTCCCTTAAAAAAATTGGTGAAACGTAAAGCCAAAGTCATTGCTTTGTGGCAAGAACAAGGAAAAATTGCCAAGGAAATTGATCCTGAGCTGTTAATCCTGAATATTTGGGCCATCACACAAAACTATGCGGATTTTGCCACCCAAATGGAAATGGTGACAGGCAAAACTTTACGTAACCGCAGTATGCAGCAACGAATTATTCAACATACGGTGCATATGATGTTATATGGCGTTATTCCTCGTGCATAAACCTTAAATTATCGTCCGCGATAATTTTGGCATACGACCATAGCCCCTCTATGGTCGCCAAACTTCCCAATAAATGACTTACTAATAATTTAATAATAAAAACACCCGATTTTCGCTTTAAACAAAATGCTTTTGATAAAGTGCCAGTAATTTTTGTGCGCCCAATAATAAATTTTCTTCCCAATCTAAATGTGCTGTATCATTTGCACCATCGGTAATATATTTGACCGAAATTAAGCGTACATCTAACTTTTTACACACTTTGGCCAAGGCATAACCCTCCATATCGACAAGGTTACACGGCACTTTCGGCAGACCGGTTTCAAAGCTGTCTCCCGTTCCACAAATCCCTTGAGCTAAATCTCCAAAATGGACATCTAAGGCAATTTCAGCCGGATAATCATGATCCATAGGGGTTACACCCACCTGAAAACCCAGTGGTGAAACATCCATATCACGTTGTACAAAAGTCATGACTTCAACCAGAGCATGCGCATCAAAATGTGAACTGCCTGCTGTGCCCAAATTTAACAGCGTTTTACAGCCCGTTTTTTGAATCACCTCAAAGGCTTTAAATGCCGCATTAACTTTACCGATACCACTGTAATGCACATCAATACCTGCTTGCTCAAACAAGCCTTTCGATTCATTCGGCAATGCCATAATTAAAGCCAGATCAGAAATCATGTGATGTACTCATGGAAAAAGATAAAAGGTGTGCTCATTAGAAAAGAAAATGTAATTAGGTGCAAATTTTAATCCGCTTTTTCAAAGTGGGTTTTTTCTTGAGGAGCTGTGCTTCTACTTATTTTCTTGAAGATATTCACGGCAGCAAGCTCTCCTTTAAAAAGGAGGATTTAGGGGGATTAAAAAATTTAGACTTAACCGCTATTTCCCCCTTAGATGATTTATTTATTATTTCCGCAAAGAGAAAAACTTTATCTCTGCTCCAAATAGCATTTTAAACACGGTGAAAAGAACAAATTGCCACGGTAAAAACCTTGTGCTGTTTTACTCACCACCAACAGCCATAACATCACCAGTATCACGGCCAAAGCATAAGCAATCGACTGGATAAAACTGACCTGAATCTGTAGACCCAAATTCAGCACTGCAAGGGTTAATACGCCTAATGGAAAGGTCAGCCCCCACCATCCCAAGTTAAAGGGTAAATCTGTTTTGGCATGTTTTAATGTGGTTAAAACGGCAATGCCCAACCACCATACGGCAAAGCCTAGTAACAGCATGCTTGCCACAATTCCCGCTTGCTGACAAAACACGCCTAAACTTTGCAGATTCACAGCAGCCAATACTTGTGGTGCTTGTGCACCCAGTACCAACAAGGCCAATGCACCTGTCGCAATCGGGCCCAATGCCAACCAACTGGTGATTGCCAACTCTTTGCTTGGCAATTGATGCAGTGCCAAGCGCAGCATTAAAATGGTTAAAATTGCAAAGGCAGGCAATACTGAAATGCCCCATAACACATAGCTGCCGACCAAAATGCCCACCGCTTGTTGACCTTCGGCAATGTGTGGCAACAACAAACCACCAGAGGTTGCCGCAACCTCACAGGCCACAATCGGCAATAGCCAGACTGCTGTCATACTGTGTAATTGATGCTCCTGCCGACTGAACATACAAAATGGCACCAGCCAAGCAATGGCAACCGCAAGCAAGATATCGACATACCACAACATCTGCGCCAGCTGAATCACCCCATCCCCATATAGGCTAATGCCAAACTTTAATAAGCCATTAATAATGGTCGCCAGTGCCATCGGAATGGCACCCAAAAACAAGCTCATACTGGCATGAGAAAAAATCTGTTTCGCTTCAGTCGGATAAATCAGCCAACGTAACCCATATAAAAGACAAAAGCTTATAAACAATAAAATATTCAGTTGCCATAATGATGCCCCCAATTGCACCATCATGCTGTGGGCAAATGGCAGTTCAGCTAGAATTAATGCCACAACACCAGTCCCCATGCTGGCAGTAAACCAATTGGGGGTAAATTGGCGCACAATATCTTGCATTTGTTCAAGTTGATAAAATGGCTTTTTCATCGCAGTTGCTCATCAAAGGCTATATCTGCATTTTACGAGCCTTTTAAAATAAGAAAAATTGATTTATTTTTATTCAATTAATCAATTTAATTGATAACAAGCACAATCTTTGATTAATTTTTTTGAGTAAAAACACAACAACAAGACGAACGCTGAAGATTATGGCAATATATAGCCCTGATAATTTTTCATTTATTGATTCGCCCATGAAGCTGCTCCGCCTGAATGCTTTAGCGCCCAATTTTCAATTGCCAAAAACTGCCGTCACCATTGGTAATTTTGACGGTGTGCATTTGGGTCATCAGGCGATGATTGCACAATTAAAAGAACTCGCAGCAGCGCAAAATTTAAAAACCTTGGTGATGATTTTTGAACCGCAACCTTTAGAGTTCTTTAAAGGCTATGAAGCACCGCCCCGCATTAGCTCATTACGTGAAAAAGTCGAATATCTGACTGAACTGGGTGTCGACTATATTGCCATCGCAAAATTTGATAATTATTTCCGTAGCTTAAGTGCTGAAGAATTTGCACAAATACTCAAACAAAAACTCAATGCACACAGCCTAGTACTGGGTGATGACTTCCACTTTGGCAAAAACCGTCAGGGCAACAGCGAATTTCTTCGTCACTATGGCTTTCACGTCACCAATCTAAATACCGTCGAACAAGCGGGTGAACGGGTCAGTTCCACCCGTATTCGCCAAACCTTACAAGCCGGTGATTTAACACTCGCCGCACAATTATTGGGTCGTCCATACAGCATCACAGGTCGAGTGCAATATGGCGATCAAATTGGACGGACGATTAATTTCCCAACCATCAATGTGCGTCTCAACCGTCATAAACCCTGTTTAAATGGTATTTACGGCGTTGAAGTATTATGTGAAACCGAATCTTTAAAAGATAAAGTCCAAGCCGAGCATCCTGAAAAACTCGGGATTGCAGCTTATGACCCCACTGCACTGTTTGGTGCAGGACATGTTGGTACACGGCCAGCCATCAAACAGGAACATCCTGAATGGCGATTAGAAGTACATTTTCCTGATGTTTCTGCTAATCTGTATGGCCTGTTAATGCGGGTGACGTTCTTAAACTATTTACATGGTGAAAAGGACTACCCTTCGCTTGAAGCATTAAAAGCGGGAATTGATGATGATGTTGAGAAACTGCTTGAGTTTCGACAAAACACGCCGCATTTTCCCTTTTAAATCCCTAATTTTTTACTGTAAAACGCGTCAGCCTAAGCCTGATTAAATTGGAAGACAACTTGCATGAGCGATAAGCAAACTCCTGAAAATGCAGTGGATTATAAAGCCACGCTAAACCTCCCAGGTACTGAATTTGCAATGAAAGCAAATCTCGCAGTACGTGAAGCAAAATGGTTAGAAGAGTGGTATGCCGACAACATTTATCAGCAGATTCGTGCATCGCGTATTGGCAAGAAAAAATATGTGCTTCATGACGGCCCTCCATACGCCAATGGTCAAATTCACCTCGGTCATGCGGTAAATAAAGTCCTCAAAGACATCATCATCAAAAGCCGTATTATGGATGGTTTTGATGCACCCTATGTTCCGGGTTGGGACTGTCACGGTTTACCAATTGAACTGAAAGTCGAAGAAAAAGTCGGTAAAGTCGGCGTAAAAGTCGATGCATCTACTTTCCGTAAGGCTTGCCGCGAATATGCTTACACACAAGTCGAATTACAGAAAAAAGACTTTGTGCGTATGGGTGTGTTCGGTGATTGGGACAATCCGTACTTAACCATGAACTTCAAACAAGAAGCAGACATTGTGCGTTCATTGGGCGCAATTCAAAAACAAGGTCATATCCAACCGGGTCTGAAACCGGTCAACTGGTGTTTGGATTGTGGTTCTGCACTGGCAGAAGCGGAAGTTGAATACGAAGATAAAAGATCAGATGCGATTGACGTCGGTTTTACCGTTATTGATTTAGCCGATTTATCAGCGCGTTTGGGTGTTGAAGTTAAAGATTCAACTGACATTGTGATCTGGACAACAACGCCTTGGACAATTCCAGCCAACCAAGCGGTTGCCCTGCATGCTGACATTGAATATCAACTTGTTAAAGCACGTGGTGATGAAAAAGCTGCACAAAACTTTATTTTGGCAAAAGATTTAGTTGAGTCTGCCACTGAACGTTACGGCTTTACCACTGTTGAAGTGATTGCTGATTTTGCCGGTAGCAAACTTGAGAATTTACAATTACAACATCCTTTAATTACTGAACGTCAGGTTCCAGTCATTTTAGGCGAACACGTGATTGCAAGCAGTGGTACAGGTGCGGTACATACGGCTCCCGGCCATGGTGTAGACGATTATAAAGTTGGCTTACTGTACAACTTAAAAGTGGATAATCCTGTCGGTGGTAACGGGGTATATTTACCCACTGCACCCATTTTTGCAGGCGAACACATCTATAAAGCCAATCCACAGATTATTGCGGCACTCAGTGAAGCTGGAAAACTTTGGGCACATGTGGCGATTAAACACAGCTACCCACATTGCTGGCGTCATAAAACACCAATTATCTTCCGTGCAACCCCACAGTGGTTTATCAGCATGGATGATCAAGGCTTACGTCAAGATGCGCTCAATGCCATCGAAAATGACATCAGCTTTGTACCAGATTGGGGTAAAAACCGTATTCAATCAATGATTGAAGGTCGTCCAGACTGGTGTATCTCACGTCAACGGACTTGGGGTGTGCCAATTCCATTCTTCGTACATAAAGACACCAATGAACTTCATCCACGTACGCCTGAACTCATTGAAGAAGTTGCAAAACTGATCGAACAAGAAGGTATTGACGGTTGGTATAACCGTGAAGCCAAAGACTTCATCGGTGCAGATGCGGAACACTACAATGCGGTGCGTGACACCTTAGATGTCTGGTTTGACTCGGGTACAACGCATTTTGCCGTGCTTCGTGAACGTGAAGACTTAACCGACCCTGCTGATTTGTACCTTGAGGGTTCAGACCAACACCGTGGCTGGTTCCAATCATCGTTATTGACATCAATTGCCATCAACAAACGTGCGCCATATAAAGGGCTCTTGACCCATGGTTTCGTGGTGGATGAAAAAGGTCGTAAGATGTCGAAGTCAATCGGCAACGTGATCACCCCACAAGACATCATTAAAGATATGGGTGCAGACGGCTTACGTTTCTGGATCGCATCTTCAGACTACCGTTATGAAATGACCGCAGGTAAAGAAATCTTTAACCGTGCATCAGACGGCTACCGTCGTATTCGTAACACCTTGCGTTTCTTGTTGGCAAACCTAAATGGTTTCACCCCTGCAACAGATGCCTTGCCAGTAGATCAATTGATCGCGCTGGATCAATACATCTTGCAACGTGCGGCTGAAGTACAAAAAACCATTCAACAAGCCTATGAAGATATGAATTTCCATATCGTGGCCAGTTCATTGACCAACTTCTGTATTAATGACTTGGGTGGTTTCTACCTCGACATTATCAAAGACCGTCAGTACACCACCAAAGCAGATTCTCAAGCGCGTCATTCGGCACAAACTGCGCTGTATCACTTGGTACAAGCCTTTGTCCGTTGGATGGCACCCATCTTGACCTTTACCGCGCAAGAAGCTTGGCCGTTAATTCCGGGTCAGACCGAAAAATATGTATTTACCACAGAATGGTATGACATTCCTGTTGCTTCAACTGCAAACCTGATTTCAGAAGCCGATTGGCAAACCATGATTGCGGTTAAATCGGCAGTGAACAAGCAAATTGAAGCGGCACGTAATGCCAAATTGATTGGTTCAAACTTATCTGCCAAAGTTGAACTTTGGGCCAATGCGGAACTCAAAACAGTACTAGATCAGTTAAATGATGAACTTCGTTTCGTCCTGATTACCTCAACTGTGATTGTGAATGCATTTGATGAAGCACAAGGTGAAGCGACTGAGCTTGAAGGCTTACGTGTGAAAGTCTCTGCTGCGGAAGGTGAAAAATGTGCGCGCTGCTGGCATGTTCTTCCAGATGTAAATACACATCACGAACATCCAGGTCTGTGTTCTCGTTGTATTATCAACCTTCCTACAGGTCAAGGCGAAGAGAGAAAATATGCCTAATCCACAACCGAAAAAGGGCTTATTCCAATTCTACCTACACAATTTAGTGTGGGTGGGTTTATCCATTGTCGCGATTATTCTCGACCAATGGACCAAATGGATTGCAACGACACATCTGAATTATGCAGATCCTGTGCCGGTACTGCCCTTTTTAAATTGGACATTGCTACATAACTATGGCGCAGCTTTTAGTTTCTTGTCCGATGCAGGTGGATGGCAACGTTATTTCTTTACTTCACTGGCAGGTTTAGTGTCTGTGATTTTTGTATTTTGGCTCATGCGTATGCCAAAAAAAATCGTGATTTTACCGCTGGCGATTGCCCTTATTTTGGGTGGTGCCATCGGTAATTTAATTGACCGTGTCTCTTTAGGTTATGTGGTCGATTTTATTCATGTGTACTACAACAACAGCCATTTTCCTGCTTTTAATATTGCAGATAGTGCCATTACCTTAGGCACAATTCTGCTGCTTATCGATACGTTTTTCCTCGAAAAACAACGTATTCAACGTGCTGAAGTGCAACAACATGACTGAAATAATTAATCCCAATGAAGAAACCCGTATTGCTGAAGGCTCAAAAGTAGAGCTTCACTTTTCTGTTGCTATTGAAAATGGCGTAGAAATTGACAATACCCGTAGCCGTGAAGAACCTGTCAGCCTTGTCATGGGCGATGGCAGCTTACTGCCGGGCTTTGAAAAAGCACTGTTTGGTTTACGTGCTGGTGACCGTCGTACCGTAAGCCTTCCACCCGAAGATGCTTTTGGTCCGTGGAACCCTGAAAATATTCAAACATTTGATACGGTAAAATTCGAACAAACGCCAATTGTCGGCCATATGATTGAATTTGAAGATAAAGCCAAACAAAGCTTATTTGGTGTGGTGAAATCAGTCGGTGAAGATATTACTGAAATTGATTTCAATCATCCACTTGCTGGCAAAGATATTACTTTTGAAGTGGAAATCTTCAAAGTCACGCCTGCGGGTCAGCAAGGTATAAAAATTATGTAATTCAGCATTCGCTGAGACAGTATTAAAAAAGCTCCTTCGGGAGCTTTTTTAGCTTGGGTAAAATACAAAACCCTCATATTCAGCCCTTCATATTCATATTAATTTAGGGCGTGTCCTCATTTGGCTTTACACCAAATAAACATGCAAGCAATGTAAATCATAGACTGATAATTTCGTGCAAGCTTATCAAATCGGGTTGCAATCGCTCGAAAATGTTTTAACCTCGCAAACGCATTCTCAACTAAATGCCTTAATCGATATAGATATTTATCAAATTCTTTATTTAATCTTTTACTATTTGATCTCATTGGAATAATTGGAATCATATTTTTATTTTTAATCAATATTCTGATGGTCTCAGCATCATATCCCTTATCTGCAATTAAATAATCTGCTTTTTCTACAGTCTCTATCAATTGCTCTGCAACTTGGCTATCGTGGACTTGACCCCCAGTGATTTTAAAATCAATCGGTAATCCATTCGCGTCGGTTGCAAGATGTATTTTTGTTGTTCGCCCACCACGTGATTGTCCAATTGCTCTTTCGAAACCATTCCGAGCTCCACTTGCATGCTGATGCACGCGTATGTAGCTTCCGTCAATGAATACCCATTCTTGATCCAAGACGCCACGTAATCTAAAAAAAATTTATTCCACAACCCCTTACTTGCCCAACGATTAAAACGATTATAAGCAGTTTGCCAAGGACAAAATTCTTGAGGAATATCACGCCATGTCGCACCTGTACGTAGTTTCCATAAGATAGCTTCCATGATATTTCTACTATTCTTTGAACAGTAGCAACCGTGTAATCGCATTGTATCTTGGATTTGCTGCCAAATATTATCTGTTAAAAGAGTACGTGCCATTGAATAATATTGAAATACAACTAATTTGGAATATTATTTTAAGTCTTTAACATCCATTCTTCAAATGAGGACACGCCCTAGAGCGCAACGAGATAAAAAAAACAGGTTCAGCATGAAAATTCAAATTATTGTTGGTAGTGTGCGTGAAGGGCGTATTGCGATTAAAGTCGCACGTTGGGTACAACGAAGTATCGAAAAAGCAAATTTCAGTACCGTTCAAACCGAACTGGTCGATTTAAAACAATGGGATCTGCCTATTTTTGCAGGAGCACACCCTCCTATCACGGGTATTTATGACCAACCCAAACAACAAGAGTGGGCTGATAAAATTTCCCAAGCCGATGCCATTATTTTTATCAGTCCTGAATATAATCATGGCTACAGTCCAGCCTTAAAAAATGCTTTAGATTACTTAGGCAAAGAATGGCAAGGTAAACCCGCGGCCTATATTGGCTATGGTGCAACCAATGGATCACGTTCGATTGATCAAATTCGTCAAGTCGGCACACAATTGGGCTTAGTCGACAGTAATGCAGTGATTGAAATTCGTGACATCTTCTCACGCAATAAAACGGAAGAATTTGAACCCAATGAATTTGATGAAAAAAAGCTGACATCCGTTTTGGATAAATTGATCCAATATGTCAGTGCCTGATGTTTTTTAGTCTGTTGTCAGTTTTAGCTTACAACAGTTGCAGAAAATCACCGCTTTTCACACATCATTTATCACGCTATATTAAAGACATACAGAGACAGAAAGCCTCTAATGCATAAAACAATAACAATAAAGCATAAACAGCAGGAAGCTGATCGGTACGACAGGCGTTATACCTTTAAATGAATATGAAAAAGCCTCGACAGGATGTCGGGGCTTTTTTTATTGAATGCTTGGGACAGTCGGAATTTACCAATTAAAGGTTTATTTGAAATCCTAAATCAAGATCACAGGCAGCTTGCCCTCCACGTATGCCCCCATTTTCTAAAGTACGTCCTGTTAAAACAATTTTAATCTGATCTGACGGAACAGAAAATTGATGATTTGATTCAGCACTAAATGAACATTGCGATCTGTTTTAGCAAGTTGAAAGGCTTCTTTAAAGCATTAAACACAGCAACTATGATCTCTTATTAAAAGCAAATTATTGTGCGGTTAATTGCAGTAATCTGGCATTTTTCCCATCTTCAAGTACCCAAATTGAACCATCCTCAACTTCGAGTAAACCACGTATCCGTTGCTGCATCTTTAAACGTTGTACTTCAAGCACAGGCTTCATTTCAGTATCCACAATCACAATCGCTTTAGAAGATAAACCACCAATCAGCGCTTTATTTTTCCATGCAGGAAATTGATTTCCTGTATAAAAAATTAAACTAGATGGAGAGATGACAGGTGTCCAACTGATTGCCGGTGCTTTAAATTCTGCACGAGTATCATGATCCGGTATGTCTGTACCATCGTAATGATCGCCATTCGAAACCACGGGATAACCATAATTTTCACCTTTGATAATAATATTGAGTTCATCGCCACCTTTAGGACCCATTTCAACGCTCCAAAGCTGACCTTGATGATCAAATGCCATACCCAATGGATTGCGATGTCCCAATGACCAGACTTGTTTGGCAATTTCACCTCTGTCTGTAAAGGGATTACCCGACGCAGCTGTACCATCATCATTTAAACGTAAAATCTTGCCTAAATTAGAATTCATATCCTGTGCAGGATCAAATTTCTGCCTTTCACCTGAACTCAGCCATAGCTTTCCATCTGCACCAAATAAAATACGATGCGAATAATGTCCTTGCCCCTGTACTTTAGGCACTTGTGTCCAAATGGTCTTTAAATGTTTCATCTGTGGATTTTGAGCATCCGACAAATCTAACTCACCGCGTACAACCACAGCACCATAACCACCCTGTCCCGCTTCAGCATAGCTAATATAAAGCCAATGGTTACGCTGAAACTGAGGATGCAATACAATATCCCCCAAACCACCTTGTCCACCATAAGCCACTGTAGGTAGTCCTTTAATTTCAACCTGTTGTTTTGTTTTTGGATTAAATAATTTTAATTTTCCTTTACGCTCAGTCACCAGTACACGACCATCTTTTAAAGCTGCCATTGCCCAAGGCTCATTAAACTGTGCAATCGTTTTAACTTGATAAGTTTGGTTGATCCGAGTGACAGATGTTGTTTTGGCTATTTCAGCCGCTGTTTTTTGCTCAAATTTAGAGGAATTACTTTGTGCATTACACGCCATTAAAATCAAAGAACTGGTTAAAGTCACCGTAGTAAGCAGACTCAGTCGTAATATTTTCATTATGATTTCCACTTTTATGCAAGTTTCTATCATTGTCATTCTAAGTAATTTATTCAAAATCACTATTTTTTATTGTTAATTGCTACAGCCCAGTAATCTTAGCCTACATAATCGACACAAATTATAGTGTAGGAAATAACGTACACAGGCTGCTGCTTTTTGCGTATATACCAATGAATAAAGTTTTATTATTCTTAACTCATTAGGAAACAGGATGTTTCCCAAATGAAAACAATAATAATAAGTTTGAACATCAGGATGTGAGGTATAGCAGAAGTTATACCTAAGCAATGCATACAAAAAAGCCCTCTCATCATGATAGGGCTTTTTTGCATTTAAGTGATTTAAGCTATTCCTTTTAAGCTCTTTAGATAACTCACTATTTCTTGATTACCTGCCATTTCAGCAAGTTCTAAAGCTGTATAAGTACTGCGATGATTAATATCTGCACCTTTACTAATTAATAGCTTCACTACCTCTAAATGATCATTTTCAGCTGCTGCATGTAAGGCACTATAACCTTCTTCATCGGCAGAGTTGACGTCCAGACCTTCCTGTAGCGCCTGCTCGACTTGTTCGATGTCGCCTAAAGATGCCCAGTACACCAGTTCAGGAAGATGCAGCTCGTCATCATCTTCAGGGATTGGGGAGAATGAGTTGATGTTCATCTGAGTAATCCTATTTATTCAACATCTATAATTGATAACTAATTCTAACGCGCTCTACTTAATAAAAAACTATAGCTATGAATATGTATAGAAAAATAAGGTAAAACTATGTATTTAATTTTTTGAAGAGAAAGCCTGAGGAAAAATCAAAATCTATTATTTATTTTTACAATTACCTCGAAATACCATTGCATTATCCATATAAGTAAAGGATTTGATAGGTTTACTTTGGTACTCTTCAAGAATAAGAGAATATACATTACTTCCGCTTCCTAATCCTTCTCCTATTTTTAAATAGTTAATTACTTTAAAACCATTATCTTTAGAACCTGGATCAATAATAAATGGTTTATTAACGTAATCATTTTTCAAAGCTCCACTCATGATTCCTGTACTACGATCAACATTGAAAGTCCGACCAATGTAATAAGTCTCTAAATTTCTCACATCATAACTATTAGATATTTCTTCTATTACACATTCATAGCTGTTTATTTTTTGAGCATGCACAAAGGAATTTGCTAAAAATATTGCACCTAAAATTATATTCTCATAAAATTTATATCTCTTTTTATAAAACAGATTCTCTTTATAGAATACTATTATTTTGATTTTAAAAATAAAAAAGCCCCCTTACGGAATAATGCCAGTCAGTTAAGAAATTGACTGGCATTTTATTTTTTTAATACATGATGTTATTCGATACGCGGAAACGTCATCCGCAACTGTTCGAGGCAAAACTATTTTAAAAAAGTAAGGTTTCTGTGATTAATTAATCAATAAAAGGTATTTGACGAGTTTTGCGGATGACAAGTGCCTTTGATTACTTTGGGCTTATCCAAAGTAATAGATGAGCTCCAAGTATATGATTTAAAAATATAAGACTCCGTCGTGAATAACTAAAAAGCTAAGGGCTTTATTTTTTAAAACCCTTAACTGACTGGCATTACCCTTACGGAGGCTTCTTTTAAATTTACGTTTTAAGCTTTAGAAACAGCTGGCTGACTTGCGCCAATCTTTTCAGACTCATCGTCATGCATAATTAATGCTACAGCAATTGCCGTAATCAGAACCGGTAAACCCACTGCCATAAAGTTAATGTAAGCAGGTAAATTCATGCCTAACAAACCACCAATTAAAATTGGTCCTACAATCGCGCCCATACGGCCAATAGCAGATGACCAGCCAATACCGGTAGAACGTATCGCCAATGGATAAAACTGTGCGACATAGCTATACAGTAGCATTTGTGAACCAATAGAAGCTGCACCCGCCAAGAACACCAAAATGTATAGCAGGAACTGGTTCGACTGGAAGCCCATTAAGCTCATCACAATCGCACCCATCATTCCCAAGCACATAAGCACGGGTTTTAAATGGAAACGATCCGCCAGGATTCCCCCACCAACAATACCCACAACCGCCCCTACATTCATGACCATCATGAACATTAAGCTGTTATCCATTGAGTAGCCCGCGGCCATCATCAGCTTCGGTAACCAGCTGCTCAATGCATACATGGTCAGTAAGCATGTAAAAAATGCTACCCAAAATAAGAGCGTATTGGTTGCACGGCCACGACGGAATAAACTCACCACGTTTGCCGCTTCAGGGACATTTTCCTGTGGCAAAATAAATGTGGTTTGGTCCGTAACCTTAGTATTTGGTGACAAGCGACGTACAATACGATGCGCTTCGGTCTGCTTGTTCTGTTTCACAATAAACGAGAGCGATTCAGGCAAAAATTTCCAGATCACAGGCAATAAAAATAATGGGATCCCGGCAATAAAGAACATGATTTGCCAACCAAAATCAGGGGTAAACCATGAACCCAATAATGCAGCCATAACACCACCTACCGCATAACCACTGAACATTGTGGTCACCAGCGTACTACGCATCTTTTGGGGTGCATATTCGGAAGTTAAGGCAACAAGGTTTGGCATTACACCGCCAATGCCTAAACCGGCTAAAAAGCGTAAAATACCGAATTCAGTCGGGTTAGATGCAAAACCACCAGCAAAGGTCAAACCGCTGAATAGCACAATACAAATCATAATGACCTTTTTACGGCCAATCTTGTCTGCTAAAGAGCCAAAGAACATTGCACCAAACATCATGCCAGCCAATGCTGTACTCGCAAGCATTCCAGCTTGTACAGCGCTTAAGCCCCAATCTTGCATTAAAAGCGGCAACACCACACCATTAATCGCTAAATCATAGCCATCAAATAAAATAATCAATAAGCACCAAGCCACGACATTGAAGTGGAACGGGGTAAATTTCGCTTTATCGACTACAGAATTAATATCTAAGTTTTCTGTTGTCATCGTTCTCATCTCCCATGAGTACTTGTTAAAAATTTCACATGAATTTTTAAGTAAAATTCAATTTTTGCGCAATATACGCAAGTCAAATTTTATGAACAATTAGACCTAGGGATAAAACAGCAAACCTATATTAAAAAATCTGTAAATATATGATTTTTATGCTGTAGCTATATTTATTTCATGCATATTTTTAGACAGTAATCTTTCTACTTTTATCCACTTCTGCTAAATAAGAAGCAATTTATTCTAAGTTTTTTATACATGCACTCTCACATCACCAAGAAATCTTTATTATTCTTTAAAAATCTTTCTCTCTAATTTTATTGCTTATCCTTAAAAATAAAGGTAGAAGATTGAAATGATTTATCTCTATTTTCAAATTATTGGTTTGATCTAAATCAGCTGCTTCAGTACAAGGAATTGAATCTAGATCATTTAAATAAATAAAAGCCAAAATCCAGCGCCTATCCATTTCATACAGTTAGCTATTTTTATCTAAACCGTTTAAATGCGGCTACTTTTACTTATTTAATTTTCCCCCCGCATAAAAAAACACCCCAACTTTTTAGGTTGGGGTGTTTTTAGTAATAATGAGCTGGCGATGACTTACTCTCACATGGGTAACCCCACACTACCATCAGCGCGAAGAGGTTTCACTTCTGAGTTCGGGAAGGGATCAGGTGGTTCACTCTTGCTATTGTCGCCAGCACAACTGTTTATGGACTTTTTCGGGTCTTATTTACGCTGTTTATTTCGTATGCCTTACTTTGTACCAAATGAGTTATTAACAGATTATGCTAAATTTGAGTTGGTATTGTAACTAGCTTTTAAACTAAATCAAGTATTTTGTATCGAATTAGATGAGCAATACAACTGTTTGGGTGTTGTATAGTCAAGCCTCACGAGCAATTAGTATTGGTCAGCTTCATGCATCACTGCACTTCCACATCCAACCTATCAACGTCGTAGTCTTCAACGGCTCTTTAGAGGACATAAAGTCCTTGGGAAATCTTATCTTGAGGTAGGCTTCCCGCTTAGATGCTTTCAGCGGTTATCCCTTCCGAACATAGCTACCCGGCGATGCGACTGGCGTCACAACCGGTACACCAGAGGTTCGTCCACTCTGGTCCTCTCGTACTAGGAGCAGATCCTCTCAAATTTCCAACGCCCACGGTAGATAGGGACCGAACTGTCTCACGACGTTCTAAACCCAGCTCGCGTACCTCTTTAAATGGCGAACAGCCATACCCTTGGGACCTGCTTCAGCCCCAGGATGAGATGAGCCGACATCGAGGTGCCAAACACCGCCGTCGATATGAACTCTTGGGCGGTATCAGCCTGTTATCCCCAGAGTACCTTTTATCCGTTGAGCGATGGCCCTTCCATACAGAACCACCGGATCACTAAGACCTACTTTCGTACCTGCTCGACTTGTGGGTCTCGCAGTTAAGCGCGCTTTTGCCTTTATACTCTACGCGTGATTTCCGACCACGCTGAGCGCACCTTCGTACTCCTCCGTTACTCTTTAGGAGGAGACCGCCCCAGTCAAACTACCCACCAGACATGGTCCTCGCTCCAGATAATGGAGCAGAGTTAGAACCTCAATATTACCAGGGTGGTATTTCAAGATTGGCTCCACTCGAACTAGCGTCCGAGTTTCAAAGCCTCCCACCTATCCTACACAAGTAAGATCAAAGTTCAATGTCAAGCTGCAGTAAAGGTTCACGGGGTCTTTCCGTCTAGCCGCGGGTACACCGCATCTTCACGGCGAATTCGATTTCACTGAGTCTCTGCTGGAGACAGCGCCCCCATCATTATGCCATTCGTGCAGGTCGGAACTTACCCGACAAGGAATTTCGCTACCTTAGGACCGTTATAGTTACGGCCGCCGTTTACTGGGGCTTCGATCAAGAGCTTCGCTTACGCTAACCCCATCAATTAACCTTCCAGCACCGGGCAGGCATCACACCCTATACGTCCACTTTCGTGTTTGCAGAGTGCTATGTTTTTAATAAACAGTTGCAGGGGCCTGGTTTCTGTGGCTGCCAACCGCTCAGGGAGTAAATCCCATCACCGTCGGCAGCGTACCTTCTCCCGAAGTTACGGTACCATTTTGCCTAGTTCCTTCAGCAGAGTTCTCTCAAGCGCTTTGGTCTACTCGACCTGACCACCTGTGTCGGTTTCGGGTACGATTCCTGTGTAACTGAAGCTTAGAGACTTTTCCTGGAAGCATGGTATCAGCCACTTCACTGTACAAGTACAGCTTGCTATCAGTTCTCAGCATAGAGTACCCCGGATTTGCCTAAGATACATGCCTACAACCTTTCACCTGGACAACCAACGCCAGGCTGACTTAACCTTCTCCGTCCTCTCATCGCATTACACAGAAGTATTGGAATATTAACCAATTTCCCATCGACTACGCCTCTCGGCCTCGCCTTAGGGGTCGACTCACCCAGCCCCGATTAACGTTGGACTGGAACCCTTGGTCTTTCAGCGTGCGAGTTTTTCACTCGCATTGTCGTTACTCACGTCAGCATTCGCACTTCTGATACCTCCAGCAGACTTCTCAATCCACCTTCATCGGCTTACAGAACGCTCCCCTACCACTTGCAATAAATTGCAAATCCGCAGCTTCGGCATATAGTTTTAGCCCCGTTACATCTTCCGCGCAGGCCGACTCGACTAGTGAGCTATTACGCTTTCTTTAAAGGGTGGCTGCTTCTAAGCCAACCTCCTAGCTGTCTATGCCTTCCCACATCGTTTCCCACTTAACTATAATTTTGGGGCCTTAGCTGGCGGTCTGGATTGTTTTCCTCTTGACTACGGACGTTAGCACCCGCAGTCTGTCTCCCGGATAGTACTCATTGGTATTCGGAGTTTGCATCGGTTTGGTAAGTCGGGATGACCCCCTAGCCGAAACAGTGCTCTACCCCCAATGGTATTCGTCCGAGGCGCTACCTAAATAGCTTTCGGGGAGAACCAGCTATCACCAAGTTTGATTAGCCTTTCACCCCTATCCACAAGTCATCCCCTGGCTTTTCAACGACAGTGGGTTCGGTCCTCCAGTTAGTGTTACCCAACCTTCAACCTGCTCATGGATAGATCACCTGGTTTCGGGTCTATACCCAGCAACTAATTCGCCCTATTAAGACTCGATTTCTCTACGGCTCCCCTATTCGGTTAACCTCGCTACTGAATATAAGTCGCTGACCCATTATACAAAAGGTACGCAGTCACCGGACGCAATGCCGGCTCCCACTGCTTGTATGCATGCGGTTTCAGGATCTATTTCACTCCCCTCACAGGGGTTCTTTTCGCCTTTCCCTCACGGTACTGGTTCACTATCGGTCAGTCAGGAGTATTTAGCCTTGGAGGATGGTCCCCCCATATTCAGACAAGGTTTCACGTGCCTCGCCCTACTCGACATCATTATCTAAGCCCTTTCGTGTACAGGACTATCACCCACTATGGTTGCACTTCCCAGAGCATTCCACTAGAACTTAGATAACTTAATGGGCTTTTCCCCGTTCGCTCGCCGCTACTAAGGGAATCTCAATTGATTTCTTTTCCTAAGGGTACTGAGATGTTTCACTTCCCCTCGTTCGCTTCGCATGACTATGTATTCATCATGCGATACCTACCTTATGGTAAGTGGGTTTCCCCATTCAGAAATCTCCGGATCACAGGATATTTGCCGCCTCCCCGGAGCTTTTCGCAGGCTATTACGTCTTTCATCGCCTCTGACTGCCAAGGCATCCACCACATGCACTTAATTACTTGACTATACAACCCCAAACAGTCGTTTCAACACTACAAGTTAATGTTGATGACCTTGCTTCGAGTTTTGTGGATTTAACCACAGTACAGCTTCAATCTAGTTCGTTTTCCAAAACGCTTGATTCAGTTAATCGCTAGTGCTCAGTTCTTTATTTTCATTTCTTCGTAACACTTGCGTGATACAAATTAATGTCAATTCAGTTCTGAGTTTAAACAATTTATTTCAACTCAAATTTATAATCTGTTAATGATTAACTACGTCTTCGTCAGATCGTAGGTAACTGTGATAAATCACAGAATTTAATAAACTAAAAACTTAATTAAGTTTTTATATTCACTAAATTCTGTAATCACCTAGCTTTATATATGGTGGAGACTAACGGAGTCGAACCGTTGACCTCCTGCGTGCAAAGCAGGCGCTCTACCAACTAAGCTAAGTCCCCAGCTTATCATTAGATTCGATATATCTTCTTCTCTGTCTCTCAATGAATTTCTTCATCTTCGTTCGTTAGATTGGTGGGTCTGACAAGATTTGAACTTGTGACCCCACGCTTATCAAGCGTGTGCTCTAACCAACTGAGCTACAGACCCTCAGATACATCTTCATGAAGAACAACTTGTTGTGGATTCTTACCGATCGTCAATCTTTCGTTAAGGAGGTGATCCAGCCGCAGGTTCCCCTACGGCTACCTTGTTACGACTTCACCCCAGTCATCGGCCACACCGTGGTAAGCGTCCTCCTTACGGTTAGACTACCTACTTCTGGTGCAACAAACTCCCATGGTGTGACGGGCGGTGTGTACAAGGCCCGGGAACGTATTCACCGCGGCATTCTGATCCGCGATTACTAGCGATTCCGACTTCATGGAGTCGAGTTGCAGACTCCAATCCGGACTACGATCGGCTTTTTGAGATTAGCATCCTATCGCTAGGTAGCAACCCTTTGTACCGACCATTGTAGCACGTGTGTAGCCCTGGTCGTAAGGGCCATGATGACTTGACGTCGTCCCCGCCTTCCTCCAGTTTGTCACTGGCAGTATCCTTAAAGTTCCCGGCTTAACCCGCTGGCAAATAAGGAAAAGGGTTGCGCTCGTTGCGGGACTTAACCCAACATCTCACGACACGAGCTGACGACAGCCATGCAGCACCTGTATGTAAGCTCCCGAAGGCACCAATCCATCTCTGGAAAGTTCTTACTATGTCAAGACCAGGTAAGGTTCTTCGCGTTGCATCGAATTAAACCACATGCTCCACCGCTTGTGCGGGCCCCCGTCAATTCATTTGAGTTTTAGTCTTGCGACCGTACTCCCCAGGCGGTCTACTTATCGCGTTAGCTGCGCCACTAAAGCCTCAAAGGCCCCAACGGCTAGTAGACATCGTTTACGGCATGGACTACCAGGGTATCTAATCCTGTTTGCTCCCCATGCTTTCGTACCTCAGTGTCAGTATTAGGCCAGATGGCTGCCTTCGCCATCGGTATTCCTCCAGATCTCTACGCATTTCACCGCTACACCTGGAATTCTACCATCCTCTCCCATACTCTAGTCTCCCAGTATCGAATGCAATTCCTAAGTTAAGCTCAGGGATTTCACATCCGACTTAAAAGACCACCTACGCACGCTTTACGCCCAGTAAATCCGATTAACGCTTGCACCCTCTGTATTACCGCGGCTGCTGGCACAGAGTTAGCCGGTGCTTATTCTGCGAGTAACGTCCAAGCATCTAGAGTATTAGTCTAGAGCTCCTCCTCCTCGCTTAAAGTGCTTTACAACCAAAAGGCCTTCTTCACACACGCGGCATGGCTGGATCAGGGTTCCCCCCATTGTCCAATATTCCCCACTGCTGCCTCCCGTAGGAGTCTGGGCCGTGTCTCAGTCCCAGTGTGGCGGATCATCCTCTCAGACCCGCTACAGATCGTCGCCTTGGTAGGCCTTTACCCCACCAACTAGCTAATCCGACTTAGGCTCATCTATTAGCGCAAGGTCCGAAGATCCCCTGCTTTCCCCCGTAGGGCGTATGCGGTATTAGCATTCCTTTCGAAATGTTGTCCCCCACTAATAGGCAGATTCCTAAGCATTACTCACCCGTCCGCCGCTAAGATAAGGTGCAAGCACCTCATCTCCGCTCGACTTGCATGTGTTAAGCCTGCCGCCAGCGTTCAATCTGAGCCATGATCAAACTCTTCAGTTTAAAATCAGTAGTAGCTTAAAGGCTACCAATCTTGGCTCATCAATTTTCTGACAAATATTTCTCAAATAAACTTCGAGTAATTTCTACCATCAATCAATGAAAATAATTTCGATCAATCAACCAGTAAAAATCCACACAAGTTGTTCTTCATAATCTCTTAATGATCTTCTTAATACTTCGTCAGTAATTAAGTAGCTCAACTTAACAACCCTTAACATCTCAGCACTTCATGCTTCGTTTGTTTCCGGCTATCTCGTCGGGATGAGCACAGTATAGGGCAATTTCGTACACAAGCAAGCGCTTTTAACTGACTGTTTTATCGAGTGTTGTATTTTTATGCACTATTTTGGTTCATTTTCACCCAAATTTAAACATAAATACATAATTTTAAAGCAAAAATATGACTAAAATATTTCTGCTTTATTTTTTTATTAATTTTTCACCACTGCTGGTTTAATGCTCACACTCACAATCTTTACGGCCTGTTGCGGTACATTTTGGTGCATACCGAAGTTTGCCGTTGGAACTTTGGTAATTTTATCGACCACATCCATACCTTTGGTCACTTTACCAAACACGGCATAACCTGCATTCATCTGACTTTTATTTAAGAAGTCGTTATCTACGGTATTAATGAAAAATTGGCTACTGGCTGAATTAGGATTGTTGGTACGTGCCATCGCTAAAGTGCCACGTGTATTTTTCAAGCCATTATAAGATTCATTTTGGATGGGAGCTTTGGTTTGTTTTTCTGTCATGTTGGCATCCATGCCACCGCCCTGAATCATAAAGCCTGGAATAACGCGGTGAAAAATGGTGCCGTTATAGAAGTTATCTTTTATATAGCCTTCAAAGTTTTTTGCTGAAATAGGTGCTTTGTCATTAAAGAGCTCTATTTCAATATTTCCCATTGAGGTTTTCATTTCTACAATGCTATTTGCAGCCATCGCTTGTAAACTTATACATACAGCACCTACAGCGAATAAGGTTTGTTTTAACATTTCTTTACTCTTCTATTTCAAGTTGTCATTGTGAATGACTATATATTAATCTTTCAATATAAATAAAACAGTATCTCTTTTTGGGATAAATGAGAATTACAATGAATGAAGCATTAAGTACAGTGGCTTTTCATCATGATCCGCCTTGGCATTTACAGGGTGATGCTTTTATTTTGAATTATTGGTTAACGCCAAACTTTATTAAACACAATCATGCTTTTCATATTGCACCCTCTCCGATTGGTCGAGTGGTACAGGTCATATTGGTTCGTTATCATGAGTCCCCTGTTGGCCCATATGATGAATTGCTCCTTTTAGACCACCCATTAATCAGTAAAAGGCGCTTATCTTCGATTGCCAAAATTTATGTTTCGACTGAAACCTCTGTTGTTCATGGTCAACATTTTTGGGGCATTCCAAAACAACTTGCCCAATTTGAATGGGTAATCAAAGATGATGTGGTGTATTGCACCATTTCATTTGAACAACAAGAAATGAGCTTATGTCTATATAAGTACAAACATAGCCAAACTTTTTATATGAATAGCCATCATTTACCGACACGATTGTTAAACATCCAACAAACATGGCAAGGTTTACATTATCAATTCAGTCCGCAATTTCGCGGCAAGCTATGTAAACTCAAACAAGCAGCATGGAAAAATACGCTCGACATCTTTCCTGATTTTTCTCAAGCGAAGTACTTACACAGTTTTTATGTACCCGAATTTCAACTGACTCTACCCAAAGCTAAAATTGGGAAAAAATAAAAAGGTGTTTCACGTGAAACACCTTTCATATAGCTACACCCATTAAGAAAAAAGCTTAAGCGTGTTTATCCCAAAAATTTCTATAGTTCTTACTAATTTCAATAAAATGCTTTTTAGCGCGAGAAGAAATTGGGGTGAGATTGACGAAACCATGCGGTTGGTCATTATATTCTTGGTAATGCACTTTCACGCCACGATGCCGTAGTTTATATGCGTAAATTTCACCTTCATCATGTAAGACATCATGACCCGCTGTAATCACATATGCAGGTGGCAATTTATCGTGTTTGCCATAGGTGGGAGAAATAATCGGATCATCTAATTCGACTTGATGTTGCTCTGCATAATAGTGCGTCACAAAATCCATATCCTCTCCAGTCAGAAGTAAACCGTCTTTATAAGCATAAAACGATGGATGACGACTTTTAAAATCAACAACGGGATAGAGTAACAATTGGGCTTGCGGTGCATATACTTTATGAGCACTACGCTGTGCAACGACAGCACTAATATTGCCTCCTGCACTATCCCCTGCCACTGAAATTCTATTTTTTAAAATTTTAAATTGTTTTCTATTTTGATAGACCCATGCCAATGCATCTTCACAGGTTTGAATTAATTTCATTGGGCTGGTTTCTGGTGCTAAAGGATAGTCAACACTCAAAACTTGTACTTTCGCATACACAGCAAGTAAACGACACACTTCATCATGACTCTCCAGCCCTCCCACGACAAAACCACCGCCATGATAAAACACAATCATAGGAAGTTTTTTACTCGGAGCAGGATGATAATGTCGCGCGAAGATCGTGCCGCTGTGTAAAGGCAAACGTATATCTTCGACTTGCTTCACAGGGGTTGGTTTGCTCTTAATCGACTGCATTTGCAGGTCAAAAGATTTACGGGCACGAATTACATCTGCACCAATAAAACCACGATTGCCTTGTTTTAACTGTACAGCCATCATGCATTTAATTAATGGATCAAGCTCAGGATATTGATAGGGATAACCTAAAACTTTAACCAAAGATTCTTGCGCAAGGCTCGGCAAGCGATCTAAAGTGCGTGCTGCGATGCCTTGTCCTTTTTCGATGATCGTCTGTAGCGTTTGATTAAAAGCAACCATTCATGCACCTTCCTTTTTTTATATTCTTCATATTTTCTACATGATCCGCTTATCAATGACCATAATCTTATAGAAGTCTAATCATCTATATACACAGTAAAACCATTCATACGCTAATCTTCTTTTTATACCTTGTCATTGACAATTTCCACGTATATTTCGGAGTGTTTTTGCTACTCCTTGAAAAGAAGGATATAGGCTATGACTAAAAAACTCATGCTACTGGCTTTAGCAACCACATTTTTAGCTGTAGGTTGCGTAGCATTCCCTGAAAATGATGGTTATTACGATGGACGTTATGACCATCGCTCCAACCGAGATTATAACTATGATCGAGATTATGACTATCGCTATGATCGCGAGCGTAATCGTCAACATTGGGAATATCAACAACGACAAAACCGTTTAGAGCTAGAGCGTCAAAAGCGCGAACTTGAACATCGGCAATGGGAACAGAAGCGTCAAAAACAGTCTGATTGGGATCGCAAAAAACCTGAACAGCGTAAGTACACTGAACAGAATCAACCGAATTCATCCGGTTGGGATGCTAAGCAACGTGAACGCCAACGATTAGAGCAACAACGTGAAAAACCAACGCTGAACGATCGTCAAAAAATACATCAGCAAGATCAATCTCAAAAAAACCGTTGGGATGAACCTCGTCGAGATCATGACAAACAGCAACGTCATCGTCGCGATGATTAAAACCCCTTCATTTACGCCACATGCCCTTTTTACTGGGCATTTTTTTATGCATTAAAATAAATAACAATCATAAAATTTCAAACTTTCTATTGTTCACCAAGATGCAACCATCTGTTTCAGAGCTAAAGTTTCATAAACAGTAAGCGCAATAATATTGACCGCGATGAACTCAAAGCGCATTTTTTAGAGCGAAAACTTTTTATTCTTGAGTGGGTTGAGGGGTTTCAGCTGGATTATTGTTTTAGCCATGACCTTAATATCAGCATCAATAATCCAATCATTTTTACCGAATTGCGTGAAAAACTGGATTTTTTGACGATTTTCATCAAATTAAACAGATTTAATTGCTTGTCTCGCTTGAATTTTTATCGCTTGCCCCGACCTTTGTAGTAATCATGAATTTTATCACTCATGGCAGTTCAGGATTAACCCAGTTAACACTGCAGCCAAAAGGACTGTACATGTTTAAGAACCCATTTAAACGGAGTAAATCTATGGCAACTGAGCAAAACGAACAAGTTCAGGATCTTGGGCAAGAGCAAGTTGATCAACAAACAGCACAAACTCAAGCTGAAACCGAGCAAACTGCCGTTTCAGTTGAAGATTTACAAGCACAAATTAAAAACTTGGAAGAAAGTTTAAAACTTGAAAAAGCACGTACAGCCAATGCGGTATACGAAGCGCAAAAAAGCGTAGAACGTATTCAACGTGATGCTGAAAAGCACAAAGAAACTGTAATTGAGAAGTTCGCCAAAGAGCTACTCGACTCGGTTGATAATTTAGAACGCGCAATTCAAGCTGCCGGTGACACAGAATCAGCATTACTTGAAGGTGTGCAACTGACATTGAAATCACTGCTCCATACGCTAGAAAAATTCGGTGTGGTAGAAGTGGATATGAAGAATGGTTTTAATGCAGATTTACACCAAGCAGTGGGTATCGCACCCGAGGCTAAAGCAGGTGAAATCGGTACTGTATTACAAAAGGGTTATACCTTATCAAACCGTTTACTTCGCCCTGCAATGGTCTTAGTAGGTCAATAAAGTAAAGAATTCGAGAGTTTTTCTATTTTTTTCGTTGAAAGAACTTGAAAAAATTTGAATGGCTCTCATATCGGATAACAAGCAAAAAACATTGTAAAAAATTTAGAGGAAACATCCAAATGGCTAAAATCATTGGTATCGATTTAGGTACAACAAACTCTTGTGTCGCTGTACTTGAAGGCGACAAAGTTAAAGTCATCGAAAACGCAGAAGGTGCGCGCACTACACCATCAATTGTTGCATACAAAGATGGTGAAATTCTGATTGGTCAGTCTGCGAAACGTCAAGCAGTGACAAATCCAAAAAATACATTATATGCAATCAAACGTTTGATCGGTCGTAAGTACCAAGACCAAGCTGTGCAAAAAGACATTGGTCTTGTACCTTACAAAATCATTCAAGCAGACAATGGTGATGCTTGGGTTGATGTCAACGATAAAAAACTTGCGCCACAACAAGTTTCAGCTGAAATCTTGAAAAAGATGAAAAAAACTGCTGAAGACTACTTAGGCGAAACCGTGACTGAAGCCGTGATTACGGTTCCTGCTTACTTCAATGATGCGCAACGTCAAGCAACTAAAGATGCGGGTAAAATCGCAGGTTTAGAAGTTAAACGTATCATCAACGAACCTACAGCTGCGGCGTTAGCGTTCGGTATGGACAAAAAAGAAGGCGACCGTAAAATCGCGGTTTATGACTTAGGTGGTGGTACTTTTGACGTATCAATCATTGAAATTGCTGACCTTGATGGCGACCAACAAATTGAAGTATTGTCGACTAACGGTGATACATTCCTTGGTGGTGAAGACTTCGATAACGCTTTAATCGAATACTTAGTTGAAGAGTTCAAAAAAGAACAAAACTTCAACTTGAAACAAGATCCACTTGCATTACAACGTTTGAAAGAAGCAGCTGAAAAAGCAAAAATCGAGCTTTCTTCGTCAAATGCAACTGAAATTAACCTTCCGTACATCACAGCGGATGCGACTGGTCCTAAACATTTAGTGATCAACGTAACACGTGCAAAACTTGAAGGCTTAGTTGCAGACCTTGTTGCTCGTACCATTGAACCTTGCCGTATTGCGCTTAAAGATGCTGGTCTTTCAACAAGCGACATCTCTGACGTAATCTTGGTTGGTGGTCAATCACGTATGCCAATGGTTCAACAAAAAGTTCAAGAATTCTTCGGTCGTGAGCCACGTAAAGACGTGAACCCTGACGAAGCTGTAGCTATGGGTGCTGCAATTCAAGGTGCGGTATTGTCTGGCGACAAAACTGACGTACTTTTACTTGATGTAACACCACTTACACTGGGTATTGAAACCATGGGTGGCGTGTTAACAGCTATCATCGAGAAAAACACCACGATTCCTGCGAAGAAATCTCAAGTGTTCTCAACTGCTGCTGACAACCAACCTGCTGTAGACATTTCTGTGTTCCAAGGTGAACGTAAAATGGCTCAGCAAAACAAATTGCTCGGTAACTTCCAATTGGGCGACATCCCACCTGCGCCACGTGGTGTGCCACAAATTGAAGTATCGTTCGACATCAACGCAGACGGTATCTTAAAAGTATCTGCGAAAGATAAGAGCACGGGTAAAGAGCAATCGATCCAGATTAAAGCAAACTCAGGTTTGTCTGATGCTGAAATCGAAGCAATGATCAAAGATGCTGAAGCGAATGCTGAAGAAGATCGTAAATTCGAAGAACTCGCGAAAGCACGTAACGAAGCGGATGCATTAGTGTCTTCTGCTCAAAAAGCAGTGAAAGATCTTGGTGAGCAAGTGACTGCTGACGAAAAAACTGCCATTGAAACTGCGGTAGCTGAGCTTGAAGCTTCAACCAAAGAAAATGACGTTGAAGACATCAAAGCGAAAACTGAAGCGCTTCAAAACATCATTATGCCAATTAGCCAACGTGCTTATGAAGCAGCACAAGGTGCTCAAAGCGGCGCGGAAGGTTTTGATCCAAATGCATTCCAAGGTGATGCGGGTCAACAACAAAAAGCGGATGACGGCGTTGTAGATGCTGAGTTCACTGAAGTTAAAGATGACAAAAAATAATTTGTCGCTTTAACGAAGTTATAAAAAAACCGCGCTTATGCGCGGTTTTTTTATGTCCATTTTTAATGTATTCAGTCCTGCTTTTTGCTAAAGTCATCAGCAAAATAAAATATCTTCAAGCATAGGTAAAATGAATTATCTCACTAAAATATGGCTGTTTTCAGGGGGATTAGCACCTACGCTTATTGCCCCAATCCATCTATCTATGACTCTAAAACCCCGTGAGCTAGATTAATCAATTTTATGCGTATGCTCAGCCTTATTCTTGCCGTTATTTGGGTGTTGTTGATGACCTATCAAACACATCAGCATCATCAACTTCGCTATAATGCAGTGTCTGATCGACTTAAGCATCCTTTCGATACACGGCTACGTTATCGTATTGCTGAAGTTGACCCACGTTTTGGTTTAAGCAAACAGCAGGTCATACAACTGAGCCAACAAGCCACCGATATTTGGAAACTCGGGACGGGCAAAGATTATTTTATTTACGACCCAAATGCCAAACTTACCATTCATTTAATCTACGATGAGCGCCAAGATGAATCTAATCAACGCCGTCAACAATTAGGCAATATCGAACACAATCAGCAAATTTGGTCGAACAAAAATCAAAATCTTAAGCAACTTAAAGATGAAATAGATCGTGCCAATCGCCAACTCGACACGAAGAAAGTACAGTTGGATGCTCAATTACAGCAATATAATCAGCAAATTGCCATGCTGAATCAAAATGGTGGCGTCCATCCCTCACAGCGTGATCTATTCATACAACAACGTCATCAACTACAACAACAAATTGTGGCGCTAGAGCAAGAAATTCATCTGTATAACCAAAAAATTCAACAATTAAATCATCAGGTCAATGAGCTCAATCAAATCAACCATCAGTTAAATCAATCTATTGATCAGTTTAATCAGCGCTTTCAAGCTCGGTTATTTGATAAAGGACTTTTTAATGGTAAACAGATTAATATTTATGAGTTTTCATCCACAGACGATTTGCGTCTTACCCTCGCACACGAATTTGGACATGCGTTGGGTTTAAAACATAATCAAGATCCCGTCGCGCTAATGTACCCACTCATGCAAGATCAAAATATGCAAAATTTTAGCCTGACCAATGCAGATTTAGCCTTGTTACATGCCCGTTAAGCAACGACCAAGATACAATGTAAAAATCCCTTACTTTTTATAAGTATATGTATCAGAATAGAGCGGAAATAGTGGGCATTTCATGTTATTGTGATGGACAGAAATAACAAGATAAAATCTCTGGAGACGCGTGTGAGTTACTACCATATTCTGATTGAAATGAATGATCACATTAGTACGATTGAGCAAACACGTGAGATCGAAATCTTTGATATTCTTGAGATTCAACCTTATCTCCATTCAATTTTATTACCCTTTTTGAATGAACAATTAATTGAATTAGAAGATGAAAATCTTGAGTTCAGCGATATTCTTCATTTGGAAATCAAACAGACCTTATTGCCTATTCAACATTTGATTGAAGAGGAACAGCGTTTACTGCCAAGTGATACAGATGTCACCATTTCGGCGCATGAAATTTTCAATAATCGTGATTTAAGCCAAGACGTGACCACCGTTATTTTTGATATTTTAGAAGCCGCTAAATTAGAAGCATAACAATGCCTTCTTAGCACCATCATAAATTGTATGGATAATAAAAAGCCCTCCAAAAAGGAGGGCTTTTTTTAATCTTTTTTATTAAATAGAGAAAGATGAACCACAACCACAGGTTGTTGTTGCATTTGGGTTTTGTACAACAAAACGTGAACCTTCTAAGCCTTCAATATAATCGACTTCTGAGCCCACAAGATATTGATAACTTAAAGAATCCACCAGCATTTTTACATCGCCATTGATAAATTCAGCATCATCTTCATTCATGCTTTCAGCGAAGTTAAAGCCATAAGAAAAACCTGAACAACCGCCACCTGTAACATAAACGCGTAACATTAATTCTTGGTTGCCTTCACTATCACGCAATTGGCGTACTTTATTCGCAGCATTGTCGGTCAGCACCAAAGTTTGGGCATTCATGTTGGATTCCTCTGTTCAATTCAGATGTCTTTAAAAGATAAAGACCGTATTTCAAGTATATCATACCCAATATATGGTCAGTCTTTGAAGATTTAAAGTTAAATCTGAGTATTTTTATCAAGATTGTTTGTAGTTCTCATCTTGAAGGCTACATTCGAAATTTTTTGGGTCTTCCTTACAGCGGAATTGCCATAATAATTTCATCATCCGTTTATCATAAACCCCACGTTTGGTTAAATCGACACGTGATTCACGCATCAACTTTTGATAACCCGGTTTATCTGCGCTAGGAACTTGCATCCAATATTTTTGTGGGATATCCGATTTCATTTTACCTAAAATACCAAAGGCACGCGGCAACTGACTTTTCACCCATTCACGTGATTTTTGTCCATAACCAGCAGGGAATTTATCTGGGCGAATAATCAGGTTACCCGTGACTTGTAAAATTGGATAATTCACAATAGCGCCTTTACTGCCTAAACCTTTATGTAACTCTAAAGGTTTAAATACCGCAGCAGGTGCACCAATAATATCGACCTGACCATTATTAAATTTGGCACCAAAATTGGTTACATCCGCACTGACCGCTTGTGCACCAATTTGCTGAACCATAATTTTTTGTGCTTCATCATAATCTAAGACGGCAATTTTTTTGCCTGCTGCTTTCGCCACGGTATTAATATTTCGGTCATTGACCATTAGATAAGCATCACCGACTGGTATCACCCCCACGACTTCATATTTGCCATGTACCATATGTTTGGCAAAAGTTGGGCTGGCTAAACCTTGCATTACCTTCACTGCAAGTTTTAAGTCGGGAATTGCACCAATCGCATCTAAAGAGCCCGTAAAATCATTGAACTGGCGACCACGCATCCCTGTAACACTAATGGCATCACATTTACCCGCTTTAAAGTCCTCAGCAATGACCGATTCGTTTTGTCCCACGCGTAATTCAATATCTGCACCCCAATTTTTAGCGGCAAGTTGGTAGTCTTTCATCAGGGTAAAGACATCACCACTTTTACCGACTAAATCAAATACACACATTACTTGTTTTGCTTGGGCAACACCTGTTACGGCACATAAACTCATACCCAGTAGCAGTGTTTTAGACCATGGCATCATGATTTTTTCTTCCTTGTTTCTTTGTTTTTATTCAATCTGAGATTGAAGCTTTTTGAGTTTTTATTTATCGCGAATCACAAGCATGTCATACTTGATTTCATTTTTATGATAAAAATTTTTATCATCATTTTTTAAGCCTACGCTTTTTTAAGCTGACAACAATGGCAGGAATGACTGATTTAATTCGACAAAAAAGCCTAGAATTAATCTAGGCTTTATTTTTAAAAATCAATGTTATTCACCACCAAGTGAACATTCAAAATTGGCTTTATCGACAGAGCAACGTGCTTTTTTCAATACGCCCATCATGCCAACATCATAAATTCCACGTTTAGTCATATCCATGCGACCTTCACGAAGCAGTTTTTGATATTTGGTTTTATCTTCAGCGGTTAAGTTCATTTTAAACTTGGCAGGAATACTGGTCTCCAGACGGTTAATCATCGCAAAACTTTTTGGTAAATTTTTCACGAACCAATCACGCGATTTTTGTCCAAAGCCCGCAGGGAACTGATCTGGACGGATAATAAAATCTGCTGTGACTTGTAGTACTGGGAAATTAAACATCGCACCATTTGAACCTAAACCTTTATAAATCTCTAAAGGTTTATACGCATAAGCAGGTGCCCCTACCATATCCACCTGACCATTGTTGAACTTGGCTACAAAGTTAGAAACATCAGAAATGACCGCTTGAGCACCGACACGTTGCACCATAATTTTTTGTGCATCGTCATAGCCTAATACAGCAAACTTTTTACCCGCTGCTTTTTCAATCGAATCAATTTTTTTATCACGTACAAAAATAAAAGCCGAACCTAAAGGTGCAATACCAGCAACTTCATACTTTTTACCCGCTAAATTACTGACCATTTTCGGTGCATTACGCTGATCAAGGGCAAAAGTAATCGCTCGTTGTGCAATGGCATTGCTTGGTGCACCACCTAAAGCATCAATAGAACCCACAAATTTATTGTATTGACGTGCACGCATCGCCGTCATAAAAACGCCATCACATTTGCCTGCTTTAAAATCATTATCAGCAACAGCTTCATCTTGGCGTGGAATTAAATTAATTTCTGCGCCCCATCCTTTGGCAGCAAGTGCCCATTCCTGAGCCATTTGATAAGATTCACCAGATTTACCCAGTAAGTCAAATACACATACATCCACTTTAGCAGCTTGAGCTGTTGTTGTTAGCGCAATAGCAGAGAATGTTGCTAATGTGAGAATCGTTTTTTTCATTGTAGCGGTCCTTTTTAGAATCTTATTGTTTAACGAGTATCCGTTCACGTTATGAATATTAAGCAAGTTCAGTATAAAAAAATAGAGCATATGCTCCATTTTTTAGTGTCTATAAATCCACTTGCTGTTATTTTCATTAAATTAACAATAAAATTAAACACTTATACAATTATTTTTTTCACCACATCCGCAAAAAAATTGAATGATTTTATACATTCACAGCGTGCAGCATATTTATTCGCCCCCTAAAGAACATTCAAAATTGGTTCGCTCTACCGTACAACGGGCTTTTTTCAGCACTGTCATCATCGATGCATCATAAATACCTTGCTTGGTTAATTCGATGCGACCATCTCTTAATAACTTTTGATATTTTTCTTTTTCTTCTTTGGATAATTGCATGCGATATTTCGCAGGAATCCCCTCTTCTAAACGTTTCACCATCGCAAATTGACGCGGCAATTGTTTAATAAACCAATCTCTCGATTGAATGCCCAAATTGCTTGGAAATTTTTCGGTATTAAAAATTAAATCGGCCGTCACATTCAGCACTGGAAAGTTAAACAGCGCGCCATTCGCGCCTAAACCTTTATCCATTTCTAAGGGTTTAAATGCATAAGCGGGTGCACCGACCATCTCAACTTGCCCTTTATTAAACTTACTCACAAAATCTGAAACATCTGACAAAACAGGAGTCGCACCCACTCGTTTGACCATGGCAATTTGTGCTTTATCATATTCTAAAACGGCAAATTTTTTCCCTGTCGCTTTTTCAATCGTATTGATATTGCGATCTTTCACAAAAATATATGCAGGTCCAATTTGCCCAATACCACCAACTTCATATTGCACATTATCAATGGTTGTTTTTAATCGCTTAATATTTCTTTTGTCGAGCACATAAATAATAGCTTTATGCGCAATCGCATTACTGGGAACACCGCCTAAAGCATCAATAGAACCTGCAAATTTATTATATGCACGGGCCCGCATGGTGGTCATATAAATGGCATCACATTTACCATTTTTAAAATCATTATCTGCTTTTTCTTCGTTTTGATAGGCAATTAATCGGACATCTGCATTCCATCCTTTTGCAGCGAGTGCCCACTCCTCCATCATTTTATAAGATTCACCTGCTTTGCCGAGCAAATCAAACACACAGATATCTTGTTTTGCTTGAGCCAAACTGGAAAAACTCAATAACAGTCCCGTAGAGACCAGCCAAATTCCTTTTTTCATCATCTTTCCTTATTGTTTTTCAATGACTCCTCTAAAAATAACTATAGTGTTGTTTTAAGGGCAAAAATAGAGCTTTGATTTCATTTCTGACGAAAGGTTATTTTTTAAACAACTTGTCACATTTTTATTTATTTACACAAAGAACCCGCTTTATCCAAGAATAATGTCTCAGATTTTTTCTTTTCTGAGTCGCTTCCTTTAGAATACGTCCACCATTCTTCTCATTTAGATATTTCAATGATTCAGTTAGATCAACTTTCTATACGTCGCGGTGGACGTGTTTTATTTCAAAAAGCATCCATGCAGCTACATCCAGGATGGAAAATTGGCTTAACAGGCGTCAATGGTGCAGGAAAATCAACCTTATTCTCTGCCCTCTTAGGCGGCATGGAGTCTGATGGTGGTTCTTTAACCCGCCCTGCGGTGTGGACCATTGCCCATATGGCACAAGAAATCAAAGCCTTAGAGATGAAAGCCATTGATTTTGTTTTGTCTGGTGATGAAGAATATTGGGACATTCAGAACAAATTAGATCATCCTGACAGCTTAAGTGATGATGAATTGGCGCATTTATATGGTCGCTTTGATGAGATTAATGGCTATTCAGCATCTTCTAAAGCATCGCAACTGATGGCCGGTTTAGGTTTCTTTGAACATCAATCACAACTTGATGTTTCAAGCTTCTCGGGCGGTTGGCGTATGCGTCTGAACCTTGCGCGTACCCTCATGAGCCGTTCAGATTTATTACTGCTTGATGAACCCACCAACCATTTAGACTTAGATGCCATTCTTTGGTTAGAAGATTGGTTGAAAGCCTACGAAGGCACCTTGGTTCTGATTTCACATGACCGTGATTTCTTAGATGCTATTACCGACCATATTTTACATATCGAAAATCAAGAACTGATTTTATATACCGGTAACTATTCGACTTTCGAACGTACCCGTAGTGAGCGTTTAGCACAACAACAACAAGCCTACGAAAAGCAATTAGAAACACGCGCACATTTGCAAAAATATATCGACCGCTTTAAAGCGCAAGCCACCAAAGCCAAACAAGCGCAAAGCCGGATTAAACAACTGGAACGTATGCAGGAACTTTCTGCTGCCCATGTTGATACGCCGTTTACCTTTAGTTTCCGTGAACCGACGAAAATGAGTTCACCTTTACTTGAACTTGAAAATGCCGATATTGGTTACGGTGAAAAACTGATTGTGACCAATGTGAGTCTACAAATCACCCCGACCAGCCGGATTGGTTTACTGGGAATGAATGGCGCAGGTAAATCAACCCTGATTAAATCACTGGTTGGCGATTTAAAATTATTGCAAGGGACGCGTAAAGATTCTGAACTGCTGAATATTGGTTATTTTGCCCAGCATCAAATGGATGCTTTGGATGGTAATGCCAGCCCAATGTTGCAATTGGCACGCATTGCCGATCGAAAAATCAGTGAAGCGAGCTTACGTTCTTTCTTAGGCAGCTTTGGTTTTAGTGGCGAACGTATGGACACGCCAAGTGAAAGTTTCTCGGGTGGTGAACGAGCGCGTTTGGCTTTAGCGCTAATTGTATGGCAACGTCCAAACGTGTTAATTCTGGACGAACCAACCAACCATTTAGACTTAGATATGCGTCATGCGCTAACGATGGCACTGCAAGATTTTGAGGGTGCGGTGGTTCTGGTTTCACATGAACGCCAACTCATTGCTTCAGTCTGTGACGAGTTGATCTTGGTTCATGCAGGTCAAAGTCGTGAATTTGATGGTGACTTAACCGCTTATGCAGAATGGTTACGTCAAGCCCGTATCGACATGATGAAGAATGGCCAACAACCTTCCGCGCCAGTTCAGTCACAAGTTGAAGTGAAAACCACTATTTCTAAACTGGATAAAGAGGCTCAACGTAAAGAAGCGGCACGTAATCGTGAGCTAAGTCGTCCAATTCGTAAAAATATTGAAAAAAACGAAGTTCAGATTGCCAAAGTTCAGCCACGCTTAGCAGAAATTGAAGTTTTATTGGGTAATACTGCCCTCTATGAAGCAAACCGTAAGGATGATTTGCTAAAACTGATGAATGAACAGACTGAATTAAAAGCCAAATTAGCACAGGCTGAAGAGCAAATGCTTGAATTAATGATGGAATTGGAAGAACTGGAAAGCTCTTTCGGATAAGCCAAAATTAACTCTTAAGTAAAACTACAATAATGCTTATTTTATCATCGCAGTACAATTTTCAACCCGTACTGCGATTTTTTAATTTTACTACACAATACTTTTATCCTGATTTCAAGCAGTAGATCTTTAGCATAATTTAAAATCATCAACCCCGACACTTTAAATTCAAACTCCATGTTTAAATTTAAATGGTTGCCCTACAACAGTCAAAACCAGTTTGAATTTAAAAATAAAAACCCAATTTAAGCTGTGGATAAATAACGTTCCACATGCATATTAAACAAGAATAACCCTCTAAGAAAACTTATCCACATGTGAATACTCAAATAAAAGCAGCTTTTTTATCCACTTCAATCAGCATTTAAATGCAGTTTTTTAGTTTAAAAATCTAAGTTCTCTAATTTTCCAAGTCCCTTGATTGCCCCATAATTCCTGAATTTTCTTTTGATTTTCCAGACCAATAAGAACTTTACAGTGCGTTAAATGTCGATCAAATTCGAACTCTTCAAATTCTATGGCTGGTTTTTGCGGTTTCCACACTCCATTTTTCACAGCATGTGCAATACGTTCATAACGGGTCAAATTACTTTCTACACGCCCTTCTTGCTCATACACCACTTTAAAATCTGCATGCTCATATTAAGCCAACAGATCAAAATTACCGGTAAAAAATGCATTCACCCAGATATCTCGAATCTTTTCCAGCTGATTGTCCATCGTGCTAACCTCGTCATATTGCATAATGATGCCCTCTGTTTAAAAGCATCATGACAGAGGAATAAGTCATTTTAATAAAAAATATGCTTAAAATTTAATCATATTTAAATAAAAATGGCATTAAAAAAGCATCCCGAAGGATGCTTTTTACAACTGAACTCATCAACACATTAAGCGTCAATATCCGCATTTAAAGCATTTTCTTCAATGAAGGCACGACGTGGTTCCACATCATCTCCCATCAAACAAGAGAACATACGATCCGCTTCAATCGCATCATTAATGGTGACTTGCAACATATTACGGTTTTCAGGATCCATGGTGGTTTCCCAAAGCTGTTCCGCGTTCATCTCACCCAAACCTTTATAGCGCTGGATCATCATGCCACGACGCGAGTCGGATAAAATATGTTGCCAAACTTGATGGAAAGTGGCGACATGAATTTTACGCTCACCTTTTTGTAAATAAGCGCCATCTTCAAGCAATGTGAACCAACTCTTCGAATTTTGCAGTAAACGCTTGTATTCACTTGAAGCCAATAATCCAGAATCAAGCAAATAATGATGCGGCAAGTTATGTACATAGACCGTTACACGTGGCCAATAATGCGTCACTTTTTCACCATCTGCATGCTCTTTTTCAAAAGCTTCTAAGGTGATTTCAGGACGCAAACTTGGTTGGTGTTGTTCAATTGCTGCACGCAACTGTTCAGACCATTGTTTTACATAATCTTCATCATGATTTTGATCAAGTTTAAATGCATCCAAACCAAGCAAACCATCTAGCAAGCTTGCAGGATAACGCAGCGTTAAACGATTTAAACTTTTTTGTGAAGTTTGATAATCAGCAATCACTTTAGCCAAAGATTCACCACGAATGGCTGGAGCTTCGCTACTTACATGCAGTTCAAGCTCATCAATCGCATTCGAAATAAGATAGGTTTCTAAAGCATCATTATCTTTAAGATATTGCTCTTGCTTACCTTTTTTCAACTTATACAACGGTGGCTGTGCAATATAGATATAACCACGTTCCACAAGTTCTGGCATTTGACGGAAGAAGAAGGTCAACAGGAGCGTACGAATGTGCGAACCATCGACGTCGGCATCAGTCATGATAATGATTTTGTGATAACGCAATTTATCAGGATTGTATTCCTCACGACCAATACCACAACCCAATGCAGTAATCAGCGTGCCCACTTCTTGCGATGAAATCATTTTGTCAAAACGCGCACGTTCTACATTTAAGATTTTACCTTTAAGCGGCAGAATAGCTTGCATCTTACGGTTACGACCCTGTTTTGCAGAACCGCCTGCCGAGTCACCTTCGACCAAGTAGAGTTCAGACAATGCTGGATCTTTTTCTTGGCAATCCGCCAGTTTACCAGGCAGACCAGCAATATCTAATGCACTCTTACGACGTGTCATTTCACGTGCTTTACGCGCAGCATCACGTGCACGCGCAGCATCAATAATTTTGCCGGCAATCGATTTGGCTGCTTGTGGATTTTCTAAAAGATATTCAGAAAAAGACTTGTTCATCGCCTGCTCTACAGCAGTTTTCACTTCACTGGAAACCAATTTTTCTTTGGTTTGTGATGAGAATTTTGGATCAGGCACTTTCACTGAAACAATTGCTGTTAAACCTTCACGGGCATCATCACCTGTGACAGCAACTTTTTCTTTCTTGAGAATATTTTCACTATCAAGATACTGGTTTAAACCCCGTGTTAACGCGGCACGGAAACCGGCTAAATGCGTACCACCATCTTTTTGTGGGATGTTATTGGTAAAGCAACGGACATTTTCTTGATAAGTATCATTCCACTGCAATGCTACTTCAACAGTAATCCCTGTTTCCACAACTTCACTGGTAAAATGAAAAATCTCATTTAAGTGGGTTTTACCTTGATTGATATATTTTACAAATTCAGACAAACCACCTTCATAATCAAATACATGTTCAGCATTGATACGTTCATCACGTAACACAATACGAACCCCTGCGTTTAAGAATGAAAGTTCACGCAAACGACGCGCTAAAATATCAACATTGAAAATCGTTTGAGAGAAAGTTAATTCACTCGGATAGAAACGAACGGTCGTTCCAGACTCAGTGGTTTCACCAATTTCACGTAATTTATAAACTGGATCGCCATGATGATATTCTTGTTCAAAAACTTTACCAGCACGACGAATATTCAGTAATAATTTACTCGACAAGGCATTTACAACAGAAACACCTACCCCGTGTAAACCACCGGAAACTTTATAGCTATTATCATCAAACTTACCGCCAGCATGCAAAATGGTTAAAATCACTTCAGCGGCAGATACCCCTTCTTCAGGGTGAATATCCGTTGGAATCCCACGACCGTTATCTGCAACACTTACAGACTCATCTTCATGGATGGTGACTAAGATTTCATCACAGTGCCCCGCCAAGGCTTCATCGATGGCATTATCCACCACCTCGAACACCATGTGGTGTAAGCCTGAACCATCGTCCGTATCACCAATATACATACCTGGACGCTTACGAACAGCATCTAGGCCACGTAATACTTTGATACTAGAGGAATCATAAGCCTTTTCATTGGTTTGTTCTGTTTGAGAAGCAGCTTGATCTTCTGAACTCATGGTTTCTCCCTAGTGAAATAAAGGTCTATCCAAAGATGGGTAAAATCTAAAAACTATTGCACAACAACTTGAACTTGACCGTTTTCAACATTGAATAATTGATAAGAAATAGACAAATCATGTAAATGTTTTTTTACTGATTCATGCTCTAAAGTGGTAATAAAAACTTGACTACCTAGCTGGCTCAATCGCTCAATTAATCGTCGCTGTGCGGTTAAATCTAATTCTGCTGTCAGATCATCTAATAATACCACAGTTTCCTTATTACAGGCATGCAGCATTGCAATCTGTGACAGTTTTAAGGCCATAATCAGCAGCTTTTTTTGCCCTCGTGAAAGCACCACGTCAGCATCGCCTAGCATTGTTTTTAAACGTAAATCTGCACGATGTGGGCCATATTCGGTATAACGTCGATCGACGTCTTTCTGATGATGTACGGTTAAGTCATTCAGCAAGCCCAGTTCGGTATGAAAGCCCGGACTATATTCCAATTGCACTTCTACATCAGGCAATAAATGCTTTAAATCCTGCTCAAAATACACTTTCCATTGCTCGACGATTCCACTGCGCTGTGAATGCAACATCTCGCCATATTCCCCCAACATTTTGTTCCACGGTTCCAATTCATTCAGACTGATGTTTCGTCTCGATTTCAACAAACTGTTGCGTTGTTTTAAAGCCCGAGAATAATATTGCCAGGCATGATAAAATTCAGGTTCCACGTGGAACATCAACCAGTCGATTAATTGTCGACGTGGTTTCGCGCCATGGTCAATAATATCGGTGCTTTGTGGGTCGATGTGTTGCAAAGGCAGAATTTTAGCCAACTGTCCTTGAGTGGCAATATGATCGCCATTGACTTTAATCAGTTGCTCACCTGACAGTAATTTTTGCATACCAATTTTTTCAGTGGCAGATTGTGCAAAAACAATGGCATTGGCTGTTTCATTTTGAATATAGTTTTTCGGGATATGGGTCCGGAAAGAACGCCCTGTTGCCAATAAATGAATGGCTTCAAGAATAGAGGTTTTCCCAGAACCATTGGGTCCATAAAAGACATTAAACGGCTGCAACTCTTGGAGTGCAACCGCTTTTAAGTTTCGAACACGTTCTATATTTAAACGCGTGATATGCATCGTTTGATCTTGTCAAAAATCTGCAAATTAAACACGCATTGGCATCACAACATAGGTTTGATCCTGTTGTGCTGGATCATGCACCAAGACCGATTGGTTGGCTTCAGTCATGGTCATTGATACATCATCACCATCTAAAGCCCCCAATACATCCAATAAATATTGCGCATTAAATGACATTTCCATCGGTGCATCAGCATATTGAATGGCTAAATCTTCAATCGCCTCATCTTGTTCTGGGTTATTGGCACGAAGCTGCAAACAGTCCGCACCAAAGTTTAAAAACACACCACGTAATTTTTCATTACTTAAAATGGCAACACGTTGCAGCGACTGTTTAAAGACATCATGTGCAATCAATACATTTTTATCACCACCACGTGGAATCACACGGCGGTAATCCGGGAATTTTCCATCAATTAATTTAGTGGTAAAACGAACGGTGATACTGCCTTGTTCTTTGTCACGACTCGGGATACTAATCGTCACATTTAATAATTCACGACCAATCAGTAAAGACAATTGCTCGTCTTCAATGCTCAGTAAGCGTTGTAATTCAGCAACCGCTTTTCGTGGAACAATCGCTTGAATGGCTTGAGTCGCAGTTGACGTTGCTGCGGTTTCACATAATGCTAAACGATGACCATCTGTAGTCACTGCACGAAGTTGATTTTGATCAATTTCAAGCAATGTACCGGTTAAATAAAAACGTACATCTTGCACCGCCATCGCAAAAGCGGTTTTCTCAAACAAGCGTTTTAATTCGCGCTGAGTTACCGTAACTTGCGTACCTTGAGCATTTTCAGTGCTCAATAGCGGATAATCTTCAGCTGGGAGTGTTCCCAACACAAAACGGCTATTGCCCGATTTTAAAATACAACGATCTTCAGTAATTTGTAGATCAATCAATGCAGCACTAGGTAACGATTTACAGATGTCCATCAATTTACGTGCAGGAACAGTTGTCTCACCCACTTGTAAACATGCACCCTCAGCCAAATGGGTGCTGGCAACCAATTCTACTTCTAAATCTGAGCCGGTAATGGTTAACGATTCGGTGCTGACTTGAATTTTGACATTAGATAAAATGTTTAAAGTATGGCGACGTTCAACCGCTCCTACGACATGTGATAGAACATTAAGTAAGCTTTCTTTCGCGATTTTCAAACGCACGGCATATTCCTCTAACAACTGAAGATTTCAGGTCAATTAACTAATTTTTTAGCAGTGTACTATGCGGCAGAATATGCCGCATTGCAAGAATAGAATTTGATCAAAACAGATCAACTTTGCAGCAAACGCTGCAGGTTTTTATAGTCTTCATTAAAGATCGGATCTTGTTCACGAAGGCTAAGTACTTTCTCACAGGCATGCATCACGGTACTGTGATCACGCCCTCCAAATGCCATACCAATTTCAGGAAAACTATCCCCTGTCAGTTCACGCGCAAGCCCCATGGCCAACTGACGTGGACGTGCATAAATACGGGTACGTTTAGGACCGACAATTTCTTTTAATGGAATGCGAAAATATTCGCTCACCACGCGCTGAATATTTTCAGTACTGATGGTTCTCGCACGAATCGCCAACACATCTTTTAACGATTCACGCACCACATCCAAATCAATCGGTGTGCCTTTAAAACGAGAAATGGCAACCACTTTATTGAGTGCACCTTCAAGCTCACGCACATTGGCCACGACTTGTTGTGCAACAAACAACGCACAATTACGCGGTAAATCTACACCACTGCTTTCGGCTTTTTTCAATAAAATTTCAATACGGGTTTCAATATCTGGTGGCTCTACCCCGACCGATAAGCCCCAAGAAAAACGTGAAACTAAACGTGCATCCAGTTCTGTGAGTTCTTTCGGATAACGATCCGAAGTCAAAATAATCTGCTTCGATTCATCCAGTAATGCGTTAAAGGTATAAAAGAACTCGACCAAACTGGCTTCTTTACCGGCAAGCAAATGAATATCATCGACCAATAACAAATCTAAAGAACGACAATTTTTCTTAAATTCTTCAACTTTGCCCTGCTGTAAAGAACTGACAAAATCTTGGACAAAACTCTCTGCCGTCATATACATGACACGCGCATTTGGTTTTGCCTGTAACAAAGCATTACCCACAGCCTGCATTAAATGCGTTTTACCTAAACCAGTCGGGCCATACAGAAATAAGGGATTATGCTGCGAAGCACCCAATTGGGTTAAAACTTTACGACAAGTTTCTGCCGCCATTTGGTTAGAACGGCCTTCAACAAATAACGAAAAAGTAAATAATGGGTTTAATAAACGTTTACGACTATTTTTTATCGTTGATTCTTCTTTTTCTTTTCGTGGTTTAACCATTGCAGCGGGAGCAGATTGTAATGCAGCTGTTGTCGTTGCTGGTTGCTCATTGGCTGATAAAATTGCACCCGGACGAGAATCCACCAAAATTTCAACTTTACGTACACGACCTTCCGACATTTGTTCTGCCAAAATCGTGATCAACTCAAGATGATGTTCTTGAATATAACGTGTCCAATAAGGATTGGGTGCATACAGTCTTAAGGTGTCATTAAGCTCTTCAGCAACCAAAGGGCGAATCCACATTGTAAAGACATTCCCCGAAAGCTCCTGTCGCAAACGAGTTAAACAGTCTGTCCAAAGCATGTGAAACCCCTATTTATTCCATTATTGGTAAAAAATTATTTGAGCCCGACTAAGCGGGTCGCCATTCTATCTAAGTTATCCACATCTGTCATGGCAAAATTAGCGAAATATTGCTTTAAAAAGTAATTTTCAAATTAAATTTAAATTTAAAACATGCTGTGGATAAACTTACACACAAGCTGTGGATAAAATATATCATAAAGTTATCCACAATTTAATAAAGTTATAAAAACATGGTTATCCACAATGTAAGCTTATGGTTATGAAAGGTAAAAATAGCTTTTCCACAGAAAAATAGCTCCCTAATAGTAATAAATTTAAATTTATAAATTTGAATTTAATTAATAAGAACGATCTGGCATGGGGATAACTCTCAATATTTTTAAATTTAAATTCAAAAGCAAGGGAATTCGTTTTATCAACACTAAGTTGTGGATAATATTGTGAATATTTCTGTTCATAACTTATGTTGTTTTATTAATCAATAGTTTGTGCTGTGTATAAAATACAAACAGCTTTAAATTAACTCAACACATCTAAGCATCTTAATTTTAAAAAAAAAGACTTATTTTGCAAGAAAACTTGTTTTTGATTGACAGCTCATTGAATGAGCACTAAAATCGCGAACCTTCATAGAAAGATCATTTTTGGAGTTTCGATATGAAACGTACATTCCAACCATCTGAATTAAAGCGTAAGCGTGTTCATGGTTTCCGTGCTCGTATGGCAACTAAAGCTGGTCGTCAAGTATTAGCTCGTCGTCGTGCAAAAGGTCGTCATAGCTTAACTGTTTAATTAGTTAAGTTATTACGATTTTGGGTGTTATGACACTTTATGGCTTCAGCACAGACGTGCGTATACGCTGTGCTGCCGATTATAAAAGTGTGTTTGATGGTGCGCTTTTTAAAGTGCATCAACCCCATTTCTTATTTTTGGCAAAAAATTCCGAACAACCTTCAAGTCGTTTGGGTATTGTTGTTGCTAAGAAAAAAGTGCGTCGCGCACATGAAAGAAATAGAGTAAAACGTCTTGCTCGCGAAAGTTTTCGCCTACATCAACAGCAATTAGATTTATTAGATATTGTGGTCATGCCTAAAGTAGGTATTGAAGCAATTCCTAATGCAGAATTGCAGCAGCAATTACAATTTGCTTGGCAGAAATTGCAACGCCTTGCCAATAAGCATAAAAAGATAGCTCCCTCCCCACAAAAGTAGAGATGGCCAATGGTACGTTTACTGCATTGGTTGATTCGATTCTATCAGATCGCGATTAGTCCTTTATTGGGACCCCGCTGTCGTTATATTCCAACATGTTCTCAATACGCTTTAGAAGCAGTGCATTCTTATGGTGCTGTGCGTGGTGCGTGGTTAGCTACAAAACGTATTTGTCGTTGTCATCCTTGGGGTGGTTCTGGTTATGACCCTGTTCCCCAGAAAGCAATTCGTTTTATTTCATTTCAGCAAATAGATTCTCAAATGCTTCACGTTGCTGTACCCTTTCGTGATCGTTTATTGAACCGAAATCACTCTAACTACTTGGGATAATAGATATGCAACAATGGGCCAGGTTTGCAATTCTAGGGGCCATGTTTGTCGTCGCATATTTGCTTATTTTGGCATGGCAAAAGGATTATGGTCATGCGGAAACTAAACCTCAGCAAGAAGCTGCGGTTGTTTCGCATGAAGTATCTGCAGATTTGCCAAATGGTCAAACAGCTACTGTAGCGTCTGACATGCCTCAAGCAAATATTGCAACTCAGCAAACAACAACAGATGCTACGGCACCTGTAAGTCAACAGCTTATTTCAGTACAAACTGACCTGTATCATCTTTGGATTAATCCTAAAGGTGGTGACATTGTTCGTATTGAATTATTGAACCATGATAAAAATAAAGACAGTGATCAACCGTTTGTCATGCTGGAAAGCGATGCAAAACGTACTTATGTTGCTCAGTCTGGTTTGATTGGTTTAAATGGGCCAGACAGTAACCGTAATGGCCGCCCTGTTTATGAGATTGAAAAATCATCTTATAACTTAGCGGATGCTAAAGCAGAAAAAACTGAAGACGGCAAAGTTGTTAAAGTTTTATCTGTACCTATGGTTTATAAAACCGCTGATGGTGTAGAAATCATCAAGACATTTACCTTTAAACAAGGTGAATATCCGATTATTGTGAACCACAAAATTGTCAATCGTAGTGCAGGCAATTGGCAAGGTCAGATGTTTGGTCAAATCAAACGTGATAATTCAGATGATCCGGGTAAATCAGACCAAGGTATTTTCACCCTAGGAACATTCTTGGGTGGTGCTTGGGGTACGCCAGAAGAACATTACAATAAGCTTAAATTTGCCAACTTCAATGAAGAAAAATTGAATGTTGAAGCAAAAGGTGGCTGGGTTGCAATGGTTCAACACTATTTTGTTAGTGCTTGGATTCCGGGTGATCTCAAACTGACTCAAGCGGGTGGTCAGCCTTATAGTGCGAAATTAGAATCACGTCAATCAACAGACAACATGAATATTATCGGTTTCACTTCACCGATGATTAATGTGCCTGCGGGTACTGCGGCTGAATTGGATGCAACCTTCTATTCAGGTCCTAAAGTTCAATCTGAACTTAAAGATTTGGCTATTGGTTTAAACCAAACTGTTGATTATGGTTGGTTATGGCCAATTGCGAAGTTATTGTTCTTGGGTCTTCAATTCTTCCATAACATTGTGGGCAACTGGGGCTGGGCAATTATCTTATTGACTGTCTTGGTGAAACTGATTCTTTGGCCATTGTCGTCTAAGAGCTACCGCTCAATGGCGAAAATGCGTGTGATTGCCCCTGAAATGCAACGCATGAAGGAAGAGTTCGGTGAAGACCGTATGCGCTTCTCTCAAGAAATGATGGCCTTGTATAAACGTGAACAAGTGAATCCGCTTGCGGGTTGTTTGCCACTGTTATTACAAATGCCAATTTTCCTTGCATTGTACTGGGTGTTAATGGAGTCTGTAGAACTTCGTCATGCACCTTGGTTACTTTGGATTCAAGATTTGTCTGCAATGGATCCGTGGTTTATCCTGCCGTTATTGATGGGTGCAACCATGTTTATTCAGCAGTCTTTAAATCCACAACCGGCTGATCCAATGCAGGCGAAAGTCTTCAAAATCATGCCAATTATCTTCACTGTATTTATGTTGTTCTTCCCTGCGGGCTTGGTGTTGTACTGGATTGTCAATAACAGTATTACCATCTTGCAACAAAGTTTGATCAACAAAGGTGTTGAAAAAGACCGTGCCAAACGCGAAGTTGTTTAATCACGACTGATTGCGAATAGCTGAATAAATCCGCTTAAGATGGTAATCTTAGGCGGATTTTTATTTGGCTGTGATTTAGGATTTTTTGAGGTGAATTTTATGCAAAACCGAACAACGATTGCTGCAATTGCGACTCCACCTGGACGTGGCGGTGTCGGTGTCATTCGTCTGTCAGGTCCTAAATCCTATGCCATTGCCGAAGCTTTGACGCAAAAAGACTTAGCAAAGGCACGTTTTGCTGCTTTTCGGCAGTTTTATGATGCTGCTGGTGAGGTAATGGATGAAGGCTTAGCGATTTGCTTTCCAAATCCACATTCATTTACCGGTGAAGATGTGGTGGAGCTACAAGGGCATGGCGGTCCTGTTATTCAAAATGCTTTGCTGGCACGTTTGCTTGAGTTGGGTGCAATTGCAGCCAAAGCCGGTGAGTTTTCCATGCGTGCTTTTGAAAATGGTAAACTCGATTTGGTTCAAGCCGAAGCCATTGCCGACTTGATTGATGCAACCTCACAAGCGGCAGCTCGCTCTGCGGTACGTTCTTTACAAGGTGCATTTTCAACGCGTGTGAACACTGTGTTAGAGAAACTGATTCATTTGCGTTTACATGTCGAAGCTGCGATTGATTTCCCGGAAGAAGAAATTGATTTTTTGGCTGACGGTAAAATTTTAGCGCTCCTACAAGATGTGCAAAGCTCGGTTACGGCAGTACAAGCCTCGGCACGTCAGGGTCAGTTGCTGCGTGAAGGTTTACAGGTGGTGATTGCAGGGAAACCCAATGCCGGAAAATCGTCGTTACTTAATACCCTAGCAGGAAATGAACGTGCCATTGTTACGGATATTGCAGGTACAACGCGTGATGTATTACATGAAAAAATTAGCTTAAATGGTTTACCCATTACCCTCACTGATACTGCTGGTTTACGTGAAACTGGCGATATAGTCGAGAAAGAAGGCATTCGCCGCGCGATTAAAGAAATTGAACAAGCTGATTTGTTGCTGTTGGTCTATGACTTAAGCCAAGGCGAAGACCCTTTGCAATTGGCACAGAATTATTTTGCTGAGCATCTTGAACCGAAACGCTTAATGTTAATTGCCAATAAGTGTGATTTAACCCATGCCCCGGCAGATATTGGTGATTATCAGGGCTTCCGTCATATCACGGTGTCGGCTAAGCAGGAAACAGGCGTGCAGTCGCTTATCGATGCGATTACAGCGCATGCCGGCTTCCAGCCAGAAGAAGATACCTTTATTGCCCGCACACGTCATTTAGACGCAATGAAGCGTACGCAGGTGTATCTGGCGGAAGCGCATGAGCAGTTGGTGGTGTATCAAGCGGGTGAGTTGGTGGCTGAGTCTTTACGTCTGGCACAAAATGCCTTGGCAGAAATTACCGGTGAATTTAGTGCTGATGATTTATTAGGCAAAATCTTTGGATCGTTCTGTATCGGGAAGTAATGCATAAAAGAATCAAATGCATAAAAGAATCAATTGAAGGGCATATTCGATGCCCTTTTTTTATTTTTAAGAGTTGATCAACAGCAGCTAGATGATGTTGTAGGACAAGATCTAATGCAGTTACTGAGTAAAGAGGTACGGTAAAAAAGTAAAACCTCATTTACGTAACCAAATTGATGAAATTGTCGATTCTTTGCAGTTAAAACTTTTCTAAAATTGAATTAAAAACTAGCCTTCATTTGAAGGCTAGTTTTTAAATGATGAAATTTTCTTATACCAAACAAGCAAAGCGAAGCAAAGTAAACCAACGCCGATACAAAAGCCTAAGACACCGATGGTTAAACCAAAATGATCTGCTAAATAACCCACCGCAATAATCGGTACAATCGTGCCTAAATAACCAATAAATAAATAGGTCGACATCACAGCTGCACGGTTATCTGCGCTAGTCATTTGGTGAATTAAGCCAAATGCACCTAATAAGCCTAAGCCATGCCCCACACCCACCAAAATATCGCTGATAAAGAACAAAGTGCTCCACTGCATACTCATGCATAAGCCGAGTAAAATAAAACTGAGCAGCAAGGTCATCAGCCCTAAAGTTAAGCTTTTAGCCGCAGTCAGATCTTTAGCAAAAAATTGCACTAAAGCAGAAATCAGTAAAATACTCGAAATTGCAGCGCCACTAATCAAAGGCCCATGCCAAGGAATTAAATCTTTAACAAAAGAAGGTGACAGCGATGCGAATAAACTAAATGCGCCAAAAGCACAGAATGCGGTGAACCCTGCAATAAAAAATAAGGCTTTATGTTGGGCTTCTGGGGTTTCTAAACGCGGTGCAATTGAAAAAGGCTGAGCTTTAAACTGCGGTACTTTTAGCCAAAATAAACCGCAAAAGCATGCCATTGCTGCTGCAATAATGGGTAAATAGGGCGTTGTTAAAGGGGAAGTTGAAAATTGTGCAATCAATCCACCAATAAATGGCCCCAATCCAAAACCAATCACCGTAATGATCGAGCTTAACTGGGGTGCATTTTGTTTATGACGGTCTGGAATAGTGGTAATCAGGCCTAACATTGCTGAAGTGCTGATCAGTCCTGAAGCAATGCCAATAATAAAACGTCCGAAAGCCAACCAAGCTGCATTGGGTGCAATCGAGGAAATGGCTAAGCCTAAAATGACAAAAATAATTCCGATTTGTAAGGTACGTAGAAAGCCTAAACTGTTGCTGATACGACCTAGAAAAAGCAAGGTTGCCAGACAACCAAACATATAGGCGACAAAGATATAGGTAATATGGCTGGGGAGCAGATGCCAGAGTTCTTGATAAATCGGATATAAAGGGCTGGCGAGTGCCGTTCCAATGGTTCCAATACAAAGTGCTAGGCTGACCATGAGAAAGGGTCGCCATGATTGTTGAGTCATCATGTCGGGTCACAAAAACACCCGCTAAATTGAAAAATAGCGAACATTTGGAGAGAAATAAGAAGAGTTGTAGATTAGTTCTTCTTCAACGACCGCGTCAATTTATAAGATGTAAATCATTTAACCATAACGCTTTAATAATTTTAAAAATTCAGCCAATTCATGTTCATTAATTTCAGTCTGTTCAGCAATCACGTGATGGCGCAAATGTGATTCAATTAATTCATTCATTAAACCGTTCACCGCTCCTTTAATTGCAGCGACTTGCTGTAATACCGTAATGCACGAGCTTTCAGGGCTATTTAAAGCGTGCTCTACCGCATTCATTTGTCCTTTTAAGCGTTTAACACGATTTTGAATTTTCTGATCTTGATGTAAATGAGCCAATACAATACTCCAAAAAACAAATATACTATGGGGGAGTATATTTTAACACTAAGATTATGCAAAAAGCCCCATTAACACGATCACACACACATCAGTTTGATGAAGGTAATCCACTCGCACAAAAACGCATTCTATTCGCGACTATTCTAACGGCAGTCATGATGTTATTAGAAGTGATAGGTGGTTGGATTTACAATTCGATGGCGTTGCTTGCTGATGGTTGGCATATGAGTTCGCATATGTTGGCATTGGGCTTGGCTTATTTTGCCTATCGTTCTGCCCGTCATTATGCCGAGGATAGCCGCTTTAGTTTTGGGACATGGAAAATTGAAATTTTAGCAGGTTATAGCAGCGCTATTTTATTGATGGTGGTGGCGTTATTTATGGCCTTTCAGTCTATAGAACGACTGTTTAACCCGGTTGATATTCACTATAACCAAGCCATTCCAATTGCAATTTTGGGCTTGGTGATTAATCTGATCTGTGCTTGGTTACTGCATGATGGTCACCATCACCATCACCATCATGAGCATGAAAATGAGCATGCTCATACCCATCATGACCTCAATCAAAAAGCGGCCTTTATGCATGTGGTGGCTGATGTGGTCACTTCAATTTTTGCCATCATTGCTTTGTGCGCAGCGAAGTATTTAGATTGGGGTTTTCTTGATGCAGTATTGGGTATCTTGGGTTCAATTCTGGTTGCGAAATGGGCGATAGGTCTAATAAAAGAGACTGGAAAAACCTTACTTGATGCAGAAATGAACCATCCTGTGGTTGAGGAAATTCGTGAAGTGATTGCTGAGTTTCCTCAGGCCGAGATTACCGATTTGCATGTATGGAAAGTTGGAAAAGGAAAATTTTCCTGTATTTTGGCTTTAGTCACTGATGCCGAATTAAATGCAGACCAAGTTCGTGAGGCTTTATCCATTCATGATGAAATTGTGCATATTTCGGTAGAAATAAATGCTTTGTAAAAAATATACATGTTCCACGTGAAACCTCAAGCATGCAATATGTTTGGTTTAAGTAATGACGGTTAAAAATGACTAAAGTTCTGGTCGGATTTTGAGTAGAATCAGCTTGAATAATTTGAACCTTTGAGTAAAAAACATGATTAAAAAAACATTGGCATTGGCTTTAGCCAGCTTTATTTCAACCTTAAGTTTGGCCAATGTTGATACGGTCAAGACTAACCTTACGAAACAGCATCCAAACTTGAAGATTGAAAATATTCAAGCCACCGAAATGAAAGGTATTTATAGTGGTTCGATGGATGGCCAAGTGGTGTATGTTGGTGAAGATACCCAGCATATTTTAATTGGTTCAATGTTTCGTTTAAGTGATCAGAAAAATTTAACCAAAGATTTAATGCTCAAGCAAAATAGTATTGATTGGAAAAAATTACCTTTGCAGGATGCGGTCAAAACGGTGCGAGGTAATGGTAAACGCCAGATCGCGGTCTTTTCTGATCCAAATTGTCCATATTGTAAACAGCTTGAGACTGAATTAACCAAGCTGAATGATGTCACGATTTATACATTTATTTACCCGATTAAAACGCAATCTATTGCTGTTTCAAAACAGGTTTTCTGTGAAAAAGATCCTGCTTTAGCATGGTCAAATTTGATTGCGAAAGGCATTCAACCAAGTTCGAAAAAAACCTGTGCCAATCCAATTGAGCGTAATTTAACTTTAGGTAAATCATTGGCTTTAAATGGTACACCGGCGATTATTTTCTCTAATGGTTTTAAAATGATGGGTGCCTACCCTGCACAAGAAATAGAAAAAATGTGGCAAGAACTAGGTTTGTAGAATGTCGTGCTTGTTGAAGTAAAGCATAAAAAAGTACCTTAAAAAAAGGTACTTTTTTATTTGATGAGTTGCATATTTCAAACTTTTTTTAGCCCCCTGATTTTTTCGAAACCAAGTTATAAAGAAAGAGGATAATAATGGCGCCAATGACTGAGGCAATGAATCCAGCAGCAGAATTGTCACCATAAAGTCCGAGCAAACGCCCACCATAAGTTGCTAATAAAGACCCTGCAATACCCAATAAAGCGGTAATCAAAAATCCTGCTTTATCATCGCCTGGATGAATGGCTCGAGCAATTAAACCCGCAATAAAACCGACCACGATAGCAACGATGAGTGACCACATCTGTCTTCTCCTTTTTTTATATACTTTCAATTCGCTTTCATGTTCATAATTAATCATTTATCGAAAATGAAATAGATCAATCATGCTAATAACTGTTGTTTTTATGTTCGTTCTAAAAATCAGCGCATAAAAAAAGTGGCCTTCGGCCACTTTAAGTATCTATTGATAACGATTGTGTTCTTATAGACCAATTTCACCAATAAATGGAATATGGCGATATTTTTGGTCGAAGTCTAAGCCATAACCGACAATAAACTTATCTTCAACTTCAAAGCCTAAAAATTTCACATCAAGTTCGATTTCACGGCGTGAAGGTTTGCTAATTAAAGTACACAGTTCAATTGAATGAGGATTACGGGTGCTTAAAATTTCCAGCACTTTGCTGAGGGTATTACCCGAATCAATAATATCTTCAATAATCAAAACATCTTTGCCGCGAATTTCACCGTCTAAATCTTTTAAAATTTTGACATCACGGGTTGAGGTGGTACCGCCACCGTAACTGGATACCGTCATAAAATCGAGTTCATGAGGTTTGCTAATAGTACGGCATAAATCAGCCATGAAAATAACTGAACCGCGAAGTAAACCAATCAGAACAAGTTCTTTGTCACTATGGGCATAGTGAGCATCAATTTTTGCACCAAGCTCTTTGACTTTAGCGTGAATTTCTTCCGCTGAGATCATTACGCTCATATGAACGGTCATGGGTAGATACCTAAAAACAAATCAAAAAATAAAAAAGGTGTTGACCAGCAACACCTCAAAAGATGTTCTAATTTTAATACATCTGCTTAAGAGATGCATCTTTTTTGCGGCTGAAAATGTATCAAGCCTTGAGTTGTGTAGTCTCACGCTTGATTGAGAAAGCACAACTCAGCACGATTAGCAGCAGCAATATCATCTTTTTACTGAATGTTTTTTGAGTTTTATGCCTTGATATAAACCGGCTCTCCATAAATATAAGTGGCATGAATATTACGATCATCGCCCATGGTCATTAGGGCAAATAAAGCATCTTCTATGCCTTTGGCACGTGTTTGGCGTAGTGCTTGTAAGGCCGTTGCTTTTAAATCTAATACAATAAAATCGGCTTCTTTACCCAGATTGAAATTGCCCAGTTTATCCGCCAGATCTAAGGCTTTGGCTCCCCCTAAGGTCGCATGATACAAAGATTCAAAAGCAGAAAGTTTATCGCCCTGAAGTTGTTGTACTTTGTAGGCTTCATTTAAGGTTTGTAGCTGGTTAAATGACGTGCCTGCCCCAATGTCTGTGCCTAAGCCGACTTTGACTTGTTTTTCCCATGTTTTTTTCAAAGGAAATAAACCACTGCCTAAGAATAAATTTGAGGTTGGGCAAAAGGCAATTGCTGAATTGGTCTCATGCATACAGTCCCATTCCGCTTCTTCTAAATGGACACAATGGGCAAATACCGAGCGCTGCCCTGTTAAACCATAATGATGATAAACATCTAAATAGCCTTGTTGTTCAGGGAACAATTCTTTAACCCAAGCAATTTCATTTTTGTTTTCGCTTAAGTGGGTATGTACATAGACTTCAGGATATTCAGCTTTTAACTGCCCTGCTTTTGCCAGTTGCTCAGGAGTCGAGGTCGGTGCGAAACGTGGCGTAATCGCATACAAGTTACGACCTTTGCCATGCCATTTTTCAATCAGTGCTTTAGAGTCGCTATAAGCACTTTCTGCGGTATCACATAAGTCTTCGGGGGCATGACGATCCATCATCACCTTCCCTGCAATTAAACGCATCTGATGTTGTTCTGCCGCTTCAAATAATGCATCCACCGATTCAGCATGTACGCTACAAAAAACTAAAGCAGTGGTCGTGCCATTTTTTAGCAATTCTTGCACAAAAAATTGGGCGATTTGGTCGGCATAAGCTTTGTCTTTAAATTGTAATTCGGTTGGAAAGGTATAGGTGTTCAGCCATTCCAGCAGTTGCTCGCCATAAGCGCCGACCATTTCAGTTTGCGGGAAATGAATATGGGTATCAATAAAACCCGGTACAATCAGTTGCTCAGGATAATGCTCAAATGGCATATCTTCATTCAGCAAATGCTGCCCATCTTGCCATGTGCCAAACCAGGTGATTTTCCCTGCTGTGGTGATGACTAAACCATCTTCAAGGTAACGAATGGCTTGAGGAATATCTGCTGCTTGAGAAACCGTGTGTTGAATATCAAGAAAGCGACCACGAACGGCGCGTTGAGCCTGAATGGGAGACATACAATAACCTTTAACGTGTAATTTTTTCGATTGATTGTACCTGAAATTATTCTATGTTCAGGCCTATTGAATGTCGATTGTGATGAGATCTTAAGGAGAAAATGATGCACTTGGCTGAAAACTATCAAAATATGCTGAAGAAAAATCTTTTCAAGCATCGGGAGCTTTATGCCAGATTACTTTTTTTACGAGAAGTGAAACCCGAGGCATTTTACAGTGCAGGTGTGATTCGCAATCTTATTTGGTCTGTCGCGCATGATCAGCACTACGCGCTTTCACGGACTGAAATTGATGTGATTTTTTATGATACAGAAGATGAGTCTGGTTTTGAACAGCGGCATTTGGCTGAAATTTTAAAGCAGAAGTTTCCTGAAAATGACTGGGATGTCGTCAATCAGGCATCGGTTCACCAATGGTATACCACAGAAGATGGCGCATCGATTCCGCCATTGCAATCGATTCAACATGCACTGTCTTTATGGCCGGAAACGGCGACGGCAGTTGCGGTACGCTTATTGGAAAATAATACGCTTGAGATTATTGCACCCTTTGGTTTGGATGATTTATTTGAGTTAAAGCTAAGATGGAATGCCGCGTTGGTCAGTCATGATGTTTTTATGCAAAGAATGGAAGAAAAGCAGTTTTTGCAGAAATGGAACAAATTAAGCTTACTGTGATGAATAAGTCTTAGTGCATTTCTATATATGTTTGTGCATCGAAAAGCTGTGGATGGCATTTTTTGTATTTGCTGTTTTATTTTTGCGGTAAAAAAGCCCTCCACGTTGGGAAGGCTTTTATGGTTAGCAAAACATTAAGACTGTGATTCTTGTTTCTTGTTATAGCGAATGGATAACCAAGCGGTAATGGCTAAAGTGATGACAATAAAGCCAAGTGAAATCCAAATTGGCATATGGAATACGTCTAGCATCAACATTTTGAAACCAATAAACAGCAAGATCAGCCCTAGACCGTAGGGTAAATAGTGCATCTTGGATGCAGACCCAGCCAGCAAGAAAAACATTGCGCGTAAACCTAAAATCGCCATTAAGTTTGCGGTTAAAACAATAAAGGGATCACTGGTGACTGCAAATATCGCAGGAATAGAGTCGACGGCAAAAATGACATCCGATGCTTCAACCAAAATTAGAACCAGAAATAACGGTGTTGCCCACAACAGACCATTCTGACGAACAAAGAACTTATCCCCTTCTAGCTTAGGTGTGATACGTATGTGCTTACGCAACCACTTTAAGATTGCCATATCTTCAATATTCGGGTCTTCTTCATGTCCTTTTAAGAACTTAAAGCCGGTGTAAACCAAGAATGCACCGAAAATATAAAGCACCCATGAGAACTCTTGTACGAACCATGCACCAATAAAAATAAAGATCGTTCTGAGAACAATGGCGCCAAGTACACCATAAAGTAGAATTTTACGCTGTAAAGCAGGTGGAATAGCGAAGGCAGCAAAAATCATTAACCAGACAAAGACGTTATCAATCGCAAGAGATTTCTCTAATAGATAACCAGCAAAGTATTCCATGACTTTGGTATTTGCGATAGCGACGCCAGCGGTTTGTTGCAGGTAAAGCCATAAGCCACCACCAAATAAAATGGCGACAGAAACCCACGCCATACTCCAGTACGCTGCGGTTCTAATTTTGACTTCTTGACCTTGTTTTTGTTTAAAGCCTAAAAAGTCGACGGTGAGCATGACGGCAACTAAACCGAAGAATGCTAAATACAGCCATAAATTGCCAATTGTTTCCATGTGAATCCTCCACATCTAACAACCGGCCATAAAAAAACCTTGACCTGTTGCCAGATGATATAAACATCTGTGTCAACATGATCAAGGTCTTGCCTACATCTAAATACCAATGTTTGGTTATTTCAGATGCTCAGATACCGACTTTTTGCAAAGTGTAATGACGATATTCTGACACGTCAGTCATTTAAAAAGCTCAAATGGCTGACGTTTGGAGGAGGCTACTCCCCTTGTTCAACATAATTTAGTTTTGGATCAAATCCAAATATGGCTGAAGAATCGCATATTTATGGTCATTGTGCAAATTTTATCTGTAGCCGTTACAGTTTTATGAAGTCTTTGCGCTGTACTAACACTAACGCCAAAACCATGCCGAAAACCGCGACTAAGCCCCCCACGAAGCCAATATGACTTAAGCCATAACGTGCGGTAACCCATCCACCCAATAATGCACCACCTCCAATGCCGACATTATAAAGACCTGAATAAATGGCTATGGCGACATCAGTTGCATCTGAAGCAAGGTTGAGCGTTTTAGCTTGTAGGGCTAGGCTCAAGCCAATAATGCCCATCCCCCAAAATAAGCTGAGCATATTTAAGCTAATGAGGTCTTGTGCCAGAGGCAGTAACAGCAACATAGAAATTGCTAAACATAGACTGCTGAAAGGAATCGCAACTTTAGGATAACGTGCACCAAATTTGCCAAATAAATAAGAACCTAAGAAACCTGCGGCACCATAAATCAGCAATAAAGTGGTGGTTTGTGCTGAACTAAAATGTGCAATATTTAGGGTAAAGGGTTCGATATAACTATAAGCGGTAAATTGCGCGCTAATCATGATGATGGTCAATGCAAAGACCAACATCAAGCTGGGGTGCTTAAATAGGATGGCAATACTTTGAAATGAACCTGAATTAATACTGGGCAGCTTAGGTAGCATTTTTGCCAAGGTCAAACAAACCAGTGCTGCGCCAATAGCAATTAAAGCAAAGGTATTGCGCCAACCATAGGCTTCACCAATCATGCGACCGAAAGGAATACCCAAAACCATGGCTAAAGCTGTCCCTGTTGCCAACAAACCCAAGGCTTGAAATTCTTTGCCCTTGGGTGCGATTCGAACAGCCAGCGAGGCGGTGATTGACCAGAACAGTGCATGAGAAAATGCAATACCAATACGACTGGCGATGAGCATATTAAAATTCCATGCAAAATATGACAGCATGTGACAGGCAATAAACACCACAAATAATGCGATTAACAAGAAGCGTCGTTCAATATTTTTGGTCATTAACATTATGGGCAATGAAATCAGTGCAACCACCCATGCATAAATGGTAATCATGATGCCGACATCTGTGGCCGGCATATTAAAGCTCTGACCAATATCACTCAGCAATGCCACAGGAATAAATTCAGTGGTATTAAAAATAAAGGCAGCAAAAGCAAGGGTAATGACACAAATCCATTGGCGTGATGGATTGGGAGATGTTGTTTCTGAAGATGACATTGACATAAGTCAGGAAATTTAAATAAGCAGCGTTAAATTTTAAGCTTAAGTTGCAGGCGTGTTAAGCTAAAATGTAGTGGAAAAGTAATGCTAAAAATAGTTAACAGATGATCATTAGAATATTGCTTAGTTAATTTTTCTACTGAATTGATTGCTTATTTAAATGGGTTTTTTAACTTTTCTTTGTAAATTGACAATACGAGGGCGAGTGCAATACAAAACAAAAAAATGATCGCAATTAAATTAAGATCCATAAGCGCTAGTCTATAAAATTTACTGACCAATCTAAAGGTTTAAGATTTTGTTTTATATCCCTTTAATTGGGTATTTGTGATTAATTATACTCATATAAGTGACGTTGTATGGAGAATGAATTGGTTTTTACTGATTATATGGGTTTGATTTTTATTGTGAAAATAAAAATATAATGACTTTATCCTTTGAGCAAATCTGTATTCGACAAAGATCCTACTATGCATGCTGTTTTATTTCGGTAAGATATGTTTTGAAGTATTAATAATTTAGAAACGAATAATTTAGAGGGTGTTATGCAATTTCAACATACAGATAACAAGCAAAAAGGTGAATTTTTTTTAGATGATGCTCAAGGCCAGCGCATTGCAGAAATTAGCTATGTGTGGCGTAGTGAAGATATTATTGTTGCCGATCATACTTGGGTGGATGATTCTTTGCGTGGGCAAGGTGCTGCGCGAAAGTTATTGGATGTTTTGGTTGAATTTGCACGTGAAAAGCAGTTAAAGATTGTACCGACTTGTTCTTATGTGGATACGATGTTTAAGCGTGATCAGAGTCTGGTGGATGTGGCTGCTTAATCTATTTTTCGCATAAACAATAAATAGCTTAAAACAGTTTTCCTCAGATAGGAGTGACTACTTTTATGCGAATGACACACTAACAAGAATTAAAAACTAAAAAGCCAATTCATATGTGTGAATTGGCTTTTTAGAATTACAGCGCTGAATTTTAAGCTTGTAATGCAGCAATCAATTTCTGATGTAACCCGCCAAAACCGCCATTCGACATAATCACCACAGCATCGCCCTCACCTGCCTGACTGACCACTGTTTGAATAATATCTTCCAGTGAGCGAGCAACTACCGCTTTATTTGAAGCCGCTTCAATGACGGGTTGTAAATCCCAGTCCAGACCTTCAGGTTGATACCAAATCACTTCATCGGCCAAACGTGCAGAATGGGCTAAACCGTCTTTATGACTGCCCATACGCATGGTGTTGGAACGTGGTTCAATAATTGCCCACAGTTTACGTTCAGCAAGGCGTTTACGTGCGCCGTCTAAAGTGGTTTCAATGGCTGTTGGATGATGCGCAAAGTCGTCATACACTTCAATGCCACGCACTGTACCCAACAATTCCATACGGCGTTTTACACCGCCAAAATTTGATAATGCTGCACAAGCGGTTTCAATCGAAACACCGACATGCTCAGCAGCGGCAATGGTTGCCAAAGCATTGGCAACGCTGTGCTGCCCTGTCATATTCCATGTAACGATGCCTTTGACCACACCATTTTCTAATACTTTAAAATGTGAACCATCAGCAGAAAGTTGTTCCGCAGAAAGCACTGCTTTGGCATTGGCTTCTAAACTGGTTCGAACCACAGGCGTCCAACAGCCCATTTGCAAAACTTCATCAATATTGCTTTCAGTAATCGGGGCAATAATGCGACCTTCACTTGGAATGGTACGGACTAAATGATGGAATTGTTTTTGAATGGCAGCCAAGTCATCAAAAATGTCGGCATGGTCAAATTCAAGGTTATTTAGAATCGCTGTTTTAGGATGGTAATGCACAAACTTAGAACGCTTGTCGAAGAATGCAGAATCATATTCATCAGCTTCGACACAGAAGTATTTACCGCCACCCAAACGTGCACTTTCGCTAAAACCTAAAGGTACACCACCAATCAAGAACCCTGGATTTAAACCCGCTTGATCCAGTACCCAAGCCAGCATGGTTGTGGTTGTGGTTTTACCGTGAGTGCCTGCAACCCCTAAAACGTGTTTGCCTTGTAAAACATGATCGGCAAGGAATTGTGGGCCTGAAATATACGGTAAGCCTTCATTGAGCATATATTCAATCGCATCAATGCCACGTTTCATCGCATTGCCAACAATCACCAAATCAGGATGGGGGTGTAAATGGCTGCGGTCATAACCTTGCATTAAAGTAATGCCTGCATTTTCAAGTTGGGTCGACATCGGTGGATAGACATTTGCATCTGAACCCGTCACTTTATGACCCAAGTCACGCGCTAACAGCGCCAGTGAACCCATAAATGTGCCACAGATACCCAAAATATGCAGATGCATACACTTAACTCCGCTGTGTTTTAGACACATCACTTTTTTATTGTGCTGTTGTCGTGATTAATTTGATTTGAAAGCAACGATAGCAAGGGTTTCACTGAAAAGATAGTTTTTCTTGTATCTATTCATGGGATTGTAGGATGGGTTTTATCGTGTCGTTCGATGCATGTTGTCGGGAAGAAAAATCAGCATTTAAATGACATGATTTTTTATTTAAAAACCGTAAAATATTCACGAGTGTTCCAGATAAATTCAGCATGTTATTTCCCCTGTTACTTTTAATTGTCTCCAATTGTTTTATGACTTTGGCTTGGTATGGTCATCTAAAATTTTTACATGGTGCGCCACTTTGGCAGGCGATTTTATTTGGCTGGCTGATAGCCTTGCTCGAATACAGTTTTATGATTCCTGCAACACGCTTGCTCGCGCAGCAAGGTTGGTCATTGGGTGAGATGAAAATCACGCAGGAAGTGGTGACTTTGCTGGTTTTTGTGCCTTTTATGATTTTTCTATTTAAACAGCCTTTTAAATTAGATTATGTGTGGGCAGGATTGTGTCTTTTGGGTTGTGTCTATTTTGTTTTTAGAAGTCAGTAAAACTTGATTTTATAAAAATGTGCTTTACACAACAAAGCCTTTTCAATGGTCCTTCAATTTTGGAAATAACCTTCGGTTCGACTTACTTTTGTTTTGGCAAAAGTAAGCAAAACCATTGTCATTCGCAAAACTCGTTAGATACCACCGAAAACTATATTAATCGCAGAAACATTACTTATTAAGTGTAGTCCTGCCTCAAACAGTTGCGAATGACATTTCCGCGTATCAATTTACTTTTAGGGTTTGAAATCAATTTCTTTATTATTTTCCAAAAAAATAGCGGAAATATAGCAGTACGGTATCTGTTAAATTTTGGCGAGACGAATTTTCAGTCTATAATAGCGAGCTTCTGATTCATGTAAAGCTTGGCTCTCGTCGAGATTTATCCTTCCTTACATTCGTTTATGGAATATTTGCAATGAATGCGGCCGCTGCACAAGACGCTCCTTTAGTTGGAATTATCATGGGTTCTCAATCTGATTGGGCAACTTTAGAACACACTGCCAATATGCTCAAACAGCTTGGTGTCCCTTTTGAAGCTGAAGTCGTTTCTGCCCATCGTACGCCTGATCGTTTATTCGAATATGCTGAAACAGCACGTGAACGTGGTATTCAGGTGATTATTGCGGGTGCAGGTGGTGCAGCACATTTACCGGGTATGTGTGCAGCGAAAACTGATTTACCTGTACTGGGCGTTCCTGTGAAATCGTCTATTTTAAATGGCGTCGATTCATTGCTTTCTATCGTGCAAATGCCTGCGGGTATTGCGGTCGGTACATTGGCGATTGGCCCTGCGGGTGCAACCAATGCGGCAATTATGGCAGCGCAAATTTTAGGTCTGACACGTCCTGAAATTGCAAAAAATGTTGCCCAGTTCCGCGATGCTCAAACTGAAAAAGTGGTAAGCAACAATATTCCAGGTCACATTCCGAGCCAAGCTTAAAACGGGACATATGTTATGGATAAAACCATCGGTATTTTTGGTGGTGGTCAACTCGGCCGTATGATGGCGCAAGCTGCCCTACCACTGAATATTCAATGTACTTTCTTTGAAGCAAGTACAGATTGTCCATCGGCTGTATTGGGTCAAGTGATTTCAAGCAAAGCTGAAAATGGTTTACAGGATTTCATCAACAGTGCGGATGTCTTCAGCTTAGAGTTTGAAAATACACCCTTGGCTGATGTTGATGTATTGATCAAAAACAAAGATTTACATCCACCTCGTCAGGCTTTAGCCATTGCACAACATCGTTTGTCAGAAAAAGCTTTGTTTGATGAATTAGACATTCCTGTTGCACCTTATCGTGCAGTGGATTCATTCGACAGCTTACAACACGCGGTTGCTGAACTGGGCTTGCCGATTGTCCTGAAAACCACCACTGGTGGTTATGATGGCAAAGGTCAATTTGTCCTGCGTTCAGCAGATCAAATGGAACAAGCTTGGGCGGAATTGGGTCCAGCGGGTTCATTGATTGCAGAAAGCTTTGTGACGTTCTCTCGTGAAGTGTCAATTATTGCGGTGCGTGGGCAAAAAGGTGATGTGAAAACTTGGCCATTGGCTGAAAATCACCATCACAACGGTATTTTGTCGCACTCGATTGTTCCTGCACCTAATAGTGCTGATTTACAGCCTGTAGCGCAGGATTACATCACCCGCCTGCTGAATCATTTGAATTATATCGGTGTGTTGACGCTAGAATTGTTTGTCACTGACAACGGCCTATATGCCAATGAAATGGCACCCCGTGTGCATAACTCAGGTCACTGGTCGATTGAAGGCGCTATTTGCTCGCAATTTGAAAACCATATTCGCGCCGTTGCTGGTCTGCCCCTTGGTTCAACGGATGTGGTTCGCCCGACCGTGATGATCAATATCATTGGCAAGCATCCAAAGTCTGAAGATGTATTGGCGCTCAATGGCGCACATTTACACCTGTATAATAAGACTGAACGTGAAGGTCGTAAGATTGGTCACATCACGTTAATGCCAAATGACAGCGCTGAATTGACGACTTTATGTCGCCAATTGGCGAAAATTTTGCCAGAGCCATTAGCACTGACTCAAGATATGAGCATTTAATCCTTCGATTGAATGGAAAAAAAGCGGTCATGCCAATGACCGCTTTTTTTATGCCTGAAGTTCGGGCATGATTGCGCCTCTTTTGAACTAGCGCCGCATTCATTGCAACAAAATAAAAATAACAGCATGCCATTGATGCAATAGTTCAGAAATATTCTGCATAAAAAATCAACACATGAAGAATCTACGGTATTTAAGTTTTACTAAGGTGGAGCAGCGCAGATTTTTTAAATTCAAAAACCATGATTTTGAATTTAAAAAATATGAATTCAAAGTGATATTTGCATTATGAATTCAAACTTTAAATTTAAAAAATTAAGTTTTGAATTTAAAGTTTTAGTTGTGTAAAAACCGATAAAGCATGAATAAATTAACTTATCCATAGCGTGTTTGAATTTAAAAATTCGGTTTTAAATTTAAATGTGCAAATTTGAATTTATATTTTGGCTGATTTTGAATTTAAATTTTAAAAAAAGCGGGTGTTGTGGATAACTTTTTAAATTCAAAGAAGAGAATATGAATTTAAAACAAAAACAATGAATTTAAATTTACGATTTGATTCAGAAGTTCTGGATTGATGATGGTATGGTAAAAACATAATTTAAATTCAAATACCATTAGGGATACTATGCGTCGCTTAGCTTTCGTTTTAGCTTCAGTTTTTTTAGCCATGACTCAAGCCAAGGCTGAGTTGATTATTAATGGTCAAACTATTTCTTCTTCGCCATCCAGTTTTAATACAGCATCTACAGCACAAAATGATTTTCAGCAATGTCTGACTAATTTACGTACTCAAGCAATTGGTTCAGGTGTAACGGGCTTGACCTATGATCGTTATACGCAAAATTTAACCCCAGATTATTCGGTGATTGAAAAACTGAACTACCAACCTGAATTTTCTACGCCGATTTGGGATTATTTATCCGGTTTGGTGGATGAAGAACGGGTGCAGCTGGGGCAGCAAAAATTGGCACAACATCGTGAGGTGCTCAATCGCGTTGCAGCCGCCTATGGCGTACCCGCTGAAACAGTGGTGGCTGTTTGGGGCGTAGAAAGTAATTTTGGTCAAATTTCGGGGAGTTATCCTTTATTACAAGCTTTAGGCACGTTAAGTTGTGAAGGTCGTCGGCAAAGTTTTTTCCGTGGTGAATTTTTTACCACCATGCGAATTTTACAGCGTGGTGATTTAACTGAGCAGCAAATGAAAGGCTCGTGGGCAGGCGCATTTGGTCATACCCAGTTTATGCCTTCAACCTATGAAGAATTAGCGGTTGATTTTGATGGTGATGGCCGTCGTGATTTGGTTTCCAGTACCTCGGATGCCTTGGCTTCTACTGCAAATTTCTTAAAAAAACGCGGTTGGCAAACCGGCATGCCTTGGGGCTTTGAAGTGCGCATTCCAGACGATATGTCGATTGCTGGAGAAAGTCGTCGTAATAAAAAGTCTTTAAGTAGCTGGATGAGTCGTGGTGTGGTTCGTGCAGATGGGAGTGCTTTAATCCAAGGGAATTTATCGAGCAGTAGTGCCGCTGGATTGATGGCACCTGCTGGCGCGAATGGTCCGGTATTTTTAGTCTTTAAAAATTTCGATGCTATATATAGTTATAATGCTGCGGAAAGTTATGCCTTAGCTATTGCGCATTTGTCTGATCGCTTACAAGGCAACGGTGGTTTTAGTAAAGCTTGGCCGACCGATGATGCCGGTACTTCACGTGCAGAACGTCGTGAAATTCAGCAGTTTTTGCTCAATAAAGGTTATGACATTGGCAGCGTCGATGGATTGATTGGCGATAAAAGCCGTCAAGCGATTCGTCAGGAGCAGATTCGTTTGGGGCTTAGTCCAACAGGGCGCGCTGGACAACAAATTTTAGCTGCTTTTCGCAATGAAAATGCCCAAAAAATGATGCGATAAAATCAATGGTTTTAAGACGTTAATCTAAGAATCAAAAAAGGTCTGTATAAAACAGACCTTTTATTTTGGGTGTTTTTACTTATACCGCAGTAATGCTACCTAAAATTCGATAGCCTGCTGCGCCCGTGACCGTAGGTAAGTTGCCACTTTGTTGGTTGACAAAGCGCATCGCCAGCCAAGCAAAAGCAGTGGCTTCCACCCATGTCGGGGCTAAGCCAATCGCGGATGTGGTTTGAACAGACCAATTATGTTTACGTAACCGCCAGCGCAGTTGTTCAAGTAAATGTGAATTATAGGCACCACCACCACAGACATAGACTTCACCGGTATCCATATTTGAACGATAAATGGCTTTTTTAATCGCGCGCGTGGTGAGTTTGAGTAAAGTCGCTTGAATATTTTCAGGGATATCTTCTAATTCGTTATATTCAAGATCATTGTGCCAGTCGGCAATTTGTTCATCCAACCATTCGAGGTTGAAATCTTCGCGGCCTGTACTTTTCGGTGGTTCTTTAGAAAAATATTCGTGTGCTTGTAAACGGTCGAGTAAACTGCGAATCGGTTGACCGTAGGCTGCCCAATTGCCATTTTCATCATAGGGTTGCCCAGTATAACGATGGCACCAAGCATCCATCAAAATATTGGCGGGGCCAGTATCAAAACCAAACACACCGTCTGGATTACCTGCCGGCAACATACTGACATTGGCAATGCCGCCGAGGTTTAAAATGACGCGGTGAATACTGGAATGTTGAAATAAGGCTTGATGAAATGCAGGCACCAATGGTGCGCCTTGACCACCCGCTGCTATATCACGACGTCGAAAATCTGAAATGACCGGAATTTGCGTCATTTCAGTAATGATATTGGGGTCGCCAATTTGCAAAGTAAAACCGTGTTCAGGGCGGTGGCGAATGGTTTGTCCATGTGAACCGATGGCTTTAATTTGGCTACGATCTAAATGATTTTTTTCAATCAGCTCATTAATGCCACTGCCAATCATTTGAGCCAGCGCCACATCCGCTTTGCCCATGCGATCAATTTCATTGTCATTTGGTAAGGTCAGTGCCATCAGTTCATCACGTAAATCCGGATCAAATGGCAAGGTCAGGGTGGCATGAAGCTGCAAAGGATCAAATGAAGCAGCAACGATGTCAACGCCATCCATGCTGGTGCCAGTCATTACCCCAATATAGATCGCTGTCATGATGATAGTTAAGCCTGCATTGTGCTGAAAAAGTGTTAGTATATCGCACAAATTGTATAACAGATGTATTGGGTTTTGTGATGTCAAATTTCCTGCCGGCTGAAGAACAACTTGCCCTCATTCAACGAGGCACTCATGAAATTATTTCTGAAGAGGATTTGTTAAAGAAACTTAAAGAAAATCGTCCCTTAAAAATTAAAGCGGGCTTTGATCCAACAGCACCAGACCTACATTTAGGTCACACTGTACTGATTAATAAGCTAAAAGTGTTCCAAGATTTGGGACATGAAGTGACGTTCTTGATTGGTGATTACACCGCCATGATTGGTGATCCAACAGGTAAAAGTGCAACGCGTCCACCTTTGTCACGTGAACAAGTGTTGGAAAATGCCAAAACCTATCAAGAACAAGTGTTTAAAATTCTTGATCCAAATAAAACCAAAGTGCGTTTTAACTCTGAATGGTTTGCGACAAAAACGGCTGCTGACCTGATTCAATTGGCTTCACAGCAAACGGTTGCTCGTATGCTTGAACGTGATGATTTTACCAAGCGTTATAACAACCATCAACCGATTGCGATTCACGAATTTTTGTATCCATTGGTGCAAGGGTATGACTCAATTGCATTGGAA
>NZ_KB849176.1:0-419446 GCF_000367925.1 Acinetobacter bohemicus ANC 3994
GATGTGAAATGCTGTAGAATGCACATCCATCGGCGGTGATGTTAAATAAAACCTCTGATAAATCAATAAGTTGGTTGGATTGTTAAGATTTCGAATGAGATTTTAAGATTGGATTTAAACTTAGGTTTGTCGGGAAATAATTTAGCAAAACCTGTTGACTTTCTCTGGAAAGAGAGTAGTATAGCCGACCTAGCTTGCTGATGACGAATCAGCAAGAAGATCATTAAGAGATTATGAAGAACAACTTGTGTGGATTTTTACTGGTTGATTGATCGAAATTATTTTCATTGATTGATGGTAGAAATTACTCGAAGTTTATTTGAGAAATATTTGTCAGAAAATTGATGAGCCAAGATTGGTAGCCTTTAAGCTACTACTGATTTTAAACTGAAGAGTTTGATCATGGCTCAGATTGAACGCTGGCGGCAGGCTTAACACATGCAAGTCGAGCGGAGATGAGGTGCTTGCACCTTATCTTAGCGGCGGACGGGTGAGTAATGCTTAGGAATCTGCCTATTAGTGGGGGACAACATTTCGAAAGGAATGCTAATACCGCATACGCCCTACGGGGGAAAGCAGGGGATCTTCGGACCTTGCGCTAATAGATGAGCCTAAGTCGGATTAGCTAGTTGGTGGGGTAAAGGCCTACCAAGGCGACGATCTGTAGCGGGTCTGAGAGGATGATCCGCCACACTGGGACTGAGACACGGCCCAGACTCCTACGGGAGGCAGCAGTGGGGAATATTGGACAATGGGGGGAACCCTGATCCAGCCATGCCGCGTGTGTGAAGAAGGCCTTTTGGTTGTAAAGCACTTTAAGCGAGGAGGAGGAGCTCTAGACTAATACTCTAGATGCTTGGACGTTACTCGCAGAATAAGCACCGGCTAACTCTGTGCCAGCAGCCGCGGTAATACAGAGGGTGCAAGCGTTAATCGGATTTACTGGGCGTAAAGCGTGCGTAGGTGGTCTTTTAAGTCGGATGTGAAATCCCTGAGCTTAACTTAGGAATTGCATTCGATACTGGGAGACTAGAGTATGGGAGAGGATGGTAGAATTCCAGGTGTAGCGGTGAAATGCGTAGAGATCTGGAGGAATACCGATGGCGAAGGCAGCCATCTGGCCTAATACTGACACTGAGGTACGAAAGCATGGGGAGCAAACAGGATTAGATACCCTGGTAGTCCATGCCGTAAACGATGTCTACTAGCCGTTGGGGCCTTTGAGGCTTTAGTGGCGCAGCTAACGCGATAAGTAGACCGCCTGGGGAGTACGGTCGCAAGACTAAAACTCAAATGAATTGACGGGGGCCCGCACAAGCGGTGGAGCATGTGGTTTAATTCGATGCAACGCGAAGAACCTTACCTGGTCTTGACATAGTAAGAACTTTCCAGAGATGGATTGGTGCCTTCGGGAGCTTACATACAGGTGCTGCATGGCTGTCGTCAGCTCGTGTCGTGAGATGTTGGGTTAAGTCCCGCAACGAGCGCAACCCTTTTCCTTATTTGCCAGCGGGTTAAGCCGGGAACTTTAAGGATACTGCCAGTGACAAACTGGAGGAAGGCGGGGACGACGTCAAGTCATCATGGCCCTTACGACCAGGGCTACACACGTGCTACAATGGTCGGTACAAAGGGTTGCTACCTAGCGATAGGATGCTAATCTCAAAAAGCCGATCGTAGTCCGGATTGGAGTCTGCAACTCGACTCCATGAAGTCGGAATCGCTAGTAATCGCGGATCAGAATGCCGCGGTGAATACGTTCCCGGGCCTTGTACACACCGCCCGTCACACCATGGGAGTTTGTTGCACCAGAAGTAGGTAGTCTAACCGTAAGGAGGACGCTTACCACGGTGTGGCCGATGACTGGGGTGAAGTCGTAACAAGGTAGCCGTAGGGGAACCTGCGGCTGGATCACCTCCTTAACGAAAGATTGACGATCGGTAAGAATCCACAACAAGTTGTTCTTCATGAAGATGTATCTGAGGGTCTGTAGCTCAGTTGGTTAGAGCACACGCTTGATAAGCGTGGGGTCACAAGTTCAAATCTTGTCAGACCCACCAATCTAACGAACGAAGATGAAGAAATTCATTGAGAGACAGAGAAGAAGATATATCGAATCTAATGATAAGCTGGGGACTTAGCTTAGTTGGTAGAGCGCCTGCTTTGCACGCAGGAGGTCAACGGTTCGACTCCGTTAGTCTCCACCATATATAAAGCTAGGTGATTACAGAATTTAGTGAATATAAAAACTTAATTAAGTTTTTAGTTTATTAAATTCTGTGATTTATCACAGTTACCTACGATCTGACGAAGACGTAGTTAATCATTAACAGATTATAAATTTGAGTTGAAATAAATTGTTTAAACTCAGAACTGAATTGACATTAATTTGTATCACGCAAGTGTTACGAAGAAATGAAAATAAAGAACTGAGCACTAGCGATTAACTGAATCAAGCGTTTTGGAAAACGAACTAGATTGAAGCTGTACTGTGGTTAAATCCACAAAACTCGAAGCAAGGTCATCAACATTAACTTGTAGTGTTGAAACGACTGTTTGGGGTTGTATAGTCAAGTAATTAAGTGCATGTGGTGGATGCCTTGGCAGTCAGAGGCGATGAAAGACGTAATAGCCTGCGAAAAGCTCCGGGGAGGCGGCAAATATCCTGTGATCCGGAGATTTCTGAATGGGGAAACCCACTTACCATAAGGTAGGTATCGCATGATGAATACATAGTCATGCGAAGCGAACGAGGGGAAGTGAAACATCTCAGTACCCTTAGGAAAAGAAATCAATTGAGATTCCCTTAGTAGCGGCGAGCGAACGGGGAAAAGCCCATTAAGTTATCTAAGTTCTAGTGGAATGCTCTGGGAAGTGCAACCATAGTGGGTGATAGTCCTGTACACGAAAGGGCTTAGATAATGATGTCGAGTAGGGCGAGGCACGTGAAACCTTGTCTGAATATGGGGGGACCATCCTCCAAGGCTAAATACTCCTGACTGACCGATAGTGAACCAGTACCGTGAGGGAAAGGCGAAAAGAACCCCTGTGAGGGGAGTGAAATAGATCCTGAAACCGCATGCATACAAGCAGTGGGAGCCGGCATTGCGTCCGGTGACTGCGTACCTTTTGTATAATGGGTCAGCGACTTATATTCAGTAGCGAGGTTAACCGAATAGGGGAGCCGTAGAGAAATCGAGTCTTAATAGGGCGAATTAGTTGCTGGGTATAGACCCGAAACCAGGTGATCTATCCATGAGCAGGTTGAAGGTTGGGTAACACTAACTGGAGGACCGAACCCACTGTCGTTGAAAAGCCAGGGGATGACTTGTGGATAGGGGTGAAAGGCTAATCAAACTTGGTGATAGCTGGTTCTCCCCGAAAGCTATTTAGGTAGCGCCTCGGACGAATACCATTGGGGGTAGAGCACTGTTTCGGCTAGGGGGTCATCCCGACTTACCAAACCGATGCAAACTCCGAATACCAATGAGTACTATCCGGGAGACAGACTGCGGGTGCTAACGTCCGTAGTCAAGAGGAAAACAATCCAGACCGCCAGCTAAGGCCCCAAAATTATAGTTAAGTGGGAAACGATGTGGGAAGGCATAGACAGCTAGGAGGTTGGCTTAGAAGCAGCCACCCTTTAAAGAAAGCGTAATAGCTCACTAGTCGAGTCGGCCTGCGCGGAAGATGTAACGGGGCTAAAACTATATGCCGAAGCTGCGGATTTGCAATTTATTGCAAGTGGTAGGGGAGCGTTCTGTAAGCCGATGAAGGTGGATTGAGAAGTCTGCTGGAGGTATCAGAAGTGCGAATGCTGACGTGAGTAACGACAATGCGAGTGAAAAACTCGCACGCTGAAAGACCAAGGGTTCCAGTCCAACGTTAATCGGGGCTGGGTGAGTCGACCCCTAAGGCGAGGCCGAGAGGCGTAGTCGATGGGAAATTGGTTAATATTCCAATACTTCTGTGTAATGCGATGAGAGGACGGAGAAGGTTAAGTCAGCCTGGCGTTGGTTGTCCAGGTGAAAGGTTGTAGGCATGTATCTTAGGCAAATCCGGGGTACTCTATGCTGAGAACTGATAGCAAGCTGTACTTGTACAGTGAAGTGGCTGATACCATGCTTCCAGGAAAAGTCTCTAAGCTTCAGTTACACAGGAATCGTACCCGAAACCGACACAGGTGGTCAGGTCGAGTAGACCAAAGCGCTTGAGAGAACTCTGCTGAAGGAACTAGGCAAAATGGTACCGTAACTTCGGGAGAAGGTACGCTGCCGACGGTGATGGGATTTACTCCCTGAGCGGTTGGCAGCCACAGAAACCAGGCCCCTGCAACTGTTTATTAAAAACATAGCACTCTGCAAACACGAAAGTGGACGTATAGGGTGTGATGCCTGCCCGGTGCTGGAAGGTTAATTGATGGGGTTAGCGTAAGCGAAGCTCTTGATCGAAGCCCCAGTAAACGGCGGCCGTAACTATAACGGTCCTAAGGTAGCGAAATTCCTTGTCGGGTAAGTTCCGACCTGCACGAATGGCATAATGATGGGGGCGCTGTCTCCAGCAGAGACTCAGTGAAATCGAATTCGCCGTGAAGATGCGGTGTACCCGCGGCTAGACGGAAAGACCCCGTGAACCTTTACTGCAGCTTGACATTGAACTTTGATCTTACTTGTGTAGGATAGGTGGGAGGCTTTGAAACTCGGACGCTAGTTCGAGTGGAGCCAATCTTGAAATACCACCCTGGTAATATTGAGGTTCTAACTCTGCTCCATTATCTGGAGCGAGGACCATGTCTGGTGGGTAGTTTGACTGGGGCGGTCTCCTCCTAAAGAGTAACGGAGGAGTACGAAGGTGCGCTCAGCGTGGTCGGAAATCACGCGTAGAGTATAAAGGCAAAAGCGCGCTTAACTGCGAGACCCACAAGTCGAGCAGGTACGAAAGTAGGTCTTAGTGATCCGGTGGTTCTGTATGGAAGGGCCATCGCTCAACGGATAAAAGGTACTCTGGGGATAACAGGCTGATACCGCCCAAGAGTTCATATCGACGGCGGTGTTTGGCACCTCGATGTCGGCTCATCTCATCCTGGGGCTGAAGCAGGTCCCAAGGGTATGGCTGTTCGCCATTTAAAGAGGTACGCGAGCTGGGTTTAGAACGTCGTGAGACAGTTCGGTCCCTATCTACCGTGGGCGTTGGAAATTTGAGAGGATCTGCTCCTAGTACGAGAGGACCAGAGTGGACGAACCTCTGGTGTACCGGTTGTGACGCCAGTCGCATCGCCGGGTAGCTATGTTCGGAAGGGATAACCGCTGAAAGCATCTAAGCGGGAAGCCTACCTCAAGATAAGATTTCCCAAGGACTTTATGTCCTCTAAAGAGCCGTTGAAGACTACGACGTTGATAGGTTGGATGTGGAAGTGCAGTGATGCATGAAGCTGACCAATACTAATTGCTCGTGAGGCTTGACTATACAACACCCAAACAGTTGTATTGCTCATCTAATTCGATACAAAATACTTGATTTAGTTTAAAAGCTAGTTACAATACCAACTCAAATTTAGCATAATCTGTTAATAACTCATTTGGTACAAAGTAAGGCATACGAAATAAACAGCGTAAATAAGACCCGAAAAAGTCCATAAACAGTTGTGCTGGCGACAATAGCAAGAGTGAACCACCTGATCCCTTCCCGAACTCAGAAGTGAAACCTCTTCGCGCTGATGGTAGTGTGGGGTTACCCATGTGAGAGTAAGTCATCGCCAGCTCATTATTACTAAAAACACCCCAACCAATCGTTGGGGTGTTTTTTTATGCGTGCGAAATTTAAAAAAATTAAAAATAGACCATGAATTCAAAATAAATGAAACTAAATAGAGCCTTATTATTTTGATACAGAGCTTTTCTCTATTTGGTGAGTTGGCTGTATTTCTGTAAAGCTTTATGTTTAAACTTATGATGATCTTTAGCTGAAAAGGCTTCCTCTTTTCTAGTACTTTCATTATCTATCGTTTTTGGAAATATAAAACAAGTCGGAAGCTAATTTATCATTGCTGTGTGTTTTTATTCATATGCGTATCTATGTGAAAACTTATTAAATTTTTCTTTTAATCTATTTGTTAATTTATATTATTTCTAATAAAACTGTGCTATAAAACCATAAAGCGGCATGAAAATTGCTTATAAGAAATATTGAAAAAGAGTAGAGGTAATATGAAGTTATCGGTTGGATTAAAAGTTGCGAACTCCTTGTCCTTGACACCGCAGTTGCAGCAGGCCATTCGTTTGCTTCAGCTCTCGAGTTTGGAACTTGAGCAAGAGATTCAAATTCAATTGGATAGTAATCCTTTATTGGAAAAAGTAGAAGAGCAGTCGAATATAGAAAGTTTATCTTCTTTGCAGGAGCAAGAAAAAGAACATGACAATAAAGATCTCACCAATGAATTGAATGCCAATACTTTACCTGATGATTTACCGGTTGATACAGATTGGGATGATGTTTATAGCCATCAACCAACGAGTCTCGGTTCACCTGAATATGAGGAGCGTGAGGACAATCGACAAGGGCATTTGGGTTTAAAAGAGCACATGCTTGAACAGATTAATTTATTACATTTTTCACAAGTTGATCGCCTGATTGCACATTGTATTGTTGATTCCTTAGATGAAAAAGGTTTTTTGGATGCGGAAGTCTCCGAAATAACAACCTCAGTTCAGCATTTGCTGGAGTCTATGGATTATGATGATGAAGTTGAAGATGATGAAGTTATTGTTGTTTTAAAGCATATTCAGCATCTTGATCCACCTGGGGTGGCATCGCGTAATTTAGCTGAATGTTTATTGGTACAATTAGAAAGTTTACCCGTACAAACAGCATGTCGTCGTGAAGCAATCATTTTATTAAACCATTATGAGTTATTAATTTCTAATGAATTACCAAAATTGGTAAAACAGACCGGTTTAAATCCAGATCAATTAAAATGTGCTGTTGATTTATTGAAGACATTAAAAGCTTATCCGGGAATGGAGTTTGAAGAAAAAGATTCGGACTATCAAATTCCAGATATTGTGGTGATGAAGAAAAATGCGCATTGGCAAGTACAATTGAATCCAGACATTATGCCGAAATTACGCATCAATTCTTTTTATGCCAATATGATTAAACGTGCAGATCAAAGCAATGATAATCAATATTTACGTAATCAAATGTTAGATGCCAAAAATTTTATTAAAAGTGTGGATGAGCGGCATAAGACCTTATTAAAAGTTGCCACATGTATTGTTGAACATCAAAAGATGTTTTTAGAAATTGGTGCGGAAGGGATGAAGCCTTTGGTGCTTCGTGATGTTGCAGAAGAAGTCGATTTACATGAATCTACGGTATCACGTGTGACAACGAATAAATTTATGCTGACGCCACGTGGTTTATTTGAGCTGAAATATTTTTTCTCCAGTCATGTCGCGACAACGTCAGGTGGAGAAGCTTCCTCAATTGCAATTCGTGCGAAGATTAAAAAACTCATTTCTGAAGAAAATCCGCGTAAACCCTTGTCGGATAATATTATTGCTACTTTATTAAAAGACGATGGGGTTGATGTTGCACGTCGAACCGTTGCTAAATATAGAGAGTCGTTACATATTCCATCATCTTCTGAACGAAAAGTGTTGATCTAAATTTTAAAGTGTGGCTATTCTAGAGATTCATTATGACAAGATAATGAATCTCTTTTTTACTTAAGGAATAGCGAGAATGATTTAATGTTGAATGTGCAGGATTTATTTTTTTGCTGTCATTAGATCGACTTGGCAATTCCTTTATTACCCTAAAAGAAGGTGAGGGATAGAACTATGCAAATAACAATCCGTGGTCATCATTTAACTATCACCCCTGCAATTGAAGAAGATATTCGGCTTAAATTTTCGCAAATGACCAAGCATCTAGATCAAATAAATAGCATGCAGGTGAAACTATCAAAAGATCATCAAATTGATAAACATTCTAAAAAAGGCAGTGACAACCATATTGCTGAAGCGATTATACGTTTACCTGGAATAGAAATGTTTGCTCAAGCCAGTGCGGATGATATGTATACTTCGATTAAGAAATTAACAGAAAAATTAAAACGACAATTGCATAAACATCGGAAAATGCAGATCGAGTATCAGCCTTTACTTGTATAGTTTACTTTTTGAAATAAAAAGAGGTTTTTAATGACCTCTTTTTTTATAGATAAAATGTTATACGTTAATGCTTTATTTTTCATATTTATAGTAAAATGGCAGGTTTACACCGTTGGTCCTATAAGAGGTCTTTGTGATGAATAGTGAACAGCTCACTGAAATTTTAAAAGCTGCTTTTCCAGAGGCTGAAGTTGCGGTTAGTGGGCAAGGCGGTAAGTTTGATCTTCGAATCGTTGATGAGCAATTTGAGGGAAAACGTCCTGTCGCACGTCAACAAACGGTTTATGCTCCGTTAAATTCATATATTGCCAGCGGTGAAGTACACGCGGTAACTATTCGTGCAATGACCAAAGAAGAATGGCGTAAAGCAAGCTTATTCGGAGCTTAGAACTAAATGGATAAATTTTTAATTCAGGGCGGTGTTAAGCTCGAAGGTGAAGTACGCATCTCGGGTGCAAAAAATGCAGCGTTGCCTTTACTTGCAGCCATGATTCTTGCAGATAGTCCGATTACCTTGACTAATGTGCCAAACCTTAAAGATGTCAATACCTTAGTTAAGTTGATTGGCGGTTTAGGTGTGCAGATTTCTTATGAAGGCGACACCGTTAAAGCGGATGTTTCTACATTAGATAATCAGTTTGCACCCTATGAATTGGTGAAAACCATGCGTGCATCAATTTTGGTGCTTGGTCCATTATTAGCGCGTTATGGTAGTGCACAAGTGTCACTTCCAGGCGGTTGCGCGATTGGTTCACGTCCAGTTGATCAGCATTTAAAAGCACTAGAAGCTTTAGGTGCGCATATTGAAGTTGAAAATGGTTATGTACATGCCAAAGTCGATGGCCGCTTAAAAGGTGGCGAAGTTGTCTTTGATATGGTGACTGTCGGTGGTACAGAAAATATTCTAACTGCTGCGGTATTGGCGGATGGTGTAACCACCATTCGTAATGCAGCACGTGAACCTGAAATTACGGATCTTGCGCAAATGTTGATTAAAATGGGCGCAAAAATTGAAGGTTTAGATACAGATACGCTGGTCGTGACGGGCGTGGAAAGTTTACATGGCTGCGAATATGCTGTGGTTGCGGATCGTATTGAAACAGGGTCATATTTAGCTGCTGCCGCAATTACTGGCGGTAAAGTGAAAACCACACATACTGATCCAAATCTTCTGGAAGCTGTGCTCGATAAATTCGAAGAAATGGGCGCAGAAGTGACGCGTGGCGAAGATTGGATTGAGCTTGATATGATGGGCAAACGTCCAAAAGCAGTCAGCTTCCAAACCTTACCTCATCCAGAATTTCCGACAGATATGCAAGCACAGATTATGGCAGTGAATGCCATTGGTCGTGGTTTTGCAACGATTTCTGAAACGATTTTTGAAAACCGTTTTATGCATGTGCCTGAGCTTTCTCGTATGGGAGCAAATATTCAGGTTGAAGGTAATGATGCTGTTGTAACGGGTGTAGACAAACTTTCTGCAGCGCCAGTAATGGCAACCGATTTACGTGCTTCATTCTCTTTAGTTCTGGCTGCCTTGGCGGCGGAAGGGGAAACATTGATTGACCGTATTTATCATATTGATCGCGGTTATGAAGATATTGAAGCAAAGTTACAGGGTTTAGGTGCCCAAATTAAGCGAGTAAGTTAATGAGTGATATGAGAAACGATGATCCAAACTTTGACGTAATGGGCAATTTTGATCATGGTTTAACTTTAGCATTAAGCAAAGGACGTATCTTAAAAGAAACTTTACCGTTGCTTGAAACAGCAGGAATTAACTTACTGGAAGATCCAGATAAATCACGTAAGTTAATTTTTCCAACCACCCATAAACACGTGCGTATTTTAATTTTACGTGCTTCAGATGTACCAACCTATGTGGAAAATGGTGCGGCTGATTTAGGGGTTGCTGGTAAAGATGTGTTGATGGAACATGGCGCACAAAATGTGTATGAGCCACTCGACTTGAAAATTGCCAACTGTAAACTCATGACAGCAGGTAAAGTCGGCATGGTTCGTCCGAAAGGCCGTTTAAAAATTGCCACTAAATATGTAAACCTGACGCGTCAATATTATGCGAGTTTGGGTGAACAGGTTGATGTGATTAAGCTTTATGGTTCGATGGAACTGGCACCATTGGTTGGTTTAGGTGATTACATTGTCGATGTCGTTGACACGGGCAATACACTTCGCGCCAATGGCCTTGAGCCACTTGAAGAAATTTGTACTGTTTCTTCTCGCCTGATTGTGAATAAAGCCAGCTTTAAACGTAAGCAAATGCTGTTAAATCCAATTTTAGCGCAACTTGAAAAAGCAGTTGCAGAGCGTCAAAGCCAAAAATAAGGTTTGATCGTGTTTGGGCTGTAAAAAACCGTCGTGATTCACGACGGTTTTTTTTATGGTTAATGCTTCATTGTTCAAAAATATCGACAAAATTATTTCCTGAATCATTTTAAAAGTTATTTTCCATGAAGCTTGAGCGATAGATGTATGATTGATACCCAAAAATGCAGCGAAACAAGGTAAACTAATCTTTTCTTCATTCACCTTGTAGGTAAATTGATGCGACGTTTATCGACTCAAGATCAAGACTTTCAACAAGTCTTTGCCGATTTATTGGCGTTCGAAACAGTCAACGATCCAGAATTGTTAAAAACAGTAGACCAAATCATTGCAGATGTTCGTGAACATGGCGATGAGCATGTTTTAAAACTAACACAACAATTCGATCGACATCCTGCGCATCAATTCTCAGATTTGGAACTGACACAAGATGCCTTAAAAGCGGCATTTGAAGGCTTAAATAGCCAAGTGCGTGAAGCTTTGGAGCTTGCAGCCAGTCGTATTCGTGAATTTCACCAAGTACAAAAGCAAGATGGCTGGACTTATGTCGATGCGTTAGGAAATACACTCGGTCAAAAAATTACACCACTTGATCGTGTCGGGATTTATGTACCGGGTGGTTTGGCCTCGTATCCGTCTTCAGTGCTGATGAACGCTGTACCTGCACATGTTGCAGGTGTGCCTGAAATTATTATGGTGGTGCCTGCGCCAAATGGTGAGTTAAATCCATTGGTGTTGGCAGCTGCCTATTTAGCAGGTGTAAGCCGTGTCTTTACCATTGGTGGAGCACAAGCAGTTGCGGCTTTGGCCTATGGCACAGAAACCATTCCATCGGTTGATAAAATTACTGGACCGGGAAACCGCTTCGTTGCTGCGGCAAAACGTGCGGTATTCGGTCAGGTTGGTATTGATATGATTGCAGGGCCATCTGAAATTTTGGTCTATGCAGAAGGCGAGAACAATGCTCAATGGTTGGCGATGGATCTGTTGTCACAAGCAGAACATGACACCGTTGCACAAGCCATTTTTATCACACCCGATGAGCAACTTCTAAATGACGTTGCACAAGCCATTGAAGAACATTTAGCGAACTTACCTAAAGCTGAAATTGCACGCACTTCAATTGCTAATCGTGGTGCTTTGGTTTTGGTGAAAGATCGTGCTGAGGCAATTGAGCTAATTAACCAAGTGGCAGCTGAGCATTTAGAGTTATGTTTAGATGAAGCCCAAGAGATGGCGGAAAATATTCGTCATGCTGGTGCGATCTTTATGGGGCGTTATACCCCTGAAGCAATTGGCGATTATTGTGCAGGGCCAAATCATGTGTTACCGACATCGGGTACGGCACGTTTTTCATCGCCATTGGGTGTGTATGATTTCCAAAAACGTTCCAGCTTGATTATGTGCTCACAAGAAGGGGTAAAAACCCTTGCGAAAACCGCTGATATTTTGGCACAAGAAGAAAACCTGGATGCACATGCACGTTCAGCACGTTATCGTTATCAGTAAGCTTTAATTGATATAAAAGGCTGATTGATCAGCCTTTTTTTAAGCCTATAACAGATTTGATTGAGATATTGAAAGATGAACATTACAACAGAACAAATGCGTTTTTGGAGTCCTGAAGTACGTGAATTAGAACCGTATGTACCGGGCGAGCAACCGAAAATCCAAAACTTACTTAAATTAAATACCAATGAAAATCCATATCCACCATCACCGAAAGTAGTTGCAGCGGTACAAGCCGTTTTAGCTGACTCTGCCGATGTATTACGTTTATATCCAGATCCAGAGGCTTCTGCATTAAAGCATGCAATTGCGGCGCAGCAGAATGTTGATGTTGCAAATGTCTTTGTCGGTAATGGTTCGGATGAGGTTTTGGCGCATATTTTTAAAGCATTTTTTGTGCAACAACAGCCTATTCTGTACCCTGATATTACCTATAGTTTCTATCCCGTTTATAGCCAATTTTTTGCAGTCAAAACCAAAGTATTGCCATTAAATGATGATTTTGAAATTGTGGTAGATGATTATAAACAAGCCAATGGCGGCATTATTATTACCAATCCCAATGCACCAACCAGTATTGCATTGGAGGTCTCTGCTATTGAAGAAGTGTTACAAGCCAACCCGAATTCAGTGGTGGTGATTGATGAAGCTTATGTTGACTTTGGTGCACAATCTGCGGTCAGTTTAGTGGAAAAATACGAAAACTTAGTGGTGTGCCAAACCACATCGAAATCGCGATCACTTGCGGGTTTGCGTGTCGGTTTTGCCATTGCACAACCGCATTTAATTGCAGCGCTTGAAGCGGTCAAAAACAGTTTTAATTCTTATCCAATGGATCGTTTTGCAATCGCAGCAGCGGTCGCTTCATTTGAGGATCAAGCTTACTTCGAAGCACAATGCCAAAAAGTGATTGCAAGTCGTGATAAGTTAGTGACTGAATTAGAAAGCATGGGTTTTAAGGTGTTACCATCGAAAGCTAATTTTATTTTTGCATCATTACCGAGTAAAGATGCGGGTGAACTGGCTGCACAATTACGTGAACAAGGTATTATTGTGCGTTATTTCAATAAACCGCGTATCAACCAATTCTTACGTATTACCATTGGTACAGATGAGCAAAATCAACGTCTGGTGGATAGCTTGAAAAATGACATCTTAGCTTAAGTCTTTAAGTTTCAGATGATTTCTGCCATGTGTTGAGTAGCTCAAGCATGGCAGAAACTTTATCAAAACATTCCTGATATTCTGCATCGCAATTTGAAGCGATCGTTACACCACCACCGGCCCATAAAGAGACATCGTCTTGATACTTTTGGATGGAGCGAATCAAAATATTCCAAGAACCTGTCCCATCAAAATTAAAATAACCAAGACTACCGCAATAAGCACCGCGTGGAGCACCCTCTAGTTCATCAATAATTTGCATGGCACGAATTTTGGGTGCACCGGTAATTGAGCCACCCGGTAGCGCAGCCATGAGGACATCAAAGGGATTGCTCTCATCTTTGAGCGTGGCTGTGACTTCGCTGACCATATGGTGAACTTGATTAAACGATTCAATTTCAAAAAGTTGCGGGGTTTTTACCGAACCTGTTTCAGCATAAACACTCAGATCATTGCGGAGTAAATCGACAATCATCACATTTTCAGCTTGATCTTTTTTAGAATCAATCAAGCGTTGTTTTGATTGTTCATCTTGCTTTGGGTCAGCATAACGAGGCATCGTGCCTTTGATGGGGCGAGTCACAATTTTTCGATTTGCTTCAAAATCAATGAAAAGCTCAGGTGAGCAGCTTAACAGTTCAAAATCATCAATTTTTAAATAGCCAGAATAGGGGGCATCGGTAAGTTTCCAGAAATCTTCAGCGATATCGAGTAAGCAACCTTGCGCTTTTGCTGTAAATTCTTGCGTTAAATTAATTTGATAGCAGTCGCCTGCTTTAATATATTCTTGCACTTGCTTAAATGCAGCTTGATATTCATTTTTACTCCAACGTGCACTGCAAGCTTGGGTCAGTTGGAAAGACGGATCTTTTTTGTTGGTTAATGCAGTTTGAATCAATTGGAAAATTTCCTCAGCTTCATCTTCATCACTAAAAAAAGTCCAACCTTGTGGCGTGAGTTTTAGATAACTGCGATAAATACCTAAAAATAAAGCAGGTTGTTTTTTTTCTTGAATAGAGACTTGCTGTTGCGCAGCAGTATCATAACTGATGAAACCAATCAAGCCCCCTTTAAAATCAGCATGATGGGTTTGAGTATTGCCTTTAAAAAAATGATTAAAATGAATAGCTGATGATTTTTCTTGGTATTGATCTAGAGCAACCCGTTTGAAACTTTGAGTGATTTGATCTTGCTTGAGCATATATTCAGAAGCAAAAAAAGCGATCACAGGCTGATTTACATTTTTCAAATAAACCAAATGTGTGAGATGTGATAAAGCAGAGAGTATTTGATCGGGACTAAGCCATTGTTCAGTCAACAATTTTTGAAAAATAACGGAATTATTCATACAGTGTTAAATTATAAAAGGCGATACATAGAAATACTATTCTATAACAATGTTTATGCATAAAAACTGTAAATACCGTTTGTCGGTAACATATAGATTGCGACCAACAGCAGTTGAACAAAAAATGACACAGATATAACTTAACTAGGGCAAACAGACTGCTCAAGGAAAAGATTCACTGTTGTCAAAAAACAAAAAACAATAGGTGATATCGAGTGGTTGACCATCAAAAAAATAATACTCTTGGGAGAGTACAAAGATGAAAAAATTTACTAAACTTGCTTTAGTTTCTTCATTGGCAATTAGTGCAAATGCGATGGCAATGCAAGCAATGGATGATGCTTCATTGGGCGCAACTACTGGTCAAGATGGTATTAACATCGGGATTGGTATTTCAAAAATCGAAATCGAAAAACTTTATATTCATGATAATGATGGTTTAACGGCAGCAGGCGTAGCAGGTGATGCTGGCTTTGGTGGTACTGGTACAGCTGGTGCAATTGTAATCAAGGGGAATGGTACTGGTGTCACAGCTACTAAAGGTATTGTGATTGGTGCAAACTATGACAACAATGGTGCATATTTATTGGCATCACGTAACTTGGCAGATTTGCAAATCGATAGTGATGCGGGTACAGGCGCTAATGGTGCATTTATCAATATTGCTGCTCAAGTGTCTGGCTTAGATATTAATATTGGTGAAATTGGTGTAACGGCATCTGGTGTAGCTGGAGCAGGAACTAATGCGGGTACAATCCGCCGTGGTGGTAAAGATGATGCAGGTGCAGGTCAGAATTACAACGCAATCTTAAGTGGTTTATCGCTTAAAACAGGCCAAATGACTGCCAATATCCAATTGGGTGCAGCGCCTCAAGGTGCAATGATTAAATTGAATACCAAAATGGTCGGTGGTCTTGAAATTAAGAACCTAGGTATTTTGGATAATTCAACTAAACAGGGTACGGGTGATGGTACTGCTACTAACCGTGCTGCTGGTGAAATCTTTGTTGAAAGCATCAAAGTTGCAGATGCAAATTCTACCGATTTAACCATCAAGCAAAGTGTTAGTGTGGTTGGTAAAGAAGGCGCGAGTAATGGTTATATTCGTATGATCAGTAGCTCAGGTCCAATTGATACCTATGTAAAAGGCGTTCATTTAGGTAGTCGTACTGCTGGTTCAATTGGTGATGTAGAGGTGCAAGGTTTGCAAACTTACTTCAGCCCAGCTATGGGTACTTATGTTCCTGGTTCTGTAATTACAATTTCTGGTCGTTAAGCTTAAATAAAAAAAAGCGCGTGATTTCACGCGCTTTTTTTTACAAAAATAATGTGAAATTTTTCAAAAAAGTAAAAAAAAGCTGTTTTTTTTTATAAAAAAAGGTATCTTCATTTTTACATGGATGTAGAGCATTTGCTCTAGAAAAATAATGAACATAGGCACGTCATGCCGATAACTAGAAAAGTTAAAAAGATATGTTAGAGATCGCATTAGGCTCGGCATTGATGTATTACTTTGCCACAGAAGCCTTTGAAATTAAGAAAAAACCAGCGGAAGCGGTTTATTACACAGAAACCTTGGATTCTCGACAAGATTCTTTTAGTCGAATGCATCGTGAGCCTGTTCTCATCAAACCTGCTTTAGAGGATCAGTTTCGTGGCATAGTCCGTCAAGCATATGACTATAGTTGTGGGTCTGCCGCATTAACGACATTGTTAAATGGTTATGTGGGTACACAGTTATCCGAACAACAAACCATGAATGGTCTGTTGAAGTTTGGTGAAACTGAAAAAATTATTGAACGTCGAAGTTTCTCTCTTTTAGATATGAAGCGCTTTGTCGGTGCATTAGGCCTAGAAAGTGGTGGCTATAAAGGTGAGTTTTCAGATTTAGTCACACAGGCTCAGCCTGCTATTGTGCCAATTTCTTATGCAGGATTTAAGCATTTCGTTGTTTTTAAGGCCTATAAGAACGGTCGTGTCTATGTAGCTGATCCAGCATTGGGGAATATCAGTTTTGATGAACAGCGTTTTAAAGATATTTGGGAAAACAATACGCTTTTTTTAATTAATGTCGCTCCTGAACACAGAAAAAAATTCTTAGCACTGCAAGATTCAGATTTACGACATGTAGAGGATGCAACAGTGAATCGCTACGCTTTTGTTGATTTGCAGTATCCACAATTTTACATGGATAAAATTGCAGATAAGGCATCAACAATTCGTTTAGATAAAAATTTAAATGAAGAATCCGAAAATTTTGGTAAACCTACATATAATTTTTTACGTCTTTATTACAAGAGTAAATAAAGTTTAAAAGTGACAGATTAAAAAAATAAAAATGGTGAGATGGAATATGAATCGTAAATGGATGAACAAAACTTTATTGGCTTTGAGTATTCAAGTGGCAATAGGGGGAGCATATGCAGCAGAAGAGCCAGCACTGGGTGGGTATGAGGCTGTCGATGAGTCAGAGGCTGTTGTATCTGCACCCTCACAGCCTTCAGCAAATACAGCAACGCAACCTGTCGATGAACAATCACAGGCTTCTTCAGCATTACAACAGCAAGAAGGTGATGCGAGTAAGGAAACAAGTTTACAAGAAGTTTTTACCTCAAATGAAAGACAGTATTCATTAATCAAAAAAGGTGATATCTCATCTTATTATGATATTGATTATACCTATTATCGTGATACGCAAATTGATGCTGAAATGGCCAAAGGTCAGCTTTATCAATTACGTGTTCAAGAAAATGCCACACATTCAATGACCAATACTTTTACTGCGCAGTATGGTGTTCTCGATAATTTAACCTTTACTGCGTCTTTGCCATTAGTTGCCAAAACAGATTTACTAAAAGATGCCTCTACAGCAGGTTTGGGGGATATTTCTTTTGGTGCACGTTGGGAACCCTTCCCACTAAAAACTGGCCGATTACCGCTGATTTTATTTGGTAATGTATCGACTAAAACAGGTGATAGCCCATATGAAGTCAATGCAGCCGATGACCTAGGAACAGGAAAGGGCTATTACTCGGCGGGTGTTGGTGCCAGTACACGTAAATATATAGACCCTGTTGTACTTTTTGCCTCTGTTTCAGCGAATTATGGCTTTAAAGAAACGGGGCTTAATCAGAAACGTGGTTCACGTATTATTGATGATTTTGAACCGGGGATTAGTGGTGGTTTTGCGTTTGGTTTTGCTTATTCGTTTAACTATGATGTTTCGATGACGATGTCATATCAGCAAAGTTTTAACACTGGATCGGAATTTACCTATAGTTCTGGTGAAAGTTATTCTCCCGCTGACCAGACCAGTTCTACTTTAGCAATTTCATTAGGTGTTCGTGTATCGCCAGAGACCATTGTGAATGGAACTGTGGGTATAGGCTTAACAGAAGATGCACCTGATGTCTCTTTAGGTTTGTCATTCCCGCTTGATATTTTAGGTTTCGGTAAGAAACTACGCTAAGAGGGTGGTCGTATGTATAAGATTCGACTTCGCCCGTTAGCAGCAGCAATTATATTATCGGGCTGTTCAAGTGCAACGTTTGCTCAATTGGGGCAAAACTTGTCTGTTGATATTCGATCACTCAGTATGGGGAATGCCGTAACGGCAGATCCTCCGGGCATTAGTGCCATTCATTTTAACCCTGCTGCTTTGACCAAAATTGAAGGTTTACAAACAGACGTACAGGGTATTCTTGCTAATTTTGATATTCAAAGAGAGTTTTCAGTTCCGGCAGGTTACAACGTATTTGGTTACTCTGATGATCCAATGGTGTGTAATGACGGTCCTGAAGTTTCTTCAGATTTGTGTACCGACTTTAAGGGTACGGTTAATGGTGATGTAGAATACGTCAGCTTATATGTGCCGATATTGAAAAAAATGGTCGATCTGGGTGAAGGAATCCCGATGGCTGCACCTACCGCAGGTATCGCCTATAAACCACCCGGTTCAAAAATGACGTTTGCCACAGCAATGTATGCACCTTTAGTTGCTGGTTTTGGTGCTGAAAATGGTAATCCGGGGAATTATATGGGGCAACAAGTTGCTCTGGAACGGATTACCTATTTATCACCATCAATTGCCTATGAAGTGAATGATGCTTTGTCGATCGGTGCTTCAGTGGGGATGTCTTATCAAGCGATTGGCTTAAAAACAGATTTGCGTTTTCCCAATGAATTGATTGGTATGCTAAGAATGATCGATGAGGTCGTTTGTACCCCTTTCAAGGAAAATCAGGACATTATTACTGATATCTTGCTCCTCGGTATGTGTAATACCGAAGAAGGCATGAATCCTTTTGGCCGTTTTGGACAAATGCAGCTTGCATTGGAGCAGTCACTCAGTCCGAGTTATAACTTGGGTGTCTTGTGGGAACCCACCGAAGACTTTAGTTTTGGGATGGTCTATCAAAGTTCTGCAAAAATGCGCCTAAAAGGTAAATATCATATTGATAATGCTAAAGCGCCACAGGAGCTGATTAAAGGGTTAATGTCTTCGCCAACAGGTCAAATTCTTGCCGCAATTCTCGGTTTCCCGAGTGTGGTGCCTGCAAGTGAGTCAGGTCTTGTTTCAATGGACTTTGAGTATCCTGCACATTTTCAAGCCGGTGTGAAATATAAGGTCTTACCTGATTTACAAGTTAATTTTGATGTTGGATGGACCGATTATAAGGCTTGGGATAAGTTTAAATTTGAATTCGATCGCCAAATTTCAGCATTAAAAATTGCCAAATTACTCTCGGCAAATATCGGAGATACGTCTTTAGCATTGCCGCTAGAATTTACTTCCCCATGGAATTTTGGCATCGGTATGGAATATTCAGCGACAGATCGTTTGAAGTTACGTGCGGGATATGAGCCTCGTACCAGTGCAATTCCTGATAATAAACGCAATACGATGGTTCCGATTAACAATGCACAATTGTTTGGTTTAGGGGTGGGCTACCGTTTTGATGCAGATACGGATGTAGATTTGTCGATTGGTTTTCTACGCAGTAAAGATAAAATTCCAGCAAATTCGAGTAGCTTAGCAAACCAAACAGGTGTCAATAATATTCTATTGAATCCTTATGCAGGTCTAAATGTTAAAACGGATACGAAAGTCACAATTCTAGGATTGAACTATAGAACCCGATGGTAGGTATATTGAAAATAATGAAAAAAAAATTATGGGTGAAATCGATACTGACATTATGCCTTTTAGATGTATCTTTTTCATATGCAGGTGAGTTTTATACCATTATTGGTCCAGATGGTCGACCAATAGTGGTGCAACAAAAAAGCCTGCCGCCGAAAAGCAATGTTGCTGAAGTTTTAATGCAACAGCAACCATCTGCTCCAGAGCAAAAACAAGTGCTTGATATTCAGCCACCAATTGCTGTAGCTGAAATAAAGTCATCAAACGGTTCCAAGTTGTCAGTTGACCATCAAGCATTGGCGAATATGACAACAAAACCTGCTCATGTTGTTGATCAAGCTATAAAACAGAGTGTTGTACAACTAGAGTCCAAACATGAAAAACAAACCAAAGATGTTTTAAAGCCAAAGCCAGAGGTTGAGAGAGTTGTACAGCAGCTGAGCCTCCCGCTTGTTGTAAAACAAGAAGAAACTGAAAATATCGACGCTTTTGTGAGTATTAATGGTGAAAAATATATTAGAAATGAATACTTAGAAGATAAGGAATTTAATCTAGAGGGTAAAAAGCGTTTTTATGCAATGCCTGAAGGGGTCATTGATATTAAGCATGGCGCAACGCGGTTGCAATTGGTAGAAAGAGAAAAAGGTGTAAGTAAATCAATCATACAGTCACTTTTTAACAAGAATCAGAAAAAAGAGAGTGGCCCCATTACACTGTCATCGACCTATTATCGAATTTCACAAGCAGATGTGGTGGATGGTTTAGGACAACAATGTATTAAAGACAAAAGAATTAAAAATGCCAAAACAGTGAGTTTGGGGAAAGAGGTTAATTTATGGCCGCGAGTACCGTTAAAAGATCAATTCGATTTTGAAATTGTCAAGGTATCCAATGCAATTCAAAATATTCAAATTAATTCTTACGCTTCACGTCAACAGGACCCTACGTTTTATTGGCCCTTTGTGGTGTTTTTAGATGCAAATGCTTGTGTCCTAGAAGGTGCTGGTGGTTTTAAAAATCATGATGCAGTGGCATCTTTTACGTCCTATGAAAAAATTGAAGGGGTGATTCATGTCCCACTTAAAAGTCAATATATATTACTCACACCTTTAGCCAGTGCCATCGATTTAGACAACAGAGCACTGACCAATCAAGGTCAATTAAAGTTAATTGCAATTCGTTAAGAATAGAACAAGAGAATTCAGGATGAAAAATAAATATTTACTCCCTTTTGCACTCACAACATTGATGGCTGCTTTGAGTGGCTGTGGGGGGGAAAGCGCCAATATTATTCCCGAGACGTATGATTCCAGTACAGCAAATGGTGCATGTACACCAAAAATGAACGGGTGTGTAGAATTTGCTTTAGATTACCCATTAGATGGACTTAATTTTACCTGTAGCAGTGATACAACCAATAGTTTTATATCAATATTGGATTTGGGGGATGGTGCTGCAACAGGGAGTTGTAGAACAGGTGATAAAGTCACGTTCTTTATTAAAGGTGAAAAAGATAAAAAAATTAATTTAGGTGTGGTCGAGTTAAATAAAGTTGCACGATTAAGTAGCGGACAAGTACCGCGTTTAACTATTTTGGATATGGCGGTTGGTATTACGCAACAAGAAGCTCAAGTCTTAAGCAAAGATGATCCCACAGTCCGTGTAGCGATGAAGTTGGCAAAAATTTTCCAAGCTTTAGCTTTGCAACAGAACAAAATTGATACGCCTACGGATATTCAAGCTTTATATATTACCGATGCAATGCGATTGAAATTAGAACTCATTTTAAGTTCGGTCACTTCTCAACAAATCATCAGTGATGAATATGTAAATATGATTAAACCGTGGGTCGATGTTTCGGTGATTGATGATGATCAAGCATTTGAAGTCGTAAGTAAATTAATGACGATTGCCACTGCGGCAGTCTATCAACCAGAATTTGCGTTATTTTCCACCAGTGGCGTATTGGGAAGTTTAATATCGGGTTCCGATGGTTTGGTTGGGTGCAATAAAGAAGTTTGTGATTTAAAAGACAGTTCAACCAAATATTTGTTTGGACACTTTATGTTAATTACGGATCGACAGGGCTACACTTTTGGTAGTGGCTTGCAATGGAAAGGTACTGCTACGAGTAATTTGGCTGCAATTAGTAGTGTAAATGCCGAATTAATTCGTAAAGTAAAACCAGTACGTATGACTGCACCCGCACAAGCGCATTGGATTAACCCGATTAATAAAAAAATTGATCAAGATTATCAGTTAGATGTCGCAGATATGAATTCGCAGCCATTGATCATTCATCAGGGTAAGCTTTTTAATGATTATATGATGGCGGGTAGAGAACAATTTTATAAAATATTGACCAATAAGACGACAGTTAGCAGTGAAGATTTAAAAGATTTCGGTCGTTGGAAACAAAGCACAACTACAGATGAATTTAAAGGCTCTTTAGATTTATATAAAATATTTCCAATCACTTATTTAGATAAACAGGTTTTTCAATCGGTTAGTAATGTGAAATCTGGAGATAAATATATTTTTCCAATGTATGCAGATTTAACCTTTAAATTTACAAATACTGCAGTCCCTGCCGTTAAGTTAGGAATTGTGATCGACCAAAATGGTGATATCCGTTCTAATATTAAATCAGGTTCTACTGAGACGGATATGTCTACATCTGATAATGCTTGTACTGAAAATTCATTTAATCAGAACACTTTTGTTGATCAGTATGGTGTACAACAATATCGTTTAGGCACAGTTGCCCGGGCGTTTACTGCCAATAAATTACTCTCTATACGTATGATTTTAGGCCATGACAAATTTGTAAAAATTAATGGTGCTTTGGTTGGCATGAACTCTACCCTTAAAACATCATCTAATTCATCGATTCCAAGTGTCGTTGTTGGTGGGGCATTGTTAGACGTAGCAAGTTTATTGGATCCAACTTTAACCAGTGGACAAGCGCGTGTGACATTTACAGATTCAGCTAAGCAACCTGTAAGATGGGGGAATAGTTTAGCGAGTTTTCAACATGTTTATAATTTAGCGAATGACAGTCTAGCAAACAATGAAGATAAAGCACTGGCTACGTTAGCGGGGGGAACACTCGATTTCACTTTAGCTCCATGTTATAGCATTGCGATTAAGTAAAAATTATAACTAGAATTAAAGAAGCCCATCTCTTGATGGGCTTCTTTAATTCTGTTCAAAAAAAATTAGCCCGTATGATCTAAACGAGAACCCAATGTTTCTAAATGCATATTGAATGAATGAGTTTTACGATCTTTAAAATAGTGCTTTAACGTATGTTCTACACTTGGAAAAGCCAACTCAGACCAAGGGATTTCATGTTCTTCAAATAAACGGGATTCAATGGTTTCTTCACCTGCACCGAACATACCATTGATTAAATGGGCTTTGAATAAAACGTAAATTTGACCGATTCGAGGAATGTTATACATACAATAGAGCTGTTCAATTTCAATTTCAGCTTCGGCTTCTTCGCGTGTTTCTCTTGCCGCACCTTGTTCCATGGTTTCAAACAACTCCATATAACCCGCTGGAAGTGTCCATAATCCATAACGTGGCTCAATGGCGCGTCGACAGAGTAAAACTTTATTTTCCCAGAGTACCAGTGCGCCACAAATAACCTTCGGATTGATGTAATGAATATTGCCACAATCTGTACAAACGCGACGTAATTGATGATCGCCGAGTGGGATTTTTTCCGCTGTTTTATGTCCACAAATTACACAGAAATTCATATTCATCGTCAATGATCAAGGTGTGATCAGCATAACTGAAAAATTTAACTTTGGCATCATTTCTATCTTTTAGAATAAAAATTCAGCTATGATGAAATGAAGAAGAAATAAAGAGAGAGTCGGCTATGGATGACCATTCGTTAATTCAATCATTACAGCAAAGATTACGGTTTTCCACACGGGTAAAATCTGCACAAGCTGCTGTATTAATTGCGATTACAAATGAGTCCAATCCCAAGGTTTTACTTACTCGCCGTTCACTTTATTTATCCAATCATGCTGGAGAGGTTTCCTTTCCGGGAGGCAAACGAGATCCACAAGACACCAGTAATATTGTGGTGGCATTACGCGAAGCCTATGAAGAGACCGCATTAAATCCATTTGATGTGCAATTGATTGGTGATTTGCCGATGCAAAAAGCACGTAATGGCATGCTGGTTAAACCTGTGGTTGGATTGATTCCGCCAGAAGTCAATTTGATTGCGCAACCGAGCGAAATTGATCGTATTTTTTTTGCATCACTCGATAGCTTAATTCATGCGCCACCGATCCCTTATGAGGTGCGTTATGCACATCAGTCTTTATATTTTCCCAGTATGCGGGTGGAAAATGAAATCGTTTGGGGGTTGACTGCACGCATGTTGGTTTCATTGTTTCAGTATGGTTTGAATTATCAGAAAGAATGGCCTTTTTTATTAAATTCCCCCGCTTTTTATAGCAATAAGATTCAACGTGGTAAATAGATCAAGGAAGACAAAACATGCTGTATAAATTTAATGGCTATGCACCGCAAGCAACGCATCAACCTTGGGATGGTTGGGTTGCTGAAACTGCAACCGTGCTTGGTCAAGTTGAAATGGGCAAGCAGGTCAGTGTTTGGTTTGGTGCCGTGATTCGTGGCGATAACAGTAAAATTAGCTTGGGTGATTTTACCAACGTGCAGGAAAATGCGGTTTTACATACCGATGCTGGCATTGAAATGTATATTGGCAGTTATGTCACGATTGGACATCAAGCCATGTTACATGGCTGTACCATTGGTGATAACACTTTAATTGGAATTAATTCCGTGATTTTAAATCATGCTGTGATTGGTAAAAACTGCATCATTGGCGCGAATGCTTTAATTCCTGAAGGCAAGATCATTCCTGATAATTCTGTAGTCATGGGTTCGCCGGGGAAAATTGTCAAAACTTTAGACCAAGCTGCTGAAGTTAAACTTAAAATGAGTGCGCTACATTACGTTGAACATTTTAAGCATTTTCAACATTTGGAAGCCGTTGAACTTTAATTGCAATCGATTGATCGAGCCAAGTTGTTACTTGGCTTTTTTGTATCCCTCAGAGGTAACATCTCGCCTAGCGTGCATGAGTGGAGTATGATAGCACTCGTTTTTTATCGCCAAATAAATTAAGGTTACGCATGAAATTGCTGGCATTGGAAACTGCCAATGAGCAGTGTTCCGTCTGTATTGTAGATGAAACCCAAGAATTATTTTTCCAATTCGATGCGCGAGCAAAAGCACAAACGCAAACCATTCTCCCCATGATAGATCAAGCATTTACTCAGCTTGCTCTATCTGCATCAGAATTAACTGCAATTGCATTTAGCCGTGGTCCGGGCTCTTTTAGTGGTGTACGAATCAATGCTGCTGTTACTCAGGCATTGGCATGGGCAAATGATCTGCCTGTTGTTCCTGTCTCTAGCTTACAAGCTTTAGCGCAGGCGGCCTATCGTATTCACGGTTTAACTGCAGTCACTGCGGTACTCGATGCACGTATGAAGGAAGTGTATATCGCGAGTTTTCAGCTGGATCAACAGGGCATTATGCAAGCTGTTGATGCAGAGCAATTGTTAAACTATAGCGATGCCACTGAAATCGTTAAATTTGAATTGGTCGGTTCGGGTTCAGTTTTAATTAAGCCAGAACAAATACAATACCAAGACTTAAATGCGACTGCGCAAGATATTGCGACCATTGCGCGCGCAGAGGTTGAGCAAAATAAATGGGTCAGTGCTGAACAGGCATTGCCCGTGTATTTACGCGATAACGCTTGGAAAAAAATTCCAGAACAAATTAAAGCAACTTAAGGTTAGATATGGATCTTTTATTATTATTTAAAGCGGCCATAATGGGCTTGGTCGAGGGGATTACTGAGTTTTTACCGATTTCCAGTACTGGGCATTTAATCTTAGCAGGTCAACTTTTAGATTTCTGGACGATTGAAAAAAGAGAAATGTTTGCAGTTGCAGTACAGATTGGTGCAATTGCGGCTGTTATTTACGAGTATTGGGGCAAACTTTGGGGCGCTTTAATCGGTGGTCTAAAAGGTCAAGAACAAGGTCGCCGTTTAAGTCTTAACTTAATTATTGCTTCAATTCCAATCGTGATTGTTGGCTTAACGTTTGGCGATATCATTAAGGCTTACTTATTTAATGCGATTACCGTCGCAATTGCGTTAATTGTGGGTGGTTTTATTATTTTGTGGGCCGAACGCCGTCCGCATAGCATTAAAACTCAAGAAGTCGATGATTTAACGTATAAACAAGCGACTTTAATTGGTTTGATTCAATGTTTAGCCTTATTTCCAGGGACTTCGCGTTCAGGCTCAACCATTATTGGGTCTTTATTTTTAGGTGTATCACGTAAAGCCGCAGCAGAATTTTCCTTCTTTTTGGGTATTCCTGTATTAATGGGTGCTGGTTTACTCGATATGTACAAAATGCGTGCTGATTTGCATAGTAATGATATGGCTGTTCTAGCTGTGGGTATTATTGTGGCATTTATTTCTGCACTTATCGTGATTCGTGCATTAATCCGCTATGTATCGAAACATGATTTCACTGCATTTGCGTACTATCGTATAGGCTTTGGTTTGTTTATTTTGGTCACTTGGTGGACAGGTTGGGTTTCTTGGTAATGCATTTGTTTACAGAACCTCAGTTTCAAGCGCAAGCACAGCATTATAAGACTGTGCTTGCGTCACGAGGCGTAGAAATACACATTGAACAAATTGAAAAACTCAATGCTCGCTTTTTACGTTTTCATCCAGAATTGGCGTTGTGTGTAGATGAATTGGGTCTTTGGCTGTGTGCCAATGGCATGAAGATGCAACCCGATTGGAAAGCTGAAGTTCCACGGCTAAAACGAGCTTCACTCAAATCTGAAATGATTGCACGGGCATGTAATTTAGGCGAAAAACCTAAATTGATCGATGCTACAGCAGGCTTGGGTCATGATAGTTTACTGATGGCACATTTAGGTGCTGAAGTCACTTTACTTGAACGACATCCTATTTTATTTACCTTGCTTGAAGACAGTAAAAACAATGCTGAACATGATCCTTTTTTAAGTTTGGTCGTGGCACGGATTGATTTGATTTTTTCTGATTCTGCTGACTATTTAATGCAACAAGCAGAACAGCATCATACGGTAGATGTGGTTTATCTGGATCCAATGTTTCCGCAACGTGATCAAAATCAGCAAGCCATTAAAAAACAAGCTCAAGTCAAAAAACAGATGCAATTGTTACATATGTTATTACCTGAAGATGGTGAAATGGATTTGGGTGATAATTTATTGATTTTGGCACAAAAACTGGCAAAACGCGTGGTGGTAAAGCGTCCACGTCTGGCGGTCTATTTGGCAAATCAAGAACCCAATCATCAATGGCAAGGTGATGCTTGTCGTTTTGATGCTTACTTTCAGTCTCATCTGATAGAGTAGATGGGTAATTGCTTCAATATTGTGCATTAATCTGTTATATAGTTAAAAACAGCATTGATAAAACTCCCATCAAGCATACACTTAGATTGTAAATCAGCGAGCTATAGCCAACCCGAAATCCTATGATCGACTTCAAACCCTCCATCAATTTTTGGCATGATTTTAAAAGTAACCAAACTGCAGGGATGTGGCTTTTTTTGGGGTCGCGCCGGTCTTTACAGATCGTTCGCCCCTCAATTTTGCAATTGATTTTTTGGGGGATTTTAGGCGGCAGTGCCAACAGTCTGTTTAGTTGGTTAAGTTCTGGTGAAGTCGGGGATTTCAATCCTCAGGGTTTGATTAGTTATGCGTTATGGCCTTTTATTGCCTTAATCGTTGGGATTTTCCTGTCACAACGGATTAATAACCCACGTTTAATGCTCGTGCCAGCATTGTTGTGGTTGGTACTCGACACGCATATCGCCTTATTACAAAGTTTCATTCAGTATTTAGGCTATATCGATGTATTGCCTTATATTTTCTATGACTATTTACCCACGATTTTCATGGTGTTGTTTGTTTGGCAAAGTTTGGCCGTGGTTTGGGTATTCTCGCGTGAATTAAAGTGGCCGTGGTGGGAGCGGGCACTGATTGTTGCTGCAACCTTGTTTACCCTTGTGGTTTGGCAAATGTCCGTTAAAAGCCAACCGATTTGGAAAGTCGAAGAAGCACCGCCGACGTTTGCTGAAGATGCCTTTTATGCTCAAAATCAGGTACTGACTAAATCTTTGGAAGCCGTTCAGTATGGTGAGTTTGCACAATCTCATTGGTATTTTTTAGGCGTGGCAGGTGCAGGCTATCAAGACGTGTTTAAGTCGGAAGTTGAACGCATTAAGGAACAGTTTGACACCCGTTTTGGAACTTTTGGGCGTTCACTGGTATTAATTAATAATCCGACAACACGGACTAAAATCCCTATCGCTTCACGCACCAGTATGGACTTGGCGCTGCGTAGAATTGGACAGCAAATGAACCGAGAAAGTGATGTATTATTTTTATACATGACCTCGCATGGTTTGCCGAATCAGTTTGAAATGGAAAATGCCCCAATCGATTTAAATGATGTTGATCCGAAATGGTTAAAAGAGACTTTAGATAAGGCTGGGATTCGCTGGCGTGTGATTGTGATTTCTGCATGTTATTCAGGAAGTTTTGTGCCTGCATTACAAGATGATAATACCTTGATTATTACTGCATCTGCCGCAGATCGTGCCTCTTTTGGTTGTTCAAATGAAGCGGATTATACGTATTTTGGACGTGCTTTTTTTGATCAGGCGATGCGCGAGCAGACTTCTGTCAGTGCCGCATTTGAACAAGCGAAAGCTACGGTGGCGCAGTGGGAGTCGGCTCAAGGTTTTGAAGCGTCTGAACCGCAATGGTCGATTGGTAAGAACATGGAATTTATGTTGCCACAATTGGAACAACGCTTATTTCCAGTTGTAAGCAAGACGGATACAAAAACAGTAGAAACACCTCAATTAAGTGTTCAAACCCAATAAAAGAAAGGAAATACGCACATGGAATTAATTCAACATAATCGATGCTTTGATGGCGAACAGCGCATTTATGCTTTTAATTCTAAAGTGCTTAATGGTGAAGGAAGATTCGGTATTTTTTTGCCACCGCAAGCGTTACTTGGACAAGCCTGTCCGACACTTTTTTATTTGGCAGGTTTAACCTGTACAGAAGACACTTTTGCCATTAAAGCCCATGCTCAACGCTTAGCCGCACAGTTGGGCTTTATTTTGATTAGTCCGGATACCTCACCAAGAGGTGAACATGTTGCGCAAGGTGATTCTTGGGATTTGGGTCAAGGGGCAGGATTTTATATCAATGCAAGCCAAGCGCCGTGGGCTGAACATTATCAAATGGAAAGTTTTATTGTTGATGAACTTTATGAGTTATTAAGCCATAATTTTCCAATTCAAGCGCATAAAATCGGCATCTTTGGGCATTCCATGGGCGGTCATGGTGCCTTGACGCTCGCATTGAAATATCCAGAAAAATTTAAATCGGTTTCTGCCTTTGCACCGATTTGTGCCCCAAGCCAATGCTCATGGGGGGGAAAAGCATTTTCTCATTATTTGGGTGCAGATCAAGCGGAATGGAAAAAACATGATGCGAGTGCTTTAGTTCTAGAAAAAGGTGCTTTATTTAAAGAGATTTTGATTGATCAAGGACGGCAAGATCAATTTTATGCACAATTGAATCCGGCATTATTTCAACAGGCTTGTGCGCAAGTGGGGCAGCATTTAACTTTGCGTGAACATGCAGGCTATGACCACGGTTATTATTTTATTCAAAGTTTTATCGATGAGCATTTACAGTTTCATGCAGTGCAACTTGACGCATAATTTTAAGCTGATATCTAACGCCGTTTAAATGGGCTGAAAATAAAGCTCTTAAACGTTAGAAAAAAGCGTTTAATTCTAAGAATAAAGGGAGAATATAATTCTCCCTTTTTGATTTATTGATGTTGCCATGTCGCAGTAAATTCTTGTTGAGCCATACGGCTTAAATGATCTAAAACCACTTGCTCTAAACGACTGAGGTCTTCGAGCGTGCTGTCAATGGAGACCAATAGCGCATCGGGCTGTGGTATCAGTTGAATGGTCGCATCGGGCATAAAAATAGTGAAATTAGCTTCAGTTTCAGCCACTTCAAATTTATGTTTCCAATGATTGAGTAAACGCTTGGCAATGCGAGCGGCTTCAGCCGTGCTGATTTGAGTATGGCTTTTCATTTGTATTTACCTTGTGATGGTCTGTCAAAGTAACAGATCCAGAAAATTGCTACAGTAAAAAAATAGAACACAATATTGCATATTTAGAACGCTGAATAAATCGAATCGCATCAGGATTGAATCACAGTATTCGGGTTCAATTTGTTATAATGTGAAAAATCAATTTGCATACATAGCCAGGTTTTCCTCATGTCCAAGCCCTATTTAATTGCACCATCAATTTTATCTGCTGATTTTGCTCGCTTAGGTGAAGAAGTCGACAATGTCCTTCTTGCAGGTGCAGATGTTGTGCATTTTGATGTGATGGATAACCATTATGTACCGAATCTGACTTTTGGTGCAGGTATCTGTAAGGCATTGAAAAAATATGGTATTCAAGCACCAATTGATGTGCATCTTATGGTTTCACCGGTCGATCGCATGATTGGTGATTTTCTGGATGCGGGTGCAGACATTATCACTTTCCACCCAGAAGCAACCCACCATATTGACCGCTCTTTGCAGTTGATTAAAGCAGGTGGTGCAAAAGCAGGTTTGGTTTTTAATCCTGCGACACCATTGCACTATCTTGATTATGTTTTGGATAAAGTCGATCAAGTGTTATTGATGAGCGTAAACCCTGGCTTTGGTGGTCAAAAATTCATTCCAATGACTTTAGATAAACTTCGTCAAGCACGTAAAATGATCGATGCCTCAGGTCGCGATATTCGCCTTGAAGTCGATGGTGGTGTTACACCTGCAAATATCCGTGAAATTGCAGAAGCCGGTGCTGATATGTTTGTTGCAGGTTCAGCTATTTTTGGTCAACCTGATTATAAAGTTGTGATTGATGAAATGCGTTCTGAACTGGCAAAAGTGGGTGCTGTGAATATTTAATGAGTTGCGATAAATTGCAGCCATACTGTTGATAGTATTGTGGATAAATGTATGGATATCTATGTAGATAACTATATGGATAACTTGCTTATTTTATAACCGATTAGCGATCAATAGGTTAATAATTAGACATTAAATGTATAAAAAGGACTCAATTGGGTCCTTTTTTACGTTGTTAAAGTACTGCTGGATATGATTGTTTATTAATCTTTACTTGGGAATAAGGCTGTTTAAAAAATAACTTTATGGTTTTAATGTGCATCAAATAGAGTGTGATGTATTATTGAGTGTAAATTTAAAAAATTGTGTATCACGGTATTGTTGGTTATGCTGTGATATAGAACTGGACAATCTCTGAATATTGATCTTTGGCTTAAAAGGAAGCATCTGTGCTGACTCAATTACGCAAACAGGCTTGGTTTGTGTTCCTGATGACTTTTGTGATCGGGTGGAGTAGTGCTGTCTTGGCTTCAGTCAAACCTATGCATCAGCAAATGATGACTGAGTTGAGTGTTCAACAGAGTCACAGCGCAGAAATGTTGGCAATGTCGAATTGTCATGAGGCACAGACTTCACCAGCATCGGTAAAACACGATTCTTCATCGCATGTTCAAATACAGGTTGATCAAGATTGTCATCCTTCAATCAAGGATCAAATGCAGCATGCAAGTTGTAATGATTGCGCGCAGTTGCATTGTCAGAGTTTAAGTACTTGGTTAGATCTACAAACGGTAAAATTATTCCGTGCAGAAGAAATCCAACAGCGACAACAACTCAATTTTGATTATTTGGCCCAGCATTTAAACGGTTTCTGGCAGCAAATTTTACGTCCTCCTAAAGCTTAATCTCGATTTAAAAAACATTTTCATTTTTAAATTACAGGTTAAGTCATGTCTATTCAATTAAGTCAAAGCCTCCTTGTCGGTGTCTGTCTATTTTCATCATCTTGGGTATATGCCGCAGTTAAAGAATATCATCTGAATATTGATGAACAGATGGTCAATATTACAGGCAAGCCATTAAAGCGTATTACCGTGAATGGTCAATTTCCTGCCCCCTTGTTAGAGTTTGAAGAAGGCGATGAAGCCGTTATTCATGTGCATAACAAGCTAAAAAATCAAGATTCTTCTATTCACTGGCACGGTTTATTACTGCCCGGTTTAATGGATGGTGTACCCGGTTTTAACCAATTTAAAGGGATCAAGCCGCAAAGCGATTTTACCTATCGTTTTAAAGTGCGTCAGAACGGCACTTATTGGTATCACGCCCATTCAAAAGGACAGGAACAGGATGGTCTGTATGGTACTTTGGTGATTTATCCGAAAGATAAAAAGCCCGTTGCAACACATGAACAAACTGATCGTGATTATGTGGTGATGCTGTCCGATTTTCATGAATCGAGCAGCGATCAGATTATGAAAAATCTGAAAAAATCAGCAGAGTACTATCAAAACGAGCGCGAAACCGTAGCCGATGTTTTAAAGCAGGTGAAACGCGATGGTTTAAAAAGCACATGGCAGGATCGTTCCATGTGGAATCAAATGCGTATGTTGAAAACGGATTTGTCTGATGTGACCGGCTATACCTTTCTAATGAACGGTAAAACACCTGAACAAAACTGGACAGGTCTGTTTAAATCGAATGAAAAAGTTCGACTGCGTTTTGTGAATGCTTCCGCGATGTCATTTTATGATGTCACTATTCCAAATTTAAAAATGACCGTGGTGAGTGCCGATGGCCAGCCGGTTAAACCCGTTGTGGTTGATGAGTTTCGTATAGGAACTGCGGAAACTTATGATGTTGTGGTGGAGCCAAAGGCCGATCATTATCAAATTGAAGCAGAGTCGATTGACCGCAGTGGATTTGCAATTGGCACATTACAGAATGAAGAAAGCGCACTGACACATGCGATTCATCTGCCCAAGGCACGTCCACGTGCCTTACTAACGATGGAAGATATGGGCCATGGTTCTTCGGGTGATCATGGCAAGATGGATCATAGCCAAATGAATCAAGAAAAAATGGATCACTCCATGATGAAACATGATTCTGCGCTAATGGATCATTCGAAAATGGACCATAGTCAGATGAATCATGAAAAAACGGATCATTCCATGATGAAACATGAGCCTGCGCTAATGGATCATACGAAAATGAACTATGCCGAAGTTACTGATCACTCACAACACCAAGCCAAGTCTGATTCTAAGCCACAGCAGCAGATGGATCATTCAGCACATGCAGCAGCGAAACCAACAGTGGATGATCAGGGACAACCAGTCTATGGCTGGGCCAATGCTTCCACACCCGCAGGTCATAAAGCACTGCAATACAGTGACTTAAAATCTTTAACTCCGCAAAAAGATACCCGTCCAGCAGAACGAGAACTTGAGGTTCGTTTGGGTGGCACGATGGAGCGTTATATTTGGACCATCAATGGTAAGAAATTCACTGAAGTAGAACCTTTGCAGGTGAAATATGGTGAACGCATCCGTTTGAAATTTATCAATGACAGTATGATGGCGCATCCGATGCATTTACATGGCATGTTTATGCAGTTGGAAAATGGGCAAAGTAGCAGTGATATGCCGAACAAACATACCCTGATTGTGCCACCGGGTAAAACCGTGACTGCGTTGTTAACCGCGGATGAGCTAGGCGAGTGGGCAATCCATTGTCATCTGCTTTACCACATGTCATCAGGCATGATGAGCAAAATGATTGTGGCGAATGTAGATGGAAATCAAGCAGCAACGACACCTTCTAGCCCAAGTCCAGCACAGCAAGGAGACACACATGCGCAGCATTAATTTATTTGCGATGAGCACACTGAGTGCATCATTACTGGTGTTGAGCGGACAGAGTTTTGCTCACGAAGACCATCATTCCATGTCGATGTCTGAACCGCAGACTCAGCCCGTAGAAGACATCCCGATGGATCATTCGCAGCATCAAAAAATGTCCACAGCACCTCAAGTTGTTGTTGAGGAAAAATCAGTGCAACCTGTCCAACAGGTGCATTCAAATTTAGATGATTTGGATCAGGATCATAAATTGGATCATCAGTTCGATCATAAAGTTGATCATGCAGCGCATTTAAAAGAACACGGTGGACAGATTTATCAACAGACAACACTGGAAAGTAAATGGTTGCGTAATGACAATGCTCAGGGGGCTTTAAAGTCAAAACTTGAGACCCGAATCGGGACGGATGAAAATAAAATTTTTATCAAAGTGCATGCCGATAAAGCCGAATCACAGCAAACTGAATATGATGCCAAACTGTTGTATAGCCGAAATGTTGCTGATTTTTGGGATGTACAGGCAGGTATCCGTTATCGACTTGATCCAAATCGTGAAATTGATCAAGATCAAGTCGATGCCGTATTGGGTCTTCATGGCATGGTAGCGTATTTTTTTGAAACCGATGCTTATGTATATATTGGGCAAGACCGTCAAGTTTCGTTTAATTTAGAAACTGAACGTGATCTGTTGCTCACGCAAAAACTGATTATTCAGCCTTATTTGGATATGAATATCGTGTTGAGTGATGATTCCAATTATGCCAAAAAGACCGGTTTAAACTCAGTACAGCTGGGTTTGGAAACACGTTATGAAATCAATAAAAAGGTCATGCCTTTTATGGATGTGGCATATGGGTATAACAAAGGCGTTCAAGAAACGGCTTGGCAGAAATCATCGTCTTCTGAAAATGCATGGGTCTATGGTGCAGGGATTCGTTTTAAATTTTAGATAAGTTTTTGGGATCAAGAAAATACGATTGGTCAATGCCAGTCGTATTTTTTAACATAAGCAGTTAAGTCAAAAGATGTAAAAATTGTCCCAATTTAAACTCATCATTTATATAATGATCCATTGTAGGAGGAACGACCTCCCTTGGCATCTTTTTTATTTAGCCAAGACAATTCGTCAGGACGACCTGACTCTAATGAACTGGAGCATAGTCGTCATGGCTTGGATTTTACTGATATTCGCGGGACTTTTTGAAATTGTGTGGGCCTATGCCATGAAACTTTCGGAAGGTTTCACACGTCTCACACCCAGTATTATTACCATCGTTTTTATGATTTTGAGTTTTGCTTTGCTGGCTTATGCAATGCGGACTTTACCGCTCGGCACTGCATACACTATTTGGACAGGCATTGGTGCAGTCGGTTCATTTCTGGTCGGAATTTTTATTTTGGGTGAGCCTGCATCTGCCATGCGTATGTTAGCTGCTGTTTTGATTATTGCTGGATTAGTGTTGATGAAACTGTCATCATCATAAAATCTGGATCATTTATTTCGCCGTAGGAGAAGACAATGAAACTCGCTTTTATGGAAATGCCTTCTCCAGTCGGTATTTTAAAATTAGTGGCAACAGAAAACGCCTTGGTTGCCGTGCTTTGGGAAAATGAAAATCCAAAACGTGTCCGCCTAGCAGAATTGATCGAACAAGTGAATCATCCTATTTTGTTAGAAACACAAAAGCAATTGCGTGAATATTTTGCTGGAACAAGGCAGCAATTTGATTTGCCTTTAGATTTTGAAGGGACTGTGTTTCAAAAGAAAGTGTGGCAAGCTTTACTGGGTATTCCTTTTGGTGAAACTCGAAGTTATCGTGATATTGCTGAGCAAGTGGGAAATATTAAAGCGGTACGTGCTGTGGGTGCAGCCAACGGAAAAAATCCAATTTCAATTATTGCACCGTGCCATCGTGTGGTGGGGGTAAATGGAAAATTGGTCGGCTTTGCCGGTGGTTTAAATAACAAAGAAATTTTACTTGGTTTAGAAAAACAATAATTTAAACAAAATGTTATGCTTCTGTATAAAAGTTAATAAGCTATAAAATGATGGAAACAATATTCGGTCAGTTATTTTCAACCTTTTGGTGGATAATTCTTATTACTGTTGGGCTAGGTATTTTCAAAGCCTTCAAGCCTGTTTTGAAAGGAAAATTTGGCGAGTTTGCTGTAAGCATCCATGCAAAGAAATACTTAACCGAAGATTATATTTTGCTCAACAATTGTACTTTGCCCGATGAACAATCCGGAACTACACAAATTGATCATATTTTACTGAGTCCGTATGGTATTTTTATTATCGAAACCAAGAATTATAAAGGCTGGATTTTTGGTGGTGAACGTCAGAAAATGTGGACACAAAAAATCTTTAAAAACAGTTATAAATTTCAAAACCCACTGCATCAAAACTATAAACATCAAAAGGTTTTAGAAGTGGTGCTGAGTGATATGGTTGCCGCTGAATATTTACATTCTGTGATTGTCTTTATGCCCGATTGCGAATTTAAAACAGCCATGCCTGTGAATGTGTTTAGAGGAAAGACGTGGACTGAATATGTCAAAGGTTTTAAAGATGAGGTGATTCCAGCAATGAAATTGAAACGGATTCAGCTGCGGATTGAAAAAGAAATTTTGGAAAAATCTTGGAAAACCGACCGCTTACATGTCGCTAATCTGCAACAACGCAACGGAAAAAATTGATTGTTGAAGCATTCATCTAGCCTATTCTGAAATCTTTAAATAGGCTTTAAATGATGGCGTCTAGGACTATGTTATTTAGTTGAAGTACTTTGAAGCTTGTTAATAATTTCATTTAGTTGCTTGATACGTTTGACTTCATTCCACAGTATTTTTGCTTCAGGATAATGCTTAGACATCATGCCAAGCCATTGTTTATAGCGTCCCACCATATTAATTTCTTTTTTATAGGGGCCGTGTAAGAAACGAATTTGTAGGGCTAAAAGTTCATCCCAAGTGATGAGCGGTTCATCTAAATTTTGGCGGATACATTGGGTTAAATCAGGGGTGGTGACTGCACCACGACCAATCATTAAATCTTCACAACCTGACTCTAAACGGCATTGTTTGGCATCGCTATTGGTCCAAATTTCACCATTGGCAATCACATTAATTTTAAGTGCTTCACGAATCGGGCTTAATTGATCCCAAAATGCAGGGGGCGTATAACCTTCGGCTTTGGTCCGAGCATGTACGGTGACCCAAGCGGCACCTGCATCTTCAATGGCATGTGCATTTTCTAAAGTAAAGTTTCTGTCCATATAGCCTAAACGCATTTTTGCAGAGACTGGAATATGGCTAGGGATAGCATCCCGAACGGCTTTGACCAGTTGATGCACCACTTCAGGCTCATCTAACAGCACGGAACCACCGCGGTGGCGGTTGACTGTTTTGGCAGGGCAACCAAAGTTCATGTCGATGGCAGGTGCGCCAAGTGCGACAGCACGGACTGCATTGGCTGCCAGCATTTCAGGATCATTACCTAAAAATTGTACATGTACGGGAGTGCCTGCTGCAGTTTTACCTTCAGTCAATAATTCAGGACAATAACTATGATAAACATGGTCTGGTAAGACCGAATTGGTGACACGAATAAACTCAGTGACACACCAGTCAAAGCTGCCGATATGCGTTAGTACATCACGCATAATAGGATCGGTTAAGCCTTCCATGGGTGCAAGAATGAGTTTCACAGCGGTGTCACCAGTCAAATTGAAAAACGGTGTTATACGTTTTTTTAGTGGGGATGTCTAGAAAAAGGTCTTTGAAATATTATAGAGTGGTAGGGGCTTGAGTACTTATATTTCGTATAAGAGTTTTATGCTAAATAAAGTAGATGTCTTAGAATCAATATTTACTTTTTATATTTTTTGTATATAAATAAACTACAGATAAAACATTAAAATTTATTGAATATTTTGGGGAAATAAAAATGCATGAACATAAAGTCTACATCTATGTTTTAGACCAGCAATATCATCCAAAACAAGAACAAAAAGATAAAGCCGTATCTTTTTTTGAGCTAATCGTACCAGAAGCAGAACATTTTCCTTGTGGTTGGGATAATGCTTCTATCACACTTGAGAATGGTTCAAATGTTGAAAGTCCTTTTGCATTAACTGCAGGCTTTTTATCTGGCTCTAATAAATATTGGCTAATTGATGAAGATGAAAGTGCAGAAGATGCTGATGAAGATGATTATGATGAATTAGATTTTGGAACTGAACTCAGACCTAAGGTAATGGAAGAATTAGAAAATATTTTAGGAGCAAAGCTAGCTTTAACTTGGGAATGGAATGATTAATTAATTCTCATAAAATTAACATAATAGAGCTTATACGAAATGCACTGCATAAGTTATTTGAAATCAATAAATTGTTGATAAACTAAAAAGCCCAGTTTATATAAACTGGGCTTTTCTATTGAATGATCACGTTCCACGCATGATATTTACGTCACGCTCCACATTTTTTAATCAGTAAAACGAAACAAAAAAGACTTTACCTACCTAAAACCATTTCCAGCACAAACTTAGAACCAATAAAACCAATGGCAAGTAGCATAAAACCAATTAAAGTAAAACGAATGGCTTTTTGACCACGCCAGCCAAATTTGTAATGACCAATTAAGAGTGAGCCATAGACAAACCATGAAATAATGCTAAAGGCCGTTTTATGGGCTAAATGTTGGGCAAAAAAGTCATCAATGGTAAAGAAGCCGAAACCTAACGCAATGGTCAGTAAAATAAAACCAGTAATGATTAAATCAAATAACAAGGATTCCATTGCTTGAAAAGAGGGCAGTAAATTGACCCAAAAGCGTTTCTTCTGTTTGTTCTTTAATTCACGATCTTGGAACCATAAAATAACCGCTTGTATGGTCGCCATGAGTAAAACAGCATAGGCAGATAAAGACAAAATAATATGTACGTCTAAACCAAACGAATGCTGTTCAATGAATTGATTTTGTTTACTTAAAGCAAAACCTAAGATTAAGCCCGTTGCGGCAACAGGAATGCCAATTAAATTCAATGCCAAAATGGGGCGAAAGGTACTAAAGATTAAGCTCAGCAATAACATAAGCCCAGATGTAAATGACATGAGGACAAATACGTCATAATTTACACCCAAAGGAGTCAACATATCGTTATATAGAACACCGGTATGTAGCAGTAATCCTAAGCCCAGTACAAGCCCGACAAACCAATGGTTTGGATCACGTTTTGACATTAAGTGGATAAACAAATACCAAAAAGATGTGGTATAAGCGATTAATGCTAAGATCGTGTAAACCAAGGGGAGACTGATCATGTCAAACCTTTTTCAGGATGATGAATATTCATTTATATAAATTCTATGCGAACTACAGTATCCTATAGCATCTTATGCATAAATTTTCTATTTTAAGAAAGATTTTTTTGCAACTAGCAATTTTAAGCGGATTTTGCAATGTTTGATACCTTAACAGAACGACTCACGCAGAGTTTAAGAAATGTTACTGGCTCAGGGCAGCTAACCGAAGATAATATTAAAGATACGTTACGTGAAGTACGTATGGCACTTCTTGAAGCCGATGTTGCGTTACCTGTAACTCGTGAATTCATCGCGAAAGTTAAGGAAGAGGCATTGGGTCAAGAAGTGATGACGCAGTTATCACCGGGCCAAGCTTTCGTAAAAATCGTCCATGACGAATTAACAAAAATGATGGGCGCAGCGAATGAAAGCCTCGACCTTGCGGCAAAGCCACCTGTAGTGGTTTTGCTGGCTGGTTTACAGGGTGCGGGTAAAACCACCACTGCGGCTAAACTGGCACGCTTTTTACAAGAACGCCAAAAGAAAAAAGTTGCGATGGTTTCTGCCGACGTTTATCGTCCAGCAGCCATTAAACAGCTAGAAACTGTGGCAGGCGAAGTTGGCGCACATTTCATTGCATCGACTGCTGATGAAAAGCCAATTACCATCGTTACACGTGCGATCGAACAAGCCAAAATTCAGTTTGCTGATGTTTTGATTGTCGATACCGCAGGTCGTTTACATGTCGATGAAGACATGATGGACGAAATTAAAGAGCTTCACGCAGCGATTAACCCAACTGAAACCTTGTTCGTGGTTGATGCCATGACGGGTCAGGATGCGGCAAACACTGCAAAAGCCTTTAATGATGCTTTACCGCTTACCGGTGTGATTTTAACCAAAACCGATGGTGATGCCCGCGGTGGTGCAGCACTTTCTGTTCGCGCAATTACGGGTAAGCCAATTAAATTCTTGGGTATGGGCGAAAAGCTCGATGCTCTAGAGCCATTCCATCCTGAGCGTATTGCACAACGTATCTTGGGTATGGGTGACGTACTTTCTTTAGTCGAAGAAGTTGAACGCAAAATCGACAAAGAAAAAGCCGAAAAAATGGCGAAAAAATTGCAAAAAGGCGGCAACTTCACTTTTGAAGATATGTTGATGCAATTTGACCAAATGAATAAAATGGGCGGCATGATGGGCTTCTTAGACAAGTTGCCGGGCATGAGTAATTCAGGTATTCAAGATGCAATTGCACAAGCGAATCCTGAAAAACAAGTGAAAAAGATGGAAGCGATTATTCAATCGATGACTGTCAAAGAGCGCCGTAACCCTGACTTGATGAATCCAAGCCGTAAAAAACGTATTGCAGCAGGCTGTGGTATGGATGTGGTTGAAGTCAATAAATTGATTAAGCAGCATGCGCAAATGGCGAAAATGATGAAGAAATTTGCCAATCCGTCAGGTATGGCAAAAATGATGAAATCACTGAGTGGTATGCAAAAACAATTCGGCGGTGGTGGCGGTATGGGACCATTGTTCGGTGGCAATGATCAGAAGAAATAATCTTTTGATTGTTGTAAAAAAGGCGCTTAATGCGCCTTTTTTTATTTAGTAGTCATTGTGGCTGAGATAAGACAGGCAGGAATTATTTGAATCACGATTTATAGATGCAGCAAGGTAAAATTACAAAATACTCATATTTTTTGTTGCTAAAAAAGTACACTATTTCAGGCTGTTATTTCCTCAATTCTAATAAGAAAAATAATGGCTTATGAATATGCAGCAAAAGAAAATTTATATTATTCATGGTTATCAAGCGTCTAGCACTGATCATTGGTTTCCATGGCTGAGCCAGAGCATACAACAGGCAGGGCATGTTTCTAAACGTATCGTATTGCCTGAACCCAATCGACCCGAATTCCAGCATTGGCAACAGGCGCTACACATGCAAATTCGTGAGTTGGATAAAAATACCATTATTGTCGCGCATGGTTTAGGTTGTATCAGTGTGCTGCATTATCTGAATCAACATTTTAAAAATAGAGGCCAGAAAATTAAGGCGGGAATTTTTATTTCTGGATTAAAGTCCAAGTTACCCAGCCGACCTGAGTTAGATGATTTTATCGCACAGGCACGTTTGGATAGTGGTTTGTTACAGACCAAAATGCCTTTGAGTTTGCAGTTGGTGTCGAGTGACGATCCTTATATTCCACCGCCATTGGCATTACAATTTGGGCATTTTATTAATGCCCAAATACATGTGGTAAAAGAAGCGGGGCATTTTATGCGTCAAGATGGATTTACCGAATTTCCGCAATTATGGACATTGCTTCAACCAATACTGGTTTCGGGATAATGTTGAATAAAAGACTGCAAGCCTTTGAGCAATAAATCTGGCTCAATATTGGGCTGATATGGTGCAAGAAACTTGGCAAATAAAGCAGCATCACCACCGGTTAAGATTAATTTTCGTGGTGCTTGTTGCAACACTTTCTCGATTGCACTGACCAAACCTAGAACAATACCGTGATGCACTGCATTAATGGTATTGCGTCCCGGTGTCAGCTCATCAAAAGCCGCATCAGGAATTTTAATGCCTTTGGTGTTTTGAATCAGTGAATCGCGTTGCAAATATAGATTCGGTAAAATATAGCCACCTAAATGCTGTAAACCATCAGCAAGGTCAATGGTTAAAGCCGTGCCACAACTAATGATGCAATAATTTTGCTCGGGGTCAGTTGCGACTGCTAAAACTTGCAGCCAACGATCAATTCCCAGTTGCGTGGTATCGTCATAACCGCAACTTAGACCTGCATATTCAGCATGAACTTTGGCAAAGACCACAGGAATGTTGAGGCTTTTTAAGATGCGCTGAATACGGTCATTATTCTTTTTGTCTTGTACCGAAGACACGCCGACATTGTGCAGTTTAAGGGCTTTAAAGTGTTGAATCAGACCTAAAAGTAAATCTGCTGGAGACTGCAAATGCATTTCTGCCGCATGCTCGATCACCTGATTGTTATCGGTAATCCAATATTTGAGCCGCGTATTGCCAATATCTAACCATAAATTCTTCATTGCATTTCTCTAAAGAGAGGTTTCTAAGCGCCGTAAGCGCCCTTGATAAAATTGTTGTACACCTGCACTGGTTTCAATGTTCACCGCACCATCATCTTGAATACCGATAAAAATACCGGAACAGAGTCCTGAATGATGTTCAAATTCAACAGCTTGATTTTTAAATGCTGCATAGTGGTTAAAACGGACAGCAAGGTTATAACAATCATGATCAAACCATTCACTGGCTTGTTGAATGGCCATATATAACTCGGCAATCAATTGGGTACGAGAAATATTGGTCAAGCCTAATTCACTTAATGATGTGGCATGTTGGTCAATGTTTTCTTTGGGGATAGGTGCAAGATTGATGCCGACCCCGACAATGACTTGATGGGGAGAAAGCGGTTCAACTAAAATGCCGCCCCATTTGCCTTGTGTACTATAGAGATCATTCGGCCATTTGACTTGCAGATCTAAGTTTTTAAGACTCGGCATTTGCAAAATATTTAATGCAATTTCAAGGGCAAGTCGCCCATCAATGGGTGTTCGTGTATTCAGCAATGTGCTTAAATAGATGTTCCCTTCAGGTGATACCCACTGTCGTTGACGTTGTCCACGACCTTGAGTTTGCTTTGTGCTACAGACTAAAACGCTGTGTACGCCTTTGAGTGCAATTTCACGGACATCATCATTGGTTGAAGCGGTGACGGGTTTCAGTATTAATACTTCTGGGCGCTGATGAGCGTCGTCGAGGATTTTTTGCAGTTGTCGAGTCTCTAAATCCATTTAAATCTAAGCAGCAGTGGAATGTGAATCATGGAGTTAATCATATATTTATTGATTGGTGCAATGGCGGGTTTTGCTGCTGGCCTATTTGGTGTCGGTGGCGGACTCATTATTGTCCCCATTTTATATATTGTGTTTACCCAGTTACATTATGATCCTTCGGTAATTATGCATTTGGCTGTTGGTACGTCTTTAGCGACCATTATTGTGACCTCGATTAGCTCTGTTTCGGCACATTACAAACGTGGTGCTGTGATGTGGGATGTATTTCGTAATTTAGCACCGGGTCTGGCTTTCGGCTCATTTTTAGGTGCGGGTGTTGCAGATTATATGTCGGGTCAGGGGTTGCAATTGCTGATCGGTTTTTTTGCGCTTTGGGTGGGATATGGCATGTTTAACGGTGCAAACAAGCCTGTTGATTCTTCTCGGCATTTACCGGCTAAAGGCATGCAAATGCTAGCCGGTGGCGGTATTGGGATTGCATCGGCAATTTTTGGTATTGGCGGTGGCAGTCTGACCGTGCCTTATTTAAATCGTCATGGTGTGGTGATTCAAAAAGCAGTGGCAACGTCGGCAGCAGGGGGATTACCGATTGCAATTGCCGGTGCATTAGGCTTTATGTGGTTTGGCTCGAATGCAACCGTTGAAATACCGCATAGCATTGGTTACGTGCATGTTTATGCCTTTATTGGGATTAGCGTGATGAGTTTTATGACCGCGAAACTTGGGGCTAAAGTGGCACATAAGTTGTCGCCAGCCATGCTCAAAAGATGTTTTGCCTGTCTGTTAACGGTCGTCGGTTTATATTTTATTTACCAAGGCTTTTCGAGCTATTTTTAAGGTTGTAAATTAAAATGCTCATCTAAGAATAAAGATAGATGGATTAAGCTGCACTAGGATGAGCTTGTTCACATTTTTTTTCTGTTGTTTTTTTCTGTCATTCGGGATGCTGTATCGCTCAGATTTTTGATCAATATACTTTTTTCGTACCATCGTCAAAAAAAGAATGAAGGACTCACAAATACAATTTAAGTCTATTTTTAGATAGGAATGGGCTTCTCATTCAAGTGAATGATTTAATTCTTTTAAAATTGACTGTATAGACTTAAAAATTGTCTGACAATGTCATTTTCTTTAGGGTTACAATTGCGTAAAAGAGAATATCAGTCAGTATTATGACCGTTTTTCGATTGCATCTTATAAAAACAAGATAGGAATAGTATGCACGAACAGGGGAAGGAGAGTTTGTCCGAACAAATTGCCAAACATATTAGTGAGCAAATTATTCGTGGTGAACTGGTAGAAGGTGAACGCATCCAAGAGTTGCGAATTTCGGCTGAACTTGATGTTAGCCGTGGTTCTGTACGCGAAGCACTATTGCTATTAGAGCGGACACAGCTGATTGAAATTTACCCACGTCGTGGTGCCGTGGTGTCCGAAATGTCTGCACAACAAGTGCGTGCTTTATTTGATATGAGTGCTTTGCTTTTGGGACAAATTGTTCAGCGTATGGCCGAAGCTTGGCGCACGCATGAAGCTGAAAGAATTCAAGCCTTATTGGCACAATTACATGAAGAAACCCGTCAGGGGCATACTGAAAAATTCTATGATTTAATCTTTCAGGGTTTAGCACGCCAACACGAGATGGTTGGTAATCCCTATTTAATCAAGTTCTATCAAGAGTTACTGCCGTCCTTGCGTCGCAGCTATTTTTTAACCTTAAACATCTCTCGCCGTGAGCTACAGGAATCATTTGAATTGTTTAAGTTGGTGACTGATGCAGTTTTGATCCGAAAATCACAACAAGCTACTTTATTTATGGATGATTTTTGTCGACACTTGCGTAACCTTGTGTTGGAATCTCTAACACGGATGAAACAAATCGAACTTGCATGGGCAAGACGTTCACGACGTTAATCAGGACATTATGCGTTTAAGCAGCTTAAAACTTTCCGGCTTTAAATCTTTTGCCGATAGTACGACTTTACACTTCAAGGCGAATCGTACCGCTGTGGTTGGGCCAAATGGCTGTGGTAAATCGAATGTGATTGATGCCATTCGTTGGGTCATGGGTGAATCAAGTGCACGGCAACTGCGTGGCGGTAGCATGCAGGATGTCATTTTTACCGGGACTGCGAAACGTAAACCTGTCGGTGTGGCAAGTGTTGAATTACGCTTTGATAATACCTATGGCAAGCTCGGTGGTACATACAACGCCTACAATGAATTGGCAGTGCGTCGTCAGGTTAACCGAGATGGTAAGTCTGAATATTTCTTAAATGGTACAAAATGCCGTCGTCGTGATATTACCGATATTTTTCTGGGTACGGGTCTAGGGCCACGTTCATATTCGATTATTGAACAAGGCATGATTAACCGTCTGGTCGATGCCAAGCCTGATGAAATGCGCGTGTTTATTGAGGAGGCTGCGGGTGTTTCACGTTATCAGGCGCGTCGTCGTGAAACTTTATTGCATCTCGATCACACCACACAAAATTTATCGCGTTTGGAAGATATTAATGCGGAACTGAAGTCGCAGCTAAAAACGCTAAAACGTCAGTCTGAAACAGCCGTGCAATACAAAGAACTTGAAACTCAGATTCGTACCATCAAAGTTGAAGTATTGTCGTTTCAATGTGAGCAAAGCAGCCGCTTGCAACAAGAATATACCTTGCAGATGAATGCCTTGGGTGAAAGCTTTAAGTTGGTTCGCTCCGAACTGAGTACCTTAGAACATGACTTAACGGCAACCAGTGAATTATTTCAACGTCTGCTTCAACAGTCCACGCCTTTGCAAAATGAATGGCAACAGGCAGAGAAAAAACGGTCTGAATTGAAAATGACACTGGAACAAAAACAGTCTTTATTGCATCAAAATACCTCGACTTTAACGCAGTTAGAACAACAAAAATTACAGACCAAAGAGCGACTACAGCTGATTGAATTGCAAATTGAAACCTTGCAAGCACAATATGAACAGCAGAGTGAACAATTACAGCAGCAAGAACAGCAAAACCAAGATCAAAGCCAAACTGTGGGTGCTTTGAAAGCACAGCAACAACAGGTGCAACAGCAATTTGAATTGATCAAAATTCAGGTGGATAAACAACAACAGCAAAAAATGCAAATGTTGGCGCAAAGTGAACAATTAGCCAAAAATATTTCCCGTATAGAACAGCAAAAACAAACTGTGCAGCTACAAGCAGCGCAAATCCAACAGCAAAATCAGCATGATGATATTGAACAGCTCGAGCAGGAAAAAGTTCAACTGAGCCAGCAGATTGAGCAGCTAGAACAAAATATTCAAACTCAGAAGCAAATTTTAGAACTTGCACAGACAGGGTACGCGCAGCAAAAAAATGATGTTGCAAGTTTGAAGTCAGCGATTCAGGTGTTGCAATCGGAACAAAAAAATCTGAATCAATTGCTGATTAAAAACAGTCCGAAAATACAGAATGACGCTGTGCAGTTGATGCAGCGATTAAAGCTAAAAGATCAAGCCAAACCGTATGCCAATTTAATTGAAAAATTTTTGGCAAAATGGCTTTCTGCACAAGTATTAGATGCAAATACTGATTTCACTGAAAATATTGCCCGTCAGCTGAAAAGCAATGTTGTGCAAAATCGGATTCAGTTAGCAGGTTTAGCGTGTTTAGCCGATTGGATTGAGTCACCACAGCATTCCATTTGGCAGCAGGTGGCCGTGGCAGACACGCTAACTCAGGCCTTGTCTTTGCAAAGCCAGTTGAGCTTAGGACAGTCCATCTTAAGTTTGGATGGCTATCATGTCGGTGTAGATTGGGTGATTGGTTTATTTTACGATGAAGCCAGCCAAGCGGGGCAAGGGGCACTCAGTCATCGCATTCGTTTAGATGAAATTGCAATAGCACTGGCCCAGCAGTTACCACAGCTTGAAGCGGCTGAACAGCAATTGCCGCAAGCTATACAGCATATTCAAACCTTGCAAAAAAACATTCACGATCAGCAAGAGACGTTAAAGCAGCAACAAAAGGCATTGCAACAGCTCGATGTCAAAATAGTGCAAATACAAAGTACCGTTCAGGCATTTTCAGTGCAAAAGCAACAATTGCAAAATCAGTTACAGCAACTGGATGAGCAATTGGAAGAAGATGCCATGCAAAAAGATGATTTGGAAATTGATTTGCATGCCTTAAATTTGAAATTGGAGCAGGCTTTACCGCATTATAAAACCATGCAATTTCAAGTGGAAGAACTCACCGAGCAGCTTGAAAATACTCAACAAGTTTGGCAGCAGGCACAACAAGAATTGGAGTTGCTGCGTCGTCAGAGCGCGCAAACTGGACAGCAAGTTGAGTTACTGGAAAAAGATGCTTCATTCTTAAAAGCGCAATATCAACAAATTATGCTGCAAATGGAACAGGCGAAAAATTTTGTTGATCCTGTGCAATTGGAATTACCCGCACTGGAGTCACAATTTAATCAACAAGCCCAAGTGACAGAGAAATTGCAAAAGACTTGGCATGAATGGCAAGTTGAACTGAATAATTTGCAAGAAAAACAGCAGTCTTTGACCGAGCAGCGTCATCAACAGCAACAACAAGATGAAAAATTACGTGGTCAATTGGAAGAAAAACGTCTGGCTTGGCAAGTGGCGAAATCTGACTTACAGCATTATTCAGAACAATTGGCGGCTTTAAATTGTGACGTCATAACAGGTTTAAGTATTGATTTACTGGCACATCAACAACAGCTAGAAAAAGCACAACAGCGCTTTGATAAGTTGGGTGCGGTGAATTTAGCTGCTTCGGAAGAATATGAAGAAGTATCGAAGCGTTTTGCCGAGCTGAGCCACCAAATTGAAGACTTGGAAAAAACGGTCGATCAATTAAAAAATGCCATGAAAAGCATTGATCAAGAAACCCGTAAATTGTTTATGACCACTTTCGATCAAGTCAATCTTGAGCTACAAGATTTGTTCCCTAAAGTATTTAATGGTGGGGAAGCGAGTTTAAGCCTTGAAGATGACTGGCAATCGGGTGTAAAACTAATGGCTCGTCCACCGGGTAAACGTAACAGTTCTTTGGCATTATTGTCTGGTGGTGAGAAAGCGCTCACGGCATTGGCATTGGTGTTTGCAATCTTCCGTTTAAATCCAGCACCGTTCTGTGTTTTAGATGAAGTGGATGCGCCTTTGGATGATGCCAATGTGGGAAGGTTTTGTAATTTGGTAAAAGAGCTTTCTGAACAAGTACAATTCATTTACATTACTCATAATAAAGTTGCAATGACGATGGCAACCGATTTGTTAGGTGTTACCATGCCAGAACCCGGTACATCAAAATTAGTCACTGTCGATTTGGAACAGGCAAAAGAATACGGTTTAGTCGCGGAGTCATAATATGGAAGTCACAACCGTCGTTGGTATTGTTATCGCCGTTATCATTATGTTATTCGGTTTAAGAATGCTGTTTAAAAAACCTGCTGATGCAGCACCTTCATTGGATTCAGAACTGCATGTCGACTCAGATAGCCAGCAGCCTGTGATTCCTCGTCATGTACGTGATCAATTGCAAAATGCCACAGAAGAAGCGTCAAGTGCTGAACCGACTCAAGATTTAACCAGTAGCGAAGCAAAAGCTGAAAATGCTGAGGTTAAGGCCGTTGAAGCCAGCAGTAATGCTGAATCAGCTGTAGATTCGCTTGAACCTGAACTGGCTAAGGCGGTCGATGTGGCAACTGAACCATCTGCTCAAGTGAAAAAAACTGAAGCAAAAGAACCCGCAGAATTTAGCCTGAATGCCAATATCGCCAAAGCTGAAATTTCAGAGTTTGAAGAAGAAAGCAGCATTTTGGATGAACACTTACATGAACAGCAACGCGTTGATGAAGAAAGTGCATTATCCACTGCGGTTGAATTCATTGCGTTAAATATTTATCCAGAGCGTCGAGTACTTTCAGGTGAAAAAACCTTAAAAGTGCTGCTTAAATATGGTTTACGTTTTGGTGAAATGGCGTGTTTCCATCGTTATAGTCAAGATGACAGCAAATTACTTTTTTCTGTTTTACAAATCACCGATGAAGGTGCGGCAGGCTTTGACCTTGAAACTTTGTCTACTGAACAAGTCAAAGGTTTAGCATTTTTCTTAGCGTTGCCACATAGTGACGTACAAAATGCCTTTGATACCATGGACAGTATTTCGCGCTTAATTGCCCGTGAAATTGATGGCACTGTTTACGATCAAAATAATCAGGAGTTTACGCCGCAGTTGCGTGAGCAATGGCGTCATCAAGCGATTGACTATCGTTCAGGACACGCAGCAGAAGTTTAGTTTGAAACAGAAGCACTCGATTTCTATAATAGCGAGTAGATAAAATTTTTTAAGGGCGGAAAATAGACCGCCCTTTTTTATGGTGAAGAAATGACTCAAGATTCAACTATCAAAGCGCAAATGCGTCAATTGATCCAAATTTTAGCCAAGCATAATCATGCTTATTATGTCATGGATCAACCGACCATTGAAGATAGTGAATATGATCAACTGTTTCATCAATTAAAAGCGTTAGAACAGCAATATCCAGAATGTATACAAGCCGATACACCGACCAATAAAGTGGGCGGTAAAGCGCTGCCTAAATTTGAAAGTATTACTCATGTTGTGCCGATGCTGTCATTGGGTAATGTCTTTAATCAAGAAGATTTATTTGCATTTGCACGTCGTATTGAAGAACGCTTGCCGAATCAAAAAATTCAATATGATGTCGAATTAAAATTTGATGGCTTGGCAATTTCACTTTGGTATGAAAACGGGATATTGGTTCGTGGTGTGACCCGTGGCGATGGTGAAACCGGTGAAGATATTACTCAAAATGTTAAAACCATCCGTAACTTACCGAAAGTTCTTTCATCCGCTCAAGTTGCTGTTCCTGCACTGTTAGAAGTACGTGGTGAAGTGCTCATGCCTAAAGCGGGCTTTGAGAAACTCAATGCGGAAAATGAAGCCAAAGGTGAAAAGACTTTTGCCAATCCACGTAATGCCGCAGCAGGCAGTTTACGTCAGTTAGATCCTGCGATTGCGGCGTCTCGTCCTTTGGCCTTTTATGCCTATGGCATTGCACAATGTGAGCCAAATCATGGTTTAACGTCAATGTCAGCAAGCTTGCAGTGGTTAACCAATTTTGGTTTTGCTGTCGGTGAGCGCCATTTTGTTTGCGATAGTATTCAAGACGTCCAAGAAAAGTATGAACAGATCAATGCAGAACGCCCAAACTTAAGTGTTGAAATTGATGGCATGGTGGTCAAAGTCGATGATTTAAAACAGCAACAACAGTTGGGTTTTCTAAGTCGTGAGCCACGTTGGGCAACTGCCTATAAGTTTCCAGCCGTTGCTGCTTTAACCACGGTTGAAAATATTGATTGGCAAGTGGGGCGGACGGGAACTTTAACGCCAGTCGCACGTTTAAATCCAGTTGCTGTGGGTGGGGTTACGGTATCCAATGTGACGCTGCACAACATTGGCGAAATCCATCGTTTAGATGTTCGTGTTGGCGATACAGTCAGTGTATACCGTAGTGGTGATGTGATTCCCAAAGTCGAAAAAGTTTGGCCTGAATTTCGTCCTGATCATGCAGTAGAAGTTCATTTACCCGAAAATTGTCCAGTCTGTGAGTCGCCTGTGGTGATGCCTGAAGGTGAAGCACTGGCACGTTGTTCGGGTGGACTCTATTGTGCAGCGCAACGTATTGAAGCAATTCGTCATTTTGTTTCACGTAAAGCACTAGATATTGAAGGTTTAGGTGATCGTTGGGTGGAATCTTTATTGCACCTTGACCTGTTAAAAAATGTCGCTGATATTTACAGCTTGCATGAGCATCGTGAGCAATTACTAACGATTGAAAAAATGGGCGAGAAGTCTGTTCAAAACCTATTTGATGCAATTGAAAATAGTAAAAAAACCACTCTTGCTGCTTTTATTTATGCTTTGGGTATTCGCGGTGTAGGTGAAACCACAGCACGCATGCTAGCCAATACGTTTCAAACTTTGGAAGCATTACAAAATGCTGATATTGAAACATTAAAGAAAACACCTGATGTGGGTGATATTACCGCAGAATGGATTATTGATTTTTTCCAAGCACCGCATAATTTGGAAGTGGTACAGCGCTTACTTGAAGCAGGTATACACTGGGATGCGCCGATTGCGCCAACACGTCAGCCGTTAAACGGCGAAAGTTGGGTGATTACAGGCACGCTCAGCCAAATGGGGCGTGATGAAGCAACACAAATGCTGCAAGCTCTAGGGGCACGGGTGAGTGGTAGTATTTCCAGTAAAACTAAATGTTTGGTTGCTGGTGAAAAGGCAGGTTCAAAACTTGAAAAAGCTGAAAAGCTAGGTGTACACGTGATGAATGAGCAAGAATTTATTGCCTTAATGGCAGACTATGGGCAAATTTAAGCTGTATTGAATTTATAAAAAAGCCACCGAATTGGTAAAACCAGTCAGTTAAGAAATTGACTGGCTTTTTTTATTTTAAACTCATGATGTTATTCGATACGCGGAAACGTCATCCGCAACTGTTCGAGGCAAGACTACTTTGGAAAAGTAAGGTTTCTGCGATTAATTGATCAATAAAAGGGATTTGACGAGTTCTGCGGTGAGGCGCACTGCGCCGCAAGATGCCTTTCTTGCGAACTCAAAATATATTTTGAGGATTCTCATTTGGGCTTATCCAAAGTAATGAATGAGCTCCAAGTGTTTGATTTAAAGATATAAGACTCCGTTGTGAATAACTAAAAAGCTAAGGAGTTAATTGTAAACCCCTTAACTGATCAGCATTACCGCGAATTGGTGGCTTTTTTAGCTCAAAGGTATTTTTTCACCACACCATCATCGAGTAGCTGTTGAAAATGTTCAACCAAACTGGTTTCAATATTATAGTATTCAATGCCAAATTCTTGCTTGCTCTTATCGGCATTGAAGTAAATTGGATAGCCCATATTCAACTCGACAAAGTCTGTAGAAAACCCGATCAATGGACCAAAAATTTTAAAGGCAGCTTTAGGTAAATGATTACGAGGGAACGGGAATTTATGCCCAAAGTTTTGACGTAAAATTTTCCCCATTTCCAATAAACTGAGTGTGCCACCGCTAATAATATAACGACCTTGAGCATCGGCTTTAAATGCGGCATGGATATGCGCATCGGCAACATCACGCACATCGACAATACCATTCCACATTGGTGGTACGCCTAAAAGCGTCATACCATTGGTAAATTGTTGCAAGACTTCGACACTACCCGATTGTGTATTGGGTGTTAGAGACGGGCCAAGAACCAAAGCAGGGTTAATACAGATTAAATCCCAACGGTTTTGTGCCTGTTGCATGTCCCAAGCTTTACGCTCTGCCATGACTTTAGAATAGGGATAAGGTTGATGGGTTTCAGAACTACTGGTATTCCAATGTGACTCATCAAAGGCATTATTTTCAGTTTTTAGAATGTCGATTGCATCGCCATAGGTAGAGGCAATGCTAGACGTTACAACCACACGTTTCACTGACTCGGTTTTATTGACACTGTTCAGGACATTTTCTGTACCCAAAACAGCAGGTTCAATAATGTCTTTTACCGCATCTTTAAAGTTGGTGACGACAAAAGGCGAAGCCATATGTAAAACGATTTCACAGCCCTGCATTGCTTCATCAAAAGAATTTTTTTCCAGTAAATTGGCTTTAAAGAGTTTAAGCGTACCCGTACTTTGCGCTGCAATTTTTTCCAAATGGGCAAAACCCGATTTTTTATTCAGATCACGGACGGTGGCATGCACCTGATGACCTTGTTGGAGTAGTTTTTGAATGACCCAACTGGCAATATAACCAGTTGCACCAGTCACTAAAATTGGAGCTGTATTTTGAGGAGATGTCATTTTTAAGCCATTGTTATTTTCAAGTATATGCATAATAGTCAGAAAAAAGTGGCTTGTCTTGGGCTAAAGGTGAAACTTGCGAGTCAGAAAAGATAAATTTGCCTAGATCGTGATTGGTTACAAAAAATTATACTTTTAAATAGAGCAAAAAATGATTCGGATTTGAGCCATAAAAACTGCAACAGCTTGTTTTATAAATAGGAATTTGATGGTTTAAAGTGCAAATGCGTATGTTTCTCATTTTTATTTTATAAAAATCATAAACTTACATAATTTTTGCTTTGCATTGAGGGGGAGTTTTGCCCATAATATTAAAAAAGAGTATGGAGTATTTGAAATGCGTGGCAATCCAGAAGTCGTAGACTATCTAAATATGTTGATCGGTGGCGAACTGGCTGCTCGTGATCAATATCTCATTCATTCTCGTATGTATGAAGATTGGGGTTTAACTAAAATTTTTGAACGTATCGATCATGAAATGCAAGAGGAAGCAGCGCATGCTGATTCGATTATTCGCCGTGTCTTATTTTTAGAAGGCACACCGAATATGAATCGTGATGATATTGAAACAGGTGAAGATGTGGTGAGCTGCTTAAAAGCAGATTTAAAACTTGAATATCATGTCCGAGATAAACTTGCGCAAGGTGTGAAACTTTGCGAAGAAAAGGGTGATTACATTACGCGTGATATGCTTCGTCAGCAAATGTCGGATACTGAAGAAGATCATACTTATTGGTTAGAAAAACAAATTCGTTTGATTGAATTGATTGGTTTACAAAACTATATTCAATCACAAATGTAAGATTTTAGTTTTACATAAAAAAAGCTCAGTGTTTACTGGGCTTTTTTTATTGCTGCTATGAATGGTTACAAGCTTGATTTAAGTGATGAGTTATCTAATCCATGACGTTGAATTTATTTGTCATTTGGGATGAGCTGGATTGAACTTATTTTTTAGAAAATTTTTGAATATCTGCTAAAACCTGAGCGGCGTGGGATTGGGTATTTACGCTATTGTAGTGATAAACAATAGTTCCTTTTGGATCAATTAAAAAGCTCTCTCGTTTTGCTATTTTAGTCACACCTAAATTTCGCACAATCCCAAATTGATTGGCCAGTTGGTGATTGTTGTCTGCCAGAATAGGGAAAGGTAAGCCTAATTTTTCAGAAAATTTTTGATGAGATTGCACATCATCTAAGCTGACCCCAAGAACAACGGCATTGCTTTTTAAAAATTGTGGATACAGTGCTTTAAATTGATTGGCTTCTTGAGTACAGCCGGGTGAATTATCTTTTGGGTAAAAATAAAGCACGACCCATTTGCCTTTATATTGGCTTAATTCATGCCACTTTTTATTTTGATCCTGTAACTTAAACATCGGTGCAGGTTTGCCAACCCATTGCTTTTGTTGAGTATCGGTTTTGGTAAAAATAGAGTTTTCCGCATGGCTTAAAGTGGAAAATCCAACGGATGTGCTGATACAAACCAAGCCAATGCCAAAGAATTTTGTATAGTTCATATCGTTTACTTTTTATTGGAAGTGAACTCAGTTTAGCAGAGTTTAGAATGGTGCAGTGCTGGAAATTGCTCAGGTTTTTTGCATACAGCAGGTATGTTATAAAGATGAATCAAAATTATAAAATAAGAGCAATGTATGGATGTCGGTGCGGTATTAATCAAATTAAAGCCTGCTACTTTGGATCATGTTGAAGCATGGAAAAAAGAACTGAATGAGCGTAAAGATGAAGCGATAGAAACACTTCGGGCAGAAGGTGTGCATGTGGAATCGTGGTTTCACTTGGAATTAGACGGTCAAGATTATTTGTTAGCTTATATGCGGGCGGATGATATTGCACAAGCTCAGCAAATCGGTCGAAATAGTCATTTCCGGATTGATCAGGTGCATAAGCAATTTAAAAATAATTGGGCCAAGGTTTTTCCCGCAAAGTTATTGCTAGATTTGGAAAATAATGCTTAGTTTATATTTTTTAATTTGGGGCTGATTGTGAAACAACGTATTTTACTGATTACAGGCTGGGGCGGGGGCACGAATCTCCTGCATTCATTACAACAAGCTTTGCAACAGCAAGGTCATCAAGTTGAGCTGATCAATATCTTTAATGCTTTTGATCAAGATGTTTTGCAACATAAGACTGAATGGGCGCGTCAATTTGATGTAATTATCGGTTGGTCTTTAGGTGGGCAGCTTGCCAGTCTTTTGGTGGATGAAATTGAACAACATTATGCTGAACAAAAGATTTTAATCACTCTGGCATCCAATCCTTGTTTTGTCGCCAATAACACATGGCAAACGGCTATGCCACCACAGACCTTTCAGGTTTTTAAACAATCCTTTGAACAGGATGCAGTTGCAACACTGAAAAAATTTGGCTATATGGTTTGTCAGGGTGTAGAAAGTAGCAAAAAAGACTTCATTACCTTACAAAATTTAATTCAGCCACAACAAACGCAGTTGCTTAAACAGGGTTTAGAATTACTGGAAAATTTAAATATTGTCGATATATTAAAAAATTATCAGGGCAAGCAGTATCATATTTTTGCAGAGCAGGATGTTTTAGTTGATTGCAAAGTTATCCAAAATTTCCAACAATTCGACGCAAAATTTTTGCAGGTAGAGCTTATTCAAGGTTCACATGGTTGTCCTATCTTTAAAGTTGAACTGATAACTGACAAAATCTGCCAATATTTACAGAAAATGAATTAAACATGCTGATAAGTGGCAAATATCGCAATTTATTTTTTATCTGTGCAGGTTTAAGATCGACAAAATAGATTTTTGCTGTAGCTGTGGAGTTAAGGATGACTGAATTAAATGATCTGCAATTTGATCTTGAACACATCTGGCATCCCTATACCTCCATGACCAAGCCTTTACCGACCTTTAAGGTAAAGCAGGCCTATGGTGCAACCATTGAATTAGATGATGGTCGTCAGTTGATTGATGGAATGTCATCTTGGTGGTGTGCTATTCACGGTTATAACCATCCAGAATTGAATCAGGCGGTAACCGATCAATTACAGAAGATGTCGCATATCATGTTTGGTGGTTTCACCCATGAACCTGCCATTGAACTGGGTAAACTTCTGCTCCAAATTACTCCGCCTAGTTTAGATAAGATTTTCTATGCCGATTCAGGCTCTGTGGCAGTAGAAGTTGCCTTGAAAATGGCAGTGCAATACTGGGCTTCGCAAGGGAAAAAAGAAAAAAGCAACTTTGTCACACCCCGTTCGGGCTACCACGGCGATACATGGAATGCCATGTCCGTCTGTGACCCTGTGACAGGCATGCATCAAATTTTTGGTTCAAGTTTACCGAATCGTATTTTTGTCCCTGCACCGCAAGTTGGTTTTTATGATGAGTGGGATCAGGCTGATATTGCTGAACTGGAACAGACTTTGGCTGAGCATCACCAAAGCATTGCGGGACTCATTTTAGAGCCGATTGTGCAAGGTGCAGGCGGCATGCGTTTTTACCATCCTGAATATTTGCGTCAAGCCAAATTACTCTGTGAAAAATATAATATCTTGCTGATTTTTGATGAAATTGCCACGGGTTTTGGGCGCACAGGTAAAATGTTTGCATGGGAACATGCTCAAGTTGAACCTGACATTATGTGTATTGGTAAGGGTTTAACGGGCGGTTATATGACGTTGTCTGCGACCTTAACCAGTAAAAAAGTCGCGGAAACCATTAGTCAGGGTGAAGCAGGCGTGTTTATGCATGGTCCTACGTTTATGGCGAATCCTTTGGCATGTGCTGTAGCAGTCAAAAGTACCCAAGTGTTATTGGCGCAAGACTGGCAAGCCAATATTCAGCGCATCAAACAACAATTATCCACGTATTTACAGCCCTTATCACAGCTAGAATATGTACGGGATGTGCGTATTTTGGGCGCAATTGGCGTGGTGGAACTGACGTTTAATGTCGATATGAAAATCTTGCAACAAGAATTCGTGCGTCGTGGCATTTGGATCCGTCCATTCGGAAAATTGGTCTATGTGATGCCGCCGTACATCATCACGGAAAATGAACTTAAAACTTTATTAGAGCAACTGGTTGAAGTGGTTGAACAGATGGAGCATTCGGCATGAGTCAACTTGAGCAACATCTTGATCATTATTCAGCGCAACTTGAGCAATTAAAACAACAAGGGAATTTACGTCAATTTACTTCGAATATTCAGCATGGTCGCACGATCCAAATTAACGGTCAAAGCATGCTGAATCTTAGCTCGAATGATTATTTGGGTTTAGCTTCAAATCTTCATTTACGTGAACAGTTTTTCGATCAAACACCGAATGATTTACGTATTATGAGTTCATCTTCATCTCGTTTATTAACAGGGAATTCTCCTGCATATGAACAGCTTGAAGCAAGTTTAAGTCAGGCATTTTATGGACGATCAGCGCTGTTATTTAACAGTGGTTATCACATGAATATTGGCATTTTACCTGCATTGAGTGATGCAAAAACCTTAATTCTTGCAGATAAACTGATTCATGCCAGCATGATTGATGGCATCCGTTTGTCGTCGGCTAAATATGTGCGTTATCGTCATAATGACTTGAATCATCTAAGTCAACTTTTACAAAAATATCATGCCGATGAAAGCTTTGATCGCATTATTGTGGTGACTGAATCCATTTTTAGTATGGATGGCGATGAGACTGATTTAGGTGAATTGGTGCGGATTAAACAGCAATTTAGCAAAGTGATGCTCTATGTGGATGAAGCGCATGCGATCGGTGTCCGTGGCGAGCAAGGTCTGGGCTGTGCGCAACAATATGGCGTGATCAATGAGATTGATTTTTTGGTTGGTACTTTTGGTAAAGCTTTAGCATCTGTCGGTGGCTATTTGATTTGTCATGCCATCATTCGTGATTATTTGATTAATAGCATGCGCCCCCTTATTTTTAGTACGGCACAACCCCCCATTTGTATGGCGTGGACAAATTTTATTTTCCAAAAAGTTTTAGAATTGAATCAGCAGCGTCAGCATTTACAACAGATTAGTCAGTATTTACAACAAGCAATACAAGCTAAAGGTTTTGATTGCCCATCGACCTCGCATATTGTGCCTGTCATTATGGGGGAGTCGCAAAAAACGGTAAATAAAGCCAAAGCCTTACAACAGCAAGGTTTTTATGTTATGCCTGTACGTCCACCGACGGTGCCGCAGCATGGTTCACGGTTGCGAATTTGCTTAACTTCGCAACTGAATCAGGCTGATTTGGATCAGTTGGTTGCGTTGTTGTGAGTACTTTGCTGTGAGTGATGTATTGTGAAAAACCTCAATATTGATAAAGCCCAAGTCGCTCAGCGTTTTGAAAAGGCGGGACAAAGCTATACGCAGCATGCCGTGGTGCAAAAGCAGATTTGTCAGCATTTATTGGAATTGATGCAGAATGATTTGCCCAAAACAAAGCTTGATCGTGTCTTTGAAATTGGTTGTGGCTCGGGTAATTTAAGTCATTTGTTGATGCAAAATTTTCAGTTCAATCAATTGATCTTGAATGATTTATACCCTGAAGTTCAGCAGCATTTTTCTGAATCAAAGCCACTGGAATGGTTAATCGGTGATATTGAGCAGTTGCAATTTCCCCAAGATTTAGAGGTGATCGTTTCTAGTTCTGCATTGCAGTGGATATTTGATTTAGATGCGATTTTTAACCAATGTTCAGATGCTTTAATCGATGAAGGTTATTTATGTTTTTCCACGTTTGGACAGCAAAACCTGAAAGAAATTAAAGCATTAACGGGACAAGGTTTAGACTATCTTGATCTTGCAACGATTGAGGAAAAACTGATTGCTCAGGGCTTTGATATTGTTCATCTATCTGAAAATATCGAAACTTTAGCTTTTGAGCATCCCAAACAAGTGTTACAGCATTTAAAAGCCACCGGCGTCACGGCAACCGCGTCCAAGCATCGTTGGAGCAAACAGTCGTTACAACAGTTTTATTTAGATTATCAACAATTTTCAAATCTGGATTCGTTGGGTCAAGCAAGTTATCGCCTGAGCTATCATCCTATTTATTGTATTGCACGGAGAAAGCCATGAGCGCACCTGTATATTTTATCAGTGGTATTGATACAGGGATTGGCAAGACCTACACGACAGGTTATTTGGCAAAATTATGGAATGAGCAGGGGCAAAAAACCATTACCCAAAAGCTGATTCAAACGGGTAATGTTGATATTTCTGAAGATATTGAACAGCACCGTGAAATTATGGGCATGGGCTGGTTTCCTGAAGATCAAAGTAAACTGACCATGCCTGAAATTTTTACTTATCCTGCATCGCCCCATTTAGCCACGCAGATTGATGGTCGTGAAATTGATTTTCAGAAAATTGCTGATGCAACCCAGCAGCTCACTGAAAAATATGATTTGGTGTTGCTTGAAGGTGCCGGTGGTTTAATGGTGCCTTTAACCTCAGAATTACTGACCATTGATTATATTGCGGAAAAAAGATTCCCTGTGATTTTAGTCAGTTCAGGGCGTTTAGGCAGTATTAATCATACGCTTTTAAGTCTAGAAGCTTTAAAAATCCGTGGTTTAGAACTGTATGCTTTGGCCTACAACTTAAATGATGAATCGCAAGATGCCTTGATTTCTCAAGATACTGCAGCTTATTTAAAGGCGTATTTGGCACAGCATTTTCCAAAAGCACTGTGGATTGATATTCCAGTCCTTTAAATTTTTTCTTCTTTTTTTGAGTTGAAAAAAGTGGAAGGTATAAAAAAGCCACTCATTTGAGTGGCTTTTATTTAAAGCAATTTAAGTATTAAAACTTCTTAAAGCCTTTATTGATACCAAAAGGTTTGCGTGGAGCAAATTTGTTTTCACCACGGTTTTCGTTAGCCATGGTGTTACCGTTACGATCATTGTTAAAACGATTGCCACGGTTGTCGTTACGTTGTTCTGAACGATCAGTGCGCTGCTCTGAACGATCATTGCGGCTGTTAAAGCGGTTATCGCTATTGCCTTCTGTACGAACAGGACGATTATTGAAACGGTTGTCACTGCGGTTATCAGGACGTGCATTTTCAGTACCAGTTTGGCGGTGGTCACGACGCTGTTCAGGTTGCTGTACGTCACCTTCAGTATCGCGGCGTTGTTGGCGTAAGTAGCCACCACGACGTGCAGCCAGTGGTTTGTCTTGCATACGTTCGTTACGGCGTTTTGCCATACCGAAAAGACCGGTGCCTTGACGTGGTTTTAACTCAACAGATTTGGTGAGGTTGTCGATATCGTTTTTATCCAGTTCCATCCAACGACCCGTACGAAGTTCGCGAGGAAGAATTACCGTGCCGTAACGAGTACGAAGCAAACGACTGACTTTTAAACCTTGAGATTCGAAAATACGACGAACTTCGCGGTTACGACCTTCTTTAACCACCACTTGATACCAACGGTTAATCCCTTCGCCGCCAATTTCAGAGAATGACTCAAATTTAGCTGGACCATCATCCAGAACAACGCCTTCAGTCATGTTCTTTTTGAGTTGAGGTGTGACTTCACCCATCACACGTACAGCATATTCACGTTCAATTTCATTTGATGGGTGCATCAAACGATTCGCCAATTCACCATCATTTGTGAAGAGTAAAAGACCAGTTGAGTTAATATCGAGACGACCGACCATCACCCAGCGATCACCAGGAATAGATGGAAGTTGTTCGAATACAGTCGGACGAGACTCAGGGTCATTGCGCGAACAAATTTCACCTTCTGGTTTGTAGTAAATTAGCACACGACGACGAATTTCGTCTTCAATTTGGAATTGGACTTTACGACCATCGATGCGAAGCTCATCAGTTGGTTCAATGCGTTCACCGACTTGGGCAACACGTCCGTTGATACTGACACGACCTGCGGCAATGACTTCTTCCATATAACGGCGAGAACCCAAACCAACACGTGCAAGCACCTTTTGTAATTTTTCACTCATGACAGCATAACCTTAGAAATTATCATCAACAGTTCACCTATTTATGACTTCGGTGCGTGAACATCGAGAACCATAAAAGCTTCCTTGGCATCCTGTAGGGGAGGCAGCTGACCTAAAGATGCTAGGCCAAATGCATTTAAAAATTGTGGCGTTGTAACTAACAACGCAGGTCTTCCCGGGAGCTCTCTGCAACCAGATTCTTTAATCCAGTTCCAATCAAACAATGATCTTAATATTTGACTATTGTTTGAAACTCCACGAATTTGTTCAATATCTGCTCGGGTTACAGGTTGGTGATAAGCAATCACAGCCATGGTTTCGAGCATTGTTGGCGATAAGCGCGTTGGTCGCTCTGGCCAAACTTGAGTAATGATATTACGATATTTGGCACGAACCTGAAAACGGAAACCTTCAGCGGTTTCAATAAGTTCGATCGATCTACCATGTTGTAGCATAGCCAGTTGTTGTAAGAGTTGACGCAATTCGGCTTTGCTATATTGATTTTGTAGTGCTTCTTTTAAGCGTGCGAGCGAAACAGCGGCTTCACTGGCAAAAATAATCGCTTCGAGTTGCATTAAAATTTCATGTTGATTGTCAGCAACAGATAGTGGCGCAGTTTGATGATCAGTCATGCTTGCACTCCTTGAATCGCCAAAGGGGCTTCAATACCTGTTGCAATAATATTAACTTTTTGTTGTCGTGTCAGTTCAAGAATGGCCATAAATGTCACGACCATGCCCATACGACCTTGGCTTGGTTTGAGTAAAGCATCAAAATGTAAAACTTCACCAGAGCGTAATTTATATTCAATAAAAGCGATGCGTTCTTCTAGCAGCACAGGTTCTTGTTGAATTTGGTGAATGATCGGTTCTGGTCGATTAAACACACAAAATAAAGCATCACGTAACAGACCAATATCATAGCCTTCGTTGTTTTGTGCCACTTGACCAAGACTTACATGCGCTGGGAACGTATCACGTTCTAGAATTGGCAATTGACCCAGACGTTCAGCTGCTTGTTTAACACGTAAATAGGTTTCAAGGCGGTCAATCAGTTGTTGTTTTGGATCTTTCTCAATCACCATAGATGACGTTGCTTTAGGCAGCAAAAGCCGAGATTTAAGATCGGCCAATAATGCTGCCATCACCATATAATCCGCAGTCAGTTCAATATTGAGTGACTTCATTGCATCCATGTAAGACAAATACTGTGCTGCAATGGGAGCAATATCAAGTTGTAATAGGTCGAAACCGCTTTTTTGAATGAGATAAATTAAAAAGTCGAGTGGTCCTTCGAAATGTTCTAAAAGAATTTCAAATGCAGCTGGAGGAATGTATAAATCCTCAGGAATCGATTCTTGCCACTCATCCAGAACACGGATGTGTGAAGTTTGCTCCATAGGATCATGGATGGGTTGATTCATTACAGTTATAGGCCACGCGAATTTTCAAAGGCATGAAGATGCTATTTCGGATCAGCTTTCAGGATGGATAAGTATGATGAGAAAAAGCACAGAATTAATTTGCGTAGTCTAAAGGAAAACACGCTTCAAATAAATTACCAAATCGAACAAAAGACAAAAAAACCTGAAAATAAATAGGGAATATTTATTGAAATGACAATCACCAATACGATGTCATTGTTAGATATGTGTTTTTTACTGGCGTAAAAGAATTTTTTTGCGCAATATAAAATCAAGAAAATACGTTGTGATTACATATGAAAAATTATCTAAAAGCACAAGAAAATGAATATGGGTAAATTATTGGAATTCCTGTATCCAATCCTTTTCCCGTCCATCTTTTAGTAGAAAATCTATATGGAAAAAGTGTCACATTGCATTATTTATCTGCAACGACGCTGAGCGAAGAGCGTGTTAAACAAATTTGGCAGTGTGTAAAAATGGAAGTGGATCGTAGTTGTTGGACATATTTGCCTTATTCAGGTTTTAAGACCGTAGATGAATTACAAATCGCTTTAGAAAGTTGTTTTGGCTTTAAGGGAACCACGCATTATTTAATTGAAGTGAATCACACGATTGTGGGATGGGTAGGCTTAATGAATCAACGTCCTATGGATCATGCCATAGAAATTGGTAATGTTTATTTCTCACATCAAATGAAGCAGTCTACGGCATCGACAGAAGTGATCTATTTATTATTACAGGCTTGTTTTAAGCAGGGTTTTCGCCGTGTGGAGTGGAAGTGTGATGAATTGAATCAGCCTTCAAAACGAGCCGCTTTACGTTTTGGCTTTCAATATGAAGGAACTTTTCGCCAAGATCGTATAGCGAAAGGGCGAAACCGTAATACGGCATGGTTTTCAATGTTAGATGAAGAATGGCTAAGCTTAACAACAGCATATCAACAGTGGCTAAGCCCTGAAAATTTTGATACGGAGGGTAAGCAGAAGAAGCGATTAAGTGATTTAACAGCTTAATGAGAAAAATAATTTAAATTTTTCCCCTGAGCATCTGAAAAAAAATTAAAAAAAGTGATATTTTTTGCACAGTAATAATTTATTGATAAATATAAATAAGGGTGGGTATGAATATTAAATTTGTGGTTATTGGATTGTTGATTATTGGAGGACTTATCTTCTTCAATGACAGACATTATAAAAGTGAACTAGAAGATCAATTTCGACAAGCGGGGCAAAGTGCTAAAGTAGGAACTAGAGTCGAGGTTTCCTCTTTAAGTCCCTATAATGATCGGGCGGAATTATTAAAAAATGAATATCCGCATATGACAGTCAGTATAACTCTTGAGGATTTTGGTCAATCGGTAATTCCTGATAAAGTTAAAGATGAAATAAAACAAACTGTCCAAAAACTAGCCTGTAACAATCTTACTACAGGTACAAAAGATGATGCTGATTTGATTAAATCAAGATTAAATGTGCTTGAAGAAGATGGAATTACATGGACATATATTGTCTATAATCATCAAGGGGAAAAATTTTATGAACATACTCAAGTGGTTAAAGATTGTTCTGAATTTATGAAATTAAGAGAAATATATTAAAATCACAATATTATAATATATAAGCGCTTATTCAAAAGCGCTTACATCACCAACACCGCGACGAATCACTTCAGGATGATCACCAGATAAATCAATAATACTGGTGGTGTTTAAAATACCTAAACCGCCATCAATAAACACATCAATACGATTACTCAATGCCATTTCAATATCATAAGGATCATCTAAAGGGTCTTCATGATTGGGGAGGATGAGTGTACTGGTTAAAAGCGGTTCACCTAGTTCTTTTAATAACATCTGGCAAATCGGATTGCTTGGAATACGCAGACCAATGGTTTTCTTTTTAGGATGCATTAAGCGGCGTGGAACTTCACTGGTCGCAGGTAAAATAAAGGTGGTGACAGCAGGGGTATTGTTTTTCAGTAAGCGATACATGGCATTGTCCACTTTTGCATAAGTGGCAATATCGGATAAATCAGCACAAAGAATTGCGTACTGGTGTTTTGAACCTAAACCACGAATTTGAGAAATACGCTCCATGGCATTTTTGTTACCAATTTGGCAACCAATGGCATAAGCAGCATCAGTGGGGTAAACCACGACATCGCCGGCACGAATACGTTCTACCGCTTGGCTGATCAAACGTGGTTGAGGATTATCAGGATGTACTCTTAAATGCAGCATATTTATTTTCCCCCGATTTGTTTCTAGACATTATCTGTTGAATTTACAAAGTCTTGCAATCAAGCTTTGATGGGTTTGTGTAATTTAGTCTAACATTTCTCGTTGAAACTCATCACTTTGTAATGTTTTGCCACTTCGCGTATAGGTGCAGATGCAGTCAATAAAGTGTGCTGCATCGCGTGGCAATTTAGCTTCACCGGTAAAATATTGTTGCAGCTGAGCATAAACATGATCTTTAAATGTTGCGCCATCGCCACTATCGCCCGTTAAATTATCTAAAGACACCCGAAATTTACGTCCAAATGCCTTTGAAAATAACCATTCAATCGCTTGCGGTTTAATTTCGACCTGTTCAAATAAGGCTTGTTGTTCGGCTGTTCGACCATCGGGTGCATACCAGTATCCGAGGTCAGGCAATAAGCGTCTTTGCTCGCCTGCAATGCTCCAATGGCTGATTTCATGCAATGCACTATTAAAGAAACCATGGGCAAATTCAATCCGCGCAGCTTCAGTTTCAGTTGCAGGGAAATATTCTGGTTCAAAATCTCCACGTACAAGCGTCACATTTAGGTGGGAAAACCAATGATTAAAGTGTAAGATAAGCCAATCGACCTGTTGAACTTCTGTATGTAAATTCACCCACTGTAAACGTTGCGCAGGGATTGAATTTTCAGCAAAAGCTGAAGTTGAATGTGTGTTGAACTGTAATGAAGTTGTGACTTCAGGTTGCGGCTGCAACTGATGCATGACTTGTATTACCCAAATGATCTGTCTAAATAAGTACAAAATTGTATCTTAATCTTTGACAGAGTACCCATGAATTTGTAGAATTGCCGCCTTAATTATGTCAGCAAATACCTTTCCGGCACAGATTGAGCCGTTTAAATGGGCTGAACAAGGTTATGCATGGTCAGGTACCCTGCCATTGTCTCGCTTTGTTCGAATTTCCCGTGAAGCTGTTGGATCAATTGAACATCAATTGATTAACATAGACTGTAAGCTATCAATGGATGCGTATCATCGTATCGTATGGCTAAATGGTCATGTTGAAACGAAAGTCCCAATGGAATGTCAGCGTTGTCTGAATACTGTTGAACTTGATCTCGTTTCAGATTTTCATTTAGCGCTTGTGGATGATGAATCACTGATAGAGCGCTTGGATGAGGATGCTGATTTCATCGTTTTAGGTGAAAGTGAAGCAACGACAAAAGGGAGCATTGATGCACCTGCGTTGGTTGATTTACTCGCACTCATAGAAGATGAATTGTTATTGTTGATGCCTTTGTCTCCTAAACATGATGTTTGTGAGCATAAGCATCAACCCGCCAATGATGACATTGTCGAAGAAAAGCGGGACAACCCGTTTGATGTTTTGGCAGGTTTGAAGGGTAAACTTAACTAATTTTTTGTGTTATACTGTCAAGTATAAGACAACTGAATTTGTTCTGATCCATTTTTTCGATCTTTGTAAGGAGCCATCATGGCCGTTCAGCAAAACCGTAAAAGTCGCTCTCGCCGTGACATGCGCCGTTCACATGACGCTTTAACCGAGAATGCATTAACTGTAGACCAAGCTACTGGCGAGACTCACCGTCGTCACCATGTATCTAAAGATGGTATCTACCGTGGTCGTCAATTATTCGCTAAAGCATCTGCTGAATAATTAACGAAGCATTGAGCTTAAAGCTTAGTGGAAAAAATGGGAGCGAAAGCTCCCTTTTTTTGTTGCTGTTTTTTGTTGTATTTGGCAATTACCAAAACAAAAATTAAGTGCTAAATTTCGCAGCATAAACGAGCTTAGGTTCATGAAAGGATTTTTATATGTCGTCTAAACGACTCGAGCAAGCAGCTCAAGCAACAAAAACTGCATTTGTTTTTCCTGGTCAGGGTTCACAAAAAGTTGGCATGTTAGCTGAACTCGCTGAACAGTTTAGTGGGATAACGGATACTTTTGCTGAAGCGTCAGAAGCCATTGGTTTTGATTTGTGGCATATTGCGCAAAGTGGTGAAGGGTTAAACCAAACAGAATTTACACAGCCTGTATTGCTGACTGCAAGTATCGCCTTATGGCGCGTGTGGTTGGAATTAGGTGGTGTTGCACCAAAATATCTTGCAGGTCATTCACTTGGTGAATACAGTGCATTGGTTGCTGCTGGGGCAATGAGCCTTGGTGATGCAGTTAAACTGGTCAATTTGCGCGGTAAACTGATGCAAGATGCTGTCCCTCAAGGGCAGGGTGCAATGGCCGCAATCTTAGGATTAGATGATGCCCAAGTGCTTGAGTTGTGTGCTCAAGTCAATGCGCAACAGATTGGTTCGGTCGAAGCCGCCAATTACAATGCACAAGGTCAGGTTGTAATTGCGGGCGATAAAGCAGCCGTAGAAGCGGTAATGCTTGCTGCAAAAGAACAATCGGGTAAAGCTATTGCACTTCCAGTTTCAGTGCCGTCACATTGTTCACTCATGAAACCTGCTGCTGAAAAGTTTGCAGAAGCTTTGGAACAAACTGCCATTGAGCTACCTAGCCTTCCTGTAATACAAAATGTCAACGCAGAAATTGCGACAGACGTGACGCAATTACGTCAGGCATTAACCGCTCAATTGTACCAATCTGTGCAATGGACCAAGACTATGCAGTACCTTCAAGATCAAGGTGTGCAATATGTGGTGGAGTGTGGTCCAGGGAATGTGCTTGCCAATCTTGCGAAGCGTTTACCAAATATTGAAAAAGCGTTCCCACTCGACAGTAATAGTCGTTTGGAGGATGCATTAAATGCCATTTTAGTGGCTGAAGGGAAAATCGCATGACACAACAACGCAAAGTCGCATTGGTAACAGGTGCGAGCAGAGGAATTGGTGCAGCCATTGCTCAGCAATTAATTTTAGACGGTTATTTTGTCGTGGGTACGGCAACATCTGAAGCAGGCGCAGAAAAATTATCTGCAAGTTTTGCTGAAAATGGTGCAGGTAAAGTGCTGGATGTACGCGATGCGACAGCCATTGATGCCTTGGTTACAGATATTGAACAAAAATATGGTCCGGTTCTTGCACTGGTAAATAATGCAGGAATCACCAAAGATAATTTGTTATTACGCATGTCTGAAGATGATTGGGATGACATTCTTAATATTCATTTGAAAGCTGTTTACCGTCTATCGAAGCGTGTTTTAAAAGGCATGACCAAAGCACGTTTTGGACGCATTATTAATATTAGTTCTGTGGTTGCACACTTTGCAAATCCGGGACAAGCCAACTATTCTGCTGCTAAGGCAGGTATAGAAGCGTTCGGTCGTAGTCTTGCAAAAGAAATGGGTAGTCGCCAAATTACGGTGAATGCTGTTGCCCCTGGCTTTATTGCAACAGAAATGACTGAGCAATTAAGTGAAGAAATTCGTAAGAAAATGATTGATCAAGTGGCATTAAACCGTTTAGGTGATCCACAAGATATCGCGAATGCAGTGAGCTTTTTAGCTAGCGAGAAAGCAAGTTATATCACTGGTACTGTTTTACATGTGAACGGTGGTCTATACATGAGCTAAGCTCAAGTATAAACTTTCCAAAAATCAGATATTCAATTAAACTAACGGCATTAAAAACGCCACAAGCAATGAGGAGAATTCCTGTGAGCGATATCGAACTACGTATCAAACAAGCGGTTGCAGAACAACTTGGTCTTAAAGCTGAAGAGATTAAAAACGAAGCATCTTTTATGGATGACTTAGGTGCTGACTCTTTGGACTTAGTTGAGCTTGTTATGTCTTTCGAAAATGATTTTGACATCACTATCCCTGATGAAGATTCTAACGAAATCACAACTGTTCAATCTGCAATTGACTATGTTTCTAAGAAACTAGGTTAATTGTTGTTTCAGCCTAGCTGAAAATGAAAGCCACCTTTTAGGTGGCTTTTTTAATGGGAAATTAAAACGGTCGTTAGGCAATTTTTATTAGCTATCGTTCGGTTTGGTTCACCAGAGCTGACTTTTGCATAAAAATTTTAAAAAATAGCAGACGATTTATTTAGCAGAATAAATCGCAATTGTGGCTACGGAAAAAGATACAGGATCTTTTGATGTTGTAATTAGGCTGTTATTAAAAGAATGCAGCACCAAAACGCAGCAATAGGTGGCTTCAATCATCTTACTAGAACCATTTATATAAGAAATTGCCAATAAATTAGGTCATATTAAAGCTTGCAATTGAGCTGTACATGGTTGGAATAGACTCTAATCCAAACAGCTTTTGGGTAGGTTTTGAGGGCATCTTGCCGTATTTTGATGCTTAAGTTTTTATATTTAATTTTTTATATTTAATTTGGTTTATCTGTTTTATATCTGATGAAAAGCATAGATAAGCTCTTTTAAGCCAGCTTTTATTCTACCCAATCAGTTCTATTCTTCTGAACATGATAGGTTGCACATGATTATTCATAGAGCAACTATGTGTATAACATCAATGGTCATGCACTCATTTTTAGGCACAAATTTTGCTGCTGATCATTCAATCTATTTTAATGAATGGTCAAAATGACTTATCAAATTAATCGTTGTACAAAAAACTTAAATGCTGAGTTTTTGATTTTAGCTTCAGGCTTGGGCGGTCATGCCAGTTTTTGGCAGCCTCAGATTGCAGCACTCACCCAGTATTTCCATGTTTTAAGTTATGACCAAGAAGGTTGCCATGCAGATTCCATGGCTTTGTCAGAACAATATTCAATCACTGATTTAGCCAAGCAATTGGTGCAAATTTTAGCGCAAGAGAAAATTCAGCATTTTCATTTTATTGGGCATGCGATTGGTGGATTTATTGGCGCAGAACTGGCTGTCTTGCTTAGCTCATCTGAAAATACATGCTTAAGTTTAACCTGTATTAATGCGTGGAATGAGTTAGATCCGCATACAAAAAAGTGCTTTGAAGCTCGAATTCATTTATTAAAATCGGCAGGTTCAGAGGCTTATGTCAGAGCACAGGGATTGTTTCTATATCCGCCTGCATGGATTTCAAAAAATCATCAACATTTAAATACACTAGAAAATATTCAACTGGAAGATTTTCCACCGACTCAAAATGTTCTTAGGCGCATTGATGCTGCACAAAAATTTAGGATCAATGAACAGCACAGACAGGCATTACAGCATAGTCAACTTCATTTCATTGCAAATCAGGATGACTTTTTGGTGCCTGTACAAAAATCTAGTGATTTACAGCAGCAGTTTGGACATGGGCAACTGACGGTTCTTGAAACAGGCGCACATGCTTCAACAGTGATCAAAGCAGAGCTATTGAATAAAACCATCCTGCAATTTTTTCAGCCACATTTTATGCAAATGACGGGTTCATAGTCTTTCGTCAGTGAATCTACAGAGAGCGCCTGTATTGTTAGACCTGTGAATACGTGGATTTTTTAGTGTGTTTGATTAAACCGTGATTTTAAGATCACGGTTTTTTTATTTATGCTGTGAAAGATGTTTATGCTTTATAAAAAATAGTGACTGTTTTAAAAGTTGTGCATTTTTTTGGAGCGATTGCAACTATAACGGTGCATTGAGTTAATTGATTATTTTACTATTTGATAAAATAAATAAATTATAAACATTTGATTAATATTAATAAATAATATTTGGCATGCCATTTGCTAAATACTTTGTATAAGGAATTAAATGAAATGCCTAAAGGGTATTTTTAAACGAATGGTAAAAATAGGTACTTAAAAATGAAAATCGGTGTCTTCTGTCCAATTGGAAATAATGGCTGGTTGCTGTCTGAAAATGCACCACAATATAAACCTAGCTTTGAAATGAACAAACAGATTGTGCAACGTGCGGAACATTACGGATTCGATTTTGCATTATCGATGATCAAGTTACGTGGCTTCGGCGGCAAAACAGAATTCTGGGATCATAATCTTGAAACCTTTACTTTAATGGCTGGGCTGGCAGCAGTCACAAGCAAAATCCAAATTTATGCCACTGCGGCAACACTGGTCATGCCACCTGCAATTGTGGCACGCATGGCATCGACCATTGATTCTATTTCAAATGGGCGTTTTGGTTTAAATGTGGTCACTGGCTGGCAAGCGCCAGAATATAAACAAATGGGCATGTGGCCAGGGGATGAATATTTCGCCAAACGTTATGACTATTTGTCGGAATATGTGGAAATTTTACGTGAGTTGTGGGCGACAGGAAAATCAGATTTTAAAGGCGAACATTTCCAAATGGATGATTGTCGGGTCAGTCCTCGTCCACAAGCAGACATGAAAATTATTTGTGCAGGACAATCCGATACAGGTTTAGAGTTCTCGGCTAAATATGCCGACTATAATTTTGTCTTTGGTAAAGGTTTAAATACACCGACAGCCTATGCCGATATTAATGACCGTTTAAAAGCGCAAACGGATAAAACAGGACGTGATGTTTCTACCTATGTTTTATTCATGTTAATTGCTGCTGAAACGGATGACGAAGCTTTTGCGAAATGGCAAAACTATAACGATGGGGCCGATGTAGAAGCGATTAACTGGTTATTAAATCAGGGCGGTAAAGACACTAAATCGGGTGCAGATACCAATATTCGTCAAATGGCTTCGAGTGTATCTCCAGTAAATATCAATATGGGAACGCTTGTTGGTTCTTATGAAAATGTTGCCAAAATGCTGGATGAAATTGGTGAAATTAAAGGTACTGAAGGCATTCTTTTAACCTTTGATGATTTTATTCAGGGGGTGGAGGACTTTGGTCAGAAAATTCAACCGCTGATGAAATGTCGTGAACATATTGTGGTTGAGGGTGACGCGACTCAAATCCCTGTTTTGGAGAAATCAGCATGAATAGCAATGCATCATTTGAAAATGTGGTTTGTGCAGGATTTACCCAAGCCGCAGGAACTGGAAAAATTTTAAAAGCAGAACCAGAAGCGATTCAACTGGCACCCGAGCAAACGGCGTTAATCGTGATTGATATGCAAAATGCCTATACCTCAAAAGGTGGTTATTTGGATTTAGCTGGGTTTGATGTTTCAACTACCCAGCCTGTGGTGGAGAACATTAAAAAAGCGGTGGCTGCTGCACATGCTGCGGGTATTCAAGTGATTTATTTCAAAAATGGCTGGGATGATCAGTATGTCGAAGCAGGTGGTGTAAATTCACCGAATTTTCATAAATCCAATGCCTTAAAAACCATGCGTAAGCAACCTGAACTGCAAGGAAAATTGCTGGCAAAAGGTGGCTGGGATTTTGAACTGATTGATGAGTTACAACCTTTAGCACAAGACATTGTGATTGAAAAACCACGTTATAGCGGTTTTTTTAATACCGCACTGGATAGCATGTTACGCAGTAAAGGCATTCGTAACTTGGTTTTTGTCGGTATTGCGACCAATGTGTGTGTGGAGTCGACGTTAAGAGATGGTTTTTTTCTTGAGTATTTTGGCGTAGCACTGGGTGATGCATGTCATCAGGCAGGGCCAGCAGAAGCACAGCAAGCCAGCCTGTATAACATTAAAACATTTTTTGGTTGGGTGTCGGATACGCAGGAATTTACGAAAACTTTTCAGTTAAATCCGCAACATTTTGACAAAACAGCTTAAGTAAACCCGTTGAATAAAATGATTAGAGAATAAATATATGCCTAAAAAGATCATCCTTCCAGAAGGAACAGGAAAACCACTCGCGCCTTATGTTCCAGCGACACAAGCTGACAATATTGTTTATGTTTCTGGCACTTTAGCCTTTGATGAAAATAACAATGTCGTACATGTTGGCGATGCTGCGGCACAGACTCGGCATATTTTAGAAACCATTAAAAAAGTGATTGTAACCGCAGGTGGCAGCATGGATGACGTGACATTTAACCATGTCTTTGTCAAAGACTGGGCCGATTATGTTGCGATCAATACGGTCTATGCAGAATATTTTCCGGGAGATAAACCTGCACGCTATTGCGTACAAACTGGATTGGTCAAACCTGATGCTTTGGTTGAAATTGCTTCTATCGCGCATGTTTAAGTTGCCACAGTTTTTAACAACAAGCCTATTTAGCTTTGATATTAATAAAGGATAGCGCTGAAATTTAGATGAGATATTAAGCACTGAATTTCAGTGAGGAGATCGCGATGAACAGCAAAATAATGTCAGTTCAGTCGAGTCATGCTGTAGCGCAACTGGCTCAAAGTTTTCAAATCACTGCGGATGAGAAGCAGATAGAAATGGATCAGGCCACTTTTCGACAAGGGATGTCTAATTTGGGTGCAGCAGTCAATGTGATTACCACTCATGGTGAGGCAGGACAGGCTGGTTTTACCGCTTCTGCTGTGTGTAGTGTGACGGATTCACCGCCAACCTTATTGGTTTGTTTAAATCGTTCTGCATCGGTATTTGAAACCTTTAAAACCAACAAAGTCCTTTGTGTAAATACTTTGGCGGCACATCAAACTGAATTATCAAATATTTTTGGTGGAAAAACACCCATGTCGGAACGATTTTCGCGTGGAACATGGTCAACCTTAAGCACACAGGCACCTGTGCTGGAAGATGCTTTGGTTTCTTTTGACTGCGAAGTGGTGCAAAGCATGTCTGTGGGGAGCCATGATGTACTGATTTGTCAGGTTAAAGCGATGAAAAAGAATGAAGGTCAGAATGCACTGATGTACTTCAACCGCACCTATTGCGAGCCACAACCGATGTACTAATCCAATATTCCTAATTTGATGGAGGGGAAACCCATGCCAGCTAAAGAACCGTGGTTTCCGAAATTTAAGCCTTATCAAGGCGACTTAGATGTAACACCTGTACAAGTGGATGAGTATTTACCTGCGGGTAAAAGTATTGTTTTAGGTTTACAACATGCTTTTGCAATGTTTGGGGCAACGGTACTTGCACCCTTGTTGATGGGATTTGATCCAAACCTCACCATCTTTATTACAGGCATAGGCACGATTTTATTTTTCCTTATGACTGGCGGGCGAATGCCCAGTTATTTGGGCTCAAGTTTTGCATTTATTGGTGCAATTGCCGCAGCAACGGGCTATGCAGGTGTAGGGTCAAATCCGAATATTGGTCTTGCATTGGGGGGAACCATGGCTTGCGGTCTGGTTTATGCGGCTATTGGTTTAATTGTCATGAAAACGGGCACTGGCTGGATTGAGAAACTCATGCCACCGCTTGTGACTGGTGTCATTGTCATGATTATTGGTCTGAATTTAGCACCGATTACCATTAAAGGTGTCTCGGCAAATAGTTTTGATACATGGATGGCCGTGGTCACAATTTTATGTATCAGTGTTGTAGCGGTCTTTACTCGTGGCATGCTGCGTCGTTTGTTGTTGCTGGTGGGGTTGTGTAGTGCCTATTTTGTCTATTTTTTGCTGGCCAATGTCATGGGCTTTGGCAAGCCGATTGATTTTTCTTTCATCTCAAATGCCGCTTGGTTTGGTCTGCCAACATTCCATAGTCCAGTTTTTAATGCCAATGCCATGTTATTGATTGCACCTGTAGCCATTATTTTGGTGGCAGAAAATTTGGGGCACTTTAAAGCGGTTTCTGCCATGACGGGTAAAAATTTATCCCCTTATATGGGGCGTGCATTTTTTGCCGACGGTATCTGTACCACAATGTCAGCATCGGTAGGGGGTACAGGGATGACCACGTATGCTGAAAATATTGGGGTGATGGCCGTGACAAAAGTTTATTCAACCACGATCTTTGTGGTGGCGGGTTTATTTGCCATTTTATTGGGTTTATCACCAAAATTTGGCGCAGTGATTAGCACCATTCCAGTGGCTTTATTGGGCGGGGCGTCAATTGTGGTTTTTGGTTTGATTACTGTAGCAGGCGCTAAAATTTGGGTAGATAACAAAATTGATTTTACCAAAAACAGTACTTTAATTATTGCCGCGGTCAGCCTGATTATGGGTGCAGGTAACTTTAGTTTGCATATCGGTGCATTTGATTTGGGTGGAATTGGTACGGCAACTTTAGCCGCCATTGTACTGAATCTATTTTTAAATCGGGGTGAAGATGCAATCAGTTCGGTAAGTGCAAATGCCGAAAACTCTGTAACATCTGTAGTGCATCATTAGGAGCTTATTTTGAGTCATACAATTTCATTTATCGGACTTGGTGCAATGGGCTGGCATATGGCCTCCCATCTGCCTAAACTTGGACATGAAGTTTGGGTGTGGAACAGAACGCAGGCAAAGGCAGATCACCACGCGATCTGCTTCGAAACGCAATCGGTTTCATTGCAGAAAGCATTACAGGCAGATTTTGTTTTTAGCTGTTTACCCACCAGTGCCGATGTTGAACAGTTGATCGTTGCGCATCTGCCAAAACAGGGTAGTATCTGGATTGATTGCACCAGTGGTGTGCCTGAGTCAGCAAAAAAACTCAGTCAACGTCTGAATAAATTAGGCGTTGAATATCTAGATGCACCCGTTTCAGGGCAAACCATCGGTGCTGAACGTGGCACCTTAACGGTGATGATTGGCGGAAATGCTCATGCTTTTGCCAAAGCTAAACCCATTATTTCAGCATTTTCAGCTTTAATTGAATATGTTGGAGAAAGTGGATCGGGCTTTGCGGTAAAAGCCATTAATAATACTTTAATGGCAACACATTTATGGGCTTTAGCGGAAGGACTGACTGTGCTGAAATCTAAAGGTGTAAATTTAACCGCTGCTTTGAATTGTATTAATCATTCCAGTGGTAAAAGTAGCATCTCTGAAAATATTATGGCGCAGCGGGTACTGAATCGTAGTTTTGATAAAACCTTTGCACTGGATTTATTGCAAAAAGATATTGGTATTGCCGTCGATTTGATTCAGCAAGAGTCATTAATGCTGCCCAGTATGCATCTCATTCAGCAACAGTTTGCCCGTATTGAGAAAAAACAGGCGAGTCAGTTGGATTTTTCTGCTGCGGTACAAAGTTTAGAGCAGATGAATCAAATTGAATTGCGATAGTGATGCAGGATTGCTAAACGACGTGTTGGCTTAAATATTCGAACTAAAACATTTTAGACAGGCAATTTTCAAGTTAGTTTTATCTTTATTTTTGGGATTTTAAAAGGCGCTTCATGCGCCTTGTCTGTTTAAAAAAAGCATATATAAAAAATACTGGAGCATATAAACTGAATAAGTCGTTGATAAAAAATAATTAGGTTAAAAATGAAAGGACAAATATTAGACTATTCTGTTCAGAATAATGCGGGTGTGATTAGTGGTGATGACCAGAGACGTTATTCCTTTACAGGTGCAGAGTGGAGAGGGCAAACCGTTCCGAGCCGTGGTCAGATTGTTGATTTTGAAATAGATCCATCAGGGCAGGCACTGAATGTTTATGTCCTGAGTCATCCGTCAGCATTTTCGGGGCAAGTGGGTTCAAAAAATCGAATTGTTGCCGCAATTTTGGCATTCTTTGTGGGTAGTTTTGGCGTACATAAATTTTATTTAGGCCAAATTGGCTGGGGGATTGTTTATTTACTTTTCTGCTGGACCTTTATTCCCGCATTGGTCGCTTTTATTGAATTTATTATTTATTTATGTACTTCAGATGAAGATTTTGCACGTAAATATGGTTAGTTTATTTTAAATAGAGGGTTTTGAAAGCCCTCTATTTTTATACTTGAACAAGGCTTATTTTGCAGGTTGTCCCCATTGATTATTTTCTGGTTTGGTCTCTGTTGCGAGCCATATAATTAATAAGATGGTGCCAATCAAAGGAATCAGTGCAATTAAAAACCACCAGCCTGAGCGTCCTGTATCATGTAAGCGTCGAACTGCCGCTGAAAGACTTGGAATAAAGAGTGCCAATGCGGCAATTGCATAAAATACAAAGTCAGTACTGAGTATTGCATCGATGATTTGAGTAATGACCAAAATAATGAATTGAACTAAAGTAAAGAACCAATATTCTTTACGACGGGCACGTCCAGAAAAGTTTGCATAATTTTTTAAACATTTCACAAACCAATCAAGCATGTTGAATTGTTCTTCAGCTTTATTCTGATCGGACAGTTTGTCTAATTGACTAGATAGATTCTGTACAGGGTTGCTGTGACCGAGTGCTGTAAAAATTTGAATCGCGTTACCGGTATTGTCGACATCAAAATCGACCCGATCGCCACGAGTAGGTGGGCGTTGTCCACGCCATTCTGCACCGGTAAAATTGTAGCGGTTTTGATCATCGCCACTGATAATGCCTGTATTGGTTTGGATTGAAAAATCTAAAATATTTCCTTTCATTTTTAACCTCTGTGATTTTATGTTTATTTAGTTATAAATTTAGTGTTGTTATTCAACTTTATAATAGCAGAACAGTTTAAAATTTAAACTAAATATTTATTCTTAAGTTGCTGTATTTCTATTGTTTTTTATCATGTTTTTATTTTTAAATTAAAAAATCCCGCAGGGTGCGGGATTTTTTTAATCTTTAAATTACCAGCTTAACGCACCACCCGTTTGGTAGTCGGTTACGCGAGTTTCAAAGAAGTTTTTCTCTTTACGCAAGTCCATCATTTCAGACATCCACTGGAATGGGTTATTCACACCAGCAAATTGTTCAGGCAGACCCAGTTGTGCTAAACGACGGTTGGCAATGAACTTCAAGTATTCTTCCATCATTGCTGCATTCATACCCAATACACCGCGTGGCATGGTGTCACGTGCGTATTCAATTTCTAGCATGGTTCCTTCAAGAATCATTTGAATGATTTCTTCTTGGAATTCTGCTGTCCAAAGAGCAGGGTTTTCATTCTTGATTTGGTTAATCATGTCGATACCAAAGTTCAAGTGCATCGATTCATCACGTAAGATGTACTGGAATTGCTCAGCAACACCGTTCATTTTATTACGACGACCCATCGACAAGATTTGGCTGAAACCGCAGTAGAAGAAGATTCCTTCAAGAACACAGTAGAATGCGATCAAGTTGCGAAGCAAAATTTGGTCGTTTTCAGGTGTGCCTGTTTGGAAAGTCGGGTCACATAAAGATTGGGTGTATTTTAAGCCCCAAGCTGCTTTACGTGCGACTGATGGTACTTCACGGTACATATTGAAGACTTCGCCTTCATCCATACCTAAAGATTCGATACAGTATTGGTAAGCGTGCGTATGAATCGCTTCTTCAAATGCTTGACGTAAAATATATTGACGGCATTCAGGGTTGGTAATGTGACGGTAAATCGCCAAGACCAAGTTGTTTGCAACCAATGAATCGGCAGTCGAGAAGAAACCAAGTGAACGCATCACAATGGTACGTTCGTCTTCGGTTAAGCCATTTTCAGACTTCCAAAGCGCGATGTCATGGTTCATGTTCACTTCTTGCGGCATCCAGTGGTTTGCACAACCGTCTAGATATTTCTGCCAAGCCCATTCGTATTTGAATGGCACAAGTTGGTTCAAATCCGCACGACAGTTGATCATGGCTTTATCATCAACTTGTACACGCTGAGCACCCATTTCAAGCTCTTCTAAGCCGGGTGCAACATCTAATGTTTCTAAGGCAGCAGATGCTCTTGCCAGTGAATCGGTTGAATGTTTTGTTCCACCTTGACGGGCTGTAGCGGGTTGTGCAGTTGCCACACTCGACGATGTGTTGTGTGCATCAGATACCATCTGCGTATTAACCGCTTTTTGCGGGTCGATGGACGCAGACTTGTGTTCAGGTGCAGCCGGTTTTTGCGAATCATCTTCGAAATCGTCCCAACTTAGGATAGACATATTAATTCTCTCTTCGTTGCTTATATCTGTTTTCTGACATCTCATAAGCGAGGATGTCTTACTATACGCTCATTATGAATAAGCAAAATTAAGTTTTGCCAATGAAAGCACTAAACTTGTTCGATAGAGCAGATATCCACACTACTTATTTTGCTTACGCTGTTGCCGCCGAATGGCTAAAAATGCATAGCCCATCGGTACATAAAAGACAATAAAGGCAAAGACCAGCACTGCGAGTCCTAACATGTAGTTATGAGTCATATGTTGCATGGTCTTTTCCTTTATTTATATTTTAATCTCCCTAAATCCCTCTTTGAGAAAGAGGGACTTTTCCCTCCTTTATAAAGGAGGGCTAGGGAGGATTTTTCAACTCACCAACTTATTGACAAGCTTCACAATCAGGATTGTCGATTGAACATGCCATTGGCACTGGTGCTGCTTGAGCAAAATCATCTTCAACGATTGCTTCAGGTTTTTTCGCAACTTCGGCAACAGGTGCGCTAGTCACGACAGGAGCGCCCATGTTTGACTTAACTGCGTTCAATGCACCGGTATTAATGGTTGATTTTTCAGCAGAAGTCGCGCCTAAAGCTCGGAGGTAATACGTAGTTTTAAGACCGCGTAACCATGCCATTTTATAGGTCATGTCCAATTTCTTACCGTTAGCACCCGAGATGTAAAGGTTAAGAGACTGTGCTTGATCAATCCATTTTTGACGACGTGATGCAGCATCCACAATCCAACGTGGCTCAACTTCAAACGCAGTCGCGAAGATGGCTTTAAGCTCTTCAGGAATACGCGCAATTTTCTGCACAGAACCTTCGAAGTGTTTCAGGTCGTTGACCATCACAGAATCCCAAAGACCACGATCTTTTAACGCACGGACTAAGTACGGGTTAATCACTGTGAATTCGCCAGAAAGGTTAGATTTCACATAAAGGTTTTGGAATGTTGGTTCGATTGATTGTGAAACGCCACAAATGTTCGAAATGGTTGCTGTTGGTGCAATTGCCATCACATTCGAGTTACGCATACCGTCTTTTTGAACTTTGTTGCGTAAAGTGTCCCAATCTAAACGTTGTGTACGATCTACTTCAAACATACGTTCTGGACGTGATTTCGCAACCAAGTCTAAAGAATCGATTGGCAAGATACCCTGATCCCAAAGTGAACCTTTGAATGTTTCATACGTACCACGTTCAACCGCTAAATCACTTGAAGTTGAAATCGCGTAGTAGCTAATCACTTCCATTGATTCATCGGCAAACTCAACCGCAGCATCAGAACCATAGGCCAAGTTCATTTCATACAGTGCATCTTGGAAGCCCATGATGCCCATACCGACTGGACGGTGTTTTAAGTTTGAAGTACGTGCTTGAGGAACAGCGTAGTAGTTGATGTCAATCACGTTGTCGAGCATACGAACAGCAGTTTTTACTGTGCGAGCAAGTTTCTCACGGTCAAGTACACCACCTTTAACGTGTTGTACAAGGTTGATTGAACCTAAGTTACACACCGCAATTTCATCTTCATTGGTGTTTAAGGTAATTTCTGTACACAAGTTAGATGAATGCACGACACCTACGTGTTGTTGTGGTGAACGTAAGTTACATACGTCTTTGAATGTGATCCACGGATGACCCGTTTCAAACAACATCGACAGCATTTTGCGCCACAAATCTTTCGCACGAATGACTTTGTGCAACATGTTGGTTTCTTTCGCAATGCCTTCATAGTAAGCATAGCGTTCAGCGAATTCTACGCCCATCAAATCATGCAGATCTGGTGTTTCAGAAGGTGTGAATAACGTCCATTCAGCATCTTCAAAGACACGTTGCATGAACAAGTCTGGAACCCAGTTTGCAGTGTTCATGTCATGGGTACGACGACGGTCATCACCTGTGTTTTTACGCAGCTCTAGGAATTCTTCAATGTCCAAGTGCCAAGTTTCAAGGTAAGCACAGACGGCACCTTTACGTTTACCACCTTGGTTGACCGCAACAGCGGTATCGTTGGCCACTTTAAGGAACGGTACAACACCTTGTGATTTACCGTTTGTGCCTTTGATGTATGAGTTCAAGGCACGAACTGGTGTCCAGTCATTGCCCAAACCGCCTGCCCATTTAGACAACATTGCGTTATCACGCATTGCGCCATAAATGTTGTACAGGTCATCACCAATAGTCGTTAAGTAGCAGCTAGACAACTGCGGACGAAGCGTCCCTGAGTTGAATAGGGTCGGTGTAGATGCCATGTAGTCGAAGCTAGACAACAAGTTATAAAACTCAATCGCACGATCTTCACGGTTTTCTTCATTCAGCGTTAAACCCATCGATACGCGCATGAAGAACAATTGTGGTAGTTCAAAACGCACGCCATCTGAATGGATAAAGTAACGGTCAAATAAAGTTTGTAGACCTAAGTAAGTGAATTGGTTTGAGCGTTCTGGTTGAATCGCTGCGGCCAATTTCACAAGGTCAAAGTTTAGAAGTTCAGGCGATAAAAGATCAAGCTCAATCCCTTTCTTTAAGAAGGTTTCTAAAGCCGCATTTTCTAAAGTATCGTTAGATAGACCTAAAAACTCTAAACCTGTTGCAACTAAGTTGTCACGCAATAAACGTGCAGTCACATAAGTATAGTTGGGTTCTTGTTCAATACGGGTACGTGTTGCCATCATCATGGTGGTTGAGATGTCAGACTCTTTTACGCCGTTATATAGGTTCTTAATGGTTTCATCGATGATCGCTTGAACATCAATGCCTTCTAAACCTTCAGCCGCTTTTTCTATATGTGCTTGTAGCGCACCTAGGTCAAGGGGTTGAAGTTGACCATTTGCAGCAGTCACTTGTAACGTCGGGTGATGATGTGCACCAGTTTGTTTACGCGCTTCAGAACGCTGTTCACGGTAGATGACATAGGCACGGGCAACTTTCTGTTCGCCAGTACGCATAAGCGCCAGTTCAACTTGATCCTGAACTTCTTCAATATGAATGGTGCCGCCTGATGGTAAACGACGGTTAAACGTATTCATGACCATTTCAGTCAATTGTTCTATACGATCATGAATGCGGCTTGAATCAGCGCTTTGTTGACCTTCTACAGCCAAAAACGCTTTACCGATCGCGACAGAAATTTTTTCTGCATCAAAAGCGGCAACATCACCGGTGCGTTTAATCACCTGAAGTTGACCAGGGATTGAAGTGATTATGCTCATGTTGGCATAGCTCCATTGTCATCTATTGTTATGTGTGTGGACCATTTGAACTGGACGATAAATCGTCTCAGTGTTTGAGGGTTAAACACAAGAACTAGTGGTTTAAATTTGAATTGAGCACAAGATACGGGAAAATTTAGGGTAGATCAATATTGACATTTTAGTAAAAATTTTTCTAATGCCTTGCAATATTCCTTTGCAAAAAAATCCCTGTTTTTATGTTTCTGGTATAAGTCTTATGAGACAAGGGTATAGCATAGCAAAGCTCGGATTAACTGCTTATAGATAACATTGTGGATAAGTTTAAAAGGGCGAGATTAATTCGTTTAATCAGTCATATTCTGAACAAGAGGTGAAACCGTGCACAAAAAGATCATTTTGTAACAAAATATATTATCAATTAAGCTGTATGAGTAACATATTTTTAAAAGTTTAATAAATTCAACACTTAATAAAAATATAACAAAAAACTACTTTGATGTATCAGTTTGGTGAATGCTATCTTGTTTACAATGTAAACGTGTGTATATTGCTGGATATGTTGAAGCGTATCCTTTGGATTTTTAAGGATACCTTAATCCATATAAAGGGGCATTTTATGAGCCAAGAAGAAAAGTTACCAAAAATTTTAATCGTTGAAGACGATGAGCGTCTTGCGCGTTTGACTCAAGAATACCTTATCCGTAATGGATTGGAAGTTGGGGTAGAACCTGATGGTAATCGCGCAATCCGTCGTATCATTGCAGAGCAACCCGATATGGTGGTGCTTGATGTGATGCTGCCTGGTGCTGATGGTTTGACCATTTGTCGCGAAGTTCGTCCACATTATCATCAACCTATTTTGATGTTGACTGCACGTACTGAAGATATGGACCAAGTTTTAGGTCTAGAAATGGGTGCAGATGACTATGTGGCAAAACCTGTTCAACCGCGTGTTCTTTTAGCCCGTATTCGTGCCTTACTGCGTCGTACAGATAAAACACCTGAAGATGAAGTGGCACAACGCATTGAGTTTGATGACCTTGTGATTGACAATGGTGGTCGTTCAGTCACTTTAAATGGTGAGTTGGTTGACTTCACCAGTGCTGAATATGATTTGTTGTGGTTGCTGGCTTCAAATGCGGGGCGTATTTTGTCTCGTGAAGATATTTTTGAGCGTCTACGCGGTATTGAATATGATGGTCAAGACCGTTCAATTGATGTGCGTATTTCACGTATTCGTCCAAAAATTGGTGATGATCCTGAAAATCCAAAACGTATTAAAACAGTACGTAGTAAAGGTTATTTATTCGTTAAAGAGACCAATGGTCTTTAATGTTTGCCCTTAATTTTATAGGACAGCCGCGTGTTTAAACACAGTATATTCTTGCGTATTTATGCAGGATTAGTGATTTTAGTGGCATTGGTTGCTGTATTTGGCTACCTATTGGTACAAATTATCAACTATCAGCGCGCACAAGAATATCGTGAATCTTTGACCGATGGTGTGTCTTATATCATTAGTGAGGGAATCTCAAGACAGCCCAATGAGCAGCAGAAACGCGATTGGATTTCTGATGCATCCGACTTACTTGAACTTCCCATTTATTATGTGGATTCAAGTAAAGTCGATTTGTCGCGTACCGAGCAAAAAAGAATTGATAACCGTAAAGCTGCGGTGCGTTATGATGCAGAAAATTCGATTGCTTATATTATTATTGGCTTGCGAGATGATCCCAAACATTTGCTTTATATTAAAGTAGATAAAATAGGGGAGCGCCAAATGAAGGCGTTGCCTATTTTTATTTTAGATTATCTGGTGTATTACCCAGGGCAAGAAAAAGAATATCTTGCAAAAATTCAGTCGAATTTCTCCTATCCGATTCAAATTGAAAAAGTTCAAAACCTTCCCCTTGACTCTGAGCAAATAGGTCGACTTCGATTAGATCACAGTATTATTTTGTACCGTGATAATGCCACCGTGCGCGGCACTACAATTTCTATTGTTTCCCCAATGCCAAGCTCACCCTCTGAGGTGCTGGTTTTAGGTCCTGTGCCACTGTTTAACTGGATGCCTTTCCAGCTCGCCGCAGGCATTACCTTGCTGAGTTTATTTGTATTAAGTTTAGGTGTGTATGGGTTGTTGGTGCCTATGCAGCGCCGTTTACGTGAAGTGAATTATGCGTTACATCGGATGAAATCGGGTGACATGACATTGCGTTTACCGGTCGATGGTACGGATGAAATGGCAAGTTTGGCGACCAATTACAATAGTATGTCTGATCATATTCAGCGTTTGATTGAGGCACAGCGTGAATTGATGCGCGCAGTTTCGCATGAGCTTAGAACACCTGTGGCGCGTATCCGGTTTGGCATGGAAATGTTGGCGGAAGAGGATGATTATGACTACCGTTTACAGCAAGTTGATATGATTGATAAGGATATTGAAGCACTCAATACTTTGATTGATGAAATCATGACCTATGCAAAATTAGAACAGGGTACACCTTCTTTAGATTTTGAAAAAATTGTTTTGTTTGAAGTATTAGATCAAGTAATTGTTGAAACTGAGGCACTCAAAACGCAAAAAGAAATTGAACTGTTAGCCCCTCCAATTAATTTGGTGGTGGATGCAGAACGTCGTTACCTTCATCGTGTGGTGCAAAACTTGGTGGGGAATGCGGTTCGCTACTGCGATCATAAAGTGATTGTGAGTGGTGGAATAGATGATGCGGGAATGGCTTATGTTCAAGTTGAGGATGATGGTGCGGGTGTACCAGAAGAAGAGCGTCAGCGAATTTTTGAGGCTTTTGCCCGTTTAGATGATAGCCGAACTCGAGCATCGGGTGGTTATGGTTTGGGTTTATCTATTGTGAGTCGGATTGCGTATTGGTTTGGCGGTAAAATAGCTGTCGATCAAAGTCCTATTTTGGGCGGAGCACGTTTTACCATGTCATGGCCTGCACGACGGTTTAATCGAGCTAAAAATAAAATTAATATGGCAAAAAACGATATAGAGCCTTAAATACGATAAAAGCACCGATTTCGGTGCTTTTTATATCGTGTTATTCATGGCTGGTGGGATCGGGTTCAATCAGTTTTTTGCCTTGTTTCAGGTTTTCTAGAGCCTCAGCATTGAAGTCGAGAAGCAAAGAGTTGTTTTTGGGATCTATGGCGTAACGGCTAATCAGTTTTTGATCACCATTTAAGGTTTCTACTTTGTATTCGTCGGCAATATGCAAAATGGCATCCAGATTGGTGGTTGCAGAAGCAAAGTCTTGGCGGAAAAGTTCATAAATATCACGAAGGTCAAAAATGGCATTTTGGGCATCTGGATGTTTTTCAATATAGCCTTCCACATGATGCACCAATAATTGTGCAAAGAAAAAATAATCAGGTTGGTGTGTGTATTCTAAGCTCATGTGTTTGTTCCTTATTCTTTGTTCTAGAGTTGTCTATAGGAATAGCATAAATAGGGGCAGGAGAGCATTAGGAGATGCATATGAGTTGCAAAAAAACACACAAAAGATGTATTCGATAATTTATGTATTGGGTGTCGGGCAATTAGGGTTATGTCTTTTTATATCAGTCACAGATTTTAAAAATCACCCTAAACGCCTTTTTATGTTTTTTAGCATAACGAGCAAAATTTTGCCGTGATGAAAGTGGCTCATAAAAATGATTTGGACTGGCGTGGGCTACTCTTGAGCACAGGGCATAAATATTTGATCATTTGCACTTGGTGATAAAGCCTGTGGTATGAACGAATGCTGCGGCAATTTAAATTTTACTTAAAAAAGATAAAGCTCGATTTAATAGATTTGAAAAATATAATCACTTTTCTTTTTTTGATTTGATAAAGCGATTGCTTGGGAAGTAATAGGGCTTAAGCTTTGAAAAAAATGCAAAATGATTAAAATATCATCCGAAAGACTAAGGCTTATAAGCTAGCAAGTGAAATCATAAATCAGGTACAATTGGCGGGATTAATTTTGTGTTTGGTGTATTTGAAGGCCAATACATACATTCTTTGTTAATAAATTAGGCCTGCCAGGAGTTATCCCCGCATGAGTGCCATTACTCCATACGATTGGGCAATTATTGCCTTCGTGATCGGCGTTACATTTCTTTGCGTCTTTATGCTCACAGTTCCTTTACTCCTTGGGGGTAAGTCATGGGGCCGTGCGAAGCAAGAGCAATTTGAGTCAGGTGTGGTAGGTGCTGGTGGAGCACGCATCCGCTTGTCTGCTAAATTCTATTTAGTTGCAATTTTCTTTGTAGTCTTCGACCTAGAAGCACTTTATCTTTACGCATGGGCAACATCGGTTCGTGAAGTCGGTTGGTTTGGTTTTACCACTGTGGTGATTTTTGTTGTCGACTTATTGATTGCTTTGATTTACGCAATTTCTGTCGGTGCTTTAAATTGGGCACCCGTAGATCGTCGCAAATCAGCCGGTATACCACTGAAAATTGGTTCGCCAAATATGAATCTTGCGGATATTACTCGCTTTAATTCTATCGAAGAGTTGGTTATCGATCCTACAGGTCAAATTCCAGCTCAATCTTCTGGTCGTGTGAAAGCAAAAGCACCGGCTACATCATCTATTAAGGAGTAACTCGGGATGAAATACACATTAACCCGTGCGAATCCGGATGCTGATCAATATCCACTTCAAGAGCGTCAGGTTGTTGCCGATCCGCTTGAAGAAGAAGTGAATAAAAATGTATTCATGACTCGTTTAGAGGACGTGGTGCATACAGCTGTAAACTGGGGCCGTAAAAACTCGGTATGGCCTTTTAATTTTGGTACATCGTGCTGTTACGTAGAATATGCAACGACCTTAACGGGTGTGCATGATATGTCACGTTTCGGTGCCGAAGTTATTCGTGCTTCACCGCGTCAGGCGGACTTAATGATCGTTGCAGGAACTTGCTTCGTGAAAATGGCACCTGTAATTCAGCGTTTATATGAGCAAATGTTAGAGCCTAAATGGGTGATTTCAATGGGTGCTTGTGCAAACTCTGGTGGTATGTATGACATCTATTCAGTTGTACAAGGTGTGGATAAAATCATTCCTGTCGATGTGTACATCCCAGGTTGTCCACCGCGTCCTGAAGCATTGTTGCAAGCATTAATGTTGTTGCAAGACCAAATTCAACTTGAGCGCCGTCCACTTTCAGCGGTGATTGGTGATGATCTTCAGCCAGTATATAAGCCAAAGATGCAGCCAGAACGTGACCGTAAGAATGCTGAACGCATTGCAGTGAAAAACTTACGCTCTATGGATGAAATTAAATAATTTTAACGATGAAATATTGATGCACCCGATCTGGGTGTAATTGTCGTTAAAGTTGACTGAATTTGTATTAAATAGGAAGCCAAGCCAATGGCTGAAACTGACATTGCTATGCCAGAATCAACGCCTGTTGATTCACGCCCAGCATTTGCAATTGTAGAAGAGCTCAAAGCCAAATTTGGTGAGAACTTCTATGTGCAAGCGACTTTTGAAGATTTTCCAACGGTCTGGGTTGAGCGCGCGCGCGTACAAGATGTTTTAATGTTCTTGCGTAAAGTATCACGTCCATACGTGATGCTGTTCGACTTGTCTGCGGTAGATGAGCGTTTACGTACCCACCGTGACGGTTTACCTGCATCAGACTTCACTGTGTTTTATCATTTGTTGTCGCTAGAGCGCAACAGTGATATTCGTATTAAAGTTGCGTTGAGTGAGAGTGATCTCAATCTTCCAACCGCAACCAACATTTGGCCAAATGCCAACTGGTACGAACGTGAAGCTTACGATATGTTCGGGATCAATTTCGAAGGGCATCCAATGCTCCGTCGTATTTTGTTGCCAACCTATTGGGAAGGTCATCCACTGCGTAAAGAATATTCTGCACGTGCCACTGAATATACACCGTATATGCAGAACCAAGCGAAGCAGGATTTCGAGCAAGAACATTTACGTTTTGTTCCTGAAGATTGGGGTCTATCACGCGGTAATGCCGATGAAGATTTCATGTTCTTGAACTTAGGTCCAAACCATCCATCTGCGCACGGTGCATTCCGTATCATTTTGCAGTTGGACGGTGAAGAAGTGAAAGACTGTGTGCCTGATATTGGCTATCACCACCGTGGTGTGGAAAAGATGGCTGAACGTCAAACTTGGCATTCATTCATTCCATATACCGACCGTGTTGACTACTTGGGTGGTTGTGCGCAAAACATGCCTTATGTGATGGGTGTGGAGCAAATGGCGGGAATTACTGTTCCTGACCGTGCACAATGTATCCGTGTCATGATGTCTGAATTATTCCGTATCAATAACCATTTGTTGTTTATTGGTACTGCAATTCAAGATGCTGGTGGTATGACGCCAGTATTCTATATGTTTGCCGATCGTCAAAAGATCTATGATGCGATTGAAGCGATTACAGGCTACCGTATGCATCCAGCATGGTTCCGTATTGGCGGGACTGCGCACGACCTTCCAAACAATTGGCAACATCTGATTCGTGAAATTCTCGAATGGATGCCGAAGCGTATGAATGAATACTATACAGCTGCACTACGCAACTCCGTATTTATTGGTCGTACCCGTAATGTTGCGCAATACGATGCAAAATCTGCATTGGCTTGGGGTGTAACAGGTACAGGTCTACGCGCGACAGGGATCGATTTCGACGTGCGTAAATACCGTCCTTATAGCGGTTATGAAAACTACGACTTCGACGTGCCTTTAGAATACGAAGGCGATGCTTACGCTCGTGTGATGGTTCACTTCCGTGAAATTGAAGAATCACTGAAAATTGTGAAGCAGTGCTTGGATAACATGCCATCTGGTCCATATAAAGCGGATCATCCTTTGGCTGTTCCACCACCAAAAGACAAGACATTACAAGATATTGAAACTTTGATTACGCACTTCTTGAGCGTGTCATGGGGTCCTGTGATGCCTGCGGGTGAAGCGTCTGTAATGGCTGAAGTGGTAAAAGGTGCATCGAACTACTACTTGACTTCAGACAAGTCAACCATGAGTTATCGTACCCGTATTCGTACACCAACTTTCACGCACTTACAGCAAATGCCTTCTGTGATTAATGGCAGTCTTGTATCTGACTTGATCATTTATTTAGCGACCATTGACGTCGTAATGGCTGACGTGGATCGCTAGGGAAAACGCATTATGATGATTTTGACTGATAAAAAGCCACGTGTGAATGTTGAAGGGATTTTGACTGCGGATGAAATCCACGAAATCGAACATCACATTGGTCACTATCCATACCCACGTGCTGCATCACTGGATGCTTTAAAGTGTGTACAACGCCGTAATGGTTGGGTAGATGATGCACAGATGAATGCAATTGCTCAGCTTTTGACAATCAGTGTTGCTGATTTAGAAGGCGTGGCGACGTTCTATAACCGTATTTACCGCCAACCTGTTGGTCGTCACGTGATTTTACTCTGTGACTCAATTGCTTGCTTCTTGATGGGTGCGGAAACTTTGGCAGAAGCATTCCAGCGCGAACTTGGAATTCAGTTTGGTCAAACGACTGCGGATGGTCGTTTCACTTTATTGCCAATTTGCTGTCTAGGGAACTGTGACAAAGGTCCAACCTTGATGATTGATGAAGACACTCACGGATTGGTTGAAGTGACTTCAATTAAACAGTTATTGGAGAAGTATGTATGAATACTGAACCAAAACCAATTTATGGTGACGGTAACCCAGAAACTCATCCATTGACTTGGCGTTTGAGTCAGCGTGACGAAGTTCGTAATGCTGATGACTACGAAGCACTTGAAGGTTATGCAGGGTTTAAAAAGGCGATTGAGTTGAAACCTGCTGAAGTGCTTGATGTGATTAAAGCTGCGACGGTAAAAGGTCGTGGTGGTGCAGGTTTCCCAGCAGGGATCAAATGGTCATTGATGGCGCCAAATGATGGCGGTCCTCGTTACCTCATTTGTAATGCTGATGAAATGGAACCGGGTACCTTTAAAGACCGTTTGTTGATGGAAAAACTTCCACATCAATTGATCGAAGGCATGTTGATTGCGGCTTATACCTTAGAAGCAACACAAGGTTATATCTTCATCCGTGGTGAGTACATCGAAGCTGCTGGTTTCTTGAATGAAGCTTTAGAGCAAATTCGTGCTAAAGGGTACTTGGGTGAAAACATCTTAGGTACTGGTTGGAACTTTGATTTACACGTGCATACGGGTGCGGGTCGTTATATTTGTGGTGAAGAAACTGCATTGATTAACTCGCTTGAAGGTCGCCGTGCAAATCCACGTACTAAACCACCGTTTCCACAAGTTGCAGGTGCTTGGGGTCGTCCTACGATTGTCAACAACGTAGAGACTTTCAATAACTTGCCAGCGATTATTTTACGTGGTCCTGAATGGTATGTCGGTTTATCTGCGGGTAAATCGAAAGATCCGGGCACTAAAATTTATGGTGCATCAGGTAAAGTAAAATTCCCAGGTTTATGGGAGCTTCCATTTGGTACCACAGCACGTGAAGTGATTGAAGACCATGCCGGCGGTATGCGCGATGGCTTAACACTGAAAGCTTGGTTACCGGGCGGTGCATCGACTGACTTCTTGGCGGCTGAACACATTGATTTGCCTATGGATGCAGAAAGCATCATGAAGGCAGGTTCACGTTTAGGCACCTGTTTGTTAATGGTCGTGGATGAAACGCAATGTATGGTTTCAGCAACCCGTAACTTAGAAGAATTCTTTGCACGTGAGTCATGTGGTTTCTGTACGCCTTGTCGTGATGGTTTACCTTGGGCGGTAAAAGCACTGAAAGCATTGGAAGATGGCACAGGTAAGAAAGAAGATATCGATCACTTACAAGAACTTACTCGTAAGCTTTGGATTGGTAAAACTTTCTGTGCCCACGCACCAGGTGCAATGGAACCACTCATGGGTGCACTCAAATATTTCCGCGGCGAATTTGAAGCAAAAGTAGTGAATGCTGCTGCTCAAGTTAGTCACGTAGAACCAGCTTAAGGAATTCGACTATGGCTACAATTCATGTCGATGGAAAATCGTATGAAGTCAACGGCTCGGAAAACTTGCTGCAAGCATGTTTGAGTCTGGGCATCGACATCCCATATTTTTGTTGGCATCCATCCTTAGGTTCTGTCGGTTCTTGCCGTCAATGTGCCGTCACACAATATGCAAACGCTGATGATACGCGTGGACGTTTGGTGATGTCATGTATGACGCCTGCATCTGACAATACCTATATCTCGATTGAAGACAAAGAAGCGAAAGATTTTCGTGCCTCTATTGTTGAATTCTTGATGACCAATCACCCACACGACTGTCCAGTGTGTGAGGAAGGTGGTCACTGTCATTTACAAGATATGACTGTGATGACACAGCATGACCGTCGTCGTTACCGTTTTACCAAACGTACGCATTACAACCAAGAGCTAGGCTCATTCATTTCACATGAAATGAACCGTTGTATCGCATGTTACCGTTGTGTTCGTTATTACAACGACTATGCGGGCGGTACGGACTTTGGCGTATATGCAAGTGCGTCACGTGTTTACTTCGGTCGTCCAGAATCAGGTACTTTAGAATCTGAATTCTCGGGTAACTTGACTGAAGTCTGTCCAACAGGTGTATTTACCGACAAAACCCATTCTGAACGTTATAACCGTAAATGGGACATGCAGTATGCGCCAAGCGTATGCCAAGGCTGTTCGTCAGGTTGTAATATTTCTCCGGGTGAACGTTATGGTGAACTGCGTCGTGTCGAAAACCGTTTCAATGGTGACGTGAACCAATACTTCCTTTGCGATAAAGGTCGTTTCGGTACAGGTTATGTGAACCGTGAAGATCGTCCGCGTCAACCACAATTCCGTGATGGTGCAAACGTAACAACTGTTTCAGTTGACCAAGCACTTGATCAAGTTATTGCAAATATCCAAGACAAAAAAGTATTGGGTATTGGTTCACCACGTGCAAGTTTGGAATCAAACTTCGCACTACGTGAATTGGTGGGTCAAGAGAACTTCTCTACAGGTCTTTCTCAGAAAGAACAAAACTTAGTTGAGTTGGCTGCATCGATCATGCAAACCGAGGGTGTTTACAACCCAAGTATGCGTGAAATTGAAAGTTATGATGCCGTGCTCATCTTAGGTGAAGACTTAACCCAAACTGCACCACGTATGGCATTGTCTGTTCGCCAAGCTGCGAAAAACAAAGCCAAAGAAATGGCGGCAGAACGTCGTACGCAAGAGTGGTTAGCGGAACCTGTGCAACGTATTGCTCAAGATGAAAAATCTCCGATTTACATTTTGGCGGCAACGCAAACGCGTCTTTCTGATGTTGCAACGGGTGAAGTGGTTGCTTCTCCAAATGATATCGCACGTTTAGGTTTTGCGGTTGCTGCGGCACTGCAAGGCGAAACGGTGAATGGTTTAGATGACGATGCCAAAGCATTTGCGCAAACCATTGCAGATACCTTAAAAGCTGCGAAAAAACCACTGATCATTTCAGGTACAAGTTTGCAAGATGCTTCTATTATGGAAGCGGCCGCGCAAGTTGCACAAAACTTGGGTGCAAATGCAGGTTTGACATTGACTGTTCCTGAAGTGAACTCAATGGGCTTAGCGATTTTTGGTGGTCAAAGTTTAGAGCAAGCATTTGCGCAAGATTATGATGCCATCATCGTGGTTGAAAATGACTTATACCGTCGTTTACCAACCGCTCAAGTCGATGCAGCACTTGCAAAAGCGAACGATGTGATCGTGCTTGATCATTCTGAAACTGAAACCGTGAAGAAAGCCACTGTGGTGCTTTCTGCGGCAAGTTTTGCCGAAGGTGACGGTACTGTAGTGAGCCAAGAAGGCCGTGCACAACGTTTCTATCAAGTGTATGACCCAAGTTACTACAAACCAGAATTGGCGATTAAAGAATCATGGCGCTGGTTGCATGCCCTTGAAACAGGTCTGAAAGGTAAGGCGATTTCTTGGACATTACTAGACGACGTGATTGAATCTGTTGCTAAGAATGTTCCAGCATTAGAAGGCATTCAAGATGTTGCACCAGATGCAGGCTACCGTGTTCATGGTCTGAAAATTGCGCGTGAGCCACGTCGTTATTCAGGTCGTACTTCTATGCGTGCGCCGTTATCTGTGCATGAGCCTAAACAACCGATTGATATCGATTCTGCATTAACCTTCTCTATGGAAGGTTATGTAGGGAATGAAACGCCAGCGGCACTGGTGCCATTTGCATGGTCTGCGGGTTGGAACTCGCCACAAGCTTGGAATAAATTCCAAGACAATGTCGGTGGTCACTTAAAAGGTGGTGATTCAGGCATTCGTTTATTCGACCGTCTGAAAAAACGTCCTGTACGTACTTTTGTTGCACCAACGCCTGTTGTTGCCAATGCAGAAAGCTTCCGTTTAGTGCCGATGCATCACATCTTTGCTTCAGGTGAATTTACGGTGAAAACACCAGCGATGGAATCTCGTATTCCAAACGCGATGTTTGCTGTAGGTGAACAAGATGCTGCACGTTTAAATGTGCAAGATGGTCAAAAAATTACTGTGCAAGCAGGTGAAGCAAGCATTAGTCTTCCAGTTCAAGTGATTGAATATTTACCGACAGGTTATATTGGTTATCCAATTGGTCTTGCACCAACGGTTTCACTTGCAGAGCCTGTGTCCGTCGCGGTAGGAGTGTAATTCATGAATCAAGAAATTATACGTCAAACACCGCTTTGGGCTGAGAACTGGCCAATCGCTTACTCGGTTATTCAAGCGATTGTGATCTTGCTTGTGGTGGTGCTTGTCGCTGCGTTGATGTCATTCGTCGAACGTCGTTTACTTGCATTATGGCAAGACCGTTACGGTCCAAACCGTGTTGGTCCTGGGGGGATGTTCCAAATCGTTGCTGACATGCTGAAAATCATGTTCAAAGAGGATTGGACACCGAAGTTTGCGGACAAATTGACTTTCCGTTTAGCACCAGCAGTTGCCATGGCAACTGCGGTACTGTCATTCATGGTGATTCCTGTAAGCCCAACGCTTGGCGTTGCGGACATGAGCATTGGCTTATTGTTCTTTATGGCAATGGCAGGGATTGCAGTCTATGCGGTATTGTTCGGTGGTTGGGCGTCTAATAACAAATATGCGTTATTGGGTGGTCTACGTTCTGCAGCACAAACCATTTCTTATGAAGTGTTCTTGGGTATTTCATTGATGGGTGTGGTCGCAATTGCGGGTTCATTCAACATGCGTGAAATTGTAGAAGCACAACGTGATGTGTGGTTTGTGATTCCTCAATTCTTAGGTTTCTTAATCTTTGTGGTTGCAGGTGTTGCGGTAACGCATCGTCACCCATTTGACCAACCAGAAGCTGAACAAGAATTAGCCGAAGGTTATCACGTTGAATACGGTGGTATGAAGTGGGGGATGTTCTTCGTTGCAGAATATGTCAACGTGGTTCTTATTTCAGCACTGATCGTTACTTTATTCTTCGGTGGATGGCTCGCACCATTCAACTTAGAAATTCCATTTATTCCACCCGTATTCTGGTTCATTATTAAAACAGCATTCTTTGTAATGATGTTTGTCTTGGCTCGTGGCTCGTTAATGCGTCCACGTTATGACCAAGTGATGAACTTTGGTTGGAAGATTTGTTTGCCATTGGCGTTGGTCAACTTGTTGGTGACTGGTGCTGTGATTCTGATGAATCAGGCCTAGGACAGCAAGGAGTACAAAATGTATAAAATTCTAGCTGGATTCGGGTCAATTGTACGTTCATTGTGGATGGTTTTTAGCCACGTGACACGTAAACGTGACACCATTTTATATCCAGAAGTGCCAGCTGAACAAATTGTTCCGCCGCGTTTCCGTGGTCGTATTGTATTGACTCGTGATCCAGATGGTGAAGAGCGCTGCGTTGCATGTAACCTATGTGCGGTTGCATGTCCTGTCGGTTGTATCTCTTTACAAAAAGCTGAAAAAGAAGATGGTCGTTGGTATCCGGAGTTTTTCCGTATCAACTTCTCGCGTTGTATTTTCTGCGGTATGTGCGAAGAAGCATGTCCAACGACTGCAATTCAGATGACACCTGACTTCGAGTTAGGTGAATACGTTCGTCAAGATTTGGTTTATGAGAAAGAAAACTTACTCATTTCAGGTCCTGGTAAATATCCTGACTATAACTTCTACCGTGTAACGGGTATGGCTGTTACAGGTAAAGATAAAGGTCAAGCACAACGTGAAAGTGCGCCTGTTGACGTACGGAGCTTATTACCATGATGTGGCCATTTTATTTGATGGCACTTGTGGCCATTATCTCTACGGTTCGTGTTGTTACCAATGCGAATCCTGTACATGCATTGCTGAGCTTGATCGTATCACTTCTTGCCGTGGCAGGAATGTTTATGATCGTGGGTGCACCATTTGCTGGTGCGCTTGAAATTATTGTTTATGCAGGTGCGATCATGGTGTTGTTCGTGTTTGTGGTGATGATGCTGAATCTGGGTCAACATACTGTTGAGCAAGAACGTAAGTGGCTCACTTCATCTGCATGGGCGTATCCAGCGTTAATGAGTTTCCTGATGGGCCTCGTGCTTGTATGGATGCTTGGTTCAGATTACACCACGGCTGGTCCTGTGATGGGCACAGAAGTGATTGGACCTAAAGCAGTTGGTCAAGCGCTCTTTACTCACTATTTACTATTGGTAGAAGTTGCCGCGATGTTATTGCTTGCAGCCCTTGTTGCAGCATTCCATTTAGGCAAACGTGAACCAAGTGCAGAAAAGGAAAAAGAATAATGGGCAACATCCCTTTAGAACATGGTTTGATCGTTGCGACCATTCTTTTTGCACTTGGTTTTTACGGTGTAATGGTGCGACGCAACCTCTTATTTATGTTAATGAGCCTTGAAATTATGATGAACGCAGCTGCACTTGCGTTTGTTTTAGCGGGTAGTGCTTGGTTACAACCAGATGGACAAATTATGTTTATCTTGATTTTAACCCTTGCTGCTGCTGAGGCATGTATTGGTCTTGCGATCGTCCTTCAGTTCTACCATCGCTTCCATCATTTGGATGTGGATGCTGCTAGTGAGATGCGCGGATGAGTTATTTATATTTAACAGTATTATTTCCGCTCATTGGTTTTATCCTTTTAGCGGCAGGGCGTAACAAGCTTCCTGAAAATGTTGCAGCCATGATTGGGGTCGGTTCAGTCGGTTTATCTGCTTTATTTGCATTGATAGCTGGCATGGGCTTTGTTGCAAATGGCTCAGTGGCACAAGTCCAACATCTGTGGACTTGGTTCAATGTCGGTGGTTTTGCACCGGGCATGAGCTTACATTTAGATGGTTTATCATTACTCATGATGGGTATGGTGACGGGTGTGGGTTTCCTTATCCACATCTTTGCATCATGGTACATGCGTGGTGAAGAAGACTTCGCGCGTTTCTTCTCTTATTTCAACCTGTTTGTAGCAAGCATGTTGTTATTGGTCTTGGGCGATAACTTAGCGTTATTGTTCTTGGGTTGGGAAGGCGTAGGTCTGTGTTCATACTTGTTGATTGGTTACTACTACCAAAACCCTGAAAATGGTTTTGCAGCAATCAAAGCATTTACTGTAACGCGTGTCGGTGACGTATTCTTGCTGATCGCATTGTTTTTGCTTTATCAACAATTTGGTACTTTGCATATTGGCACAATCGTTGCCAATGCACCTCAAGTATTAGCGGGTGATCATTCACTGGCAATCTGGACATCTTTAATGTTGTTCTTAGGTGCGGCAGGTAAATCTGCACAAATTCCATTACAAACATGGCTGGCTGATGCGATGGCAGGTCCTACACCTGTTTCTGCATTAATCCATGCTGCAACAATGGTAACAGCAGGTATTTATCTGTGCTGCCGTATGTTCTCTGTGTTTGAAATGACCCCTGAAGTGATGATGTTTATCTCAATCACGGGTGCGGTAACATTGATTGTGGCTGGTTTTGCTGCATTGGTTCAAACAGACATCAAACGTATTTTGGCTTACTCAACCATGAGTCAGCTGGGTTATATGTTTATGGCTGTTGGTGCTGAAGCTTACCAAGCAGGTTTGTTCCACATGCTTGCTCACGCATTCTTTAAAGCGTTATTATTCCTTTCTTCAGGTGCGGTGATTCTGGCTTACCATCACGAACAAAACATCTTCAAAATGGGTGGCTTGTTTAAACATAACAAATTCTTGTTTGCCTGCTTCGCCATTGGTGGCGGTGCATTGGCAGCGATTCCATTCTTAACCGTTGGTTTCTTCTCAAAAGATGCCATTCTTGGCGCAGTTTGGGCGCAAAGTCACATTGCAAATCTTCCTGTATATAACTGCTTATACTGGACTGGTGTTGCAGGTGCATTCTTAACCTCAATTTATACATTCCGTTTAATTTGGGTTGTATTCTTTGGTAAAGAAAATACGCCATATCATGCAATCAAAGGCGCAACCTATTGGGCTCCTTTGGCGATTTTGGCGGTACTTTCAACAGGTTTAGCGTACTTCTTAAAAGCACCCGTTGAAGCGATTCTCAACGCTGCAAAAATTCCAGCGTTTATTATTCCAGAAGCGCTTGAAGCAGGGGTACATGGTGCAGAGCATACAGCAGTCGGGATTGCACTAGCCGGTCTTGTGGTTGGCATCATCTTATTTGTATTTGCTTATAATGCAGTGAAAGGTTTTGCTCAAACTTCATTTGGCGCTGGTCTGGTCAATATCTGCCGTAATGCACTTGGTTTCGATGCCTTGTATAACATCGTATTTGTGAAACCATATTTGCTGATTGCGAAAATTCTAGGTCGTGATCCGATTGATGGTTTGTGGTTAGTGCTTCCTGCCATTGTTAAAAGTGGTCATAGCTTCACAAGCTCGCGTCAAACAGGTTCATTGCGTGAATACGCATCAAGTATGTCACTTGGTGTCGTAGTATTACTGATGATCTTGATCGTGATTCAGGTCGTGGGGAAATAAGATGGAAATCACAAACAATTGGATTTTACCCGCGCTGATCCTCGTACCGTTCATTGCAGGTTTTATTTGCTGGTTGGTTGATAAATTTGACCAGTATTTACCACGCTATATCGCATTATTCGGTATGCTCATTACTTTGGGCTTAACGATCGCGCTTTGGCAAACAGGTACATTTACATATGAATTAGGCGCTAAAGTTCCGACTTGGTCTGCCGAATTCATGGTGCCTTGGATTCAAACTCTTGGCATTAACATTCACTTAGCGGTGGATGGTCTTTCACTGCTTATGGTTGGCTTGACTGCATTACTGGGTGTACTTGCAGTGGGCTGTTCATGGGGTGAAATTCAAAAGAATGTTGGCTTCTTCCACCTAAACCTTTTATGGTCGTTAGGTGGGGTGATCGGTGTATTCTTAGCGATTGATTTGTTCTTGTTCTTCTTCTTCTGGGAGATGATGCTGGTTCCAATCTATTTCTTGATTGCACTTTGGGGTCATAAAGGCGCAGATGGTAAATCTCGTGTTTATGCTGCAACCAAATTCTTTATCTATACCCAAGTCGCTGGTTTAATCATGCTGATCGGTATCCTAGGCCTTGTGGTTTATGGTTACATGATGACAGGCATGATTGGATTCGATTACAACTACTTGTTAGGTGTAGCGAATACGCTTGATGCGCAATTACCATCAGTGGCCTATGCCTTGATGATTTGTATGTTCATTGGTTTCGCTGTGAAACTTCCAGTGTTTCCATTGCATGGCTGGTTACCAGATGCACATGCTCAAGCACCAACAGCCGGTTCTGTTGACTTAGCGGGTATCTTGATTAAGACTGCTGCATACGGTTTACTGCGTTTTGTTATTCCGTTCTTCCCAGCGGCTTCTGCACAATTTGCAGACATCGCGATCATCTTAGGTTTAATTGGTGTGTTCTACGGTGCTTGGTGTGCTTTCCAACAAACCGATATGAAACGCTTACTTGCTTACACTTCTATTTCGCACATGGGCTTTGTTTTACTTGCGCTTTACGCAGGTAATATTCTGACGTTCCAAGGCTTAATGATTATGATGTTGGCACATGGTTTATCCTCTGCTGCATTGTTCATTATGTGTGGTCAAGTGTACGAACGTTTACATACACGTGACTTACGTCAAATGGGCGGTATTCGTGGTCAATTCCAATACCTTTCATTCTTCCTCATGTTCTTTGTCGCTGCGCTTGTGGGTATTCCAGGTTTAGGTAACTTTATTGGTGAATTCCTCATTTTGATGGGTTCATTCGGTAAATTCCCAATCTTTACCATTTTGGCTGCAATCAGTTTGGTTATGGCAGGTCTTTACGGCTTAATCCTGATTCATAAAGCCTTGTTTGGTACGCCAAATGAAGAGCAAAAACAGCATTATACAAACCCATTGAAAGACTTAAATGCACGTGAAATTGTTATTTTGCTCATTTGTGCGTTTGGTCTACTTTGGCTTGGTATTTTCCCACAAAGCTTCCTTGATATTTCAAATTCAAGCATGGCGTGGTTGGCAAATAGCTATATCCCAGTTCAAGAGACGGTTGAGGTTGTGCAACACGCAACCACTCAACTCGAAAATGTGGAGATCCAATAAGCATGAACTTCACAATGTCATTTTCTGAACTTATGCCATTAGCTCCTGTGATGATCGTAGCTTTAACTGCGGTCATTGTGATGATTCTCACTTCAATTAAACGTAACCACGATTTAATTGCAACAGCATCTGTGGTGGGTTTAAACCTTGCTGCGGCTTATATTCTGTTGGCCATGTTCGGTGGTGCTTTTGCACCGGCGAACGTGATGGGCATGTTTATGGTTGATCCATTTAGCTTGCTTTATCAATTGGTCATTTTAGTTGCGGCACTTGCTTGCTGTACCTTGTCGCATGCTTATATTGAAAGCTATAACGATAACCGTGAAGAACTTTACATCTTAATGTTGTGTTCGGTTGCGGGTGCGATGTTAATGGTTTCAAGCTCTCACTATGCATCGTTCTTCATTAGCCTTGAGTTAATGTCGATTCCTGTATACGGTTTGTTGGCATATACGCATCAACGTTCGCAATCTTTAGAAGCGGGTATTAAATACCTTGTGCTTTCAGCCACTGCTTCGGCAATGTTGTTGATGGGCATGGCATATATCTATGCTTATACTGGTTCATTGTCTTTCTATGACAACGTTCAAGCGTTAATGCAAGCGATTCACCAACCAATGGTGGTTTTAGGTTTAGGCTTAATCATCTTTGCCGTAGCATTTAAATTGTCTCTTGCGCCATTTCATAAATGGACGCCAGACGTTTATGCCGGTGCACCAGCGCCAATCGCAACATTCCTTGCGACTGCGGCTAAAGTGGCAACCATTGGTTTGTTTGTACGTTATTTATTAACGTCAGGTGCAATCTTGGTCGATTCCATCGTAACCATCATCACGATTCTTGCGGTGCTTTCAATCTTGGTGGGTAACTTCCTTGCAGTACGTCAAGTCAACTTGAAACGTATTTTGGGTTACTCTTCAATTGCACATTTTGGTTATTTGTTGATTGGTTTAATCAGCATGACTTATGCAAGCCTTGGTAACGTAACGGTGTATGTGATTACTTATGTACTTACAACCATCGGTGCTTTCGGTGCTGTAGCCTTAATGTCGAGTCCGTATAATAATGCGGATGAAGCACAAAGTTTAGCGGATTACCGTGGTTTGTTCTGGCGTCGTCCAGTATTGACTGCAACGTTGACAGTGATGATGCTGTCTCTTGCGGGTATTCCATTGACTGCGGGCTTCATTGGTAAGTTCTTGGTAGTAATGGCTGCGGTTACAACGCAACATTGGTTCCTTGCGGCAATGATCGTGGTGGGTTCAGGTATTGGTTTGTACTATTACCTTCGTGTCATGATTGTGATGTATATGACTGCACCAGAAATACCACGTATTGATGCTGATAAACATTGGGGTCAAAAAGTGGGCGGTATTATGGTGCTTGCTGCTGCATTGGCGGTATTGGTGATCGGTATTTATCCAGATCCAATCATTAAATTAGCGCTTCAAGCAGAAATTTTATCTCCATTACATTTTATGCTCTCGCAACAGTAATCTAAAAAAAAGATTATTTTTTATTAAAAAGCCTCCTTACTTAGGGGGCTTTTTAGTTTATAAGCACTATAAAAAACATTTATACTAGGAGTAATTTTTATTTCATCTTTTAGGTGTTCTCCCGTGGCTATTCATGAAATCCGACATCCGCTTATTCGACATAAACTTGGTTTGCTACGCCGTGCAGACATTAGTACAAAAAATTTCCGCGAATTAGCACAAGAAGTCACCATGCTTCTGACTTATGAAGCCACTAAAGATTTACCCGTATGTGACCATGAAATTGATGGTTGGAATGGTAAAGTGACTGTCGACCGTATTGTGGGTAAAAAGATTACTGTTGTACCCATTTTACGTGCCGGTATTGGCATGTTAGATGGTTTCTTAAACTTGATTCCAAGTGCAAAAGTATCTGTTTTGGGCTTAGAGCGTGACGAAAAAACATTAGAAGCACGTACATACTATAAAAAATTGGTTCCAGATGTACAAAACCGTCTTGCGATGATTATCGATCCAATGTTAGCAACAGGTTCATCACTGGTTGCCGCGATTGATGTATTAAAAGCGAGCGGCTGTAAAGATATTCGTGTAATGGTATTGGTTGCTGCACCTGAAGGCATTAAACGTGTCGAAACTGCGCATCCTGATGTCATTATCTTTACTGCATCAATTGATGATGGCTTGAATGAACATGGTTATATCGTTCCGGGTTTGGGTGACGCTGGCGATAAAATTTTCGGTTCTGTACAAAAAGATTAATTTTTGAATTTGATCAGAAAGGAGGCTTTAAAAGCCTCTTTTTTATATACTGTATATATGGCATTTTTAGAATAGGGCAGCAGCATGAAAGATGAATTACAACAGGGCAAGATCAAACAGTACGACCCTGAAAAAGGCTTTGGTTTTATTGGTACACCTGAAGGGGATGTATTCTTCCACATTTCAGATTTCCCTGCGGCAGAAGGTGAGCCTAAACGTAATGAACGTGTGAAATTCGTGGCTGTTGAAAATGGCGAAAAGTTTAAAGCGGTTCGTATAGAACGTGTTGAAGACACATCTGCGAAAGCAAAAAAATCAAAAGTATCTACACATAATAAGTCGATTACATCAGCATTATTGTCCAATTTAAGACGCTGATTGCTTTGATTTTCATTCTTGCAATTTGCTTTTGAATTTGATCATAAAAGAGGCTTTTTAGCCTCTTTTTTATTACAATATAGTCCATATAAAAATGAAGAGTTTATTATGTTTCAAGAGGGGAAAATCAAAACTTATAATGAGGAACGCGGTTTTGGTTTTATTGAGATTGAAGGGCAGAGAAAAGATTTATTTTTTCATATTAAAGATTTTCCAAATAAAAATCTGCCACCTAAAATTGGTGAACAGTTAAAGTTTAGAGTTGTGGAAGAGCGTGGAAAACTCAAAGCCGATAATATCGTTCGTTTAGAGATCAAAATTGAGTCGGTTACGCATACGCCGCAAAGTCGAGCAAGAGTCAATCAAAAGCAGCATGAGCAACGTTTTAATCGAAAAGAAAAAAAGAATCGTGGATTTAATTTTATAAATCTTATCGTAGGATTTGTAATCGTCGGAATATTTAGTGCTATTTTCATTCCTTTAATCTCAGGAATATATCAAAGAGAAACTTTACGTAAACAACCTGCTCATGCTACGAAAACAATGAAAGTTATGGATAATGCTCAGATATTTACTTGTGATGGTCGAAAGCACTGCTCCGAAATGCATTCTTATGATGAGGCTGTATATTTTATCAATCACTGTCCTGGTACATTAATGGATGGAGATGGTGATGGGGAACCATGTGAAGAGCAATTTAAAAAGCGATGGTAAAAAAAGCGCCCTCTAGGCGCTTTTTTTATAATCAAAAATTTTTATTTTTCGCAGAATTTCATAAAAGCTTTTAAACCCGGCCCTTGGTATTTTTGGCGATGAACTAACATAAATAAAGGACGAGTAAGTTGCCAGAACGGTGTTTCTAAAATGACCAACTGACCTTTTTCAAGTAAAGGCTCAATGGCAAGTTTAGAAATACAAGACATCCCAATACCCCCTGCGACAATTTTCAGAATCGCTTCATTATGACCTAGGGTTAAACGGATATTGGCATCGGGTAAATCTTTCAGAATCGCATTATCAAAAACTTCACGCGTACCTGAACCTTCTTCACGTAAAATCCACTGTATAGCCACAGATTCAAAGTCAGCAGGGGTCAGTGGACGTCCGAGTTGTGCCAGTGGATGATTAGGCGAACAACACACCGCAAGTTCATCATCGCGCCAGTGAATACATTGCAATTGCGGTAAATGGCATGAACCTTCAATCAGTGCTAAATCCAACTGAAATTGATTCACCGCTTCAATCATTTGGCGGGTATTGCCGACTTGAAGTTGCAAATGTGCTTGCGGTTGAACCTGTAAGAAGTCTGCCATCAGATCAGGCATCAGGTAATCACTGATGGTCAGTGTTGCACCTAGTCTTAAGTCGATGCTTTGTAACTCGCCTTTAGCGGCTTGTTCAAAAGCATCACAACGCCCTAGAATCTCTAAAGCCTGTGGCAGTAAAAAACGCCCTAAGTCATTGAGTTGTAGGCGCTTACCCAAGCGGTCAAACAGTGGAGCACCTAAGCCATCTTCTAAGTCTGCTAAAGCCATACTTGCAGCACTTTGAGTGAGTTTTACGGCATCACTGGCTTTGGTTACTGTGCCTTCTTGAGCGACCGCTACAAAAACAGCCAACTGGCGTAAAGTCATGCGCATGAATAGAGCCTTAACATTTAAAAAATATTAATAAATTATGTTGGCATGCTACCATGAGCGCAGTCTTTCATGCCACGTTGAAATCATGTCAATTGAAAAATTTAGCTTAGAAAAAGTCTTATCTATACATCGTTGGACCAATACCTTATTCAGTTTTACCATGACACGACCTGCACATTTTAAATTTACCGCAGGGCAGTTTGCGCGTATTGGTTTAAAAGTGGGAGATGAACTGGTGGTTCGGGCTTATTCCGTGGTGTCATCACCTTTCGATGAAACCTTGGAATTCTTTTCAATTGTCGTGCCTGAAGGTGCATTCACCTCGAATTTACAGCACTTACAGGTTGGCGATGAACTGTACTTAGAAAAAATTCCATATGGATTTTTAACACTGGCACGTTATCAATTGCCTTTACCGCATGATTTATGGTTATTGGCGACAGGTACAGGTTTAGCCCCTTTTATTTCCATGCTGCAAGATTTTGACACGTGGTCAAAATATAAAAAAATCAATTTGGTTTATAGTGTCCGTACCGCGTCCGAACTGGCTTATGCCACACGTATTGAGGAAATTGCAGCAACTTTTGGTGAAGGGCATAGCGGTTTTAAATTTGTGCCGATTATCACCCGTGATCCGAATGCAGCATTACATGATCGTCTACCTGTGCTGATTGAAAATGGTGAGTTAGAAAAAGCAGTTGGATTAGCGTTAAATGCAGAAACCAGCCATATAATGCTGTGTGGTAATCCACAAATGGTGGAAGACACCAAAGAAGCCTTGAAAGCACGTGGTTTAATAATGAATCGACGTGGTGAAGGCAATATTGCTGTTGAAAATTATTGGTAAAAGCTTGATCAAAAAAAATCCCTCTACTTATGAGTAATGCCATTCAGTTAAGGGTTTTAGAAATAAAGTCCTTAGTTTTTAGTTATTCATGACGGAGTCTTACCGTTTTGGATCAGGTATTTGGAGCTCGTTCGTTCTTTTGTTACGCCAAAAGAACCAAAAACATTTGTCATCCGCAAAACTCGTCAAATCCCTTTTATTGATTAATAAATCGCAGAAACCTTACTTTTTAAAATAGTTTTGCCTCAAACAGTTGCGGATGACGTTTCCGTGTATCGAATAACATTATGAATTTAAAAATAAAATGCCAGTCAATTTCTTAACTGACTGGCATTTTCTACTTATGAGGGATTTTTTTATTCATTTTTTAATGCACGAACATATCGATATATTCACGGATTTCTTGAATAGCCGTTTCGACATCGGCTGTGAGCCATGTCGGTTCAAATAATCCTGAATAATGTTCAAGACGATCTTGTGGAACAACCAAACGAATTGGACATTCTTCTTCTAATAAGCGCCAAGGGATGATCGGGACTTCATTGTCTAAAAAAGGGGCAATATTACGAATATCAATCACCATTGCATTGATGCATTCGGGAAAAGGCATCACTGAAAATTCTTCAGTACGGCGGCGAAAATATTCCAAGTCACCCCATTTAAGCACGTAGCTTGGTTTGTTAAATTCAATAATACCAATTAGATGTTCATCACGAGTGTAATGCAAGCAACATTGATGAGTGACATCAGTGTCCAAATCAAGCGTTACAGATTGTTGACGATACGCCATAAAGTTAAGCAGCATGAAAAACAAGGTGCATAATTATAGCTCATTTTCGCTTTTTCAGCAGCAAAAGCATTGTTCATTTTTATTCCTTATAAAAGATCAGCCTTTGCTTGATTTATTTTTCTTAGAGTACAAGCTGAAAGTATTTTTTAAATCCGTTTCTTAAACGCGATGAGGGTTTCTGTTTTTGCATCCCTTTACAAATTTACATGTATTCACCATCTCACTATGCTTTTATACACAACAGCGCAATAATTGTTGTTAGCATAAAATTACGAGGGAGAATATTTAAAAATAGAGGGGAAAATTTATGACACATGATTTTAATAAACCACCTCATGTCATTAGTGCAGAAGAAAAAACGCACAAGAAAAGAGTACCTGTATATATTTTAATTCTTATTGGTATTTTCTTTATTGCATTACTTGCCTATATGTTTGCAGATAGAGCGCCATCGGCCACTGATGCAGCTCCTAATGCTTCTACTCAGCCTGCAACTCCAAACAATACAACCACAGGTAGCGATAAGGATAGCGCAAAAGGCTATTAACTGACTGACCATTTAATTTATCTTTTTATTCAAGCCCTAATCTGCAAAGACTGGGGCTTTTTGCAATCTAATGTGCCATTTTGTTGTATTTGTGATGGTTAGTGTTGATTAAAAAACGATCAAAACCTAATGTGTTTTGAATGGCATTATTTTAGGTGGAGTTCACTCAAGAGAACCGCATGCTTTTTACACAGTAAGACTTCAATAAGTAATAACAAGAGGAAATGACAACATGAATGAATATTTTTCTGGAGGTCCTAGAGGTGCAGAGTTTGATGCCATGTATTATTGGAATCAATTTCATCCCATTTTAGCGGCTGTTGCTATTTTATTGATTGGTTGGATTGTTGCATTGGTTATTGCAGCAGGTGTAAAGAAAGTTTTAGAAAAATTGGGAACAAATCAAAAACTTTCCACTGCGACTGGACATCGTTCCAATATAGAAAGTATTGTCTCACGTGTGGTGTTTTGGCTGGTGATGATCATTGCTGTGATTGGTGCATTAAATGTGCTGAATCTCACCAGTGTTAGTGGTCCATTTAGTAATATGATTCAACAGTTCCTGCTCTTTATTCCTCAACTTTTAGCGGCTTTGGCTGTTGGGTTTATTGGTTGGATTGTGGCGAATTTGGTTAAAGTCGGCTTGCAAAAGTTACTTGATCGAACACAACTGGATGAAAAACTCAGTGCGGATGTGGGTGTTAGTCCAATTAGCCAAAATATTAGCAATATTGTGTATTGGCTGATTTTGTTGTTATTCCTGCCAATTGTTTTATCTATTTTAGGTTTAAATGGATTGTTGTTCCCCATCCAAAATATGCTGGGTGAAATGGTTTCATTCTTACCCAATATTTTTATTGCTGCTGTTATTATTTTTGTCGGTTATATCTTGGCAAAAATTGTACGCGGTATTATTGAAGGTTTGGTGAATAGTTTAAATTTACAACAACAAGCACAGAAAATTGGTCTATTTAAAAACTCCAATTTGCCGCAAGTGCTCGGTTCATTTGTCTTTGCAATGGTCATTATTACCGCATTGATTATTGCATTTGAAGCTTTAGGCATAGAAGCCATTTCTCAACCCGCTACAGCGATGTTGTATGAAATTATGAATGCAATACCGCATATTATTGCGGCAGGGCTGATTTTAATTTTGGCTTATGTGGTTTCACGCTTTGTTGCCAATTTGGTGGTCGAAGTGATTGCTGGAACAGGTGTCGATGAAATACCCGCTAAGTTAGATGTACAGCGCTTTTTGGGCACCACCAAAGTGTCTTGCATTGTTGGTTACTTGATTGTCTTCTTTACCATGCTGTTTGCTGTTTCCGAAGCGGCAAATCGACTGGGCTTTGGACAAGTCAGTGGACTGATTTCCATGTTTATCCAATTCGGTGCCGATATTTTATTGGGTGCTGTCATTTTATTGGTCGGCTTTTGGCTTGCCAATTTGGTGGCGAAAGTCATTGGGCGTGGTGAATATAATAGTTCACGCTGGTTAGCCAATTTAGTGCGTATATTGATTATGGGCTTAGTGGTGGCGATGGGCTTACGTGCCATGGGTATTGCCGATTCGATTGTTAATTTGGCATTTGGTTTAACGCTAGGCGCAGTTGCAGTCGCGTTTGCTCTGGCTTTTGGTTTAGGCGGTCGTCAACCTGCGGAGCGTTTACTTTCAGATTTAATGGATAAAGCGAAAAAACAAGCCTGCAAACCTAACCCATTACATGATGCATCGGTACAAGAGGAGCACATTGCACCTTTGACAGAACAAGTCGATTCAAGTGTGGTGGCAGATGAATACCAAAGAGCAGATGTTCCACCGACACAAGCAGATGTAGATCCAGCACAAAAACCCTTAAACAAACCTTTTGGCTCTACAGGAGAGGCAGAAGCAGATATTGATCTTCATCCCAAAGATGATCCGAAATAAGACTTAAATTTTGCTCAAGATCGATCACCTTGTTGTGGTCGATCCTTGATTTTATGCTCAATTGAGGAAATGGTGATGTCAAAAAAACAACCGAATAAATTTATAGCGCCAATTGTCATTGCAGGAATTACCGTAGGATTCTTTATCAGTGCATATAAATTTGTCTTTGCTCAACCTAAGCAAACAACGGATCAGATAGAACACGATGATGCAGTAAATAAATCACTAGATACTAAAGATGAAAGAAAATAGTGAATAAATGATTGTTTTTTTAATTTTTTATGCTATTTATAAATGACTATTTCATAAAAAATAAACATTTAGATTAATGTGAATGAAATATTTATAAATCATACTTGGATGAATGATTAGCAATAATAAAGGGGAAATATTATGTTATTGAATAAAGTTTTAAAGTCATTTTCGATGATGCTAGATACCAATAAATCTTCTAATGCAGCAGAAGCAATGGTAAAAATGGAGATCACCATTGCTCGCTTACAGCAGGCTAAACAGGTCGATTTATTGCGTACTGATTATTTAGAATAATTTAGTTTGGAATAATTTCGTATTAATTAAACATATTGCGATGCGGCATGTGCAGATGACCATGCCCATTGAAAATTAAACCCGCCTAAATGTCCTGAAACATCTAAAATCTCACCGACAAAGTACAAGCCTTTTTGCTTTTTACTTTCCATGGTTTTAGAAGATACTTCTGTGGTATCCACACCGCCCAAAGTCACTTCCGCAGTGCGATAACCTTCAGTTCCTGATGGTTTGACGTCAAAAGCATGTAAACGATTGGCGATCTGTTCTAATTTATCATCGCTTAAATTACCAATCGCCATATCGGCTGATTCAGCCCAAATCAGGGTTTGTAATTCTAAAACGACACTTTTCGGTAAATGTTCAATCAATAAAGTACGCAACAAAACTTTTGGTTGGCTTTGTTTTTTCGCTTTCAAGAAGTCGATTAAATCCAGATAAGGCAGGAAGTTAATTTTAAAGCTTTGACCGACATCCCAATAGTTCGAAAGTTGCAAAGAACTTGGCCCACTTAAACCACGATGGGTAAATAACAAGGCTTCGGTAAAGCTGTTTAGGTCATTGGATAAAGTTGCATCGACAGCATTGCCACTTAAACGTGTGGTGACTTCTTTAAACTGATCGGAAAAGGTAAAAGGAACTAAGCCAGCACGCGTTTGGTGTATATGATGTCCAAACTGTTTGGCGATGTCATAACCAATGCCTGAACCGCCTAAGGTCGGAACAGATAAACCGCCTGATGCAACCACCACTGATTCAGCTTGGAAATGACCGAGCGTGGTTGCGACTTGAAAACCTTGATCGGCAATTGAGGTCACCGCTTTGACTTCACAATTGGTTTTAATTTCGACTAAGCCTGTTTTATCGCATTCAGCTAACAGCATGGCTAAAATTTCTTTGGCACCATTAAGAGTAAAAAGCTGCCCATGCTTGCGTTCTTCATATGCAATACCATGTTGGCAGACCAAAGCAATAAAGTCCCAATTGGTATAGCGGGTGAGGGCAGAAATCACAAAATGTGGATTATGTGAAATAAAATTTTCAGGTTCGACATACAGGTTGGTGAAGTTACATTTACCCCCACCAGACATCAGAATTTTTTTGCCCACTTTATTGGCTTTTTCAAGCACCAGAACTTTACGACCGCGTTCGGCAGCCATATAAGCAGTCATCAAACCTGACGCACCTGCACCTAAAACAATGACATCATATTGATTTGAAGACATGAAAAACTCACGGGAGATAAAAGCAGGGCATTATAGACAATTTTGCGCTCAATTTCAGGTTTGATCTTATTTGAGCGTTTTGCCTTGTAAACCACCACTATGAATGATCAGAATTCTTGTATTTGGGGGAAAATATTTTTTTTGAATTAAATCAAAAATACCGTAGAGCATTTTTCCGGTATAGACCTGTTCCAAAGGAATGGTAAAATCCTGTTCAAATTTTTCGATAAATTGCATAAGTTCTGTTGGTGCTTTGGCATAACCACCAAAACAATAATCATCAGTGATGTTCCAGTTTTTTTTGACCGTATATTGGGCAACATCAGAAGATAGAAAATCACCTTTTAATGCAGAAAAACCTAAAATAGTTTGATGTGCTGCACTTGCTTCAATCAGTCCTGAAATCGTGCCACCTGTTCCAACTGCACAGCAAATCAGATCATAATTTTGTCGATCATGTTCGCTTAATATTTCCCGACAGCCTTGGATCGCAAGCGCATTGCTTCCACCTTCAGGAATGATGTAATGCTCAGGAAATTGTTGTTTTAATTCTGATTGATATTCAGGCTGATCTTTTTGTCGATACTGCTGGCGTGAAACAAAATGCAGTTGCATGCCGAAGTGTTGCGCCGTGCTTAATGTTGGATTAAGTGCTTTATGACTCAGTTCTTCACCGCGAATGATTCCAACACTTTTTAGACCAAATAGATGTGCTGCATAGGCGGTGGCAGCAATATGATTGGAATAAGCTCCACCAAAGGTTAGCACTTTATCAAAGCCTTGTTTTTGTACTTCTAGAAAGTTGTATTTCAGTTTAAAAAATTTATTGCCCGAAATTTGCGGATGAATTTGATCCAGCCGTTTAATGCTTAGACTGACGGAGGCATCCAGCGGTAATTTTTGATAAGCAATGGTTTGGGCAATACTGTCGAACATGGCTGAATCTAAATCAATAAGTTCAACAGTATTGTACCCGTAGTTTTAGAAGGTAATAAAATTAAAGCTGTAAAATTAGCGAGTTCAATGTTCATCTTGTGCGGGCGAATACGGTTGTAAAGATTTTAAATCATCTTTATTTGTAAGAATATCTTAAGTGTTTGAATATAAATTATAAAAAAAAGATCACAAAATGTGCATTAGTGCTAAGCTAACGATATAACAATTATGAAAAAAGAGGATATGTAATGAAAAAGCTATCCATTGTGTTATCTATTTGCTTGTTGGCTTTAGTCACGGCTTGTGATGCAAAAAATGATTATAACAAGCCAAAAACCGAGGTACGTACCATGATTATTGGTGGTATGCCGATTCATGATCAGGATTATCGCCTTACTCAGCTGAATGCTCGCGAAATGAAACCTGTCGCTCAGCAGTGATGTAATAAAGAAAAATAAGGGGGCATATTGTCAGTACATGGTAGTGCAGGGTGATGTGTAAGAAGTAAAAGATGCAGTGTGCTACGCCAGATGTGTGAAAATTTGAAGTAGACGTTTTACTTCTTGCAAACAGTTTGTCTTATTTAAAACCTTACAAACTGTATAAAAAGGTCTTGTACTCGCCCAATATGCCCGAACTGTGGTGTAAATCGTGATTGAACCAATCACCATTTACAAAGCGGTTAAATGAGATCAATTTGCCAATTCGACGCTTGAATCTCTAAATTATTTTGACGAAGTTTAGCGCTGATCTCATCGGCTTGCTTTTGTAATTCGCTCACCGATATAACTTTAACCCAGCGTATTTCGCTTGAACTATAACGCGCATTTTCACGACGTGAATTATCAATCGCTTGTTGCACAATACGATGTTGGCTAATCAATCGATCACGTGCATTTAAAACCTCAAGCAAAGAGCTTCCATTGATGCTTTTTGCTTGAGCATTGGTACTATGAATCCGTTTAATCAGATCATGTAATTCAATATTGACAGCAAATGTATTGGATAATAAGACATTCGGTTCTTCGCTGGGTTGATCGCCTTCTTGTACCAAAACATTATTATTAATCCGTTGTTGTAATGATGCGAGTTTGGTCTGTAAGTCATTTCGAAGAAGAAGAGCTTCTGCAAGTTTCATAATTGATATACTTTTTAGCGCTAAATTTACAAGATGTCGCTCATGTTGCAATGAATAAAAGCAGGGAGCAATTTTATTTTGTATCCAGATAAAGTTTCATTGCTCAATTAATCTGAAATATAAAATTATTAGGGTAATAAGCATCTAAAACACGTAGAATTGGCGAACATATTTTTCCTCATTATTTAAGGTCAAAAGCATTGGAATCATTATTGATATTAGGCTCGATTACTTTGGCGCTGGTGCTGGGTGCAATCAGCCCCGGGCCAACGTTTATTTATGTAGCAAAAAATTCAATTGCGATTTCACGTAAACATGGATTATTTACGGCTTTAGGCACAGGTACGGGTGCAGCTTTATTTGGCTTTTTAGCGGTCATGGGGCTGCAAGCTGTTTTACTGGCCGTGCCTTCGGCTTATTTGGCCTTAAAAATTTGTGGTGGTTTATATTTGCTTTGGCTGGCATATAAAATTATTAAACATGCCAAAGAACCGATGCAAACCGCAGAAGGCGATGTAAAGCCTATGACCCATGCGCAGGCATATCGTTTAGGTTTAATTACGCAGTTAAGTAATCCGAAAATTGCCATTATTTTAGCCAGTGTTTTTACTGCGCTGTTACCGAAAGAAATTCCTACTTATTTTTATCTGGTTTTACCGATTTTATGTTTCTTTATCGATGCAGGTTGGTATTCATTGGTGGCAGTGGCATTATCGGCTGAAGGTCCAAGAAAAGTTTATTTAAAGTCTAAAGCTATTTTTGACCGAATTGCAGGCGGGGTCATGACCTTACTGGGCTTAAAACTCATTTTTGGTATGAAGTAGTTTTCTGCTTCATCCGCATATCGCGTTATTTTATCATTTTTAGAGCGAAGCAATACATCAGGTATTGCTTTAAGTCTTTGGAAATGAATATGAAAATTAAAAAAATAAGCTGTAGAAAATAAAAGACCGACGATTCGAGTGATGTGAAATCGTCGGTCAAAAAATCTGTTGCAAATTTTAGCTCGGGCTGCTGTTCCATACTAAAACTTGAAACTTAAACTTTATTGCTTTAGGAAAAGTTCACCGAAAATTTTGTAGATGCCGGTACAAATTAACGGGTTTATGAACTTCTTACCTTATATAACGCAAGGGTTTACAGATTGGTTGACAATAAAATGAAAAAAAACTCATTTTTTTTTATAATGGTGATCTAAACGTTGTTTACGTAGGTACATAGTGTCACTAAATCGATATTTTTTATGGTTTTTTTTATTCTGCTTTATTTTTACCTGTATCTGCGGTGTTTTAGCCGCTTTATTGCCTACTGGTATGGGCGGTATTTTGACCGTAATACCATATTTAACCGCAATGATTTTAGTACTTTATAAGTTTTTAAAACAACAGCAACGTGCACCAAGCAATCAAGAGCGGAAAAAAATAAGCTTAGGATTTAGTCTGATTTTCTGGGGTTATAACCTTGCCTTTTTGCTCATTGGAATTTTAATTTTTTCCAAAGGTGATCCTGATATTTGGCAAAATTTCCTGTTATATCTCAAAAATCCACAATTTATGGGTGTAGTGCTGGTGATGATTTTGCTGATTGCGATACCGCTATATCTCTTAACCTATTGGTTTTATGGTAAACAAGCACAACGTATGGCGAAAAAAATGTTTGGTTGATCAATGCTGCATGCTTGAATTTTCACCGCTCTTGATCTATAGATAGAAGAAACAAGAGAGATCATGAAATGCAAAAAGCATGTGTATTGATCACAGGTGCAAGTGGTTTTATTGGTTCGCATCTCATTGCTTATTTATTGGCGCGTGATTATGCGGTGGTTGGCCTGACTCGACAGAAAAATAAGCTGTCTCGTCATCCGAGTCTGATTTGGATTCAGCAACTAGATGAACTGAAAACCGATCGTATCGACTACGTGATTAATCTTGCGGGTGAAAATATTGGCAAGGCACGTTGGACAGCCAAAAGAAAACAACAGTTAATTCAGAGTCGGGTTGAAACCACACAACAACTCTATCGTTACTTAGAAAAAAGACAGATTTTCCCTAAGCGTATTATTTCAGGCTCTGCCGTGGGCTATTACGGCATTGATCCGACTGAGCAATGGACAGAAGTCTGTACTGAACAGTCTGCGCCACAATCTATTTTTATGTCGGAACTGTGTCAGTTATGGGAACATGCCGCTTTAAGTTTTAAATTACAGAACACTAAAATCGTACGTTTCGGGATTGTCTTTGCAAACAACGCTGGCATTCTTCCGCAAATGTTATTGCCGATTAAACTGAATATGGTGGGGCGTATTGGGCATGGTCGGCAACCTGTGGTTTGGGTGCATATTCAAGATGTGCTACGCGCAATTGAATTTTTAATGACTAAAGAAACCACGGCTCAGACTTTTAATGTGGTCTGTCCAGAAAAAATGACCCAAGCGCAGTTTGCGCAAATTGCCGCGCAGCAACTCAAACGTAAACCTCTATTTTGTTTACCGGCTTTTATTTTGCAATCGCTGCTTGGTGAGCAATCGCAATTGGTTTTAAATGGTCAATATGTGCAACCCAAAGCATTGCAAGAGGTCGGGTTTGAGTTTAAATATCCGACTTTAAAGCTGGCTTTGGAGGATATTTTAGGGTCGAGTTAAGTCGTTAAAGTGTTGGCGGTCAGTCTTGTTGGACAAAAAGCGGTTGGGTCAAGCAAGGTCGGTTGTTTTAGTATGAGCTGTCTTAATAGACGTGCGGATGCAGGTCCCATACATAAACCATTACGGAAATGCCCAAAGTTTGCCCATACATTATCAAGCTCGGGCATTTTTCCAATATAAGGCACACCTGTCGGTGAACTCGGTCTTAAGCCGGCCCATTGTTTGACGATTGGAAACGCTGCCAGTTCAGGCACCATCTCGAAACATGCCTCTAAAATCGTTTGTTTGGTCGCGGCAGTGGGCGTGGTGTCGAAACCACAATTTGCCATGCTCGAACCGCACACCACATGACCATCTAAACGTGGAATTAAATACATCACTTTATTCATACACATGGTGGGCAACCAGTTTTCAGGGGTTTTAAACAGCACCATTTGCCCTTGTACAGGCTGTACAGGAATGTCTAAGTCGAGTTGTTCAGACCAATGTTTGGACCAAGCGCCCGTCGTGATGACAAACTGGTCTGCGAAATAGATTTGCTTATTTTGACTACGAATGGATTGAACTTTGCCATTTACAATATTGAACTGTTCAATTGGACAATGTTCAATAAATTCAACTTGAGGATGTTGTTTTAAATAAGCGGTAATCGATTGTAGTAAGCGTGGATTACGTACATTGGCAATCTGTGGGAAATACATGGCATGCCGAAATTTTGGATCAATGCAAGGATTCACTTGTGCTAATTGTTCTGCTTGTAAATATTCAGCGTGCTGCATCGGTTGTTGAAATTGATGGGCGTAATTTAAACCTGTTTCAAAATCAGCTTCATCAAAAATCAGTAAACCTGTTTCATGAATTTCAAAATCAATGCCTGAAATGGGTTTTAATTTTTCATTCCATTCTAAATACAATGGCTTTCCGTATTGTGCCAATTGATTCACCGCGTGCGGATAGCGCCACGGATACATCGGGGAGAGAATTCCACCACCAGCCCATGAAGCGGCTTGACCTGCATGTTGCTGATCGAAAATAATGACGGAACATCCTTGTTCCACAAGCTCTAAAGCAGACATTAGACCGCTAATACCTGCTCCAATAATGGCGATTTTCATAGCTTGCGCCACTTATCCTTAGTTCATGTCTTTGAGTTTAAGCGCAGCTTGTTCTGCAAAATAGGTCCAGATCCCGTCTGCACCTGCGCGGCGGCAGCTCATCAGTGATTCAATAATCACGTCATCCGATAACCAGCCATTTTGAATCGCACCCGCCAGCATTGCGTATTCACCGCTGACTTGATAAACAAAGGTCGGAATAGCAAAATTGTCTTTCACTTCACGCACGATGTCCAGATAAGGCATACCCGGTTTCACAATCACCATGTCTGCACCTTCTTGAATATCCAGTGCAATTTCATGTAAGGCTTCAGCGCGGTTGCCAATGTCCATCTGGTAGTTATATTTGTTGCCACCTTTGAGGTTGCTGGATGAACCGACGGCATCACGGAAAGGGCCGTAGAAGCTTGAAGCATATTTGGCTGAATAAGCCATGATATTGGTATAGATATGACCATTGGCTTCAAGTGCAGTACGAATTGCACCAATACGACCATCCATCATGTCACTTGGTGCAAGCACATCTGCACCTGCTTCAGCATGACTTAAGGCTTGTTTAATCAAACATTCAATCGTTTCATCATTGAGCACATAACCCGTGTCATCAATAATTCCGTCTTGACCATGCGTGGTGTAAGGGTCAAGCGCACCGTCAGTGATGATGACCATTTCCGGTAATTCTTTTTTCAGTAAACGAATGGTGTTTTGCACTAAACCATTTTCATGCCAAGCCGCTTCGGCAGTTAAGCTTTTATCTTCTTGTGGCGTGACTGGAAATAAAGCCAGTTTAGACACCCCGAGTTCCAGTAAGCGTTCTGATTTTTTTAACAGCAGATCAGCAGATAGGCGCTGAACATTGGGCATACTTGGAATATCTTGAGTTTGGTTTTGCCCCGGAAGTACGAATACTGGATAGATGAGATGATCGGTCGTCAATTGGGTTTCACGTACCATAGAACGCAATTTATCATTTTTACGAATTCGACGCATGCGAGTGGCAGGAAATGCAGGACGATTGAACGTATAAGTCATAACAATCTCATTGATCAGTATTAAACTAGCGCTATTGTAGCCCTAGAATTCGCTTTTAGGGCATAAGTTAATTGCTATTTCTCAAATTAAGGTATTCGAGCAGATTATGAATGATTCAGATAAAAAGTGGACAGGGAGTATTCATTTGGGTTCAAAAGTGGATATAGATGTTGTCCTCAAACAATTGTGTCATGCATTTAATAGCTCGCCTTACTTTAAACACAACGATATGTTGATGCGTGTGGTGGATGGGCAAATTGAAGCCTATATTGAAATGCAGCCTTTTATGATTGGTAATGTGGCTTTTCAAATTTTGCATGGCGGGGTCGCTGCGACTATTTTAGATAGTATTGGTGGGATCGCGGCAATGGGTGAGTTATATAAAAAGGCGGAAGCCGATGAACTGCCTGATACCATTAAAAAGGTAACGCGTTTGGCGACTGTCGATATGCGCGTCGATTATTTGGCACCGGGTCGTGGCAAATATTTTATTGCGCGTGCTGAAACGTTACGTTTAGGCCGTAAGGGTTGTACGATGCGGATGACCTTGGTTAATGATGAAGATAAGCCGATTGCAACCGCAATCGCATCTTATGCATATTAAGTTGATTTTAAGCTTGTAAAGTTAAAATCAATAGAACTGAAAAATTTATTTGGCATTGAATGACAATTCAATGCCAAAATCATTTTAAAGACTGACGAGTTACATTTTTATTCTCGCATCATGATTTTTTGTTATTAAAATGCGCCATCAATATTAAATAAAAAATGACTTTCTCATCGACACCATCGCATCACATGGATGGTCTTTATAGCTGTTGGTTTTATCTCGATCAAAACAACTCTATGATATGTGGTGACCAAGTCTGTTGGATGTAGGAATAATCATGACAGATGCTCAAAACACCTTGCCAGAACCAGATGAACAAATTTCGGATGCTGCTCTAAAAGCAAAACGAAAGAAAGCTTTAAGCATTGTCGCATTGATACTCATTATTGCTGCTGTTGCATATGCGGTATGGACTTTGTTTTTTAATCACTCCGTCAGTACCGAAAATGCTTATGTCGGTGCAGAAACCGCATCCATTACCTCTATGGTTAGCGGGCAGGTTTTGGATGTGATGGTCAGTGACACTCAACAAGTCAAAAAAGGTGATTTGTTGGTACGTGTGAATGAACGTGATGCTGAAATTGCGTTGGCACAGGCACAGGCTGAATTGATGAAAGCACAACGTCAATACAAACAAACGCAGGCCAATAGCAGTGCTTTAAATTCTCAAGTTTTTGTTAGTGATGACGGCATTCATAGTGCAGAAGCACAGGTGGCTAAGGCACAAGCAGAGCTGAATAAAGCGCAAAATGACTTGGCACGCCGTAGTCAACTCAGTACTTCTGGGGCAATTTCCAAAGAAGAACTCAGTACTGCCCAAAGTGCGGTAAATAATGCACAAGCCGGTTTTGATTTGGCGAAAGCAGGCTTGGCGCAAGCACAATCCAGTCAAAAAGCGGCACAAAGTACCTTGGCTGCCAATGAAGCATTGATCCGTGGTAGTAATGAAACCTCGACGCCAGATGTATTGATTGCACAAGCACGTTTAAAACAAGCCATCCTTGATTTAGAACGTACCGAAATTAAAGCGCCGTTTGATGGGGTAATTGCACGTCGCAATATTCAAGTTGGACAACGTGTCGCACCGGGTACAGTGTTGATGATGTTGGTGCCTATTTCAAAATTGTATGTCGATGCTAACTTTAAAGAAAGCCAGTTGGCCAAAGTTAAAGCAGGGCAGAAAGCCGTCCTGACCTCTGACTTATATGGGGATGAGGTTGAGTTTCATGGCACAGTGATTGGATTTTCAGGCGGAACGGGTTCAGCATTTGCTTTAATCCCGGCACAAAATGCCACAGGTAACTGGATTAAAGTGGTGCAGCGTTTACCTGTGCGAATTGCGCTTGATCCTAAAGAATTAGCCGAGCATCCTTTACGTGTGGGCTTATCTATGGAAGCGAAAATTAACCTCGCTTCGAAGTAGTGGCTTATGAATAATAACTACGTACCATTTGGTGACCTCAAAGGAGGGCGCCTCATCCTTGCGGCTTTTGTATTGGCATTGGCGAACTTTATGGTCGTATTGGATATGACCATTGCCAATGTTTCAGTGCCGCATATTACTGGCAGTTTAGCCGTTTCAAGTTCACAAGGCACATGGGTGATTACCTCGTATGCCGTTGCCGAAGCGATTTGTGTTCCATTGACTGGATGGTTGGCGGGACGTTTTGGTGCAGTCAGGCTGTTTATCATCAGTTTGATTGGCTTTACTATTTTTTCGGTTTTATGCGGATTATCGACCAGTCTAGAAATGCTGGTGATGTGTCGTATTGGACAGGGGCTATTTGGTGGGCCAATTATGCCGCTCAGCCAGACCTTGCTGATGCGTATTTTCCCTCCAGAAAAACAATCTCAAGCCATGGGCATGTGGGCAATGACCACTGTCGTAGGACCGATTCTGGGCCCTATTTTAGGCGGTTCAATCAGTGATAATTTATCTTGGCACTGGATTTTCTTTATTAATATTCCGGTCGGAATTTTTTGTGCTGTTGCTGCATTACGCTTATTAAAACCTGCTGAAACGGTCATTTCAAAAATTAGAATTGATAGTATTGGATTGTTTTTGCTGATTATCTGGATTGGTGCATTGCAGTTGATGCTGGATCTAGGGCATGAAAATGATTGGTTTAATAGTACTTTTATTTGTGCTTTAGCGCTGATTACCGTGGTCGGTCTGATCGTTTTCATTATTTGGGAATTAACCGAACGGCATCCCGTGGTGAATATTCAGATTTTTCGCTACCGTGGTTTTACCATTTCAGTGTTGTCGCTTGCCTTTGCCTTTGGAGCATTCTTTGCCAGTATTGTACTGATACCACAGTGGGTGCAGATTAACTTGGGCTATACCGCAACATGGGCCGGTTATCTCACGGCAACCATGGGCTTTGGTAGCTTAATGATGTCACCGATTGTGGCGAAAATGGCGACCAAATATGATCAACGTGCTTTGGCCTGTTTTGGTCTGATGTTGTTGGGTGTGGTGACCCTGATGCGGTCATTCTGGACCACTGATGCTGATTTTATGGCATTGGCATTGCCGCAAATTTTACAGGGTTTTGCCGTACCATTTTTCTTTATTCCATTGTCGAATATGGCATTGGCTTCGGTCAAGCCACATGAAATGGCATCTGCCGCAGGACTGATGAATTTTTTAAGAACTATGGCTGGGGCAATTGGCGCATCTATTGCAGTGACCATGTGGGATGATCAAGCAAAAGTTGCACGCAGTGAAATGGTAAGCAATTTACATCCTGAAAGTACACAAAGCACTTTGATACAAAGTGGAATGAGTCCAGACGGTGCTTTGGGTTATATGTCCAGTTTGGTGGATAAAGAAGCCTTAACCTTGTCAGCAAACCATGTGTTTTTAATTTTATCGATGGTTTTTGTTTTTGCAGGATTGATCATTTGGCTGTGTCCTAAACCTAAAGCCGGCGTTAGTGGTCAACCTATGCATTAATCGCGTTGGTTTATAAAACTGTCTCTGCATCTCAGATACAGAGACAGTTTTGATTAGATCTCCGATTTTGACCGTTTTAACGCAGTTTTCCATTGGTCTAAATGAAATTGGCGCTGCTCAATATTCATATTCGGTTCAAAGGCACGATCTAGTTGCCAAGATTCTGAAATTTCAGACATATTGGAAAAAATTCCAGATTTTAAACCTGCCATAGCCGCAGCACCCCATGCGGTCGATTCCAACATTTTGGGACGAAGCACGGGAACATTCAGAATGTCGGCTTGGAACTGCATCAACATATCATTTTGACTGGCACCGCCATCGACACGCAATTCTTTCAAGGGGTGTGCAATATCAGATTGCATAGCAGTTAAAACATCGGAAACTTGAAAAGCAATGGATTCCAAGGCTGCTCGTGCAATATGGGCTTTATTGGTGCCACGCGACATACCACAAAGTAAGGCACGTGCATCGCTATCCCAGTGCGGTGCACCCAGTCCTGTAAAGGCCGGAACCAAGACCACACCATCGGTATCTTTGACTTGGCAAGCCAGTTTTTCGACTTCATTGCTATGCTGAATAATGCCTAAACCATCACGTAACCATTGCACAATGGCACCGGCCATAAACACACTGCCTTCAAGGGCATAAGTGGTTTGATTTTGGCATTTCCAAGCCAGTGTGCTGAGTAATTTATTCTGACTAAATTGAACCTTATGCCCTGTGTTAAACAGCATGAAACAACCTGTACCATAGGTATTTTTCGCCGTGCCTATTTCAAAGCAAGATTGACCAAATAAAGCAGATTGTTGATCGCCTAAAATACCGGTAATTGGAATATTGGCACCCAGTAAACCTGTTGCAGTATCTGCGACATAAGTGTCGGATGAAATAATTTTAGGTAAAACAGAATGAGGGATATTAAAGAGTTCAAGTAACTCTTCATCCCACTGTTGGGTCTGTAGATTCATCAGCATGGTGCGTGAAGCATTACTGGCTTCAATGACGTGTTCCGCACCTTGAGTCAGATTCCACATTAACCAGCTATCGACCGTACCAAAAGCGACATGCCCTTGTTCAGCAAGATCACGTAAACCTGCTACATTTTCCAGTAGCCAAACCAATTTCCCTGCACTGAAATAGGGGTCGATGCGTAAACCAGTTTTATGGTGAATTTTATCGTGTAAATTTTGCAGTGTAAGTTGGTTAGACCATTCCGTTGCACGGCGGTCTTGCCAAATAATGGCAGGGGATAAGGGCTTACTGTTTCGTTTATCCCAAACGATGGTGGTTTCCCGCTGGTTGGTCAGTCCAATCGCTTTAATGTCTTTGGCCAGAATGCGAGCCGATGCTAAAGCCTGTTGTACCACTGCAATTTGTGTTGTCCAGATTTCCTGAGCATCTTGTTCCACCCAGCCCGAATGCGGTGTTTTTATGTGGGTTTCACGTTGGGCTGTTGCCTGAACTTTTCCATGTTCATTGAAAATAATCGCACGACTAGATGTCGTCCCCTGATCGAGTGCAAGTAAGTAACTCATAATTTTTTCTATTATTAGACTTGAAAAGTAAAATATTAGCTCAATTATGTAATTAAACGCATCTAGTTATGTAAAAGTTTAGAAATTACATCGTAATTTTTGACATTTATGCTATAATTGCGCTGTACTTTGGGGGTGTTTCTGGCTTCGACGCTGGTGATGAAACTCATAGATGCATGCCGAGAGCGCATTTTCTCTCGTAAATCAAATTTGCATTTTTTAGTCGCAAACGACGAATCATACGCTCTAGCTGCCTAAGGGCAGCTTGTCCGCCTCTCCGAATACTTGTGGTTAGAGAGTCCGACTGAAGCGCACGCACACAAGTCCGTATAAAACCAAGCCTCGGGGTTTTGTACTAAATTAAGAGGATCGCGATTTGTACCCTGTTCGTCGGGTCACAAAGAGTTAAAACAATAGACGATATCTAAGCATGTAGTATTCTCGAGCGTAATGCTGGCGGACGCGGGTTCAACTCCCGCCACCTCCACCAAATACCTTCCCAAACATGGCAAAATATGCCAAGTTTTGGAACTGAAAGGCTTAATCCTAAAGGGGTTAAGCCTTTTTTTATGCCTAAACATACCTAGACATAAAAGCATATAGTGTTGCTTTCCATGTATCCCCACGTGTATCCTTTAATAAAAATTGAACTCAAGGGATACACGGTTAAATGAAAAGATCAGAAATAAAACGCCGTCCTTTGTCTGATACTGTGATTGCCAATCTTGAAGCAGAACTAAAAGAATATCGTGAGCTTGACGGCAATGGCCTGTATATCAGAGTAAAACCCGATGGTAATAAGTCATGGCAACTTAGGTATAAAAAGCCCGATGGTAAGTGGTCGTGGTTAGGACTAGGGGGTTATCCTGAAATCAGTGGGCAATTAGCACGTAAGAAAGCCAAAGAACTTTTAGATGATGTATCTAGGGGTGAAAACCCAATTATTTCAAAACAGGAACGCAAACGGCAAGAAGTGGAACAGAACAATGCCACTTTTGAACTACTGGCTCGTGAGTGGTTGGATACCAAATTAACTTCATGGGTAGCAGACACAATGACCCGAAATAAGGGAGCATTAGAAAAGCATGTATTTCCTGTTTTTGGCAAACGCTTGTACACCACAATCAAGCCAATTGAGTGGATGAATCATTTAAAAGGTATACAGCAGTCACAGGGTATATATGAACAGGTGAACCGTGTCCGTGCGATGTGTCGTGATATTTATGACTTTGCAAAGGTTACAGGTCGAATTGATTACAATCCATTAGAGGGTATTCAAAAATACTTACAGCAAGGTAAAAAAGAAAACATGGCTCATGTGAGTGAGGCAGAGTTACCAACATTAATCCGAGCAATTAATAATTACCCCACTATGGACGTAAGAATGGGATTACAGCTTTTAGCTATGCTGTTTTGTCGCCCTAGTGAGCTAAGAGGGGCTAAATGGGATGAGTTCGATTTAGAACAAGGCTTGTGGAATATCCCTGAAGAACGAATGAAAAAACGCCGTGAGCATGTTGTGCCTTTACCTAAGCAAGCAGTAGCGATACTTCAAGAATTAAAAACCTATGAAACTAATTCTGAGTATCTATTTCCTAGTAGATCGGATAAGAGCAAACCCAAATCAGATACTGTCTTTATCATGGCATTACGTCGCATGGGGTATGAGGGACGACAAACACCACACGGATTTAGGCATATCGCTAGTACTCTGTTAAATAATCGTGGTTTTGATGAGCATCATATTGAATCTGCTTTAGCGCATGTAAAGGATGGCGTGGCGGGTGTGTATAACAAGGCTCAATACTTACAAGATAGGGTGAATATGATGCAGTGGTATGCGAATCATTTAGAAGAAATAGCAGATCAAAGCATTATTCAATTTAAGAAAATTAAATGACAAAGTATATACAAGTATAATAAGTCTTAACTTATTAATTTATTAACAAAGAATAACTGCTATGGGGGACACTATGCAGGGTTTAGTAGAAGAAGATTTATTTAAATTGATGGATGATTTTTCAATTAATGATGCTTCCTGCTTAATAGCAGGGATAAGCCCTCATAAATATTATTTTGAAGATCAATATGGTGAATGGGGATTTAGAGAAATTAATAACAGTGATCCTGATAACATACGTGAAGCTGTTGAACTTGTTAAAAAATCTTTGTGTAATGCTATTAAAAAAGGAAAGTTAAAAGCAACTGTAGTGGTGGATAATCACAATACTAAATTTTTAACAAAAATAGATATGCAGGCTGATTGGTTTTTGACTCATGAATTAGATGTGACCAGAACAACTATTGAAAAAACAGATTTAATAGAATGGCTTAGAGATAGAGGGGTATATCCCTTATCTTTTTTTCCTCAAGGAAAAATTGCTGATATAGGTAATCAGTCTCATCCTTTATATAGCCCTAAATTACATGCAGTTGTCAGTGCATGGGAATCATTATTTACAGCAGACATTCAAAGTACAACAACAAAAAAATATCTAACGGATTGGATATCAACCCATTCTGAAAAATTTTCTTTGAATATTAAATCCCCAACAAAATTTGAAGAAATGGCTGAAATTGCTAATTTTGATAAAAGGGGGGTTACGGTTTTTGGAAACCCCCTCCACCATTTTGGAGGTGATGCCTATACAATTAAAGAAAGTTCTAATTCAACACAATTAAATAAAAATATTTTAGCTGAAATTCCTGAAACATTAGCTGACGCTTTAGATACAGAATTACCTTTTTAGTACTTGAATTTATTGAATTTTTAATCTAATTTAAAACTTATTTAAAAAAATCCCCTACTATGATTTTATCTAGATGGGGATTCTATTTATCATATAAATTCAATGACATATTTGACTTATCTTTTTAACAGAGTAAGTATGAATATGCCTATCTATCCTGTACGTATCCAGTTTAAAACAGCTTGCCAAATTCTTGATGTAAGTCGTGAAACTTTAAATCAGTTAATCAAGTTAGACCCTACATTTCCTCAAAAAATTAAGATGGGAACTGCTAAACAGTCACCTGTGTATTTTGATTATGCCGAGCTTGCAGAGTGGCATAACAGCCAAAAGCAAGGCCTTGCAGCAATGGAGGCTTAATCATGAATCAATTAGTGAATCTTTCTGCTGCTTCAATGTCTAGCATGCATATCTCCGAGTTAGTTCAATCTCGCCATGACAAAGTAAAACAATCTATTGAAAGACTTGTAGAGCGCGGTGTAATTATTCAACCCCCAATGGGGGATGAACAATCTATTGACACTATGGGGAGATCCAGAAGTACGCAAGTTTATGTATTTTCAGGTGAGCAAGGTAAGCGCGATAGCATTATTGTCGTAGCACAATTATGGCCTGAATTCACAGCGCGACTGGTCGACCGCTGGCAAGAGTTAGAAAAACAAGTTAAGCATACTAATCTTGACCTACACGATCCTTATGCCTTACGCCGTGCTTTATTAGACTATACCGAGCAAGTCATTCACCTTGAAATACAAAATCACTCTCTTGAATGTACGATCGACAGCATTACTCAAACACCTTCAGGTGTGAAGTTTCAGCAAGCCTGCAAGATACTGAATATTAAACGTCAGGTATTGGCCACATGGTTAAGAAAACACGGATGGGATCGACATCTAAACAATGCACGTGCATCTACTCACTACAGCCAAGAGCGAGGCTATTGTGAAACCAAATATGAAGAAGTGACGAGAGTCAAAGCGAATGGTGAGTTAGGAAGCTACAGCAAAATTGAATTCTTTATTCTACCTAAGGGCATGCAAGTACTGGCCAAATATTTTGGCAAGGCGGAATAGATATGAATACCTATTCATTTGCAATGTTCATTTCTCGCCAAAATGAGCGTTGCAAATCAATCCCTGTATTTCTAATACCCAAAACATTAAATTTAGGAATTTTCATCGTAGGTCTTGAAAGCTGTCATGAGCCTCGTTATGCTAATGGCGTTCACCCACATGGTGAATTAGCTTTGGTCGGCTACAATAGTAACAAAGGCGCACAGTCCGCAAGGGCTTTTTTTGTGCGTAAAATCTCTATGCGTTCGCATGTTATGGCGGAGCTGGAGAGGGACACTTTCGAGTGTGCAGGTTTCCTTTGTTCCCTGTCGACCAACCCTTTTCAGCTTTGCCACCCTCATTTGGTCGTGAATGGCAAAGCTCCCTTAAGCAACAAAGGAGCGCATTAAACGTGCCTAAAAATATTCATCAAATTACACGTCAACGTATCCAATCTGCTGATTTTGCACACAAGCAAGGTTTAGCCAAGCGCATTTCTTCAATGCTTAAAAAAGTATGGGGAGTGTGATCATGTCCAATTCTAAAAAACCGTATAACCTTGCTTTAGGCTGTATTGAAAGTTTTTATATCCCACACCCAGAAGCCGATTATGCAAATGCTCAGGATGTTGTATATAGCATGGTATCCAGTGCTAAAAATATCTCAATTGCGACGTGGAGCTGTTTTAAAGATGGTAGAGAGTTAGCCGTTAAGGGCGAGGTTGTTGCGGACCTAATCTATGAGCTACAAACAAAATTAGAAATGATTGAAAAGATACTGCCTTTAGCTTTTCAAGGTGAGGAGGTCTAATCATGTCTAAAATCAATTCTAATAACACGCCTAAAACTTATGATGCTGGCGACATGGTTGAAGCCTATTTACTTGCCTATGAACAAATGGCTGACACAAGTGTAATGCTAGGGGTTATTGCTAATGAACTTGAACGCACCAAAGAATATCTAAGCAATGTCTACAATGTCCCTGAATTATGCTTTAACAACCTAAAACGCATTATTGCGATTACCAATACGATAGTTCAAGAATCGGCTGAATTTAATCAAGTGCAAGAACAACAATACAAAACAGAATGGGAAGCAAATAAAAAGGCGGTGTCACTATGAATAACACCGCCCAAAACTTTCAGCAAGACTTTGATCAGCCTGAAACGATATTAGCGCAATGCACTACTCTAAATCCACTGGATGCAACATATCTAAACCATTCAATCATTGAGCGTTTTGGTAGTCCTGAACAGCCGATCTATATTGACCCAAGTAAGGTAGAGATAAACGGCGTTAAGTATGAAAGCCCTGTGATCTTGCCTATTGTGAATGGGCAGCTGGAGCTTGTTCAATGTGCCGTATTGCAGGATGGCCAACGAGTATCTGTCATCCCTGATGGATTGGCCAAAGGTTTTGCAAGGTATGGTGATTTTGACCATGCCAAGCCTGTCATAATCACCTACAACCTAGAAGCATTTTTTAAGATTGCTCAAACCGGTTACGCCGTGGTATTGGTGATATTGCCGACTCTATGTAATACCCAGCCAACAGCACTCAAGCCTTTTGATTTTGAGCAGATTCAGTTTGTGATTCATCAATTATCAAAGGCGGGTTATACACAATTATATCTACCAGTACGCCCTGAACATATTCAGCTTGAAGCCTTTCAAAGCCTAGAGAAAAATACGACAGTTCGATTGCTGAATCAGTATCAAACCATTTTAGAAGGTGAGTTTTTTACAGAATTATCAAAGGATGAAAGCAAAGAGGAAGTTACCGCTTTTATTGATGAAGCTATAGAGCAACTGCCTAAACTTAGTCTGTTACCTAAAGGCCACTTGGCCAAACCTTTTAGGATGGATGACGGCGCATTTCTACATATTTTGGACAATGGCCTCTACCTGATTAAAGAAAAAAGAGATGAAGACGGCGAACTCAAACAGACCCGTACTTTTATCTGTCATTCAGCCATTATTTTAGGTGAGGCACGAAGCCTCAATAATGACAACTGGAAGCGTGTTATTCAGTTTCATGACAAGGACAATACCTTGCACCGGCTATTAATCCCTTATGAGCATTTTATGGGGGAAGCACAGGAAGCCTTAAAGATTATTGCCAATCATGGCCTGATGCCTCCACGCCAAGCCTATAAGAAAAATGTATTCATTAACTACATTCAGGATTACCCCATAGAGCAACGCTTTAGGTGTGTAGATCGTGCGGGATGGCATGGCTATTGTTTTGCCACACCCAATAAAACTTATGGCAATAGTGAAGATGAAGAACTACTTTTTCACAGTGACAATAAAAGCCCTTACACCGTATCAGGGAGCTTTCAAGAATGGCAGCAATTAAGCCAATTAATTGAACCTCATGCTTTGGCGGTACTGGCCTTCTCCAGTGCATTTTCAGGGCAACTGGTTTTGCCTCTAGGCGCTGAAAGTGGCGGTTTTCATATCTATGGTTCATCAACGGATGGCAAAAGTACCGTGACCAAAGCATCATGCAGTATATGGGGCAATCCTAAGCATATCTCTAAGTCATGGCGAACCACAGACAACGCTTTAGAAAATGAAGCAGAGTTAAGAAATGATAGCTTTCTAAATCTGGATGAACTACGCCAAGCAGTACCGAAAGCCGTGTCTGATATTGTTTATATGCTGACAGGTGGCCAAGGTAAAGCCCGAAGCACTAAGGCCGGTAAAAACCGCGATGCCAAGCAATTTAGCCTGATGTATACCTCTACGGGTGAAGTCACCCTTGAGGAGCATTTGCGCCGTGGCAATATCGAACTGGATGCAGGGCTCTTATTGCGCTTTGCACATATTCCCAGTGATGCAGGTAAAGGCTACGGCGTATTTGACTGTATTAACTACGGCACAGCACCACAGGACATAGGCAACCGCATAAATGAACTGGCATCAAAGCATTATGGTCATGCAGGGATTAAATGGCTGGAGTATCTGACCCAAGATAAAGATAAAGTCATGGAGAAAGCCCAAACCCTACTGGATAGCTTTGTTGAACAACATGGTCAAACCAAGAACGGACAGGCCAGCCGTGTTTTACGCCGTTTTGCACTTGTGGCCACGGCTGGAGAACTTGCCACACAAGCAGGTATTACAGGATGGACACAAGGTCGTACATTTGAAGCGGTAGCACACTGCTTTAATACTTGGCTGGGTAATCTAGGCAACAGCGAGAATATAGAGGAAACCAAGACCCTTGAGCATATCAAGGCATTCTTTGAAGCCAATGGCACAAGCCGTTTTGAGGATCTAACGGTAATCAGACAGGTAGATGGCGAGGTAATACGCCCACGTATCAATAACCGTGTCGGCTACTATGACCCTGATTCAGGGCATTACCTTGTATCAACAGTTATGTTTAAAAAGGAAATGTGCATAGGTATGAATGAAGCCAGTGCTAAAAAGGTTTTAAAGGCAAGCGGATGGCTTGATTGTGAAGATGGTCGTTATACCAAGCGGATGGGTGGTAAGCTCCCTGATGGTTCACGTCCAACCATGATGCATTTTAAGGTTGATGCTATACAGAACTTTAATAATGAAATCTAAAAATGATGATTAGCTACTGTGACGAGTGTGACGTAAGGCTTTATTTTGTTAATAAGATACTGTTATATATAATATTTACCGTGTCACACTTTTCATTTAAAGCTATATTTAATAGTGTGACGTGATTGTGACGAGTGTGACGCATATTTTATGCTAAGAAGGAACGTCACACTTTTATGTCACAGTGTCACAATTTAAATGAGTTAGATTATTCAATAAATGTGACGTGTTTTTATTAGATAACTATATATAAAACATGATCTTAATTAGATACGTCACAAACGTCACACTTGTCACAGTGAAAAAGACACATATAGGGTAGGAGAAAGAGAAGCTATGCAAACTTAGATATAAAGTACAAAAATTAACTTCAAACCTTAAATACATATATGCGATAAAAGCTCAAAATATGATCGATGGCCTTTGAGCCATTTCTCGGATATTTTATTACCTATTAGTTGTTGAATTAACTCGTTTTCAAACATCCCATCACTTATATCTATACCTTTCACTACTATTCCATTGCTAATTAAAATATGATTCCTTTCATACAAATAATCGCATCCCATTAAACACAGAGGCATTACAATATAAGGGTCAAGTCTTTCTGCCTCATTACATTGCGAGCGCTTCTTCTTATGTGCCGTAACTAAGCTACAAATACTAAAGGTTCGATTACATATGGCACAACATTCTTGCTTCTTACCATCAAATAACCATGATTGAAGAAAGTACTGTTCTTTACGATATTTACTTTCAGTTGTTTCATCTGTACCACAGTTCAATAGTTCACGAAGTTTCTTTAAATAAATTTTATACCGCTCACGGTCACTATTTGTGGGCTTACTTTCAAAGTTATAGCCAACCAAACTATAAGTATAATGAGTCCGTCCATTCGTTTTATTTACGTAAACCAAAGGAGAATAACTAGTCGCTTTGGATATATGAGGATCCCCATAGCCTTTGTCTCTTAGAAATTGCCTTAGTTCAGGAAATTTAACTTCTCTGTTTTCTCGTAGAAAGTTCGAAACTTCAATTTCAATTTCATTTAATTTACTTGGCTCTCTAAGAAAAGATAATTTCCCATCATTACATTCGAAGTAAATGGATGTCTCAAGGTACTCTTTAATAACAGATTCTGGCGGATAAGGAAGGTTATGTGTCCTGCCATCCATAGCATTTCTATAAACCTCTGCCAATCGAGATGAGTCTACTTCAGCCATAAAAGAAAATACTTTTTCGCTGTAGTTGATAATTGAGCTTTCCCTATTTTCATATAAGAACCAGAAATCATCACCATGCTCATAACACCAACTAGTAGGGGAGCTTTCAATGAGAGATTTAACTAATTGATAATGCGAACCCAATTCATTGGATAAATATTGAAGATTTGCAATTCCACAACGACCAGGCAATAGTTTTGCTTTTTTTAAAAGGGCTTTACCTGTTTTTATTTCATTATTATTAATAAGATAAGTATTCTCCCAAAGGTCAAGACTAGCTCTTGAAGCTTTCTCTAGCTCAGGGGTGTATAACTCATATTCACAGCCTACACCCACATCGATTAATAGGTTAAGAAGTCCCTTAAGGCTATAGCCTTTAGTGACAAACCCTTGTGATATTAGCTGATTTTCTAGATGAGAAGCGATCCAAAAACCTTTACTCTCAATTAGCTGGTAAGCATTTCTCAAGTTAGGGAGATCGCTGATTTTTATGTTATGACGGAAGTTTTTATTTAGAAGTTGACGAATTCGTTCTCGTGTGCCGACATTAAAATATTTAGCCGTTTCTTCATATGTAGGCCAACTTGTTTCTCCAAAGCCATAATAAAATGTTGTGATTCCTATATTTCGAGTTTTATTAACACTTTCTTTCAAATTTCTAGTAAGAAAGTATATTAGCTCATTTTGAATATTCATTATTTCCCTACTATTTGTCGCCTATTGCTACCATTTAGCTACTAAAAGCATCTTCATATACAACGATGATGCAGTTTTTCATTTAACACTGCAATTAACATTAATAGGTTAGTGATAATGGATTGAGTAGTAATAAATTGATGTGAGAATAAACTTACTCTTTTTACGAAAATTATTATTGATCATCTGCGATGATTCAACAAACGTTCTTAACGTAGTACAGCAAGGCATACAGCGATTTAATAACTTTAAGTCTGTATCACTACGTAAAACCAAACATCCTAAAATTATTCTCACAGCATTTATTTAAATTACTTTGATAAGTCACCAGTAGAAAGACTATTAAAACGGATTCAAGGCTTATATATAGCAAGGTTTACCACTATTTGAGGAACACCCATATTATCAAGATCTATCAAGGAAAAACTCCATCACCGTATAGAACCGTAAAGAATTTTTTGTCTTACAGCACCACATTAAAAAGGCTATCAAAACCATACTAAAAGCTAAGCATAGCAAGAATATCCATTTCATAAGACTACGTAATCGCCTATACCGCATTCATTTAATTTATTTTAATGGACATAGGTTTACAGAATAGTTAGTTAATAAAATAGGTAAAGCCTTGCTATATATGCCATAAAGTACAATTTAATGCCTTACTCTTGCCATATCTAGTTAGCCTAAATTGAAAATACCTTGTCTATATAAATTCACGGCGTTATGTCGGCGGGTAATTTCAAAATAATGTATAGTGACGGAATAATAAGTAACTAAAAAGCAATATGGTTTGACGTTTAAGCCTGTTTATCTTGGGAGAGTTAAGCGGGTTTTTTATTGCATTAAAAACAATCAATTGAGGCGATAAGCCCACCAAAATAATTTTACTGTAACAATTAGAAGATATACATAGATTTAAAGTTAGCTGGGGTTAAAAATGGATAAAAGTTTAAAGAATATAAATAAGCAGATTAATAATTTCATTGAGGCTGGGAAGCAACCTGAGTTATTAATTGTAGGCTATAAGACTTATACGTCTTTAATGAGCGAAGATAGATTTGCAGAAAAAATTACTAAGGATGAAACAGATCCAATCATTCGATATTACAAGGGTATCAAAATTCAAATGGTCACAGAAAAACATTATTTTAAAATCAAATAACTTTTAGTCTGCACAAAATTTTGCTGATACTACAGCAAGGCCCTAGCTTACAGCAGGGCTTTTTTAATCAGCATTAACATTGAGCAGAAAGCTGCACAAGAAAAAAACTCTGAAGAATAAAGTTATGTAAAAAGCCCCATAGAAGGGGTCTATCTATCGTTAGCCATTTCTAAACACGTTTTGAGTATCATTGAAAATTGTTCCAATGATTTTTCTTTGCATTCTCAAGAATCAGTTGAACCATTTTGTACTCTTTAACACGTTTCAAATCTTTATCCGTAATTGTAGACAGGCGTGATAAATCCATATTGTGTGCTACATCAGCAAGTTTAACTTCACATGCAAGTCTATTATTTGAAACACGGTGAGCTGAATCAATACGGTTCTCATTCTTAGATTTTGTCAAAGCAACTACCGCTTGAATGATCTGCTCACTGCATCCCTGCGTTCTTAGATCATCTATAGTTGTATCTGTATCTTCAAGTAAATCATGACTCACAGCTACAATTTTTGCGTCTATAGATACGACCTGATTCATAACAGCCAAAGGATGAAGTATGTAAGGTTGACCACCTTTGCACACTTGTCCGCTATGTTTTATCGTAGCGAAAATGATCATTTTGCTGAGTAAATCCATATTGTTTTCAGTGTTCACATTATCACTCCGTTTAAAGTCACCATTAAATTATCAATTTCACTCTTTATTCCATATAGCCAATAAAAATAAATCATTAAATTCCTAAAAACACAAAAAGCCCCATCGAAGGGGCCTATAAGCATCAAAGCGATTGCAGTACATCAGCTCTAATCTCGGTCACTTCATTTTCATTGTTGCTTTGATCTTTCTTCCGCAAATCACTAATAAGCCGCGCTGAAGCAACAAACTTGCTCAATGCTGTATCTTTATCAGCGGTCCATTCTCTAGGGATTAAATCGGCTATTTCCAGCAATTTATCCATTGTCCGGGGATGAGCCTCTCCAAACTTGTTTTTGTAATAACGATAATTTGAGAGTTCAGTTTGAATTTTTTCAGCGGGAGTCATTTTCTCAACCTTTTATGAGCCACATGCAAAAAATCATTGCATGTGGGTGTGGGAACTATTCAATACAGTGGAGTGTTACTACTGGGTATAGATAACTGTTTCTTTGATAGAACGTGCTTCTGTATAAATCTCATCAGTACGTTCATTCAGTAGAATTTTGATTTCATTCTTATATTTAATTTCTTCTAAAATTTTACCTTCATCTAAGGATTCACCCATGCCCAATATGGTCTTAATCTGATCTTGGGTAAGGCCTTCTGCTTTTAATCTTTTTTCTTGCTGGCCATGAATTTCTTTCTTGCGCTGTAAGTCTTTCTCTAAAGAAGAAACTTCCGTTGTTAGTCTTTCAATATCCTGTTTAATTTGCTTCAACTCTCCTTGATTCTTAGCAATATGATGATCATAAGCTTTAACAGCTTCATCATTGCGCCGTTTTTGCTGTTCTTCTAATTGTTTATATTCTTCACATAGAATGCTATATGCGTTGTCTACAGTGGTTTGATGATCGTGGGCGGTAGACAGCAGTAACTTTGCTGTATCAGTGATAATGCCTTGATGCGCTAAGCTAGCTTGTTTTAGGGCAAGCTCTGCACTCAGGATTACAGCAGTAGCTTTGGATTTATTGCTAAAAGTCATCTTTAAATACTCATGGATAAATGATGCAGTCATTATTTATTAGTTTGTTTTAGTGATTTACGAGTAGTTCCAGATCCTAAAATTTTTTTGATTCCAGTAATTTCATTTTCAATGTCCTGTAGATCCTGTTCAAAATCTAGATTTGAAAGTTTCTTTAACAGCTTGACCTGTTTTTTCATTAATTGATCTAGTTCTGCACATGCGAGATTTGCAAAGTTAGATCGGGCGTTCTGGCTTGAGGCCTTTTTTCCATCTTCTGTTGTTGGTCCGGTGGATTTAAGCCACGGTTTATTTTGCATAATCCGTTCACGTTGCTTTCTCCTACGTTCAGGTGTCCAGCTGTTTTTATAGTTGGGAGAGGTGGTCATTCTGTGTCAATTCCATAGCGAAACGAACTAAATAATAGGTCTAAAATCTGACGTTAAAAATGACTAGTTCCATTGTATTTAAGTCAATGAATTATATATAAATATTTTTTGGTGGTTAAACGTCAAAAATAATGTCATTTTGATCAAAAAAAAGGGATTTTGTTTTTAGTGTTAAGTCAAAAATGACTACCTACATGGGAACGCTAGTTTTAGTACATCCATTTCCAAATAAACAATTCTATTTGTATTCATCCATTCATTAAAACTGATGCGGTAATCTTCTTTTAAATTTAGTTTTTCACCGTTTTTTTCCATTGAGCTGGTTAAGCACTTTGTACCTCTTTTCCAGCAATAAAGTAATTTACCGCTATCAATTAAATACTTTTCTATCCTATCTAGATGCACAGAATCTAAAGCTATTACTTCTGATACACAATTACGCCATTCAGTTAAAGTGACCTTTGCATATTTTGTTGGACTGTTGAGAATTATATGTTTTTGGTATTGCATTTCTAACAGGTACAGATAGGCATTAAAAGCACGTGCTTGGCAATCAGCTTCATACAGAATAGAGAAGTATTTTTCCAGTTTTCCTAATCCATACTTGAATTGCGTTTGTATTGGCTCAGGCATTTTTTCATAGCTAATCTTATCTATACTGATGCCTTTATCTGGTGTGTACCTGATAATACCGCCGTGTTCTTTAATCAGATCGGCTAAGCGTTTTGTATTCTGGAGTGAGTAAAGAAATGACTTTTCACTTTCAACTTTATAACGCTTGAACTTTTTAAGTTCTTTCTCAATTTCTTTCGGTGTTTTTATCTTCTTATTTTTATCTGAATCTATTATATCAACGGCGTTATTTACATCACTCATCGTATCTACTTCCTATCTAATAACTTGGCAACATTGTAACGAAGCTGCTAGTTATCATTTTTAGGGAAGACCAATCTATTATATTGTTTAGAGGGCTTAGGCAGAAAATGTAAGAGTGTGGTAGGTGTACCTCACTTTCTAGACTAAGTGGAGGGTAAGGGGGCTAAATAATAATAGGGATAAGCGTTGAGTAATATACTTTGAGTTGTACTCCCGATATAGCAACCAAACCCGAAGAAATGGCCCAGCAGCAAGTAATTTGTATCCCTGTGTGTATCCCTTGTTTTTGATATAAAATTTATTAATTAAAAAACATATACTTATTAATCCAGTTCAATTGTCGCCACCCCAAATACCTAGCTTTATATGACTGAATATGATGTGATATAAGGCGGAAAGGCTTGATTCTAAAAGGATCAAGCCTTTTTTTATGCCTGTATATAACTTTGTATGAATGAGCATATAGCTTGTTGCTGTGTATGGTGGTATGTATAGTGTGAGTTAGTAAAAAGCTATAAATTTTCGGCTTATTTTGCACTATTTTGTTTTTTATTCTGCACTACCTAATGGTATACCAGACAATGCAGGACAGTTTAATTAACGAGTAAAAACAATAACAAAACCAATATCGCCATCCGCCCCGAATTGCTTCCATTTTTCCCGCCTTGGTCTTTAAAAAGCCTTTAAAAATCAATTCTAAAGGCTTTTTTATTGTCCGATTCCATCCAAAGCTATTTGATCCACAAATAAAGTATAGAATGTGGACAATAAATATGGATTTAACGGATATAGAATATAAAAAGGCCCAGCCTAAAAAAACAATATCATCTCTCTAACAATAATAGTTTGTCTTTACGAATAGATCCAAATGGGAAAAATATTGGTCTAGCTGTATGGCAATCTATAAGGCAGTTTCGAATATCGCCATTAAAATTCATTAATGATTTTTATTTTTCAATGGTTTAGTCATAGTCCTCTTTAAATCTTCAAAAAATATAACGATTCAGTTTGCTGTATTAAAAAGCCCAAATAAATTTTAATAATCCTGTATGTCCTTCAGGGCGGTTTTCAACATTGGTTTCTTTTAAATATTTTGCTTCAATAGACCAATTCTGATCCTGATATTGAATAGCAGGACCAACTGCAAGGACTTGTCCTTTTTGACCAATATCATCACCATTGACACGATCTGATTTAACTTGTTTAAAAGCATAACCTTCTATTGCCAATTTGACATGATCATTCAGTTTATAGCCCAAACTGTAGTCACCGGCGAAATATTCTCCGGATTGATAATGCGTGTCGTCATTTTCATCATTAAAGCTATACGACAGTTTGGTTGAAAGATCTAAGCCATTTGCTGGCGCGTAGGTATAAGCAATAATGGGTCGAATGGTATTGTAATTTTTACCAATATTGGCAACCACAGGCTGAGTTGCTGTGGGCGTATCATATTTCCCCGTTGCTACAACGCCCTCAATTGCGCCAATCCAGTGGTGGCTTCCCCTGTGCCAGCCCAACATTGAACCGAAAATTAAATCACCTAAAGCACGGTTATGATCGGACATGCCAGCGGCGGTTAATCTTAGGTCAACCAAAGGTTGTGCTGCATAAAAACCGAGCTGCCCACCCAGATAGTTTTGTTCTGTCATCCAGACCAAGCGTGGGATGAGGGCATTGGCATCTAAATGAAAATCAGAGGGGCCATTGTCCAGCTGACCAGCATGGTAGTTTTGATAGTACGTTAGTAAATAAACACCCGGTGGTGGTAATGCACCCGCCATCATACCTTCAGCACCTAAGGCAAATGAATCGGCACCATTTTCTGTTGCAAATGTGAATGTACTGCTCAAGCCTAGGATTAGGCTCAGAGATAGCTTTAAAGTCAGTTTTTTCATAGAAAATCCTTTTCAATGATGTTGTTATTACAAAGATTGATGTCATCGATAGCGCACCAATAAAACGCTTATTGGTGCGTATTTTGCATTAAGCACTCACACGGCGACGATCGACCTCTGTCGAAGGTGCTTGATCAACTTCTTTAACCAATTCGAAATTAAAAGTGATGTGTTTAAAGGGTTTATCTAGATTGAGTTTTGACATTTCTGTTGAATCGGTAACATCGGTTGCGGTTGCAACCAATCCATCGCGTGTTGCAAAGGCAAAGTCATCCCAAAGGTATTGATCACCCTCAATGTTAAATTGGGTGGTGAGTTTGCGATAACCCGGAGCCGAGACAAAATAATGAACGTGAGAAGGGCGATTACCATGACGCCCCAAGAGGTTGAGAACAGCTTGTGTGGTGCCTTCAGGCGGACAGCCATAGCCTACGGGCATGGTGGTTAAGGCCGTATATTTACCATCTACATCGGTCAAAATCGTGCGACGTAAATTAAATTCAGATTGTGATTTATCAAAGAATGAATAATTGCCTAAACCATTGGCATGCCAAATTTCGACTTTTGCATTGGGGATAATATTTCCCTGAGTATCGGTCACTGTACCTTCAATGACTAAGGTATCGACATGATCTGACTCAGTACCATCATCCATACGTGCAAAACTGACGGATTCAGGTGCGCCAGCCACATACAGTGGGCCTTCGATGGTCCGTGGTGTTCCGCCTATAATTCCTGCCTTAGCATCGGCTTCATCCGCGCGTAAATCTAGATAATGTTCTAAGCCTAAACCCGCAGCGAGTAATCCAAGTTCGTTGGCTTGACCTGCATCGGTGAAATATTCCAAGCCTTTCCAAAGTTCAGTTTGAGAAATATCCAAATCTTCAATGGCCTGAAAAAGATCACCCAGTAAACGCACAACAATTTGCTGCACACGTGGGTTTACTTCACGTATCGCAGTATCTACATTCATTTGTTTTACTAATGTGTCGATTTCTTGACGGTTCATTTTTATCTTCCTTTTTTATCGTGTCATTGTTCCGAATACTCTGAAACGGACATGAAACAGAGCATCCGAAAGGGGGAGAACCAAGTAAAATTGGTTCTATGTCTAGAATTTCTTAAAACGTTTTAATCAGCGTTGTGATTTGCTATATGTGTCTAAATAGCGCTGAGCGAGAGGCGGTTGCTGCACCATCAGCCGCACTTAAGAAGCGTTCGGTATGAATATCTTTTTCAAAGAGACGGCTTTGCATCAGTGTTGAAATAGCCGCATCAATCATGGGCGGTGGGCCACATAAATAAGCTTTATGACCACTGCATTTATTTTCAAAATAATCTGCCACCGCTTCATGCACAAAACCTGTAAATCCTGTCCAGTGATCTTCTGCTTTAGGCGCATTTAGTGCAGGAATGTAGCGGAAGTTTGGATAGTCTTTGACTAAGGTTTCAAACATTTCATGGTTATAGAGTTCAGAAACATCACGCGCGCCTTGGAACAGATAGATGGTCCGTGTATCACCTTGTTCCAAAAGGTCCAAGATCATGGATTGCGGACTGGATAGACCAGAACCACCCGCAATAAAGATGGCATCTTTTTCATCGGATTTACGCACAAAAAACTGCCCATAAGGTCCTGAAACTTCAAGTTCATCACCTACTTGCAGGGTTTCGTGTACATAAGTGGTGGCCGCACCGCCCTGTACTTGGCGAATATGCAACTCAATTACACCTAATTCACTTGGTGCATTGGCAATTGAAAATGCACGGGTCCCTTCAATATTCGGCAATTGAAGATTGATGTATTGCCCAGCCTGAAACTCCATTGGACGGTCAATCTGTAAACGCACACCTTTAATGGTTGGCGACAGTTGTTTGATCTGTAAAACTTTGGCTTGGTAGTCTTGTACCAAGTAACCCAGAAAATCTTCGTCTTCATCAACATCGGCTTCAATCACCATGTCTGATTCAGGCTTGCAGCAGCAAGCAAGGACTTTATTTTCTTCGCGTTCAATGTCCATTAGCGCAAAGGGTGAGGCTTCACCGACATCATAAAAACCGTCCGTGACCTGAACTTTACAGGTGCCACATGTGCCATGACCACAGGCAAAGGGCAGCCAAACACCTTGGCGTAAGGCCGCATCTAAAATGGTTTGATCTTCTTCCACTTCAATGGTCATGCCTACAGGTTCAATCGTGACTTGATAACTCATGATCGTTCTCCCTTATACATGCGTGCCGTTGTAGCCATCTAAACCGGGCGTCACAAAGCGCAGTAGCGATTTATGATCAAAATTTAAATCAGCCAACGTCTGAGAAAAATCGATATCTGTTAATAATTGACGATTGAGGGTGAATTGCACTTTTGACCAATCGATATGTTCAAAATCAGGATGCTGATTGAAACCCGCTTGAATTTGCTGATCAATCAAGTCTTGTAAACTTTGCTGTGGTGAGACTACAAAAGCATGTGCGGCACAAAACAGCGTGTGATGATCCCATCCCACGTAGAGCAACATGTTGTCGCCATAATTTTTTTGTGCATCACGTGCATCAAATTCATAGTTTTTTTGAATCGCTTGTACTGGCATGAGAAAACTCCTAAATTCCTTGTGTGAAGCCATCTCGAAACTTTGATCCATGAGATGACTTCTGATCCTTTTTTACTTAAGCGACATGACCTTTCCATTTTCTCCAACGTTCTTGGTCTGGAGAGCCTTCAATGTCCAGATTGTCTGCACCAACATTAAAGTTGTAGTAATCACGTAAAATACTTTCTAAGTCGGGACCACCACAGTTACCTTGTAAAATTTGATTCACTGGCAACCACGCTTGAATGTATTTTTCAGGTTCACGTTCAAAAATGTCATGACAGCCGTCTGAACAAGTGTGGTAACGCTCGCCTTTATAAATACTGTCACGGTAACTGAACACGGTTGGGTCGCCATCCATTTCAGTAAAGGTCATTGGAATTTGACAAATTTGGCACAGTTGCGGTAAGCCACTGCTATAGAAGCGTTTACCTTCGGCTTCCAACTTACGCGCCAACTCCCATTTCGGACGGTAATATTTGTCGAAAGTGTCTGGATATTTCTCAGATAACCAATCCATTTCTTCGTCGGTTGGAATCCACGTATGGAAACCAGCAGCATGGCCAAAGTTATAGAAAATCCACCATGCTTGATGTGAAATATGCTCTTTTTCTTTCACAATCACGTCTGAATATTTCGGCATACGAATACCGTAACGGCTGAGGTCTTTAAACAATGCACCACCCGCTTCTTCGAAATAGGTTTCCCATGCTTCTTTCCAAGACATCACTTTGTTTGGCAACATGTAATCCATCATCATGCCGACAATCGACAGTAGGCGAGTACCGCGCCAGAACCATTTATCAATCCATTCTTGAACAATCGGCACGTTATCTTCATGCTGTTCCAGTAGGAATTTTACGATTTCCAAACCTAATGTCATGTGGCGTGCTTCATCTGACTGTGCACTAAAACCAAAGGTTACGGTCGCCATATCACCGTTGTAGGCCGCACCTGACATGAACGGCACGAACAATAAGTTGGTGAGTACATATTCAAAGGAGAAACTAATCGCCAGTAAGAATTCGAATGGACCTGCTGAACGTGCATCTTCAAAGAATGATTTTGGTACAGACAAGTACCAAACACGGTCATGCATGTGTGCCCAATCTTGGAAGCCGTCAAAGAACTTGTTGTAATGGCTCATGGCGTGAATTTGCGTTTGCACATGACGCAGTTCATCAATCGATTGCATTTGTGAAGCAATTCGTGCGCCGATTCCGCCAAATTGGCGACCCACATGCGCATAACCTTGATAAGCCTGATATTCCAATGGTGTGACAGCGGTTAAAAACAGTTTAATGGCATTTAAGTAGCGTTCATTGCTGACATTCATTTGACCATTGTTTTGAGAAAATGCATCAAAAATGGCATACAGTTTTTTCTCTTTTTCCGACTGATATTTCCAGTATGAATCCATGGTTAAACGGAACGGGTCTTCCCATTTTGACCAGTCTGTAATTTTAATCCCTTCAAACTCTTCGTAAGGAAAAGCCTCTTTACGATCTGCATAGGAAAAATCCCAATCCAGATCACGGGTCAACATACGATAGCGATCTTTCGCATTGAGTTTTTTGGTTGCAGTTTTAGTCGCGCTTTTTGCTTGGCTATTCATCTTGATCATCCTTTTCAATCTGTTGAAGCGATCGGCTTCTTATATTTTTCGTGTGGGATTAATTCCACTGCAAGGTGAAGGTGTCGTCATCTTCATCAACATTGCCACCTAAGGTGATCATGTTGAGTTGCAATTCTTGAATGTCCCAATCTTGTCCTAGTTTTTCAGACACCGTTTCTGCACGAACCACGAGTTTTCCGATATTTTCCACACGAATCATGGCAGGAAGGTATTGAATGGTGGCCTCAGGGTTATCGTGTTCAATCGCTTCAATGATGTAGCGTGAAGTATCGTTATCTTGTAATGCCAAATAAACTTTTGAGCTCATGTCTACGTATCCTTATGCAACTGAATCTAATTCAAGGGTTAAACCCACTTTTTTACTGCGCTCTGCAATAAAGGCTAAGCCATTGTCAATCGAGGCATTCCCAAGTGCGGTCGTGGCCCATGCACTAAAAGCTTCTGTGACTTGAGGTAAAAGTGTATTGATCCAACCTTGAATTAAGGCTTTATTTTCTTCAGATTCAGCAATGGCTGTTTTTAAAACAGGGTCTGACCATTTGCGTAAATCGGTTAAACAGTCCTTCATAAATTCAGTCAACATCGCCACATCACGTGCGCCTTGTTCAACCAACCATTGATCTAATTCACCATAAACCAGTTCTTGCATTAAGCTGTCGATGAGTAGGTTTTGCAGGACATATAGTTTGAACCAATCTTGTTCGGTTAAGCTTTGCTCACACAGTTTGCGCAGCGGTTGCCAAGCGGTATCATTCATCCAACAGTCTTTGGCTTGTTGTAATGATTCACCCGTATTGCCATCGATCAGTAAACCAATACGAGAGAGGTATTGCGCCATGCCCAAGCGATCCATTGCCGCATAAATACAGGCTTGGGTAATCACGGTGCCATAACCATAGGCACTGCCTGACATCATGTGTAGATTGGCGGTTTGCTCGACATAACGGAATGGCAATAAACAAGTGATGATTTTCTGTTTCACTTCATCACTTAAGTTTTCCACCAAAGCACGCTTTTCAAAAAATGAATAACTCCCTTCCGCGGTCTCTTGTAAACGCGCACGATGCTGTACATATGCACCATAATAAAATTGACGTGGATCTTTAAACGCATACCAATCTTGCATCTGCAAAGCAGTATGGGTGTGATCATTTAAAGTTTTGTCTGGTTTCCACATGGGACGATAGTGAAAATTGGTTGCCCCTTGTACATCAAAACTCACTTCTTGATAACGCGTCGCTGGCTTTTTACCAAAACGGCGTTCGATATAGGCGTAGGTTTGACGAATCGGTTCGAGGTTGGATGTTTTAATTTCTAAAGTCATCACGATTTCCTTATAGGCTTAAGATTGATCTTCTTGATCTAAATGTTTACGAACTTGGCTCAGGACTGTTGGTTCAACGCCATAACGCCATTTATCTTCCTGAGCGTCATTCCATGCTTGCTGTTCAGGAGTCATTTCAACAACATGGTTAATTTCACAAAAATGCTGAAAGGCTTGTTGGGGAAGAATGAGTTCGACAAAAAGTGTTGGGTCGTGGATTGCGAAGTCAAATTCAACAAACTTGGCATGACGGTCGCCTGTTACACGAATGTATTTGGTGAGTTGGTCATGTTGTAGCGTTTGAGTCATTGGAATCATCCTTTTATCTCTACACTGAAATCATTTCAGTGATGCAACCTTGCATTTATTGATAGAGATATATCAAAACGCGTGCCAACTTTAATTAGTTATTATTAATCAATTGTTTATGTTTTTTATCTGCTTTTTTTATATTATTTGAACGATAAAAATTCATGGAATGATGAACATAAAAATGTTTGATTTCATCAAATAATGAATGGTTCGGTGGGGAATTTGAAAATACTTTTTATAGGTCTAGTGATTTATATCTATATGATTTTATAAGTTTAATTTAAAAATACCTTAGAGGTATAAAGTTATGACAATAAGGTAGTAAAGCTTTTTAGTTAGAAGTGGGTAAGATAGGGGGGAGACCTATAGCCAAGGATGGATATTCAGTCATGCCTCAAGCCAAAGATGCGAATTTTTATACTCAAATTTTGGAGAAAAACAAAGATATTCAAGATTTACTGGATAAAATTCAGTTTGATAGTCAGCATGGAAAAATTTGGTTTGAAGAAAACCGTATGCTGCTGATGCATACCAGCATCATGGGTTTTTTAAGAAAAGATTTGTATAACATGTTGGGTTGGGAACGGACTAAGCGTTTTTTTATTCGTTTGGGTTATCAAGCGGGTGTGAGGGATGCAGAAGTCACTTCTAAATTACGTCCGAATTTAAATGAAGCTGAAGCATTTATGGCTGGACCGCAAATGCATGGTATTCGTGGCATGGTTCAAGTTGAAGTCAATGAACTTCAATTAAGTCATGATGAGCATGAATTTTATGCAGATTTTAACTGGCGAAATTCATTTGAAGCGGAAGTTCATTTAAGTGAGTTTGGTGCTTCGGAAGAATCGGCTTGTTGGATGTTATTGGGTTATGCCTGTGGTTATACCAGTCTGGTCATGGGGCAAACCATTATTTATCAAGAAACCCATTGTGTTGCCAAAGGGGATGATTGCTGTCGAATTATTGGTAAACCTTTAGAGGAATGGGAAAATGCCGACGAGCTGATTCAGTTTATGTCACCCGATCCAGTGTCTGATGAATTAATTGCCTTACAGGCGGAACTGAATGAATTAAAGAAAAATATCTATACGGATATAGAAGCAGACTACACCATGTTCAACTCTATTGGTGAATCAGTTGCATATCGTAAAGTCTGTGATCTTTTGAAAAAGGCAGCAGGCAGTAAGGTTGCTGTATTACTGCAAGGCGAAACTGGGGTGGGTAAGGAAGCTTTTGCCCGAGGGATTCATGAAGGTAGTTCCCGTAAAGGGCAGCCATTTGTTGCTGTAAACTGTGCCTGTATTCCGCCAGATTTAATTGAAGCGGAACTTTTTGGTGTAGAAAAAGGCGCATTTACAGGTGCAACGCAAACTCGGAGTGGAAAATTTGAACGTGCCCATCAAGGAACTATTTTTTTAGATGAAGTGATTGAACTTTCACCACGTGCCCAAGCCGCTTTATTGCGGATGTTACAAGAAGGAGAGTATGAGCGAGTTGGTGATCATCAAACTCGAAAGGCTGATGTGCGTCTGGTTGCAGCCACCAATGAAAATTTGGAACAAGCCGTGAAAGAGGGGCGATTCCGTGCTGACTTATATTATCGATTAAACATTTTCCCTGTCATTATTCCACCGCTACGTGAGCGCCGTGATGATATTCCGTTATTGATTACGCACTTCTTATCACGTTTTGAAAATATGTATGGAAAGACTTTAAAAGGTTTAAGTGACAAAGCCAAAAACTTTGTGATGACTTATGAATGGCCCGGCAATATTCGTGAACTTGAAAATTTATTAGAGCGGGCGACCTTACTGACGGATCATCAGCAGGAAATTAAACTTAGTCATTTGTTTCCGCAGATTAAACAAGATATTGAAAAAAAGCCTGAAAAAGTAGACTTAGATGCCGTGATACAAGATGGCTTTTGTTTGGAAGATCATGAAAGGCAACTGATTTTTATCGCAATGCAAAAAGTGAATCATAATGTTTCTGAAGCCGCCCGTGTACTGGGTATTAGCCGAGCGGCTCTGGATTATCGTTTAAAAAAGCAGGCTAGTAATGCTAAGAAAGCGTAGATTTTAATTAAGCACAGATTGACTATTATGATTGGTTTTTTTAAAGACAAACTTTTCAAGATTGCTTGATATGGCTTAAAGCCTTCTAAAATGAACTTAGCAATCAATTTGATGAGGTCTTTAGTCTTACCATAAGCAATCTATTGATCAAGGGCTTCATAATAAAATAAGCGATTTTTAATGATCAACATATGGTGGTTAACCTATTTCCATAATTGTAAATTCATTAATAGGTGAAGAGTACGGCTATTTCTATCAATCATGCGGTATTTCATCTCAAGATGATTATTGACTAATGCTAAAATTGTCTCGAATACTTCACTTGCATCTAGTCTCGACACCTTTTAAATAGAGTATTCCATTTGTCGAATCCAAGTGATAAGCCTAGCTATGGGCGAACTAACTATGCCAGAAAAACCAAAGAGTCCTAAGCAAAAATAAAGATTAAAGAAATAATAAAAACTAAAAACCTTAAATTAAAAATGCCGTTGACAATGTAGAGTTAGGTCGACTGCATACTCAAGTTGTGCCTTGAAAAATAGATATAGAGATTTTTTAAATTTAAAATATTTATGCAATAGAGCTATTTTTTAATAAAATTTAATATTAGACTTTTTTCATAAGTCATTTTTTAAACAATAATAAATTAACAATGGATATTCCCTCTCCTTTTTAAGGAGAGGGCTAGGGTGAGGATTTTATTTCCCCCCCTCATCCTAACCTTCTCCCAAAGGGAGAAGGAACTTTCAATATTAATTCCACTGCCAATTGATGATTATTTGTTAATTTATGAAAGAGTTCTATTGATTAAGATGGTTTTTTGATAACTAAATAAAGTGTATAAAGAAAAATAATTTTTGAATATGTAAAATTTATAAAAATATATTAAATATAAAGTTGGATGGGTTAATAGAGTGACAGGTATGGAAGAAAATAAGTTTGAAAATGATTATGTTATTGGGCAAAAAAATGCCAATTACAATCAGGTTATGGATAGAATTGAAGAGCTAAATCGTCTAGTACTCATTAATAAAGAATGGAAAAAAAATATATATTATGGTTTTCATGCACGTGAATGCTTTGATGTTTGCTATGCAGTAGGTAAAGCAAAAGCAATTCTGGTTTATTTACATGCTGGGTATTGGCAATCAAGAGATAAGAATCAATTTTATTTTATAGCCGATCATTTAGCTGAACTAGGATATCATATTGCGATTATGAATTATCCCCTTTGCCCAGAAGTCAGTATTGAAAAAATAAGAACTTCTTTAAGTTATGGGTTATTAACTGTGAAAACTTACTTAAATGATCCCTCTAACAACTTGCCTATGTATATTTGTGGTCATTCAGCAGGCGCTCACTTAACAACAGAGCTGGTATTAAATGCCAAAGAGATAATAAAAGATCAGTTAAATATTAAGGGCATTATTCCTATTAGCGGCATATATGATTTAGAGCCTTTAATATCCACCAGTCTAAATATAAAGATTAAATTAAATCAAATTCAGGCAAGAAATAACTCGCCAATATTAAGAGTTTCTAAAGATTTAGTACCGGCTGAATTTTTTGTTGGCAATCATGAAACGCAAGCTTTTATTCAACAGTCGCAAGAAATGAAAGATCAATGGGAACTTAAGGGGAATGCTGCGAATTTTACTATTCTTAAGAATAGTGATCATTTTAGCTTGCTTTTTCACTTCCTTGAAGATGGAGAAATCGTAGAATCAATTGAACGGCTGTATAATTCTACAACTTGATGAGTTCTAAAGATTATGAGAAAACTACTTTTTAAAAGTGGTTTTTTTATAAATAAATAATACAGATAGCGAAGAGAGCCAAAATAATTGTGAAAATACCAGAAGACAATAATAAGAGACGATGGATAAATGAATTCTTACTCTTTGTACTAAGTGTGGTTATTTTTTTAAAATTAATCAGCAGAGTAAAATAATAAAAATTAATGATTAAGGCAATAAAAATAGGAATATAAAATAGGGCAGAGGGTTTGCTCATCAAAATTTTAAAGAAGGTGAAATTGATTATAATATAAGAAAATAAACTTCTTTCTAGGGATAAAAAAGTTCTTTCGGGTTGAAGTCCATTATCTTGCATCATTATTCCTATTTCATATGAATAAAAATGAATACAATCAAAATTAAGCTAAAAATTGATAACAATGGAGCCATACAGGGATAAGGAAGTGACTGTTTGGTTCTAAGCGCGTATTCAACTCTGAACCAACGAAAAATCGCACTCACGCTAAGAATAATAGAAAGTAAAATTAGAGCGATAAAAATCTGATGTGCGATGACTTTTTCAATCCTTCCATGACTCAGAGTAATAAATGCAACTGCACCTACTAATATTGCAAGTGCTGTTCTATTCCATGCCAAAAATGTTCTTTCATTGGCAAGCGTAAAACGAGGATCTGGATCTTCACCATCTGTTAATTTTATAATTTTAAATAAATTTTTCATAAAATTTTTATGATTAGTCAAAATTTTAACTATATATAAATTAATAATGAGGAATATGCATTTTTTATTTTTATGTATGTGTTTTATCCATTTTTTTGAATAAATTGTCATGAAAAAATGGATAGTGAAAATGTTGAAAAATTGTTTGAATGATAAAAAAGGGAGTATCAAAATGGAAATGTTAAATCAAAAAAATTTATCGTCTTTAGTATTCAGTGAATCACGTTTAAATAAAGAACTTAAAAATATTAAATGGAATGTGTTGGGTCATGTATATGAACCTATTGTAGGGGGGGATCAACAGTCAAGTTTTGCATGGATTTCGAATGACCCTTCAGGTACTTTTGTTCCGCCTCATATGCATCCAGTTCAGGATGAACATGCTTTTATTCTTGAGGGCGAGTATTCACTTTATCTGGATGGTGAATGGACAACCGCCAAAGCGGGCGATTACCTTTACTGGCCACGTGGCACTACACATGGTTATAAAGTCACTTCGGCTGGACCTGCCAAAGGTATTTTTTGGGTAAGTCCGGGTAATGATTTAGCCAGTCTATTCTCAGAATTGCATAATTTAACAGATCCAGCAAAGGTGGTTCAGGTATCGGCAGCTCGTAATATTCGTTTTATCGATCCTGCACGACTTCCGAATTGTGAGTTTTAAGTACTGAAAATAATATATTTTTATAAAAAGCTTTCAATATTTTGAAAGCTTTTTTTTGTTTTAAAAAGGGATATTGGGCTTAATTTTATACTTTAAGAATATGATCTAATTTTAAAAGATTTTTATAATAAAAAAATGATTTAAATTACGCATAGTGAATTTTTAAAAATTGCATATTGGCCCGTTAATCTACTCAATTATATTAACAACGTGTTATTAGCATAAATTAAAAAGGACTATTCAATGACAATTAATAATCAACAAGGAATGAAAATTATTGCTTTAGGTACCGGCGGTGGTCCAATCGTATCCAGTTCTAGGGCAGGTATTTCAACGGCTATTTGTGTCGACAATGCGACCTATATTGTGGACTGTGGTATGGGCAGTATTCGCAATTATAGAAGTCATGCCACGTGGGGCGAGTTGCGTGGTATTTTCATCACTCATCATCATTCTGACCATATTTATGATCTAGGTTCTTACTTGTTCACAGGTTGGCAAGTGCCTGGCGAATCTTTCAGTCAACCCATTCAAATTTATGGTCCTGGCAAGCCCCTACAAAACCCCGCTATGCCTGCTCACTCACATCCAAAGATTAAAGGCTGTTGTGGTGGCGATCATCCAATGGTCGGGACGGCTGCTATGGTCGATGCCTTAATCCATAATGTGTTTGCCTCCGATATTGCGATTCGGATGGCAGATGAAGGACGTTCCAGCCCAACAGAATGGATTAAAGCATTTGATATTCAAATTCCAGAAAAGGCCAAAGCCGATCCGGTGCATAACCGACATCCCAAAATGGAACCTTTTGTTATTTATGAAGATGAGTTGGTTAAAGTCAGCACAATCTTGGTGGATCATCGTTTATGTTTTCCTGCTTTTGGCTTCAGATTCGATTCTAAATATGGTTCTGTGGTCATTTCAGGCGATACGACTTATTCTAAAAACTGTATTTTATTGGCCAAAGATGCAGATGTGTTAATGCATGAAGTCATCGATCTGGATGCAATTTTAGCGACTTTCCCTGAAGGACCAACACGAAATGGTATTGCTGTTCATCTTGAAGAATCTCATACTTCTTATGAAAAAGTAGGTCTGGTTGCTCAAGAAGCCAATGTTAAGGCACTTATTTTGCATCACATTGTGCCCAATACACCCGACTCAGCAGATGTCCAAAAAATGGTGAACGTTGCTCAAAATGATTTCGATGGCTTGATCTTGGCAGCAGAAGACAATGACACTTTCAATGTCATCGATATTGTTAAATCTCGTCTGGAAGAGGGCAAAGCTCGTGAGTTAATTCGGGAGGCAAATATATGAAGAGCCAAACCAAAAATTTCCCGACTTCACTTGTGGAGTCGCTTGAGACAGGAAAAATTACTAATCGGGCGTGGTTAATCACCGGAATGTTGATCATATTCCAGATGGTTAACTTTGCCGATAAAGCGGTATTAGGACTGGTGGCTGAACCGGCAATGCGCGAATTGGGTATGTCGAGTAGTCAATTTGGTTTTATTGGAAGTTCTTTTTTCTTCTTGTTTGCCATTTCCTCTATTGTAGTGGGATTACTGGCGGCAAAAATACAAACCCGCTGGATTCTACTTACCATGGGAATTGCATGGGCTGTTTTACAATTTCCCATGCTTCTAGGAGGAGGGATAACGCTCTTATTGATGACACGAATTATTTTAGGTGCGGCAGAAGGGCCTGCTACACCTATTACTTTGCAACATATTCATGGATGGTACGAGCCAAAGGAACGTGGCTTACCAAGTAGTTTGGTTGCCATAGGATCGACCTTAGGCCCTATTATTGCTGCTCCAATTTTAGCGGCTATTATTGCTCATCCGTCTTATGGATGGAGATGGGCATTCGGTTTTTTAGGAATATTCGGTCTGGGCTGGAGCCTATTATGGTTTTTAATTGCAAAAGAAGGACCATATAGCCATATTAAAGCGAAACAACAACTGACTCAACCTAAGCCCTTGGTTCATCCAAATACAAGTTATATTAATAATAAAAGTATTGCTGAGTTTTCAGACTTACTAAAAGTAGTCCCTTTATTTAAGGTCTTTTTCTCGCCGATGTTTATCTCTGCATTTTTAGCCGGTGCTGGATGCTTCTGGGCTATGGGCTTTTTAACAACTTGGGCACCTCGTTATTTGTCGGCAGTACTTAGCACTTCTCCACAGATGATCGGAATGATTTCGACATTTCCCTGGATATTTGGTGCTTTGACCTTACTGGTGGCAGGTTATCTATCGAAAATTTTAATGAAGAAAGGGAGCTCTGTACATAAATCAATGGGCTGTGTATTTGGATGCTTAATTTTAATGTCAGGTATTTTCTTTCTGTTATTACCTTATACCACGGGCATTGCAGCCGTTTGCGTTCTGACTATTGCAGCAGGTTTGGCAATGACATTCCCACTGGCACCTATTACTTTAGCTTATAGTATCTGTTCTAAACAACGAGCAGCTGTTATGGCGACAGTCACCGCATTGGCATCGTTAGGTGGAATGATTTCACCGACTATGGTGGGAATGTTTATGGAATCGGCAGGCTATATTCAGCCGATGAAAGGAATACTTCCCGATGCTGCAATGTTAGGCAAACTGGTCACAGGAATGAATCTAAGTTTTTCATATATTGGTGTCTATTTACTAACTGTAGGATTAGCGGCAATTCTGTTCCTTAATCCAGATAAAACGGCAAAAAAATTGCAAAATGATATCGAAGTCAAAAATGACTAAATAATGCAAGTAAGTCAGTTTTTAAAATCTGATGTAAATAAATAAAAAGAGTGCTTGATTTATAAAGTGCTCTTTTTATTTGAATTTATTTTAAGATTTTTTTAAAAAAATTAAAAACCAGATAAAGAATAAATATTTAAAATAGATTAAATCACAGTAGTTTTAATTCAAATAATCATCTTTATATACAAACCAACTGTATTATTAAAACAGTCGGTTTAAACAGCCTTATACTATTTATTGTTTTTTAGTGTTTCAGAAGGAAACTCTCCGAAACGGGTTTTATATTCTTGGGAAAATCGTCCTAATTGCTGGAAACCGCAGTCCATGGCAATACTTGAAACATTTTCCCAGGGCTTGATCTCTTTTAAACGCTTATAGGTTTCTTCAAAGCGTAAATTACGCAGATAGGCAACAGGGGATTGACCAAAATAGGTATGAAAATCGCGATATAATCTTTCACGAGAAATTCCCAAGATTTTCTCAACTTCGCTTAATTTTAAAGGTTGCGATAAATTTTCTTTAAATAAACTTTCAATATAATTTAAATAAGAAGGTTTTCCCTGTAAACGGCGTTCAAGTTCTAAACTGTAATTGTGCGGTTGAGAAGTGAGTAAAAGAGCAATCAGATTATTTTCAAAATTATTCCAAATCCCTTGTAAATCCACAACAGAATCATATTCTAATAAGAATTCTTGCAAACTCATGGCTAAATTGAACCATTGTTTAATTGAACCTTGCATCGGGGCTTGAATATCAAAAATTAACGGCCGAGTAATTTTATAGCCCAACATCCGGATAAGATGATTTTCCATATTTTTTTTGGAAATTCGAATCATTTGCTTTTGGCAGTTGGGTTCCAAAACCATAGAAAAGGGTTGATCAGGTGAAAATATTGCCGCTACATTATTAGTAGAATATATAGTTGAAGATTTAACTTTAATTTCTTGTACGCCCTCAAGCGGCACATTAAAAATATAACAATGCTGTAAATTATCAATATTAATATTTACAAGTGTTGAGTACTGGATTTTACCAAAAGTGGTTTCACCAATTTGTATACCTTCATGTAAAAAATTAATTTGTTTCGGATTTGGAATATGTAACTGGTGGGGACCATTTACCTTGATTGTCCAGTCTAAAACCTCTTGAGATTGATGAAAATGAGCAAAAAATTTTTTAGGCAGCCAATTTTCACTTTTTCCTAACTCAATCATTTCTATATCCTTATATCTTGATCAGAGAGAACTGTTATTTTAGTATCTTAAATAATCTATTTTTAAGTTATATTAAAAAATATATAAGAGCAATGAGTATATATAACAAAAAAATGTTTTATGTAAGGATTATAATGTAAGAAAAAACTATAAATAATATATTTCATTGATATATATAATTCAAAAATAGCATCTAGAGGTAATATACTTCATTAATATGGTTTAATACTTTATAGGTATAAATAATTTATTAAGAGTTGTAGGGTATTTAAAAATATATAAATAAAATAATTTTTAGAATAAGTATGGGTTATCTATATGATTTTAATAGTCATAGAGTTGATAGTTTTACCAAATAATAAATTTAATAATAAGTTATAGAGGGTGAAGTGATTTTAAAAAATTGTAAAAATGAGATTAATCTATTCAGTATGAGTATTTAGCTGATATATTAATGAGGATAATAAACTTTAGCTAGGTGAAAATGGAATGCAATCACTAAGCCAACAAAATTTTGAATTAAATCACTATTCTAGTAAAGCTGATTTTGCTCAAAATTTGATGTCAACTATTTGTGGTGAACATCGTCTGGATACAAGTTGCCGAGATACTTTGGATTTTCATTATGATGGCATGCGCTTACCTCATAAAAGAATGACGATTGGTACAATTTCTTATGGTGCCAATGTTGCAATTAATACTTCTAATCTTAAAGCCTATAGTATCAGCCTGCCTGTGAGCGGAAAACAAATTTTAAATATGCGTGGGGAACGTTATTTATCAGATGAAAAAAATGGCTTGATCGTTTCCAATGCAGATTTACAAGATCTGACGATCGATAAAGATTGCAAAAAGCTTCAGGTGGTCGTTCCAGAACAAAGTCTACAAAGTGTTTTAGCTGATTTGCTTCATCAGCCAGTGGAAAAATCGGTTGTTTTTAATCCCAAAATGCATTTTGACTCAGAACATTTAATTAATGCTTGGTGGAAGAACATTCAGAATTTTTTACAGTGTAAATCACAATATACTGGTTTTTATGGATTACCCTTACTGGCTGAAGATTATGAAAATTTTATAATTAAAGCTTTATTGTTGTCTCAAGAAAATAATTATTCAGAACAGCTGAAACAATTATCCACTCAAACACAGCCTACTTATATCCAAAGAGTACACAAATTTATCCTTACCCATGCCCAAGAAGATATTTGTGTTGATCATTTACAAGACTTGGCAGGCGTTTCAAAATCAAAACTATATGAAGAGTTTCAGCATTACTATGGGACTAGCCCGATGGCATATTTAAAAAAACATCGGTTACAGCAAATTTATAAAGTATTGAGTGCATCTGGCCTCAATCGAAAAATATCAATTTCACAATTGGCTTCTAAATGGGGATTTAATCATTTAAGTCGGTTTTCTCAAGAGTATCGTGAGGAATTTGGTGAAAACCCGAGTGAAACTAAAAATAAATTTATGGATATCAATTAATATCTTAAAAATCAAAAATAAAGAACCTAATTTAAATGATTTAAATTAGGTTCTTCAATTTCAGATGAGTCTAAGCTAGTTCTTCAATTTTAGATTGATTTTGTCGTTTGGATTTTTCACTGAGCACTTTTAAACTTAGTGCAATAAATGAAATAAAAGTAGGGATCGCAAGAATATAGAATAAACTACTTAAACTTAGGTCAAATGTGAAAATTAAAGATCCAAAGAAAGCCCCTAAAATTGCGCCAATTCGACCAATCCCATGCATCCATGAGACGCCGACAGCTCGACAGGTTGAAGGATAGGAAATAGCGGCTAAAGGCAGTAAGGACGATTGAGCGCCCGCCAGCAAAGCACCAATTAAGAAGATGGTGATTCCAAAAAATAATAGATCTGAGCTTAGAAAGCCCGCTACAATAAATAAGCCAAAAGCAATCAGATAAGAATAGCGAATCACCTTGGTTGGGTTGGTTTTATCCATATACCAGCCCATAATTGTGGCACCAATTACACCGCCAAAAGGGAATATAGCGGCGATTAAGCTAAATTGCTGAGTGGTAAAACCTGCGGTTTTTAAAATGGTTGGCATCCAACTGGTTAACAGGTAAAAAACCAGTAAGCTCATAAAACAGCAAAGCCACAACATACTTGAGCTGACTAAATATTTACCTAGTACTTGTTTAACCGGACTTTGGTTAGACTGAACTTCAGTTTGAGCAAGTTTGATGGTAACTGCTTCGGAAAAAGGCTTGCCTTGAATGGTTTCTAAAATACGCTGTGCTTTTAAAGGTTGATTATTTTTAATTAAATATTGGGTAGATTCGGGTAATTTAAGGATCAGTATGATGACCAGAATAAGTGGAATAATCCCCCCAATAATAATTACTTTAGCCCAACCTAGATTTTCCAATAAATAAGCAGACAATAGCCCGCCACATGAAATCCCGAGCATAAAGCCACAGCCTGCCAATCCGGTTAAGAATGCTTTACGTTTCGCAGGCATATACTCTGAAACAATGGTACTGATATTCGGCATGGCAGCTCCTAAGCCAATACCGGTAATGAATCGATAAATCATCAACTCTTGTGTAGAAGTGGCAAAGCCACAAAGCACGGTAAATGTAGCGAAAAGCAGGGTGGTGGATGTAATGACTTTCTTACGCCCAAATTTATCGGCAAGCGGGCCAGACAGAATTGCGCCAATCGACATACCCACTAAAGCCGCACTGAGTACGGGTGCAAGTTGAGGTTTGCTTATGCCCCAATCATCCAGTAATGCAGGCGCAATAAAACCGATAATCCCGGTATCCAATCCATCACAAAAAAATACTAAGAAGCCAAGTGCAAATACCAGCCATTGTAACGGTGATAGTTTTTCGCGGTCTATCACCGCATTAATCTCAATTGTTTTCATCTTTAATCCTTTAAAAATTTTAGAATTTTTTACTGTAATTTACGAAAAAGCGATTTTCAGTAAAATCAGTACCATGCTTAACGTTGTAGTCGATTAGGAGGTATTGCAAAGCAAGCCCTTTAAGATAGGGCTGTTGAAATGCATAGTTGCCAATGAAATTGGCTTCACTTTCTTTATTTTCGCGACCATCAGCGGTCTTGAAATTATGCCCAGACACATATTTAACTGTGGTATTTAGTCCCGGAATATAATCTTTAAAATCATAGTTGTAGATAAAGTGATAAGACTTTTCATCTTGTTTAAAGAAACCTGTCGCATTCCAGTTAATAAAATAAGGTTCTGGTAAAAAACCATCAGGCAAAGGATAGGCGGATTCACCAATAATCTGCTGATAACCCATACCGATACTGTGATTGCTGATTTTTACAGTTTCTAGCAAGCCAATATTTTGCGCATCAATATTTAATTGGTTATTGTCCTCTTGCGCATTAAAATATTTTAATTTTGAATTTAAAGAAAAATCATCGGTTTTCCAGTTATGCTCAACTCCTAAGTAATGTTTGTTATAAAGATTGTCCAGATTGCCAAAATAATATTCCGTTTTTAAATTGGGTAAAATTTGATAGCGCAAATCAATATAATTTAGACCATCAGAATAGGTGGTTACTCCTCTGGCCGTATAAGAGAACTTACGGAAATCTTCTTCATTTCTCGGCGACAATTTAGTGACATGTCCGAGCTCAAGTTGCAATTGATCACTGAGTTGCGAACGTAAATTCCCCCCCAAATAAGAGGTTAGCAATTGGCGGCTGCCATCGACTGTAGTCAAAGGAAGATCTAGCCAAAGTTCCCCTAAGCTCAGCAAAGTATTTTGGTAGCCTAATTTAAGCGTGGCGCCATATTTTAAATAGTCAGCGGCTTGTGATTGAGTTGTGGAATCAAAAGGCAGAATAGCGTCGGGTACATGTTTATCTGAACTGAGACGAACTGCATATTGGGTTGAAGCATTGGCTCCTATTGTAATTGGACTTCCTGCAATGCTAAGCGGAGTGTCTTTCATTTTAGAGGTATAAAACAGTGATGTTGCCTGAGACCAACTGCCGATATCTTTTACGGCCGAAGAGTCAAAATCTCGTTCAATATAGGCATTTTTGAGCGTGAATTTCCATTCTTGCTCTACTGCCTGCGCCTGAACAGATAAGCTAATTCCGCTTAAAATACTCAATAACAAAAATGATTTTTTTGATTCTACTTTTGACCATGTCCGATATGTCATCTCATGCCTTCCTTTGAGAAATTACTTATTTTCTATCTGTAATTCATTAACTTTAGAAACTATTCCATAGTTTTGATTGAACTCTTTTTAGCCGTTTCAAACTATCCAAAAATTCCTGAAAATCATCCATTTTTTCCAAATTGCATGAATAGTCATTCGATCTAAGCGACTGAAATAAAGATTTAAATTTGGATGATTTATTTAAAGATTTTGTTCGGGATTTTGGGTCAAATCGTTAAGTGAGAAAACTATTCGCTTTCGTTAATCAGCAATTTGCTTTAATGAAAATATGCCTAGGCATATCCTTAATTTGTAAAGAATAGAAAAATAAATGAATATAAAAAATATCCATTTTTTGAGTATTCTTTTAGAAAAATAATAATGAGGGGAGAGGAAAGTAAAATTGAGTTTTTTGAGTGGTAATACCCTTGAACCAAGATAAATCAGTAGTTCAAGAGTAGTTTTAGCAAAAGAAGGTTATGCACATAAGCGACGACGTTCAACTTCTGCTGAAGGTGCCGCGACACTGTCTTTGACCAGTACAATATTAAATGTAATGTGTTTAAACGGTTTATTTAAACCATAACGTTCAATTTCGCGTGGATCGGTAACGTCTACTGCTGTTGCGACTAAACCATCACGTGTTGCAAAAGCAAAGTCATCCCATAAATATTGATCACCTTCAATATTAAATTGGGTAGTGAGCTTACGGAAATCAGGGGCAGAGGCAAAGTAATGGACATGCGATGGGCGGTTACCATGACGACCTAACTTGTTCAGCAAGGCTTGAGTCGTACCCTCGGGAGGACAACCATAACCGACCGGCATCGTGGTTAAAGCCGTATATTGTCCATTTTTATCGGCAAAAATTGTACGGCGTAAATTGAATTCAGATTGAGCTTTATCGAAGAAAGAATAGTTTCCTAAGCTGTTTGCATGCCATATTTCGACCTTGGCATTTTCAATCAAGTTACCTTCTGTATCGGTTACTGTACCTTCAATGATGAGCGTATCAATTTGGTCAGACTCAGAGCCATCATCCATTCGGGCAAAACCCACAGACTCAGGTGCGCCTGCTACATACAGAGGGCCTTCAATGGTACGTGGGGTTCCTCCGCTAATGCCTGCTTTAAGATCAGTTTCATCGGCACGCAAATCCAGAAAATGTTCCAGCCCTAATCCTGCTGCTAACAATCCCAGTTCATTGGCTTGACCTGCATCAGTAAAGTACTCTAACCCTTTCCACACTTCAGAAGGCTGAATATCGAGTTCATCAATGGCTTGAAATAAATCAGTGACTAAACGTACAACAATTTCTTGTACTCGTGAATCTACAGGGCCGGTTGCTGTGTCTACATTCATTTGTTTGACTAGGGCACTTATTTGTTCGCGGTTCATACTAGGTTCCTTAAGTATATTGTTTTAGAGTTATTTAAAACTGCGCATATCATGCTGAATGGTTTCAGTACTACAAAATTTAAGCCTTGAATGACAAGGCTGGTTGTTAAAGGCGACTGGTATTGCTTTGCAAGAATTTTTCACTGTAAATACGATAATTTTGCAAGGCCTGATCACCTAACCAGCTTTTCACTGCTTCAATCATTGGGGGCGGACCACACAAATACATATCGAAAGCTTGTTCTGCCAGTTGATCTTTATTTAAATGCTCCTGAATAAAACCTGTTTTACCTGTCCAGTTATCCGAAGCTTGGCTAATAATCGGTTGATAATTAAAATTAGGCATCCGTTCGGTATAGGCATGTAAACGTTGTTGCTCACACAAATCGGCTTCTTGGCTTACGCCATAATACAGATGCACTGCTGGGGCATTAGGTTGTTCAGCGATATTATCCAGCATCCCTAAAAAGGCAGATAATCCCGTACCACCGGCAATAAACACCAAGGGACGCTCGACTTCGCGCAAATAGAAACTACCTAACGGGGCTTCCATAAATATGGTCTGCCCAACTTCACAGCATTCACGCAAGTAATTACTCATTACACCGTTTGGCAGCAGGCGAATTAAGAATTGCAGCTGGTTGGTTGCATTAGGCCGGTTGGCAAAAGAATACGAACGCCAGTCCTCAGAATTTGGAATTTGCAAACGTGCATATTGACCGGGTAAAAAGTGTAAGGGCTGCTTATAACTGCTGGCATCCACATGCAAAATGGCCGTGGTTTCTGAAACCAATTCTACCGCAGTCACGGTGGTGGCAATTTTTAAAGACTCGCCAGCATTACAAATATCTGAATTATGATCGAAATAAAATGCAGCATTGGATTTCACTCGGGTTTGGCAAGCCAATATCTTACGCTCTGCCAAATCACGTTCACTGAGCGCCTCTTCATCGACATATTCCTGTTCGTAAGCGCCACTTTCGCATTGGCCCTGACAGGTTCCACATACCCCTTCACGACAATCCAAAGGCAGGGTAATCCCTTGACGAATGGCTGCATTGAGCAGCAATTCGTCATCATGTACAGAAATGAAAAAGGTTTTACCATCAGCGAAATTGAGCGCGACTGAATGAGTCATACGATTGATCCTTAAACGTGATAAAAGTCTAAGACCGAGTCAATTTTGTCATTCAGTAATACTGTATGTTGACGGCGGATGCGGAAGCTATCTTCATTTTTGCGTAAGGTATAAGTGGCATGACCATAAAAACTACCTTCCAAACCTTGACGGTTATATAGGGTGTGCCATGCTACTTTTGCTTCAATTAAGCCATCATCCAGTTCTTTAACCCGAACATTCTTAATCATGTGTAAAGTGCGTGGTAAGGGGGTGGCAGAGGCCGCCTTACCGGTACGGATACGAAAAATTCGGTCTTCCAATCCGGTACGGTCTTCATAATAAATATAGGACAGGCCCTGATTGGGATCTTGGATATAGTTATGGTCATCGATCCACTGCGGAATATGATATTCACTATCTTCATCATACAGATCCAGATAAGCGTCCCAATCATAAGTGTCACAGAGTTCAGCTTTTTTAATTAAAAACTGGGAAACAGCGAAGTTAAGTTCAGCAGTCATGATTACACCTCTTCCTTGACAGTGTGTTGCTCAAAAGTCACATCTTGCATTTTTAACGCTTTTTTATTTAAGCCATTGAGCATTAAGCGTTGCCATTGACCGTGTTGATTGACATATAAGCCTTCATGGGTAAATTCACGTCCGGTAATGACGGGTTTAATATTTAAATCCTGCGCATTTTGGGTGGTGCCATATTCCCAAGTGTGATGACCGCGTGAAATATCGCTCCAGCGTTCAAGACGTGCTTGAAAACCTTTTTGTTGTTCACGGAACTCTACCAAGTCATCAGGCGTTCCTAAACCAGACACATTAAAGAAGTCTTCAAACTGGCGAATACGGTTACGGCGTGCTTCGGCAGACTCACCTTTAACTCCAATACATTGGCTAATCACTTCTGTTTTGTTCCAAGCTACAGGACGAATAATGCGTAATTGCGAACTGATTTGATCCATAAAGAACAGGCTAGGGTACAAATTCAGGTTTCTTAAACGATGCATGGCCCATTCCGCACGTTTTGCCCCATATTTTTCTAAAAGGTACGGCATAACCGTGCTATAACCCGGACGAACCGTTGGGTTTGGCATATCACTGAATAAAACACTATGACCATTTTTAAAGCTGAACCAGCCATCATCTGTTGCTGAATCGCCAGCACCTAATTTACTGTAATCTAATGTGTCAAGGTCTGCGCCTTTGTCGATATTGACTTGCTGACGATGCTGCACTGTAGACACGTAGTTATAGTGCACCGTACTGACGTGGTAACCGTCTAAACCATTTTCATTTTGGAGTTTCCAGTTACCTGCAAAAGTATAGGCGGACTTACCTTGTAATACTTCAAGTTCACCTGTTGGAGACTGATCAACCATTAAATCAAGGAAGACTTTTGCATCGCCTAAGAAATCCTCTAAAGAATCTGTCGCCTGACTGTCTAAACTAACAAATACGAAACCGCGATAACTGGCAATACGACCTTGTTTAAGACCACGTGTGGTTTTATCGAAGTGTTCGCAATATTCACCTGGCGCTTTGACTTTAATCAAGCGACCATCTGACTTATAGGTCCAAGCGTGGAATGGACAGGTGAAAGTAGCTTGGTTTCCTTTGCTGACACGTGTCAAGGTTGCACCACGGTGCTCACACGCATTGACCATCGCGTGAAGTTCGCCATTACTATCACGGCTGATAATCAGAGGCTGGCGGCCAATTTGAACCGTCACAAAATCGTTATTATTTGGAATTTCACTTTCGTGACAGGCATAAATCCAGACTTTTTCAAAGATCTGTTCCATTTCTAAATCGAACAGTTCAGTTTCGGTAAACATATCTCGAGCAATGCGGTACACACCATCGTGTGGGCGAAAATCAATACAGTTCTTAACGAAGTCTTGCCATTCAGTAATGCTGCGTGAGGTCATTGTTGTATCCTCTAGTCCATTAGGGTATTTCCCTCATTGAAGCGAAATTCATCCTACACAGCTATCCGAATCCTCCAGATCTTTATCCATTTTTTAAGGTACGAAATACTTTTTTAATTTTTTAAAGCTGATGATGCACATAAGTTGATTTCTCAAAGTATTGATCTAGTTGTAAAGAAAGAAGAAGAAAGGTTAGCAGTGTTGGAAGAACATGGTGTTGCACTTCAAATGCTAATCTAAGACTTTAACTTTTAAATGTTTGTGCAACAAAGCAGTGCTTTGTTCTTGCTCATATGGACGATTAAACCGTGCAAAAGCAAAATGATTAAATTGATATAAGCTTAATGATATTGATGAGTATCGAATATTTTTATCATGATTATTTGTATAGGCTTGTATATACAAATAATATCGACTCAAGATACAATGATTTAGAATATTTTGTATGAGTTTTAGCCAATGTCAAGAGCGTCAAAGCACAATGATCTAGACTTATCTCTAGAAGAAGATAGTCCTGTTCCTTTGTATTTGCGCGTGAAACAAATGATTTCACAAAAAATTTATGAAGGAACATGGACTGTAAATAAAAAAATTCCTTCAGAAAGTGAATTGGTCAATTTACTGGGCTGTAGTCGCATGACCGTGAATCGTGCATTACGTGAACTCACCAGTGAAGGTTTATTGGTTCGCATACAGGGTGTCGGGTCCTTTGTGGCCGAAGGACAAGGTCGTACAGCATTATTTCATGTGAATAATATTGCAGAAGAAATTATTGCGAGAAATCATAAACATGATGCTGAAGTATTGGTACTTGAACAAATTCGAGCCAATGCAGAACAAAGTCGTTTAATGCACATTCGAGAAGGGCAACGCTTATTTCACTCGATCATCGTACATTATGAAAATGATGTGCCTGTGCAAATCGAAGACCGTTTAGTTGATCCTGTACTGATTCCAGATTATTTGGCACAAGATTTTAAAACCATCACGCCTAATGCTTATTTAATGTCAAAAGCACCTGTCACTGAAGGTGAGCATGTGGTTACTGCGATTCTCGCTTCGGCACAAGAATGTAAATGGCTAAAAATAAATAAAACAGAACCTTGTTTATTGATTCGTCGCAGAACATGGTCCAATAAACAACTCATTTCGAGTGCAAGGCTCATTTATCCGGGTAGTCGCTATTATTTGGAAGGTAAATTTACCCAATGATTGCGCTTTTAAAAGCCAGCCATTACAAAAAAATGCGATGGAAAAATGGTGAAGGCTATACGCTTGAGATTGCCCGTAGTGTGGGTGAAAGCTTAGATGCGTTTGATTGGCGGATTTCGATGGCCGATGTGAAAACATCAGGTGATTTTTCCAAGTTTAATGGGATGAATCGCTTTTTGACGGTATTGGAAGGTCAAGGTATTTCATTGTGTATAGATCATGCTGTTAAGCATTTAAAGACATTGCAGTCCGTTGAGTTTAGTGGGGACAGTGTGGTCAGCTGTGAATTGCTGGCAGGACACATTCGAGATTTTAATTTGATTTATAATCCGAAAAAGTTTTATGCACAATATCAGTGGATTTTCTCTCCAGAAGTGTCAGAAATACCCATATCATCTGACTTGATCTTTATTTTTAATCAGAGTGTTGGAGCTTTAGTGATCGAAATTGATCAACAGACTTTTCATTTGCAACATCAGGACAGCCTTAAACTCGAAAATGAAAAATCATTGCAAGCAATCATTTTAAATCAGCAATTTTTAAAGCAAGCTTGTCTTATACAACTCACAAAAATCTAAATTTTATTGATTTTACTTAAACGCATACAACCTGAGGTTGTCTGCGTTTTTTTGTTTTTACGAAAAATAAATTTATATATTTTATATGCTTATAAATTTTTTTAAAAATAATTAGAAAAGCATCTTTTCAATATTAAAGATTTGTGTAGTATATGGATGTATATACAAGTTGGTACATTACTATACAGTGAATGCAGTTTAATTTGCTGGCTTAAACTCAAAGGAAGGAGTCCTATTGTGACAACAACGACAACAAAATTTCGTGATGTAGAAATTCGCGCACCTCGTGGTACAAAGCTCAATGCAAAAAGTTGGTTGACTGAAGCTCCACTGCGTATGTTGATGAATAATCTTGATCCTGATGTCGCAGAGAATCCAAAAGAACTTGTGGTTTACGGTGGTATTGGTCGTGCTGCACGTAACTGGGAATGTTATGACAAAATTGTTGAAACGCTTAAAACTTTAGAAAATGATGAAACTTTATTGGTTCAATCTGGTAAGCCAGTGGGTGTTTTCAAAACCCATAAAGATGCGCCACGTGTTCTTATTGCCAATTCAAACTTAGTTCCACATTGGGCAAATTGGAAACATTTTAACGAGCTAGATGCCAAAGGCTTGGCAATGTACGGTCAAATGACCGCAGGTTCTTGGATTTATATTGGTAGCCAAGGCATTGTACAAGGAACTTACGAAACTTTTGTAGAAGCTGGTCGTCAACATTTCAATGGTGATTTAACGGGTCGTTGGGTGTTAACTGCTGGTTTAGGCGGTATGGGTGGCGCTCAACCTTTAGCTGCAACACTTGCAGGTGCATGTTCACTCAATATTGAATGCCAACAAACCAGTATCGATTTCCGTTTACGTACCCGTTATGTCGATGAACAAGCTATTGATTTAGATGATGCTTTAGCGCGTATTGAAAAATATACCAAACAAGGCAAGGCGGTTTCGATCGCACTGCATGGCAATGCCGCTGAAATTTTACCTGAGTTGGTTCGTCGTGGTGTACATCCAGACATGGTGACGGATCAAACCAGTGCACATGATCCACTCAATGGCTATTTACCAATTGGTTGGACATGGGACGAATACCGTACTCGTGCCAAAACTGAGCCAGAAGTAGTTGTAAAAGCGGCTAAACAATCGATGGCAAAGCATGTTCAGGCGATGCTGGATTTCCAAAAAATGGGTGTCCCAACTTTTGACTATGGTAACAATATCCGTCAAATGGCGCAGGAAGAAGGCGTAGAAAACGCATTTGATTTCCCTGGTTTTGTACCTGCCTATATCCGTCCATTATTCTGTCGTGGTATCGGTCCATTCCGTTGGGTTGCACTTTCTGGTGATCCCGAAGATATCTACAAAACAGATGCGAAAGTCAAAGAATTGATTCCAGATGATGAACATTTACATCGCTGGTTAGACATGGCACGTGAACGGATTAGCTTCCAAGGCCTACCTGCACGTATTTGCTGGGTCGGCTTAGGCTTACGTGCAAAATTAGGTCTGGCATTTAACGAAATGGTACGTAGCGGTGAGCTTTCAGCGCCAATCGTGATTGGTCGTGATCATTTAGACTCAGGTTCAGTGGCAAGTCCAAACCGTGAAACAGAAGCAATGCAAGATGGCTCAGATGCAGTTTCTGACTGGCCATTACTCAATGCTTTGCTTAATACAGCAGGTGGTGCGACTTGGGTGTCATTACATCATGGTGGTGGCGTAGGGATGGGCTTCTCTCAACATTCAGGTGTAGTGATCGTGTGTGATGGTACAGATGAAGCTGCCGCACGTATTGCACGTGTACTGACCAATGACCCTGCAACAGGGGTAATGCGTCATGCCGATGCAGGTTATGACATCGCGATTGACTGTGCTAAAGAGCAAGGCTTGAACTTGCCGATGATCACGCAATAAACAGACAAGGACATTACGATGCTTTTTGCAATTGTGTAAGCAGCATCGTAAGAGAACAATATAGCGCAAAACAGGACGTCAAAATGGAACTTTTAATTCAACCAGGCAAGCTCACACTCGCAGATCTTCGCCAAGCATATTTAAATCCAATCAAAGTTAAACTGGATGACAGTGCTTATGCTGGCATCAATGCAAGTGTTGCATGTGTCGAAAAAATTGTGAATGAAGGGCGTACAGCTTACGGTATCAATACTGGTTTTGGCTTACTCGCTTCAACTAAAATTGCCCCTGAAGATTTAGAACAGCTACAACGCTCATTGGTACTTTCTCATGCTGCTGGTGTGGGCGTACCTTTAGATGATGCGATGGTTCGCTTAATTATGTTGTTAAAAGCCAATAGTTTGGCACGTGGTTTTTCTGGTATCCGTCTTAAAGTGATTAATGCAATCATTGCCTTGATCAATGCAGAAGTCTATCCGCATATTCCATTAAAAGGTTCAGTGGGTGCTTCAGGCGACTTAGCACCACTTGCACATATGTCTTTGGTTTTATTGGGTGAAAGTAAAGCACGCTACAAAGGTGAGTGGCTACCTGCTGTTGAAGCATTAAAAATCGCAGGCTTAGAGCCAATTTCTTTAGCGGCGAAAGAAGGTTTGGCGCTTTTAAATGGTACACAGGTTTCAACAGCCTATGCATTACGTGGTCTATTTGAAGCAGAAGATTTATTTGCTGCGGCAACCGTGTGTGGTGGGTTAAGCGTTGAAGCTATGCTCGGTTCACGCGCACCATTTGATGCACGTGTCCATGAAGTTCGTGGTCAGCGTGGTCAAATTGATGTTGCCGCTGCATATCGTGACTTATTGACTGAATCAAGTGAAATCGCACATTCACATGAGGATTGTAGCAAGGTTCAAGACCCGTACTCATTGCGTTGCCAACCTCAAGTCATGGGTGCTTGTTTAACGCAAATTCGTCAAGCGGCAGACGTTCTAGAAATTGAATCAAACGCAGTTTCAGATAACCCATTGGTCTTTGCTGCCGAAGGTGACGTCATCTCTGGCGGTAACTTCCATGCTGAGCCTGTAGCAATGGCAGCGGATAATTTGGCATTGGCGATTGCTGAAATTGGTTCACTGTCTGAACGCCGTATTTCGATGATGATGGACCGTCATATGTCCCAGTTGCCACCATTCTTGGTTGCCAATGGTGGTATTAACTCAGGCTTTATGATTGCTCAAGTCACGGCTGCTGCCTTAGCCAGTGACAATAAAGCACTTGCACATCCTGCCAGTGTTGATAGTTTACCGACCTCTGCCAATCAGGAAGACCATGTTTCTATGGCACCGAATGCAGGAAAACGCTTGTGGTATATGGCTGACAACGTCCGCGGCATTCTTGCAGTTGAGTGGTTAGGTGCATGTCAGGGTCTTGATTTCCGTGAAGGTTTGAAGAGTTCTCCAAAACTTGAGCGTGCACGTAAAATGCTACGTGATCAAGTGCCTTATTACAGTGAAGATCGTTTCTTTGCACCCGATATTGAGCAAGCAAGTGAATTGCTCGCGAGTGGTTGCTTGAACGAATTACTGATTCCAAAGCTATTACCGAGCTTGTCTAACGTGTGATCAATAAAACGGTCACATGGAGTGACCGAATCTAACTAAATTTCCTCAAGGATTGGAGATTATAATGTCACAACACTCCACATTACAGCGGGGGTTAAACACCCGTCATATCCGCTTTTTGGCATTAGGTTCAGCCATAGGAACAGGACTTTTTTATGGTTCTGCAACGGCAATTAAAATGGCAGGTCCGTCTGTTTTAATTGCTTATATGGTTGCAGGGATTGCAATTTATATTGTGATGCGAGCATTAGGGGAAATGGCTGTTCATAACCCCGTATCTGGTTCTTTTAGTGAATACGCTTCGAATTATCTTGGCCCTTTAGCTGGTTTTACCACAGGTTGGACCTACGTCTTTGAAATGATCATTGTCGCCTTGGCTGACGTGACCGCTTTCGGTATCTATATGGGGTTCTGGTATCCCGATGTGCCCCGATGGATCTGGATTTTATCGCTGATTATGTTCTTAGGGGCAATTAACCTGATCCACGTTAAAGTCTTTGGTGAAGTCGAGTTCTGGCTATCTATCATCAAGGTCAGCGCTATTGTTGCCATGATTTTGGGTGGTTTTGGTCTGATGTTCTATGGCTTCAATGCAGATCACACTGGTTTTGTACCTGGTATTCAAAACCTATGGATTCATGAAGGTTTTATGCCGAATGGGATTATGGGTTTAGTTGCCTGTTTATCTGTGGTGGTGTTTGCATTCGGTGGCATCGAAATCATTGGGATCACGGCGGGTGAATCACAAGATCCAAAAACGTCGATTCCGCGTGCGATTAATGCGGTTCCTGTACGGATCTTACTTTTTTATATTCTGACAATTTTTGTATTGATGTCGATTTTCCCATGGAATCAAATTGGTAGCCAAGGCAGTCCCTTTGTACAAATTTTTGAAAATCTAGGGATTAAATCTGCTGCAACTGTTTTAAATATTGTGGTGATTACGGCTGCGATTTCCGCGATCAATAGTGATGTCTTTGGTGCAGGACGTATGCTGTATGGTATGTCCAAGCATAAACAAGCACCTCAAGTTTTCCAAAAGCTCTCTAAAAATGGTGTGCCTTGGATGACTGTCTTAGTAATGGCAGGTGTGTTACTTGTCGGCGTCGTGCTTAACTATCTGATTCCTGAAAATGTATTTCTTATCATCGCTTCAATTGCAACATTTGCAACGGTTTGGGTGTGGTTGATGATCTTACTTTCTCAAGTGGGTATGCGCCGTAAACTGTCTAAATCAGAAATTAAAGCACTCGATTTCCCTGTGATTGGCTGGCCTTATGCACCTGCATTCGCCATTGTATTTATGCTGTTTATTTTAGCCATGATGGGATATTTCCCAGACTCACGACCTGCACTTTATGTCGGTATAACATGGTTAGTTTTACTTTGGATTGCTTACACGATATGGGTCAAGCCTAAGCAAAACTCAGTAAAAGAAAAACAAGATCTTCAACAAAACATCGAAATGGAAAGCTGATACTGAAGCTGCCCAAGCGTGATTCAAGCATGGGCAGCACGAGGAAATGTCAATGAAAAAACTTTGGACAAACTGTCATATTGCCACCATGCAAGATGGGCAATATTCCAGTATTGAACAGGCTGCAATCGTTACTTTCGCACAGCGTATTCACTGGATTGGCGCAGAAAAAGATGTTCCTGTAGATGACTATGCTGAGACCATTGACCTCAATGGCGCATGGGTGACTCCCGGTTTGATTGATTGTCATACCCATAGTGTATTTGGCGGAAATCGGAGTGTTGAGTTTGAAAAACGCTTACAAGGTGTCAGCTATGCTGAGATCGCGGCAAGTGGCGGTGGGATTGCCAGTACGGTTCGTGCCACGCGTGAAGCCAGTGAAGAACAACTGCTTGCATCGGCCTTAAAACGAATTCGTTGTTTACTTAAAGATGGTGTCACCACCATTGAAATTAAGTCAGGTTATGGTTTGGACTATGTCAATGAACGGAAAATGCTCCGTGTCATTCGGAAAATTGCAGACACATTACCAATGACAGTACGTGCTACTTGCTTGGCTGCGCATGCTTTACCACCTGAGTATCAAGATCAAAGTGATGCTTATATTGAGCATATCTGTACGGAGATGTTACCCAAACTGCATCAAGAAGGTTTAGTCGATGCAGTCGATGCTTTCTGTGAGCACTTGGCATTTTCTCCTGCGCAAGTTGAACGTGTTTTTAAAGCAGCTCAAGCATTAAACCTACCCGTTAAACTACATGCAGAACAATTGTCTGCACAGGGTGGTTCAAGTTTGGCAGCGCGTTACCATGCATTATCCGCAGATCATTTGGAGTTTATGACCGAGGATGATGCCAAAGCCATGGCCACTTCAGGCACAGTTGCGGTGTTATTGCCAGGTGCATTTTATTTCTTGAGAGAAACCAAATATCCGCCATTAGACAGTTTGCATCAACAGGGTGTACGTATCGCATTATCCAGTGATTTAAATCCGGGAACATCTCCAGCTTTATCTTTACGTTTGATGATGAATATGGGCAGTACTTTATTCCGTTTAACGCCTGAACAAACGCTGGCAGCTGTAACAATTCATGCCGCATATGCACTGGGTTTGCAAGACACACACGGTAGTTTAGAGCAGGGTAAAGTTGCTGATTTTATTGCGTGGGATATTGAGCATCCTTCGGAAATTGTCTATTGGTTGGGCGGTGATTTACCGAAGCGAATCATTCAGCATGGCACCGAAATTTCGATCTAGGCTCAAGACTAATTTTTAAAGAGTTGTATTCATGATGAATCATTCATTTAAGTGGCAAGGACGACAAGATGGTGAAGGCGAACAACATTTGCGTATCCATCAGGTGGTCAATACCCGTCAACATGCTGCTTTTGCTTTAATCGGTTTTAGTTCTGATGAAGGTGTGAAGCGCAATAAAGGACGTTTAGGTGCAGCTGATGCACCTGATATGATCCGTGCTCAATTGGCAAATCTACCCGTTCATCAACCTGTCTCAATTGCGGATTTGGGTACGGTAGTTTGTGATCATGGAAAATTAGAACATGCTCAGGCTGAATTGGCAGAGCAGGTTGAACGCAGCTTAAAACAAGGTATGAAACCGATTGTTTTAGGTGGCGGGCATGAAGTTGCATTTGGTAGTTTTTCTGGGTTATTTCAATATATCCAAAACAACGAGCTAAACCGTAAAATTGGGATTATTAATTTTGATGCGCATTTTGATTTACGTGAAGCTGAAGAGGTGACTTCAGGAACGCCTTTTTTAAATGCAGCAAAATTATCAGAACAGCATGATCAGGAATTTAATTATCTCTGTATTGGTGTGGCGAAACATTCAAATACTAAAGTTTTGTTTGAAACAGCGGATCGTTTGAATTGTACTTATATCTACGATCATGAATTACAACTGACCAATCTTGAAAATTTAATTGCGAAAATTAACGGTTTTATTGAAAAGGTTGATGACTTGTACATCACGGTAGATTTGGATGTGTTTAGCGCCAGCATCGCACCCGGTGTCAGTGCACCGGCAGTCAAAGGCATTGATTTATCCGTTTTTGATCCATTATTAGAGGCTATTAAAAAAACTGGAAAAATTAAAGTTTTTGATGTGGCTGAATGCAACCCACGGTTCGATTTGGATAATAGAACTGCCAAATTAGCCGCGTATATCATTTTTAATTACCTATTTGATTGATGATTCAGTTGAACTCATCAAAAGCATATCTATGGTGTTAACTCCTTCTCTTTAATTTCCCCCAAATTAAACTTTTTAAAACAGTATCAAAAATTAATTTGATGAAAGCTTCGGTAAGGCTTAATCCTAAAGGGTTCCTTTTTTAAGCCTGAACATAACTAGCTACAGTGTACATACGCTGTGTACACTCTCATATACATTGCATGTTCGGGTGTACAAAGTGTAATTTTCGGCTTATTTTGCACTAAATAATTTGCAGTATTAAGCAAGTTCGTTGCTTCAGCGCAGCTAGTGATGTGCAAAAGAAAGACCAAAGCAGCGATGAAAATGAAGTGATCGAGATTAGAGCGGATGGGTTGAAATTGTGTATTTTAGTGCCTATAAGCACCTCTAAATAGGCTTTTATCGATATAAATTATAATAAGAGTAATTAATTACCCCCCTTGAAAGCCAGACTATACATTTAGCTTTCAGGGGAGAAATATTCGTTATAATAATTTTATTCTTATTTTTGTTCTTCACTGAACTCTTTGAAGTCTGCTTTACGTATTTTGGCATGGATTCCTTTGGTTCTATCCACGACTTGTGAAACTTCAAAATCTGTAGCAGCACTTAAGTAAGCATAGGCAATTGCCTCATCAATGCCGTATTCCTGATTTAAAAAACGAATTGCTTCACGAGTAGATTTTTTCATTGCCTCATCTAAATCTACATCTAAACCTGGTGTAATCCAAAATTCAGCATTCTCCGCCAAAGGTTGCACAATTTCTTTACCAGGAATCTTATCTTTGCCTGTTTTTAATAAAGTAAATTTAAGTGTTGCACGAGCGGATGCCTCAAGTGCTGTCAAAGCTACTTCACCATCTCCTTGTGCAAAATGACTATCGCCTGTGTAGAACAGAGCACCAGAGACTTGCACAGGATAATAAGCAGTTGATCCAGCGCCTAATTCATTGATATCAATATTACCGCCATACATTGCCGGCGGAACAGAATGTACAGGTTTTGAGGTATTAGCAGCGACCCCCATAATGCCCATAAATGGATAAAGTGGGAAACGAATAGACTTACCTGATTCTGTTTTTAGCACACCCTCATATTCACCGTTCGCATTTTTTTCTATTGGGGTAAATACTGAAACATTGCCATATCGTTCAGGATGGGCAGCAGAGGCATTTTCTTGTTGTGGCTTTTTCGGAAATTCACCAACCAGTGCACCTTTACCATGACGGTTGGAGATGACACCATAAGGAACACGCGGCTCAACCTTAATCACTTCTACTTTTAATATATCACCCGGTTGCGCGCCTTGAATTTCAATAGGTCCAGTCACAATATGCGGACCATCTTTATGAAAATCATGGCTTAGTTTGGATTGAGTGATTTTTTTTGCTTCATCTAAAATGAATTCGGCTTTAACACCTTTTGACTTGAAGAACTTTTCTGCATCGCGTCCTTGATCTTCAAGTAAACCTTCATGTGAAACTGTATCAAAAGTCACAACACTACCAGATGGAACAGAAATGACAGGCTTAGCATCTTTATTTGGCAAGTATCCCCAAGTAATAGTATTTAAAGTCGAAGGTACATAATAATTACCTTTGTATTCACCATCTTTTAACTGAACAGGTTTATTTGATATCTGCTTAAGAACATTAAAACTTTCTGCATAGACCGCTGAAGTACCAAGAGCACTGAGAACAAACAATGAAAGGAGCGTGTGCTTAAACATAGAACATACCTTTAATAATTGAAAAATAAAAATATTGTAAATATGTTTAGAGCAAATTTCATGCCACGGTAAAATTGATTTTATTGGATAATTTAAATGAAAAATGCACTATTTACTTACAATCATCCGATCTAATCAGGTGCATAAAGGCGTAAGTGAGAGCGAAATTTATACAATACCTATTACTTACGTTAACAACCGAATGCTTAAAATCACAATAAAAATTATCTCAAAACCTTAGATGTCGTGACATATCGCACTTTATTGAAATAGGCATCTGTTCAACGTACATCACGTAATTTTTGTTTTATGGGGTATTTATGCAAATTGATACCTATGACCCAGTAAGCATTACAGCAATTTAAGATCTTTAATTTCGTAAAGCTAAATAAAACAAAAACTCTTAAATAAACCTATTCATGGATATATTTTAGTATGACGTTCTTGTGCATTGGTTAGAGTGCTATTCAGACCCATTAGTCATACGATAAATTTTAGGTGCAGGCTTATTCATTAGAAAATTGAATAAGCCTTCAAAGATTAGTTTGTACGACACAGCTGTTATTAGCTACAACTGAAGTTTTCAGCTTTTTCACTATCACCTTGACCCTTATAACGAGCAATAAGTGGATAAGCACATAATGGACGAGTGCGATCCGCTGCCCAATCAGATAGCAATTCAGTATTTATTTTACCGCTTAAGTTGCCTATTCCGCGTGCTGTCGCAATAATGCGCTCAGGTTTTTCCCCATATTCAACCCATCTTACTAAAGCATGAAGTGCATCAAATTGATCTGTGGCTAGGCCAGCAGATGAGTGATTCATTCCAGGGACTCGAAAGAAACGCACAAAGTCAGATGCTTTCGCTGAAGTATTGTTCGCATAACTTTGCATAAGCTGGTCATACCAGTTTTGAGTATCGTCTACAGAAAAAACACCGTCAGCAGCGCCCTGTACAATTAGCATTTTTCCACCGCGGTAAAGCAGCGGGTCTAGGTTTAATTCATTCGGTGGCAGCATGAAGGACATGGCACTTTCTTGGTAAGTATCATTTGTTGCCGATAATTTAGGATAATCTGTATCAAAATTAAAGTTGAATGCAAACTGTCTGGAATTTTGAACAACAGTTAAATCAGGTGGAACCTGAAAAATGATTCCGACGGCAACTGGGTCTCGTGCTGTGCCTATGGATGATTCAAATTTCCAACTTGCCCAATTGCTTCCGAGTAACCCCGGATCATAAGGTTGGGTTGCATATAAGGCTTCACCTTTAGAGTTTACTGGCCCAGTAAAAATATTGGATATTGCTTGAATTTGCGCTGTGCTTAAACAGTTTCCATTTCTTTCTTTTTGGCACACGGGCACATGTTTATAAATGTTGAATGCAGAACGACATGCTTCAATATCCTGAACCATGCCATCAACAATTCCATCTAGATGATCACAACGCGCCAAAATAGAATTGGCCACAGTTTGTCGTTCAGATAAGGTGAATGCTGTACTTAAATCATTTTCATTTGTAGCCACCGTTCGTAACTGTTGCGCTGTGTAAAGTTGGGCTGCTGCTGCACGTGGTAAATGAAATCCTGGGGTGCTGGCTAAAATACCGTCATATTCATTCGGCAGACGAGTGGCTGCAATCATGGCATGTCGTCCACCATTTGAAGTTCCTCCCGCATAGGAGCGGTCAGGTGTTTTTCCATAGGTAGCTTTGATCAAATTTTTTGCCATCGGGGTTAGCTTGGTTATGGCACCATAGCCGTAATCAATTCGAGCCTGTGGGTCTATTCCAAAAGTAGGATTCTGTTGAGCAGAATGTCCTGCATCAGAGGAAATGACAGCAAAGCCTTCATATAAGGCATTTGTTAATGGACCACCGCTACCCACATTACCCACAGCTTGCGCAATATTACCGTCTGTACCTCCATTACCTTGATAAAGAAACCGACCATTCCAGTCCAAGGGTAAGCGCATTTCAAAACCAATTTGATACTGTTGCCCATCTACAGGGCTTATCCGCGAATACATGTGTCCTGTGACTAAGCAATGTGCTCTTATCGGTTTGTTTGCCACACTCAAACTGCCTGCATCTTGTAACGTTGCGGTAGTAATGGTCGTGTGTTCAAATGAGAAAGATTTTAAATCATCACAACTCCCTTTTATTGAGGTTCCAACAGCAGGGGACAGTTGTGGAATCGTTTGTTGTGTTATTGGGGATGTTTCATTATCACTTCCACAACTGGCTAAAAGTAGGCCCATGCCTAATATGCTACTACCCGTGGTAAAAATGGAGCGCAATTTTTTTTGCATACATATTCCTTATGTTGGTTATTTCCGTTTACGCCATCGTTTGTGTCGAATAAAAATTGATGTGGCATAAATTAATGACTAAATCATGCAAGGTGTTTCAAAGGTCTAAATGACTGGCTTGGAATTTGCAGCTTTAAATATTTTGAATGAAGTACTGAATAAAATAAGGGTGCTATTTCCTATGGATTAGGCTGCTGCAATTATTTTGGTTTTTTAAAGTGCTTGAGCATTCGCCAAATGAATACTGTATTTATAGAACCATAAATGCAGCTGAGCTTTTCGCGACCAATTTTTTATTTTGCCAAGCTTCACTTTCAATATTTAAGATTTTATTGCCTTGTTTTATAAAGTATGCTTTTACTTCGATGACCCCAATGTCACATGGTCTAAAGAAATCCATGGTGAGATTAATTGTTGCCGCTGGCTTATGGGATGTATTCATTGTTGCTAAAAGTCCCATTGCATCATCTAACATTGCACAAATCATACCGCCCTCAACCTTACCTCTTGGATTGGTAAAGCTTTCTAAGGCTGTATATTTCACATGAATTTGAGCTAATTTTTCATCCCAACTCAAGTCATGGCCATTTAATAAATGATGAATAGGCGGTAAGTTTTTTGAATTTATCATTATGATTTTCCTTTAAAAATTAACCCTAGTCACAAAGAACTAGGGTTAATAAAAATAGTTATTTAAACTTCCATGTGTAATCAATATTAATTCTTGCTTCATTGACTGGTTTAATGTTGGCTGTAGGTAGCATGTTGTTGTCGTAGATGGCATAACGTGCGCGTAAGCCTAAATTTTTAAGCAAGCCACTTTGAACGGTATAGCCCAGATCGAAATCGAGTTCATCTTCCTTTAAGTTTGTGCCGCCTAAATTCGGTGCATAAACATTATGACCCGTTGTATAACGTGTCATAAAACGCAGACCGGGTATGATGTTTTTAAAGTCATATTCATAGCGAAAGCTATATACTTTTTCTTTTGGATTTAAGAATTCACCCGGCCATGTGTCAATCAGTAAACCCGTTTCACCACCTGACAAATAAGGAAATGCGGTTTCACCCTGATGTTGGAATGTGCCAAAAATAAATTTATGCTGATCATGCTTTAATTCAAAATGTGCATGCAATAAGTCATTATCGACCAATCCAGCTTTGGCTTGGCCTTCATCACGGCTTCGGTAGTAGCGTAATTGCGAGGTCAGCTGGGCGTGTTCATTGATTGCATATTTATGCTGTATTCCAGCCATGGTCTGATTATATAAATCCGCCACATCGAGATAAAATGAAGTCAGTTTAAAGGCTTTATTAAAATCATAATGCCCGCCTAGATAATATAGACCATCTGTTTCGGCAGCTTTAAAACGGCCATTGACCCCTGAAATTTTAATCTTTTCATAATTGGTCGAATCACGATGATTAACCTGATCAATATAAGCAGCCTGTAAGTCAAGATTTTGAATATCTTTAGATTGAAGCGAAACACCTCGATAGGTCTGAGGCAATAAGCGAGCAGGGGAAGCCACTAAAACTGGATTCATTGGCATGAGTGTACCGACTTTTACTTCGGTCTGACTGATCTTGGCTTTCGCTGTTACCCCAATTTCACCATAGCTGCTAGCGGGTTCATTGGTGCGGGTATCACGCGGTAAATTTCCAGTGCCAGCATGTTCGGCATCCGCATCGAGCTTAAATCCTGCCGTTGCTAAAATATCTAAACCAAAACCTACTTTTCCTTCGGTATAGCCAGAATTTGCTTTCAAAATTAATCCCTGCGACCAGTCTTTTGCAGCGGGATAAGCAGATTGTTCTTGATAATCTCGATCAAAATAAAAATTTCGAGTGGTTAATTCTACACTGCTGTTATCCATGAAATGACCGGCAAAGACTTGTGTAGATAAAAGCATTGATGAGGTAAGCCAAATTTTGTACATAGCATTTCTTCCTGAAACGACTTTCTTGTTTTAAAAGTAATACGACCCCCGTATTACCCGAATTTGATTATCTTTAAGCCTATTTCCCTAATAGCTCGCGAGCCACGATTTCTTTCATAATTTCATTGGTTCCGCCGTAAATTTTTTGCACACGTGCATCGACAAAAAAGCGTGAAATTGGGTATTCCTGCATATAGCCGTAGCCACCAAACAACTGGAGTAGTTGATCCATAATTTCGCACTGGGTATCGGTAATAAAACATTTCAGTGCCGCGACCTCAGAGACGGTAAGTTGCTCTTGGCTATATAAATCGGCACATTGCTGCACAAAAGCTTGCGCAGCCTTTGCTTTAATTTGAGCCTGTGCAAGGACAAATCGGGTATTTTGAAATTGACTTAGTGCTTGACCAAAGGCTTTACGTTCTTGTACATAGGTTTTGGTCAACTCAATTGCGCCTAACATGGAACCAAGTGCCATCATGGAAATACTGAGTCTCTCACGAGGTAATTCTTGCATCAGGTAGCTAAAACCTTTGCCCGCTTCCCCTAAAAGTTGGTTGTTAGGAACATGAACTTGATCAAAAAAAAGCTCGGCAGTATCTTGAGCATGTAACCCAATTTTTTTAAGACAGCGACCTTTTTTCACACCTTCAAGCTGTGCATCGACCAATAAAATTGAAATGCCTTTTGCTCGTGCTTGAGGATCCGTTTTTGCCACCAATACAATTAGATCTGCATGATGACCATTCGATATAAAGGTTTTAGAACCATCGACCAGATAATATTGATTGTGCAAAATCGCTTGGGTTCGAATCGCCTGTAAGTCTGAGCCAGCATTGGCTTCTGTCATGGCAATCGCGCTAACGACTTCCCCTGTTACCATTTTGGGTAGCCAAAAGTTCTTTTGTTGTTCTGACCCTATATTTTGAATATAAGGGGAAACCAGTTCGCTTTGTCCACCGATGGCTACAGCCAGTGAAGTAAAACCAGCCTGAGCCGTTTCTTGAACCAACATCAGTGAATAGTGGACTGGTGCGCCATATCCACCATACTGTTCTGGGACATCTACACAAAGAAAACCATTTTCACCAAGTCTGTTCCAAATCTCACGCGGAATTAATCCTTGTTCTTCCCATTGCTCATAATATGGGGCAACGTATTCATTTAAAAACCGTCGGAAATTATCTCTAAACAGTTCAAATTCGCTATCTATTTGCATAGTTTTACCTATTGGGTAAAAAGTTAAAGACAAAAAGGGATCAACAACTCTATAAAATAGAGTTGTTTTTCTTGTAGTTAAGGCTAATTATTCAGGGTGGGAATTCTAATGATCAGCGCATGATCAGCAACTTTGCTATATAGGGCATCTACGAGATTGCTACGTTTTTTTAAAATATTGCTTTGATTCAGATTACCTTTATCTGTCACTTCGCCCAGATCTAACTGTGGTGCTTCGGTCATCAAATACAACATGGCGACCCGATTAGAACTGCCCGTTGCATCTTTATTAAATGCAATCAGAAATTGTTTAAACCAATGTTGGATTTTGGGGTGTTGTAAAATTTCTTCAGCTGAATGTTCTGTTAATTTCAAACCTGCATAAGTCGCGCACGCTTGTAATTTCGGGAAGATTAAAAAACCAATGGCATTTAAATTAGAACCCGTGACACAGACATCATGAATGAGTTGGTTGCCTTGGATCAGAACTTTATTGCGTAATGTTCCGACATTAACAAAAGTACCTGTATTTAACTTGAAGTCTTCGGCAATTCTGCCATCGTACATGAGGCCTTGACTTGGGTCAGATTCATCGACCAAACGGACTGCATCGCCAGTACGGTAGAAACCTTCTTCATCAAAAACTTGATTCTGTTGATGCTCCGTTAAACGCCAGTAGCCCCGCATGACATTTTGACCACGCACACAAAACTCTAATTTGTCATGGCTGGGAACAAGTTTAATTTCACAGCCAGGTGCAGGGTAGCCAATAAAACCGGCTTTTACATGAGGGCCTGTAGAAAATGTGCAGGATGGTGCGGTCTCGGTCATCCCCAAACCACACATAATCCGGATGCGTTCACCGCAATGTTCTTGGGCAATTCGATCTAGACGATTCCATCCAGCTTCTGAGAGTGCTGCACCTGCAAAAAACAAAATTTTAACTTTAGCAAAAAAGGTATTTCTTAATGCTTTATCTTTTTCTAAAGCTTCAGTCAGTTCTTCCCAACCTTTTGGCACATTTAAATATACGGTTGGAGAAATCTCTTTTAAATTTTTGATGGTTTCATCAAATTTGCCTGCAACAGGTTTACCATCATCAATATAAATGGTTCCGCCGTTGTAGAGTGCAATGCCGACATTATGGCTTCCGCCAAAGGTATGATGCCAAGACAGCCAGTCCAATAATATAGGTGGTGTATCTTCAAATTCAGGAAATGTTTGTAAAAGCATTTGTTGATTCGCACACAACATTAGATGTGTCGTCGGAACCGCTTTGGGTAATTTTGTGGAGCCTGAAGTAAATAAGAATTTGGCAATTTGATGCTCATCTAGATGTGCATAATGATCTTGAACATTATGCACTGGCGTATCAAGTAACCTTTGAAATGCTGTGCATGCCGTATTGCCTAAAATTCCAGAGTTTGTAATAACTTCTACATCCGGCTTGGCACAGCATTGAATTGCATTTGCGAATGCTTGCCCATCATTTGCAAAAACCAATCCTGGCGTTAAAACATCAAAAACATGTTTAAGTTTGTCAAAATCTTGAGAAATTAAGGAATAAGCAGGAGAAATAGCAGAGAAGGGTACACCTGCTAGCATGGCACCCATCGACAGTAATAGATGCTCTAAATCATTCCCAGACAAAATCAGCAGCGGACGTTCGGCCGATAAATCACTGCGGTTATGTAAAGCTTGTGCAATATGCCATGCTTTTTGTACAGTATCTGAATAACTGAGTTTCGTCCATTCACCTTGAGCATTTCGTTTTGCAGCAAAGGTTCGATCTGGATGCGATTTAGCATATTGGAGTAAGCGATCCGTCAGTTTTTGCGGATAATCTTTCAATTGTTCTTTTGGAGATATATAGAGCGTTTCATTATCATAATGAAAATTAATTTCATGCCCACCAAGTTTGACTAAACGCTCTGGATAGTTTTGTGGGGCAGCATTCATTTGCGCCATTGTCTTACTCCATATCAATTTTTTTATAACTATTTTTAGTCCATTTGAATAAAGAGTTTGTTTTTCTTACTCTCGATCCCTGTCTGTATTTAAATTGGATAGTGTCTTGGGGTTGTTTGAATGGTAATCCAACGCAGTTCAGTAAATTCGGCAACAGATGCTTTACTACCAAAGCGACCATAACCACTTTGTTTTACACCACCAAATGGCATTTGCGCTTCATCATGAACCGTTGCACCATTGATATGACAAATCCCTGATTCGATTTGTTTTGCTACTGCCAAAGCTTGAACAATATCTTGACTAAATACTGCGGAAGACAAACCAAATTCACTGTCATTTGCAAGTTGAATGGCTTCTTCATCCGTTTTAAAGCGTTGAATCGTGCATACTGGTGCAAATGATTCTTCACGATAGAGCTTCATTTCTTGCGTAATATTCACAATAATAGTTGGCTGCATCATAGCACCCTGAATATTAATTCCGAGTGGCAAATCCGCCCCTTTTGTTTGAGCATCTTCTAATAAGTGATGTAATCGGTTAGCCGCTTTTTCGCTCTCTAATACCCCCAAAGGATAATTTCCTTGAAGTGGATTAGCAGCCTGAATAGTTTTGGTTTTTTCAATTAATTTTTCAATAAATTGGTCGGCAATTTGTTCATCAACTAAAACACGTTCCGTCGACATACAAATTTGCCCTTGGTTAAAAAAGGCACCAAATGCAACTGCATTCACCGCATCTTCAAGATTGGCTTTATCTAAGACTACAACAGGTGCCTTACCGCCAAGTTCAAGTAATACGGGTTTTAAATATTTTGCCGCAGTCTCTGCAATAATCTTTCCGACATGGGTTGAACCTGTAAAGTTAATCCGTTTTGTCAGAGGGTGTGAAATTAATCGCTCTACAATTTGCGGCGCATCTGTAGCAGAGTGAGTAATCACATTGACCACACCTTCGCCTAATCCAGCCTCAAGTAATACTTCAGCAATTAAGCGATGTGTTGCAGGGCAGGCTTCTGAAGCTTTTAATACCACAGTGTTGCCACAAGCCAAAGGCATTGCAAGTGCCCGTGTGGCCAAAATAACAGGGGCATTCCAAGGTGCCATACCGACAATGACGCCACAGGGTACACGAATACCCATTGCTAAGTTACCTGGCACATCAGATGGAATAATACTGCCATCAATCTGTGTGGTCATCGCTGCTGCTTCTCTAAGCATATTGGCTGCAAGGTGAACATTAAACCCATACCATGTGGCAGTTGAACCTGTTTCACGCATACCAATCTGGATAAATTGTTCAGTCTTTTGATCCATCAGATCAGCAGCTTTTAATAATCTTAAGCGACGTTCAGTCGGTGACAATTTAGACCAGATATTAAATGCCCGATGTGCCGATTCAATTGCTTGATCGACATCTTCAAGCGTTGCTGCTGAAGCAACGGATGCCACCGTGCCATCAATTGGGCTAATTCGCTCAAAGGTTTGTGCTGAACTTGAATTTACAGATTGTCCGTGAATTAATAACTGTACATTTTGCATGGGTAATGTTTCCTTACATGTCCATTAATAAGTGTGGAATTAGCCAGTACGTTTATAGCTTTGTAAGCCTGGTTTAATGGTTTTCTCATCCAAGAACTGTTTTAAACCTTCTTCGCGGCCACCTTCCGTATCACGGTGAATACACTGATCAAGTTTTGCGTATAAATAATCTTCATTTTGATCCCAAGTGAGTTCACGACAGCGCTTGAAGCCATTTTTAGCAGTACGCAGTACAACAGGGTTTTTTTCCAGCAGAATATTGGCCAGTTCTGTAACTTCTGCTTTTAACTGTTCGAGTGGAACACTTTTATTTACCAAGCCCATTTTTTCGGCTTCTTGTCCACTAAATGTTTTGCCGGTCATGATGTAATAAAGTGCAGTACGATGGCCTACAGTGTCTGCCATAGCTTTACTGACCAAATTCCCCGGTGGAATTCCCCAGTTAATTTCAGACAGACCAAATGTGGCTTCATCAGCTGCAATCGCTAAGTCACAGGCCACTAAAGGTGAAAAACCGCCGCCAAAACACCAGCCATTGACCATCGCAATGGTTGGTTTAGAGTACATACGCAGTAATTGCCACTGCCAGCGACATGAATCACGACGAATACGTTCGTTATAGATTTCAGGTTGTGAATCTACCTCACGGAAATATTCTTTTAAATCCATTCCTGCTGTCCAAGAATCGCCTGCACCTGTAAGTACAACGACACCGGCTTCTTGATCTAATTCTAATGTTTCTAAAACATCAATCATTTCTTTATTGAGGGTAGGACTCATTGCATTTTTCTTTTCTGGGCGGTTTAACGTCACCCAAGCAATACCAGCTTCTACTTTAACATCCACTGTTTTCCAACGATTTTCATAAGTCATTATTGTTTCTCCATGATGACTGAGGGTTGCTTTATGTTTTTTAATTTAATATCAGTTAAACTTACATTCAAGTGTTTTTTAACTTATTTTGCATTTATTTTATAATTCATTGTATTTATTAATATTAATAATTATTTATTAATATTAATAAAAATAATGATTGTTTTTTATATAAGTTTGGGTGATATTTTTAACGTTATTTTTTGCAAAGAAAAATAGCTATACAGGATGTGTATTAATTAAAATTGAAGACAAGGATAATGCGAATGGAAAAAAGTGTAAGCCATTCAGGGAAAGCCACATTAACGCTGGCTCTGTGTTTTGCTATCGCAATTTTTGAAGGTTTTGACCTGCAATCAATGGGCGTAGCAGCACCGCGTATGCGAGCAGAATTTGGTTTGGATAATGCTCAAATGGCATGGGCATTTAGTGCAGCAACTTTGGGAACATTGCCCGGAGCTTTATTAGGTGGTCGTTTTGCAGATAAAATTGGACGAAAAAAAGTATTAATGTTCAGTATCTTACTTTTTGGAATTATGTCGATTTTAACTGCTTTTGCAAGTCAATATAGCGTATTGATTCTAATTCGTTTCTTAACAGGATTAGGCATGGGCGGAGCCTTACCCATGATGATTACTTTGGCTTCGGAAGCAGTCTCAGATAAATACAAAGGAACCGCTGTTAGTATTATGTACAGTGGTATTCCTTTTGGCGGTATGCTGACATCATTTGTGGCAATGGCTTTAGCGGGTGACAGTGAATGGCGTCATATTTTTTACATTGGGGGATTGGCTCCAGTATTAATGATTCCATTATTACTGAAGTTTTTACCCGAATCGAATGCCTATTTGGTCAAAGGCCATCAAGCGACAGTACCATTTATGCAAGTACTTTTTGCCAAAGAACGCCGTTTCTCTACGGTACAAATTTGGATTAGTTTTTTCTGTACCTTGGTGGTTTTATATTTCTTATTAAATTGGTTACCGTTATTGATGGGTGCTCAAGGTCTATCAAAAAACGAGGCCAACTATGTGCAAATTGGTTACAACATCGGTGGAATATTTGGTTCAATACTCATGGGATTCTTGTTAGATAAGCTACGCATGAGTTTTGTGATTAAGCTGATTTACGCTGGGATTTTGGTTGCATTATGCTGTCTTGCTATTTCTCCAACAGTTGCATTGCTTTCATTATCAGCAATTGGTTGTGGATTATTTATTGTCGGTGGGCAATCGGCACTTTATGGTTTAGCTGCCAGATTTTATCCAACAGAAATGCGCGGGACTGGCGTAGGGGCTGCTGTTGCAGTGGGTCGCATCGGTTCATTTGCAGGGCCATTATTGGCAGGAATGCTATTGTCCTTTGGTTCAAGTGCTGGAATGGTGATCGGGGCGAGTATTCCAATGATTTTACTTGCTGCAATAGCGGCGTTAATGCTGGTGAGCAAACCTAAGCAACAAACGCAATTATTAAGCAGTTCCACTTAATTATTTGATTTGAAGTATGATCTAATAGGTCATACTTCATCATATTTAACCCAGAGTAGATATGCCCAACAACTTAATGAAATCAAATGAAAATCAGTCACCTAAACTCAGCTATATGATTGCTCGAGTGGATCGGATTATTAGTAAATTATTAACAGAACAACTTAAACAGCTCAATATAACCTTACCTCAGTACACTGCGTTATCTGTCCTTGCAGCCAGAGGAAGTCTGTCAAATGCTAAACTGGCAGAGCGTTCATTTATAAAACCTCAGTCAGCCAATAAAATTTTGCAAGATTTATTAAGTTTGGGCTGGATTGAAAAGCATTCTGATCCAACGCATGGTCGAAGAATCTTAATTCAGCTTACTACAAGTGGTCAGAATAAAATTGCTGAATGTAATCTGATTGTGGAAGCTTTAGAGCAAAAAATGCTGAAAGATGTCGATATTAATTTAGCATTACTGATTCGAAATAATTTAGAAATTATGGTCAATAACCTCAAGTAAGAGCGATTAAAAAGAGTCTGTGACTTTATTGGGGTAAATCTTTTTCAATAAAAAAATCACTAAAATCTGTGATTTTCACCTTCACGACTTTCATGAGATGTTCTTATCGTTGCCTATAAAAGGCATATTGTATTCAGATTGCTTAGATTCAATGAAACCTGTAGCATCACCTTAAGAAAGCTTGATGAATAAAGTGTGCATACTATGTCTTCAGGACAACAGGTGTTAATTGAACTCAGAAAAATGATTATTTCCGGTGAATTCGAAGGCGGTGCGCGCATTGCAGAAATTCCAACCGCAGAATTATTGGGCGTATCACGTCAACCTGTTCGTATGGCTTTTCGCTTATTGGAACAAGAAGGATTATTAATAAAAAATCCGACGCGTGGTTATACCGTCCGAGAAATTTCAGCAAAATTGATTCATGAAGCACTTGAAGTCCGTGGTGTATTGGAAGGTCTTGCCGCAAAAAATCTGGCTGAAAAAGGGCTTTCTGAAGAACAGAAAAAGACCTTACTCAAGTGTATTCAAGAAACAGAAAAACTATTTCAGCATGGAAGTTTCGATGATGATGGTCTTGAAATTTATCATCATTACAATGTTATTTTTCATGACACGATTATTCAGGGAGCACATCATGTTGCTCTGATGCAGGCGCTTGCAAAAAATAATCAGTTACCTATGGCTTCTGCTCAAGCAATTACCTACGATAAAGACAATGGCTTTAGTGAATACCGTCGTCTTCACTATGCACATTTGCAGCATTGTGCAATTTACGATGCTCTTGTTCATGGCAAATCAGGAACTGCTGAAAGCTTAATGCGTGAACATAGTAATGTTGTTATTTTAGGTGAAAAAATAAAGGCGATTTTAGCCGAATAAAAATGAGGGGCAGTTCAGAATTGTTATATGTTTTATCTATAACGCTTCCAAGCCCACTTTAATGTAATACAAAAGCCCGTAATAGCCAAAGTTATGGGCAGTTTTTTCTCATTATAAATCAAGCACCAATATTTTAGATTTAGAGCGGGAACAACAAGGTGTAAACTGATTATTCATTGCTTGCTCTTCTTCGGTCAGGAACATATCGCGATGGTCTGGTTCGCCCTCAATGACATGGGTTAAACATGTTCCACAAATACCTTGTTCACAAGATACAGGAATACAATATCCATTTTCTTGCAGTGCTTGGACAACAGTTTGATTTTGTACCACGGTGATGCGTTGACCGGTAGATTTAATTTCTAAGCTAAATTCGCCGTTATCAGAGATATCTTGAGCGACGGCCACAAAATGTTCTTTGTGTATTTGCTCTGCGTTCCATGCATTATTTTCCGCAGATTGAATAATAAAATCCATGAAGCCATTTGGACCGCAGACATATAAATGATGTGAATTCTGTGGTTCACCTAGAATGTTTTGGATATCTGCTTTTGATTCAGGTTCATCATCCACATGGAAGAATATTTCCCCGTGAAATTGTTCCTGCAATTGTGTAGCAAAAGCCAGTGCTGACTTGGAGCGTGCAAAATAATGCAGTTCAAATAGAATATTTCGAGCGCTTAATTCATGTGCCATTGCATAAATGGGGGTAATCCCGATACCTCCCGCAAAGAGTTTGGCTTTTTGGGTTGAAGCTTGAATGGGAAACAGGTTGCGCGGTTCGCTAATTTTTAGTGTGTCACCAATGTTGAGACTTTCATGAATATAGCGTGAGCCTCCACGTGAGTTTTCATCATTTAATACCGCAATCATATAGCGGTGGGTTTCACTGCTACAGTTTGCTAAGGAATATTGGCGAGTGATCCCATTCTGCAAAAATACATCGATATGTGAACCAGCCGAAAATGCTGGTAAGTCTGATCTGTCTTTCTGAACCAACTCAAAGCCCAAAATTTGCGAAGTTAAAGGCAGAATATTTTGAATGATAACGTCCATGTTGATGCTCCTTATGCAATATTCATATTTTGAATTTTATGCTGCTGATTTTCTTGTTCTAATAAACGGTCAATCACTTTACGGGATTGCACCCCGCCTGCATCAATATTGAGCATTAACAATTTACGTTCAGGATTATTCAAAATATTTTGCTGTTGTTGTTCTAGCATATCGAGGTCTTCAGCAAAAATTTTACCCTGACCTTCACGAATTTGCGCAGTGAGTTCATCATTGTCTGGTTGGAAATTACGAGCCATTCCCCAGAAATACCAATGTGATGTTTCTGTTTCAGGGGTAATAAAATCAACAACAATAGAAGAAACTTTTTTATCTTTAGCCGCATGGTATCCACCATGACCTGCATGTGCTACGCCTACTTCAATATGAACATTACTTGGGGCGTAATAGTGGCAAATCTGCCAGCGATCTACAGGAACGTCATCTGCCAGATTATTTCCTCGTAATGCCATTTTCCAGAAAGGAGGTGCTTCTACATTTTGCATATGACGTTCAGTCATCACCCGATCACCATCTACTTTGGTTGTTGGTAAAGCATCATCAATTTCTTTTTGTCCAATGCTGTTGGCATGAACATAGGTTTCATGAGTCAAGTCCATAAGGTTATCAATCATCAGTTTATAGTTGCAATTGATATGATATAAGCCACCCCCATACGCCCATTCATGACTTTCAGCCCATTGCAGTACAGGTAATGTTTCTGCTGTTGCTAGAGATTGTTCACCTGGCCAAACCCAAATAAAACCGTATTTTTCAAGAGTTGCAAAACTTTTATTACATGGAAAACCACGCACACGTTGAGAGGGCATGGAAACGACTTTTCCATCACAGTCCATTTCTAAACCATGATAGCCACAGACCAAATTGCCATCTTGAACATAGCCAAGAGAAAGGGGAGCACCACGGTGTGGGCAGAAGTCTTCTACAGCAGCAACTTTATTTTTATGAGCTCGGTAAAATACAATTTTTTCACCACAAATCGTCCGTCCTAAAGGCTTTTCCTGAAGTTCTTCTGGTCGACAAGCGACATACCATGCATTTTTAATAAACATTAGGATCTCCATATCTTCCTTGTTATTGGATCCAATTTATGCTTATTTAAATCAATATTCAACATAATTTGTCTTTATTTTATGTGATGTGGATCCATTTTGTGTTTTGATCTAAATTTTTAGATATATCATTACCATGAGGGGCAGGCGTGAATTGCGATGGAAAGTACTTTTGTTTCAGTCAATGATTAGGGCAAAATTTAGAATATTTCCCAATGTAATAACTCGTATATTTTCTGTGAAATGGGTTTGGGGGGAATGACATCAGGTGCCACACGCGTGACCGACAGTAGGTTAATGGCTGCAAGTAAAGGTATTTAAAGATAAAATATTCAATTTAACGATTGCTGATTAAAAAAATTAAGAATGTTTAATTTTTTCAGTGAATTGTGGTGCATAATTTATAATACAGCAGTCAAAATTAGACCAAGAGTGTGAACCTAAAAAACCTCGAAGCATTTTACTGGGTCGTGACCTTAAATAGCTTTAATAAAGCAGCAACAAAATTACATACGACTCAGCCAGCGATTTCTCAAAAAATTACCGCCATTGAAAATGATTTGGGTTTTAAAGTACTGGACCGTAGTTCCCGGCAAATCAAGGCAACCCATAAGGGCATGACTTTATTTAAATATGCTGAAAAATTCATGCGACTTGAAACAGATTTGGTTGCAGAATTGTCTGAAAGCCAGTATTTCACGGGGACGATTCGTTTGGGGGTATCTGAAACCATTGTGCATACATGGTTAGTGGAATATATGGAAAAAGTTCAGCAGGAATTTCCTAAAGTTTCAGTTGAAATTGTGGTGAGTTTAACACCAGATTTACAAGACGCGGTTCGTACGGGTGAACTGGATATGGCTTTTTTACTCGGGCCAACCCTGCCTTTTGAATGTATTGAACGTGCGCTTTGTGATTTTGAACTGAGTTTTTTAGCTGCGCCATCATTTAAAGGCAGCATAGGGCAAATGTCCTTTAAAACATTGATGTCTCACCCGATTTTGACTTACCCGAAAATCACCTATCCGTATAAAGAATTAAAAGCAAGAATGAAGGAACAAAATATTGATGAACCGCTGTCAATTACCAGTTATTCATTAACCACTTTATTGCGTTTAGCAGAACAGGGTTTGGGGATTGCCGTTGTACCGACACTGACGGCATTAAAAGAAATTTTAGAGGGACGTTTGGAAATTTTAAATACGCCCATTCAACTAAAATCATTTCATTTTACCGCGATTTATACGCAAGGTAATAATGCTGCTTTAAAGGAAAAACTTACCGATTTGGCGATTTTAACAGCTGAAAAAGCCATGAAAAAATTGAATGATAAAATCAAACATTAAGTGCTGGGACATCATGTTCTTGAGGTCTTGTATCCGTTAAAAAATCCAAAAATATTTTAAATATTGATAATAAGAACTTATAACAAGTCATAAAGATTCATTATTGAAATCCTTTTTAAATAATTAATACTATTAAATTCAATAATTTATATTTATCATGTTTTGAGTAAAGTCTTATTGTGGCTCATGCCTGTCCTATGCTTTTATTTTAAATACAAGATTTGGTTCATCATAACCAGAAAATCTTACCAATTTAAAGGATTAAAGAATTTCATATTTTAGAAAAATTGATGTTCTTTGCTCAACTTGAAATAGCGTTGATTAAGCTCAAATGGATGAGGAACGCATAAATATGTCTGTATTAAAATCTTCTTTTTTATCTGATCGTCAATGGGCCATTGTTGCATCTATCTTTATGATGGCAACCTCCGCAATGGGGCCAGGATTCTTAACCCAAACTGCTGTTTTCACAGTGAAGTTAGGTGCTGCATTTGGTTTTGCAATTTTAATTTCCATCATCATTGATTATGTGGTTCAACAAAACATTTGGCGTGTCGTGACACTGACGCAAATGCGTGCCTCGGATATTGCCAATAAAGCCTTGCCGGGCAGTGGTTATTTACTGGCATTTCTGGTGATTTTAGGCGGTTTTTTCTTTAGTATCGGTAACATTGCAGGTGCGGCTTTAGGTCTCAATGCATTATTTGGGTTAGACACCAAAGTGGGCGGTGTTTTAAGTGGTGCATTAGCGATTCTTATTTTTGCCTCTCGAAAAGCCACACTTGCCATGGATAAAAGCATGATTGTTTTGGGTTTACTCAAAATTATCCTGATTGTGATCGTGGCATTCATTGTGATGCCGCCTGTCGGTCAAGCCGTTCAACAGACTTTTGTGCCAGACCAGATTGATTTTGCCATCATTACCACGATTGTCGGTGGAACAGTGGGTGGTTATATCTGTTATGCAGGTGCACATCGATTATTGGATAAAGGGGCGGTTGGCCCAGAAAATATTGATGAAGTTGCCAAAGCGGCAACCAAAGGCATCATTGTTGTTGGGATCATGCGTTATGTACTGTTCTTGGCTTTCTTAGGCATTGTTGTCAGCGGTGCTTCGATTGATTTAGCCAGCCATGATGCCAATCCAGCAGCACAAGCGTTTCAATACGCGGCAGGTACATTTGGCTTTAAACTTTTTGGTTTGATCTTCTGGGCAGCCGGAATCAGTAGCACCATTGGCGCAGCTTATACCTCAGTTTCATTCTTTAGCGCATTTAAAAAGAACTTAACCCCTAAACAAACCAACTACACCACCATTACATTTATCTCTCTTGCGTTATTGCTTTACGTCGTACTGGGTGCAACACCTGCCGGTTTGCTTATTTTCGTTGGTGGCTTTAATGGTTTGGTATTGCCAATTGGTTTGACCATTTTTGTTTATGTTGCCGCTTGTCGTAAAGATATGCTGGGGGATTACAACTATCCAAAATGGTTGCTCGTTCTTGGTGTACTCACCTGTATGTTGACATGGTGGATGGGCTATATGTCCTTTACCACAGTCTTTAACTACTTAACCAAACTCTAAGTGAAAAGGGATTGCATACCATGTTTGTAGATTTAAATAGTGACTTAGGTGAAAGTTTTGGTTCATGGAAAATGGGCAATGATGAACAAATTTTACCTGTTGTAACCAGTGCCAATATTGCGTGTGGATTTCATGCTGGTGATCCACTGGGTATTTTAAAAACATTGAAACAAGCTGTAAAACTTGGTGTAACCATTGGCGCACATGTGGCATATCCCGACTTGGTTGGATTTGGTCGTCGCAATATGGATTTATCACCAGATGAACTAATTGCCGATGTGCTGTATCAAATTTCAGCACTGGATGGACTGGCTAAAGTTGCTGGTTCAAAAGTGAAATATGTGAAACCACACGGTGCGTTATACAACACCATTGCCAAAGATCAAGTTCAGGCTCAAGCCGTTATTGATGCCATTCAGATGTATAACCCTGAACTGGTTTTGGTTGCGCTTGCAGGCTCAAATTTGGTTGAACAAGCAAAAGCTTCAGGCTTAAAAGTGGTTTCAGAAGCATTTGCAGACCGTGCCTATAACAGCGATGGATCACTGGTATCTCGCCGTTTAGCAGGCGCTGTTTTGCATGACTCAGAATTTGTCGCAAAGCGTGTAGTCTCCATGCTGCAAAATGGCGGTGTCGAGTCGATTGATGGTGTATTTACCCCCATTCAAGCCGATACGATTTGTTTACATGGTGATACGGATGGCGCATTGGAAATGTCAGCCGCCATCAAAGCTGAATTGTTAAAAAACAACATTCAAATTCGCCCATTTTGTGAATAAGAAACAAGGAAGAATGTGATGCTCAAGGATATCAAAGTAGATCCAGTCCAACTAAAGGCAGCATTGGATGCACGCCATCAAATACGTGCAGGTTTTGATCAACCCACTGCGGGCATGGCCGCAGGCATGACTCAGGTGAATATGATTTCGGTGCCGAAAGCATGGGCGTATGATTTTCTTCTCTATGCACACCGTAACCCACAAAGCTGTCCTGTTTTAGATGTTTTAGAAGAAGGCATATATGCCACAAAACTTGCAGCGGATTCTGATATTCGTACCGATTTTCCACGCTACCGTATCTGGAAAGATGGGGAAATGGTCGATGAAGTGACTGATGCCAGTGATATTTATCATGCGCACCCAGATTTAGTGACCTTTTTAATTGGCTGTAGTTTCTCCTTTGAAACCGCTTTGCAGGACGCGGGTATTGAGGTACGTCATATTCATGACAATACCAATGTGCCGATGTACTTAAGCAATATTGAATGTCTTCCTGCGGGGCGAATTTCAGGCAATATGGTGGTGTCGATGCGCCCGATTCCTTCGCATCAAATTAGCGAAGCCGTCAAAATTACTGCGCGTATGCCAAGTGTGCATGGTGCACCAGTGCATATTGGTCACCCTGAAAGCCTCGGCATTTTAGATATTAACCAACCCGATTTTGGTGAAGCTTCCCGTATTGAAGCTGGTGAAATACCGGTGTTTTGGGCATGTGGTGTCACACCTCAAGCAGCGGTCATGAACTCAAAAATTCCATTTGCGATTAGTCATGCACCCGGTCATATGTTTATTACCGACATTCCTGATCGAGCTTGGATCGGTTAATCAAAAAAAGGAACAGTAAATGCAGTTTTTATCGGTGAATGCTGACTGTTTTTTGATTGAACTTTCAAGTTTAGAAGAAACATTGGCGCTATATAGCAAATTGCAAAATGCACAGCTCAAGGGGGTTAAAGATTTAATTCCTGCGGCAAAAACAATACTGGTTTTTTTTAATGAAATTGAAACTCAATTTCAAGCACTTGCAGCAGTCATCAGTAGGTTTGAAATCGGGTCAAGTCTTGAGCGCAATGCGCAAGAGGTCATTATTCCGATTCACTATACTGGCGAAGATTTAGCTCAAGTGGCAGAGTTACAGGGCTTATCTGTTGCTGATGTGATTTTGAAACATCAGCAAAGTGTTTGGAATGTGGCATTTATTGGTTTTGCACCCGGTTTTGCTTATCTGAGCAGCCCAGATCATCCTTTTAGCGATATTCCACGTTTAAAAGTGCCACGGAAAAAGATTCCCGCGGGTTCGCTTGGACTGGCAGGAAAATATTCAGGCATTTATCCAAAAGATAGTCCGGGTGGTTGGCAGCTGATTGGTACAACAAATGAGAAAATGTGGGATTTAGAACGTCAAAATCCAGCCCTTTTATTGCCGGGGATGACCGTACATTTTGAAGATGTGACGCATCATCCGGTATCGGTGAGTGTGCCAAAACAGATTATCCCAACAGAAAAGCCATCTGTCGAACCGGTATTTAAAATTACCGCACCGAGTCTACAAATGTTGATTCAGGATGAAGGTCGTTTTAATCAAACCAATATTGGTGTGGGTACAGCAGGAGCCATGGATTTAGCCGCAATGCATAGTGCCAATCGCATTGTCGGTAATCCAATCCAGTGCGCTGTAATTGAAGTGTTGAATGGTGGTCTAAAAGCCAAAATGCAAGGTTCCGCGGTCATCGCAGTGACAGGTGCAAGATCAAATATTCAGGTGAAATTTGCCGATGGCCAAAACGCTGATTTTGACAGTTATCAAGCCATCGCATTAGATGCAGGGGATGAGTTTCAAATCCAAACCCCAACTGCTGGGCTACGAAATTATTTATCTATTCGTGGTGGGTTTGATCTTCAACCTGTTTTAAACAGTTATTCATTTGATAGTTTGGCTGTACTCGGCCCTGAACCATTAAAAGTGGGTGATGTGCTTTATCAAGGTCAGGTTGCGACAAGCAATATCAGTCTTTATGAAACCGCTAAAGCGAATCTGCCCATGGTCGGAGATACGGTTGAATTGGATATTGTCATGGGACCGCGTACCGACTGGTTTGATGCAGACAGTATTGAAAAATTGTGTCAACAAACGTGGTTGGTCACCAATGAAAGTAATCGGGTTGGGCTACGGTTATCAGGATTAAGCCCTTTATCACGCAAAATTACTCATGAACTGGAAAGTGAAGGCACTTGTATTGGCGCTCTACAGATCCCGCCAAGTGGGCAACCTGTTTTATTCATGAATGATCATCCTTTGACGGGTGGATATCCTGTCATTGCATCTGTAGCCAAACATCATTGGGATTTGGTGGCACAAATACCTGCGGGTTGCCACATCAAATTTAACAAGATTGAAGAATTTAAAAAGATTGAGAATGGATATGAGCACTGAACAACAATTGACTGAAAAACTGCTGATTGCCAACCGCGGTGAAATCGCTGTTCGTATTATCAATGCTTGCCGTGATATGGGCATCGCATCGGTTGCTGTGTATGCCGATGATGATATCAGCAGTATGCATGTTGAACTGGCGGATGAAGCTTGGGGCTTGGCCGGTGCAACGGCAAAAGAAACCTATTTAAGTATTCCTGCCATTATTGATATTGCTAAAAAGTCCAAAGCGACGATGGTCCATCCGGGCTATGGCTTTTTATCTGAACGCGCTGAGTTTGCCCAAGCGGTGCTTGATGCAGGGCTGAAATGGGTTGGCCCATCGCCAAGTGCAATTGAAAAACTCGGTGATAAAATTGAAGCGCGTAAAATTGCAGCTTCGGTGGGCGCACCTTTGGTACATGGGACACAAGATCCACTGCAAAATGCTGATGAGGCATTAGATTTTGCCAAACAATTTGGTTTACCGATTGCCATTAAAGCAGCCTTTGGTGGCGGTGGCCGTGGTCTAAAAGTGGTTTGGAAACTGGAAGATGTCAAAGAACTGTATGACTCGGCTGTACGTGAAGCGCAAGCCGCTTTTGGTCGTGGTGAATGCTTTGTTGAACAATACTTAGATCAGCCACGCCATGTCGAAGCACAAGTGATTGCCGATCAACATGGCAATGTTGTGGTTTTAGGCACACGCGATTGTTCGCTACAACGTCGTAATCAAAAACTGATTGAAGAAGCACCAGCGCCTTTTGTTAGTGATGCGATTTATCAAGAAATTTTAACCTCCGCTAAAAATATTTGTCAGGCAGCCAATTATATTGGGGCTGGAACGGTTGAATATTTATTAAGCCGAGATGGAAAATTATCCTTCTTGGAGGTGAATACGCGCTTACAAGTTGAACATCCTGTGACGGAAGAAACCGCAAAAGTTGATTTGGTGGTTGAACAAATTCGTGTGGCACTTGGACATGAACTCTCGATTAAAGAAACGCCAAAAGCTGAAGGTCATGCCATTGAGTTTCGTATCAATGCAGAAGACCCAAGCCGTGGGTTTATTCCTGCCTTTGGTACCTTAAGTTTGTTTGAAGCACCATCGGGTAATGGTGTTCGTATCGATACAGGTGTACGTACAGGTTCGCTTGTTTCAAGCCATTTTGACTCTTTAATGGCAAAGTTGATTGTGACAGGGCCAACCCGTGAAATTGCGATTGCTCGCGCAAAACGTGCTTTAAAGCAATTTAAGATTGAAGGGATTGCCTCTGTTCTTGACTTTCATCGTGCGGTTTTAAATGAATCGGATTTTACCGATGAATTTAAAGTCCATACCCGTTGGATTGAAAATGACTTTAAACAAGATTTGAAACCGATAAAACGCAGTATTCCAAACCATCAACAGCCGATGCTTTTAAGCTATATTGAAATTGATGGAAAATTACATCGTTTAGGTTTACCAGCGGGTATGTTTGCGCAAGGAGCTGTTCCTGCTACACAAGCAGAGTTATCGCCAATACAAGAGGTTCAGCCTGAACATTTACTTGCACCGATTAATGGTGTGATTAGTACATGGAAAGTTCAGAATGATGAACAGGTGCAAGAAGGGCAAGTGGTTGCGATTATGGAAGCCATGAAAATGGAAGTACAAGTATTGGCACATCGTTCTGGGAAAATGGTCATTATTGCTGAGCAGGCAGCAACCTGTCAGGCAGATCAGCCAATTGCTCAAATCATTATATGAAAAATAATCATTAATGCAGTCCGTTCAAAGCTAAAACTAAATCTGAGTGTTTGGTTTTAGCTTTTTGGACTGCCACCAAAATTCTAGACAAAGATCATCTCAATTTTTAGCTATACAGCTTTACCCGCTTTGTAAGCTATTTTGTTCTAATGATCTTATTTGTTATGGAATCTGTGCATTGTGGTACATCATGTTGACGTAATAACTAAATATGATTAAAAATTGATCTACACAAGAATAGTTATGCTTCATTTTAGTTTTAATTATATGAAAAATATGTTGTGTAACTTTAATTAGGTTTTACAAGCATGATTTTTCGTTTGAAGAACATGTAGAAACGCTACAGCACGTGCGTCCTTATAGTATTTAGTTTAGCTATTCTTGTTGTTGGGTTTAGGCACTTTCTGCACCTATTTTTCCTGTTGAGTAACAACAGTTCTAGGTGGCCGTAGCGCAATTGCAGTACATCATTTGAAGTACGTCCGATCCGAATTTTATCGCGAAGGGTATGTATTTTAGATGAGTATGGCATGACAGTTATGCTGCACGGATCTCTAGTATATGCCAGCTTTTTTATCGATTTGTGCTGACAGTAATAGAGTAAAACAGTGTTACTCGCTCGATCGGTGAGTCTAATCCAGTCGTCTTCTAGGTGTTTTCACTCATGATGCAAGGAGAACGTGCTATGAATTTCCCTAAAGTGTTGATGATGGCTGGATGGATTGCGCTGTCTGCATCCACAGCTTTCGCTGCCGATCAAATGAAGATCAAGGGTGGGGCTGACAAGCAAGCCATCGCTAGTGCAATAAGTGCAGCGCCGAAAAAAGTGGGCGCGGCGGCCACCATTGTGGCCATGGGTGCCGATGGAAAGATGCGCACCTTGCGAAAAGGCAACAACGCCTTTACCTGTATGCCCGATAATCCGGCGACTCCCGGCCCCGATCCGATGTGTATGGACAAGGCCGCTTTGGAATGGGCAGAAGCTTGGATGGGCCACAAAACACCTACGGTTGGTAAGATTGGCTTTATGTACATGCTGGCAGGTGGCACCGATGCCAGCAACGTGGACCCGTATGCTAAGCAACCCACCGCTGGCAACCACTGGATCAAGACAGGTCCTCATGTCATGATAGTCGGTGCAGAATCCAGCTTCTACGACATGTACCCTAAGCATGCTCAGCCGGATACGACTGTTCCCTATATCATGTGGCCAGGAACGCCTTACCAGCACTTAATGATCCCGGTCAAGTAACACAGATATGGGTGATCTTCACCTGATTCAACGGTGAGCACATCCAAAGTTTACTTATGGTTTATCGAGCCGTGGTCATGATCTGGTGCGGTTAGATTTAGATATTGAGCCGTGCCTAAATGACATCATCCTTATCCTTTATTTCAGCGGATCGCTTTCGGTGACCGCTGAAATTCAAATCAGGCTAGGGAGTAAACACAGTTTCGTCTGTAAAAAAATCTAAATCATTGGGTTAAAGTCAGAAAATTAATTTTTTAATTATTATCCATAAATGTGTCATTTCAAGGGTTCAATTGACAACATCTTCATGCTCATAACAACAAAATAGATTTAATTTTTTATTAACAATATGCTCCGGTTTCAATAATGAATCATTTATTTTTTGAGCAGTGAATCGTTTCTCTTTTATTTATTCAGCCAGTCAATTTCTTAAAAAATCATTTTATAATTTTGTCTATGCTTCTGATACTTAAAGCATCGGATGAATAGGGACGTTAGCAATTTAATGAGAATAAATGAGGGAAATTATGGGTGCTTTAACAGGATTTAGGGTTCTGGATTTAAGTCGAATTCTTGCAGGGCCATGGTGTAGCCAAATACTGGCAGATTTAGGTGCAGAAGTGATTAAAGTTGAAAAACCATTTCAAGGAGATGATACCCGCATTTGGGGGCCTCCGTTCCTAAAAAATGATGCAGGTGATGATACCGGAGAGTCTGCTTATTATTTATCGACTAATCGTGGCAAGTATTCAGTCGCTATTGATATGGCGACTGAAGAAGGGCAAAGCCTGATCAAAAAAATGGTTTTAGACAGTGATGTCCTTATTGAAAATTATAAAGCCGGGTCATTGAAAAAATATGGTCTCGATTATGAAAGTCTAAGCCAAATTAATCCTAAATTAGTGTATTGCTCTATTACAGGCTTTGGGCAAAAAGGGCCGCGAGCCCCTGAACCGGGTTATGATTTTATTATACAGGGCATAGGCGGTATGATGAGTGTCACGGGCGAACGTGATGATTTACCGGGTGGCGGACCGCAGAAAGCTGGGCTGGCATTTGCAGATTTAACAACTGGCTTATATGCCGCCATTGCGATTCAGGCCGCACTATTGTCACGTGTTACGACGGGTGAAGGGCAACATATTGATATGGCTTTGCTGGATACGCAAGTTGCTTCACTTTCGGTACTGGCTATGAACTATTTAAATTCTGCTCAAGTACCTGAACGTTTAGGTAATGCTCATGCCAATATTGTTCCTTATCAGGTGTTTAAAGCTCAGAAAGAGGAATTTATTATTGCCTGTGGCAATGACCAGCAGTTTAAGGCTTTATGTGAAAGTATTGGGTTGCCTGAGCTTTGTGAAAATCCGAAATTTGCTCAAAATAGAGGACGAGTCACACATCGCGAAGAAATTACAGACATATTGCAACAACATTTTATGAGTCAACCTGCAAAAACTTGGGTTGATCGAATTCACGCAGTAAAGGTTCCTGTTGGGATGATTAATAACTTGCAGCAGACCTTGCAAGAGGAGCAAGTGGTTTTTCGTCAAATGCTGGTTAACATGCAACATCCACTGCGATCAGACTATGTGTCAATCGGTTCTCCAATCAAACTATCCAAGACACCAGTACAATATGTCAAAACACCACCTTATTTAGGCGAGGATACGGATGCTATTTTAAACCGATTTATTTCCACAACTGAATTACAGCATTTAAAAGAAAAAAAGGTGATTCAACAAGGTTAAATAAAAAGGGGAGCCGTTAAATGGCTCCTCTTTTTAACAGTCTTTTTCACACATAGTAGCTTATGATTGATGCGCTTAAAGTCTAAAAAGTATTTTCATTGAGTGAAATACCTTAATTTTATTACCTTGTTTTTATTTTTCATTCGTAAAAAAGGGCAAAGTCCTCGACAGGTACGCGTGAAGTATGAAAGCTGTTTACAATCTGTGTCAGGTCAGCATAACCCAGTGCAATGGCGCAGACCAGTTCTTCATCATCCGGTATATTTAAGATATCGAAGATAATCGGATAAAAAGGATTCCATGCAGCCTGTGGGCAGGTATCTAAACCTCGGGCTTTGGCTGCAATCATCACATTTTGAATCATCATTGAAATATCCATTTTTGAACCCGTTTCTAATGTTTTATTGAGCGTAAAAAACAGACCGACAGGGGCATCAAATAATTGGTAATTACGGAGATGTTGCATTTGCATCTTTTTTTGTTCACCTTTTTGAATATCCAGTAGGCCATATAGCCCCCAGCCATTTTCACGGCGGCGCTCAATAAAAGGAGAAGTCCATTGTTCAGGATAATATTTAAACGTTTCCTGATAGTTGTGCGCCAGTTCAGGATGATTAAATAACTCGATTTGTGCCTGACAGACTTGATGAATCAACTCTTCGCGTTTTTGTCCTGTGACGACATAGACTTTCCAAGGCTGAATATTGTTGCCTGAGGGTGCACGGCTGGCAACGGTTAAAATATCTTTAATCAGTTGCGTTTCCACTGGAGTACTGGAAAAAGCGCGAACGGAGTGCCTTGACGTAATAACCTGATCAACCAGATCTCGTTGTTCTTGATGCATTTGAATTCCTTTTTGGGGATGTTGAGTGTTCTTAAATCGGTAAAAAAATCCTGAAAAAATAAATGTTGCAATGGACGTCACTTGGCTTTCAGAGTTTTTGGCTGTCAGAGTTTAGGGATTACGCAGGGTTTTTCTTAAGCGATGGGTTTCCGGCTATTTTTTAATTTTACTCTAGATTGAAAAAACATCACTCACGACATTCGCTAATAAGGTATGCCTAGATTTGATTTGCATACGTTACTCAAACTGCGACATCTTCAATTTTAATTCGCTTAAGTCCATCATTTAATGTGTTGAGTAAATGAATGAGCGAAATCGTATCATCAAAGACAAAACCCTGCATTGCCTGACTGTAAAATTCAAAAATTTTGCCTTGTAAGTCTGCCCACGTTTGCTGTCCTAACTGCGTGAGAGCAACATTTTTGGCTCGTTTGTCATGGCTTGCAGCGACACGCTGTACTACAGCATCACGTTCCAAGCGCTTAAGTACGCCATCTAAGCTTTGCCGGCTTATTCCTAGATATTCAGTTAGATTTGATAATGACATGCCCATACATTTTATCTGGGGGCGAGAAAGTGCACCGAGCACTGACCAATGAACAGGCGAAATCCCCAATTCCTTTAAACATTGCCGATCCAGACCATTGCCGACCTGAAAGAGCCGAAAAAAAAGTCGATTATGAATGGTATATAAAGACTGATCGTAATATGAGGGATTCAAATCATGCATGTGCTTCAGTTGGCCTATCTTCGTATAGATCATTTATAAGTATGTCTATTGGCTGTGGGTATAAACCTAAGTACTCAGCCTTAGCTTTGATCTGAGCGTTCAAAAAGCAGAAGTCAGCACGATGAAAAAGAAATATCCGCATCATCAAGCCGTCTAGACGCTTCTTATTTAGGTTGAATGCAGTTTGATAAAAACCAAATTCGATTATTGCTTTAATCACTCAGCATTATTTTTGCGTAAAGTGCGCAGGACGCTTTTCTAAAAAGGCTTGAATGCCTTCCGCAGCATCAGCTGTCTGACTGACATCGACAAATAATTCTGCTTCTAAAGCCAAGCCATTCTGAATATCCCATTCAGATGCGGCTTGAACTGCCTTGATTGCATGTTGAATGGCAGCGGGAAATTGCAGCCCGAATTCATCTAAATATTGAAAGCTGGTTTGAATTGGGTCGTCCAAGTCTAGAATGCGGTTAATCAGTCCAATTTGAAGTGCTTCTTCTGCCGAAATAATTTTTCCACTGATAATTAATTCCAGTGCTTTTGTCTGACCGACTAGGCGAGGTAAGCGCTGCGTACCTCCGTATCCTGGAATTAACCCAAGCTTAATTTCAGGTAATCCTAAGCGCGCAGTTGGACTACAAATTCGAAAGGTGCATGCCATTGCTAGTTCTAAACCACCGCCTAAAACTGCACCGTTGATACAGGCAAGTGTAGGGAATTTTAATTGATTAATTTGCTCAAATAAGTTTTGCCCCGTCTGTATCGCATGTAAATGCATTGCAGGTGTTTTATTCTGCAATTCAGTAATATCAGCGCCAGCACAAAATGCTTTATGACCATCACCAATAAAAATTGCAGCGCGTAAGTTGAGAGGGGCAATTTCTGTGATGAATTCTTGCAGTTTGGCAATCATTTCGGCATTCAGTGCATTTCTTGCCTCTGGACGCTTTAAGGTAATGATCGCGATATTGTCTTGATATTTTAATTTTGCACTCATGTGCTAGTTCCTTGGTTTGATGTATTTAAAACATAAAATTTATTTAATTTATGTCAATATCTATACGTAATTTATTTTTAATATGCTTTAAATAATGGGTTTAATCAAGGGTAAATAAAAATTTATGTAAACATATTGACATATAATTATCTTAAAATTAATCTATGGATTGTTTGTGGAAAGCAAAAGAAGGTGTCAAAGTATTCTGAATTCAGTTCAGTGAAGCAGGGTTGGTAGCACGATTTAGAATAATGAAAAGTGATTTTAAACTTTGTTGAAGCAGAAGAATTAAAACGATCAAGGAGTTGATCTATGCAGCATGTTGAGATGCAAAAATGCTCAATGAAGCCAAATTTAATGGTTTTATTGCCGTGGTAGAAACATGTTTTACTGGCGTGAAAATAGTTGTTTATTTTTATTGCGGTCAATTTTATCCAAGCATTATTTGTTTAACAGGCATTGATATACTCTCTGACATTGGGCGCACGTGGAGCACCTTAATGAATGGGTTGAATTGGGTCGTTAAATTTCCCATTCAACAAAATTTGATGCTTATTGCTTTGGCTGGATGAATCGGAGCAGTGGCTTTGTCACTTAGTCAGCATAGATGTTCAAGCTCGGTTTAAGTTAAACATAGATATTTGGCTGTATAGCGAAATTGAGGAAATATATGAAAGCACTTGTTGCTGTAAAACGTGTGGTTGATGCCAACGTCAAAGTTCGCGTAAAACCGGACAATAGTGGGGTAGACCTTACTAACGTTAAAATGTCGATCAACCCATTCTGTGAAATCGCAGTGGAAGAAGCGGTTCGCTTAAAAGAAAAAGGAACAGTTTCAGAAATCATTGTGGTTTCTATCGGTCCTAAAGAAGCGCAGGAACAAATCCGTTCTTCTATGGCACTGGGTGCTGACCGCGGTATCTTGGTTGAAACGACTGATGAGATTGGCGCACTTGAAGTGGCTAAAATCTTAAAAGGCATTGTAGAACAAGAAAAACCAGAACTGATCCTTCTTGGTAAGCAAGCGATTGATGATGACTCGAATCAAGTCGGTCAGATGTTGGGTGCTTTACTGGGTGCTGGTCAAGGTACATTTGCTTCTGTCGTAAATGTTACGGGTGACAAAGTTCAAGTGACGCGTGAAGTCGACGGTGGTTTACAAACTGTTGAGCTTGCACTTCCTGCAATTATTACCACTGACTTACGTTTGAATGAGCCACGTTATGCGGCGCTTCCAAACATCATGAAAGCGCGTAAAAAACCGCTTGATGTGAAGTCTCCTGCGGATTATGGCGTTTCAGCGACAACTAAACTTAAAACAGTTAAAGTTGAGCCACCAGCAGAGCGTAAAGCTGGCGTACAAGTGAAATCTGTTGACGAGCTTGTTGAAAAACTTAAAAACGAAGCGAAAGTGATCTAATACAGAAGGATAAAATCATGAGTATTTTAGTTATCGCTGAGCACGACAATAAGACACTTAACGGTGCAACTTTAAACGTTGTTGCGGCAGCTCAAAAAATCGGTGGTGATATCACTGTATTGGTTGCGGGTTCAGGCGCTCAGGCAGTTGCTGACCAAGCAGCTCAAGTTGCAGGTGTAAGCAAAGTATTACTTGCTGACAATGCGGCTTATGCCAACCAATTGGCTGAAAACGTGGCTGCTTTAGTTGCACAAGTTGGCAAAGGTTATTCACATATCCTTGCGACATCTACAACGACGGGTAAAAACGTTCTTCCACGTGCGGCTGCACTGTTAGACGTGAGCATGATTTCTGACATCATTGCTGTTGAAAGCGCTAAAACGTTCAAACGTCCAATCTATGCAGGAAATGCGATTGCAACTGTAGAATCTTCTGAATCTATCGTTGTTGCAACTGTACGTGGTACGGCATTTGATCCTGTTGCGAATACAGGCGGTTCTGCTGCGGTTGAAGCGGTTGCTGATGTTCAAGACGCTGGCATCTCTCAGTTTATTTCTGAAGAGATTGTTAAATCTGAACGTCCAGAATTAACAGCGGCACGTATTGTTGTTTCTGGTGGTCGTGGTGTGGGTTCAGGTGAGAACTATCACACTGTACTTGATCCATTGGCAGACAAACTGGGTGCGGCTCAAGGTGCATCACGTGCTGCGGTTGACGCTGGTTTTGTACCAAACGACATGCAAGTGGGTCAAACAGGTAAAATCGTTGCGCCTGACCTGTACATCGCTGTGGGTATTTCTGGTGCGATTCAGCATTTAGCCGGTATGAAAGATTCTAAAGTGATCGTTGCGATCAACAAAGATGAAGAAGCACCAATTAACGCAGTAGCAGATTACTGGTTAGTGGGTGATTTGAATACGGTTGTTCCATCGCTCGTAGCTCAGCTATAAATTAGACAGAGCCTTTGTTTGATATAAGCAGGGTGATGATATGAGAACCAGTCAGAGCATTCCTGACTGGTTTTTTATTGCTAATTTTATGTGTGAATTATATTTGCGCTATATAGAGCAAATTTGCACGGAAAAGCTATTTGGAAGAACTGCTGCTATTCAAATGAGCCAATGATGAGTGAGATGTAAACATTGGCTTTCGTCCGCTTCAGCTTATATGGCATTTAAGGCTTCTTGAATATTTTGCACCATATAAATTAAACGAGGGCCGATTTCATTTTCCAATTTTTCCTGATTGACTAAATAGCTAGGTGCGCCACAGTTAAAGACCAACAAACCATGCATAGGATGAACCATGGGCACTGCAACAGAGTTTACTTCTTTATGCCATTCACTTAGCGAGAGGCAATAACCATAATTTTGATAGTCATGAAAAGAGCGTTCTAAAGCGCGCTTCACCGCTGGCCATTCCTCTTTATGGCGTTTCGCTAACGCTTCCATAATAAAACTGCGCTCATTTTCAGGCATCGCGGCCAAACAAGCGCGTCCCATTGCGGTATTGTGTAAAGGAATGGTAGAGCCAATTGGGCGGCGCATGGTTAAATTTGACTCGGCTTGCACCACATCTAAATACAGCATGTTTAAACGGTCACGAGTTGCCATTGCAACAGGTGCTTGCGCATATTTTGCCATTTCTTCCATATAAGGACGTGCATGAATACGTGCCGAAATATTGGACAGCGATGCATAACCCAATGCCAGTACGCCAGTATCTAGCGTATATTTCGTTGAATTGGGTAATTGTTTTAAATAGCCTAAAGATACTAAGGTATTGGTAATGCGTGCAATGGTTGGTTTAGGCAAACCGGTCAGCTGTGATAATTCTTGATTGCCTAGAATTTGTGTCGATGCGGTAAAGCAGCGCAGGATTTCTAATCCGCGTGCCAATGAAGCAATAAATTGCGGATTATTTTCACGATGAATGTGTGAAATAGGATCAAGTCGAATCTCATCTAAGTTTATTTTTTTTTCTACTTGCTCTGGAGCATTGTCATCTTGATGATACATAGTGTTCCAATGGGTAATAAGTCAATTTGTGCTTATCATAGCAATAAATTTCGCTATACAAAACTTTTGAGCATTTTATTCATCGGTATTTGTATAGCGTTCAATTTTTTAACTCGGGTCTGATGGGATCATCATGAATTTAGCTGAGCTGAGCATTTTCAATCACCATCGCCAAGCCTTGTCCAACACCAATGCAAAGACTGATGACAGCATACTTTTTCTTTCTGCGTTGTAATTCACGTGCAACGGTCAGTGCAAGGCGCGCACCGGAACAACCCAATGGATGACCAATGGCAATTGCACCGCCATTAGGATTGACCCGAGGGTCATCAAACGCAATATTTAAACCTTTTAGGCAGGACAGGACTTGAGGTGCAAAGGCTTCATTAATTTCAATAATATCCATTTCATCTAAAGTGAGATCAGCACGTTTGAGGGCTTTATTAATGGCTTCAATTGGCCCTGCGCCCATAATACGCGGTTCGATTCCCGAAGATGCTGAGGCTAATATTTTAGCGAGAGGGCGAATGCCATATTTTTCCTGAATGCTTTCATTGCCAATCAGCAAAGCCGCAGCACCATCATTCACCCCTGATGCATTGCCCGCAGTCACGACACCCCCTTCAAACAGCGGCTTCAATTTTTGTAATGCTTCAAAGTTTGAAGCTGGGCGAGGGTGCTCATCTTCATCGACGATTTTCGGCGGCGCTTTACGTCCTTGTGGGACTTCGACAGCTAAAATTTCATCTTTAAAAAAGCCTGCTTGTTTGGCTTGTTCATATTTGGCTTGTGACGATGCCGCAAATTGATCGGATTCTGCTCGGCTAATGCCAAAAGTTTCAGCCACATTGTCACCTGTTTCAGGCATCGAATCGTTACCGTACAGTTTAATTAAAGCTGGGTTTGGAAAGCGCGTGCCGATGGTGGTATCAAAAATCTTGGCATCTCGGCTATAAGCAGATTCAGCTTTGGCTAAAACAAAAGGGGCACGTGACATGCTTTCCACACCACCTGCAATATACAGATTGCCTTCACCACAGTGAATGGCACGTGCGGCATCAATTACCGCTGCTAAGCCACTGGCACATAAACGGTTGACTGTCTGTCCAGCAACCGTGACTGGAAGTCCCGCAACTAAAAGTGCGTTGCGTGCAACATTACGGCAATCTTCACCGGCCTGATTGGTGCTGCCTAGAATCACTTCCTCAATGTCTGCTGCATCAATTCCAGTTTTATGCAGCAAGGACTTAAGCACATGCGCTGCTAAATTATCAGGGCGAATACTGGCTAAAGCTCCTGCATGACGGCCAATCGGTGTGCGTAAACCATCATAAATATAAGCGTTCATTGGGTTCTTTCCTTAAAGTTTTTTTGAAATATGGATTGTGTTTTTAGGCATGATGCATGAGTGATAAATTCAGCTTGCAGCGCCGCTGTAGCCAAGGGCTAGGGCGATAACGCGGGTCATGGCTAATGGTTGATATTCTTTCCAGTATGCGTAATATTTTTTCTCGACCCACTAGATCACCCCATTCGATTGGGCCATGCGGATAGCCCAGTCCGAGCTTGACTGCTTCATTGATATCTTCCACGCTGGCTATTTGCTGCTGCGCCATATCGCAAGCCAAATTCACAACCATCGCAAGAACGCGCTGTGTGATAAATCCGAGGCTCTCTTCAATCACAAATGTTTTGCATTCTGCTTGAGTAAATATATGCAGCGCAGCTTCAATCAGTTTTTGCCGTGTGACTAGGCTTGGCATTAAGGTTCGGCTTTGCTCAAAATTTCCAAGCATATCAATACAGACCACTTGTTCAGGATTTACCCCTAAACGCAGGGCGCTGTGAGTCGCATCTTCCCCATAGCTGGCGATAATAATCAAATCATTGGCTGTCGGTTTTGCTTCATGATTAATCAGAATGTACTGTTGGCTTAGATACTGTGATAGTCGTTCAAAATCGTCTTTGAATTCTGTGTGCAGCCACACTTTTTTGATTCCATTTCGATTGGCGACATAGCGCGGTGTGATTGCAATCTCTTGTTTTTTTTGATTTAGGTAACGATAAAATCCTTGCCCAGTTTTACGGCCTAATTTTTTGCCGGTCAGCATTTGCTGCGTCAGTACATTGGGACGGTAACGTGGTTCTTGATAATACTGGTTATAAATCGACTCCATTACCGGGTGGGATACATCTAGACCCGTTAAATCCAGTAATTCAAAAGGCCCCATTTTGAAGCCCAGTGATGTTTTAAGAATTTCATCAATTTCAGAAATAGAGGCGGTATTTTCACTTAAAATTTTCAGTGCTTCTGTGCCATAGGCACGGCCAGCATGATTAATAATAAATCCCGGGGTATCTTTGGTGTGGACAGGTCGATGCCCCATCTTTTGAGCGAGGTCTGCTAATTTTTCTAAAATTTCAGGATGGGTATGCAGTCCTTGAATGACCTCGACCACTTTCATTAAGGGCACCGGATTGAAAAAATGATACCCAGCAACCCGTTCCGGGTACTGACATTCAGAGGCAATCGCGGTAATGGAAAGGGAAGATGTATTTGAAGCCAGAATGGTCTGTGGGTCGACAATTGCTTCAAGCTGTTTCATTAAAGCCTGTTTAACCGCTAATTTTTCAACGATTGCTTCTATAATTAAATCACATTGCTGAAGTCCTTCAATATTTTCAACAATATGTAAATACGCTAAAGCCTCATCAAGCTGAGCTTGAGAGATTTTATTCTTTTGTAGCAACTTGTTTAAGGTGTCTTGAAGCTTTAATTGCGCTTTTTGCGCTGCATCTTGCTGTGCATCATAGAGATAGACATGGTGTTGGGACTGTATCGCAATTTGCACAATTCCAGTTCCCATGATTCCGGCACCAATAATGCCGATATTTTTGATGTCCCTATTCATGTTGTGATCCTAATGTTTGTCAATCCAATATGAGTCTGCTTTATAAAAGCTTAATTACTTGCCTTGATAAATGGGTTTGCGTTTTTCTAAAAAGGCTGACATGCCTTCTTTTTGATCCTGTGTATCAAAAAGAAGCTGGAAAGCCTTACGTTCAAGGGCTAGCCCCGCATTCAAAGGCATATCTTCACTAAGCAGTACCACTTCTTTAATTTGTTCTAGCGCAATGGGTGGCAGTCTGGCAATTTGCTGCGCCATTTTATAAGCGGTATTTAAGGTTTCAGTATCTTCAGTGACTTGTGAAACAAGACCGATTTGATACGCTTCTTCTGCTGAAATCAGACAGCCAGTCATAATCATACGCATGGCATGAAATTTTCCGACAGCACGAACGAGGCGCTGTGTACCGCCCGCACCGGGCATGACGCCAACTTTAATTTCAGGCTGGCCAAATTGAGCACTTTTACCTGCAATGATGATGTCGGCATGCATAGCCAGTTCACAGCCACCGCCTAAGGCAAAACCGTTTACTGCGGCAATAATTGGTTTTGGACAATTGGCAATGGTCTGCCAATAGCGTTCAGCTCGGCGTAAATACACGTCCATAGCGCTGGCTTCAGCCAGTTCTTTTAAGTCTGCACCAGCGGCAAAAACGTCATCACCACCTGTAATGACAATGACATGAATATCATCATTATCCGCTTGTAACGCAACCGCTTCGGAAAGCAGTTTCCGCACTTGAGTATTGAGTGCATTTTTGGCTTCAGGACGATTAATTTTAATAATGGCGACTGCTGGAATCGCATAATCGACATGGACCATTGAATTTTTATTCATTTTGATAAAATTCCGTATAGCAAAATTAAATTCTAAAATTAATTTAAAGTAATTTTGCTGGATATTCAATCTAAAAGCGCAGAATAAATCTAATTTATAGCTCTGTGCAGGGTTTTTAAGGATTATTTTGCGTAAATTACGATGTTTCTATTGTCAGAGTAGAATTAAATTGATAATGTATTTCGTATAGTGAAACTAATTTTAATATTAAAGAAAATTTAAGGAAATCTAACCCTCAAATGGAGTAGGAGAAAAAAATGATTCGTGACGAACAGATGTTAGAACAATTGTTATCAACTCTGCGTGATTTTGTTCAAAATGAATTAAGACCTTTAGAGCATGAAGTAGATGAAACTGATGCCATTCCAGAGCATATTGTGCAACAAATGCGGGAAATGGGGCTGTTTGGCTTAACCATTCCTGAGGAGTTTGGTGGCCTAGGCATTACCATGGAAGAAGAGGTTCGGGTGGCCTTTGAACTGGGACATACATCGGCTGCATTTCGCTCTTTAATTGGCACCAATAATGGTATTGGTTCAAGTGGCATTATTATTGATGGCACGGATGAGCAAAAGCAGAAGTATCTTCCGCGTTATGCTAGCGGTGAAATTATTGGTTCATTTTGCTTAACTGAACCGGATTCAGGTTCTGATGCCGCAGCCTTAAAAACCTCAGCGGTTAAAGAAGGTGATTATTATATTTTAAATGGTACCAAACGCTTTATTACCAATGCTCCGCGAGCGCAGACTTTTACTGTTATGGCGAGAACCAATCCTGAAATTAAAGGTGCTTCTGGAATTTCTGCTTTCCTTGTTGAAGCGGGAACAGAAGGTTTGTCCCTTGGAAAAATTGATAAAAAAATGGGTCAAAAAGGTTCATATACCTGTGATGTCATCTTTGATAATTGCCGAGTGCATAAAGATCAGTTAATTGGCGGTGTTGAAGGTGTTGGGTTTAAAACCGCGATGAAAGTTTTGGATAAGGGGCGTTTACATATTGCCGCTTATAGTACAGGCATGGCGGAACGTATGCTGGATGATGCTTTGAATTATGCGATTGAACGTAAGCAATTTGGTCAGCCGATTGCAAACTTTCAATTGATTCAAGGCATGCTGGCCGATTCTAAGACTGAAATTTATGCAGCGAAATGTATGGTGTTGGATGCAGCGCGACGCCGTGATTTAGGTGAAAATATCAGTACCGAAGCTTCGTGTGCAAAAATGTTTGCCACGGAAATGTGCGGCCGTGTTGCAGACCGCTGTTTGCAAATTCATGGCGGTGCAGGCTATATCAGTGAATATTCGATAGAGCGCTTTTACCGTGATGTACGTCTTTTCCGTTTGTATGAAGGAACGACACAGATTCAGCAAATTATTATTGCGCGTGACATGATTAAAACGGCAATTGCGTAAAAATTGAAGATTAAAAATTAGATTTAAGGACGACTAATGAAAACAGCAAAGTTTAACTGGCAAGATCCATTTTTATTGGAACTACAATTGACTGAAGAAGAGCGCATGATCCGTGATACGGCATTTGCTTATTCGCAAGATAAGCTGATGCCGCGTGTATTGGAGCAATTCCGCCATGAAAAAACCGATGCTTCAATTTTCCGTGAAATGGGTGAACTTGGCTTATTGGGTCCAACCATTCCTGAGCAGTATGGTGGTTCAGGTTTGAACTATGTCAGTTATGGTTTAATTGCCCGTGAAATTGAACGTGTCGATTCAGGTTATCGTTCAATGGCCAGTGTACAAAGTTCACTGGTGATGGTGCCAATCAACGAATTTGGTTCGGAACAACAAAAGCAAAAATATCTGCCGAAATTGGCTTCTGGTGAATACATTGGCTGTTTCGGCCTGACAGAGCCTGATCATGGTTCTGATCCCGGTAGCATGATTACCCGTGCCAAAAAAGTCGATGGCGGCTACCGCCTGACTGGCGCAAAAATGTGGATTACCAACAGTCCAATTGCCGATGTTTTTGTGGTGTGGGCCAAAGAAGTATCGCAACAAGGTAATGTTGGCGAGATCCGCGGCTTTATTTTGGAAAAAGGCTGGGAAGGTCTATCTGCGCCAACCATTCATGGCAAAGTTGGTTTGCGTGCTTCAATCACGGGTGAAATTGTCATGGACAATGTTTTTGTGCCTGAAGAAAATGCCTTCCCTGAAATCCGTGGCTTACGCGGGCCATTTACTTGCTTGAACAGTGCGCGTTACGGTATCGCATGGGGTGCAATGGGGGCTGCTGAATTCTGCTGGCAAACAGCACATCAATACACCATGGACCGCAAGCAGTTTGGCCGTCCATTGGCTGCCAATCAGCTGATTCAAAAGAAACTCGCGGATATGCAGACCGAGATTGCTTTGGGTCTGCAAGTCGCACTACGTTTTGGCCGCATGAAAGATGAAGGTACTGCCTCCGTAGAAGGCACATCGTTAATTAAGCGCAATAACTGTGGTAAAGCACTGGATATTGCCCGTGTTGCACGCGACATGATGGGCGGGAATGGCATTAGTGATGAGTTTGGTGTAGCGCGTCATCTGGTCAATCTTGAAGTGGTCAATACCTATGAAGGTACGCATGATGTGCATGCTTTGATCTTAGGCCGTGCGCAGACAGGGATCGCTGCATTTTGTAATTAATGCAGCATAGAAAAATATAAAGACATTTTTATAGTTGTCTCATCAAGGCAATACGCTGCTTTGACTCAACTTTTATCATTCAAGGCATTACATGTTTATGTAATGCCTTTTTTATTTTTTCTTTCATCATTGGGTCATATTTTTGTTATTAATATAATTTCGTATTGCAAAATATATTTAAATATATAACGAAAATAAGCCCTATTTTTTGATGTCTATTTAAGAATTAAAGCCAATTTGAAATAAAGCATTCGCTTGTAATTGTGAATCCATAAATATGTGTAACTAAATATTTCTATTTCAGTGGTTTAATTTTATATAAATTGATAATTAACAATTGTTTATGTTTTTATTTTACTTTTTATTAATATTTCGCATTGCGAAATAATATATTTGATAATTGAAATTATTTTTCTTTTTGTCTATGTTGGAATTATGAATTAAGAATCATTATTTTGAATAACACTAACAAAGGATGGCAGCATGAAAGGGCTCAAGGATCAGGTAATTATTGTCACTGGCGGCGCGGGTGGTATCGGTGGCGCGACTTGTAAACGCTTAGCCCAAGAGGGTGCGAAAGTTGCAGTATTTGATATGAATTTAGCAGCTGCGCAACGCGTTGTGGATGAGATTAAAAATGCTGGCGGCACAGCACTTGCAGTGCAATGTGATATCACAAATAAACAAGTTGTAGATCAATCGATTGTTATTACTGAAACTGAACTTGGCGCAATTGATGGTTTGGTGAATAACGCAGGTTGGGACATTTTCAAACCATTCCTTAAATCGACTCCAGATGAATGGGAAAAACTGATTCAAATTAATTTGGTCGGCATGCTGAATATGCATCACGCTGTACTCAAAGGCATGGTAGAGCGCAATAAGGGGCGCATTGTCAATATTGCCTCTGACGCTGCGCGTGTAGGTTCATCCGGTGAAGCTGTATATGCAGCATGTAAAGGTGGTTTGCTCGCTTTCTCTAAAACTTTAGCCCGTGAACATTCTCGCAATAACATTACCGTGAATGTTATTTGCCCAGGCCCAACAGACACGGCTTTATTGGCTGGTGTGACTGAAGGTGCTTCAAATCCAGAAAAACTTCGTGAGGCTTTCACTCGCGCTATTCCGTTAGGCCGTTTAGGTCAGCCTGATGATCTTGCATCATCTATCGCCTTTTTCTTAAGTGATGATGCAAGCTTTATTACCGGTCAGGTATTGAGTGTCTCTGGCGGTTTAACCATGAATGGCTAAGGTATTTAAGCCTTTAACGTGAATGAAAAAATAGCATAGAACCGTAAATCACAGTTTTCAAGGAAAGGAAAAGACGATGAATTTTGAAGATATTTTATACGAAGTAAAAAATGGCGTTGCTTGGATCACCATTAACCGTCCAGAAAAAATGAATGCATTTCGTGGTCAAACTTGCGATGAAATTATCCGTGCCCTGAATAAAGCAGGTTATGACCGTGAAGTGGGTGCCATTGTCCTCACAGGTGCAGGTGAAAAAGCATTCTGTACTGGTGGTGATCAATCTGCGCATGATGGTAATTATGATGGGCGCGGCACCATTGGCTTACCGATGGAAGAAATGCATACCGCAATTCGTGATGTGCCAAAACCAGTGATTGCACGCGTACAAGGCTATGCCATTGGTGGTGGTAATGTATTGGCAACCATTTGCGATTTAACCATTTGTTCTGATAAAGCGATTTTTGGTCAAGTTGGTCCGAAAATGGGTTCAGTCGATCCGGGTTATGGCACAGCGTTTCTTGCACGTGTGGTCGGTGAGAAAAAGGCGCGTGAAATTTGGTATATGTGCCGCCGTTATTCGGGTCAAGAAGCGGTTGATATTGGTTTAGCCAATAAGTGCGTTCCGGCAGATCAATTGGATGCAGAAGTACAAGCTTGGGGTGAGGAACTGTGCGAACGCAGCCCAACAGCGCTAGCCATTGCAAAACGCAGTTTCAATATGGATACCGCACATCAAGCAGGCATTGCAGGCATGGGCATGTATGCTTTGAAGCTGTATTACGACACTGAAGAATCACGTGAAGGCGTGAATGCACTGAAAGAAAAACGCAAACCAGAATTCCGTAAATTCTTTAAGTAAGGAGTGGCCGCATGAGTAAAAATCCTTACATTACCGAAGATTTAGAATTTTTAGCAGAAACAGCAGAGAAGTTTGCGCAAAAATATATTGCTCCGGGATTTTTAGCGCGTGATCAAAGTCGTAATTTTGACCGTGATTTGGTCAAAAAAATGGGTGAAATGGGTTTTATTGCCCCTGAGTTACCTGAGCAATATGGCGGTCAAGGCATGGGACGTTTAGCTGCTGGCGTGATTCATGAAGCGATTGCCAAAGCAGATTTAAGCTTTTCATACGTTAACTTGCTGGCTTCCCTCAATGGTCAAATTTTGGCTGAACATGGTGATCCTGAAGTGGTCGAGCCTTGGCTACGAAAGCTCACGGCAGGTGAAGCCATCTTTTCGATTGGCCTAACTGAGCCACGCGGCGGTTCGGATGCAGGCAGCTTGCGTTTGAAAATTGAACGTGATGGTGATGAATACATTTTAAATGGTGAGAAGACCTCGATTTCAGCCGCCGATCAAGCGGATGCTTCGGTGATTTTTGGACGCACAGGAACCGTGGAATCAGGTGCACATGGCGTCACAGCGGTACTGGTTCCCATGAATTTGCCAGGGATCACCACGACACGGTTTGACTGTCATGGGCAGCGTGCAATTGGTCGTGGTTCAATCTTCTTTGATAATGTCCGTGTACCCGTGAATCATCGTTTAGGTGAAGAAAACAAAGGTTTTGTGCAGGTGATGCAAGGTTTTGATTTTTCACGTGCATTGATTGGTTTACAGGTTTTGGCGGTGGCGCGTGTATCGTTGGATGAAGCTTGGGAATATGCAGCTCAGCGTGAGGCATTTGGCAAGCCATTAACTGCATTCCAAGGCGTTTCACATCCGTTGGCAGATTATGAGACGCAAGTGGAAGCAGCACGCTTACTCTGTTTGCAAACTTTGTGGTTAAAAGACAATCACTTGCCGCATACGGCAGAAGCGGGCATGTGTAAGTGGTGGGGGCCAAAACTGGCTTATGATGTTGTGCACCAATGTTTGCTGACTTTCGGCCATGCTGGTTATGACCGTGGCGTGATGGAACAGCGCATGCGTGATGTGCTTGGTTTTCAAATTGGCGATGGAACTGCTCAAATTATGAAAACGATTATTGCGCGCCATAAAGCAGGCCGTAAAGCTGTGCCAGCCTAGGATCGGATGAAGGGCATTGTTGATGAGAAGAATCACAATGCCCCCTAGAAATCGATTAAAAAAATTCGCATACAATTAAAATTAGGAGTTTGGGAATGGACTTTGACGCGGTACTTATATCTGCAAGAAAGGAGCGAATGCTGAAACAAGGATATTGGCAGAATAAAACCATGATGCAGTCTTTGCATGAAGCTGCGGAAAAATATCCTGAAAAAGAAGCATTGGTGAGTTTTAGAACGGAAAATAAACAGCAAATTTCCTTAAATTTTAAAGAGATTCTACAGTTAACCAATAAAATTGCATTGGGCTTAAAACAGCTCGGTGTTGAAAAAAATGATGTGGTGTCTTGCCAGTTGCCCAATTGGTGGGAATTCAGCTTACTGTATTTTGCCTGTTCACGTATTGGTGCAGTGCTGAACCCATTGATGCCAATTTTTCGGGAGCGTGAACTGGAATTTATGCTCAAGCATGCAGAATCCAAAGTCTTCATTGTTCCCAAACAATATCGCAATTTTGATCATGAACAGCTGGCCAATAAATTACAAGCCAAACTGGAAACCTTGCAGCATGTGGTGGTGGTGAATGGCTTAGGTGATAATAATTATGACCAGCTTTTGGTCAATCATGGTTTAGAGAAAAATCTTGAGGCACTCACTCAGTTGGATGATTTCCATGCTGATCCAGATGATGTGACGCAGCTTATTTTTACTTCAGGAACAACTGGTGAGCCTAAAGGCGTCATGCATACTTCTAATACACTGTATGCCAACATTGTGCCTTATGCAGAACGCCTACATTTGAATGAAAATGATGTGATTCTTATGGCATCACCCATGGCACATCAGACTGGATTTATGTATGGGCTGATTATGCCCGTGATTTTGCAGGCCAAAGTGGTGTTGCAAGATGTATGGGAAGTATCTCAGGCAGTGGCGTTGATTCATCAACATCAAGTCAGCTTTACCATGGCTTCAACCCCCTTTTTAAATGATTTGGCCAATACAGTTGCTGAACATCATGATCAAGTGAAATCCTTAAAAACCTTCTTATGTGCAGGTGCACCAATTCCGGGACCACTGGTACAGAAAGCGCGTCAGATTTTAGGGGTAAAAGTGATTTCAGCATGGGGCATGTCAGAGTGTGGAGCTGTAACCACCACGCGTCCTGAAGATGATGATGAGCGTTCATATCATACAGATGGCATACCTTTGCCGGGTGTCGAAATCAAAATTATTGATAAAGCAGGCAATGTTAAAGCTGTGAATGAAGCAGGACGTTTATTGATACGTACCTGTTCAAATTTTGGCGGTTATTTAAAGCGTCCACATTTAAATGATACCGATGCCGATGATTGGTTTGATACGGGTGATATTGCCTATCAGGATGAGCAGGGCTATATCCGCATTGCGGGACGTAAAAAAGATGTGATTATTCGCGGTGGTGAAAATATTCCAGTTGCGGAGATCGAGTCGCTTTTATATAAGCACCCCAATATTGCAATGGTGGCTTTAGTTGCCTATCCAGATGAGCGAATGGGCGAAAAAGCCTGTGCCATAGTCAAACTAAAAGAACCGTCAATACAGTTGTCTTTAAAGGATGTAGTGGATTTTCTAAAAACCCATCAATTGGCGAATCAATATCTGCCAGAGCGTTTAGAAGTGTGGGATGACATTCCAATAACACCGTCAGGCAAGATTCAAAAATTTAAACTGCGTGACTTGTTGCAGCAAAGCGAAAAAGTATAAAGCGCGCTAGGTGCAAAAATGAATTAAAAACATTCTGTGATCAATATTGTTGCTGATATTTATCAATAGAGAGGCTGATTAAAAAAACTTTTTAAACAGGAATATTGAAAAGTTTTTATTCAAAATGGAATTTTAGAATGAAAAAAAATGTAAAGTTTTTAGCGAAGACCACACTGAGTCTATCCATTTTAATGCTAGCAACTTCAGGCTATGCAGCAATGACTTTAGAGGAACAAGTCGTACATTTGCAGCAGCAAGTTCAGGAGTTGCAGAGTTTAATGCAACAGCAAAAACAGACCAGTGAAAAAATTTCTGCAGAGCTGCCAATATTGAAAGAAAAATCAGCTTTAAAAACTGATCTCAAGCAGCTAGTGACAAAAGGTGGTGCCGAATTTGAGCTATATGGAAATGTGCGTGCAGATGCCAGCTACCAATTCAAAGGGCCAAGCACCATGTATAACTATATTAGTGCTGTTCCCTTGGAAGGCACTGTAAATGAAGCAAATAATTCTGATAAATTTCAAAGTACCTTGAATGCAACGCGATTCGGCTTCAATTTTAAAACCCCAAAAATTGGTGAGCACAGTATTGGCGGTAAAGTTGAAATGGACTTTTTTGGGGGTGCTGGTCGTGACACATTCCGTATTCGTCATGCATATTTAACCTATGACCAATGGTTAGTTGGTCAAACGTGGTCAAACTTTAATGCAGTTGAATATTTCCCTGAAACGGTAGATGCATCACTTTCTGTCGGTGGTTCTTTAACACGTGTTCCACAAGTCAAATATAGTTATCCTGTGGATAAAAATATGAGTTTGGCTTTTAGCTTAGAAGACTCTAAAGCTGAAACCGTAACGACTTCAGGGACTCAAAACTTTACCACCGATGCGAATGCAAAGCTAAAATTCCCATCTGCTGTTGGGCGTTTAAACTATAAATTTGAAAATGGTTCTGCACTTTCAGGACGTCTGTTTTTAACGCAAAAAGCGACAAATCATGTAGGCAATGATGATTTCTTGGCATGGGGCGCGGCATTGGGTGGCAAATATCAAGTGGCAGAAAATACGCTACTTCGATTTGATTATAATCACATTAAAGGCGATACCAAGAATGTGCTTTGGTCTAATTATGCCTATGTCTTTGATGTCAATGGTGAGATGAAACCCAATGAATTTGATGTAGTCACTTTGGGTTTAACACAGAAAATTACCCCTAAAATCCGTTCTACTTTAGGTTTGGGTTATATGCGAGCAAATACGGATAATCATTTTGCCGATTTAGTGCGTAATGATTTAACCCAAAATAAAGAGTTAAAAGAAGGTTGGATTAATATGTTCTATAACCCAGTTAAACCTATTAATTTGGGTATTGAATATATGTATGGTGAGCGTAAAACCTTTACAGATAAAAAAGGGATTGATAACCGTGTGAACTTTACAGCAATTTATGATTTTTAAGCGTTGTTGACTTTTAGGGGGGGAAATTTTTTGATTTTGAGTTATTAACTTAAAAGAAGTTATTCAATTTACAACTTTTAAGTCGTGCAACAATTTATAACATTATAGGTGAATGCCATAAGCAGGATGATCCCACTTTTCCAAAAACAAGCTAATTTGACAGTAGGGCGTGTGAGTGGGTGGCTTAGGAAATGAATCAATGCATAGAGGCTAAGTTAGTGAGTCATTGATATTGGGAGCTTTAGCTCCCTTATTTTTTGTGCAAAATAATCTTTAACTTATTTAAATGTTGCCTATCTATAGGCTAAACAAAAATTTAACAATAGCTGTGACCTAAAACAAAGCACTTTAAAGTAGTTTTTCAATATTAGGTGTGGAACAGTAAAAGTCAGATAAGAACCATGACAATACAATCATTACTGTCACGGCTTAAGCTAAAGTGATGATGCTAAAAGGAAAATTTAAGCATTTCGTACAAGCTGGATTATGTTGATTTTAGAGAATCTTAAAAATTAATTTCTGATATAATTGATAATAATAATTATTTATACTTTGCATGATGAAAATATTAGATAAGTTACTTGAACTCGAATTGGCAATAGTTTCTAAATTTAGTAAGACAACCCATTTGATCCTTTCTTTCTTATTTGCTGTGGCTTTTACATTGCTAGCCCTCTCGATTGAAAATAAAACCTACATATGTATTTTTGCTGGAGCTTTACTTTTTTGGCAGAGATATCTTGTTTTAAAGCTGAGAAACCTAAAATGAATGAAAAACTTAAATGGATTCTAGTTAAAGGTGGACTCTGTTTTGGGCTAAGTTTTGCCCTAATTTCTTATGTATGGCAAGTCCAGATTAAAGAAGAAACGATTCCTTTTGGATCAGTAGGGGGATTGGTCTTTATTAGTATTATTATGGGGTTGGCTTGGGGGGCTGCTATGTATAACTGGGTCGGAAAAAACAAATCTGATTTATAAGTTTTTACATAAAAATCGACCTTTATTTTAAGTATTAATTTGACCCATTTAATATCATGGTGCTTATACGAAATCCGATCTAAATAGCTTTGTTTTTCAGTTTGTTAAGAATTTAGATCGACCTCAAAAACAGAAAAAATCTGGCTTGGAAACAAGTCTGTTTTTTCCCAAAATTTGATATCTTTTACCAATAAATAATCAATATGACACTCTATTGTGCATTATCAACTCATCGATTGTCCAAATTATCCCCGCAATTTCTGTGGATAACCCTTGGGGTGAAATTTAAGCAGCTGTGTACGCTTTTGCTCACAACAATTCCCGCTCTTTGCGGCTATACGACCTCGCGCTTATTTTATATTATGGGGACATAGAGAGCAGGATGCTCCAGATAAAAATAACAACAGAAAGAACAAGGAATGTGAGGTACGACAGGAGTTATACCCAAGCATCAAATACGAAAAACCCCGACAGGATGTCGGGGTTTTTTTATTGCTTATTTTGGTAAAATTCGATTTTGATGCATATTAAGTAAAAAATATATGTCGCTCTCATTTATTTAATTTCATATTTTTTTATTATAAATTTTGGTCTTTAAACAATTAAAAATAATAAATACCAATACTTTAGGTTGTTTGGTTGGAATTATATGACCTGTATTTGGGGGAAACTCATGCTGGTCAATAGAGACTTCTATTGAATTATATTAGCGACTTGTTAATAGCGAAAACATCTTTAATTATATTTTTAATAATGCACAATAAAAAATCTATTGTTGGAGAGGCTCGGTTTTTTGTATCCAATAAAGTCATGAATCATGTATTTTTAGTTTAGTAAATAAAATCATTGTATAAGGTCTGAATAATTAAAAGTTTGTTATAGTGTGCTTAACTTGGCTTTTTATATAAACTAATGTTAAATAATACTTATATTTTTTTTGGGGCGATTTTAGGTTTAACGATTGCAAATGTAGCGGGGGCTGCAACTATAAACATGAAGAATGATCGGTTGAGTTATTTAATACAGCGGGTAGATTATCAGCGTACAAATGACTCTGTTGAAAAATCTGAAAATCAATTATTAGGACGTGCAAGCTGGAATATTCAATGCTGGGTAAAAAGCAGTGAAGGCACTAAAATTTGCACAATGCGTAAAAATCATATTACGGTAATGCGTATGAATGATAATTACAGCTTAAGTGTTGGCATAAAGCATGAAAAAAACTCTATTACACTGCTTAAAGTTGATAATAATAGTATTTGGCAGGCGCGCGAGGGCCTATACCGCGATGCTCAAACAATTATAGATCAGTTCAAGCGTGGCTTTGAAGTGAAAACAGAGTTTAATGCCTTTAATACGACTAAACCTGTTGTAAATGAAGTTTCATTAATTGGTTTTTCTGACGCATTTAATGATATGCAACAGCAGTATAGTAAGTTGGATCATTTGGATGCGCAGCGCAGATTTTAACAAAATCGCTATAGCCCGTGCCTTTGAATAAAAGGTGCGGGCTAAGAGTGCGATGATTTTTTCAATATGTAGCTTGTATTTTTCAATGTAAATATAATCTTGCTCGCATAAAATTTATATGTCTTTTCCACTTTTACATATCTAATCGATGAACATTAAAAATTTGACTTCTTACAGAATGAGCATGACCTAATAAATAATATTCAACGACTTCCAATTTAAATTTTTGCAAATATTTAGCTATTTTTGTGAATGAATAAATAAAGGCCCAAGCCATCTGAAATTCGTTGTTGTTTGTTTGGATCAGCTTTGAGGCTTTTGACTATTTTTACAGTACAAGAGTTCGTGTATAAATGTTTGTACTGTACAAGGATTAGCCTAAAAGAGACTTAGCTAGAGGGAGTAAAGATTAATATTTTATTTATAGTTTTGATTATTATAAAAATAATATATTTCAATAGAAAATTAAAGGCAAAAACAAACCATAAAATGGTGCGCCCTGCGGGAGTCGAACCCGCGTCGGTCACTTAGGAGGCAACTGCTCTATCCAGTTAAGCTAAGGGCACAATTCGCAGCTAATTTAGCGCAAATAGACATAAAAAAAAAGTTATTGTCGAAACAATAACTTTTTAAAAGACAGATCTTTATCGTTTTTGCTTAAGATTTATTCAGCTTCATTACTTTAAATAAGCCTAACATCACCACAATCCAGATCGGAATCATCAGTACGGATTCTTTAAAGCCTTGCATCCACATAATATAAAGTACGGTTGCAATAAAAATCAGCACTACATAATTACTAATTGGTGCCCAAAGTGCAGGGAACTTGGTTTGAATCGATGCTTGTTTAATCGCTTGTCTAAATTTCAAGTGAGTCAACGTAATCATGGCCCAGTTCAGGACTAATGCACCCACCACGACATACATTAAGTGACTTAAGGCATCTTCTGGAACAAAGTAGTTTAACAATACGCAGCCAAAAATTAACAAAGCCGAGAATAAAACAGCAGGAATAGGCACACCTTGTTTATTCACACGATTAAATATTTTAGGTGCATTGCCTTGTTGTGCTAAGCCATAAAGCATACGACTATTGGCATACATGCCACTGTTATAAACAGAAAGTGCTGCGGTTAAAATAATAAAGTTCAATAAATGCGCAGCCCAGCCAATACCGAGTTGACTGAAAATCATCACAAATGGACTTTTATCCAGACCACCTAAGTCAAGCTGATTCCATGGCACCAATGCCAAGAGAATCGTCAGTGAACCAATGTAGAACAGTAGGATACGGAAAACCACTTGGTTAATGGCTTTTGGAATGGTTTTTTCCGGGTCTTTGGCTTCTGCTGCTGCCATACCAATCAGCTCAATGCCCCCAAAGGCGAACATGAGGAAGGCCAGCATATAGAATAAACCTTCAAAACCATTCGGGAAAAATCCACCATGTGTCCAAAGATTAGAAAATGATGAGGTTGAACCAGCATCAGCGGTAATGAGTAAATACAAACCGAAAACGATCATCGATACGATCGCCGTTACCTTGATGATGGACAGCCAAAACTCTGATTCACCATAAAATTTTACATTGCCGAGATTGACTAAAGTAATGACGATGAAAAAGAACAGTACGGAAGCCCATGCAGGGATATGAGGCCACCAGTAATTAATATATTTTGCGACCGCAGTCAGCTCGGTCATTGCGACTAAAATATATAAAATCCAGTAATTCCAGCCCGCTAGAAAGCCGGGGAATTTTCCCCAATATTTAAAGGCAAAATGGCTAAATGATCCTGCTACAGGCTCATGTACGATCATTTCACCCAGTTGACGCATGATTAAAAATGCAATCAAACCACCAATGGCATAACCCAAAATGATGGAAGGACCTGCAGATTGAATCACCTGTGCGGAACCTAAGAATAAGCCTGTACCAATAGCTCCGCCCATGGCGATGAGTTGGATATGCCGGTTCTTTAAGCCACGCTGAAGTTGAGACGACTCTTTATTCAAATTATTTCAGCCCGACAATGGATAAGTGTTTCCGATTGTAATAGATCGTGAAGAAATCGCATAGTAGCTCAAAATTCATGAAAAAAAGTTATTATTCATATGAAAAATAATGTTTGAAAAATAACAAATAAAAAACATATGAATCAATATATTAATTTTATTTAAATTATTAAATTGCAGACTTTATTTGAAAACTGGACATTCACAAATGATGTTTTTTTAGACTTAAGTCCTGTATTTCACGTATAGATATAGAAAAAAGGTATGATGAGCCTTAGTTAAATCAGACCGTTTGACTTAACACAATGATAAATATGAAGGATTCAATAAAAATGAGTTTTGCACCTCAAATAAAAATTCCAGCAACTTATATGCGTGGTGGTACCAGTAAAGGTGTTTTCTTTAAAGTTGATGACTTACCCGAAGCTGCACAACAGGCTGGACCAATTCGTGATCAGTTGTTGTTACGTGTGATTGGTAGTCCAGATCCATATGGCAAACAAATTGATGGTATGGGTGGCGCAAGTTCAAGTACCAGTAAAACGGTCATCTTGGCGAAAAGTTCACAGCCCGATCATGATGTGGATTATTTGTTTGGTCAGGTGGCCATTGATCAGCCTTTTGTGGACTGGAGTGGCAATTGTGGCAATTTAACGGCTGCGGTCGGTTCATTTGCCATTTCCAATGGCTTGGTCAGTGCAGCGCGTATTCCTGAAAATGGCATCTGTACGGTTCGCATTTGGCAAGCCAATATTGCAAAAACCATTATTGCGCATGTGCCGATTACTCATGGTCAAGTCCAAGAAACCGGTGATTTTGAACTTGATGGTGTGACTTTCCCCGCAGCCGAAGTGCAGATTGAATTTTTAGATCCTGCGGATGATGGTGAAGATGGCAGCGCCATGTTTCCAACAGGAAATGTGGTCGATACTTTTAAAGTACCCAATATCGGTACTTTCCAAGCCACTTTTATTAATGCCGGTATTCCGACCATTTTCCTGAATGCTGAAGACATCGGCTATGCAGGCACAGAATTACAAGACGCCATTAATGCTGACGCACAAGCACTGGCGCGTTTTGAGACTATTCGTGCCTATGGTGCAAAGCAGATGGGTTTAATCCAAGACATTTCCGAAGCTGAAAAACGTCAACATACGCCTAAAATTGCGTTTGTCTCTCAAGCCAAAGCTTATACATCATCGAGTGGTAAAGACATTCAAAAGGGTGATGTCGATTTACTGGTACGTGCTTTGTCGATGGGTAAACTACACCATGCCATGATGGGGACCGCTGCGGTTGCCATTGGAACTGCCGCTGCCATTCCGGGTACTTTGGTGAATTTGGCTGCGGGTGGTGGGGCGCGTGAAGCGGTACGTTTTGGACATCCTTCGGGCACATTGCGTGTTGGTGCACAAGCAGTGCAGGAAAATGGACAGTGGGTGGTGAAAAAGGCGGTGATGAGCCGTAGTGCACGAGTGTTGATGGAAGGTTGGGTTCGTATTCCAGAAGATAGTTTGAAGTAGTAAACGAGATAGAGAATCTTGCGATAAAGCAGTATGATGACGCTTTGTGATTGTGAATTGAGCTGCCAAACGAGGTGCTTAATACAATCACAAGTCAGCTCTCTTGTGTATGCTCAATCGCAAGTTCTCTGTTAGAGATGACAAGAGCGCTGTATATTAGATTAAGCTAGATCCAGCAGATTTCCGTGGGTTTAGATTTACTCACCAAAGCAAAGTATTCGAGGCGAATGTGTCATCTTTAACTGACGTACATGCAAATGTACTAACCCAAGCACAGCAACGTATTCAACAAGATTTATTGACGGCATTAGACGCTTTTTCTATTCCAGAACCGCTCAAAGGCGCGGTGCATCATACTGTGATGCTCGGTGGTAAACGTATACGTCCAGCGCTTTGTTATGCAACGGCTGCTATTAAGCCAAATGCTCATTTTGCTGCGGTGCGTCGTGCGGCAGTTGCCATTGAAATGATCCATTGCTATTCACTGGCACATGATGATTTACCCTGTATGGATAATGATTTGCTGCGCCGTGGTCAACCAACCTGTCATGTGGCTTTTGGTGAAGATACGGCCTTACTTGCAGGTGATATTTTGCAGTCGATGGCATTTGAAATATTGGGCAGTCGCTTGTTTGATCAAGGGCCGGCAGTTGACTCTGCAATTGTGTTAAAACAGATGCAAATTTTGGCAACCGCCAGTTCGAAAATGGTCTGTGGTCAGGTACTTGATTTACAAGCTGAAGGGCAGCATGTCAATCAACAGGCTTTGGAAAATATTCATCGTAATAAAACTGGCGCACTCATTTCTGCTGCGGTGATGATGGCTGCGGTCACTGTGTTTGAGGGAACAGATCAAGCCATTCCGAAATTGCGTGAATATGCTCAAGCGATTGGATTGGCCTTCCAAGTACAAGATGATATTTTGGATATTATTTCCGATACAGAAGTTCTTGGAAAAACTGCAGGCAAAGATCAACAAGTTGAAAAATCGACTTATCCTGCCTTAATGGGGTTAGAAAATGCGCAAGCTTATGCCAAAGAGTTGCATGATCAAGCATTGAATGCTTTGGCTATTTTTGGTGACAATGCAGTAGAACTAAATCAAATTTCACAATTTCTATTGTCACGTAAAAGCTAAAAAAGCATGTGAGTAGCAAACTAAAGAATGAAAAAAGAGGACATTAAGTCCTCTTTTTTATGGGCTTATTTTGAGGTCAAGCTATTGAGCATCTTTGTATAAGCGATCACCTTCGTCGAAACGTGTCGTGATCTCCTCAGATGGTGCTTTACCCAATAGGCTCACTACGACAATGGCAATCAGCGAACAAATAAAGCCCGGAATAATTTCATAAAGACCTGTGTCACTGAACATGTTTTTCCATAGAATGACCACAACAGCACCCACTAACATACCTGTCAACGCGCCATTTAAAGTCATACGACGCCAGAACAAGGAAAGAATAATCAATGGGCCAAATGCAGCGCCAAAACCAGCCCAAGCATAAGAAACCAAGCCTAAAACTTTAGATTCAGGGTTTCCTGCCATCCAAATCGCCAGTAGTGCAATCAGTAACACCATTAAACGACCAATCCAGACCAGTTCTTTTTGAGTTGCATTTTTACGTAAAAATGATTTGTAAAAATCTTCGGTCAATGTGCTTGAACAGACCAATAACTGGCAACTGAGGGTACTCATCACTGCGGCTAAAATCGCAGCCAATACAATGCCTGCAATCCATGGATTAAACAGAATTTTGGTCAGTTCCATAAATACGGTTTCTGGATTTGCTGTTACTGCCCCTGCAAGTTCAGGGTGTTGTTGGAAGTAAGCGATCCCAAAGAAGCCCGCAGCAACCGCGCCACCTAGACAAAGGATCATCCATGTCATACCAATACGGCGTGCATTCGGAATCGATTTGACCGAATCTGCCGCCATAAAACGCACCAGAATATGTGGTTGACCAAAGTAGCCTAAACCCCAAGCCAATAATGAAATAATCGCCACAAAGCTTAAATCACCCATGACATTCATGGCTTGTGGGCGAGCTGCTTCAAGTGCCAAAGTCATTTGATTGATATCGGCAAAGCTTAACACCACAACGACAGGGGTGAGCAACAAAGCAAAAATCATTAAGCCCGCTTGAATGGTGTCGGTCCAACTGACTGCCAAGAAACCACCAATAAACACATAGCTGATAGTAGCAATGGCACTAATCCACAGCGCAGTGCTATAAGAAAGATCAAACATGCTTTCAAATAAACGTGCGCCTGCAACCATGCCTGAAGCACAGTAAATTGCAAAGAAAATCAAAATAATGAAAGCAGAAGCAATACGTAAAATTTTCTTTTGATCGTTAAAACGGTTCGAGAAATAGTCTGGCAAGGTTAAGGCATTGTGTTGCACTTCAGTATGAACACGTAAACGGCCAGCAACCAGTAGCCAGTTCAGCCATGCACCAATAATCAAGCCAATAGCAATCCACATTTCAGATAAACCTGAAAGATAAATTGCACCCGGCAGTCCCATGAGCAACCAACCGCTCATATCTGAAGCACCCGCAGAGAGCGCTGTGACGAAACTACCTAAACGTCGACCCCCCAAAATGTAATCAGAGAAGTTGGATGTCGCGCGATAAGCCATGAGGCCAATCACGATCATGGCGACAATATAAAAAAGAAAGGTAATTAAGGTCGGATTGAGGGAGCTCATACGGTATCCATTTACACGGTGGACAGCAGATCGAAACACAGGCTTTTAAATAAAAAGCACACATAATTTCAAAAAAATAACGCGAAATTTAAGCATAAATTCACAATGATTGCAGAGTTTTTCGCAATTGAAATAAAAATAGACAGCAGATGCTGTCTATTTCATAGAAAAAATGGCTTTGTTTAAGAGTTACGACCCATTACGCCGCGAATGGTATTCATGATGTCGGCAGGTAAGACCACCGTTTTAGCATTGTTGGATTTGGCCATGTCTTGCATGGCTTTTACATACTGTTCACCCAGCAAATAGGCAACAGGAATTTCTTTATCGCCGACTGCGGAAGTGATCATTTCAATGGCGCGTTGCGATGATTCCGCCAAGACCACTTGTGCTTCAGCATCACGACGTGAAGCCTCTAAACGACCATCTGCTTCTAAAATAGCGGCTTGTTTTTCACCATCTGCTTTGGTCACGGTTGCACGGCGTTGACGTTCAGCCGCAGCTTGCGCTTCCATCGCCGATTGCATGGTGCTTGATGGTTGAATATCTTGAATTTCTACGGTTTTGAGTGTAATCCCCCAATCTGAAATATCATCAGAAATGGCGGCTTTTAATTTTGCTTTAATGTGATCACGAGATGACAATGCATCATCTAAATCCATTTCACCAACAATTGAACGCAGTGAGGTCTGTACCAAATTTTGAATCGCCCAGGTATAGTTTTCAATACCGTAAACCGCTTTTTCTGGTGTGGTAATATTGATATATGCCATGGCATTCATCAGTAAAACGGCGTTATCACGGGTAATCACTTCTTGAGAGGGAATATCCATCACGATGTCTTTGGTGGTGACTTTATAAGCCACTTCATCCACATAAGGAATGACAAAATTGAGACCCGGTGTCAGGGTGGTATGGTATTTACCTAGACGTTGTACAATCCATTTATAACCTTGCGGAACAATACGCACACCTTTAAAAATGGTGACGCCTGCAAAAACCAAGATGGCTAAAACAATAATAGATCCACCAGACATGTTATTTCCTCACTTTATATATTTTCATTGTGTGAATTGTGGGGTTTAACCACGAGATCATTGCCGAGAATATCGACCACGCGTACACGATCACCCACCTGAACGGGTGCTAAAGTACGACAGTTCCATTCGTCAGAGCCTAAAACCGGCATGGGGAAACGTACCGTAATTAAATCGTGTTCCATATTAATTTGAATGACCATGCCGACTTGACCAAGGGTCGCTTCACGCGATAAACCTGCTTTGGTTTTATCGGTTGAAAGAGGCTTGATAAATTTAAACCACAGTAAAGTGCAAAGGATGGATAAGATAATCCAAGTGATGAGTTGGGTGGTGAAGCCCATCATCGGGAACATCCAGAATAAAACACCCACCATGATGGCTGCGATGCCAAACCATAGTGCAGCAAAAGCGGGCAGTACTAATTCAGAGAGCATCAGTACAACACCCAATACAAACCAATGCCAAGGTTCGAAAGCAAATTCCATACATCTACTCGTGTATTGTAAAATTGATATAGATAACTTAAGTGTCTATATCAATTTAGCAGATGAATAAGTCTTTGAATATTAAAAAAGGATCTTTTTTATATTTTAGCTTTTGGCGCAGGTTTGAACGCAGCGGGAGATTTTTTAAAATCGGTAATCATTTTTTCAATGGCACGAATTTTCAGTTGCGCTGCTTTTTCACCTTCAAGGATAGACTGATTGCTGGCTGTTAAATCCAAGGTGCCTAAATGTCCCACTTTCGGTTGAATGACAATATTGGCCTGACTTAGCTCTTCGTTAATGCTTTGTTGTCCCATAATGTTAATGGTTTGGTCCAGTAAGCCCCACATATTCAGTGGCTTGTCGCCAACAGGACGTGCAGAAATATCAACGGCAATGACAAGATCTGCGCCCATTGCTTTCGCGGTTTTTACAGGAATTGGACTAACTAAACCGCCATCCACATATTTGGTTCCTCCAATTGTGGCAGGGACAAAGACATTGGGAATACTGCATGATGCACGAACGGCTTGACCAGCATTACCTTTAATAAATTCAGCTTTACGCCCATTGTCTAAACGGGTCGCCACCGCTGCAAAGCGAATGGGGAATTGTTCAATGGGTTTGTTGGCAATGTGCTTGTTGACATAGTTTTGCAGTTTTTGACCTTGCACAATGCCTTGACTATTTAAGGTTAAATCACGAATGTCAGCTTCTTTTAAGCTCAGGGCAATTTGTTGTAGTTGGAAGGGTGTTTTACCGCTGGCATAGATACTGCCGACAAAGCTACCCGCACTGGTGCCTGTGACAATTTTCGGTTTAATACCATGTGATTCCAAAACTTTAAGTACCCCAATATGGGCAAAACCTTTGGCACCACCGCCACCCAGCGCAATTGCAATCACGGGTTCACGTGCTTTTAGGGTGGTCGTTTGCGGTTGGGTTTTTACAGCTTTATCACAGCCCATTAGGCTGAGTCCAAGTAGACCAATTAAAGCATAGGGTACAAATTTCATAGTTGGGATTGGGTATTAAATAGACAAAAAGTTGCGCGTATGAGATCAGATAATGATCATCTTAACCAGCTATTTTTTTATACGATTTTGTAACGGTCTGGCTAACCAATTCGGGTTTTTCGGAGAAAACTTACCAATGTATAGATTTAAGATCTGCTCTAAATCTGGTTCATAATCGCCAGTGGGTTGAAACACACCTATGCAATGAATGGTTTTGTGCGCATAATCAAAAGAAAACATCACAATGGGAATATGCGCGCCCACAGCAATACGATAAAAACCACTTTTAATGGTCTCCGCCCGTTTGCGTGTCCCTTCAGGTGCCATGCCGACCCAAATTTGGGCTTGAGTATTAATGAAATCGATAATTTGCTGGGTTAATCCTTGTTGTGCATTGCGTTGCACTGGAATGACGCCAATCCAGTTGAGTAATGGCTTCAAAGGTGTTTTAAATAAAGTATGTTTGCCAAAAATGGTAATTTTAATACCCAGTCCGAGCAATGCCGTAAACCCATACCACGCATCAATATTTGAGGTATGCGGAGAAATAATGGCGACTGCTTTAGGCAAGTTTGGAAATTCACCTTTAAAATGCCAGCCTTGGGCAAGAAATAGGTTTTTAAAAATATTTCGGCTTAAGCAGTTACCGCGAGCAGGAACCCGATCGGGTAAGGTTGGAAAATATTTGTCCATAGTCTTTTTCTTCTTCTTGACAAAACTGTATCGCATTTTAAATATGTTAAGCTTTTGTAAAATAAGATTCATTGTCAAAATGTAAACCATACTTCTGCTGGCTTGATAACAATCATCAATCTCGGTTTGATCATAAGGCCAGACTATGCCAACTACACGTCACATTTATTTGTTGTTGTTCTCTTTATATTGGGCACAAGGCTTACCTGTCGGTTTTATGACCCATGCTTTACCTGTGATTTTGCGTGCGCAAGGCGTGTCATTGGCACATATTGGTGGTTTTGGCTTATTGATGTTGCCGTGGTCAATTAAAATTTTTTGGGCACCCTTGGTTGACCATTTTGGTTATTCAGCCTTTGGACATTATCGGAGCTGGATTATTCCGACTCAGCTTTTGAGTGTGATCGTGCTCATTGGTTTATCCTTTTTACCCATACAGGCTTTAAATCAACCCGAATATTTGTTGGCTTTTTTTGTGGCTTTGCTCAGTATGAATGTGGTGGGGGCAACACAAGATATTGCCACCGATGGCTTAGCGGTGAATCTGCTTAAAAATGAACAGCAACATTGGGGCAATACCTTTCAGGTGGTGGGTTCACGCTTAGGTTTCATTGTCGGTGGTGGTGCTATTTTATGGGCACTGGATGGGTTAGATTGGCAAAATACTTTTTTAGTTTTGGCAGGACTGGTGCTGTTAAATACCTTGCCCATTTTATGTTTTAAAGAACCGACACACTTTAAAACTTCTCAGCACGTGACTGACCAAAGCGTATTTAGCTGGAGCAAAGTCAAAGATTATGTATCTTATTTTCATCAAAGCCGTCATCTGTTTTTATGGTTGATGGTATTGATGACTTTTAAAATCGCCGATGGTTTGTCTGGCCCTTTACTGAAACCATTAATGATTGATCTGGGGCTGACATTTTCGCAAATTGGCATTTATGTGACCATGCTTGGCGCGTTGGCTGCATTAATGGGGGCAGGTATTGCAGGAATCAGCCTGAAATATATGTCTCGTGCAAATGCGCTATTGAGTTTTTCTGTTTTGAAAATTTTGAGTTTGGCTGCCTACACATGGTTAGCCTTTCAGTATGAAGCAAAACGGCAAATCGAGACGTGGATCATTTATTTGATTAATGCCTTGGAAGATATGATTTCAGCCATGCTCTTGGTCATCATGCTGACTTTAGTGATGCAATATAGCCGTAAGCATTTGGCAGGCACAGATTTTACTTTTCAGGTGGCACTACTGGCAACGGTCAGTGGGGGACTGTATAGCCTGAGTGGCATATTCGGTGATCTATGGGGCTATGCTCACTATTTAACAGGTATCACCTTGTTGGCGCTGATGTGTTTATTGCCTATTCTTCAATGGAAAAAGAGCATTTCATAATTTGACGGGTTAAATTTTAGCGATGTTATGTCGCTGATTATCTGATTTTTGAAAGATTGAAAATTAGTTGAAATCTTCGCTTTTTCAATGCTTTTTCAATTATTTAAAAGTAGTTCATCCAAATGCTCAATGCTGTAAAAGTTTTTTAATTCAAATTAATATGCATTAAAAATCTAAGGATTAAATAAGATAAGTTAATAAAATTTAAATCATTTTTTAAAATATTTCTAAACAGTAACATCTGTTACAAAATAGTTTAGGGGTATTGATATGAAAACCAAAATTGCAGCAGCAATCGCTTTAACGTTATTGGCCGGATCTACATTTGCAGCACCTACTTTGTATGGCGAAATCGACGCAAGTTTAGATTACTTACCTGAAGATAATGCGACCAAGTCCGACAGTGATGTTTGGGAACTGAGTTCAAATAGTTCTTTTATCGGGATTAAAGGGGAAGAAAAGCTCACTGAACGCTTAAATGCAGTTTATGCAATTGAATGGGCGTTTAATGCCGATGGTGAAGGGGCTGACTGGGCTAAACGTAACCGTTTTGTCGGCTTAAAAGACAGTAAATTGGGGACTTTAAAAGTTGGTGCACATGACACGCCATTAAAACAATTTTCAAGCGTGGTCGATACCTTCAATAACTATGTGGCAAATAAAGCAGATGTCAGTGGTATTTTTACCGGTGAAAACCGTGTCGCAAATGCTGTGGTGTATGAATCGCCTGCAATTGCATTGCCTACAGGTGCAATTAAAGTCAATGCATTATTGGCGACAGGGGAAGCCAGTGCAATTAAGTCGGACAATGGTGTGGTGAAAACCGCAGGTCGTGGTTTAGGTGATGCATGGTCGGCTTCGGTGGCTTATGAAAGCCCTGCTGTCATTGCAGGTATTGCTTATGATAAAGCAATTCCAAGTAACTTCCTTGGACGTGGTTTTGTCAATGCTTCAGAGCCACAAGTCACAGGTGGTTCATTATTTGCTGCCGCGAATACCATTCGTGCCATTGGTCGAGTGAATGTACAGGGTGGTTTAGCACTTAAAGCCTTATATCAAACCTCTGAAGTGGAACAAGCCGAAGGCAATGCAGTGGGGACTGAATTTATTGATGAGGCGCAAGGTTGGTTAGTGGGTGCAGAATATAATCTTCCAACGGCTAAAGCGTGGACAGTCAAAGCCCAATATAGTCAAAATAGCACCAGTTTTAAAAATGCGAGCGCTGATTTAGATGCCGAGCAAATTTTTGCAGGTGTAGATTATGCATTTAATAAACAAGTGAAAGCTTATGGTTATGCAGGTTATTTAACCCTTGAACGGGGTAATGCTGAAACCAAGCAGCCTGTGGTTGGTACGGGATTAGAATTTAAGTTTTAATCGGTATTGAATTTATATTGCTGATTTTAAGTGAAAAAAAGGTGATGTTTAGATCACCTTTTTTTATTTAAGTCATTTTTAAGTTTGGCGTTTTAAATTAAAGTATCAGTAAAAAGATTAGCCATAAAATGATACTCAATACGCTTGTCCAGATACGGCATAAAATTAAGCCAATTTCTTTAAGCCATTTTAATTTATTGCTCGCGATTTGGTTGGGCATGGTACTCAATGTGGCTTTTTTTCAAAAAATTTATAATTTGACCCCTTATCAAGGTCCGAAAGCCTATTTGTTTTTAGGGGCGACGGTACTGGTGATTGTGGCCCTGTATAACTTTATTTTTCAGCTCTTGAATTGGAAATGGACAGCAAAGCCGATTACGATTGCGCTGTTGTTTATCGGCGGTTTTGCTTCTTATGCCGTGACGTCTTTGGGCGTGCTTATTACCCCAGATCAAATTCAAAATTTGATGCAAACAGATGCTTCGGAAGCACGTGATACGTGGTCATGGCATTTAGTGCTATGGACGTTCGGGATGATCGTATTGCCGATAATTGTGGCTTTGATGGTCAAAATTAAACCTGAACCTATCGTTCGTCAACTCTGGACAAAAACACTGGCTTCGGTGCTTTCCTTGGCGATGATTGGTGGACTGTTATTTGTTTTTTATGTTGATTTTGCAGCAATTTTTCGTGAACATCGTGATTTAAAGAGTATGATTTCACCACAAAATATGATTTCATCATTCGCCTCATATTATAAAAAGAAAACCCCGAAGGAAAATTTACCTTTAGTGACTTATGGTGAAGATGCACATTTGCTTGAGCAAGTGGGCGCACAGCAGAAACCGAAATTAATGGTTTTGGTGGTGGGTGAAACGGCTCGTGCAGAAAGCTTTTCTTTAAATGGTTATGCCAAAAATACCAATCCTGAATTATCTAAATTGGATATTATCAATTTCAATAATGTCAGTTCATGTGGTACAGCAACCGCTGTTTCAGTCCCGTGTATGTTTTCAGGCATGCCACGTAAAGACTATGATGAACAGCTTGCCAGTCACCGTGAAGGGCTACTCGATATTGCACAGCGTGCAGGCTATAAAGTCACTTGGATTGATAATAATTCAGGTTGTAAAGGGGCTTGTGATCGTGTTGAACAGTATCAAATTCCACAGCAGATTAAAGACAAATGGTGTACTAAAGATGGGGAATGTCATGATGAAATTTTGGTCGACAGTTTAAAAACTTACCTTGCCAATATTCCTCAAGCCGACAAGACACCGCGCCTTATTGTATTACACCAAATGGGCAGTCATGGACCCGCTTATTACCAGCGTTCAACTGCCGCTTTTCAGCCCTTTAAACCGAGTTGTGATAGCAATGCCATTCAAGGTTGTAGCAGTACAGAACTATTAAATAGTTATGATAATTCAATTGTTTATACCGACCATGTGTTAAGTTCACTGATTCAGCAATTAAAAGCCAATAGCACGTTTCAAACGGGGTTTTGGTATTTATCCGATCATGGTGAATCAACGGGTGAGAGTGGTATGTATTTACATGGCGCACCTTATGCGATTGCACCGACACAGCAGACGCATATTCCAATGTTAATGTGGTTTTCAGCAGAGTGGAGCAAACAAAATTCTGCGCAAATGACTTGCTTAGCCCAACAAAAAAGCAAAGAATTGAGTCAAGATAATTTGTTTCCAAGTTTGCTCAGCTTATTGGATGTAAAAACGCAGGTCATTGATGAAAAACATAATATGTTGCAGCAATGTCAATTGAAAACAAAGGCGTGAGTTTAAAAGCATGACTAAAATATTAATGATTGAAGATGATTTTATGATTGCTGAATCAAGCATGACGTTATTGAAATATCAGCAATATGATGTGGAGTGGGTGAATAATGGCATTGATGGTTTAAAAAGGCTAAGCCAAGATAAGTTTAATATTGTTTTACTTGACCTAGGTTTACCTATGATGGATGGTATGCAGGTGTTAAAACAAATTCGACAACAATGGCCTGCTTTACCTGTGCTGATTATTTCCGCCCGTGACCAATTGCAAAACCGTGTTGATGGTTTGAATCAAGGTGCCGATGATTATCTGATTAAACCGTATGAGTTTGATGAATTGTTGGCCCGTATTCATGCTTTGTTACGCCGTAGTGGGGCAGAATTGGCGTTACATGACAGCCCACAAATTTTACGTTATGCCGATTTGGTCTTGGATGTCGAACAGCATATTGCCAAATATAAGGGGCAATATATTGATCTGTCGAATCGTGAATGGGCGATTCTGATTCCTTTGGTCAGTCATCCGAATAAAATATTTTCCAAAGCGAATTTAGAAGATAAATTATATGACCTAGATAGTGAAATTAGCAGCAATACCATTGAGGTATATGTTCATCATTTACGTGCCAAACTCGGTAAAGATTTTATTCGCACCATTCGTGGATTAGGCTATCGACTTGGACAACTATAAGGTCAGCAACTGGTGCAATTGCAGTATTCATTAAAAAAACGTCTGATCATTTATATTTCTATTTTTAGTATAGCCTTAGGGTGTTTACTGGTCTTTTCTGCGTATCGGATTTCGCTCGAAGAAATTGATGAAATTTTAGATGCGCAGATGCAAAATTTAGCTGAACGTGTCGCAACACATGACCCTGAACCGATTAAAAGTCACTTTGATCAAGCCAAGCATTATCATGAAGAAGATTTATTTGTCGATGTTTGGTCTTATGCCAACCAAGACCATCAAAATCATGCTTTAAATTTATTGGTACATCCTGTGCAAAAAGCAGGTTTTTATACCCACAAAACAGAACAAGGGAATTGGCGTACTTATGTTCTACCTTTAGAACATTATCAGATTCAAGTCAGCCAGCAACAATCGACCCGCCAGCATTTGGCCTTAGAACTTGCAGGCAGTATGTTTATTCCTTATTTGCTGTTTATGCCTTTTGTGATTTGGGGCTTAAGCTGGATTATTAGTCGCAGTTTACAGCCTTTAGATGATTTTAAAGAGGAAGTAGCACATCGAGATTCAGACGAATTAAGTGCAATCCAATTCAATCATTATCCTGTTGAAATTGTGCCGACCATTATTGAAATGAATTATTTGTTTGAGCGTATTTCACAGTCACAACAAGAACAGCGCCAATTTATTGCCGATGCAGCACATGAACTGCGTACACCCATCACGGCCTTAAATTTACAAATGCAAATTCTGCTGAAACAACTTCCTGACAATCCAGATTTACAGAATTTAAGTAAAGGCTTAATCCGCATTCAGCATTTGATCAGTCAGTTACTCAATTTGGCGAAACAAGATGCTTCAATTTTAGAGCTTGAGACCAAACAGCCGTTTTTACTGAATCAGGTTGCGGCCAATTGTGTCGAGCAATTGATTCACTTGGCGATGCAAAAAGAAATTGATTTAGGTATGGAGCGCCAAGACAATATTGTGCTGCACAGCCAAGAATCAGCCGTACATTCGATTATTTTTAATTTGATTGATAACGCGATTAAATACACCCCCAATCAAGGGGTGATTAACGTATCTGTATTTGAACAGGCGGGTTTTGCCATGATTCAAATTGAAGATAGTGGGCCGGGTATTGCCCCTGAATTACATGAGAAAATTCTAAAACGTTTTTATCGGGTCCATCATCATTTAGAAATAGGCAGCGGTTTGGGTTTGTCGATTGTCGATAAAGCCACAGAACGATTGGGGGGAACCATCTCCTTTGGCCAGAGTGCAAGTTTGGGTGGCTTACAGGTCAATGTGCAATTGCCACTATAGCGCTACATGACTTCGGCAGATGAATGCTTAGGGTTGCTCTTGGACAAGATTAAATTTTTTATCATATAAGAGATAAAAAATGACATTTATTAACCAAATAATCCATGCTGTCCACAAATTATGACTTAAAAAATGGGCGCCTCGCATCATCTGTGCCCAACCCATGGCAAAACCCAGAATCAAACCCGAGAACAGAAAAAAATAAGCACGTTTTTGATTGGATTGGCGAAAGACAAAATATCCGGCCATGAGTGCAAAGCCTGTGGAGGCATGTCCACCGGGGAAACAATGGCCTTTGGTGGTGGAAAAGTCCCAAAAGAAACCTTGCGGTGTAGGAATCGTGGTATTCCACGGGCAGGCATGGGCAGATTGGGATTTTAATAGCCCAATGATTGAGGTCGAGAAAATGACCATGGCAAAGAAATAGCCATAGTTCCAACGTAGCGATTTTATGGTTTCAAATTTGAAAGAGCCTAGCCAAAGCAGCAAAAAACTGGCATAGACCAAAATCAACAGATCTTTGACATAACGATGATTGAGCTCCGCTAAATACCAGTTATCTCGCAATAAAAACTGTCCTGATTTACTTACCCACGGGTCAATCAAGGCAAGATCCAGTGAACCACCGATAGGAAAGCATACCCAAAGTATGCAGAAGCTCATGACCAAAAAGCAGCCTTGATAAAGAGTGAAGCGTTGCTTATCGTACATAGAAAAGATCAATGGATTTTATTTGTGTTATTACAACAACAAAAACTTAATTGAGACTTAACTGTTGACCCAACGGCTTTGCTCAATCTTGAGCAAAGTAGTGCTGCATTTGCTTTAGGTTGTAGCGAATCGTCATAAGCATATGCAGGAAACAGCATAATCCAAGATATTTTCAGTGCTACATTAGCCAATAAAATTTGCGTAGATTTTAAAATGACGATTCGTGCAGTTTTGTTTGATCTTGATAATACTTTAACCCATCGTGATCAAAGTATTGTCGCTTATAGTCAGCATTTGGCTGATCACTATCAACACCAATTACAGCATGATGAGCGCAATCTAATTCAGTCGATTATTCGCCGTATTGATCATGGTGGATACCCTAAAAAAGAATACTTAACTCATCCGAGTATTGCTGCTTCTGTGGCCTATGCGTTACAGCAAGAATTAAGCTGGAATAGCTTGCCAGATTTGGATGAATTATCGCAGTTTTGGTTTCAGCAATTTGGACTTTCAGCCGTAGCGATGCCGGGGGCAAAAAGTCTATTAACCGAATTAAAGCAGCGTGGTTACAAACTGGCCGTGATTTCGAATGGGGGGCATGCAACGCGATTAAGCATTTTACAAGGATTAGGTTTTAGTCATTATTTTGATGCAATTGTCAGTTCTGGCTTGCTGGGGATAAGCAAACCGAATCCTGAGATTTTTCTACATACCAGCCGTCAATTGGGTGCGTCTGCACAACATTGTCTTTATGTTGGTGATCATCCGATGAATGATATACAAGGTGCAACCGATGCTGGAATGACGGCGATTTGGTTGGAAGGTTTTCATGATGCGGGTGAACATCGCCCGATAAACAGGATTCAAAATTTAGCTGAGATTAAGCAGTTTTTATAGGCTTTATTTTTTGGTCTTTATGCGCTTATTTTGCTGTTTGTGACAATGTGAGAATAATAGTTTGAGTATTGATATAGGCAAAAAAAAGCGACTCTTTCGAGTCGCGCTGAAAATCAAAATAGGATTTAAAACATAGCATCTTCTGAATTAGCTGAAATTTTATGGATGGATAAGTCCGCACCACGAAATTCATCTTCTTGGGATAAACGAATACCCATGGTGGCTTTAAGTGTACCATAAACCAAAAAGCCGCCAGCAAGTGCAATGCCAATTGCAAGCAGAGTACCAATTATTTGAGAAATCATGGAAACACCACCGAGTCCACCGAGCCATTTTTGACCAAAAAGTCCAACAGCTAAGCCACCCAATGTACCACATATACCATGTAGTGGCCAAACACCCAGTACATCGTCAACTTTAAGTTTATTTTGCGTGTAGGTAAAGAGTTTCACAAAAATCATGCCTGCAACTGCTCCAATTATAAGCGCCCCAACAGGATGCACCACATCAGAACCGGCACAAATCGCCACTAAACCTGCCAATGGACCATTATGTAAAAAGCCAGGGTCATTTTTACCCATAAAGTTTGCTGCAATGGTGCCACCGACCATCGCCATCAATGAATTGATAGCCACTAAACCTGAAATTGCATCAAGACGCTGTGCGCTCATCACGTTAAAACCGAACCAACCAACGATTAAAATCCATGAACCCAGTGCTAAAAAAGGAATAGAAGAAGGTGGGTGCGCACTGACACGACCATCTTTTTTATAGCGACCATGACGGGCGCCGAGTAAAATCACAGCGACTAAGGCAATCCATCCTCCCATTGCATGAACCACGATGGAACCCGCAAAATCATGGAAATTGGCACCAAAAGTCGTTTCTAACCACTTTTGTAGTCCAAAGTTGCCATTCCATACAATCCCTTCAAAGAAAGGGTAAATTAACGCCACTAACAATAAAGTTGCAATCGCTTGCGAGCGCATTTTGGCACGTTCAGCAATACCACCTGAAATAATGGCCGGAATAGCTGCGGCAAAAGTCAGTAGAAAAAAACAGCGCATCAGGTTATAGCCATGATCTGCGGCTAAGGTTGTCCCCATATGGAAAAAATGTTGTCCATACGCAATATAATAACCGACAAAAAAGTAAGCGATGGCAGAAAGGGCGAAGTCCGTTAGAATTTTACTTAGCGCATTGACTTGGTTTTTATGGCGCACAGTGCCGAGTTCCAAGAATGCAAAACCTGCATGCATGGCTAAAACTAAAACTGCACCAAGAAGGAGAAAGAGTAAATCTGTATTTTGCATTTTATAGCCCCATTCTAGTGCGTTAATTCACAAAAAGAAGTTTAGTATAACGATGTGATGGTTTTCGTGAAGATGTTCGAGAAAGGGAAATTTTGATTAAGCTGTGCTAAAAAATAACAAGACTCGATATAAAGCAAGGTTGTGCACCATATTGGCATTCATGCATTTTTTTGGAGCATTTTTAGTAGAAGGGTGTTTTTATAAGATATTGAATATTAATAATAAAATATAAAAACTTGGTTTGGCTGAAGCTCATGTTTTTTTAAATGTAAATGCTGTCGGTTGAAAAAAAATATTCAAAAGATAAAAATAATTAAAAGATAAGCTCTAAAAATGCATTTTGATGAGGCTGTTTTAGCGGTTTTTATCATCCATTATGGTGCATTTTGAAAATTATTTTGATTTCGCAATTTAACTAAAAAGAGGGAAGCGATAAAAATCCAGTAATGCACTGTTTGCTTTCGAATAATGAAATCACAATAAAAAAGCAGACCCTTTGATCTGCTTTTTTGAATGCTTTTTACTTTAATGCAAAATTTTATTGAGGAATTGCTGAGCACGTTCGCCACGTTGGCTGTTAAAGAACTCATTCTTGGTACAATCTTCGACAATTTTCCCTTGATCCATGAAGATCACTCGATTGGCAACCTGACGGGCAAAGCCCATTTCATGTGTTACACACATCATGGTCATACCTTCTTTGGCCAGACCCACCATCACATCAAGTACTTCATTAATCATTTCAGGGTCAAGTGCAGAAGTCGGTTCATCAAACAGCATCGCAATCGGGTCCATACTTAAAGCACGGGCAATGGCAACACGCTGCTGTTGTCCACCTGAAAGTTGGGCAGGGAATTTATCGGCTTGAGCACTCAGCCCAACACGGTCTAAATAGGCTAAGCCTTTTTTCTTGGCTTCGGCTTCAGAACGTCCCAAGACTTTAATTTGGGCAATGGTTAAATTTTCAGTAATGGTTAAATGTGGAAACAGTTCAAAATGCTGAAATACCATACCCACACGGCTGCGTAATTGGTTTAAATTGGTTTTTGGGTCTTTGATGGAAATGCCATCCACCACAATATTGCCTTGCTGGAAGGCTTCTAGGCCATTCACTGTTTTAATCAGGGTCGATTTTCCTGAACCAGAAGGCCCACAGACCACCACAACTTCACCTTGGTGAATTTGCGTATTGCACTCTGTGAGTACCTGAAATTTGTCGTACCATTTACTCACGTTCTGAATGTCGATCATCACTTTGTTATCATTCATACGCGTAACCTTCTTTGTAATTTTTTAACGGCATAGGTTGCCAAAATACTAATGGTGAAATACACCAATCCTGCAAATATAATGTATTGCGTCAGTAGTGACATCAGATCACCACGGACATAGTTGGTTCTGAAAAAGTCTAATAAACCGATGGCATACACCATGGTTGAATCTTGGAATAAAATAATGGTTTGTTGTAGCAGCAAGGGCGTCATTTTACGAAAGGCTTGAGGCAAGATGATTAAGCGCATTGATTGCCCATAACTCATGCCTAAAGCTGAAGCCGCAGCAGATTGCCCACGTGGAATAGACTGAATGCCGGCACGGACAATTTCAGAAAAGTAAGCTGCTTCAAACAGCATAAATGCCACAGTACTCGAAACCAATGCCGTATCAATAGTTAGGTAATTTCCTGTGATTGCAGTATATAAAAAAGGGACTGCAAAATAGAACCACATCAAGACCAAGAGCAAAGGAATGGAACGAAACAGGTTCACATAACCTTGCGCGATAAAGTTCAGCACTTTACTGGAAGATAAACGCATTAAAGCCAGTAGCGTACCAATAAAAATACCACCAATGGTCGCAATGACCACAACTTTTAAGGTAATACTAAAACCATGCCATAGCGCAGGTGCAGAACTTTGAAAATCATTAAAAAATGCAGTTAGCCATTCCATTATTTAGCTCCTGCAATTAAACCCGGGACATGCAAACGTTTTTCTAGCAAAGTCATTAAGGTAATTAAACAAACATTAATCACAATGAAAATGAGCGTGACGTAAGTATAAATCTCGATGGTATTTTGGGTGTATTCACTGATGGTTTTCATCTGTGAAATAATTTCAGCCACACCGACCAGTGATGCAACCGAGGTATTTTTGACACAGTTGGTTAATTCTGAACTTAGGGGTGGCAAAATGGTGCGAAACGACTGGGGTAAAACAACATAACGATAAAGCTGCGTTGTATTGAATCCCATCGCATAACCCGCATTAATCTGTCCTTGTGGTAAGGCTTCAATCCCTGTACGTACCTGTTCACAAACCCGCGCGGCGGTAAAGAGTCCAAGACCGACACTGGCAGAAATCAGTGCTGTGGTGTTGGCACTTAAGTCATTAATCCACCAATCATGAATAGCGCTGGGTAAAAAGTTGGGAACCACATAAAACCAGATAAATAATTGAATCAGTAAGGGCACATTACGGAAAATGGTGACATAGGCTGTGCCAATGGTACGTGCAGTTTTATTGGGCAAGGTACGCATGATGCCGAGAATACTTCCGAGCACCATTGCAATGCTCCATGCGACAATAGCAATGACCAATAACCAACCAAGACCAATTAAAATCCAGCTTAAATAGGTGCTATCGCCGACACCTGTGGATTGCCATAAAACGCCCCAATTCCAACTATAATTCATAGCAACTCCCGATAAGTATCGGGCAAAGAATCCATTCTGCCCGATGCTACATATTATTTCTTAAGGATTATTGATCGCGATCATGCGGTGCGCTAATGAGAGCTTTCAATTGTTCTGACATTGGGAAGTTTAGGTTAATATTTTTTGGTGGAATCGGTTGCTGGAACCATTTTTCATACATTTTGTTGATTTCACCAGAGCTGTAGGTGGCTTTAATCGCACTATCGACTGCTTGTTTAAAGCCAGTATCACCTTTACGTAACATACAGCCATAAATTTCGTGGATAGGTGCAGTCCCGACAATTTCCCATTTGTCTGGCTCAGCGGCTTTGGATTTTTCACCGGCAAGCAAAATATCATCCATCATAAATGCGGCAGCACGACCGTTTTGCAACATCAAGAAAGATTCAGCATGGTCTTTGGCAGAAATAATTTCACCAATGCCTAATTCTTTTTCGTGCTGACGGATATAACGCTCAGACGTTGTTCCTGCTGTGGTGACCAGTTTTTTGCCTTTTAAGTCAGCAAAATCTTTTACACCTGAATTTTTAGCTGTCAGTAGACGTGAACCGACTTCAAAATAACCCACAGAGAAATCAACTTGCTGTTGGCGTTCTTTGTTGTTGGTGGTTGAACCACATTCAAGGTCAACCGTTCCGTTTGAAACCAATGGAATTCGATTTTGACTGGTGACAAGGTTATAACGCACTTTTAAATCTGGCATATTCAGATCTTTTTTCAGTGCTTCAACCACTTTCATTTGTAAGTCATGTGCATAGCCAACAGGTTGGGTTGGATTGTCGGCAATATAAGAGAACGGAATAGATGAGTCTCGGTAACCCAGTACAATGGTGCCCGATTTTTTAATTTTATCGAGTGTGCCAGAAGTACTGGCATCTCCAGCAGGTTTTTCGCCCGATGCTGGTGCTTTATTATCGCTACAAGCACTGAGTCCAAGCATGAGCGCGCTTGCACAAAGTAGAGAGGTCATGGTGCGTTTCTGTGTCATGTATAAAACTCCATTTTGTGTTTTTCATTATCATTTGCTGTCATTGTTACTGATGAACCGTCAATCAGCGCCTGAATCCATCAAGCTTTTTTGTCTGTGTCAAAAAACACATCGAATTTCATCTTAAGCGAGATTTGAGGGATTGCTCAAGTAAATTTTTTTACGGATTTGTTAACGGTAACTCTTTAGGATTTAAACAGTTTTTATGAACAGCAAATTACGATAAAAGTACAGCACAATATATGCCAGCTATGTCCATTTTTAAGTTCAGCTTAGACAAAAGATAAAGACTATTTGTCTAATCGGGCTAATTTGCTAAAAAAAATACAGCGGTAGGATGAATGGGTAAATCGCTTAAATAATTTTTTTATTCAATATTGAGGATGGTTTGGGTGATGCCATTTTTGTCAGATTAAACGGCATTTGAATATTGATGATGATTTGCACAAAAAACTGCAAGCTTGAATCAATTTAGGATAATTTTTTAGACTGTACTGGACATGCTTAAAGAGCGAAAAATTAAAGATGCAGCTAGAAATGTTTACCTTCTTGAAGCCACAAATGTTGATACAGCGTATAGAAAATAAAAAAGCCCTAGTCAGCTAATGCTGATTAGTTAAGCCTAATTTCATTTTTACTGATTGATAAATCTTTCCTCTTGCGAAGCAATGCTGCTCATCTTTACAAAAGAGGGGAATGCTTTTGAATAAAAGCCTATTCTGCATTCAAAATACTCCCTCCTTTGAAAAAGGAGGGCTGCGGAGGATTAAAAAATTCTTAACTGACTGGCATTACCTAGTCAGCAGGGCTGTGGAATTAATCTTTTTTAATGTCAGATGAATTGCCAAAACGTTTTTTGACGCGGTTGACATATCTTTTAAATGGCCAAGTAAATTGCTTCACAAAGCTGTTTGGAATTTTATAACCAACGGTGCCATACACACTGGCAAGGTGATTGGGCAGATACACACTTTTAAAAATGACATCGTAAAGCGGAATGAATGCGGCATAATTTTTATCAATCGCGGGCTTTTCTGAAGAATGATGCCAATGGTGAAATTCGGGTGTGGCAATGATCCAGCGTAAATAAGGAAAACGAAAACGCACATTAGAATGGATAAAAATGGCGTGAAAAGAAATAAAGATTAAATAAGCAAACACCGCCGAGGTATGAAAACCTAAAAGAAAAATAGGCAAAGTGGCGATAAATCGGGTCATCAGTACTTCTACAATATGCAAGCGTGAAGATGCTAGCCAATCCATATGTTCCGTAGAGTGATGAATGGCATGAAAACGCCACAGGAAATTGACCTCATGCATGGCGCGGTGCAGCCAATAGGTGGTGAAATCGACCACTATGAGCAACTCAATAAACTGTAGCCAAATGGGCTGCGCTTGTACCAGTGGAACAATTGGATTATTTGGAATATGGGTAATCCAATACTGAATGGGCATGACGGTTAAAAAACTAAACAGCTGAATACCGACATGGCTAAACATGAAGTATTTCATATCCGTCACCCAACCGACACGTAGAATTTTCTGTTCAGGATTTTTGGCAAAAAAGCCTTCTAGCGGAATAAAGACCAAAGCCAGAATAAACAGTGTCAGCACAAAATAATCGAAGCCTGCATAGAAAGGCAGACTGGGCAGCACGGGCGCTTTAATCACACCACAGCCCAGAACAGCAGCAATTAACGCAAGGCATAGACCATAAAAACCATAACGGTTTTGACGGGCAATGGCACTGAATGCGCCAAATCCTGCACTGATCACAATGCCCGCCATCAGGCTAAAATAAAACGCATCATAATGCTGTGTATACAGTGGTCGAAGCTCTGGTGTGGTCAGTACGCTGGGAAATAAAAAACACAATGCGCCAAATAAGCAGAGAAAAGCTGTGGACATAGAAATAAAGGCACTGATTTTACCGAGTCCGGCATTTAGTTCTAGGTTTTCGAATTTGGCTCTGAGTTGATCAGTCATGGGGGAATATCAAAATTTATTATTGTCTATGCTGTGAATGTTAACAAAAATTGATCAAGGATGTAAAAATTCTCATAAAGGTGGTCGATGATTAAGCTAGGTAGTGGTCAGTGCCATATAGCAGATAGTCTATTTAAAAAGACATCATGCTTGGCTGTAAATCAAAATGATTTTTAGCTGCTAGTACTCTTATTCGGTTGTGGTTTAGGAATAGTTGGTTTCTATTTTTTCAATGATTTTTGAGGTGAACTGGTCAATTTTCTGTGCATGTTGAATTAAATTTTGTTGATGCTCGATCCATTTTTGTTCTGAAGGCAGACGTAAATGTTGCGATAAAATTTCTTCGGAATGAAAAAGTTCAAAGGCCAGTTGGTTGAGTTGTTCATCGTAAATATTACTATGCACAAAAATGTGCAGCTCTTTGGCAAAGACAGGAATCAGGTTTAAATATTCAGACTCTAACGTTTTAATTGCATCTATTTCACTCTTTTGTTGGTGCTGAAACTGTTGAAGAAAGGCAAACGTGCTATTACGAAGTTGGTAAAGTGTGGGCAGTAAGGTAATAAAAAACTTTTGTTTTTGGTTTTCCAGAGTTTGCTGTTCATATAAGCGTTGTTTACGGTCAAAATGAAGAGGAACCGCAACGGCGACAAAGATTGCAATGACTGAACCCAGAGCTTGTACCCAAGCAGCAAGTTCCTGATTAAAAATAAGATTGGCTTGTGTGAGTGCCATATTTTCCTCATGGTTTTTTTGTTATACAAAGCCTAGTCTATGTTGGATTGCTAGTTTAATGAAGGATAATTTTCTTATTACTAACAAAGCCTTGGTGGTACTTTATAAAAGCATCATTAGCTTTGTGCTGATGGAGTGCTATTATTGATATCGTTTTTCTTTTGCTTAATTTTTCTATGTCGTTCGATTTAAAACTCAGTGTGCAGCAAGATTCGCAAAATTTATCACCACAACAAAAAAAGCTAAATCGGCTGATTGAGCAAATTGAACAGCAAAAAATACAACTGGCAGCGTGGCAAAAAGCTCAAGCCGAAATTCAGCAACAGACACGTAAAACCCTTGTTCCCATTTATACTGAACTGCATGACATACTGTTTCAGCAGCTTGAGCAGTTATGGAACAGCTTACAGCGTTATGAATTTTCAAAAGCGGATATTGCCCAGTTGGATGATAAAATCCAAAATCTTGCTGCAATCTTAAAAAGTTCCCAAGTGCTTTCAGAACAGCAAAAGCTGAAAGTGACTCAAATTGATCACTTTTACCAACAACATGCAGAACATAATCAAGCTAAAAAGAACAAGAAAAAGCCAATGATTGAAAGTCATGATCCGACGGAAACCTATGATCAACACTTAAATCATGAACAAGCCGATATAGGTTTAGATAGCTACGAATACGATGAACAGCAACATGAAGTAGAACGTGAACAACACAGGCTAAATAGACAAAAACAAAAACGTGAGCAAGCGCAAAAAATGGCGGAGCAATCACTCAAAACTGTTTATTTAAAAATTGCCTCGATTATTCACCCTGACCGTGAGCAAGATGAACAGTTGAAAGTTGAAAAAACGGAGATGCTGCAACATGCGAATGCAGCTTACGAGAAGCAGGATTTATTTTATTTACTCAAATTGCAAATACAGGTCGAGCAGAATAGGGGTATGGCTCAAAAGGGTTTGAGTAATGAGCAACTGAAGTTTTATAAACTGGCTTTAGATGCGCAAAAACAGCAGTTAGATGATCAGATTGATGACATTGTTGAGTCACTAAATTGGACGAAACAAGCGAACTCAAAAGTTAAAAAATCCTCAAATCCAATACAAATTGCGGATATGTATAAGAAGTTAGAAGCAGATTGTGCTGAATTAAAACAGCAAGTGAAGTGGGAAAAGGAACGGTTGAAGTATATCAGTCGTTTGAAAGGTTTGGAGATGTTGTTGGGGAGTGGAGTGTTATAGCCTCTCTCTTTGAGAGGCTTAGGTTTAAGCTGATTGTTTTAGTTTAAGTTGTTCAATTTCATCAAGGGAATTCTTCCATTTAGAGTCCTTTTCTAAATAGCCACGAAGAATGGCTGAAAACGCATAATGGGATTTAAGCCGATGTTTAATATCATCTGCCTTTTTAATTTTATCTTCATCCTGCCAATTATCTATTTCTTTAAAAAATTCTCTTCTTAAATCTAGAAATTCATTATGAACTTCAATAATTTTTTCTCTTAAATCTTCTTTACTAACTTCTTGGATTCCACTATTTGCATTATTAAAACATCTTGCAATCAGTGCTTTAGAAGTCTCAGCTTTCTCACGATATGAATGATCATCGGGACAAGCATTGATTACTTCAATATCTTCATCAGGCATTCTGTAATAGACTTTTATCCATTCTTCAACTAGATGATTTTCATTACAACAATCCAGCATATCATCATAATATTTATTTTTGATTGAATTGCATCTTGAACATGCGTAATAGAGATTGTTCCAATCAAGCTTAAGCGTTTCATCATCTAAATGTGGAATGAAATGTTCAACATTCAAATTCGGGAAATGCTTCTGTTCACAGATATAGCATTTACCATAGAAATCTTTCTTTAATTGCTTAACAACCACAGGATCCTTATAGTCCTTCGTAGTCCAATCCGTTGGTCTAGCAGATTTGGATACTTTAAACATCTAAATCCTCCAGTTGATTGTTATCTGCTAGGAGATTGATTGCTTGTAAATATAGGTTTTTTAAACTTTTATCTAATAGATCATTTTTTTCTAGTTCGATTAAGCTTTTGACAATTGATCTTATATTTTCATAATTGCTTGGATTTTCATTTAATAGGTTTTTTAATATTTCAATTGAATTCTTTGTGTCCGAACTAATAGGATTGACGTGGAATAGTCCTTTAATAACAGATTCATAAGAATAACGACTTAAATCTTCTTCAAAAAAATCGCCACTAGAAATATCATAAACTACCGTATCATTATCTGTTGAGGTAATAACAAAAGGTGAATGAGTACTGACAATAAATTGTATTTTTGGAAATGATCGAGTGAAAAAAGGAAAGATTAATTTTTGCAATGAAATATGAAGGTGTGCATCAATCTCATCAATAATTACAATCCCCTCCAGTTCAGAAGGAGCGATGTTAAAAAACTCAGTACGCATTAACAGATCAGAATAAATATTAAATATTGCCTGATATCCAGATGATAGATTTTGAAAGCTAAATTTTTGAGAGTCTTTAACGATATAGTATTTATTTTCGGTGTCATTTATTTCGAAAAATAAATGAGTTGATTCATTCTCAAATAGAAATTTTAAATTTTCATCGAAACTTTTAAACCAATTGGTATACTTTTCAAATAATGAAGAATCTTTTTTATGAGTTAAAGATAGGGATTGATTAACAGTAATATTATATAAATGTTGTTCTAACTTATTTCCTAGGTTATTTGTAAAATTATTTTGTGCATTGTTTATTTCATTACTTATAGATGTTGTTTGATTTGCATGAGAAATATTGCTTGTTCGCATAGCATCAAAAGTAATGATAATTGCTACTTTTTTTTCAAATTTATAAGTAATATCAAGAATTTCAGGAATTTCAATAGTTATTCCACTATCAATTTTATTAAGCTTATTTAACTCATTTTCCAGCCATCTTTCTCTGTTACTATAATCTGAACTACCTTTTTGAAACGATTCTAAATCTTTTTTATAACCATTAATTCGACTTATGATTTTATCCTTTTCTTGAATCAATTTCTCTTTTATATATATGTCTAATTTCTCTTTTAATGCTAATAAAAATTGGGTTTTACCTGAAGAATTATTTCCTGTAATTATTAAGTTTTTGAAGTTAATAGGAATATCAATATTCTTATTTGCATGAGGCACAATGCCTGAGATATGCTTAATATATTTCATAATAATAAATAAAGGGCTGAATAATCAGCCCTTTATACTACAAATTAGATCAAACTACAGCTTAAAGCGCCGCAATCTGATCCATATTCGCTTTAATTTTCACTAACTGATCCGCAAACTCAGCCAGTTTAACTTTTTCACCTTCAACTACAGCAGCAGGTGCTTTTGCCACAAAACCTTCATTTGAAAGTTTGCCTGCAATTTGGTCATGCTGTTTTTGAACTTTGTCGAAGTCTTTTTGCAAACGACCCAATTCCGCTTTCGGGTCAATTAAACCCTTCATTGGAACAAATACAGACACATGACCCACAACGCTTGATGAAGACAATGGCGGTTGCTCAGCATCCGTTAAGAAAGTAATGCTTTCCACTTTTGCCAATGCTTTCACCAAGGGTTCAATACGGGCAATCTGTGCTTTTTCAGCATCAGTGGTGTTTTGCAACAATACAGGTAATAAACGTGCATTACCTAAGCCCATTTCACCGCGAATGTTACGCACCGCACCAATCAAACCTTGTAGCCATTGCATATCTGCTTCAGCTTGATCATTGATTTTCGCTGGGTCAGCAACAGGGTAAGCCGCAGTCATAATGGTTTCGCCACCCAAACCAATCATTGGTGCAAGGGTTTGCCAAATTTCTTCAGTTAAGTACGGCATAATTGGGTGTGCAAGACGTAACGCTGCTTCCATTACCGCAAGCAATACACGACGAACTTCAGCTTTACGCTCTTCAGCCACATTTTCATCATTTAAAACTGGCTTGGTTAGCTCTACATACCAGTCACAGTATTCATTCCAAATGAACTCATAAATCGCTTGCGCAGCCAAGTCTAAACGATAGGTCGCAAAGGCTTGTTGAACCGCAGCTTCCGCTTTTTGTAAACGGCTGATAATCCATTGTTCAGGGAGTTCCCACAGATCAGGACGCGCTGTTTGACCTACCGTTTGGCCTTCAACATTCATCAGCACGAAACGTGTTGCATTCCAAATTTTGTTGGCAAAGTTACGGTAGCCTTCAACACGTTTCATGTCGAATTTAATGTCACGACCCGTATTGGCAAGTGCGCAGAAGGTGAAACGAACCGCATCTGTACCGTAAGCTTGAATGCCTTCTGGGAATTCTTTACGCGTTGATTTTTCAATCTTCGCGGCTTGTTTCGGGTTCATGAGTCCTGTAGTACGTTTTTGTACCAAAGTTTCAAGGTCTACACCGTCAATGAGGTCTAAAGGATCAAGCACGTTGCCTTTAGATTTAGACATTTTCTGACCTTCGCCATCACGTACCAAACCATGTACATACACAGTTTTGAACGGAACTTGTGGCGTGCCATCTTCATTTTTCATGAAGTGCATGGTCATCATGATCATGCGGGCAACCCAGAAGAAGATGATGTCAAAACCTGTCACCAATACATCAGTCGGGTGGAACGTATTGAGGAAATAGTTTTCCGCATCTTTTTTCGCGTCGCCCGTCCAACCTAAAGTTGAGAATGTCCACAAACCAGACGAGAACCACGTATCCAATACATCTTCGTCTTGAGTCAATTGAACATCAGCAGCAATGCCATTTTCTTCGCGCACTTCAGCTTCATTACGACCGACATAAACATTGCCGTCGTTATCGTACCAAGCTGGAATACGGTGACCCCACCACAATTGACGTGAGATACACCAGTCTTGAATGTTGTTCATCCAAGCCATGTACATGTTGCTGTATTGTTCAGGCACAAATTTGATGTCGCCATCTTTCACGGCTTGAATTGCAGGCTCAGCCAATGGTGCAATTTTGACATACCATTGATCGGTCAATAATGGTTCAACGATTACGCCTGAACGGTCACCGCGTGGTGCTTTCAAGTCATACGGTTGAATTTGATCGAGCCAGCCCTCAGCTTCAGCTTGTTCAACCAATTTTTTACGAGCCGCAAAACGCTCTAAACCAATATAATCCGCAGGGGCAGCAATGGTTTTCGAAATTTGTTCGCCCGCTTTAGCAATAAATTCAAACTCAGCCAACACTTCAGCATTTTTGTTGAAGATGTTGATGATTGGCAAGTTGCAACGTTTACCCACTTCGTAGTCATTGAAGTCATGTGCAGGGGTAATTTTTACACAGCCTGTACCGAAATCTTTTTCGACATAGTCATCGGCAACCACAGGAACGAGGCGACCTGAAATAGGCAGCACAATGTTTTTACCTACAAGATGCGCATAGCGTTCATCTTCAGGATGTACCGCAACAGCCGAGTCACCCAGTAAGGTTTCAGGACGCGTGGTTGCAACAACCAGATAGTCTTTGCCATCTTGAGTTTTCAGTGACTTATCTTCAAAGAAATATTTGAAATGCCAAAGTGAACCTTTTTCTTCTATTGATTCAACTTCTAGGTCAGACAGGGCAGTTTGTAATTTTGGGTCCCAGTTGACTAAGCGTTTACCACGGTAAATTAAACCGTCTTTATGCAAACGAACGAACACTTCTTTCACGGCATTCGATAAGCCATCATCCATGGTGAAGCGTTCACGTGACCAGTCGACAGATGAACCTAAGCGACGAATTTGGTTGGTAATGTTACTGCCCGATTGTTCTTTCCATTCCCAGATTTTGTCGATGAACTTTTCACGACCGAGGTCATGGCGGCTAATGTCTTGCGCAGCCAATTGGCGTTCAACCACCATTTGCGTTGCGATACCCGCATGGTCTGTCCCCGGTTGCCATAAGGTATTTTTACCCGACATGCGGTTGTAACGCGTTAGGGCATCCATAATGGCGTTGTTAAAACCATGACCCATATGCAAGTTACCAGTGACGTTTGGCGGCGGAATCATGATACAGAATGAATCACCTTTTTGAGACGGCTTAAAGTAGCCATTGTCTTCCCAAGTCTTGTACCATTTTTTTTCGATCTCGGTTGGATCGTAGGTCGTAGCAATATTTTGCGCAGAATCAGTCATAGTAAAAACAGATCGAAAGTGAATAAAAAATTGGCTCTATTGTAGCAAAAAAAAACACAGATTAGGCATGTTAAGCAAATGCAAAAAATAAGCGTTTGGCACAGACTCAATAAGTATCTTATGATAAGCATTCAATAAGAACAGCACACATGGTCGCAGAATAATTCTAACAAGGAGGTCATTATGATGAATTATGTAATTTCTTTAAAATTAACACCAGAAACCCACCAACGCTTTCAGCAGATTCATCAGCAATTGAATGCCGGTGAAACTGAAAGTTTAGCCAAGCCTTTAGGTGAAGTGCTGGCAGATATTTCTTGTGAAATTGTCGATCAAGTTTTTGGTGAAGTTGCACGGTTATCGCAATCTAAAGACCATGAATCAGAAAAAGTTGTTCAGCAAATTTTAGAAATGGTACGTAAATATATGCCTTGGTCGGTGTCATTCTTTGCCAATGAACGCCTGACGCCGATGGTGAATTATTTAGAAAATATGGCACATGAAAAAGATGGTCAAAATTATATTTCTTATTCTGTCGATCACCTGTTAGTTGTGGAACTTTTTGAGTGTATTGAACAAATGAAACAGGGAAATATTCAGTATGTTTCACCCGCGTTAAAAGCTTTTACGCAAATGGTGGATCAGGGCGTGACAAGTTTGGTGCGTGAGCCTAAAAAAATGTTGAAATTCAACTTGGTGGTTGATAAAACATTAAACGGGGTGATTAGTTTGACCACGCAAATGGGTTATAAGCGTTTAGAAAAATTGGGTACACAGTATGATGCTGAAACGACACCGCATTATTTTGATCATTTTCTCATGTTTTTGAGTCATGTACCAAAACAATAACCCATGCACACATGTGTAAGATTGAGTAAAAACAGGAACAGGACTATGGCGAAGCAGGGCAGTTTAGACAATAAAGTGGTATGGATTACAGGTGCATCTTCTGGTTTAGGTAAAGCCCTTGCACAAGAGTGTGCTTTACAAGGCGCACAGATTATCCTGACTGCACGTCGTATAGATGAATTGGAAAGTGTTCGCCAAAGTTTAGTCCATCCAGATCGACATATTTGTCTCAGCGCGGATATTACCGATGAGACACAAGTGCGCCATGCTTATGAGCAAGTTCTTGAACAGAAAGGTCGTATTGATTGGTTGATTAATAATGCAGGTTTGAGTCAGCGTGCTTTAATTGCCGATACCAGCATGCAAACTGAACGGGCCATTATGGAAGTGGATTATTTTTCACAAGTTTTTCTTACTAAAACTGTTTTGCCGATATTTTTAAAGCAAAAATCGGGTCGAATTGCTTTTGTGTCTAGTGTAGCGGGTTTGTTAGGAACGCAATATCGCGCGTCCTATTCAGCAGCCAAAGCCGCGATTCATATGTGGGCGAATAGTCTACGTGCCGAAGTGGCGGACGAGGGGGTTGGAGTTTCTGTGATTTTCCCCGGTTTTGTGAAAACCAATGTGTCGTTCAATGCTTTAAATGGTGAAGGCAAAGCCCAAGGGCATCAAGATGCAGCGATTGAAAATGGTTTAGAGCCAGAAGCCTTTGCAAAAATAGTGGTGACTGCTTTATTGAAGGATGAAGAATATATTGTGGTTGGCGGGAAAAAAGAACAACTGGGCGTGTGGGTCTCTCGCTTATCTCCACGCTTATTGTATAAAATGATTCGTAAAGCCAAAGTGAAATAAGTGTGAATACTCGTAAAAAAGCTGTATTTAACTGGAGTGGTGGTAAAGATTCAGCTTTAGCACTGTATAAAGTTTTGCAGCAAAAGCAATTTGAGGTTGTTGCGTTATTAACCACAGTGAATGAAGAAACAGAACTGTCTTCAATGCATGCCATTCCTCATTCATTGTTGCTCAAGCAAGCCGAAAGTATTGGTATTCCACTGTATCCAGTATTTCTAACTAAGAATCTACCTGCGTATGAGCAACGCATGTTGGATGCTGCAAATCACTTTAAAGCACAGGGTGTAGAGCACTTTATTTTTGGTGATATTTATTTAAGCGATGTGCGTAAATATCGTGAAGATCGTTTGCATCCCTTGGGAATTGAAGTGGTTGAACCTTTGTGGAATCAAAACTCGCATGAAGTGATGCAAGACTTCTTAGCGTCAGGCATTAAAACCAAAATTATTGTGACCGATGCCAGTAAGTTGGGTGAAGCTTTTATCGGACAAGATATTAGCGCAACCTTAATGGATTTAATGCCAGCCGAAGTCGATGTGTGTGGTGAAAATGGTGAATATCACACCTTTGCTTATGCCGGTGGTTTATTCAAAACTCCGGTTGATTTTAATATTGTTGAAACGCGTAAGCTGTCTTATGAGTTTAAGTTAGACAACGGCGAAGAAAAAACCTATCACTACTGGCAAGCGATATTTACAAATTAGGGATTTTGCAGAGTAGAGATTTTGCAGCGTGGAAATGATGTCCTGACACAAAGCTGATCAGGACATTGTTTTGCTTTTCTAATCATGGTTGATAATTGCAGTGCCATAAGCAAAGACTTCAACCATGCCACCTTGCATACCGAGTTCAGTGGTATTGAGACGAACACCCATAATATGATTTGCACCCATCGCATGTGCTTCTTGCTTGAGTCGAATCATGGCTTCACGCCGTGCACGTTCAACCACGCTTTCATAACTGGTTAAGCGACCACCGAAAAAATTCTGAATATTGGCAATCACATATTTAAAATAATCATGTGAGATGACCACACTACTACTGACCAGTTGTCCCGTTGCGGATGTCTCCACAAAACGGTGGGTATCAATGCGAATATGCGTAAATTGCTTTTCTTTTTCATCCAGTTCACGCAGGTGTTTTTGTTCGATATGACGACCAAAACCCCAACCTACTGCAAATAGAATGAGAAAAACAACAATTTGAAAAATTAATCCATCCATAAAATCGCCTATGCGCCAAATGGATCAGGAAGTTTCGCTGTGACAGGCTGAACAACAACAGCCGTACCATAAACAAACAGTTCAGATGCACCTTGAGCAATATTTGAAGTCGAGAAGCGAATACCGACAATGGCATTGGCACCCATGGATTGCGCTTTATCAATCATACGGCTCATGGCTTCTTGGCGTGATTCTTCTAAGAGTTCGGTATAGGCGGTTAGTTCCCCCCCGACAATGTTTTTGAGTCCTGCCAGCAAATCACGGCCAACGTGTTTACTACGAACAGTGCTGCCATAAACCACATCAATTTGACGGCTAATGGTGTGACCGGGAACGGATTCTAAATTACTTAAAAGCATTTTTTGATATTCAAATGAATAGGTTGTCATCAAGATAGGAAATCAGGCTTTAAAAAGCAATAAAAAAGCCTGCATGGCGCAGGCTTTTTTAATATGGGTTTAGAATTATTGAGCGTTGTTTGCTGCTTTACGCTCCGCCGTAGACGGCTGCTGTTGAGTTGCATCACCGGTATTGGCTTTAACACCACCACCGAGTGTTTTATACACTTCAACTTGATTGTTCATGTTGGCTTGTTCGAGCAACAATAAACCTTGTTCCGCTGCATAAGAGGTACGTTGTGCATCTAATACGGTTAAGTAACTATCAATACCGGCACGGAAGCGAGCATTTGAAAGTTTATACGTCGTATTGGTTGCATCAACTAAACGACGTTGCGCAGCTAAACGATCACCAATGTTTTGACGCACGGCCAAAGCATCATTCACTTCGCGGAAAGCGGACTGAATAGATTTTTCATAGTCAGATAACGCAATTTGTTGATCTGTTTCTGAAATCTTGATGTTGGCTTTACGCGTACCCCAATCGAAAATTGGAATATCTAAGCTTGGACCCAGAGACCAAATAAATGCACCTGATTTGAACAAGTCACTGAGGTCAGTCGACGCATAGCCAGCAGAACCCGTCAAACTAATGGTTGGGAACATACGTGCTTTAGCCGCGCCAATATTGGCACCTGCGGCAGACAGTTTATATTCAGCAGCACGGATATCTGGACGGTTATTCAACAAGTCACTTGGTAAACCAGCGCTAAGTGCATTGCTTTTGCTAATACGTGTTACACGTTGATTCGGTAACAAGTTTTCAGGTACTTGCTGACCGACAAGGAGGTTCAACAGGTTCTTGGCTTGAGCAATTTGAGTTTTATAATTTGCAACATCGTTACGAGCAGTTTCTACAGAAATCTGTGCCTGACGAACAGGAACTTCACTGTCGATACCCACATCGAAACGTTTTTTGTTGAGATTATAAGATTCAAGTTGAGCTTTTAGCGTTTGGTCTGCAAGTTTTAAATTTGCATTGGCAAACGAGTAGTTCAACCATGCTTGAGCCACTTGACCAATCAGCGCAATTTGAGTGGCATCACGTGCACTTGACGTTGCTAAATATGAGTCTAAAGCATTGTCTTTTAAACTACGAACACGACCCCAAAAATCCAACTCATACGCCGTCACACCTAAGCCAACATTGTAGCTGGTGATGGGCTTTTGGCTGCTTAAAGTGTCTTGACGAAGTACGCCACCACTTGCACCAATGGTTGGAAGTTGGTTGTTTTCAGTAATTTGGTACTGTTGCTGCGCACGTTGAATATTCAACGTCGAAGTACGCAAATCACGGTTATTGGCTAATGCTAAATCAAGCACCTGTAACAGGCGTTGATCGGCAAAAAAGTCTTTATAACCTTGCTCAGCAATTGAAGGACCAGAAACATCGGTTAAATAACCTTGTTCTGGAATATTTGCTTGAGCTACGGGCTCTGGGCCACGCATGCTTTGACAGGCTGTCAAAGCAAGCGCAAGTGCAGATACCGCAATGCTACGACCTGAAATAGACCATACTTTTTGCATCACGATGCTTGCTCCTGATTATTTTGTTTTTTAGGTTTGTATTTAAAGATACTTCGAATCCAGACATAGAAGACTGGAATAAAGAAGATACCCAATAAAGTAGAACTGATGACGCCGCCCAGTACACCATAACCGACAGAGTGTTGACTACCTGCACCTGCACCTGAAGAAAGCGCAAGCGGAAGTACACCAAAACCGAAGGCTAAAGTGGTCATAATAATTGGACGTAAACGCATTTTAGCTGCATGCAGGGTTGCTTCAAGTAAAGGCTCACCTTTATCTTCTTGCAGTTCCTTGGCAAATTCTACAATCAAGATCGCATTTTTTGCAGCCAAACCAATGACGGCAATAATGGCGACTTGGAAGTAAATGTTATTGGTTAAGTTCGGATCTTTAAGCAGAACCATGCCTAAGAAAGTTAAACCAATTGCACCAACAATACCTAAAGGAATGACCAGCAGTACAGAGAATGGAATAGACCAGCTTTCATACAGGGCAGCAAGACATAAGAACACGATTAACATCGATAATCCATAAAGTCCGGCAGTTTGTGAACCCGCTTCACGCTCTTCTAAAGATAAACCTGTCCATTCATAATCAAAACCAGTCATGCCCATAGAAGGCAGTTTGGCCATGATTTCTTCCATGGCAATCATTGCATCACCCGAGCTGACACCCGGTGCAGGTGTACCTTGAATATTAACCGATGAAATACCGTTATAACGTTCAAGACGTGGTGAACCATAGGTCCATTCACCTGTAGCAAAGGCAGAGAAGGGAACCATTTGCCCAGCAGTGTTACGTACATACCACTTGTTCAGGTCTTCAGGCATCATACGTGCATCAGGAACAGCCTGTACATATACTTTCTTCACACGACCACGGTCGATGAAGTCATTGATGTACGAACCACCCCAAGCAATACTCATGGTGCTGTTAATTTCTGAAATGCTTACGCCCATAGCGCTGGCTTTTTCATTATCAACATAAATTTTATACTGTGGCGTATCTTCTTGACCGTTTGGACGGACACCTGTAAGACGTTTGTCTTGAGCCGCCATACCTAAGATCATGTTACGAGCAGTCACCAGTTTTTCATGACCATTACCCGCAGAATCTTTCAGCATAAAGTTAAAGCCAGCAGAAACACCCAATTCTGGCATTGCAGGGAGCTGCAATGGCATGATGTAAGATGCATCTTTAGCAATCACATTGAGCGCCATGCCACGTTGGATAATGGCACCAATTTGAGATTCAGGCGTGGTACGTTCGCTCCAGTCTTTCAACTGAATAAATGCAAGACCCGCATTTTGACCTACACCCGTGAACGAGAAGCCCGCAACACTAAAGAGAGATTCAACATAGGGTTTTTGCTGTTCACCTTCTAAGAAGAAGCCCGTCATTTGATCAATGACTTTTTCAGTACGGTCAAGGGTCGCATTCGGCGGCAGCTGAACCAGTGTCATCACAACACCCTGATCTTCATCAGGTAAGAATGAACTTGGTAGGTTTTTAAAGAGGAACAACAAACCAACAAGCACCACAGCGTAAATTGCGCCCGCAATGAACTTGTGAATCAGGAGCTTGCCGACCCATTTTTGGTAGCCTTCAGCCAGACGTTCAAAGCGATGGTTAAACCAACGGAAGAAGCGTGCAAAAATACCATTACTTTGTTCTTTGTCTTTATCATGCTGTTTTAGCAACGTTGCACAAAGCGCAGGGGTAAAGGTCAAGGCTACAAGCAATGAGATAATCATTGCAGTCACGAGAGTAATAGAGAACTGACGGTAAATAACCCCCGTTGTTCCACTAAAGAACGCCATCGGTACAAATACTGCGGTTAATACAGTAGTAATACCAATTAAGGCACCCGAAATCTGCTTCATCGACTTTTCAGTTGCGGCAACAGGATCGAGGTGTTCTTCAACCATTACCCGTTCCACGTTCTCGACCACAACAATGGCATCATCCACCAGCAAACCAATGGCAAGAACCATGGCAAACATGGTCAGTGTATTAATAGAGAAACCAAATACGTTAATGATGGCAAACGTACCCAACACCACAACAGGAACAGCCATGGTTGGAATAATGGTTGCACGCCAGTTCTGTAAGAACAGGAACATCACAATGAATACAAGAATAATCGCTTCAATTAAAGTATGAACCACACTTTCAATTGAAAGTTTAATAAATGGAGTCGTATCGTACGCCAGTTTATCTTCTAAGCCACTTGGGTAGTTTTTACGTAATTCTACTAAACGTTCTTCAACCGCAGCTGCTGTGTCTAAAGCATTGGCACCTGTTGCAAGTTTAATGGCTACACCACCAGCAGGCTTACCATTGAATTTGGAAGTAAACTGATAATTGTCCGAGCCTAATTCAACTTTAGCCACATCACCTAAAGTAACTTTTGCACCAGAACCCATACTTTTCAAGAAAATATTTTGGAACTGTTCAGCCGTTTGTAAAAGACTTTGTGCATTAACCGTAGCATTCAGGACTTGACCTGCAACTGCGGGTGCACCGCCCAATTGACCCACTGCAACTTGTGCATTTTGGGCACGTAAGGCAACAACAACATCACTTGGTGTGAGTTGGAAACTCGTCAATTTTGCAGGGTCTAACCAAATACGCATGGCATAAGAACCACCAAATACTTGTATTTCACCTACACCCGCTACACGACTCAGTGGTTCAGAAATATTTGAATTCACATAGTCTTTAATGTCGGCATCTGTGAGCGCGTCATTCGGGGAATAGAATGCCAATACTTGTAAGAAGCTTGCGCCAGATTTCGTGACTTTTACACCCTGACGTTGCACATCTTCAGGAAGCAGTGCAGTCGCGGATTGTAATTTATTTTGTACTTGAACCTGAGCAATATCAGGATCGATACCTTGTTCAAAGTTCAAAGAAATTGAAGCTTGACCGTTACCCGCACTATTTGAAGAAATATAGCGCAAGCCATCAAGACCATTCATTTGCTGCTCAATGATCTGTGTCACTGTATTTTCTACAGTTTCAGCAGATGCACCCGGATAAGTTGCAGCAATGGTGACCGTTGGTGGAGCAATGGTCGGATATTGTGCAATTGGCATGCCGCTGAGGGTTAAAATACCCGCCAGCATAATTACCAATGCAATCACCCATGCAAAGATTGGGCGATGAATAAAAAATTGAGCCATTCAGTCTACCCCTTATGTATTTGAAGTAGCTTTTTGTTCAGCTTTAGGCTGTGCTGGTTTGTCTGCTTTATTTGCTTCTGCCGCAGGTTGTGCAGCAGCACCTTGAGGGGCAGCTGCTTGAGGTTGATAAGGCTTAGCAACCACGGTTGCACCTTCTTTGACCTTCGCTACACCATCAACAATTACTTTCTCACCAGCAGTTAAGCCGCTCGTTACAATCCAATCTTTACCTTGTACACCGACAGTTTCAACAGGGCGTGTCTCAACCACACCTTTGGCATTTACCACCATGGCGATTGCTTGACCGGTTGGGGTACGGGTAATGGCCGCTTGAGGAATCAAGATGGCATTTGGAATCACACCTTGTACAATTTGAGCCGTCGCATACATACCCGGAAGCAACAAATGATTTGGATTCGGGAATACCGCACGGATGGTAATCGTACCTGTATCTGGATTCACACTGGCATCAGAGAATGCAAGACGACCTTCAACAGGGTAGTAGCTACCATCTTCTAGCTTCAATTTTACTTTGGTGTTGTTACTGCTGTCTAAACGACCTTGGCTCAGTTGTTGACGTAAACGTAACAGCTCAGAGCTAGATTGGTTAATGTCGACATAAATCGGGTCTAAACGTTGCACAGTGACTAAAGGATCAGTCTGACTGGCTGTCACCAATGCACCTATAGTGACTGTTGAACGGTTGGTTTGACCTGAAATAGGCGAACGAACTGTAGAAAAACCGAGGTTAATTTCAGCATTTTTCAGTTCAGCTTGAGTGGATGCTACATCTGCTTCAGCTAACTTCACTTGGGCAACCATATCATCATAGTCTTGTTTTGAAATGGCATTGGTGCCGACAAGTTGACGATAACGACCTTCTTTAACACGTAACGCATTTAAGTTGGCTTGCTGGCGATTTAGTGCAGCACGTGCACTATCAACGCTAGCACGGTTGGTACGTGAGTCAATTTCATACAGCGCTTGACCTTCACGAACATAACTACCTTCAGTGAATAGACGTTTGAGAATCACACCACTGGTTTGAGGACGGACTTCAGAAATTTCAAATGCCGTGGTACGGCCTGAGAGTTCTACCGATTGCTCTACGCTTTGTGGTTGAGCAACAATGACACCGACTTCAGTCGGAGGCATTTTTTGGGCAGCAGCAGCTTGCTGTGCATCCTTAGGATCTTTGCTACAACCAACAAGTGCAATACTTGTTGCTAATGCGCAAGCGGTTAGGGCGGGCGCCCATAGCTTTGCAGACATCATTGTTCCACCTCGATTAGATTATTATCTAAAAATTAAATCTAAAAATTAATTTGTTTTGTGTGACTGAATTTGGCATACAACAGATAAAGTAGTGTGATCCAAATAAAAGCTATGCTCCAACCTGCTAACACATCAGAGGGGAAATGCACACCAAGGTAAACCCTTGAAATTCCCATCATCAACAACCATGTAACAGCACAAACGCAAATCAGTTGATGCTTTGAATGTTTTTGACTTAAATAAATTGCAAGACAGCCCAACGTCGCGGCATAAACACTATGAGCACTGGGAAATGAAGCACCATAGCTTTGGACCAGATGATAGATTTCAGGTGGTCGCGGTCTTGAAAATATATATTTGAGTAGCCACACTGTGGCAGTACTTCCTATCAGGCCTAAACCAATAAAAACAACATTTGTATACTTTTTGTACCAGCCTTGATAGAAACACCATAAGGAGGTTAAAAATAGAACAAATGGTATACCCCCCATAGCGGAAAGTGTCATGGCGATCGTATTTAAATGCACTGTGCGATGTTGGCTTAGCCATTCGACAATCACTAGATCAAAGTGATTGAGTGAAGGGGTAAAAAGCACTAATACATTGAAAAAAAATAAGAAAAATCCTACACCAAGCAACCAATAAGGCATTTGATTGACCTTTGTTAGATTAGCCGATGGAAGCATGGCCAATTAATGCTTAAAGTGTACTCATCAGTACACTTTATTTCAAGTGCGTGTAAATTATGCTCATTTCTTTTTTACTCATTTTTAAATGAGAAGTAAAACAAAAAATTACTTAGGTGGGGATTTTTGTGATGAAGGGGATTCATCCACTTCTAATGGAGTCTTAGGTGGCCAAAAAAAGTCACTTGGTCTGGTTAAGAAATGAGTAAGTACCAGTTTAGCCAGAGGCTTCCATTGTTCAAATCGAACCCGTCGTGCACGCAGTGCCACAATAATGGTCAGGGTAAAGCTGACAAATAAGTTCGTCAGACCAATCAATAACACGCCTAAAAATGACACAAAAATTAAGCCAATTTCGGGACTACCATTAATATTCATTAAGCCTTGAATAAAGTTGGCAGAAGCAAACGCAATATGTCGAATATCGAGAGGCAGACCTAAGATGAAACCAATGGTGCCCATACTTCCGAGCATAATGCCGAATAGGAAATTCCCTGCCAACGCACCTAAATTGCGCTCAATATACGCAGCAAATTTATTCAGGCGTTCTTGTCCCAAGATCAGTTTGAGATGCGCATGGGCTTGTAAACGTGGACCAACTTTGCGGTATACGGCCATGTTGTCAAAGTAACCTGCAATCAGCCCCGAAAAAAACAAACAGACACCTGCAATAGCCGCATGTGGAATGGCCAAAGACGTAAAAGGGTTGAGTGAGTGTAAGGTTTTGGTGGCTCTGGCATGATTTAAGAGTGGTTCATCCATCCCGTATTGCCAGAGCAGGGTAATGACTGCCGCAGTTGGAATGGCAATTGAAATATTCCCTAAGATTGCAATAAATTGGGTCCGGATAATATTAATAATCAGTGCAGCAAGTTCAGCAATCTGTGCTGTTTTAGAGCCTTTACGATGCTGTACGGTGGCAGCCAATGCTGCGGCTGTCATCGCAGGTTGCTTGGTTGCAACGGTAAAATGTAAAACGTGAATCAGCATAAAACCAAGTGAGTAGTTCATGCTGAAAATAAAAGCCTGCATCATGGGTGCCAAGACCATACGTGCTGACAATATTTTAAGTGTTGCCATGGTGGCAATAATCACCCCTGCACCAGCAGCGGACTTGTACATCGACCAAAAGCCCTGCTTGTCAGTACTCACATAATGCTCACCCGTTTTACTGGCATTTTCTGTGACTTGTAAGGCAATCAGTTCACTGTTGGTTGCCAAAAGGGATCGAACACTACGCTCACTATAAATTGCGGTGGTGATATCCACCATTAGCAAGCCTAAAGATTCATAGCGAATTTTATCTTCATCCACAATCAAATTGAGTAACAGTTCAATTCGGTCTAGACATTGCTCAAGCAAAGAAAGCAGATAGGTCAGGCTAAGGCTGACGCCAATTCTTTTGGTGGCACGGCGAATTTTTAACACTACATCACGGCATTGCTCAATCATCACCAAGGCTTGTGCGGCATCGGATGGAACAGTTACGGCTATGGCATCTGTATTTTGATGTAGCTTTTTATAATGCTGAATGAACTCTACAATTTCTCGGTTTTGTACCAGAAAAGGTGATTCATATTCGGTTAAGTCGGGTTGTGCATTGATGAACTCAGGATAAAGCCCGATGCCACTGATCCGATAAGATAAAACAGTAATCGCTTTAATCAGCTCACTTTTAATTTTAAGCTTTTCTGATTGATTGCCGTGACCTTGATTGAGTAATGCAAATAACTTTTGCCAATCATCACTGGAAATGCTGTCCAGCCAATATTTATCACTACGTTGATAAAAGACACGACGGACTAAATCTTGCAGTTGGCTTTCATCATTAATCAGCGGCAGAAAATGAGCACCTAAACGTTGTGCGAGCTGATTCCAAAATCCATCGAGTGATAAAATACCGGTGTCGGCATATAAACTGGTTTGTTTGTATTGGCTAATCAGTTTTAAGATAAACGTTTGTAATGTGGATGCAGCGTGGGGTGTAATCAGTAGCACTTGTAAGAAAGCTTGAAATTTTCTGTTGATTTCTTCGTGATCTGTAGAGTCTATTGGTCGAATACGATTGACCAATTCAATGAGCAGCGAATCATCAAGAACAGCTTGATGAGACTCAAGCTGCTCCTGCATGGTTAAAAATAGATCATTAAAATTTATATGCATAGGCGAATGTAAAATCTATTCTCATAAAATTCATTATTGAATTCGATTTAAAGCAAGTTGAGTCAAGTTAATCAGTGCTTGGCGGTATTCACTCTCTGGTAGTCGGTCTAAAGCATGTAGCGCAAATTGAGTTTCTTCAGTGGCACGTTGGCGGCAATAATCCAGTGCGCCACAGTTTTGCACAATTTCAATCACGCGGTCGAGTTGAGCGATACCACCCGTTGCAATACTTGAACGCACAATTTCATGTTCTTGATCTGTGGTCTTCTGTAATGCTGAAATTAATGGCAAAGTAGGTTTACCTTCCATTAAATCATCACCAATGTTTTTACCTAATGTTTCCGCATCAGAGGTGTAATCTAAGATGTCATCAATAATTTGGAAGGCATTACCAAAATGACCAGCAAAGATTCGCAGTGGTTCACGATACTCCGGTGTACCCGATAAAATAGCTGCACCTTCAGTTGCCAATTCAAATAAGCGTGATGTTTTACCGTGAATAATATCGAGATAAGTTTGTTCTGTGGTTTCAGGTTGATGTTGTGCTTGAAGTTGTAGTACTTCACCTTCGGCAATTTCACAAGTTCCTGTAGAAAAATCTTTCAGTAAGGTCATGTCGTTTAAATCGACCAACAAATCGAAAGCGCGGGAAATCAGGAAGTCACCGACTAAAACCGCAGTTTGATTATTCCAAGTCGCATTGGCAGTGGGGCGACCACGACGTAGGCCTGACTCATCAACCACATCATCATGCACCAACGTTGCAGTGTGCAGCATTTCAATAATGGCCGCTAACTTACGTTGACGTTCTAAATCGGTTGCACCACATGCTTTTGCTGCCAATAAACACATAATAGGGCGCATGCGTTTACCGCCTGCTTCAACCACATGCTTACTTACAGCCATGACTAAGGCGACTTTTGACGTAATCCCTTCATTAATAAATGTGTCCATCGCAGCAAAGTCTGAAGCAACAGGAGCGAGAATGTCTTGCTTAAAGTCGATGGCCATATGAAGAGAAACCTTTATAAAATTGAATTGCTTATTATATAGTGTAGCAATTATATCGAGTGATATAGCGAAGATCTTAATATAGATGTTTAAATCATGGCTAAGCAAATGGTTTTATCTTAGGCCTAATTCTAACAACCAATATAATATGTGACTTAGCTGGCATTTCGTAGTCTATTCTATATAGTAGCGAATTGATTTTAAAAATCTATTTCATTTTATAAAATCTCAGCTTTAGATGTCGCAATCCTTTCGTTTTAGTGATTTGATTGTTTAGAAAATAAGCATAGGTAAGGCGCAAAAAAATACTAAAATGGCTTGTCGTTTGATTTATTATCACTTAATATGTTTGCCCTTAGATATCCCCCAGTGGCGCTCGTATTAAGATTGATATATTCCTTTATCAACACGACGACACGGGCATGTTTGGAGTACATTATGTACGCAGTAATCCAAAGCGGTGGTAAACAGCACCGTGTTGTTGAGGGTGAAACCCTTAAAGTAGAATTATTGAAAGCTGAAACCGGTGCAACTATTACGTTTGATGACGTATTAATGCTTGTAAACGGCGAAAGCATTCAAATTGGTGCTCCAGTTGTTGCTGGTGCTACAGTAACTGCTGAAGTAGTTAGCCACGGTCGTCACGACAAAATCCGTATTGTTAAAATGCGTCGTCGTAAACATTACCGTAAACAACAAGGTCACCGTCAATGGTTTACCGAGTTGAAAATTACTGCTATTTCAGGCTAATTACGAGGATTATGAAACATGGCTACTAAAAAAGCTGGTGGATCGACACGTAACGGTCGTGACTCGAACCCTAAAATGTTAGGCGTTAAAATGTTCGGTGGTCAATCTGTGACTGCAGGTAACATCATCGTTCGTCAACGTGGTACAGAATTCCACGCTGGTGCAAACGTAGGTATGGGCCGTGACCATACTTTATTTGCTACCGCTGATGGCGTGATCAAATTCGAAGTGAAGGGTCAATTTGGCCGTCGCTACGTAAAAGTTGAAACTGTATAAGTTTTAATTTTTAAAAAGAGCCCGCATTTTTGCGGGTTTTTTTATGTCTGTATGATTCTTGTTTTAATTCGCTATAGTCGAGAAATATAGCATTGGCTGTGCTTTATTTTAAAATAATAAAAATCAAATACTTGTTTTTTTGTTTTGCATATTTTGTATTATTTTTTTATTACAAATAAGTCGCAATACTGCGGCATATTGAGACTTAAGTCTCATTTATTGGGTGTAGAATATGAATTGCAAAATTACAAAAAAGGCTAACAGACATGAGAATAATATTCAGAAAGGTCTTGAATAAATTACTTTACCATCATGTTGATGCATCAAAAGATGATGATAAAATTGAACAAGGCCAAATGCCACGCATAGCAATACAGCAAATTCATCATCTGGGTTTATTTGCACAAATAGAAACCATTAAAACTCCGAAATTATTGTTGTTAAGTATCATGTTGGCGATGGGTAGCAGTACTTTGGCAAATGCCGGAAATAGCCACCAATCTCATGGTAATGGATATGGTCATCACCCTAAGCCACATCACTCTTCTGGAATTAAGGGACCAAAAGGCGATACTGGTGCAACTGGCTTTAGTGCCTATGAGCTGGCTGTAAACGAGGGTTATACAGGCACGGTACGCGAGTGGTTAGCCAGCTTAATTGGAGATGATCCTTATGTTGAAATTGAGTCAAATCAATTCAATACCGGACCTAAACCGACTGCGACGGGTCGAGGTGCAATTGCAATAGGAACAGCCACGAATGTATCGGGTAGGCAATCGATAGGACTGGGTGTAAATAACAATATTACAGGTCGAAACTCGGGAGCAATTGGGAATAACAACAATGTGAGTGGCAATAATACCTATGTGCTTGGTAATAATGTCACCACAGCAGCAAACAATAGCGTAGTCTTAGGTCAGGGTTCTACATCGAATCGAGATAATACTGTTTCGGTGGGTGCAGCAGGTGCGGAAAGACAAATAACGAATGTTGCAGCAGGTACACAAGATACGGATGCTGTAAATGTGGTGCAAATGCGTCAAGCAAATGCAGCTATTAATAGCCGTGTTGATGCTTTAAATCGTAATATGAGTGAATTTGAAGATGAAACCCATGCTGCTGTTGCATCAAGTTTAGCAATCGCATCCTTACCGCAACCCACCGAAGCGGGTTATAGTATGCTGAGTGTAGGGGCTGGTACGTGGGAAAATAAACAAGGCTTTGCTCTTGGTGTAAGTGGCATAACGGAAAATAATAAGTTTATCTATAAAGCTGCTGCAACCACCAATACTGAGGGTGATTTTGGAGGAGGCGCTGCGGTGGGTTGGCAATGGAAATAATGCAATATATTGAGCTGAGTCAGCATAAAAACCCACAGCAAAATGTGGGTTTTTTATTTCGAAAGATGCGTTAAAACTGTTCTGATTCTTCATCATGATGTAGAAATTTGTACATTCAACATTAATAACAATACAAAACTTCTTATTTTCTCAATTATTACAAATAAAAATTGGTTTAAGATGAGACATTGAATAAATAGCGATACAGCAAATAAAAAGGTAATGATATGAAAATGCTTCGTAAAACCCTATGTGCTATGACATTAGGTGCGGCAACGCTTGCACCGCTCATGAGTACTACTGTTTTTGCTGCGCCTGTTGCAGCATCGGAGCAACAAGCAACCGCAAATTTGGTCAAACAGTTGGGTGGTATTCATAGTTTGTCGGCAAATTTTGAGCAAACCACCAAAGCCACATCTGGAAGTAAAGCCCCACAGAAAAAAGGCTTGACCGGTCAGCACATGAATCAAACCTTTAAAGGGGTTATGAAGGTTGCTCGTCCAGGGAAGTTTTTTTGGGAAACCACTAGTCCATCAAAACAAACGATTGTGACTTCGGGTAAAACGGTTTGGATTTATGACCCTGATTTACAACAAGCGGTTCGTCAAAGTCTAGATGATCAAGTGGCGAATACACCTGCATTGTTGTTGTCGGGTAATACCAGTCAAATTATGCAGTCATATCGTGTGACGCAACAGGATAAAACCAAGACTTATTACACTTTGTTGCCTAAGGATCGTGATGGGGCATTTCAAAGTCTAACCATCAGTTTTGGTGCAAACAAAGCACCAAGTTTGATGATTCTAGAAGATTCTTTGGGACAAACGACTTATGTTCGCTTCAATAATGTGAAATTAAATCCTGCAATTGCTGCATCAATCTTTAATTTTGCACCACCGAAGGGCACCGATATTATTGATCAATAATATTCAACCTTTATAAAGATCCATCTGCGGGTTAATGCCAGTCAGTAAAGTATTTTTTAATCCTCCCCAACCCTCCTTTTTCAAAGGAGGGAGTATCTGAAATTTAATAAGGTATCGAATACTATATCGTTCCCTTCTTTTTAAAGAGGGGTTAGGGGAGATTTATCAATAAGTAATTATTAAATTACTCTTAACTGCTAGGCATTACACCTTCGGGTGGTTTTTTATTGCAATTGTCATCATGGAAAATGTATTGGCACTCTTTAATGTCGGAAAAAGCAGGCTGATCACTTTGAATGCAACGCTATCCTAATAAAAATGAATTTGCTTCAATTGTGTGCGTAAAAACATCAGTTCTTGGAAATTGCACAGTATTTTGCATGGATTTTGCTCATTGCTACATTTTGTAATTTTATCTGGCGGGTTGAGTTTGTATAGTGGGATGATTGATTTTAAGAAAGTATAGAGTTGCAGAATGACACAAGCATTATTAAAACCATGGTTCTTGGTTTGTACGCTGGCAATTGGCGGCGGAGTACTTGCAGGATGCCAACCCAAAAGTGATGTGCAACCTGAAGCAGCAAAGCAACAATCACAAAATAAAGAAAATGCCATTAGTGCCATTCAAGCCAAAGTGGTGCCGGTTAAACTGAGTAAACCTGAAGCCTGTGATGCTGAAGGGTGTATTCAATATGATATTCAAACGGTCAACAGCAATCTAAAATGGATCGATGATTATTTTATCGCTCGAATCAAAAAAGCCGATCCGATTGCATTTTCGACAGAACCGAATCAAAAAATAAATACCTCGGATGGGGCTGCACCTAACTTAAGTCAAAGTTCGACCTATGTGCGTTTCGTCAGTCAATATTATGATCAGGCGACATTTGCCATTCAAAGTTATAGTTATTCGGCGGGTGCAGCACACGGAATGTATCATCAAGAATTTGTAAATTTTGATTTAAATACCAAAAAGCGTTTGGCGCTAGAAGATATTTTAGTCAAGGGTGCAGAACAGCAAGTATTAGATGCGTTATATGACGCCAATACGATGTGGTTGGAGCAACATAATATTGAACGCAGTCAGTTAAAGTTGAGCGATAATTTTTACTATGGGGCTAATGGTCTTGTTTTTGTTTATCCCTTATATGAATTGGCTTCTTATGCCGAAGGGATGACTGAACTGAACTTACCTTATGCTGCAATGACTCAACTGATTAAAGCTGAATATCTACCAAGTTTGCCGCACTATCCAGCACCTTAAATTTAGCTTAATTCAGTTAAATTTGCTGTAATAAGGCACAGCTGTAAGCTCGGTCACTGTCTTTTTTAACATTTAGCGCTTACACTATAGCCAGTTTTTTTCTTTGCAAAAGATTGGCTATGATCGACCCGAAATTAATCCGAAATAATATTGAGGCTGTAAATTTAGCCTTAGCAAAACGTGGTGTACAGCTGAATGTAGAAGAGTGGGCTTCGCTTGAAGCGCACCGTAAAGAGCTTCAATCCAAAACTGAAGCTTTGCAGGCAGAGCGTAATTCGGGTGCTAAACAAGTTGGCCAAATTAAAAAATCTGGTGGCGATGCATCCGAAATTATGGCGCGTATGGCTGCTATTGGTGATGACATTAAAGCTGCTGAAGTTGCGCTTGCTGAATTACAAACCGAGATTGAAAATAAAGCGTTAAGCATTCCAAATATGCCGCATGAATCTGTACCGGAAGGTAAAGATGAAGACGATAATGTTGAAATCCTAAAATGGGGTACACCGCGTCAGTTTGATTTTGAAATTAAAGATCATACTGACTTGGGTGAATGGATGGGTGGTTTAGAGTTTGAAACTGCCACCAAGCTCACAGGTACACGTTTTAGTGTTTTAAAAGGGCCATTGGCGCGTTTACAACGTGCATTGACTCAGTTCATGTTGGATACGCATACTTTAAAAAATGGCTATACCGAAGCGTATGTACCGTATTTAGTCAATGCGGATTCTTTGCGTGGTACAGGGCAACTCCCTAAATTTGAAGAAGATTTATTCAAATTACAAGGTGAAAAAGAATATTACCTCATTCCAACTGCCGAAGTGCCTGTGACCAATTTCGTGCGTGATGAAATTGTTGATCCAGATCGTCTGCCGTTAAAATATGCAGCGCATACACCATGTTTCCGTAGTGAAGCAGGGTCATATGGCCGTGATACCCGTGGTTTAATCCGTCAACACCAATTCGACAAAGTTGAGATGGTGCAGATTGTTAAACCTGAAACGTCAATGGATGCACTTGAAGAATTAACGGGTCATGCAGAAGGTATTTTGCAAGCCTTGGGTCTTCCATATCGTAAAATCATCTTATGTGGTGGTGATATGGGCTTTGGTGCAATCAAAACTTATGATTTAGAAGTTTGGGTGCCGAGCCAAAATACCTATCGTGAAATTTCAAGCTGTTCATGTATGGGTGACTTCCAAGCGCGCCGTATGAAAGCACGTTACCGTGTTGACCAAAAGAAAACTGAATTCGTCCATACTTTGAATGGTTCTGGTTTGGCTGTTGGTCGTACCTTACTTGCAGTGATGGAAAATTATCAACGCGAAGATGGTTCGATTGAGATTCCAGCAGCACTTCGTCCTTATATGGGTGGTACAGAATTTATTGATTAATCTGTAGATTGGTCAATAAATCGATGAATCGCACATTTTTGTGCATGAAAATTGCTTAAGACAATCAGATCTAAAATATTGAGGTAGTCCGTGGATATCTTTCCAATCTCTTTAAAGTTGCAACAGCAACCTTGTCTGATTGTCGGTGGCGGGCATATTGCCTATCGTAAGGCCGTCCTTTTGGCAAAAGCGGGTGCAGTGATTCATGTGATTGCACCTGAAATTGAAAGTAATTTACTGGAAATTGTTGAATCAAGCCAAGGGCAATATGTTCAAGCACCTTTTAGCCTAGATATTCAATTGCGCAATTATCGTTTGGTGATTGCAGCAACCAATGATAAAGCGGTCAATATTCAAGTTTTTGAAGCCTGTGAAGCTGAAAAAATATTGGTCAATAGTGTGGACGATCCTCCGCATTGTCGTTTTATGGTACCTGCAATTATTGACCGTTCACCCTTGGTTGTTTCAATTGCGACCAATGGTACATCTCCAGTATTATCTCGCCAAATTCGAACCCAGCTTGAAGCGACAATTCCACATGGTATGGGGAAACTGGCTGATTTTTCTGGACAATGGCGTGCTAGTGTTAAAGCGAAAATTATCAATCCAGATGAACGTCGTATTTTTTGGGAAGACTTGTATGCCAGTCCACTCAAAGAACATGTGTTTAATGACAATATTGCTGAAGCAAATCGATTAATTGAGCAGGCATTGCTTGAGTGGAAAACGCCGAAAGGTGAAGTCTATTTGGTGGGTGCAGGGCCGGGCGATCCTGAATTATTGACCTTAAAAGCTTTACGTTTAATGCAGCAAGCGGATGTGATTATTTATGATCGTTTGGTTTCTCCAGCGATTTTAGAATTATGCCGTCGTGATGCAGACAAAATTTATGTCGGCAAAGCACGTTCCAATCATAGCGTTCCTCAAGAAGGGATTAACGCTTTATTGGTGGAATACGCAGCCCAAGGTAAGCGGGTTTGTCGTCTAAAAGGCGGAGATCCATTTATTTTTGGTCGTGGTGGTGAAGAAATTCAAGAACTGTTTGCCGCGGGTGTAGCTTTTCAAGTCGTCCCGGGGATTACCGCAGCATCAGGTTGTTCGGCTTATGCAGGTATTCCTTTAACGCACCGTGACTATGCGCAAAGTGTTCGGTTTTTAACAGGACATTTAAAAGAAGGTTCACCCGAGTTACCGTGGAAGGAACTGGTTTATGAAAACCAAACCTTAGTGTTGTATATGGGCTTGGTGGGCTTAGAGAAAATATGTGCGCAATTGATTGCACATGGTCAGCGTCCGAATATGCCTGTTGCACTTATTTCTAAAGGTACGACGCCAGAGCAAAAAGTTGTGGTGGGAACTTTGGCTGATATTGCATCGAAAGTATCAGAATATCAAATCCAAGCGCCAACCCTCACCATTATTGGTGAGGTCGTCAGTTTACGTGAACAATTACAGTGGCAGGGCTAAATTAAGCCCTGTTGCATTGAAAAAGTAGAGAAACCTTGTGATTCATGTTGTTTTATATGAGCCTGAAATTCCTGCAAATACAGGCAATATTATTCGTTTATGTGCCAATACCGGTGCGCAATTGCACTTGGTGAAGCCATTGGGTTTTGAACTGGATGATAAAAAGCTTAGACGTGCAGGATTGGATTATCACGAATGGGCACATATGAAAGTATGGGAAAATTTTGCTGAATGTGTGGCGCATTTAAAAGAACATGGTATTGAAAATGATGCGATTTATCCTTTAACGACAAAAGGTTCTGAAACGCCACATACTTCAAATTTAAACCGTCCAGTGGCATTGTTGATGGGGCCTGAAACACGAGGGCTTCCTGAAAGTGTACGTATGATGTTCCCAGAAAAACATTGGATTTGTTTGCCCATGGCAGCAAATTCGCGTAGTTTGAACTTATCGAATGCAACTGCGATTATTCTTTATGAGGCATGGCGTCAGCAAGGTTTTGAAGCTTTGGTTTAAAAACAGATTGTTGCAAAAGCTGCTTATGGGCAGCTTTTTTATGTCTAAAATTTCAAAAAGATGAATAATAATTGGCTACAGGAAACATTAAGCATATAAAAAAGACGCATAAAGCGTCTTTTTTATTAATTAAATCAGTTTGTTAATGTGAATCATCAAATTCGTTATGCTGTGGTGCAGGCTGTTTAAAACCTTTGGTTTTATAACCTAAGTATAAAATACCGAACATTGCCCACCATAAACCATATTTTAAAGAGGTTTCTTCAATTTCTAGCCAGAGTGCAAATACACTCATAAAGCCAAGCAATGGAACAACCACAAAGTTTAAAATGTCTTTCGTGTTTTTGGTGCGACCATCACGTAATGCATAACGTGAAATGACTGACAAATTGACAAATGTAAATGCAGTTAAAGCACCAAAACTGATTAAGGAAATCACAGTATCTAGATTCATAAAGCCAGCTGTTAAAGCAACGACGCCTACAATTAAAATATTGTATGACGGGGTCAGGCTTCTAGGACTGATATGACCAAAGATTTTTTTGTTAATCACGCCATCACGACCCATGGCAAACATAAGGCGCGATACACCAGCATGTGCTGAAATGCCCGATGCCATAACCGTCACGATTGCAAAAGCCAGTACATAAGATTGGAAGAGTGAGCCACCAACAAGCATTAAAATATCAGGCTGTGTTGCAGCAACGTCTTCAAAGTATGTTTTTGGATCGTTCGGGAAGTAAATTTGCATGAAATAGGTGCTGACAATGAAAATCACACCTGCAATTAAAGCAGTTAAGAAAATTGCTTTAGGCAAGGTCTTTTCAGTATCTTTGGTTTCTTCGGCAAGTGAACTGAGAGAGTCAAAACCAGTAAAAGAGAAACACAGTAAGGTGGCACCAGTAACCAATGCACCGACTGACGTTAACTCATTCCAAAATGGCTCAAGGCTCCAAAGCTGATAACGTTGCTCAGCAGAAATAGGGCCATCGGCATTAAAACCTGCTTGTAGTTTGCTATAAACCAAATAGGTAAAGACAGCGATCACAACCAGCTGAATCACTACGATTAAACTGTTGAAGTTGGCAACGAAGCGCGCACCTTTTAAGTTTACACCGGTCATAAATGCAGTCAGTATAATGACCCATACCCAGTGGTTTACATCTGGAAATAGTGCTTCAAGATAAATTACAGCAAGAATGATGTTGACCATTGGTGAGAGTAAATAATCTAACCAAGATGACCAACCGACCATAAAACCAACATTGGGGTGAATCGATTTTTGGGCATAGGTATAGGCCGAACCCGAAGACGGGTAGCGACGAATCATATGACCATAACTTAGAGATGTTAATAAAATTGCAACGAGTGCAAATATATAGGATGTCGGTACGTGAAAATGACTTTCTTCCGCTACAAGACCGAAAGTGTCAAATAACGTCATGGGCTGTATATAAGCTAAACCGATAATAATGATGTGCCAGAGTCCCAGCGTTTTTTGCAGTTTAGCTGCCGATGGAGTCCCAGAGATATTTGTCAACGGCGTTATCCTCTTAATCGTTGATCAAGGATCAGTCATGTTTATAAGGATCGTTTGAGACGAACGATCCCCCCTATACGAATAAAACAAAAGTGCGCCAATCTACTCTAATTAGATACCTTTTGCCAATCACTTTATAAACTTTTTACAGCATGAAATGTGCCATTTGATAAAAAATGGTCTTTGATTTTTACAAAGGAAAAGCCTGATGTTTAAAAAAACATCAGGCTAATTTTTCCGCTATATTTACTTATTTTTCAATATTTACCAAGCTTTTTCTAGCAGTGTTTTTAAGTCACTAAAGGTTGCTTCTTTAGGGTTGTAAATGATAGATCCATCATTTAACGCTTTTTCTGCGACTTCATCTAATTGTGCTTCAGAGACTTTACCAGTTTCACGTAAAGTGCGGGGTAATTTGGTGAGGGTGTATAAACGATCACGCATGGTAAGAATGGTTGAAATGGCTTTGTCGGCACGTAAATGTGCAGGCGTTTGTGCAAAAATATCTGCACCCGCTAAAGGAAGTAACAAATCTGCAATTTTGTCACCATTCACTTCTTTATTGTATTCAAGTACATAAGGTAGGAATAAATTCATGCATAAGCCGTGGGGGAGGTGTGCTACAGCACCTAAGGCATGTCCCAATGAATGTACTAAACCAACCATCGAATTAGAGAATGCAATACCTGCCATGGTTGAAGCTTGCGCTAGTTCAAGGCGACCAAACTCATCCGTTGGATGGTCCAGTACCTTAAATAAATTGTTGCTTACTTTTTTGATTGCAGCAGTTGCATAAGCATCACTGATTGGGTTTGCAGCCATACAGGTGTAGGCTTCAACCGCGTGAGTCAGTGCATCCATAGCGGTCATAGCCGTTAAGTGCGGTGGTAAAGTTTGCGTCATACGCGGGTCAAGAATCGCTGCGTGCGGCATCAGGTAATAAGAAGCAAATGCCATTTTGACATTTTTTTCCAAATCGGAAACCACAGCAACCATGGTCACTTCAGACCCAGTCCCTGATGTTGTTGGAATGACAAAAAAAGGTTTCAGTGCTTTTGGAAGATTATGTGCACCAGAAAATTTGAGTAAGTCATCACCACCTTCAGTCACCAAAATATTGGTGGCTTTTGAGGTATCAATCACTGAACCGCCACCAACAGCAATAATCGCATCACAATTATTTTCACGATAGGCTTTTGCTGCACTACGCACTGTTTCTACGCTTGAATCGGGTGGAACATCATCAAAAATATAGCCAATTACGGCATCTGTCGATTCAAAAGCAGCTTCAATTGGAGCAAGTAGATGATTATTACGTACACCTTTGTCGGTAATAATCAGAGGGCGTTTTGCCCCTAATGTTGCAAGTTCAAAAGGAATGTGTTCTAACGCGGCATGACCTGCGATAACTTTGACTGGGCAGAAAAATTCGTAATAAGGTTTAGCCATGTTATGCACTCCGTTTAAAATAGGATTGAGCGACTTTCAAATAAATATTTGCAGCGCCAGTTAGTTTTTCTTTTAAGCTTAATTCACTTGGATATTGTTTTACGGCAAGCTCGGCTAAGAGTTTAGGTAAAATAAGCGATTCCATTTTATTTAAACAACGGACCAGACGAATGGCATATGCTAAATCACCGTCTGCAATCATACGGTCATGGGCAAAGGCTTGAGCTGTACTTTCTTGGAAAGAAAATACTAAAAAAGCATGACTTAAATGTTTAAAAGTAATGGTTAAATCGGGCTTGGTTGCTACGGATTGTAGTAATTTTAATTGATGGTCTTCCGTGACTTTTGCAATAAAAGCGGGACCATTGGGAAATACTTTCATCGATAGAACAAAACCAACAGGGAATTTGGCAACTTCCTGTTTTACTTCTTCATCGACTTGGCTCGCCATGACTAAACCTCTGCCAATCACATCCATCATGAGTTTGACATAGGTTAGTTGTAAAGCGGGCTTTACGGATTTGGTTGAAATCACTCGCGCATCCCTTATCTAAAAAATATTTTATTAGTTTAGAGTAAATACTCTAATTTATTTTTATCGCAAAAGCAAAGTTATTGTTGCATGACTTGGACTTTATTAAAGTAACCGCTGTGCTCTAAAGTTTCAATCACATCTGCACATAAATCATTAAAATGAGGATGGTTTTCAACCAAGTCCATGACGCGAACCATTTCTAAACCTGCATAACCACATGGATTAATGGTCTGAAATCCAAACAGATCACAATCAATATTGAGTGCAAGACCGTGATAGCTACGTCCTTTACGAATTTTAAAACCCAATGAGCCAATTTTACGTTCATTGACATAGACGCCCGGTGCATCTGGCTTGGCATAGGCTTCAATATCGTATTTTTTCAGCAGGTCGATCATTAAATTTTCAGCATAGGAAACCAACGTGCGAACGTTCCATCCCAAGCGATTCAAATCAAACATGAAGTAGGCAACCAACTGACCCGGCCCATGCCAAGTGACTTGCCCACCACGATCTGTTTGTACCACAGGAATGGTACTCGACATCAGAATATGTTCAGGCTTTCCAGCTTGTCCTTGGGTGAGAACATCATGATGCTGCAAGATCCATAGTTCATCTGGGGTGTTTTCATCACGGGTTTCAGTTAGCTTTTTCATGTCCTGAAAACGGTCGAGATAAGGGGTAAGTTGATTAAATTGACGGATAATTAAATTGGGTTTTAGAACAGCATCAGTCACGTGAAGTGCGTCCATAAAAGTTTAAAGATTAGAAATGATTATAATGAAATTGGGGAGAGATAGGAGGCGATAGCCAGATGATTTGCTATTTTTATGGGGCTGGATGCAATATTTTTTTGCATACATAAAAAAACACGCTTCGAGGCGTGTTTTTTATATTGATTAAAGTGCGGTTTTAATCAATGTGCAGGCAGCTAAATCAGCATATAGTGCATGAACTTGTTCAAGTTCTATGAACACAAGTTGTGCCGTTAAAGAGTGATACTTACCTGTACGCGATGGTTGTACTTTGATGGTTGTACCATCAAAATCAGGAAAGTGTTTTACTAAAATTTCAACAACAGCACAATGTAAATCTTCATGCGCTTCACCAATCAATTTGATTGGATAATCCATAGGGAAAACCCATAGATCTTCTTGTAGTTCACGTGATGGTGTACGGTCTAACATCGTCATGAGAGCCAGTCCTCATTATATCAAACGCCTGCGTGAATGCAGGCGTTGTATTTCTCTTAGATACTTAATGGAGACTGACATTTAGATTTCAAGTCTCCATCCATATCATCAAAAATTAGTCATTTTCTAGGAATGAACGTAAGTGTTCAGAACGAGAAGGGTGACGTAATTTACGTAAAGCTTTGGCTTCAATCTGACGAATACGTTCACGTGTTACATCAAATTGTTTACCCACTTCTTCCAAAGTATGGTCGGTTGGCATATCAATACCAAAACGCATTTTTAAGACTTTCGCTTCACGTTCGGTCAAGTTTTCCAGCACTTCACGTGTTGCTTCTTTTAAGCCTTCTGAAGTCGCAGCATCAATTGGAGAGGTAATGTTACCATCTTCAATGAAGTCACCAAGATGCGAATCTTCGTCATCACCAATCGGTGTTTCCATCGAAATTGGTTCTTTGGCAATCTTCAGCACTTTACGTACTTTAACTTCGTCCATTTCCAGACGTTCACCTAATTCTTCAGGCGTTGGCTCACGGCCCATTTCTTGAAGAAGTTGACGAGATACACGGTTGATCTTGTTAATGGTTTCAATCATGTGTACTGGAATACGGATGGTACGTGCTTGATCGGCAATCGAACGGGTAATCGCCTGACGAATCCACCAAGTTGCATAGGTCGAGAATTTATAACCACGACGGTATTCAAACTTGTCTACGGCTTTCATCAAACCGATGTTACCTTCTTGAATCAAGTCAAGGAATTGCAAACCACGGTTGGTATATTTTTTCGCAATCGAAATCACCAAACGTAAGTTTGCTTCAACCATTTCTTTTTTCGCGCGACGTGCTTTTGCTTCACCAACAGCCATACGTTTAGAAATGTCTTTGATGTCTTTAACATCTAAGCCCAATTCTTTTTCAATGTCGGCAATCTTTTGCTGGAATGCAACAACATCTGGACGTACTTTTTCTAAATAACCTTTTTGATCCGCAGGTGCTTTTGCAATTTGCTCATCTAACCAAGCTGGATTTGACTCTTGACCTGGGAACGATGTACGGAATTGAGTACGATCCATACGACCACGACGAACTGCATAACGCATCACTTCACGTTCAGCGGTACGAATTTGTTCATGCGTGCCACGAATCATTTCTGAAATGATTTCAAATAAACGTGGTGTAAATTTGAACATCATAAACACAGTTGCAAGAGCTTCAAGCGCTTCATCTGCTTGTTTGCTGTTACGACCATGCTTTTCAATGGTGGCTTTGGTTACTTTCCACGCATCTTCTAATTCAGTGAAACGAACACGTGCAATTTCTGGATCTGGACCAGACTCACCTTCAGAATCATCATCACTTTCAGATTCTTCTTCTTCGTCATCGTCCAATTTTACATCTTTAGTGGTTTTAGTCGTCGCTTCATCATCTTCAACAATTTCAGCTTCTTCTTCTAAAACTTCTGGAATTTCTTCGTCAGATTCTGGGTCTAAATAACCAGATAAAATATCAGCAAGACGACGTTCGCCTTCAGCAACATCGCTATATTCTTTTAATACAACTTCAACTGCATTTGGCCAGTACGCAATCGAATGAAGAACGTCACGAATACCTTCTTCAATGCGTTTTGCAATGCTAATTTCGCCTTCACGCGTTAATAGTTCAACCGTTCCCATTTCACGCATGTACATACGTACTGGATCGGTGGTACGACCAGGTTCGCTTTCAACTGAAGCAAGAACAGCTGCCGCTTCTTCTTCAGCGACTTCATCGGTTGCTTCTGCATTGTTACCGTCGAACATGGTGTCATCAGATTCAGGCGCACGTTCATGCACTGGAATGCCGACATCTTGAAGCATTTGAATAATGTCTTCAATCTGTTCGCTTTCCGTGATCGAGTCTGGGAGATGATCGTTAACCTCAGCGTAAGTTAAGTAACCTTGCTCTTTGCCTCGGCTAATCAGAGCCGCTACTTGCGAAGTAGGGGAAGTCATATCGCTCATCTTTGCTTACTCTTCGTTGAATCTGTGGCAGTGAAAAACCGTGCATGATAGCACAATTCGCTTAAAATTGTTTTGAATTGCTTGTTCAAGTGCTATTTGGAAATAGCATTTTGATTTAACAATTGTTTTCAATATTGGGTTGGAATTTTTTTTTTCAAGTCTCTTGCAGGGAATGCATTCAAAAATATCTTAATTTTTTATCGGCATTCTCATTAAAATTTTACCTATTCATAAATACACAATTTCAAGGTCAAAAAACAAGTGTAAATTGAGTTTGTTATAGCAAAAAAGTAAAAATAACTTGACAAGATTTGCTAACAAAGATAAATAGCGCCTAGACCCATTTACTTTTTTCACCATGAGGTGGTTTTAGTGTCTTCTACAGATTTCGAATTAGATGATAGCTACAATGATGATGATGTTAGTTTTGATGAGGCATCAAGCAAAATTAGTGCTAAAGAGTCGTTAGAAAAACGTCGTCTAATTGATGACCTTCTTGCACAACGTCGTTTAGAGCGTGAACTGAAAGATTTTGATTATGATCTTGATGATGATGACGGCTTTGATGACGATGAAGACTAAATTGTGATTCAGCATAGCGCGCTAAAATGCTATGCTATCCACAGTTATTTTACTGAACTTGGATTTTAAATGAGTGCTTTAGATTTAGACTTATTGAGCGAATATCTAGATGGTGACCAAAATGAACATGGTCTAGATTTTGCGGCAACTCATGGTTTTTTATGTGCAACTGCGGTTGGACCAACTTTTGATAAATGGCTCGATGAACTTTTCGATAACAATCAAAAGAAAGTTCCAGCTGAAATGATTGTACAAATAAAAGCATGGTTAGAAGCAATTCGTCAAAACTTAGCCAATGAAGAGGGAATTGAGTTTCCTTTTGAAATTGAAGAAGCTGATGTTGAGTCAAGTTTAGGCGATTGGAGTGTTGGCTTCGTCGATGCCATGTTCTTAAATGAAGATGCTTGGTTTACACCTGAACATGAAGATCAATTGGTGGATTTAACTTTACCAATGATGGTATTTAGTGGTGTGGACGATGAAGATCCGCAAATGGAATCTTTCCGTCGCAATGGTCAGCTTATGGATGAAATTGCAGAAGAAATTCCAGAAAACTTAAATGAAATTTATTTAATGTACCACACGCCAGCGTGATGTTATATCTTGCGCCGCTACAATCGCGGCTCATGTATCACACACCAACTTAATTCATTGAAATCAAAAAAAACACCTCAAGAGAGGTGTTTTTTTGGCATTAGATTTGTGGTTGTTGTCTTTATGGTTTTAGTTTGCGTGCACAAATTTTGGCATACCAACCAAAACTGACAAAAAAGATTGCAGCATGAATTAAAATGAGCAGCAGCATGACAATTGCGATCAGAATTAAACCTGTATTTTCAACAGTTTTTAATATATTTCCAGTAGTAGGATCGACCAAGCTATAGACGAATACAAGTATGCTGGAAATGAACAGGGAAACGATAGTACAGCCCCAAACCAATTGAATTTTCTCATCAGAGCTGGGAATACGTTGTTCGCGTTTAACAAAATGTCCCGCTGTGATAAATCCAGCTGCGATTAGTGTAGGGACACTGGTTGAGCCAGTTAAATTGAGTAAGCTAAACAGAATACCTAAAAGCAGTAATGCGATGCTGTAAACAGCAGCAAAGTAGATCAAATAATGTTTCATAAATGACATTTTTCCCCATTCAATGGAACTAAAAATATAGCCATTACTTTATTTTATATTTATGCCGACGGTATAGAACCCAAACAATAATCAGTGCCACGATGCTGATAATGACATAGCCTACTTGGCTAAAAATATCGTGCATCAATGCTTGGTTTTCACCAAAATAAAACCCGACACAGGCTAAGAATGTTGTCCAGATGATTGTACCAAGCGCACTATAGAACATGAATTTCCAAAAGGGCATATGGCTCATTCCCGCAGGAATACTAATCAGTGAGCGCACAGCAGGAATCATCCGTCCAAAAAATACAATCCGATGTCCATATTGTTCAAACCATGTTAATGCTTTTTGCACATCGCTAGATTTGATAAATAAATATTTCCCGTAGCGATCGACCCATCGAAAAATTTTATCATGATTGAACTTATAGCCAATCCAATACAGGATTGCAGCCGCAGTCAGTGAGCCAATACAACCCGCAATAATTACTCCACTCAGGAGGAGTTGTCCTTGGGATGCAGAATAGCCTGCGGAAGGCATAATCACTTCAGAGGGGATAGGGGGGAAAATATTGTCAAGGAACATGAGTAGAGCAATACCGAGGTAGCCCAATTGTTCCATAATGGAAATAATCCATTCAGTCAGATTCATGAGTTTATAAAATAACAATGATATCTAAACCATCCTAAAGGCTATTCGTTGCAGGGTAAAGTATAGTCAAGTCATCAACGCTGATTATTCTTGGCTGTGTACCAGTGTGTGGATGTAGACTTTTCTTAAACTATATGCGAGTGCAAATGGAATCACACTGATTAATGTATAACTGAGCGGATTGGAATTTAAATGATAAGCAATAAATGTGGATAAAATAGCACCAATCACTGCGCCTAAAACCACAATAAACAGATGAGGTTTTTGATTTAAAATATTTTTTATTGCTGTTGTTTTTTGATGATTTTTTTCGCGAGCCAAGTGAAAGCGCCGAGTATAATGAGGGGAATGGATAATCTCTCTTGGCATAATTTAATTCCTTTTTCACATTATATATGAACAAGTTGCTTAATTAGTGTGCTGTGAATCTCAGATTATCAAATTTTTAATGAATTGATATAGGGTGCTGATCGCCTTTTTGTTTATGCTTTGTTGTTTTTATAAATAAAAAAACCCTCAACGTGTGCTGAGGGTTTTTAATCGATGATCTTAAAATCTAGAATTACAGACGTTTACGTTTTGCTGCTGCAATTTGTGACTGACGCATACGGAAACCTTCTTTTTGCTTTTCGGTAGTTTTTTCGATGCAATATTTGCACGATACACCGTGTTCATAACTTGGAAGCTCAACTTCTGCTGGAAGTAAAGGCCAACCGCAGGCATGACATTTAATATTTTGGCCTTCTTCTACACCATGCGTAACCGCAGTACGACCATCAAAGACAAAGCATTCACCTTCCCACATACTTTCCTCAGCAGGGGTTTCTTCTAGGTATTTTAAAATGCCACCTTTTAAGTGGTAAACCTCATTAAAGCCTTCTTGAAGCAGCAGAGAAGTTGATTTTTCACAACGAATGCCACCGGTACAGAACATGGCAATTTTTTTGTCTTTATGTTGTTCGAGATTTTGTTTTACATATTCAGGAAATTCACGGAACGTTTCTGTTTTAGGATCAACAGCACCTTTGAATGTACCTGCTTTATATTCATAATCATTGCGTGTGTCGACAAGGATTACGTCATCACGTGCGATTAGTTCATTCCATTCTTTCGGGTCTAAGTAATGTCCGACCAGATCACGTGGCTTAACTTCAACACCTAAAGTAACAATTTCACTTTTGAGTTTGATTTTCATTTTACGGAAAGGTTTTTCATCGCTATGAGATTCTTTGTATTCCATAGCATTAAACCCTTCACTCAGAAGAAAGGTTTGAATTTGATCAATCGATTCACGATCTCCAGCGACAGTACCGTTAATCCCTTCGCCCGCTACAATGAGAGTTCCACACAGGTTAATGTTGTTGACTAAGTCTAAAAGACGTTGTTGAAGATTGGCAGGATCTTGAACTTCTTTAAATTGATATAGTGCGGCAACAACCCAACTTGTGGTCGCTTGCTGTTCTACAGGTGCAAGCTGTTCTACAGTAGCGTTCATGGAAGACTCCAAATGTATTATGATAGGACAAAATTCAAGGCACGTATTTTAACGTGAATTGTGCGAATAAGCGAGAAAACCATAACTAAAATATGGTTTTTAACTGAAAGATGTTGATGTCAGTCATCATTTATTCAAAGCAGCTTTTGAATGATGTTGGAAGCGTAGTTGGAGTGATTTTTAAAATGTGTAGGAGTGTGTTTTGAGTACTGAGCGTCGAATTGCTTCTTTGACCCCATGTGCAGGGCGTTGTTCTACGGTGTTTGGTGATTCTGTCTGCCGTGGTTGTCGTCGTTTTAATCATGAAGTAATTCAGTGGAATACTTATAGTCCTGAACAACACACGGCTGTGTGGAGACGACTCGATGCTCAATTGGATCAAATTTTAGTCCCGATGTTACCGCATGCTGATTTGCACCATGTAGAAGGCTTTGTCTTATCGAAACGTGTGCGTTTACGCGATGATGCATCAAACGGGCGTAAACTTTATCATGCACTTAAAATTTGTGAGAAGAATAAAAATTTAGCCGAAGAAAGTGGTTTGGGGATTCAGGATAAACAAGTGAAACCACTTTGGCAGGAATTTGAACGCCGCGTCTTGGCGTTGGCTACAGCAAGTTACGATTTTGCTTTTTTACGTGCAGATGGCATTCGTTCTAGTTTATTGCATATGCTGGAACACGATTAAACCACATTTTATTCCAATTTTTTAAAAACGAGCTGTGTTGGCTAAAGAGTTAGACAAGTGAATATTGCTGAATATCTATTGTACTGCATGACTGTGATTATCATGATTGCTACACCTGGACCGGTCATGATGTTGGTTGCAAGTGCAGGACTCAAAGGCGGGTATCGTAAAGCCTTGCAAACGATATTTGGTACTAATTTTGCCTCGCTCATATTAATCACTGTTTCTATTTTAGTATTAAAAGGTTTTTTGGAGATTAGTCTCGACTGGTTTAATGCAATTAAAATTTTAGGCTGTTTGTATATTGCCTATTTGGGCTTGCAGATTTTAAAAGACGTTTGTTTTCCGAAAGTAGATGAAGATGAAGCGTCATCGCAAGCAAAATTATTAGATGGTGGCTTTAAACAGGGATTCTTGGTCGGAATTTCCAATCCTAAAGATATTATTTTCTTTGCCTCATTTTTTCCACAGTTTGTGCACATCACGCCTCATTTGGATATGAGTCTTGGAGTTCTGACTCTGAGTTGGATAGTGCTGGATTTTGCGACTTTATCACTGGTTTATTTGGGTTTTAATCGTTTATCTAAATCTAAAATTTACAGTAAATTGCTTGGGGCTTGTGGTGCAATACTCATTTTAGTTGCTGGATATGGCTTATATGCTACGTTGCTGTAAAATTTTTGAAGAATAAAAGCTCCTAGAGTCGGAGCTTTTATTCTTTAATCTTAAAGATTATTTGCTATACGATACTGTACAAGTTCTTCAATGGTAATCACGGTTAAATGATGGGTTTGAGCATAAGCCAAAACTTGAATGCCTGATGCCATGCTTCCATCTGAATTGGTCAACTCACATAACACACCTGCTGGTTTTAAGCCTGCTAAACGTGCTAAATCAATTGTGCCTTCAGTATGACCACGACGGGCTAAAACACCACCTTCACGTGCACGTAAAGGGAAAACGTGTCCGGGACGGTTAAGGTCACTTGCAACAGCACCATCTTTAGTGGCTGCTTTTATCGTGGTGGTTCGATCTTTGGCGGATACACCTGTGGTCACGCCCTCGGCAGCCTCAATGGTCACGGTAAATGCTGTTTTAAACTGACTGGAGTTGTCAGCCACCATTGCAGGAAGTTCTAAATGATTGGCCAGCTCATCTGTTAGACATAAACAGACAATGCCAGAACCATCACGAATCATGCGTGCCATGGTGTCCACAGTTAAGGTTTCTGCGGCAACAATTAAATCGGCTTCATTTTCGCGCTCAAAGTCATCCATGACCAACACAGGTTTGCCTTGGCGGATATCTTCTAAAGCTTTTTGAATACGTTGTTCAGCAGGAGGAAGGGCTGAAAAGAAAATTTCGGGTTGAATTAAACTAGACATTGAAACGCTCTCGTAAAATAAAAATACGGTTGAACATTTCAGGACTGATGTAGAAATGGGGTCGCAGCGATATATCAAATATAAATATCCGTTACGTCGTCTTCTTTCATCCGGACTATACCGTCGGCTTTGGTTTTTCACCAAATCTGCGCATAAACCATGAATGGTTTATAGGCTCGTGGGCTGATTAAATCCAATAATGATGATTGGTTTAACTTACCACCGGTGGGGAATTTCGCCCCGCCCTGAAGCGATGTGCAATGATTATAGACCTGTTTTACATGAATAATCATATTTTTATTTAGAATGGTCAGTACTCTAGTTCTACATGAACGGGTCAGCAAAGCGTTTTATAAGTGAACCGACTAGGCATAAAAAAAGCCCGCATGTGCGAGCTTTTAGCATTTTGTATTTTGAAGAAAGGTATTAAGCCACTTGAACTGGAATGCAGTTTGCCGTGTGGTTGACCGTATTATCTGGGTTGGCATATACCAGACGTGGTTTGTGTGCATTGGCTTCAGCTACAGTGAAATCACCAAAGGTTGCAATAATCACTAAATCACCGACGTCAGCTTGATGTGCAGCACCACCATTGACAGAAATAATCCCTGAATGATCTTCACCACGAATCGCATAAGTGGCAAAGCGTTTACCATTCGTGACGTTCCATACGTGGATTTCTTCATATTCACGAATACCTGCTAAATCCATGAGTACGCCATCAATTGCACATGAACCTTCGTAGTGAAGCTCTGCATGAGTAACTTGAGCACGGTGAATTTTGCATTTTAATAAACGAGATAGCATGGCTGGCGTCTCCTTAGTCGAGCTAAGATTTTATCTTATGGTTAAATCAATCACTTTTTACTGGGTAAGTAATCCGCAGAAAACGCATTTTGCTCTGAAAAAAGCATCATGGCAAGAAGGATTGTTCAACAATTTGTGGATTGATCAGTTCGGTTTGTAAGCATTGATTTGATTCATGGCTTGCTGTGTGTCACCGTTTACGAGCAATTGAATGCGAGATAAAGCGTGAGCAATGGCATCATCCATTAAATTTTGTTCGCTGCTTGGTGCTTTGCTGAGTACATGACCAGACACACGTTCTTTAGAACCAGGATGTCCTATGCCAATACGTAAGCGATGAAAATTTGAACCAATATGCGGTACGATATCTTTTAAACCGTTATGTCCACCGTGACCACCACCTGTTTTTAGGCGAATGACACCGGGGTTCATATCAAGTTCATCGTGCGCAATGAGTATTGCTTCAGGAGCGATTTGATAGAATTTGGCGAAGGGGACAACACTTTGACCCGAGAGGTTCATAAAGGTTGTGGGTAATAACAGACGAACGTCTTGACCTTCAATATTACCACGACCGCTTATCCCTTTATATTTGGGATCAGCTTTGAGTTGAATGCCATATTGTTCTGCAAGGCGTTGGACAAACCAGAAGCCTGCATTATGGCGGGTTTGGGCATATTCCGTTCCCGGATTACCCAAACCTACAATCAGTGAAATTTTTGACACTAATTTACACCATCAACACTTATGCGCGTTTAAAGTCAGCGTGCATAGGCGTGTTTTTAGCTGGGTGACGTTGTAAAGCTTGGATTTTAACGCTTTCAACTTTATCGCCCACTTGAATTTCAATAACTTCTTCGAAGAAAGCATTGTTTTCAAGTGCTTTAACAAGTTGACGAAGTTCTAAAGTAACAGTTACAGGAGCAGCTTCGCCACCGTAGATGATTGCTGGAACTTTAGCTTGAAGACGAAGGCGGCGGCTCGAACCTTTCCCTTGTACTGATTCGTCACGAGCTACTGCATTTAATACGAAGTTTGCCATGATGACATTTCCTCATTGAGTTTAATTGACTGAACCTTCGACCAGTCCAGTGATAGAAAGCCCCGTTTAAAAAACAGGGCTTTGAAAATTTCGCGCTATTATAAATAACTATCGAACATCGCGCTAATAGATTCTTCGTTGTTAATACGACGAATTGTCTCAGCAACCATGCCGGCCACTGAAACTTGGCGAATCTTACCAAGTTCTAATGCTTCTTGAGAAAGAGGAATCGTATCTGTTACCACGAGTTCGTCGAGTACAGAATTTTTCAAATTCTCAAGGGCTTTACCAGAAAGTACAGGGTGAGTTGCATAAGCAACAACACGGCGAGCACCAAATTGTTTCAGTGCATCAGCAGCTTTACACAATGTACCCGCAGTATCCACCATGTCATCCACGATTACGCAGTCACGATCTTTCACATCACCGATCAAATGCATCACTTGTGATTCATTTGCTTTTTGACGACGTTTATCAATGATTGCAAGATCGATATCACCCATTTGTTTAGCTACAGCACGTGCACGCACTACACCACCAACGTCAGGAGAAACAACCATAAGATTATGGTGTTGCTGTTGACGAAGGTCAGCAAGTAAGGCAGGAGTACCGTAGATATTGTCTACAGGGATGTCGAAGAAACCTTGGATTTGGTCAGCATGAAGGTCGATCATTACAACACGGTCAATCCCTACAGTTGTCAGCATATCTGCCACAACTTTTGCAGTGATTGGAACACGGCTTGAACGAGGACGACGATCTTGACGAGCATAGCCAAAGTAAGGGATGACAGCAGTTATACGACCTGCACTTGCACGACGTAAAGCATCAGCCATAACGAGGACTTCCATAAGGTTGTCATTCGTTGGTGCACAAGTAGGCTGGACAAGGAATACGTCTTTACCACGAACATTCTCAGTAATTTCGACAGTGATTTCACCATCAGAAAATTTACCGACAGCAGCAGCTCCTAACGGAATGTGCAAATGGCTTACGACTTTTTGGGCGAATTGTGGATGTGCAGTTCCACTAAAAACGACAAGATTGGGCATGAAGCACCCTTGGCGGTTGGAATGTTTGAAAATAGATGGCAGGGGCGGCTGGATTCGAACCAACGGATGCCGAGATCAAAACCCGGTGCCTTACCACTTGGCGACGCCCCTAATGCGGCAGAATTCTAATGTTTTTACTGTTCAATGTCAAGGTAAATAAACAAATGAACAAGCAAATTTTATTCTGTCTTTTTTGAAAATAGATGGCAGGGGCGGCTGGATTCGAACCAACGGATGCCGAGATCAAAACCCGGTGCCTTACCACTTGGCGACGCCCCTAAATTTGATCACTGTAATATTTATTTAACTTATTAGTTAAATGGCAGGGGCGGCTGGATTCGAACCAACGGATGCCGAGATCAAAACCCGGTGCCTTACCACTTGGCGACGCCCCTAATACAGTAATCTACAGATGAAAATGATGGCAGGGGCGGCTGGATTCGAACCAACGGATGCCGAGATCAAAACCCGGTGCCTTACCACTTGGCGACGCCCCTATCATATAACTTCGAAATGACGTAATGGTGATTTATTTAAACCATTAACCAAGTAAGCTTTACAAGGCGAATGTGCTAAAATCTCATCAATATTCATGTCGCTAGTTACTTCAGTAAAAACACAAGCACCTGTACCTGTAAGTTTTGCAATACCGAACTGATCTAAATACTGCATCGCTTCATTTACTTCGGGATATAGGCTTCTCGCTAAAGGCTCAAAGTTATTTCCAAAATTAAATGGTGTTAACTGATAGGCGCAAAATGTAGAGGTCTTCGTGTTTCTTGTCAATGTTTTTTGCGAAAAAAGCAATTGAGTGCTGATAAAACAATCAGGTTTTAATACAATGTATTTTTTTTGTTCTAAGTCTATGAATGTTAACTGTTCACCAATGCCTTCGGCCCATGCGTTACGTCCATAAACAAAAATGGGAACGTCAGCACCAAGTTTTACACCTAGCTTAGCCAATTGTTCAATACTTAAACCACATTGCCACAGTTGATTGACCACAATAAGTGTCGTTGCCGCATTTGACGACCCCCCTCCAAGTCCTGCACCCATCGGAATGTTCTTTTCTACACGAATGGACAGACCTGTTATTTTTTGCGCATAGGGTTTCAAAATTTGTGTGGCTTTGTAGATTAAGTTGTGTTCTAGGTCGACGCTATTTAAGCCGTCGATTGAAATCTGCAAGTCATCCGTTTGAGTGAATTCTAGCCAGTCGCTTAAGTCGATAAGTTGAAAAATAGTTTGCAGCTCATGATAACCATCATCACGACGACCTGTGATATGCAAAAAAAGATTGAGCTTGGCAGGAGAAGGGACACGAATCATAGAATTTTGAACTTTTAAGACTTAGCGATTTTGAATAATCATTGTAATACGGTTTTCTTGTCCCGACTCAAGTGCTTGCTTCAAAATTAATTTATTCGGCAATTGGGCTTGGTCGCTATAGCTTAAATCAACTGTCCAGCCATCTTCCAAAAATTGGATTGGACGATTTTGCTCATCTTTGTTGATTTTAACTTGTGTCGTTGCGGGCTTGGCTTGAACCCAATCGACTAAATGGGTGATCGGTGCTTGCCAACCCGTGGCACGTTCAAGCAATTCTTCTGCCGTTTCAGCTTCAATAAGTCCTGTTTTGGCGCTATTTAGGCTGACTTCACCAGGTTTGCCCGATATTTGAGTTTTGCCGACGCCTAAAATTCCACTTAATTCAATATCAAACTCATCTTGTTGCTGTACCCAAGTGAAAAATGCACTGCCAGATTGCCCCGGTGTTTTAACCCCGATTTTACCTTGAAGGTTAAAATTGTTTGTAGCTTCTGGTGTTTGAGATACGTTCGGCCCTTGAGGCTGGGTATATTGTTGACAACCGGTCAGGATTAAGGTGCTTGCTGCAATTAAGGTTAAGCTGAATTTTGAAAAAATATGCATAAACATCATTAACTCTTTTTCATGTGTGGCGGTAACAATAGCGACTTCAATTGCTCTAATTGAGGATCATTGGGATGTTTTTTTTGTAATTGTTGTAACACATGATTAAATTTTGTCAGATCGCCTTGCATGTATAACGATTTTGCGTAGCGCACACCAATTTTAACATTTTGGCTAATTTCATAGGCTTTTTCTAAAACCAGCGCGGAGGTTTTAAAGTCATTTTGTAAAAAGGTAATGTAGCCCAGTGTATCTAAAATGGAGGCTTGGTCTGGTGCGAATTCCAATGCGTGTTCAACATACTGCCGTGCTTCATCCAAACGTCTGTTTTGTAAAGCCAGTGTATAGGCGTAAGCATTCAGATAGGTTGGACTGTTGGGTTCAATTTCTAATAATTTTTTCAATAATTTATCAAGCTTATCTTTGTCTTGATAAGGGTCGAGTAATAGAACTTCTGAGTAGATCAGTTCAGGATCATCGGGCACGTTTTTAATCGCTTCATCTAATAAACGCATGGCTGCTTTTTTGTTGCCCATTCTTTTTAAAATGTCAGCTTGAGCTTGATAGAGAAAGCTGGCTTGTTGTGGGTAATTGACCCGTTCTTGGGTTAAAAAGCGTAAAGCATCGCTGAGTTTATCTTGCTCAGAAAAAATATTAATCATATTGCGGCGTGAAACGGTATATAAACTGCCATCGACCAAACGATAATAGGCTTTTGCAGTTTCAAAGTGTTGTTTTCTTTCAGCATTTACAGCCAAGTAGTAATAGGCTTCATTTTGATATTGTGCGGAATAACGTAGCTCAACCAAGAACCTTTCTGCTTTTTCATATTCCTCTAAATCAATACTGGTTAAGCCGGCAATAAACAGGGCTTCGTCTTCATGCGGCCATTTCTCTAGAATTTTTTCCAGTTTATCTAGTGCTTGTTTAGATTGATTGATTTTAATCAGATATTTAATTTCAGCTAAGCGAACTTCTAAATTAGATTTATGTTTTTGGCTGGCTTTGTTATACCATTTCAGCGTTTCTTCGTCATTGCCTAAAGCACTGAGTAAATTGGCTTTCATTAAAATGAAGCCTGTTACTTTAGGGCGTTTTTTAAGTGCACGATTTACCGTAATCAGTGCTTGTTCTAACTGGCCATGTTGAGCTTCTAAACCTGCAATCAGCACCAAGACAGAAGGGTTGTCTCTCTCTTTGCTTTTGCGTAAAGCGTCGAGTAAAAATTCTCGATCTTCAGGTTCTTCAGGAGCAATACCGACTAAAATTTTTTCTAAGTCTGCATCTGGGTCAATATTTAAAATTTTATCCAGTGTTTCAGAGGCCAGTTCATACTCATGTGCTTTGAGGGCAATATGTGATAGATAAAATAAGGCGGGGACATCTGTAGGTTCTTGAACCACCCAATGGGTGGCAATATCCAGTGCTGCTTTAAGGTCATTTTGTTCTAATGCAACATTCAAAGCACGCTGTTTTACTGTGGTGGAATTGCTTTTAATTGCAAGCACCGTATAGTTATGTAATGCTGTTGGTACGTCATGGTAGGTCAGTGCAAATTCGGCAATCATGCTTTGTTTTATGGCATTATAATTTGAATTGGCATGATAAATTTCTCCAGATGCTCTAATATGAGCACTAGAAGCCATGCTACCCACAAGTAAGAATGTGGTAGAATATTGCTTAATTGTCGCGCCGTTTATTCGGCTGTTTGTTTGACGCAATTTTTCTTGATCCAAGTAATGCTTTTTATGACACCAATATTGCACAATAGCATAAATTTAGCGAAATGATGATCTGATATGTCTTTCTTTGCATTGGGTGTCAACCATCAAACCGCTTCTGTAGAACTGCGTGAGCAAGTTGCATTTAACCCTGAAAAGTTAACGCAATTGCTTGCAGAGCAAAGCCAAAACCATGACTTAAATGATATGGTTGTGGTTTCTACATGTAATCGAACTGAAGTTTATGCCATGTCTGATAATGCAGATATGGTAATGAATTGGCTCGCCCAAGCAAATGGCATAGATGTTAAACAATTGTTTAATCATGTATATCGCTATGAAAATGCGCAAGCTGTAACACATTTGATGCGTGTTGCCAGTGGGCTTGATTCCTTAATGCTAGGTGAGCCGCAAATTTTAGGGCAAGTCAAGTCTGCTCTTTCTCTTGCTAAAGACGCGCATACTGTTTCTCCTAGTTTAAACCGAATTTTTGAATATGCTTTTTACGCAGCCAAGCGTGTGCGTTCGGAAACGGCTGTGGGTAGTCATGCGGTTTCCATGGGTTATGCGGTTGCTCAGCTGGCTTTACAGGTGTTTAGTAAACCTGAAAAGTTGACGGTCATGGTGGTTGCAGCGGGCGAAATGAATAGCTTGGTGGCGAAGCATTTGGCCGAAATGGGCGTGGGTAAAGTTTTAATTTGCAATCGTACAGCCGCGCGTGCTGAAACTTTGGCACAAGAAATAGCCCATCGGGTCGATGTAGAAATTATTGATTTTTCAGCATTGGCAGAAAACCTATACCGTGCAGATGTGATTTCTAGTTGTACTGGAAGTTTGCACCAAGTGATCTCTTATGCTGATGTTAAAATCGCCTTAAAAAAACGTCGTTATCAACAAATGCTTTTGGTGGACTTGGCCGTACCGCGTGATATTGAGCCTAAAGTTAAATCTTTAGATGGCGTCTATTTATATGGCGTTGACGATTTACAAAGTGTGATTGATGACAATCTTGCACAACGTCGCCAAGCGGCTGTTGAAGCAGAAGTTATGGTCAATCAGTTGGCAACAGAGTTGCTGACCCAGCAAAAAGTTAAAAAAGCGGGCAGTACGATTCATGCTTACCGTGAACAGGGTGAAGTGTTCAGACAAGAAGAATTGGCTTTGGCGATGACACGAATGGCCAATGGTGAAAATGCTGAGCAGGTTCTACAGGAATTTTCTCATCGCTTAACGCAAAAATTATTGCACCCAACTTCTATTTTATTGCGTGAAGCAGCGAAAGTGGAAGATCCTGCATATTTTGAGATGTTGCAGGAAGGTTTGCAAGAAGTGGTAGCGAAGCGTCGTAAAGCAAAGCACTAAAATAATTAAGGTTGATATTTATAGTGCCTCATATTGTTGTTAAGGGTTAAACAAGATTTTGTGTAGGCGATGCCTTACTTTTGATGGGTCAAAAGTAACAAAAACCCTTTATTCGTCAGATGGTACGTCCCTGTAATCACTGACGAACGAGCGACATCCATGTCGCCAGTCAAGTATTCTAAATATCTTTGTAAGATCTAAAATAAGTTTAATGCATTACCGTATTGAGATGATGTGATCTATTTATTGAAAAATTAAAATTTAATCTTCTAAAAGTGTCAGTGATCTTTTTTTATCAATGTCGTAAATTTTTTGTTTCAGGTTACGCATTTCGGCAAGGCTGGAGAATTTTTTCGATTTTATTTTTTGTTGCAAGCATTGGTATTGTAACTTAATGGAAAAATCTTCCGCGAGTTTGTCTGCTTGCTCAGGTGACGAGGTGTAATCACTGATATTGGCTTGAGGTAAAATCTTTTGTAAGTCATGGTGATAGTTGGCACAAGCACCTAGAACATAATATTGAGATAGCTCTGTATCATCAGGTAAATCATCAAAAATGGTATTAAAAATATTTAAAATTTTAAATAACAATTGATTGTGTGAAATTAAAGCACGCAGCGGCTCAAAATGAATATAGAGGTAGGGGTGATTCATTAAAATCGCAATCACATATTCCTCAGCATCAATTTTGGTACTAAAGCTTAAGGATGCATCGTTGTTGACTTGCGGTTGCCATTTGCGATTAAAGCCCAGTTTTTCCTTGAAAAACTGCTGTAATAGATAGCGATAAGACCCTTGTTTCGGTAAAAGTTCAGTCAGTTGGCGTAACTCACCCATGACCTGACTTTTACCTTCCGGCTTAGTGACATCATGATTTTGACTGAGGTGTGCAAAGACAAAATCGGATAATAACGGGGCTTGTTGCAGTAGGCGATGGAAGTTCTCAATCCCTTCACGACGAATTAAAGAGTCTGGATCGTGGTCATTAGGCAATACGAAAAACTTAAGTTCGCGTCCGTCATTGAGTAAAGGTAAAGCAATTTCCAAAGTTCGTCTTGCTGCTTTTTGTCCAGCAGCATCACCATCGAAAGCAATGGTAATACGATTATTTTGCTTAAATAAAATATTCAGATGTTCAGTATTACTGGCAGTTCCCAGTGTTGCAACCGCACCATAGATGCCATATTGCTGTAAAGCAATGACATCCATGTAGCCTTCAACCATTAACCAATCGTGAGCTTTTTGTTTGCGTCCTTCATATAAACCATAAAGCAATTGGTTTTTATGGAACACTTCAGAATCGGGTGAGTTAATATATTTGGGTTTGATTTCGTCATTTAGCGCACGGCCACCAAAACCGACCACGCGACCTTTGGGATCCCGAATGGGAAAGATGACTCGATCACGGAGCAGATCAAAATCTCGACCTTTGTCGCTGGTACGAATGAGTCCCAGTTGTCTGAGACCTTCAATGTCATAAGGAAACGCTTTTTCCAAATGCTGCCAATCTTCAGGGGCATAGCCTAAACGCCAATATTGAATGGTTTCTGCACTTAAGCCGCGTTGTTTAAAGTATTGTTGTGCGGTCTGACTGTGCGGTAATTGCTGTGCATAATACAGCGCAATATTTTCTAATAAATCGTATAAATTACCATCTTGAACCGTGTTTTGATCAATCGGATCAAATTGTTCAAATGCGGCAAAAGGGTCATTATGGTTAAAATGTTGCTCTGAATAGGCGTCATTTTGAAATTCTTCAAAAGGATCGCTACTGTTAAAAGCGATATTGGGCGCAGGTTGTTGTTCTGTTACGATAGCTGCGGGAGCCGCTTGAATACTGACCGGTTTTTTGATTTCGCGTTTATAAGAGAGGCGTTTTGAATCTTGATTGTCTTTCGGTAATTCGATACCTGTTTGGCTAGACAGATCCTTCATCACATCGACAAAATTACGTCCGTCAATGTCCATTAAAAAGCGAATGGCATTACCGTTGGCTTGGCAGCCAAAGCAATGAAAGTATTGTTTGTCGCGATAAACATGAAACGATGGCGATTTTTCCTGATGAAAAGGGCAGCAACCTGAATAGGTGCGACCTGTTTTCTTAAGTTTCACGCGCTGACCAATCAGATCGACAATATCTGTGCGATCTAATATTTGATCAATCGTGTGTTGAGGAATAGCCATACGTATGCAATCGAGTTGAGATCTATCTATTAAAAATGACTGACGAATCAGAGGTCAGAATTTACGCAGAATGGAAGTGCGCAAGCAGTTAAAAGTTAATTTGTATACCTTTTGCACAAAATGATCAATATGATCGGTTAAAATAACAAAAGGGCAAGTATGATAACTTGCCCTTCATGAAAATGCGAACAATAAGCTTTGCTTATTCAGTTGCTGGTGTTTCTTTTGGCATTTCTTGTTTCGGTGCTGGAATGTTGTTTTCTGTTTGTGGACGATCGAGTAAACCAAAACTTAAACGATTGGTGATACTACGTTTTTGAGTATCGTCAGAATTTTGATTTTGTTCTGTATCCGTTGATGTTTGAGCTTCGCGTCCGAAAACACCTAAAGTTGCACGATTCACCCAGCTGCCTTCACTGCGTGCAGCACGAAGATTCACGCTACCATCAGATTTGACCAAGTTTGGATAATTCAGCTTTAACACTTCAATATATTGTTTTGAAGTGACTTGATCACCTAACTTGTCATATCCATAGGCAATTGTGGCTAAAGCTTCAGGGACTTGAGGAGTTTGAGGGAAATGTTCAACCACCCATTGAGAGCGCTCAACAGCGGCTAACCATGCTTTACGCTTAATGTTAAAACGTGCCGCATTCATTTCACTTTCAGCCAATTCATTGCCAATAAATTTCATTCGTTGTGCGGCATCTACAGCATAAGTACTTGATGGGAAGCGACGAATGAAATCAACAAAGTTTTGATAAGCCACTTTTAAATAGCTGACATCACGGTGTGCTTGTTTTAATGAGGTATAACGTAATAAGCCATCATAATTTTGTTCCATATTCGCGACACCACGAACATAGTAAGCATAATCCACATTTGGATGTTGTGGATTTAAACGAATAAAACGTTCAGCCAGTGCAATTGCGCCTTCATAATCTTTTTGTTGGAATTTGACATACAATAATTCTAATTGAGCTTGTTGTGCGTAGTCACCTGTAGGGTAATAGGTGTCTAAAGCCTCTAGATGTGTTGCAGCATCGGTATATTGTCCGCGTTCGAGCGCTTTTTCTGCTTTTTGAATATAAACTTGCTCGCTAGATTGTGGTCCTGTGTCCACAATTTCTTTCTTCGGATTACTGCTACAGCCTACTATTGCCGTTGCAACGCCTAAAGATAAAGCAAGCATTGTCATTTTATAACGTGGTAACGACATAAAAATTCCTCTGTTAGTACTGGCAATGAGCTACAATTGCGCTATTAAACCACTTTTGTCTGAATGAGCAAATGAGTCAAGCACAATCTTCTAACTCTAATTTACCTGAAACTGATTTCAATTTACTTGAAGATTCTGAGGATGCAGATAACCATACTTCAGACTCAACTGCAACACGTTTATCGTTGCAATTTCAATTGGATGAAAGCTATTTAGGGCAACGTATCGATCAAGTCGCAGCAATGATTTGGAGCGATTTTTCGCGTGAAAAATTGAAACAGTGGCTAAAAGAAGGCCATTTGTTGGCAAATGGTAACAGCGTTAAGCCAAAGTATAAATGTGAAGGCAATGAACTTTTAACACTTGATGTTGAACTAGAAGTTCAAACTAAAAGCTTACCTGAAAATATTCCACTCAATATCGTGTATGAAGACGACGATATTATGGTGGTGAATAAACCGATTGGTATGGTTGTACACCCAGGCGCTGGTAACAGCTCAGGTACATTGGTAAATGCATTACTTTACCATTACCCTAAGTCGGCGGAATTGACCCGTGCCGGCTTAGTACACCGTATTGATAAAGACACCAGTGGTTTGCTGGTGGTGGCTAAAAACTTAGAAGCACAATTTTCGCTCAGCAAGCAATTGGCGAAGAAAACGGTTTATCGTGTTTACGACTTAATTGTTTACGGCAATATTATTGCAGGTGGAACAATTGATGAGCCAATTAAACGTCATCCTGTTGATCGCGTTAAAATGAAGATCTTGCCAGGTGGTAAGGATGCAGTCACACACTACAACGTGAAAGAGCGTTTCCAGCATTTCACCCGTGTTCAAGCACGTTTAGAAACTGGTCGTACCCATCAAATTCGTGTTCATTTTAGCTATATTGGCTTTGGTTTGGTCGGCGATCAAGTGTACATGAATCGTGTACGTGTACCTGCGGGTGCTTCAGAATTACTGGGCGACACTTTGCGTGCTTTTAAACGTCAAGCTTTACATGCCACAAAACTTGGATTGGTTCATCCACGTTCGGGTGAAGAAATGATGTTTGAAGCACCTTGGCCAGAGGATTTTGCCCAATTGGTTGAAGTATTACGCAGTGAAAATAAAGCGTATTAAGTTGTTTTGATGTTTGGTGAATGACAAGGAAATAGACATGCAATTTGTTCAAGGACTTCCATCAGGTGTATATGTTGGGCAGACACGAGTGCATCATGCAAAAGCTCAAGCTTCTGCTCAACCTGAGCTTATGGGATTTAACTTGGCATTGCATGTGGGTGATGATGCAAAGCGTGTACAGCAGCATCGTATGGCTTTACTGCAAGAGTTTGCGGATTTCGGCGTTGATAAAATGACTTGGATGACGCAAACCCACAGCACCATTTGTCATACTGTGAATGAAGAACTTCCATTTACAGCATTAGATGGCGATGGTCTGGTTACTCAGCGTAAAGCCCATGCGTTGATGATGATGACGGCGGATTGTTTGCCTGTGGTGCTGGGAAATGCAGATGGCACTGAAGTTGCCAATTTACATGCTGGTTGGCGAGGTTTGGCGCAAGGGATTGTTGAAAATACAATTGCTGCGATGCAAAGTCAGCCGACTTGGGCATGGTTGGGCGCGGCAATTAGCCAGCCGAACTTTGAAATTGGTGCAGAAGTAAAATTGGCTTTTTGTGTTAAATATCCAGAATTAGAAACTGCTTTTCAAGACAGCGAAAAAGTGGGCAAGTTTTATGCTGACTTATATGCGATTGCGCGTTATATCTTGAAACAACAAGGTGTTGAAACGGTACTGGGTGGCGACCAGTGTAGTTATCGGCAAACAGGGGAATATTTTTCCTACCGCCGTGAAGCAAAAACAGGCCGCATGGCAACATTCGTGTTTATGGCTTGAAACTGTTAAACTTCATTAAAATTTACTGTTTTTATTGATATGTCTTTATCTTCAAAATCTCTTGCCATCGTTTATCACAGCCCATATGGACATACTGCAAAGGTTGCATCTTTTATTGCTCAAGGGGCTGAGCAAACGGGTATAGATGTGCATTGCATGAACATTGAACATGTGGATTGGGAGATACTAGACCAAGCGGATGCGATTGTTTTGGGTTGTCCTACTTATATGGGAAGTTTGACCTCAGCCTTGAAGCAATTTATGGAGCAATCTTCTAAACGATGGTTGGCTCGAACATGGCAGGGCAAGCTTGCAGCTGGTTTTACCAATGGTGGTGGCTTAAGTGGCGATAAGTTGGCTGTTTTGCAGCAAATCAATTTATTTGCTATGCAGCACGGTATGTTGTGGGCAGGTTTGCCTTTTATGCCTACGGGACGTAGTTCGCAAGATATTAACCGTATGTCGAGCTTTTTGGGCTTAATGACCCAGTCCGATAATGCACCTGCCGAGATCACCCCACCCGAAGGGGATTTGGAAACAGCAGCTCGATTTGGTGCACATCTCGCGTCATTGCTGAATCGCTTAAATTAAAATTAAGATTAAAAAAACCTCCAATTGAACTGCACCCCGAAAGTTGGACACTTTTAGTCTAATTTGGAGGTTTTTGATATTTTATTTGTGAGACATTCAATGTCTTTTAAAGCTGTTATTCTTGATTGAAACATAAATGAACAGAATAGCAGTGATGGATAAGAAGAATGTAAACCTCGTAAGTCGTATATTAAAAATTTATAGTGTTTTACCACGTGTACCCAGATCGGCTTTAACAATAGAAGAGTTTAAAGAGCAAGTACGTCATTGTTATGGTGATGACATAGAAGAAAAATCATTAACTAAAGCAATACAGAGAGATTTAGAACTCATTCCCAGTTTACTTTCAACTGGAGCACTTTCTGTAACTGATGGTAAAGGTAGAAAAGCAAAAAAATATCAATTAAGCCAAGATGCTTTCATTGAGCAGTTTAACTCTGAGTTAGCTTTGATCTTGGTTATGGCAAATAATTATTTAAGCGAATATTTGCCATATGATATTCACCAAAATGTAAAAGGCTTTTTTGAAGCGGCAACACAACAACTAACCAAAGATACTCGTTTGGATAATTGGCAATCTCGTTTTCGTTTTGTGCCGTCTGGTTATAGTCAAAATAAAAATAGTCATTATGATTCAAAAGAAATCAAAATAATTTATCAAGCAATTTTAGAAGATGATATTTGGCTTGATACGCAATACAGAAAAGAAGGCCATTTCGAAAGCCAAGCATATACGTTAAAGCCTCATGGAATTATTCACTATGGCTATAAACAATTTTTAATTGCTAGCAAAATTATTAAAGGAAAAAGTGAGTTACGTACATTTAATATGCTGAATTTTACTGAAGTTAAAATTATTCCAGAAAAAATTTCAGTAAATATTGATCCCTATGATGTTGATGACTTGGTTGAAGAGCGTGAGTTCGAAGATGCTTTTTTTGATAGGGAGGAATTGGGAGTATTTTGTGTCTTTGAAGGAGAGTTATTGGAAGAATTAGAAATCAATCCGATAGGTAATGATCAAATAATTATTCATTTACACGATCAGTATTATGAGCTAAGCGCTCGGAGTGTGATCACTCGAAGTCGTATGGAGTGGTTTGCGAAAAATGCACATTTAATTCAGATCATATCACCAGATGAATTGCGTGAAGAGATTGTTGATCGGGCATCTATTGCATTAGAAAAAAATGATTTATGTGATCCCATTGCTAAGTTTCTGAATATTTGAATAATAAAGGTAAAATAATGAAAAATGATATATCTGTAGATAGTGTTTTGAATAACTTATCTTCTATTATTCGAATAGGAAACTTTCTTGAAGAAAAAGTTGCTGGAAAACTTTTTGAAGATATCGAGACCCTGATTTTGAATCAACAAAATAATGATTTTCCTGATATGACGTGGCAAACGATGGTCTGGGATGTGTGTGCTAATTTTGAATATAAAGAATTATGGTTTGCTCCAAAACAATGGATTCATTTTGAGCAACAGGATGAATTAATTTCAGATGAAAGTTTTGATATCTATGAAAGTTATGCTTTTTTCAAGCTTACTCATTATGATAGAGGGAGTCATTATAATTCTGATGAAGACTTTAGGATTAATAATAATAGATTTCCAACAGCAAATTTTTTTAGACATGAACAAGGCTATATAACGCTACAATTTTTTCTAAATTATAATCTTATACGTAAACTTTCTTATAAACGCGAAGGTTTAATTAAAGAAATCGCAGAAATGGAAAATTACCGAGAATTGTGTGAGTGGAAGCATTTCCGACAGAATACCTTGATGCAATATCAAGAGTTAGCGGGCTTGGGCTTCGAACTCGATACTTGCTCTGCATCTTGGTTGCTTAAAATAGATTCGTTAAATTCTGATTTGTTTATTAAAGAGTATAACCAAGGTACATTGGATAAATCACTCGAACCTATCCAGAGTGCAGTAGTAAAAATAAATGAAAACTTTAATATTTTTGATGAAATTCAAAACCATGCCCGTTGTTATATTGAAGAAATTATATATGGAAAGAGGGGGAAGTGATGTTGGGTTAAATCTATTGGGATGAACTTCCTGCAAATGTTACCCGAGTGGTTAGAGCGGATGATGAGATTTCTATTCTGTTTGAGGGAAAAATTAGTGAATTTAAAAGAGTTCAATCAGGTCGTATTGTTTTAAAACGAACGACTGACTTTCAGGACATGAAAGGTACTGTTGCATATAAAGATGAAAGTGGAAATTTTAATTTAGATTATAATTTAAGTGGTGCTTTTGAAGATGATTCGTATGAACTTTTTTCAGGAAATTGGGTAGAGGAGGGTGAAAACTATAAATTTGATATTTTACTAGAGCCTGAAGAAAAAGCCCTTGATATTTCTCAACAAGATGAACAGATTACGGAGTCAGCAGAAGAAATTCCAACTAAAGAATTACTGGAAATTGCGCCATCGGAAATAGAGCAAAATTTAAAATATACGGAAAGATTTGGGGCAAATCGTAAACGTGCTACGCGAAGTGATGCACGGGTAAGAACAGTACAGCGTAGCATTGAACGGTATTATGGTTTGCCTGAAGGCTCGGTTAGATTGGTTAATCCAGACCGTAGCATTATTCATCCATCAGCAAAAATTAGAACGTTAAGAGAGCGTTGGTCTTTTGATGAGTAAGTTGATAAATTAAATTGAATTTAAGGGGGTAATATGGAAGTTTTTTTTAATACAGCTAAGGGAAAATCAAGTCGCTTAATTGATGCATTTCGGTCAAACGTGGACAATAGAAAAAAATATCAGTTGAGTATCTTTACCTGCTACTTGGCTGATGATTTAGCAAAAGTCAGTAATTTCATTGACGAAATATCAAGTAGTATTAGGTTAACAGATGTAAAACTATATATTGATGCACGTGAATGTATTCGTATTGGTATAGAAAAATTACGTGAATTTGAAGAAAGTTATGCAGATTATAACATTGGTTTTGAAGTGACTGCTATTGATACACCTAATCTGTTCCATAGCAAAGCTTATGCTTTGTTGTCCCATGATGAGCAAACAGGGGCGCTAGCAGTTGGTTCTGCTAATTTCTCTAATGCTGGATTGTTTGCAAAACGAAATAATAGTAATTATGAAACGCTTTTACTTACTAATGATGTGGAAACTGTAAAAGAATTTTTATCTTTACAAGATATTAATGAAAAAAACTTTAAAAATTTGGAAAAATTGGAGGAATATAAAAGAGAAAGTTACAGTTTTAAATATGCGTTGCTACAACAAGGTAAATTTGTGCATAAATGGAGTGAAACTTTTAATCAATATTTTGCTATAAGATATAAATTATCTGAAAAAGGGAAAAGTGAAATCGGGAACGATATTTTGAAAAATTTAGGCTTTACTGTAGACGCAGAAACAATTAGTCGACAGTTTTTTGATTTTTCAAGTATCAAAAAAAATGATGAAGTGGATGAGCAACAATTTAATAGTTTATTGCGTAGAGGAATTGAAACTTTTTTGGGGCATTGGTTGCCATTATCTTTACTGCAAGGATTGGATGATGAAGTTGATGCCGAACATATATTTGAGATACTTAGTAATAATGTAGGGCAGCAATTAGAGGGGCTTAAACAACATATTACGGAAGCTTTTGAAAAGTTAAAAAATGAAGGTTTTATTGCAGAGACTGATCTAAATAAAGATCCAATCCTAGAGTTAGAAAATAAGCTTAATAATCTCAAGGATGATCAGGTTAAGTTATCTAGAATGTGGGATAAGTTTTCAGTTTTTGATTTGCCCTATGATTTATCTTGGGAATATGAAATTGGAACACTATATGATGATTTGATTGCTAAAGCTCAAAGTAAAAAAAAGAAAAATGCTGCTGCACATGGTGTTCTAGAGGCAAAGTATACGTTACGACCTATTGCCGTAAGTGAGCACTGTGTTTCACATGAGCAAGAAGATGATGTTAACAGTGAAGAGTAACCTATAATTTGTATTAGTTCAGATTTAATCTCACAGCTACTAATTGAAAAAAGCTCGGACTAGAATCCGAGCATTTTTATATCACTTATGAAAAATTCGTGCTTTATCACGTTGCCAGTCACGATCTTTTTCAGTAGCACGTTTATCATGCATTTGCTTACCTTTTACTAAAGCAATTTCAATTTTAGCTAAACGACCTTTCCAGTAACACGCCAGTGGTACGCATGAATAACCTTTTTGGTTGACTGCGCCCATCAACTTTTCAAGTTCCCGACGCGAAAGCAATAACTTACGTGTACGAGTTGCTTCAGGAACCACATGCGTAGATGCAGAGAGTAGCGGTTGAATCTGCGCCCCAAACAAAAATGCTTCGTTGTCTCTAAAAAGAATATAGCTTTCAGTAATGGTCATACGTCCAGCGCGTAAAGACTTCACTTCCCAGCCTTGTAATGAAAGACCAGCTTCGAATTTCTCTTCAATAAAATAATCATGGCGAGCGCGTTTATTTTGCGCAATAGTGCCACCATTATTTTTTTTAACTACGATTGATTTCGACATAATACTAATATTCCAAGATTAACTATATTTTGCCTTAAACTTGCCCCAAGGTGAAGTGATTTCAAATTTAAGGAGAATGTTCGCTAAAAAGGAAGTTTTTGTTAAACTACGAAGTATAAACAATAAACTAGAGTACAAACGGATGTCTAAAACTCGCGTCATCTATCCAGGAACGTTTGATCCAATTACCAATGGTCACGTTGACTTAGTTGCCCGTGCAGCAAGAATGTTTGATGAGGTGGTGGTTGCAATTGCAATTGGACATCATAAAAACCCAGTATTTAGTTTAGATGAACGGATTCGATTGGCTAAAATATCGTTAAGCCATCTTTCCAATGTTGAGTTTGTTGGTTTTGATGGTTTGTTGGTAAACTTTTCTCGTGAGCAGCGTGCAACAGCTGTATTGCGTGGATTACGTGCTGTTTCAGATTTTGAATATGAGTTTCAGCTTGCGAATATGAATCGCCAGTTAGATCAACATTTTGAAACTGTATTTTTAACACCCTCTGAACAATTTTCATTTATTTCTTCGACGATGGTTCGAGAAATTGCGCGTTTAAAAGGTGATGTTGGTAAATTTGTACCGCAATGTGTGGTCGAAGCCTTTGAACGCAAGCATCAACAAGGTTGGTAGCGTGTCTTTATATATTACTGATGAATGCATCAATTGCGATGTCTGTGAGCCTGTTTGCCCCAATGAGGCTATTTTTATGGGTGAAATCATTTATGAAATTCACCCCAATTTATGTACTGAATGTGTTGGGCATTATGATCAACCACAGTGCCAATTATTTTGTCCAGTCGATTGTATTCCGCTCGATCCACAGCATGTGGAGTCACAAGATGAATTGATGGATAAATATAAAAAACTGATTGCTCAAAAAAGCACAAGCAATTAGTACTGAAGTTTGATAAAATGCGCCCCGAAGTGAGCTAGACGATCGCTGCTGTGGAAATCTCCGTGATTGAAGCAGGGGAGGAAAGTCCGGGCTTCATAGGGCAGGGTGCCAGGTAACGCCTGGGCGGTGAAAGCCGACGGCAAGTGCAGCAGAGAGTAGACCGCCATCTTTGCAATTTCCTTTCGGGGAAATCAAGAGAGATGGTAAGGGTGAAAGGGTGCGGTAAGAGCGCACCGCGTGTCTGGTAACAGTTCACGGCAAGGTAAACCCCACCAGAAGCAAGACCAAATAGGAATCCTGAGGCACGGCCCGTGCTGGATTCGGGTAGGTCGCTTGAGCGTACGAGTGATTGTACGCCTAGAGGAATGATCGTTCACGACAGAACCCGGCTTATCGGCTCACTTCACTAATTTTTTTACAATTATTGTGTGATATTTCTTGACAGAAAGTTGTTTGAAATAGATAATACGCGCACAGTTTTGGCTATGTAGCTCAGTTGGTTAGAGCACCGCACTCATAATGCGGGGGTCACAGGTTCAAGTCCCGTCATAGCCACCATTTTCATAGACCACGTTTCTAAAACGTGGTCTTTTTTTATGTTTAAAATTTAACAAATCAACTCAATTTATTTAGTCATGTTGTAAGAAGATTGAAAAATGAGCATTTGAGTATGTTGGATATACACCAGCTCATGATGGTGGTCTTGTCTTGCTATGGGGTAAAATCAACTTAAGCATTATTTTTAAATGATCCCTGTAAATGAGTCGAGGTATTGTTGAATGGAGTCAGTTGTTGGGGCTTTGCTTGAATGCACTATGAATCCAAATAAAGCCCTCATGATTAAGTAGATTTTTAGTGGACTATTCACATTGCATTGCGTTTAGATCCATTTTAATTTTTTGGCGTTGCTGATTGTAGATAGCTAAAATATGCTGTTTTTCATCTTGATCAAAAATTTGGTTTTGTAATTGCTTAATTTTATGCTCGGTGAGGTATGCTTGAGCACAGTGTATGGCAATCATATTTTCTTTAATGATTTGAATTCTTTGTTCTTCCTGTTTATTTTCAATTTGATATAGCTTTTGCTGTGCCTTGCTTAGTTGCACTAAACTGCGCTTTTGTTGCATGCTGAGCAGTTGATGGTTGTTGATCCATTTGGCAACATCCATTCGTACACCGTTATAATCTACAAAAAGAGGTGATATGACTTGGCAACCTGAACTCATAATGGTAATTAAGCCTAAGCATACTAATTTGAATTGATTCATGTTTTCTCTGTTTTATTGGTGTTTGAATGGGGGAGGTATGGTGAAAAATAACATGAATAAAAGCAGGTTTTGTTTAAAATTTAACTAAAAGCTTTTAAATTGTTTAAAGTGTGAACATTTGGAAAATAAAGGGCTTGACGCTACTCGTGTAAATTTAGATAATGCGCGCACAGTTTTGGCTATGTAGCTCAGTTGGTTAGAGCACCGCACTCATAATGCGGGGGTCACAGGTTCAAGTCCCGTCATAGCCACCATTTTTATAGACCATGCTCTCAGCATGGTCTTTTTTTTGCGGGTCTAAAAATGGTCATTGCTTTTTTAGAATGAAATGAGCAGACAGAAATTAAACGTTGTTTTCTATGTACTGCTGAATAAATTGCTGCGTGGTTTCACTGAGATAAAAAGGTGAGATTAATTCTTTTACAATCCCGTCCAATAAACCTTGTTGTTCCAAAGCTTGTAGGGTGTGGGGTAGAAAGCGTAATGCTTCTTGATGTAAATCTTTTTCATCGAGTCCAACAGACTGTAATAATTCTTGTAAGTTATATTCTGCAAAATAGTCATAAAAACAAGCCACCACATCTAAAATAACGTGTTGTAAATAGTCGGCTTGGCGTAACTGTCGCCATGATTCATACACCAAGATAAAAAACTCTTCAAAGTCGATGGCTTGAAATTGAGAGAAGGTTTCTTTAAGTGTTCTTTGTTTAATATCATCCCATAAGTGTAGGCTAATATCGGCAAGTTCTTCATTGGGTAATAAAATGATATTGCCCAACTGTTTGAGCAATGCTTGCGCGAGTTGCTGCTCAAGTTTAAGTTCAATATTTTGTTGTTGGTCTTGAATAAAACTGAGTATTTTAGACCCTAAACCATGATTATGTGTATTGAGCTTACGTAAATGATCGAGCCAAGGGGTATTGCTTTCTAAAATCTGATTTGCAAGCTGTAAACTCACGTGTTGTATTTGTGGATTGTGTAATAAATTTGCTTGGATGTAATGACGTAGCTGGTCTAATTCAAGGATCTTAGACATCCATAATTCAAATGATTCATCGGAAAATAGTTCATTCATTTGAGTGTTGCTGTTGATCGCAAGCTGATGGATTCTTTGTGCAATCACCCCAATAAATTCTAGGATTTCTGAGCCTAAATTCAATTCAAACGCATATTTTTGAACCACATCTTGTAGTGCTTCAAGTTGAATAAATTGTTTTAATAAAATTTGATCTGAATGGCTGTAAATATGATGAACAAATTTTTCGATGTATGGATTATTTTGTTCTGATAATAATTGTTTTTTAATAAAGTGAGTTTGCTCAAGCATAAGCGCTTGAGCAAACTGTTGAGCAAAGTCAGGCTTAGACACCTGGTGCCCATCCATTGATGATTGGGTAGCGACGTTCGCGGCTAAATGCACGTGAGCTAATACGCGGACCAATTGCACCTTGACGACGTTTATATTCGTTACGGTCGACTAGGCGAATTACTTTTTCAACCACTTCTTTTTCAAAGCCTTTGGCAATGATGTCATCTTGGCTCATATCTTCTTCAATATAAGCATAAAGAATGGCATCCAGAATGTCATAAGGCGGTAAAGAGTCTTGGTCTTTTTGATCTGGACGAAGTTCCGCAGAAGGTGGACGAGTAATCACACGTTCAGGAATGACCGGTGTGTCTGAAAGGCTGTTACGGTATTTTGCCAATTCAAAGACGATGGTTTTATACACATCTTTGAGCACCGCATAGCCACCTGCCATATCGCCATAGAGTGTGCAATATCCGACAGCAAGCTCTGATTTATTCCCTGTAGATAAGACCAGATTGCCAAATTTATTCGATAAGGCCATGAGCAATGTGCCACGTGCACGTGCCTGTAGATTCTCTTCAGTGGCATCAGCAGGGCTATTGCCAAAGAACGGATACAGTGTGTGCATGAAGCTATTTACAACTGGATTGATTTCGGCAATACCAAAAGTTACACCCATGTTTTTAGCTTGCGCTGCGGCATCTTCTATACTGATTTGAGCAGTGTAGCTATAAGGCATCATCACAGCTTGGACTTTATCCGCACCAATGGCATCAACCGCGATTGCCAGTGTTAATGCTGAGTCAATACCGCCAGATAAACCAAGAATGACACCTGCGAAACCAGAGCGCTGAATATAATCACGTGTTGCTAAAACCAAACCTTGGTAGATTTCAGCCATGGTGTCTAAAACAGGGGTAATGGTGGTTACTTTAAAGGCTTTTTGCTCGGCCGCATATTCAGCGTAGTACAGATCTTCTTTAAAGCTTGGGGCTTGTAAAGCAGTCGTCCCATCTTGATTGATCACAAAGCTGGTGCCATCAAAAATGAGATCATCTTGACCACAGACTTGGTTGGTGTAAACCAAGTTAATATGCAATTGTTTTGCAAGCTCACCCATGGTGGTCAGGCGGTGCTGAGGTTTACCTACTTCATAAGGTGACGCATTTAAAACTAAAACAGTTTCAACATTAAGTTGCGAGAGTTGATGCACGGTATTGAGCGACCAAGCATCTTCACAAATCAGAACGCCGAATTTATGACCTAGATATTCAAAAACAAGATGTTGCTGACCTTCGCTAAAATAGCGTTTTTCATCAAATACGCCGTAGTTTGGTAGGTTTTGCTTGTTGTAAATACCCAGTACTTGACCATCTTTCATGACCGCTGCGGCGTTATAGCGTTGACCATCTTCTGTTTGGTTAACAAAACCAAACACCACGACCATATCTTTTACTTGGCTAAGCAGCTCAAATGCTTTTTGTGTGCGTTTAGCAAGACTAGGGCGAAGTAATAAGTCTTCCGCAGGATAGCCTACGGTTGAAAGTTCGGGGAAGACGATTAAATCAGCTTTTTGTTTTTTGGCTTCATTTATCTGGTCAAGCATTTTTTGAGCATTTGCTTCGATATTGCCAATATGCGGAGAGAATTGTGCAAGGGCAATTTTAAAACTTTTCATTCCAACTTAATCCTATACCTATAGGGATGTGTACACAGACTTTTGATTTATTATGGCTATTGGCTCAACGCTGTGTACGTGACGATAAACAAATAGATGTTTAATCAATAATTAGCAATTGGATACTATATACGAATTGCAGCATTGAATGAGAGAAAAACAAAAAAAAATCCGAATTAAGACAAAAAATTACAGCGTTAATGAGAGAATAAACGAGCCAAGGAAGCATGATGATTGCTAGATCAGATGACATGACTTATGAAATCTATATTAAATAATTTAAATCAATTACTTGAAGTTAAAAGCCGTCAATTAACCGCAGCTGAAAAACAGCTGGCCAAGTCGGTTTTTGGTGCGCATTTACAGTTAGATGCTATTCGGATTGTGGCACATCGTGGCGTCATTAAAAATTATGCCATCAGCCCGAATGGCAATGTGTATTTTAATCCTCAAAACTGGTGTGAAGACTTCTCAAAACGCTCTTTGCAGCAACAGTCATGGCTGATTCATGAACTCACATCCATAAGTTTCATTAAAATAGACAACATATATAAGTCTCTATAAAAATGGACATATAGTATTGTTAATGTAGACCATTTATTCAAGTAATAATCTTTTGTAAATTGATAAGTAATTTCAATTGAGGCGGGCTGAAATGTTAGGGATAGCGAGAAAAATAACTTTATCTACTTTTACTCAAACAAAGGTGGTCAAGCTCTCACATGTTGAATCAACTCAAGATAATCTATCTGAACAGACTAAGTATCAGTTTACACCTGTTACCAGAAAAGTCTTTCAATATGATCAAACATTAGGTACTAGGGAGATAGAAGAAACCATTCAATTTAACTTATATCCTGTAGTCGTCGATTACAGAGGAATACCATGGGCAGAAGCGAATGTTTATCTGCTAGATAAGATAAGAAATAGTCTAGATGTAGTTATGGCAACTTATTTAAATATAGCCAATGATTTAGTGGCATATCGACATTTTTTGGATGAAACTAATATTAATTGGATTGTCTTCGATAAGAACAAATTATACAGACCAACTTATCGTTATAGGGCTTACTTAAGAGGATTGTTAGAAGCAGAAGAAATTAGATTTTCAACAGCTAGAAGAAGAATGGGTACTATAATCGCCTTCTATTGCTGGCTTCAAAGTGAAGGTGTACTGAAACCAGAATTTCCAATGTGGAAAGAGTCAGATCATTACATAGATAAAAATAATCAATATGGTGATTTAATCACTAAACATATTAAGTCAACTGATATATCAATTAAAGTCGCAAATTCCAAAAATCCGTATGCAGATACAATCGAAGACGGCTGGAAACTTCGACCTTTGCGGAGAGATGAGCAAGCTAGCTTACTTAATGCACTGTTTGCTTCGAAGAATACTGAAATGATTTTAATCCATCTGTTGGGGATAGCTACTGGAGCTAGGCTCCAAACGATTCTCACAATGAAGCTGCACCATATTCTTACAGAGATGACAGAATCTGAATTAAAAGAAATTATAATTCCTGCTGGGCAGAGCACAGGTATAGATACCAAAAATGATAAAAAAATAGTTATACATATTCCATTTTGGCTTTATCAAAAATTACAGATCTACGCTATGAGCGAAAGGGCTCAAAAACGGAGAGCTAAATCATCACTAGGCAATAGTGATGACCAATATTTATTTTTGACTAATCGGGGACGACCTTACTATGAGTCTAAATCAGACATACAAAACTTTGATCAGGACTTTAAGTTGCATCATGTGAAAAATGGGCAAGGAATTAGAGTTTTTATTAATGAATGGATGATTCCGCATATTCGTGTGGAATCTAATAAGCCTGAGTTTCGTTATCAATTTCATGATTTGAGAGCAACTTATGGTATGAATCTAACCGATGAGCAATTGGAATATGTTGCAAGGGGAGAAATAAGCCTTCATCAAGCGCGAGAATTTGTCAGAGTTAGAATGTGTCATGAATCATCAGCAACGACAGATTTATATTTGCAGTATCGTCAAAATTTGGAACATATCAGGCAAGTGGCTAGTGCTTATAATGATCATTTGTGTGAAATTGTTAAAAAATTTGAGTTGAGGCATCGATTATGAATTTAGAGCGAAGAACCGTTCAAGTTTATAACTTACCAGTCGATTCTGATATTAGTCTACTAAAGCCTGAACAAGTGATATTGAGATTTCCCCATGGCAAAACGATTGATATAGGCTCTTTATGTTATTTAATTCGCCAACCTATTGCTAAGTCTCATTTAGGTGCTAGAAGAAATTCAAAATCTGGGAGACTAGTACAAATCAGTTCGATTTACGAGCAACGTAAACAAGATATACGCCTGCTTATATCTCACATTTCAGAATATTTTTTACATAGCGGAAAGCGAGTTGAAACTATTAAAGATATGGTTTCACGGTTGGTAGTTTTTATATATTGGGCGGATCAGAACGGTTTTTTTGATGTTTTAAATAAAAAGCAACTAGCGAAGAATGCAATAATTCAATACACACACTATTTAAAAGAAAGAGTATCCAGAAATGAGATTAATGTAAATAGTGGGGCACGACAACAAAATACTATTATTCAATTTCTATGTGATTTTTTTGAAGATGAAGAGTTAAAGTTTGGCATTTTTCTAATCCGAGTTAATTCTCGTCTAAAGAAACACACACAATCCCCCTGCGAAAATGTACAGGGTAGGATTTTATCATTATGTGAAAATATTTTTGATGGTCTTACTTCTTTAGTTCTTGAGCATAAACAATATCCATACAAGCTGGTGATGCCTGATCATTTAAATTTCACAGAAAATATACTTTGGATTTTTCCAGTTGAATCATGGTTTATTCATCCAAGCAAAGCATTACGGAAACGTCATAGCTGTCTAGCCTACAATTATTTAACTGGTACTTTAAATACATTAGAGCAAATTGCTGAATTACGATTAAGACCAAACACCAATATCAGCAAAGATTATTCTATTTTAAAACAGGCGGAACACAATTTAATAGCTGCGAATAAGAATTACAGACATAACCAAAGAATGCATGTTGGAACAATTGCAGTAAATGCTTTCATCATTTTATTTTTTTCTCAAACAGGGATGAATTTGTCACAGGCATTGAATTTATCATGGGGTAAAGATTATGAAATATCGAGTTCAAATCAATCTTTTAGAATAGTGAAATGGAGAGCTGGTGGGAAAGAGTGCAGTTTTGAGGTGCCTTTGGAGTTTATGCCTAGATTTAAAAAATTCATCGCATTACGAGAATATCTTTTAAATGAGCAAGAGTGTGAATATTTGTTTTTTACTTTAGGTGAAAGAGGTTTAGGTGCGCCTAGACAATTAAAATCAGGTACTTTACATGGTATTTACTTAAGCCTGAGAAGAATTGATCCTTATTTACAAATGGTTCAATCCAGAGAATGGCGCGCTGCAAAAAGTGATTGGCTAGTACGGAACACTGACCTTGCAACGGCCGCATCAGTTTTACAAAATACAGAAAAAACAGTTTTGTCTTCTTATATTGCAGGTTCCGAAAGTAGTCATTGGGAAGAGTTATCAAGCTTTCTGCATAACATGTCTAATGTTGTCCTTTCCACTAAGAATGATCAAAAAAACCTGTTGAAAAGTGCTACAGGTCAATGTTCATCCTTTGGTAATCCATTGGCATTAAACAACGAAGATTCAATTAACAAACCAAATTGTATTGATCCAGAAGGTTGCTTATTTTGTGATAAGTATAGAATACATGTGGATGAGACTGATATTCGCAAATTAATAAGCTGTCGTTATTGTATTGAAAAAACAGCACACATCATTGGAAGTCTAGAAGAGCAACGTGCAACATTACGACCAATTTTATCAAGAATTGATTTAATCCTTGATAAGCTGAAAGAATACAATGAGCAGTTAGTTACCAAAATTTTGCTAGAGGTAGAAGAAGGAGAGCTTGATGATTATTGGGCTAGGAAGCTGGAAATGTTTATGGAGTTAGAATGGATAACATGACTGCTTTAAATCTAGATGCAAAATTGACATTTGCCGATCAAGCATTGCCTCCTGATTCATTCAATATAATGAGTAATGATTATCCTACAAACGATTTTGTAGTAAGTAGAACTCGTGAGGGAATTACGGTTTCAAGATACGGAGACATCGTTTGGGATTTTACAGTATATGATCCTGAAGGTAAGCCGAGCACCTTGTTATTTACTTTTTGGGATCAGGGACCGTTATCTCCTGAAAGAGCTAAATTAATTGATGAAATCAAACAGATTTTTTTTATCTTAATTTGGTTGAGAGATAAGGAACCATTAAGCATTGGTTCTTTGAGGAATTATTTGACTGTTGTTCGGGAAATTGCAAAATTTGCAGAACAGCGGCAGATTACACTAAAAGCAGTGATAGGTGATACCCCATTATTTTTAGAATTTGTTCGATCTCAGAACTCAGGATGGTTAATTGAAACTCTTTCCTCCCTATTACTGTTATTAATGAACGGTAGTTATCAAAATTTTGCGATAAAAACCGTAGAGCCAATTACGATAAGACTACTTCAAAAACAGAACAAGCAGTACAGACAGTCTTTAAAACAACATGCACCAATTCCGACAAGGATTTATTCTGAAATTTTAGCAAATTTTATAGAGTATTTAGATGAGTGGGAAAAAAATGAAACTGAGTTGTTTGATATAATATTGGATAGTTATTTTTTTGCTAAAAATAGAGGAAATTTAAGAACTTACTCCTTTCATTATACTAAATTTTTAGATCGGGCATCGCCAGAACTAAGAGAATATATAATAAGTAAAACAGGAAAGTTCACCTTGAAAAACTTAAATGCCTTAATTACAGATACCCAAGGTATTTGTAAACTTGTAATACAGGCTTTTACAGGTATGCGAGATGATGAGGTAAAAGCCCTTCCATATAAGTGTATTAAGGAAGTTGTTTCAAATTCACAGAAACATTTTTTGATTATTGGTAGAACAACTAAGCTAAATCATGGAATTCCGTTAGTCACGCAATGGGTAACGAGTGTAGATGGATTAAAAGCCGTTAGGATTGCTCAAAAGATAGCAGATTATATTTATGAGATTCATGATGCTAAGGATGTACAAATTGACCCAGATATTTTTAAATACCCACTATTCATTTCTGCAAGTTCATTTGGGTTTACAGGTAAACCTATTACGTCGACTACTACTAAATATCGAATTGGGACTCTATATCGTAAAGAATCTATTAATAAAATGCTTCCCAAAATTGAACATGCCGATCTTAAAGAGTTAGAGCAGATTGACCCACATCGAGCATGGCGATCAGAAGAAAAATTTCGTATCGGACAATATTGGGGTCTGACTTCACATCAGTTGCGTCGTTCGCTGGCACTTTATGCTCAACGGTCAGGTTTAGTTTCTTTGCCTTCACTTCGGAGGCAGTTACAACACATTACTAATGAAATGTCGAGTTATTATGCCAGAGGATCTTCATTTGCAAAAAATTTGATCGCTGATGATAAAACGCACTTTGCTAACGAATGGCAGCAAACTCAGGCGGAATCAAGTGCACTGGGATATATATTTAACGTGTTAATGTCAAACTCTCCTCTTTATGGAGGTCATGTACACTGGATTGAAAATACGCTTAAAAATAAAGAGGGTCTATTATTAGTTGACCGTAAACAAACATTAAAACGGTTCAAAAATGGTGAAATAGCCTATAAGGAAACCATTGTAGGTGGTTGTACCAAAGTGGGAGCATGTAATCAGACAGCTATTAACTGGTTGCAAATTAATTGTCTAAAAGAAAATTGCAGAAATTTGATTGTAAGTTTACCTAAATTAGAAAGAGTTATTGCTGCTCAAGAGAAATTGATTAAATTTCTAGATATTACTACGCTGGAATATCGTACGGAAATGTCTCATTTACAAATCCTAAAAGAAACAAAGTCTAAAATGATTAAATTTAACGGAGATTGATCTAATGTCTGAAGCGCTTGTTGAATATTTTGAGGCACTTGAGCGGTTAAAATTGAATAAGCCTATTCGAATTTCGTTGGATGCAAAGATCTCTAATGATGCTGTAGCTTTAGAAGCTGGACGTAGTAAAGGGGCAATTAAAAAATCTAGACCAATATTTGCTGACTTAATCGTGGCAATAGATTGCGCTGCGGAAAAACAGAATTTATTACCCATGGAACAGCGTAAAATTTTAAAATTAGAGGAGGAAGTGAACACTTTACGTAAAAACTTAGAAAATGCTTTAGGTCGCGAAGTATCTTTACTATATGAAAATTACCAACTAAAAAAGAGATTGAGTGTATTAGAAGAAATTAATGTGATCCCAATTCGTGATAAAGATTCTAAATAATCAACTACGAGTAATAATATTTGGAATCTTATCAAAAAATATATCACGGGCTATTTCGCCTTGTTGCTCGATATTGTATTTTTCAAATGGTTTGCTTTCAATAAAGTGGTACTTATATGGATTATATGATTTTAGACTAAGATAATAGGCACTTTGTAATAAAAAACCTCTTAAAACAACATTTTTGTGTTTTTGATATTGTAAAATATGTGCAAGTTCGTGAATAAATATTCCTTGGGTAGTAATTGAACATTTAGAATAGTCTTTAGAATATAATTCTTTATTAACAAAAAGGTTTCCATTTGGGGCAATGATTATATTAAGTGGTTGCCAAGGTAAATAAGGAATATTAAATATCTTTACTGTATTGTAATTGATCGTATTTTGAAAGACTTTTCTTGCAATTTGAATTTCTCCTTCAGTAAGTTTTCTGTACTTAAAGTCTTCTATTTTTAAGTATTTATAAAGGAAATATATTGAGTTTTCCCTAAGCTTTTGAGAGAGCTTTATTAAATTTTTGTTCATAGGACGCTTAGCAATTAGTTCTCTAGTTAAAATAGAGTATAACGGAACTTTATAAGGATACTATTTGTATTCCTTATCGTGCAAACAATGATCTAAATTGCATAACAATGAAAAAAATTTGGAAATTAAAGATCTAGTCTGTTTAAACTAAATTTATAAAATCAGTTGTTTGTCATCTGATAAGAATACAGAAGCTGAAGATTAATTTATTTAATGTTTCCCAAAAAAGAGCAAATATCGGTATCTAAAACTGTTAACCAGTCTTGTAATTCAATAATGTCTAATCGTCTTTCATAAGTTTCAGTTTTGGATACGTAAGATTGGGGTTTTTTTAACGACATAGCTAGTTCTACCTGAGTCACGTCTTTTGACTCACGTAAAATGATTAATCTTTGAATGATTGCTCTGTATCTTGGGTCATGTATTGAATGCATAGCCAAAGATGTTGAACTATGAGTGAAAATATCCCAAAATAGGATATTTGTGGTGCGCTGGTTGTCGGATGAATATTACTTTTAGACTTAAGCAGGATATGCTGAAATATTTATCGGAAAATACTTTTAAAAACAGTGAGTTTAAAGATATTTATGGAGGATTTATTCATTGTTTTCCCGAGTTTAAGTCGAAAAAGTACTATCAAAAAATTTATCTTATCGTTAGAGAGTTAGGTGAGTCACATATAATGATCATTGATCGTTCTGGTTGTACTTTTAAGTACAGCACAAATCGTGATCGAAAAAATTTTATAGCTCATTCGGATATCATCTATGACAAAGATTCTGTACAAAAAAAGCTTTTATTTGATTATCATCAAGCAAATTGCAAAGTGCATAAGATAAAGGCTGAATTGGAAACTTTTCATAAATATGTGGCTTTATATCCCAACATCAAGAATAAAGTTTTGACCTTTACATCTGATCGCGATAAAAAGCTATTAAGGCTTGAGTCAGAGCTAACTGCAATTGATATCATATTGAATAATATATAATTTTATCTAGGTGTGTTGATTTAAATACATTAAGCAACTAGATAACATAGTTGAGAACAGTTCTAAACACATTTTATTTGATAGCACGCATTGTCAGAAATATGCGAGTTATCAAAGTGTTGATAAGACTTTAAATATTTATTTGAAAGTAGTTTGAAAAAAATCGGTTGCGTTCAATCATGGTACTTATGTCAGAGGCAGATCTTTTTCCTGCATATGCACTCGTAAAACACTTCGATGCTTCTCATATCCGACGCCTATTTGTTGTTGGTGATTTGCATGGTTGCTATTTAGAGTTTATGCAGCAACTCAAAAAGGTAGAGTTTGATTTTAAAAAGGATTTGGTTATATCGGTGGGTGATTTAGTCGATCGAGGCCAAGATAGTCTTAAATGCCTTGAACTAATCAAAGAACCTTGGTTCGAAGCTATTCGAGGAAATCATGAGCAAATGTGTCTAGAAGCTCAACTAGCGCCAGAAATGGTTGATTTCCATTGTAAGCATGGAGGGGAGTGGTTATATCAGCTTCCTATTGAGAAAAAACTTGAATGTTTGACCCTATGCGTGAATTTACCGATAGTTTTGGAAGTTGTTTTTAAAGGGAAAATATATGGATTCGTTCATGCTGATATCCATTTGAACAACTGGCAAGAATTCAAGAAATCAATCTTACAAAATGATTATTTTACTTTAGAAAATTCATCTGCTCTACAAATGGCACTATGGGGAACAGGCAGAATTTCTTATGGTTTAAAAAGCCAACTTTTAAAAACCGTAACTGATATTGATGAAATTTATTTAGGCCATACAGTTGTATCTGTACCACAGCAATATCATAATTGTTTTTTTGTTGATACAGGAGCTGTATTTGGAAAGAGATTAACAATTAAAGAACTATTTTAATTCTATAAAAAATTAATTTGATGTCATTGTATGTATAACACCATATACCAACCTTTCATACTCAATAATCCCACCAGATTTCAGCGGTCAAAATTGAAATGTTCTTGAAAGATAATTAAGACATTACTGTATTTTAAAAAGGTACAGCCGCTTGGTTGGCTAAGAATTAATATAATTTAAAAAAACGTAATGATCATTTATCTTATATGATCATTACACCCTGAAATGATTAATAATTTGACCAAATATCATTAATCATATACTGCTTTGATGATTCAAAAAGAACACATACAAGTAGTTTATGTTTAGTGATTTTTTTAGCATCTGCAATCGCTAACTTAGGCTTATCATAAGCCTTTGCCATTTTCGGTAATTTTGCATAAGCAACAGAAAATGCCATATCATTATCAATTATGTCTGCAACGAACTCATCTTGATCTGGTAAATGAATAACGTATCCAATAGATTGAGCATCATCAGGTAGCCCTAATTCTTTACGAATATCTTCAACGCTTGCACTTATCCCATAGAAATTATCTTGGTGTACCTGAGCCTGTTTGACTCTCTCCTCGAATGAACCTCTTTTCTTGGCTTGCCCCATTTTTACCTCTATTTATGTTTTGAAATTATAAATGATTATGAATAGTACGCTTTCAATTCTGCAAACTACGCCTGTTGTTATTCAATACGTAAGATCTATTGAACCACCTGTCATCATTTCATAATGACCTGATTGCCCCGATCTAGTGAAAATCTCTCTAAAAACAGTCAAGTATGACTCGTTGGTTTGTTGGCCATGGTTAATATACAAATCATCATGAATTGAGTGTGAACCATCATTAACCCATGCAAACAACGATTGGCAAATTAGCTTTTCATTACCTTCAAATAAATCACAAATTTGATCTTTTTTCATACCTCCCCACATAGTGAAATAGTTTTCAAGAATCCTACGTAATGTATTCTGAATAGTCAGGTTTGACTGATTGTTCGTTTTAATATCTGACCACAGCAATTCATAGGCTGAACGAATAGGATTCTCTGAGCATTTTTCAATAGTAGATCCACTAGAATTTTTTTTGACCATCCAAAAGGTTTCGTCGCTTATGATCTGATTTTGACTTCGCTTGTTATTAAAAGTGATTTCTTTGTGAAAATAAACATTATGGGTTAGAACAAAAACTTGTTTAATTAAGTCATTATTAGTTCTGACATGATCAAATACACGCTTTATGAGGCTGCTTACAATATAGAGAATATCGCTATCCAAACTTGAAATAGGATCATCAAAGACAACAATTCTACTTTCAGTAATTCCTGATGAAGAATGAGAGCCTTTTATAAGTGAATAAAAATAGAGAAACGTAATAAAAGTCTTTTCACCTTCACTCAAAGATCTGCTAGCATCATCTCCATTAGCTCGGCAAATTTTATAATGACCATGTTCATCTACAGGACTGATATTAAAAGAAGTAAATCCGAAAGATAGAAGAAGTCCGTTAATATCATTTACCGTTGGTATTGTTGAAGTAGAACTCTTTTCATATTCTTGTATTTGAAACTCTAAATCAGTTAAAAAATCCCTTTTTTGTTTTAAGCTCGCGTTCATTCCAGTAATAGTTGAATCGAGCCTAGTTTTATTCTGAATATAGTGATTTAAGTCGCTATCTAGCTCATTTATTACATATTTCCATACTTGGTTGGTAAGATCTTGCTTTTCAGTCGAGAGATTTTGAACAACTTGATTGTGTTGCATAATCTTCTGATTTGCTTCTTGGATCAGTTCTAAGATTTTACTAATAATAGGTTCTATTGGTTCTAGTGAAATTTTTAGACTTGGTTCTGACAATTTTCTTTGTAAGTTGCCTTTATTCCGTTCTAAACGTTCATGGAGAATTTGACCTTCTGCATGAAAAAATTCCATTTCTAAAGCAGGGCTATTTTGACTGTATATAGATTGAATAGTATTTAATATTCTGTCAGATGTATTTACATACTGATTGAATAATTGTTCTGCAATGCCTACTTCCTGTTCATATGTTTCACTAAAAAACTGAATTAATTCCTCAGAAAAACTTGGCGGAGTAATTTGTTGGCAAAAAGGACATTCAGGGTAACTGCTCTCAAAGTGCTCACGGCCTTGTTTAACCCAATCAATATTGCCTAGAGTCTCAATCAATTTTGAGATATTAACATCTTGATTTCCTACAATATTTTTTTGTAAAATTGGATTGAATTGTGCATCAATAAGTACAGATGCATCAAAAGTCGGAATTGTTTCGTATCTAACGACATTACTCGAAAATATTGTTGATGCTTTTTCTTTTAGTACTTCTAATGATAATAGGTTTGATGTATTACTTTGTTTTTCGAGTAAAACCTTATCTTTAAATCTTTCTGCGCTATTTCTAAATCCAGTAAAAGCTTCCTGAAAGTATGAATCATGTAGCTGCTTTTTTTGCCAACATTTTGCTTGGATCTCAGGTTCTAAGGCGGCTCTTTCAGCGACTATACCTGCTTGGTTTGTCTCTCCATTAAGTCGAATGTTTAGCCCACGTATTTCATTAGTTACTTTGTCGATTTGGGGACGTAATAAAGAAATTTGACGTTCTGCCTCAACTTGATCGTCACCTAGAGTAAAAACTCCTTTCACAGTATTTTCTTGATTGAAATTTCTATCAATAAAGTCCTTATTGTAGACTAAGATTTTTATTTGTTCGCCACCAAACCATTGAAGTGGACAATGTGTATAGCCTGATATTTGATCTATAATTCTACTAATCGTAGTTTTTCCAGATCCATTAGCTCCAAATATAAAATTTATCTTTTTTAAACCATCTAATTGTGTCGATGCATTATACGTAGCAACATTATTGATGTGAATTCCGGTAAGCATAAAAACTCCTTAATATTCAAGATTCATTTTCAAATATATTTAATTAATGTTATATAATTATGAAGAAAAAATGATCTATTAGATTGCTAACTATATAGATTTATTATTAATTTAAAGAGTATTTTTAGGAAAAAATCTGAAGTATTGTTTTATCAAGAATAAAAAAGGGGTTAGCGCCAATAGTAAGTTAGGTGTAGGGAAATTTAGTGGCTCATTAAGGGTATCTTTAAGTTAGAAGAAGTAGAGAGCAATGATAATTTTAAGTTAGAAGAATCAAATGAAAAAATAAATGAATATTTGACCTAACTACGAAGAAGACATAAACACTTTTAGTTAGTATTTAATTAAAAATATTTTAGTTGAACTTATTTATGGACTGTTTGCTTTAAGAGCTTTGTTAGGCGATGATTTGAATATAATTCACAATCAACAACAAAACTTAGTAAATATAATGGCTATCCTAATAGATGATTTTCATAGAAAAATTTAAAATTAGCTTTATATTGGTATTGAAATCAAAGATTTATAGATTAATGATGTCCGTGGTAATGTATTTAAAATTTCCACAACACTAAATATGGGGAAAAATATTGTTTACTTTCGAAGAGTTTGAGGAGATTTTTGCATCTTCAAAGCATCTACTGATTTCAGATATTTTGCCTGATGATTTGCTTGATGAGTTTCAAAACCGAAGGTACATGTCGAATGGCTTAGAGCAAAAGATTAGATTATTTATGCGAGAGTTGATTATAGGTGAAGACTTCAGTATAAAAAAGTTTATGGAACTAAAAGAAAAGTTTTTACTTCAATACTGGTGGGAGAACTTTGATGCGGGAATCCTGAATATTTTAAGGGTAATTCAAGATTGCTTAGGATTACGAAATATTATCATCTCTCAAAACCCTGTGAAGATGGTGGAAACCGATATTGTTACCAGTAATAAGGAACAATGGAAAAAGTTCATTGCCTTGGCTTGTTTTATTCGCATGGCTAAAAATAATGAAGATACTGATGATATTTATTTTGGTCTTAAAATGGGTTCTGATCAGGCATATATTTACGAGTCTCTTCAATATTTTAAGAATCAAGGGCTACATGTCGAGGTTAAAAATGGTGATTTTTCCTCTGAGTTATTCGATACAATTTTCAACCTTTTAGATCAGAAAATAGAATGTTTAGGAGGATACTTTACTTTAGAAATTAATAAGTATTTATCACAATTCTTCAAGCCTTACGGTTTGTATTACTTTAAAGCATCAAGGGATTACTCTTTTAATGGTCAAAATTTTGTGTACCCAATTGGTCTTTTATATCGTATTGGGCTAAAACACGTAAGCAAAGCATCGAAATATGGAATTGAAACAGATATCAAAAAAGCTGTTCAGGAAATTTTTGAAATTTCGGCACATCTAACAAATATTCTTAATCTTGTGAACACTGGGCACGACATAGGCTTAGCTTCAGTTGATCATTCAGATATTTTAACTTATATGCGCAGGTACACACGGTTAGATCAATTTTATAAAATTGACCAATATAATCCTGATCATGTATTTGAACTCAGCCACGAACTTTATAAATCCTTGTCCAATAAGGCTTTGCCAGTGGAAATTAGGAAAAGAATTGATCTAATAATGGAAATCTTTGCAATGTGTATGCAAGAATTTACATCAAGAAGATCAGGTGTATTCAATACGACGACAAGCTATAAGATATTGGTTGAAAAGCATACTGTGAATGTAATAGAACTTGAGCTCACAAACTTAAGTCATATTCATTCGGCGAATAACCGCTTCAATAGTATTAATGACTTTTCGGAAGTTGACTATTATATGAAACCTTTTATTAAACAAAAGATGGGGAATATAGAGCAATACTATGTGCCCAATAAGTATTTTTTCTTTATGGGTTTTTACACACAATTAGTCGTTCTTTTACGTTCTGTAAAAACTCTGGATGATGGTAAGAAGTTTAATATAGATGGCCATATAGGGCTACTTCAGGAAGTAATAATTACACAGAGGTTAAGTCAAGCTAATTTAAAGGTTTTGGGTACTGATGGTAAATACAATGTACCTCAGAGAATGGTTTCTGATTTGCAAATTAAACCTGATAAGTACAAGTCCCTTGAGACAGACATTGTTGTAGAACTAACGGACAGTATCATTTTCTTTGAATCAAAGAAAAAAATGCTAACAAGTGCTGCAAAAAATGGTGATGTAATTGCTATCTTGAATGACATCTCAGCAGCTTTGATCGATTCACAAGTGCAAGCTAATCTTCACGGGCGCGTAATAAAACATGGAGGTGTGCTACAGTTTAAGGACTCACAAAAAGTGATTCATGGCGATCGCAATATCATTAAAATTTCAATAACCCAATTTGATTATGGCTCTTTGCATACTTCACAAATAGTGGGTGCTATTCTACGATCTATGCTAAATGTCAAAATTGTTAGTGATGATACAGATGTGAAGGTTATAAAGGCGATAAAGCAAATCAATGAGAGATTAGACAAGCTTACAGCTGAATTTAGTGATGGCACTAGCTTTCATGATGGTCAGAATAGTTTAATCATGTTTGCAAACTGCCATTTTTTGAATTTTTTTCAAATTTTATACGTCTTAAATTGTGTAAAATCAAAACCAAATCTTAATTTGGCGACAATTCTAAAAAAAGCATTTGGAATAAAACAAGTACATACAAATAGTTTGGACTTTTATCATGAGTTAGATTTTTTACTTACTTTTGAAGCCGATTGATAGTTAAATCTTTTAAAGCTGGGTCTAAATATGGCTTAACACAATAAAATGAACTATGGTTCTAATGCATTCGGCATTTGAAACTTTTATGGTAAGTAAAGTAAAAGAAATATTAGTCTTTTATTCTATTCTTGCTTTAAATCATGTCTCTGACATGTAGTGTAAATCATTATTTGATGACTAAAGCTATGATTAGTTCAACCATGAAACTTAGATAATTGAAATATGGATTTGCATATATATGCTTATTCGTATATAAATATATTCAAAGATCCTGTTGAGTTTGAGCAAATGTCTGCTACTCCAAACGTTAAAATTTATCACAACCCTGAATGTGGTACATCACGCAATACATTGGCATTAATCCGTAATGCCAATATTGAACCTGAAGTGATTGAGTACCTTGAAACACCTCCTTCTAAAAATGAATTGATTCAAATGATTGCGGATGCGGGTTTAACCGTGCGGGAGGCAATTCGTAAAAATGTTGCGCCGTATTCTGAGCTAGAGCTAGAACGTGATGATTGGACGGATGAACAGCTTTTAGATTTTATGCTGCAATATCCAATTCTCATTAATCGCCCCTTTGTGGTCACAGATTTGGGCACTCGTTTAAGTCGTCCTTCTGAAATTGTGCTGGAGATTTTGCCTTTACCGCAAAAGGGTACTTTCACTAAAGAAGACGGTGAGCAAGTGATTGATGCAAATGGGCAGCGATTGAAATAAAAATTTAATCAATATATGTGAATATCTATATATCCATATAGTTGAGTGAGTATATATATGGACAAAATCAATTTTTTTAAATGTTTATCTGACGAAACTCGATTCAACATTGTCATGTTGGTTGCCGAGCAGAGTGAGCAGTGTGTTTGTGATTTGACCGAGAAACTACAGCTCAGTCAGCCCAAAATTTCACGTCATTTGGCTTTACTGCGTTCTTTGGGGTTGTTACAGGATAGACGTCAGGGGCAATGGGTTTATTACAGCATTAATCCAAACTTACCTGATTGGTGCGTAGAAGTGTTGAACACACTTAAAAACGCTGAATTACAGCCGAAAATTGAAATGCCATTTCAGCAAATAAATAGTTATTGCGAGTAGAACAATATGAAATTTCTTTTTTTATGCACAGGGAATAGCTGTCGCAGCATTTTGTCCGAAGTACTTTTTAATAGCCGTGCGCCTGAAGGTTGGAAAGCTTACAGTGCAGGTAGCAAACCATCTGGACAGGTGCATCCACTGACGATTGAAACCTTGGAAAACCTAGGTCTTTCAACTGAAGGTTTGTGGAGTAAAACTATTGATGACTGTGAACAATACCAACCTGACGTTGTGATTACCGTCTGTGATTCGGCAGCACAAGAAGCATGTCCACTGTATTTAGGTGGTGCAATCAAAGCACATTGGGGTTTGGCTGATCCTTCACATTTGGATCTACCGAAAGAAGAAAAGCTCAAAGCATTCCAAGTCACTGTTGATCATATCAACCGTCGCTTAGACGCTTTATTGGCACTCGATACAGCGCATATGCCTCGCCCAGATTTGATTGCTGCAATCAATCAAATTTCGCATATTGAATGAGAACATCATGGCTCAACAAAGATTATCCTTTTTAGATCGTAACCTCACGCTATGGATTTTTATTGCTATGGCGTTGGGGATTGCGATAGGCGTGTTCTTTCCGCAAGCCTCTGTCGCTTTGGATAAAATGAGTGTGGATTCAGTCAATATTCCTATTGCGATAGGTTTGATTTTGATGATGTATCCGCCACTGGCAAAAGTGGACTATGCGACGTTACCGCAAGTATTTAAGGATAAGAAAACACTGACTTTATCCTTAGTACAAAACTGGCTGATCGCTCCCGTGCTGATGTTTGCATTGGCAATCATATTTTTGCAGAGTTATCCCGAGTACATGACGGGCGTAATCCTGATCGGCTTAGCACGATGCATTGCAATGGTTCTAGTTTGGAATGGTTTGGCGTGTGGTGATAACCAATATGTCGCAGCACTGGTTGCTTTTAACAGTATCTTTCAGATTTTGTTCTTTAGTACTTATGCTTGGCTATTCTTGACCTTCTTACCGCCTTATTTTGGCGTTGCAGGGCAAGTGATCAATGTTGATTTCTGGACTATTACCCATGCTGTTTTGGTTTATCTCGGTATTCCGTTTTTATTAGGCTTCTTAACGCGATTAATTTTGGTGAAACAAAAAGGCGTGGAGTGGTATCAAACCAAGTTTATTCCAAAAATCAGTCCTCTAAGTTTGATTGCTTTGCTGTTCACGATTTTGGCTATGTTTAGCCTAAAAGGTGGTGATGTTGTAAGCCTACCAATGGATGTTTTACGAATTGCGATTCCTTTAACAATTTACTTTGTATTGATGTTCTTTATTAGCTTCTTTATGAGCAAATGGATGGGCAATGATTATCCGAAGACAGCAGCAATCTCTTTTACTGCGGCTGGAAACAACTTTGAATTAGCACTTGCCGTTGCAATCGCCACATTCGGTTTAGCTTCGCCAGTCGCTTTTACAACGGTGATCGGGCCATTGGTTGAAGTGCCTGTGCTGATTGCTTTGGTGAGCGTGTCATTGTGGTTAAGAAAAAAGTTTTTTAAAGAGGTGTAATTTTTATGACTCTCCCAAATGTTGATATGAATTTGCTTGATCAGCCTACTTTGGAAAAAGTTCAAGCTAAAGAGCTGGATCATCCACCACGTATTTTGCTGCTGTATGGTTCAAACCGTGAGTGCTCATACAGCCGATTGGCGGTGATGGAAGCAGGACGTATTTTGGAGCAGTTTGGCGCTGAAGTAAAAATCTTTCATCCAAAAGGCCTACCCTTACCTGAAGATGCGGACACTGAGCATCCAAAGGTTAAAGAGTTGCATGAATTACTCGCTTGGGCAGAAGGGATGGTGTGGTGCTCGCCTGAGCGTCATGGCTCCATGAGTTCTATTTTTAAATCGCAGATTGACTGGATTCCACTGGCTGGCGGTGCGATTCGTGCAACACAAGGAAAGACTTTGGCATTGATGCAAGTCAGTGGTGGTTCGCAGTCCTTTAACAGCTTAAACCAGATGCGTATTTTGGGGCGCTGGATGCGTATGATCACGATTCCAAACCAATCGTCTATTCCCAAAGCTTTTTTGGAATTTGAAGAAGATGGACGGATGAAACCTTCAGCCTTCTATGATCGGATTGTGGATGTGATGGAAGAATTATATAAATTCACCCTACTCACCCGCGGGCAAAGTCAGTACCTCACAAATCGTTATTCAGAGCGCAAAGAATCAGCTGAAGAATTATCTAAGCGTGTCAATCAACGTAGTTTATAAACTCTAGGTGATCAGAAATGCAAAAGAGACATTCTAAATTAGTGATTTTAGGTTCAGGACCAGCGGGTTATAGCGCTGCTGTGTATGCAGCACGCGCAAACTTAAAACCTACATTGATTGTGGGGTTACAACTTGGTGGTCAATTAACCACGACTACTGAGGTAGATAACTGGCCGGGCGACCCACAAGGTTTAACTGGCCCAGCACTTATGGAGCGAATGCAAGCCCATGCTGAACGTTTTGGCACAGAGATTGTGTATGATCACATCAATGAAGTCGATTTAAGCGTCCGTCCATTTGTACTTAAAGGCGACATGGAAGAATTCACTTGTGATGCACTGATTATTGCCACAGGTGCGACAGCACAATACTTGGGTCTTGAATCTGAAGCTAAATTCATGGGTCAAGGTGTCAGTGCATGTGCAACCTGTGATGGTTTCTTCTACAAAAACCAAAAGGTTATGGTTGTCGGTGGTGGTAATACTGCGGTTGAAGAGGCGCTTTATCTTTCTAATATTGCTGAACATGTCACCTTAGTTCACCGTAGAGACAGCTTGCGTTCAGAAAAAATTCTACAAGATCATCTTTTTGCCAAAGAAAAAGAAGGCAAAATTAGTGTTCTTTGGAACAATCAAGTTGATGAAGTCTTAGGTGATAATACTGGTGTCACGTCAGTCCGCTTGAAGTCAACTTTGGATGAAAGCATACAAGACGTTGAAGTTCATGGCTTATTTGTTGCCATTGGTCACAAACCGAATACAGGTATGTTTGACGGTCAACTCAACCTGCGTGATGGCTATATTCAAGTACAAAGAGGCACTTCAGGTAATGCAACTGCAACTTCTGTTGCTGGTGTATTTGCTGCGGGTGACGTTGCTGACAGCATTTATCGCCAAGCAATTACTTCGGCAGGCTCAGGCTGTATGGCTGCGTTGGATGCCGAAAAGTATCTTGATCAATTGAGCAATTGAAAGTCTAATTTAAACGCTTGAAAATTGTATGAAATACGCCCAATCTGTTGCACAGATTGGGTTTTTAATTTTGATTATGACAATAAAGAATGGGAGAGATGCTTTGACTCAATTACAAGCTGAAGTCGATGTAGTCATTATTGGGGGTGGTCAAGCAGCCCTTGCTACAGCTTATTTCCTCAAACGTAAGAAAATTCCATTTGTTATTTTAGATGACCAATCTCAGGCGGGTGGTGCATGGTCACATGCTTGGGAATCTCTACGTCTTTTTTCTCCAAATACTTGGAGTTCGTTGTCTGGCTGGATGATGCCAACGACTGAACAAACCTATCCAACGCGAAATGAAGTCATCGAATATTTATCGGTATACGAGCAACGCTATCAATTTCCGATCATTCGCCCCGTACATGTAGATCATATTGAACAAAACGATGGCTACTTAGATGTATATGCTGGTGATCAATATTGGCGAGCAAAAGCGGTGATCAGTGCTACTGGGACATGGAGTCAGCCTTATATTCCGCATTATGAAGGACATGAGCGATTTGAAGGAATACAAACGCATTCAGCACATTATTTAAATACAGAACCTTTTATCAATAAGAAAGTGATTGTAGTTGGTGGTGGCAATTCTGGGGCACAAATTCTTGCTGAAGTCTCAAAAGTTGCAGATACCACTTGGGTCACAGTAACACCACCTCAATTTTTATCAGATGACGTTGATGGGCGTGTTTTATTTCTTCGGGCAACCGAGCGATTAAAAGCGCAGCAGGAAGGTAAAGTTATCAATCAGCCTGTTGGTGGTCTGGGTGATATTGTCATGATTGACAGTGTCAAAGAGGCACGCGAACGTGGCGTATTACATAGCCGAGAACCTTTTACTGCATTTAAAGAGGATTCAGTTGTATGGGCTGATGGTTCAACACAAGCTGTAGATGCAGTGATATGGTGTACAGGATTTAAAGCTGCACTCAATCATTTAAGAAGTCTTGATGTGGTAGAACCTAATCAGACTGTTGCAGTCAATAATGGGCGTTCTATAAAAGTGAATAACTTATGGTTGGTTGGCTATGGTGATTGGGCAGGCATGGCATCCGCGACATTAATTGGAGTGTCCAGAACAGCAAGAGCCACAGTGGATGAAATTGCAGTTTATTTAGCTAGAACTTATAAATTTGAAGGGACTGATTGAAAGGTTTTCACTGATCCGTTCTAAATACTTTATGGATAATTCTTTATTGTGATGTTACTTCATTCAAGAAAATACAAACTCATTGCAGTTATGGGATTCACGCAGATTCTAGCGTGGAGTTCAACACTTTATCTTCCCGCAGTACTGGCTAGTCTCATTGCCAAAGACACAGGATGGTCACTAACTTTAGTGATTGCTGGATTGTCTTGGGGATTTATTGTTACGGGTATTTGTTCTCCAAAAGTTGGAAGGTTTATCGAACAATTTGGTGGGAGAAAAGCACTCTCTATCAGTTCAATATTCTTCGCAATCGGACTGTTATGTTTAGGGCTTTCTTCTCATCTATTGGTTTATTATTTTGCATGGACAATGCTCGGTATTGGTGGCTTTTGGCTTGTATGATGCCGCATTTTCAACATTGGGGCGATTACTTGGTCAAGATGCAAAAACAGCGATAGTTGGAGTAACACTATTAGGTGGCTTAGCCAGTACTATCGGTTGGGCGCTCATCGTATTTTTTGAAGGCTTATACGGTTGGAGAATCAGTTGTTTTATTCTTGCTTTATTTCATCTGCTTCTTGGCCTTCCGTTGCATTACTTTTTACTTCCTAGAGAAGAGCAAAGCACGGAAACTCATGCTAAAGAACTCAATAACCAAACCACTGTACATAAAGAAGGTAATCGACTCTTTATGTTGGTGGCAATTATTCTGACAGTACAGTCTTTTGTCGTTGCGACAATTTCAGTCCATCTATTATCGATGCTAAAAACCATTGGTTTTAGTGTATCAACTGCCCTTGCGATTGGTATGATGATTGGTCCCGCGCAGATTATAGCGAGGTTGCTTGAGTTCTCTTTGTTTAAAAACTTACATCCAAGTTGGTCAAGTCGTGTTGGTGTATTGATTAGTTTCTTTGGCATCATATTTTTGTTCACAGATGGATATGTCTTGGCTTTGCTTGGCGCAGCTTTATATGGCGCAGGGAATGGTATTCTCACTATCATTCGAGGCACATTACCTCTCGCCTTATTTGGACAAGAAGGTTATGCAACTCGAATGGGCTTATTAGGTCGGCCTATCATGATTGCATTGGCTTTTGGGCCTCTCATTTCTGCGTTTATTCTTGAAAAATGGGGAATCAATATCTTATTAATGATTTTAATTGCTTTAGTTCTTATCGCATTGATTGGCACGCTGAAGTTACCCGTTCATCAGGCTGAAAAAGTGGCTGAGTAAACTCTATTGAATGGAAGCAATAGAGTTCTCTTTCAACAAACTCAAGATTGACTTAAAACTTAACTTTTCAAGTCTTTCAATAGGAAAGGCATGATATAGGCAGCATCAGCACCAACACCACGTAAGGTCGCTGATGCAAAATTTCTTTGTTTAGGAAAGCCTAAAAAATATAAGCCTGAATGTGCATCCGATACTCCATTACGCTGAATTAGGTTTTGATTTGAATCAATCACTTTTAACCCATCTAAATACGAAACATTAGGTCTAAATCCTGTGGCAAATAAGAGTGTGTCAATTTCTTCTTTTGCACCATTTGACCAAATGACACCAGATTCATCCACTTCAGTAAATATTTCGCGTTGCTGAAATAGTCCACTTTTCAGGGCTGCACGGTATCGTCCATCATCTAAGACGGGTGTGCTTTGATCGTTTAGCCAACGTGTTTTTTCTAAGCCTGTCCATTTTAACCACCAGTGAAAATCCATACCTAGAATTTTCTGCGGGAAAAACTTTATCTTTTCTCGGGTTGCAATTGTAACGTTTGAGGAAGTTCCCAATTCAGCTGCAATTTGCACAGCAGAGTTTGCAGCTCCCACCACGACTATTTTTTGATTGATATAGCTTTGTGGATTCAGATATTCAGCACTATGGATAATTTTCCCTTTGAACTTATCTAGTCCTTTTATTTTAGGAATATAAGGCTGAGCAAATGCACCAGAGGCAGCAATGAGCGTTTTGGTCTGATAACAATTGTTTTGGCTCGTTAAGACTTCAAAACCTTGATCATTAGGAGTAACTCTTATGACGCTTTCATTTAGCTGAATAGGAAAGTTAAATTTTTCAGCATACGATTTTAAATAGTCGATTACTTCGTCCCGTAGAGGATATGCATGTTCAGTTTTAGGAAAGCTGAGATCAGGTAGTGATGAATATGCGGCAGGAGAGAATAATTTTAAGCTGTCGTAATAATGATGCCATGAACCTCCAATCTGATTGGTTGCTTCTAGAATAAGATAATTAACCTGATTTTTTTTAAGATGCCATGCAGCAGCTAAGCCTGCTTGCCCTGCACCGATGACTAATGTTTCTATTGTTTTCATAAAATCGAACCTGTATTAAATGTGCTTATGTGTGCCTATATACATATATTGGGTAAAAAAAGTTAGTTACAACAATATGGCATGATGAGTTTCAGTTCCTTCAAGATGGCTTCAAACTTATGAATGATCTCTAACCCATTGATTTCGTAAATACGATGCCTTCCTGCGCGTTCAACACGTAAAATTCCTGCATCAAGTAGAACTTGTAAATGACGCGATATTACAGATCTTTCTTGAGGAAGGTCTTCAGCAATTTGGCTGATATCTGCTTTACCAAGTATTAAGAGTTGACGAATCACAGCAAGTCTTGCAGGTTCTTGTAATGCCTTAAAAAGAGGGTCATTGAGAACGCTAAGTGCGGAATCAATGGCGAGTTCTTTATTCATTTGGATAAAGTCTGATTGTATCGTGGCCTAAAGATAACACGATAAAATATACGTGTATATAAATACACATATTATTAGCGTCGAACAGCTTCAACAAATTGAAGAACTGAAACTAAACCATGAACAGTTTCAATTTGTTCCATTGGAACTCCACCAGTGACTCGATTTTTTGATTTAAGAAAATGCTGAATCCAATCTGAATCACCACCTGTTAGATGATGTAAAGCTCTAAACAGATTAATAAATAATAATGCTAATTCACCTTGCTTGGATGCAGGATTTATTTCAAGTTGTGTTCTTAATTTATTTATTGTTGGCTCAGATATTCCCAAAATAGTGGCAAGTTGAGTTTGAGTAAAATTGAATTGTTTACCCGTATTGAAAAAGGCTTTTTCTAAAACTATTTTTTATCTATAGATTGTACTGATGATGTATTCATGGTTAGGACTCATCGTGTAATTCTAAAATTGTATTTTAAAGATATTGAGGATACAAACAATATAGATTCAATAAATGAATGCCCTTAGATTGAAGTTAGAGCTTAAATTGGAAGCATTTTGGAGACGGTAAATAGTTATAAGTATTAGTTTTTATATGTTTATTTTAAGCCAATTTATAGTTTGACTTTTTAAACGTCTCTTATTTCAAAAATAAAATTTTTGCTATTGCTGAAGTCAGTGACTTAGTTAATCCATCATTAGATGGGATATAGATTATATTTATTTGTAACAAAATATTATAAAAGAGGGAGGCATGATGTCCATTTTTATAATTTTAGAAATTGACTGTTTAATTCTGTGGCTATAGTTAAATCTTTGATTTATGGAAGTCCATTTTTTTAAACTTATAAGTAAACAAGCGCATGTTTGGCAAATTCAACAAGGCTTATCTGTCATTCGTAAAGCGATCTTTGATCGTCGATACAATTACATTTTGGAGCAAGGTAAACTGTTTTTACAGTATGGCATTGAGCAACAAGCGCAGATGGTTCAGGATTATTTTATTAAAAAAGCACGTGGGCAAGAGTGTCGGGCCTATGAAGCCTGTATTCCGTTTTTGTCTCAAAAAGCATGATTCTGTCCTGAACTGCTAAATTGCGCTAAAAATTGTTAGACAAGCAAATCTAAAGTCATAATTTGCTAATCAGTTGATGTGAATTGCTAATGGCATCTAGGGTGGTATCGCTTAATTTTTTTACAAAGTTTGGTTTTTATTTTTAAGTTGCAGAAAGAATTACGCTTAGAAATAGAAGTTGCTCAACCTAGAAAAATAAGGTGTCGCCATGTTATTTGCACAATCTATAAAAGCTACACTGGCAAAAAAATTTGCAGGTGTATCCTTTAGCTTAGATCAACAATCTCCCATTGTACCTATTCGTCATATGAAGTTTGATTTCGATCCTCAGCAGATTGATTACAAGTTTTATATGAATGCCGAATTGGCCAGTGCTTATTTTGCATCATTGTCAATTTTTCTCACTTATGGTGAAGATTTAGTGATAGATACTGCACGTTACCATCGCAATTTGATTCAAGATCCGCTGCTCAAACAACGCGTGACTTCACTGATTGGTCAAGAGGCGTTGCATTCTAAGTTGCATGAAGAGTTGAATGATGCCTTTTTACAAGTCGATTTGCCTGTGAAGCTATTTCGTACTTGGGCCGGTTGGGTTTTTGATTATGGTTTTAATCGCTTACCACAACCGATGAAATTATCATTGATGGCGGCAATTGAGCATTTTACTGCTGTTTTAGCCGAATATATGATGAATCATGAAGCTATCTTTTTTGCTTCTCAAGATGAAAAACAGCGTGCGATTTGGATGTGGCATATGTTGGAAGAGTCAGAGCATAAAGATATTGCTTTTGATGTCTTTCAGACCTTGTCGAATAACTATGCTTTACGTATTGCAGGTTTTTTCCCCGCGCTGATTACGATTTTAGTGCTGATTTCAGCAGCATCTTTATTGGTGCCTTTTTATCGCAAGCCTAAAAATTTGATTAGTTTGAGCTATTGGCAAGATATGCGCCGCAGTGTTGGGCTGATTTTTGGTTTGAAAGATGGTGTTTACGGCAGCAGCATTCGGCATATTTTTGATTATTTACGTCCTGATTTTCATCCGAATGATCATGATACTTCGGCATTTCTTGCCTATTATAAACAGCGTTTGCTTAATCCTACCGATGGTGTGTTGGCGCCTTATTTTATCAAGGAGTTTACCCCAGCACTAAAGGTTTAAAAAATAGAACTTAAATAAATATAAAATAAATGGAATAAAAATATGGCTATTTTTTCAAAAAAGTTGGCGCCTACAAGAAATGCTTATGCTGTGGTCACGGGTGCAGGAAGTGGTATCGGGCGCAGTTTTGCGGTGGAGTTGGCAAAACGTGGTGGCACTATTGTCTGTGCGGATATTAATTTAGATGCAGCCGATGAAACGGTGCAAATGATTAAAAGCTTAACTTCAGCGCAAGCTTTTGCGGTGCAATGTGATGTGGGAAATCAGCATCAAGTGCAAGCTTTGGCTGATCAAGCCGAGCAATTGATGAAACACTCCGTAACCTTGCTGATTAATAATGCGGGCGTGGGTTTAGGTGGTAAGTTTGATGAAGTCTCGCTGGAGGATTGGCAATGGTGTATGCAGGTCAATTTATGGGGTGTGATTTATGGTTGTCACTACTTTGTGCCTAAATTTAAACAACAAGGTTATGGTGCAATTATTAATGTGGCTTCTGCGGCAGGCTTTACTGCCGCACCTGAAATGACTGCTTATAACGTAACTAAATCGAGTGTGTTGGCTTTGTCAGAAACGCTGTCAGCAGAATTACGTGGTGCAAAAATTCGGGTCAATGTGCTTTGCCCAACCTTAGTACCGACCAATATTATGAAAAATGGACGCTTACCGAGTCATTATTCAGAGCGGGCAGATCATTTGTTGATGAATCATGCTTTTACCACCACTGATCAAGTAGTGATTAAAACGCTGAATAATTTAGATGCGGGTCGGCTTTACACCATTCCTCAACCTGATGCAAAATTGTTCTGGTGGATGAAGCGTGCTGCACCTAGCTTGTATGCAAAACTGCTTGGCATGGGCTATCCAATATTTAATAAATACATAAAAAAATAAGAAGGTTAAAAAATGAATATTAAAACTGAACTTGATGTCAATTTAAAAAATGCTGACGTAGATACAGTGCAAAATTTAAAGAAAACCATAACAAAACCCACTAAAAAGCGTAGCTCAGCTAAAGCTAAAAATACAACAGATCACAATGTGCAGCTGCCTAGTCATGTGTATGACACGATTGTTGTGGGAGCTGGAATTTCCGGAATTGCTGCTGCGGTAAAACTCAATAAAGTTGGCTATGATAATTACATTGTGATCGAAAAAGCGGATCGTGTCGGTGGGGCGTGGCGTGAAAATACCTATCCGGGATGTGGTTGTGATGTGCCATCGGCATTGTATTCATTTTCATTTGCACCGAGTTATAAATGGAGTCATTTATTTGCCAAGCAACCTGAAATCTTAAGTTATTTGGAAGATGTTGTAGATCAGTTCGATCTCAAGCAAAAGATCGAATTTAATAATGAACTCATGAATGCGAAGTGGGATGAGGACAAACATCTGTGGCAGCTAGAAACACAAAAAGGGACTTATCAGGCCAAAACTGTGATTTTTAGCACAGGTCCGATTACGGAGCCTTCAATGCCTAAACTTAAGGGAATTGAAACTTTTAAAGGTGAAATGTTTCATTCTGCACGATGGAATCATGATTGTGATTTAACAGCGAAGCGAATTGCTGTGATTGGAACAGGGGCATCCGCCATTCAATTTGTGCCACAAATTCAACCTTTGGCGAGTGAATTGTTTATCTTTCAGCGTACTGCACCATGGGTATTACCTAAACCAGATTTCCCATTGGGTGAAAAAGGCAAGCTTTTGGTTGAAAAAATACCAGCAATTCAGCAGAAATGGCGTGGGGTGGTCGCGAGTTCATTAAATATTATTAACTTTGGTTTACGTAATCCAAAAGTTTTAGAACCGGTTAATTTTCTGAGTCGGAAATTATTGAGTTGGCAAATTCCAGATCGACAATTACGTAAAAATGTCACCCCTAATTTTTCGATTGGCTGTAAGCGATTATTGTTTGCCAATAATTATTATCCAGCATTGCAAGCAGACAATACGCATCTCATTCCATATGGTTTGGTTGAGGTAGAGGGCAATACTGTGATTGCTGCTAATGGTGAGCGACATGATGTGGATGTCATTATTTGGGGCACTGGTTTTGAAGTGTCTCATCCTCCAGTTGGAAAGCGGGTGAGGAATGCTGAAGGGCAGTTACTTGCGGATTTGTGGAAAGACAGTTCCCCAGAGGCTTTTTTAGGCACCAGTATTGAAGGTGTGCCAAATGCCTTTCTGGTACTGGGTCCCAATATTTTGGTCTATGATTCATTTATTGGGATTGCAGAAGCACAACTGGACTATATCGTCAGTGCTTTGGTGAAAATGAAAAGTCTGAAATTTATTCGTTTTGAAATAAAAAAAGAGGTGGTGCGCAAACATAATTTTAAGTTGCAAAAGCAGCTACAAACCACTGTATTTAATAGTGGTGGCTGTAAAAGCTATTACTTAGATGCACATGGACGTAACTTTGCCGCTTGGCCTTGGTCGTTGGCTAAGTTAAAACAACAACTTAAAGAAATGAATTTACAGCACTACGATATTGTTCATTGATAAATGAAGTGTTGATATATTGTTGATATGTTTTTGAACATTAAAAAACCACCCCAAAGGGTGGTTTTTTAAATCGAATAATTCTTAAGAATTAACGACCTGCGATGTCACGTTGAACTTCACCAGTGTAAAGTTGACGTGGACGACCGATTTTGTAAGGGCCGCTGTGCATTTCTAACCAGTGGCTGATCCAGCCAACTGTACGTGCAAGAGCGAAGATTACTGTAAACATTTCTGTTGGGATACCAATCGCTTTAAGGATGATACCTGAGTAGAAGTCTACGTTAGGGTATAAGTTACGTTTGATGAAGTATTCGTCAGACAACGCAATACGTTCAAGTTCCATAGCAAGTGCAAGTTGTGGATCGTTAATACCTAGCGCACTAAGTACTTCGTCACACGTTTCTTTCATTACTTTTGCACGTGGATCGAAGTTTTTATAAACGCGGTGACCGAAGCCCATCAGTTTAACTTCTTTAGTTTTTACTTTTTCCATGAACTCAGCAACATTTTCTACAGTGCCGATTTCATCAAGCATCTTAAGAACAGCTTCGTTCGCGCCGCCGTGAGCAGGGCCCCAAAGTGCCGAGATACCCGCAGCGATACATGCGTAAGGATTAGCACCAGTAGAACCAGCTAAACGTACAGTCGATGTAGACGCATTTTGTTCATGGTCAGCATGAAGCGTAAAGATACGGTCCATTGCTTTAGCAAGAATAGGGTTAACTTTGTAATCACGATCTGCTGGAGTAGCAAACATCATGTAGAGGAAGTTTTCAGCGTAGCTTAAGTCGTTACGCGGATACATGAATGGTTGACCCACTGTGTATTTGTAGCTCCATGCAGCAAGCGTAGGAACTTTAGCAATCAAGCGAACTGCTGTAATTTCACGGTGATCAACATTTTCAATGTCTAAGCTGTTGTGATAGAACGCAGAAAGCGCACCTACAACACCAACCATGATCGCCATTGGATGAGCATCACGACGGAAACCATTGTAGAAGCGGCTAACTTGATCATGAACCATCGTATGGTTACGAACTTTAGCATCAAATTCTACTTTTTGTTCAGCTGTTGGAAGTTCGCCGTTTAACAATAAGTAGCAAGTTTCTAGGTAGTCTGCTTTAGTTGCAAGTTGGTCAATCGGGTAACCACGGTGTAAAAGAATACCTTTGTTACCATCGATGAATGTGATTTTAGATTCACATGCAGCTGTCGCCATAAAACCAGGATCAAAAGTAAAGTGACCTGCGGCCAACACATCTTTAACGTCGATTACATCTGGGCCCAATGTGCCGCTGTAAATTGGTAATTCAATTTCTTTGCCATCAAGCTGTAAAACGGCTTTTTTGCCAGTTGCGTCAGACATTTAATCGATCTCCTGTCCTGGTGAGTGTTTTATCCGACTCGTAGTACTCATCTTTATAATGCGCGAATCAGATGGATCAAAAATTTGCTATAAGATTAGTGAGTACTGAAATTTTGTCAATTATACTTATGGATAAAACTGATGCCCTCACAGAGGTTTAGTTTATTGTCCCTAAAATAAAAAATGAATAAAATCACAGCACCGACGCGCTATAATAAGTGAAATTATTCGCTTGGTGCAGAAAAAAATATAAATATAGCTTTAATTGTAAATGTTTATAAAAAAATACTGGTTCTATTTTTTGAACAAATGGTGCTAATCCCTTTTTACGAAATCTATCTAATTTTCATAACTTACATTCATTTTTGTTCAAATAATATTTCATTTTGTTGCCTTATTTGGCATTAAATTCGAATGCATTTACTGTGTTTGATTGGTTAAAAAATGACTCATTGAGAATTGCAAGTTGATTAAAATTTAATCTAAATGCGTCATTTTTTGCAATTTTTTTAAGTTTAAATTCATTCGCTAGCATAATTTAATCATATTTATTTGTAGCTAAGTCATTATTTCATTTGGTTATATATCTAAATTATCTCTAAAAATAAATAGTGAACATTTTGATAGGAAATGCAAGTCCTCCCATATAAATGAAAGCACATAGATGTGAGAGTGGATATTCTTAATATCTTTAGTCTAAATTCGAGTGGTGCATAGAGGTCACTAAAAGGGTGTGGGCTGGATGGTTTACTTATAAAAACCAAGGGTATAGCTATGAATTAAAGCTAAATTATTGGTTTATATAGAATGTTTGTTATTGTTAATGATTCTTGTTTATATATTTTTATTCAAAAAGCGGTCTTTGATTGTTTGTATTTTGATAGTTGACGTTTTATAATTCAGTGTCGTTTTAAGTTTAGGCGTTGCTGGAGATAGCAATTACCTAAAAATGCTAGCTTTCCTTCGAATTAATTCCAACAAACTCCGGATGGAGTTTTTACTTACAGGATGCCCGCTGTGAAAAGCAACAGACCTGTCAATTTGTCCATGGGTCAAGTTTTAGAAGTAAACTTAAAATCCCCTGTGGCTATTGCATCAATTCTACACCGCCTCTCTGGCGTCATCGTATTTTTACTCGTACCGGTACTTTTGTGGCTTTTAGACAAATCATTGTCTTCTGCTGAAGGTTTTGCTCAAGTTCAAGCAATCCTTGGTGGCTTCATTGTGCGCTTTATCGTATGGGTATTTGTAGCCGGCTTAATTTTCCACTTTATTGCAGGTGTTAAGCATTTACTTGCTGACCAAGGTATTGCTGAAGAACTGCAAAGTGGCCGAGTAGCATCTACTATCGCATTAATTTTGTCTGCAATTGGTATTGTTGCAGCATTTGTATGGATCGTACTCTAATGAAAAGTGCTACTGGTTTTTCGGGTTCAGGTTCTCGCGATTGGTTTATCCAGCGTTTGAGTGCTGTTGTACTGGCTGTTTATACCGTTGTGGTATTTGGTTGGATCCTGTGTAATGGTGGATTCAACTTTGAACAGTGGTATGGCTTTATGATGACATTACCGATGAAGATTTTATCTTTATTGGCAGTCTTATCTCTAGTTGCGCATGCATGGATTGGTATGTGGCAGGTATTCACGGATTATGTGACTACTCGTCAAATGGGTCCTTCAGCTTCAGGTTTACGCCTTGTACTGACTTCAGCAGTCATTATTGCTGTATTTGCATATGCAATCTGGGCAATCCAGATTTTTTGGGCGAATTGATAGGAAAATGTCATGGGCGCTATAACCCCTAAAGAAGATTACACAAATATTCCACACGAAACTTTCGATGCAGTCATCGTTGGTGGTGGTGGTTCAGGTATGCGCGCGTCTTACCAACTTGCTCAAGCGGGTTTGAAAGTTGCTGTTTTAACTAAAGTATTCCCAACACGTTCGCACACTGTTGCAGCGCAGGGTGGTATTGGTGCATCTCTTGGTAACATGCAAGAAGACAACTGGCACTACCACTTCTACGACACAGTTAAGGGTTCTGACTGGTTAGGCGACCAAGATGCAATCGAGTTTATGACTCGTGAAGCGCCGCAAGTGGTTTATGAGTTAGAACACTTGGGTATGCCATTTGACCGTAACGCAGACGGTACGATTTACCAACGTCCATTCGGTGGTCACTCTGCAAACTACGGTGAAAAAGCGGTTCCACGTGCATGTGCTGCTGCTGACCGTACAGGTCACGCACTTCTTCACACGCTTTATCAAAGCAATGTGAAAATGGGTACACAATTCTTTGTTGAATGGATCGCACTTGATCTGATTCGTAACGAAGCAGGTGATGTTCTTGGTGTAACAGCAATTGATCAAGAAACGGGTAAAATTGCAGTATTCCAAGCCAAAGCGACATTGTTTGCTACAGGCGGTGCGGGTCGTGTTTACCGTGCATCTACTAACGCTTACATCAACACGGGTGATGGCCTTGGTATGGCTGCGCGTGCAGGTATTCCATTGCAAGATATGGAATTCTGGCAGTTCCACCCAACAGGTGTTGCGGGTGCGGGTGTATTGTTAACTGAAGGTTGTCGTGGTGAGGGTGCAATCCTTCGTAACGATGCTGGCGAGCCGTTCATGGAACGCTATGCACCAACTTTAAAAGACTTGGCGCCACGTGACTTCGTATCACGTTCTATGGACCAAGAAATTAAAGAAGGTCGTGGTTGTGGTCCGAAGAAAGACTACATTTTGCTTGATATGACGCACTTGGGTGCTGAAACGATCATGAAACGTCTTCCATCTGTATTTGAGATTGGTAAGAAGTTCGCGAACGTTGACATCACTAAAGAACCAATTCCAGTTGTACCAACAATCCATTATCAAATGGGTGGTATTCCAACGAATATCCATGGTCAAGTGGTGTTACCTGAAGGTTCTGAAACTGAAGCATTTACAGCTCATTATGACAAAGATAGCGATATCTATTCGACTAATGCGGGCGATCGTAACTTTACGAAACCTGTTAAAGGCTTCTATGCAATTGGTGAGTGTTCTTGCGTATCTGTACATGGTGCAAACCGTCTAGGTACGAACTCATTACTTGACTTGGTTGTATTTGGTAAAGCTGCGGGTGAGCACATCATCGACTATGTGACTAAACACCACGGTGATCAATACCAGCCACTTCCTACCACTGTACTTGAGCAAACTGTTGCACGTATCCGTAAATTGGATGACTCAACAACAGGCGAAAATGCACAAGAAGTTGCAGATGCAATCCGTGACATCGTACAAGACCATGCTGGTGTATTCCGTACAACTGCACTTCTTGAAGAAGGTGTGAAGCAAATTCTTGCGATTGAACCACGTGTACGCAACATTCACTTGAAAGACAAATCTAAAGTATTTAACACTGCGCGTGTAGAAGCTTTAGAAGTTGAAAACTTGTATGAAGTTGCTAAAGCGACATTGATTTCAGCTGCTGCTCGTAAAGAGTGTCGTGGTGCGCATACAGTTGTAGACTTTGAAGAGTCGCCTGATCACCCAGCTTATCCTTATGGTCGTCGTGATGATGAGTGGATGAAACATACTTTGTGGTATTCATCAGACAACCGTCTTGAGTACAAGCCAGTGCGTTACAAGCCATTGTCAGTTGCTGCAATTCCACCTAAACCACGTACATTCTAATTGGGAGAAGTAAGATGAGTAGAGGTACTCGTACATTTAATATCTACCGCTACGATCCTGATAAGGATAAAGCACCGTACATGCAAACTTTCAAGCTGGAGTTGACTGATAAGCACCGTATGTTGCTTGATGCGCTTCTTGCATTGAAAGTACAGGATGAATCATTAACATTCCGCCGCTCATGCCGTGAAGGTATTTGTGGTTCGGATGGTGTGAACATTAATGGTAAAAATGGTTTAGCGTGTCTTTTGAACCTAAATGATTTACCAGAAGTGATTACTGTTCGTCCTTTACCGGGTTTGCCAGTGGTTAAAGATTTAGTTGTGGATATGAATCAGTTCTACGATCAGTATGACAAAATCCAGCCATTCCTAATCAACAACCAACCTGCACCACCAAAAGAGCGTTTACAGTCTCCTGAAGAGCGTGAACATTTAGATGGTTTATACGAATGTATTCTTTGTGCATGTTGTTCAACTTCATGCCCATCATTTTGGTGGAACCCAGATAAATTCTTGGGTCCTTCAGCATTGTTAAATGCATATCGTTTTATCATCGATTCACGTGATACAGCAACTCAAGACCGTTTATCGCGTCTTGACGACCCGTTCTCGTTGTTCCGTTGTAAAGGGATTATGAACTGTGTATCAGTTTGTCCTAAAGGTCTAAATCCAACTAAAGCAATCGGTCACATCCGTAGTATGTTGTTAGATCAAGCGGGCTAATCTGCATCAGTTAAAAAAAGCACACCATCTGGTGTGCTTTTTTTATGCTTTTAATATTGTTGTGATTGATGCTGTTGTATAAAAAAGATACATGTGAAAATACTTATGCTGAAGTAGATTTTTTTGAGTGTTTATTTGAAGGGCTTAAAATTAAAGCTAAAACTGACTAAAAACCAATTTAATTGTTGTGAAGTTGTTCGAATCGGCAATTAAGGCGTTAATCTTGAGCTCGAATCTGCAAAGTTGCTGTTAAAATGTTACCATATAACGTAAATGAAGAGAGCGGGTTTAAATATTGTGCTCTCTTTTGTTATCTGTGATTTGGTGGTGTAGGACTATGGTCTACATTGAATCTAATTATTAGATAAAGCACCATATATTAGATGGAAATAATGGTTATGTATTTCGCAAGTTTATGAGAGGTATGTGTCAAAAAAATTAATCGTAACTAGAGAACATGTTACGATTTAACACCAAGCTATAGGTGAAAAAAGTACTGAGTTTATGTATGTTTTTTCAACATTCTAGATTGTGAGAGAGATTTAAAAAAAAAGATAAATCGCTTTAGAAAAATTAAGTCGCGTGCTTATTTTTTCTAAGTCGATTTGCAAAAAATTGCTCGATTTTGGTCGAGTATTTTAATGAGTGATGATGCCGCTGAGGGGCGTTATGATTCATTGTTCACATTGGGTTATTCCTGATGTAGTGATAACGCCCCATGGCTTATGCCTTGTGGGGGATTAATGTCATATTACCAATTTGACATTATTAATCATGGGTTCGCTTAAAAAGCATCCTGAAATGTTTTTGCAATAGGAAATGGGTCCACAAATGCAAGAAGTTGCTGACGCACTGCGTCTTGACACTGAACTTTCCGCTGACAGTGCAGCGTATATTGAAGAACTTTATGAACATTATTTGACGTCACCAGATTCTGTAGGGTCGGACTGGCGCGAATATTTCGATAAATTCCCTAAAGGTGATCAACCACATAGCAATGTACGTGAGCAATTCCTTTTATTAGGTCGCAATTCAAGTCGCGTTCAACCTGTTGTTCAAAGTGCTGTAAGTTCTGAACATGAACGTCGTCAAATTGGCGTTTTACAACTTATTGCTGCTTATCGTAATCGTGGTCATCAAAAAGCAAAATTAGATCCTTTAGGTTTGGCTAAACGTGAAGATGTTCCAGATTTAGATCTTGCTTCACATGGTTTAACGAAATCAGATTTAGATACCGTCTTTAATGCAGGTAACCTTGCTCTAGGGAAGTCTGAAGCGACTTTAGGCGAAATGGTTAACGCAATGGAAGCAACATATTGTGCTTCTATTGGTGTTGAATACATGCATATTGTTGATACCAAAGAAAAACGCTGGATTCAACAACGTCTTGAAGGTGCTAAAGGTCAATTTGGCTTTACTGCTGACCAGAAAAAACATGTTTTAGAACGCTTAACCGCTGCTGAAGGTCTAGAAAAATTCCTAGGCAATAAATATGTTGGCGCTAAACGTTTTGGTGTTGAAGGCGGTGAGTCTTTCATTCCAATGGTCAACGAACTGATTCAACGTGCAGGTGCTGTAGGTTGTAAAGAAGTCGTGATTGGTATGCCACACCGTGGACGTTTAAACTTACTTGTAAACATTATGGGTAAAAACCCTGCTGATTTATTTGGTGAGTTTGAAGGTAAATCAATTCATAAGAAAGGTTCTGGCGACGTTAAATATCACCAAGGTTTCTCTTCAAATGTGATGACACCGGGTGGCGAAGTTCACTTGGCATTGGCGTTTAACCCATCGCATTTAGAAATCGTTGGACCAGTAGTTGAAGGTTCTGTACGTGCACGTCAAGTACGTCGTAAAGACATTGGCGGTGATGACGTATTACCAGTGATTGTTCATGGTGATGCGGCATTTGCAGGTCAAGGTGTTAACCAAGAAACCTTCCAAATGTCACAAACACGTGGTTATACCGTTGGTGGTACAGTTCATATTGTGGTGAACAACCAAGTTGGTTTTACCACATCTGACCCACGTGATGCGCGTTCTACAGAATACTGTACCGATATCGCGAAAATGATTCAGGCACCGATCTTCCATGTCAATGGTGATGATCCTGAGTCTGTATTGTTTGTTGCTCAATTGGCACATGATTTCCGTCATACCTTCCGTAAGGATGTTGTGATTGACATGTTCTGCTACCGTCGTCGTGGTCATAACGAAGCGGATGAGCCTGCTGCAACTCAACCTATGATGTATCAAGTGATTAACAAAAAAGCGACTACACGTACGCTTTATGCGGATCAATTGGTACAGCAAAATGTATTAGATCGTGCAGCAGCAGATCAAATGGTAGAAGATTACCGTGCAGATTTAGAAGCGGGCAAACACGTTGCCAATGCATTGGTACTTGAACCAAACGAAAAAATGTTTGTCGATTGGACGCCTTATTTGGGTCACGATTATACAGATGACTGGGATACCACTTTCCCAATCGAGCGTTTGAAAGAGCTTGGCACGAAAATGCGCGAGCTTCCAGAAGGCTTCGTGATGCAACGTCAGGTGTCTAAAGTGATTGATGATCGCTTGAAGATGCAAACGGGTGAAATCCCATTAAACTGGGGTGCTGCTGAAACTTTAGCTTATGCGACTGTTTTGGATGAAGGCTACTTATTCCGTTTAACTGGTGAAGACGTTGGCCGTGGTACATTCTCGCATCGTCATGCAAAATTGCATAACCAAGTGGATGGTTCAACTTACATTCCATTATGTAACTTGAAAGAAAACCAACCACGTACGGCTATTTATGACTCACTATTGTCAGAAATGGCGGTGTTGGCATTTGAATACGGTTATTCAACGACTTTACCGAAAAGCTTGATTATTTGGGAAGCACAATTCGGTGACTTCGCAAACTGTGCGCAAGTAGTGATTGACCAATTTATCGCTTCTGGTGAAACCAAGTGGGAACGTGTTTGTGGTTTAACATTATTGCTTCCACACGGTTTTGAAGGTCAAGGTCCGGAGCATTCATCTGCACGTTTAGAACGTTTCTTACAGCTTTGTGCTGAAGACAACATGCAAGTGATTACACCGACAACGCCTGCACAGATTTTCCATGCCATGCGTCGTCAAGCAATTCGTCCAATTCGTAAACCAATGATCGTGACTTCACCGAAGTCATTGCTTCGTCATAAGCTTGCAACCTCTACTTTAGAAGAACTTGCAACTGGCACATTCCAGACTGTGATTGATGAAGTGGATCAAATCAACAAAGCAGACGTAACGCGTTTGGTACTTTGTGGTGGTAAAGTTTACTACGACTTACTTGAAAAACGTCGTGTAGAAGAACTTAACAACACTGCAATCGTTCGTATTGAACAATTGTATCCGTACCCAGAACAACGTATTGCTGAAGTATTTGCTTCTTATCCGAATGTAAAAGAAATCGTTTGGACGCAAGAAGAACCGAAAAACCAAGGTGCTTGGTTATTCATCGCACCTCGTTTGTATGATGATGTGATGAAAACGGGTAAACAAGTTCATATTAGCTATGCAGGCCGTCCAGCTTCTGCTGCGCCAGCTTGTGGTTCACCATACTTACATGCAAAACAACAAGCTCAGCTCGTTAATGACGCACTTGCGATCGTAGCTGAACAATCAGGAGATTCTAAATAATGGCAACCGAAATTAAAGCACCGGTATTCCCAGAGTCAGTTGCTGACGGAACAATTGCAACTTGGCACAAACAACCGGGTGAAGCAGTATCACGTGATGAAGTCATCTGTGATATTGAAACTGATAAAGTTGTTTTAGAAGTTGTTGCTCCTGCTGATGGTACGCTTGTTACAATCATTAAAGGTGAAGGCGATACAGTTCTATCAAGCGAAGTGATTGCTCAGTTTGAAGAAGGTGCTGTTTCTGGCGCTGCGCAAACTCAAGCCGTTCAAGCAAATGTTGAACAAGCTGCGTCTCAAACTGAAGCAGGCGCTGCGCCTGTGGTTGAACGTGCTCAACAAGTTTCTGATCAAGCACCTGCGGTACGTAAAGCGTTAACTGAAACTGGCATTGCTGCTGGTGATGTTGCGGGTACTGGTCGTGGTGGTCGCATCACTAAAGAAGATGTTGCGAATCATCAAACTAAACCAGCTATTCCTGCTGCTGCACCGTTAAGCGTAGCGGTTGGCGAACGTATCGAAAAACGCGTTCCGATGACGCGTTTACGTAAGCGTGTTGCTGAACGTTTGCTTGCTGCTACGCAACAAACGGCAATGTTGACGACGTTTAACGAAGTGAACATGAAACCAATCATGGAAATGCGTGCACAATTTAAAGATGCGTTTGAAAAGCGTCACGGTGCACGTCTTGGCTTTATGTCATTCTTTGTGAAAGCTGCAACCGAAGCACTTAAACGCTACCCAGCGGTAAATGCATCGATTGATGGCGATGATATTGTTTATCATGGTTATTATGACATCGGTGTTGCCGTTTCATCTGAACGTGGTTTAGTGGTTCCTGTATTACGTGATACAGACCGCATGAACTATGCTGAAGTTGAAAATGGTATCCGTGCATACGCTGGTAAAGCGCGTGATGGTAAATTGGGTATTGAAGATATGACTGGCGGTACGTTCACTATTACTAATGGTGGTACTTTCGGTTCATTATTATCGACTCCGATCTTGAATACGCCACAAACAGCGATTTTGGGTATGCATAAAATCCAAGAGCGCCCGATGGCTGTAAATGGTCAAGTCGAAATCTTGCCAATGATGTACTTAGCGCTTTCTTATGACCATCGTTTAATCGATGGTAAAGAAGCTGTAGGTTTTCTTGTAGCAATTAAAGAATTGTTAGAAGAGCCAGCTCGACTTATTCTTGACCTATAACTAATTTATGATAAATCTCCCCTAACTCCTCTTTATGAAAGAGGGGAGAGTCCTCCTTAGAAAAAGGGGGGATTTAGGGGGATTAAATGGAGATAAAAATGTCTCAACAGTTTGATCTTGTTGTGATCGGCGGTGGACCAGGTGGTTATGAAGCGGCGATTCGTGCTGCTCAACTTGGTTTTAAAGTTGCTTGTATTGAAAAACGCATTCATAAAGGTAAACCATCTTTAGGTGGTACATGCTTAAACGTGGGTTGTATCCCATCGAAAGCGTTGCTTGACTCTTCACATCGTTATGAAGATACAGTGCATCACTTAGATGACCACGGTATTACCACAGGTGACGTGAAGTTTGATCTTGCAAAATTACTTGCACGTAAAGACAAAATTGTTGACCAATTGACCATGGGTATTGATGGCCTTCTAAAAGGTAACGGTATCGAGTGGTTAAAAGGTACAGGTAAATTACTTGCAGGTAAAAAAGTAGAATTTGTATCTCACGAAGGTGAAACTCAAGTTTTAGAGCCTAAGTACGTGATTCTTGCAACGGGTTCTGTGCCAATTAACATCCCATCAGCATCAGTTGATCAAAACATCATTGTTGACTCAACTGGCGCACTAGAATTCCAAGAAGTACCTAAGCGTTTAGGTGTGATTGGTGCAGGTGTGATTGGTCTAGAGCTAGGTTCTGTTTGGCGTCGTTTGGGTGCTGAAGTTGTTGTATTTGAAGCAATGGATGCATTCTTACCAATGGCTGATAAAGCCTTGGCAAAAGACTACCAAAAACTGTTGACTAAACAAGGTCTTGATATCCGTGTTGGCGCTAAAGTTGCTGGCACAGAAGTTAACGGTTCTGAAGTGACTGTTAAATATACTCAAGGCGGCGAAGAAAAAACTCAAGTATTTGATAAGTTGATCGTTTGTGTAGGCCGTCGTGCTTATGCTGAAGGCTTATTGGCTGATGATTGTGGTATTAAACTAACTGAACGTGGTTTAGTTGAAGTGAACGATTGGTGTGCGACTTCTGTTGAAGGTGTATATGCAATTGGTGACTTAGTACGTGGTCCAATGCTTGCGCATAAAGCAATGGAAGAAGGCGTAATGGCTGTTGAACGTATTCACGGTCATGCGGCTCAAGTGAACTATGACACCATCATTTCTGTAATCTACACACACCCAGAAGCGGCGTGGGTCGGTTTAACAGAACAGCAAGCGATCGAGAAAGGTCACGAAGTAAAAACCGGTCAATTCGGTTTCGCTGCAAACGGCCGTGCAATGGCTGCTGGTGAAAATGCTGGTTTCGTGAAGTTTGTTGCTGATGCGAAAACAGATCGTTTACTGGGTATGCACGTGATTGGACCTGCTGCGTCTGATATCGTACACCAAGGTATGATTGCACTTGAGTTTGTATCTTCTGTTGAAGATTTACAGTTGATGACTTTTGGTCACCCAACATTCTCTGAAGTGGTTCATGAAGCTGCACTTGCAGTAGATGGACGTGCGATTCACGCGATTCAGCGTAAACGCAAATAAGATTCAAAAAAGAGCGGCTTAGGTCGCTCTTTTTACATTTGGTGGTTGTTTTTATTGGAACAATCATCTAAAAATAAAGATAAGAAAGATTTTAAAAAATGCCAGTGCTGCTTTGACGGATGTCTGGGTATTGGTGGTTCATAACAAAGCGAAGAAGTAATAAAAGGTTATTCAATGAATTTACATGAGTATCAAGCAAAAGCGTTATTAAAAAAATATGGTATGCCAGTTCAAGAAGGTGTACTCGCAACAAATGCAGAAGAAGCCGTAAAAGCTTTTGAGCAACTCGGTGGTAAATTTGCGGTAATGAAAGCCCAAGTACATGCTGGCGGTCGAGGCAAAGCGGGCGGTGTAAAAGTAGTGAAGTCGGCTTCAGAAGCTGCTGATTATGCCAATCAAATTATTGGTACGCGTTTAGTAACCTACCAAACGGATGCCAATGGCCAACCAGTAAATAGTATTCTTGTTTGTGAAGATGTTTATCCTGTTGAACGCGAACTTTATTTAGGCGCAGTGGTTGATCGTTCGAGTCGTCGAGTCACATTTATGGCATCGACTGAAGGTGGTGTCGAAATTGAAAAAGTCGCTGAAGAAACGCCTGAAAAAATTATTAAAGTTGAAGTGGATCCATTGGTTGGATTGTTGCCATTTCAAGCGCGTGAAGTCGCTTTTGCACTGAATTTAAAACATGGACAAATCAATCAATTTGTTCAAGTAATGACTGCGGCTTATGCAGCATTTATTGAAAATGATTTTGCTTTGTTTGAAATTAACCCATTATCTGTACGTGAAAATGGTGACATTCTGTGTGTCGATGCCAAAGTGGGGATCGACTCGAATGCATTGTATGGTTTACCTGCGATTGCCGCGCTACGTGACAAGTCGCAAGAAAATGAGCGCGAGCTAAAAGCATCTGAGTTTGACCTGAACTATGTAGCGCTTGAAGGCAATATTGGTTGTATGGTCAATGGTGCGGGTTTGGCGATGGCGACCATGGACATCATTAAATTGTATGGTGGTCAGCCTGCAAACTTCCTTGATGTGGGAGGAGGTGCAACCAAAGAACGTGTGATTGAAGCTTTTAAAATTATTTTATCAGATACCTCAGTTCAAGCGGTTCTGATCAATATCTTTGGTGGAATTGTACGTTGTGACATGATTGCTGAAGCAATTATTGCAGCGGTTCAAGAGGTAAATGTGACTGTACCTGTGGTGGTTCGCTTAGAAGGCAACAATGCAGAGTTAGGTGCAAAATTACTGGATGAATCGGGTTTGAAATTAATTTCTGCGAATGGGCTTGCTGATGCCGCAGAAAAAGTTGTTGCTGCAGTGAAAGCGTAAGGAGTATCAATCATGAGCGTATTAGTAAATAAAAACACCAAAGTATTGGTACAAGGCTTTACCGGTAAAAATGGTACTTTTCATTCAGGACAAGCCCTCGATTACGGGACAAAAGTGGTTGGTGGTGTAACACCCGGCAAGGGTGGTCAGGTTCATTTAGATCTTCCTGTGTTTAATACCATGAAAGAAGCAGTTAATTCGACCGGTGCGGATGCTTCCGTGATTTATGTTCCTGCACCATTTGTATTGGATTCAATTGTGGAAGCAGTGGATTCAGGTGTTGAATTGATTGTGGTGATTACTGAAGGCGTACCGACTTTAGATATGCTTAAAGCAAAACGTTACCTTGAAACATATGGTAATAACGTGCGCCTAATTGGGCCAAACTGTCCGGGCATTATCACTCCGGGTGAATGTAAAATCGGCATTATGCCGGGACATATTCATCAGGCCGGTAAAATCGGCATTATCTCGCGTTCAGGCACATTGACTTATGAGGCGGTATCGCAAACCACCAAGCTTGGTTTAGGTCAGTCAACCTGTATTGGTATTGGTGGAGATCCAATTCCGGGTATGAATCAAATTGATTGCTTGAAATTGTTCCAAGAAGATCCACAAACCGAAGCCATTATTATGATTGGTGAAATTGGTGGTACTGCGGAAGAAGAAGCTGCGGAATATATTCAATCCAATGTGACTAAACCAGTCGTGGGTTATATTGCAGGGGTGACTGCGCCTAAAGGCAAGCGTATGGGGCATGCTGGCGCAATTATTTCAGGGGGTAAAGGGACTGCGGAAGAAAAATTTGCGGCCTTTGAAAAAGCGAGTATGGCTTATACGCGTAGTCCAGCAGAACTCGGTTCGACCATGTATGCGGTACTGAAGGAAAAAGGTTTGCTTTAATCATTCAAAAAGTAATAAAAACCCTCAATCAATTGAGGGTTTTTTATTAGTTGATATTTATAGTGTGATAGCGCAATAGCGGATGATGGAATTTAAAATGATGAATTTAGCGAATCATGCAATGCATGGCTGCAATGTTAACAGCTCCTAAATAAAACACTTTTTTAGAAAATATAAAATTAGAAAAATATAGATGTCTTACAGTGTTAAGTTAATGTGACATGTATCATATTGGTTAATAAAAATACAAAACTAAACATGAAAAATGATTGATGTTATTAGGTTTAAGCGTATTGTTTATAAGGGAATACAACAATTAATAACAATGAATTAAGAGTACTTTAACTATGAATAAGATGAATTCTAAATTAAATATACTTACTCTATCCTGTGGAACTTTACTGTTTTCTACATTGTTGCATGCAGAATTGTTATATAAGGACTCTGCTCTGCAACGTGAAGAAGTAGTAAGTTTAATTAAGCAAGGGCAAGTGGATGCGGGTTTGCAAAACCTTAGACAATTACTCATGCAGCAACCCGATGATCAGAAATTGATTGCTGATTTTGTTGTAATTGCCTATGAAAATAAAAAATTTGTAGAATCTGATGTTAAATACTTAGATGGCATACAAACTGCACAATTTCCAGAATATGGAAAAGTTAATGTTATTAAAGCATTACGAGATTTGAAAAAATTTGAATTAGCAGAACAGTGGGCAAAAAAATTCGCCGAGAACGATCAAAATCAAATGTGGAGGGTGTGGATCGGGGTCTTACAGGCAGAAGCAGGAAAAACCCTTCAATCGAAAGAAACATTGGCTCCGCTTGATATCAACTATATTGACCCTGACTATTTAGCACAACTCGCTTATGCTTATCGCATGTTAGATATGCCAATTGAAGCATTGAATGCAGCGAGCCTAGCCGTTGAAAAGAATCCCAATAGCAGTACGCAAGAACAGTATGTATTGGCACTTATGGCAAATGCTGACTATGCTAAGGCTGAAAAATATATTCAAGATAATGAAGTACTCAGAAAACAGCCTCAACTTAGAGCGAGTGCCAAGATTAGTGAATTCACCCAACGTATTCAAAATGCAGTGCAGTATTACAAGGTTTTAACTTATCGTGATCGTGGGAATATTGCATATAAACAGCTTAATCAAGTTCTCGCCGATATGGCGAAATTTGAATCACAACTGCCTAATGATCAAAATATTAGACGTCAATTCTACTATGAATATATCTATGCTTTAAATGAGCGAAATTTGTCTGGAAAAGTACTTGAGCAAATTCCAAAAGTTGGCATACCGATTGATAAAATGCCTCCTTATGTACGTCAATCAATTGCGGATGCCTACCTAAAAGATCGGCAACCTAAATTGGCTGAAGCACTCTATAAAAATTTGTTGAAGGAAAAGAACTATCAAACCTATGAAATTTATTCTGGCTTGTATTACGCCTTAATTGAACAAGAAAAGTATAAAGAAGCGAATCAATTGATTTTAGCTATGGATAAATTATTACCGACTTTTCAATATAGTAATGCCAAAGGGGTTGATAGGGTTACCCATGATGATCGTATTGAATATATAGCCTTAGTGGGTCTCAATTATGTTTATCGCCATGAGTATGCTAAAGCTGAAAAGTATTTTGAAGAACTGGTTGCAAAAGCGCCAAATAATATCATTTATCAAAATCACCTTGCACAAGTACAACGCTGGCGTGAACAACCACAGCGTTCCGAAGAAACCTTGGCACTGTGGGATGGTGTTGAACCCGTTGATCAGGCAATACGAATCAATAACTTACAGAACATGCAAGCCTTGGGTCATATTCCAGAATGGCGTAAGCTGAATGCTTATCTCATGGAAGCGATGCCGGGGGATTCGGGTGTTGTAAAGAGCAAAAAAGAACTCGATGATCGTGATCGTGCATCGATTCAGCATATGAGTACTTTTTCAAAAAGTGACTCTGATAATACGGCTTTGCTCAATCGCTTAAAAGGAAGTCGTGAACAGGACTACTTGACCCGTGTTAATAGTCCATGGTTTTACGATACTTTTCGTGCTTATGTCGATCATAGTCTGCGTACGGCTGACTATACCGAAGGCAAAATTGACGATCAACGCGTAGGACTGGGTCTGGAATGGGAATCGCATCGTAAGGCTGCAAATATTTTACTGTCTCAAAGTGTAGATGGAGGTAATGATCGTTTTGGGGTTGAACTTAATTGGTCGCAATGGTTGGGTGACCATTTGCAGTATGTTTTAGGCTTCAATAGTCAGGCAGATATCCCATTACAAGCGATCAAAAAAGGCAATGAGGGGAAATCTTATACTGTTGGCTTGAACTTGCAAAAAAATGAATCTCAAGAAGCAGGGGCAGCATATCAATTAACAGATATTGATGACGGTAACACACGTCATGAAATCACAGGTTACCTTAAACAACGAATTTTTGCGGCACCTCATAATATTACCAGTGCTACTTTAGGGGGTTATTACGGTAAAAATGATAAGGTACTGGTCGATTATTTTAATCCTAAAGAAAGTTATAGTGTCGAACTGGCTTTACAACATGACTGGATCACTTGGCGTAGACATGACAGAAATTTCACCCAACATTTTGAAGCAACTATAGGCACTTTTAGACAAACATCATTTCCCTCAGAAATGATTTATAACGTTTTTTATCGACATGATTGGCAACTTTCTCGAACTTGGGATTTGAATTATGGCATAGGATGGGGAACACATCCATATGATGGGGAGGATGAAAAAAGGACTTATGCAACTCTTGGCTTTAAGGGGAATTTTTAATGAAAAAAATTGCAAAAAGTTTATTTTCTTCAATTCTAACAATAGTTTTGGTGGTTCCTACAGTTGGTTTGGCTCAGAATGTGACAAAAACTGCACCTGAAATATCAGATAATTTATTTGTCACACTCACTTTTCATGATGTGAGAGATGATGTTGCAAGAACAGGGGACCGAGATGTCTATGCCATTAGTACAAAAAATTTAGCACAATATTTTGCTTGGATTCAGGAAGAAGGTTGGCATCCCATTCGTTTAGAAGATGTATGGCAAGCTCGTCAAAAGAAAAAGCCATTGCCAGCTAAATCGGTATTGTTAACTTTTGATGATGGGGCATTAAGCAGTTATACCCGAGTTTTTCCTTTGCTGAAGCAGTATGATTTTCCAGCAGTATTTGCTATTCCAACCAGCTGGATTAATGGTAATACTAAAGATGCTGATCAAGCTTATGGCGAACATAATCTGATGAATTGGGATCAGATGCGTGAAATGCAACAGTCGGGTTTAACTGAGTTTGTTTCACATTCCGACAATATGCATAAAGGTATTGTGGCTAATCCACAAAATAGTATGCAGCCTGCTGCAATTACACGTGAATATTCACCAATGTTTTCTAATTATGAATCTGATGAAGCCTATTCTAATCGGGTATTTTCAGACTTAAAACGGTCGAAGGAAACTTTAGATTTTGAACTGGGTATTAATAGCTTAGCTATTTTCTGGCCTTATGGGGCTGTGACCAAAGAAAGTGAAGAAATTGCGGTAAAAGCGGGATTACCCATGTCCTTTAGCTTAGGTAGTATGTCGACCTTGGCAGACTCGGGGGCAACCTATCAACGTGGTCTGATTATGAACAATCCATCACCTGAAATGATCCATGAGGAAATGATGGATTTTTTGACTTTTGCGCGTGCTGACTATAAGCAACGCAAAAGTTTTATTCGTTTCGATTTGGCAGAAATGCTGAGTCCAAACAATCAAGTTTTTGATCAGAAATTGGGGAGATTTTTAAATCAAATCAATTCATTAAGCAGCAATACTATTTTATTGCAAACAGTGGCTGATCAAAATGGTGATGGAAAAATCGATACTGCTTATTTTCCAAACCAGCAATTGAAAATGAGTCAAGATTTGCTCAATCGTACTGTTTGGCAAGCGCGCACCCGAATTAATAATCGTGTATATGCAGAGCTACCAGTGAGTTTAGAAACAAAACAAGGGTTAAATCTTGCGGAGTTAACGGCTGATTTGGTCAAAAACAATTCTTCAATTGAAGGGTTAATGATAGAAACAGGTGATGAGTTTTCATGTGCTATTGAAAATAAAACATGGGATGCAGCTTGTATCCAGAAAATTAATCAAGTTTTTAAAATTAAAGAGCGAACCAAAGACCAGGCAAAATATTATACGAATATCAGTAATAACTATCAAACTGCATTAAAAATGACTTTGAAAGATAAGCATATAGAGGGTTTAAAACCTTTACTTGAACATAGTTTAAATTATAGTGATTATCTATATCTTGATTTTGACCCAGTAAATCAGCCTGAAATATTTAAAGCTGTACAAAAACAGTTGGAAAAGTTAAGTGATCAACAAAAGCAACGTTTGATTTTTAGTTTTACCATTGATCCAAATGCATCAAAAAGAGAGTGGAAACGCTATCAACGCGATTATCAAGTGTTGAAAAAGTTAGCGATACAAAAAATTGGGATTAATAATTACCAATTGGCACAAGGACAGCGTGTTCAGGAAAACCTTTATAGAGAGTTAAGCTCGAATAATAGTCCATTAACTTATCTTAATCCTTATGAACAAGCTAATGTTAAGGAGAGAAAATAATGGAAAATTTAAATCTACTGCAATTCAGCGATTTTTATTTTGGCTTTGCTTTCTTCTACCCACTATTTATGGCTTGGCTGTGGATTGCCGGTGGAATTTGGTTTTATTTAAAACATGAACGTAAACAACCTGTATTGCCAGAGCCTAGTGAGCATGCTTGCAGCATTATTATTCCTTGTTTTAATGAAGAAGCACAGGTCAGAGATACGATTAAATTTGCAATGCAAACCCAGTATCCGAATTTTGAAGTCATTGCAGTCAATGATGGTAGTAAAGATGGAACTGCTGAAATTTTAGATGAACTTTTATTGCAATATCCAAAGCTTCGAGTGGTTCATTTGGCTGAAAACCAAGGTAAGGCTTATGCCTTACGTGCCGGAGCGATGGTCAGTAAAAATGAATATTTGATCTGTATTGATGGTGATGCCTTGTTACATCCATATGCGGTGTTATGGATGATGCACCATTTAACCAGTTATCCTCGGGTTGGAGCCGTGACGGGCAATCCGCGTATTGTGAACCGCTCTAGTATTCTAGGTAAAATTCAGGTGGGTGAATTTTCATCTATTATTGGGTTGATTAAACGTGCACAACGAACTTATGGGCGTATTTTTACCATATCGGGAGCAATCGCAGGTTTTCGCAAAACGGCATTAGACCGCATTGGTTATTGGCGTGATGATATGATCACGGAAGATATTGATGTGTCGTGGCGTTTGCAGTTCGATCATTGGGAACTGCAATATGTACCCAGAGCACTGTGCTATATCTATATGCCAGAAACGTTAAAGGGGTTATGGAAGCAACGTCTGCGCTGGGCTCAGGGTGGTGTTGAAGTCTTATTTGCTTATATTCCACGTTTATTTAAATGGAATTTACGCCGTATGTGGCCGATTGCACTGGAGTCAATGATCAGTGTGCTTTGGGCATATGTGATGTTTGGTATTATTGTTTTATATTTATATGGTCTATTTTTTTCTTTACCAGGCGAGTGGGCAATTCAATCGCTATTTCCTCAATGGTATGGGATCATTCTCGGATTGACCTGTCTGATCCAATTCTTTGTTAGTTTATGTATTGATAAGCCATACGATAAAAACCGAATCTTCAGGAACTATTTTTGGGTGATTTGGTATCCTTTGTTCTTCTGGATTCTTACGATGCTGACCACAGTTGTCGCATTACCTAAAACAATTTTCAAAACTCAAAAACGTGCGCGATGGGTTAGCCCAGACCGTGGATTTAGAGGAGAGCCAGAAAATGACTAATATAAAAGAACGTTTTTTGATTAAAGATGAGTCAAAGTTAGAGCTTCCTGAATATATTGACCGACCTGAATATGTACGCAATAAGAGTGTGGGCTATAGTTTACAAATTGCAGGTTGGTTTATTTTTATGTGGTTGTTCATGCCGCTGATAACAGTGTTTTTTTGGTGGTTTGAAGGTAAAACCATTTATCAGCAAATGGTGGTACAAGCAGCACCGAATAGTCAATTAAGTTTAATGAATATCATGGTTATGATTTTACTCTCTATTTGTGTGCTGCTCCTTTGGGCAAGTTACAATTGGGTTCGCTTTGCTGGTGATGAGCGACGTACTGCGCCGTTAGAAGTAGATGAACAACAGCTGGCGATGAGTTTTAAAGTCAATACAGACGATATTTTAACGATGCAGCAAGCCAAAAACCTAACCCTTTATTATGATGATAAAGGGATGCTTGAATTTTTCGAGGCTAATCATCAGTTAAAAAAGCGGATTTCAGCTTAGACGGTTGAGGGTGTTCATTCACAAAATCATCAGGATAGTAACCAATATGTTTTACCCCATGCTGTTTTAAAAACTGGATGGTTTCGGTAATTTCTTGAGTTGAAAGTTTTTGATTATTGATCCAATTTACGGCTTGAAGTTCAAAAATAGTACGATCCAATGTTGGGTCGTATTTTTTACTCTGCTGAATTAAGTTTAAATAGAATTGTTGATGATCATCTGCCTCTTCCATATACGGCATGGCCATGATGGCATTGTAGTCATAGTATTGATAGGTGCTAGGCATAGACTGGCTAAACCAATTTTCACTTTCAGGATCCAATACTACAGGTGCATACATATTTCGTGCTGTGAGCATATTGGGTTGTTGTTGTTTAATAATTTTACTAATGCCTTCTGCAAATTGATCTAAATAGGCTGTTTTGAATTTCGCCAATTGTGATGGTTTCGGATGCTTCGATTGTTTTAATAATTGGTCAGCATTAAAGCCCCAAGACTGGTACATTTTTTTTGCGATATTGGAGGAGTCTTCATAATCACTCAGGGTCACATCGTCATGATAGAGGATCCCATCGACTGAGTTTGATTGCATGAAATCTAAATAAATTTCAGAGACATATTTAAGATTTTGTGGGTCAAATGGTGACACCCGAATATAACCTTGCTTTCCGCCTGCACTGTGTGAGACATAGGAAAGCTTGTAGCGTTTAGGAAACTCCCAAGCCATTAACGGCAGCCATGCATAAATATGTTTGACCTGCGTTGTGCTACGAATTTGACTGACAAGCGTGGGAAATAGATTGTCTCTTAATGGGATGTGTCTATTTTTAAAATAAACTTGATCTGCGGATCCATTGGCATCTGGATCAGCAAAAGCCTGCAAAAAAATGGTATTGGGTTGAACCACATTGATGCGTTTTAATAACGCTTGAATATTCTGTTGTTGTTGTTTTTTGTCTTCATCATAGACATAGTCAATGTCGATATGCATAATCCGCATTTGATCAATCTTACTTACTTTCTTTACAGTCGCCGTGGTTTTAGAGGCTGCATATTGTTGCACAATATCATTTATAGGGTGGTGTTGAATTTCAGCTAAACCGGCTGACGTCGATAAAGGAAAACAACCTAAACTCAAATAAAGACAGTGAGTAAAACGATTTTTGTATACATTTTTAAAATTAATCATTTTGAATGGCTCTCTTTTTAGTAAATGATGAATTGCACTGCCTATTGAGTTATCGAAATGAAAGCCCTAAGGTGGCTGTTTAGTGTTCAAATTATTGTTTGTAAAAAATTATTTTGTTTGAATTAAATCCTGAATGATCAGTTTTTTCATTTTAAATAATGCGGTGAGAGCATGAGGATTATTTGTTAAAATTTCCCATAAATTTTGCGGGACAATTTGCCAACTGACACCAAATTGATCTTTACACCAACTACACTGGTCTTCAGTGCCATGTAAGGTGATGGCATTCCAGTAATAGTCAATTTCAGCTTGATCTTTGCATTCAATCACTAAAGATACGGCTTCACTAAATTCGAAATTTTGTTGAATGCCACTGTCCATGGCCATTAATGTCAGGTCGTTGGCTGTAAATTGTGCATGTTTGACTTGTCCAATATATTCTCCCTCGCTATATTTTAGAACACCTTGAGATTGAAAGTTTTTAAATAGAGTTTGATAGAAATTCAATGCGGCTAGGCATTGTCCTTGATATGAACCGCAATACATGAGCGTTGGGACAATTTTTTGTTGATTGACGTCCGATAATTTACCTAAATAAAGTTGCCAGTTAAAACCATGTTGGTCTTGTAACCAACCATAATAATCACTCCAAGGATATTGGCCCAGCTCCATTCGTGCGAAGCCAGCATCAATCAATTGTTTCCAATATTTATCAATTTCAGTTCGACTTTCACAAATCACCATAAAAGAAATAGAGGGATTGGGGGTGAAAGGGGGACCACCATTAATGCCGATAAATGGAACACCTGCGAATTGTACTTTTAGTGCAGTGTCATGTTCTTGCATGATTTGGCTGTTTGGAAAAATAGAGCAATACCATTGCAATGCAGTTTTGGCATTTTTTTTAAACCGCAAAGCAGGGTAAATAGAGTGAGTCATTATTGTGCTCTATATATATGCAGTATCAGCAGATAATGTAGCTTTTTTTCGAGTTAGCTTAAGTAAGTTTACGTAGATTGATTGTATAAAATTTATTCAATATGAAATAAAAAATGCAGCATCTAGGCTGCATTTTTTAGACTTTAAAGACTTACTTCGCTGAAGTAATTTGAGGTTTTAAACTCTGCGTTAAGCCATTAATATCACCCCCTTGAATACCCAGTTCATTCATCAGGCTGTCAATCAGTGGCGCTTGAGTGCGGTAACGTAATGCACTATTTACCACTTGATCAGATAGGGAAATTTGCCCTTGATCTGCATAGCCTTCACCTTGTGCATTGTTGCCAGCAATACCACCTAAACCAGTCACTTGCAAAATCTTAATATCATCAATATTTTCCATAGGTTTAACGCTTTCACGGATAATTTCTGGTAAATATTTTAATATTGTTGTAAAAAGCTTTGAGAACCACCATCCAATAACAGCAAAATCAGCTTTAAAATGCCGAATAACAGCATGAGATAAATTGAAATAATAAATGCATTGTTTTTAATCAATTATTTTATTCAAATGAACATCAAGCAGAATTGATCTCTTCAACAATATACTCAGAATAAATCAAGAGATACCTATGGTTGCTATGTTGTGCTATAGGTGAAATGAAGGCTATTTTAGAACAGGTTCATTTTAATCTAAGCAGGTCTGCATTCGGACTTTCATGTCTAAGGCTTGTTGCACAATAAAACTTTTCATCCAATTATACTGTTGCCCCATGGGATTGGTTTTCATCGCGCTATTGAGAAAGTCTAGCTGTTCTTGGTGAAACAATTGGCTTTCAATCGCCTCTTCTAATTGGGCACTATTTGCCATTAAAGGGAGGTGAATCAAATAAAATGCTTTGGGATAATTATAAAAAGCATAAAGTAAATTAAAGGCTTTCTGATCCGCTTTTAAATGCCCCGCACCAATTTCATAGCGACGGTCTTGGTTGCTGTGGGTTAAACCAAGTAAAAATTCAAATGTATTGTTTGAAAGTCGTAGACCAAATTGCAGACCAATTTGGTCAGCTGTCAGCTCATGTTGAACAAAATTATTGAGGATTGAACCATCGTCATTTAAGGGTTCTTGTAGGACCCATAGATGTGAATGATGTTGATAGATAGAACCTGCCAGTTGTGCATCTTCTAGGCTGGCTTTAACGGTTTCGATCTTGTGGTCTAGCGTAAGCATCATTCAACACATCATAAGGTATGGGAGGCATTTAGACACTGTATGAAATTTTTCAGCTGAATAGAATAGATGTTTTGGATAAATGACCAATCAGTCTATATTTTGTACATTTTATGCGGAAGTTGTTGTATTGGCTGTATTTAAGTAAAATCATCATGCATTTCAAATTGATCATTAATAAAAACTTATACTTATTATTAGATAAGCTCTATATGATAATTTTGCATATCAATATAATAAAACAAGCAATAGTTCATATAACTAAATCTTTATAATGAATATATATATTTTAAAAGTGTAATAAGTACACGTTGATCTGAGCTGGTGTTGTCAATGTCCATAAATGAGGAAAGACTTACTCATCTTAAACAGCTTGAAGCTGAGAGTATTCACATTATCCGTGAAGTGGCTGCCGAATTTGAAAATCCGGTCATGTTGTATTCTATTGGTAAAGATTCGGCAGTCATGCTGCATCTTGCCTTAAAAGCATTTTATCCTGCAAAACTTCCATTCCCACTATTGCATGTCGATACAGGCTGGAAGTTCAAAGAGATGATCACATTCCGTGACAACATGGCAAAAACCCATGGTTTCGATTTGATCGTTCATCAAAATAAAGAAGGGAAAGACGCTGGGATCAATCCATTTGATCATGGTAGTTCAAAATATACCGACATCATGAAAACTCAGGGCTTAAAACAAGCACTGGATAAATACGGTTTTGATGCGGCCTTTGGTGGTGCACGTCGTGATGAAGAAAAATCACGTGCGAAAGAACGTGTGTATTCTTTCCGTGATAGCAAGCATCGTTGGGACCCTAAAAACCAACGTCCTGAACTTTGGAATCTTTACAACGGTAAAGTGAACAAAGGCGAAAGTATTCGTGTGTTCCCATTGTCAAACTGGACTGAGCTTGATATTTGGCAATACATCTATTTGGAAAGTATTCCATTAGTGCCTTTATATTTAGCTGCAGAACGTCCTGTGGTTGAACGTAGCGGTACACTCATCATGGTTGATGATGAGCGTATGCCTTTAAAAGAAGGTGAAGTTCCACAAATGAAATCGGTACGTTTCCGTACTTTAGGGTGTTACCCACTCACGGGTGCGGTTGAATCAACTGCCAATACCTTACCGGAAATTATTCAAGAAATGCTGCTTGCCACAAGCTCTGAACGTCAAGGTCGTATGATTGACCATGATGAAGCAGGCTCGATGGAAAAGAAAAAGCAAGAAGGCTATTTCTAATTAATCTCTCCCAGTTTCTCTTTAAGAAAGAGAGGAGAAAAAGTCCCTCTTTAAAAAGAGGGATTTAGGGAGATTAAAAAATCGATTTCAATGAATTTGTGGAGTTTGAGCAATGTCTCATCAATCTGAACTGATTAGCCAAGATATCTTGGCATATTTGAAACAACACGAAAATAAAGACTTATTACGTTTTTTGACTTGCGGTAATGTCGATGATGGTAAAAGTACTTTAATCGGTCGTTTACTTTATGATTCAAAATTGATCTATGAAGATCAATTGCAAGCCGTGACTCGTGACTCTAAAAAAGTGGGTACAACGGGCGATGCACCTGACTTGGCACTTCTTGTAGATGGTTTACAAGCAGAACGTGAGCAGGGGATTACCATTGATGTTGCTTATCGTTATTTCTCAACTGAAAAACGTAAGTTTATCATTGCCGATACCCCAGGACATGAGCAATATACGCGTAACATGGCAACAGGTGCGTCTACTTGTGACCTTGCGATCATCTTAATTGATGCGCGTTATGGCGTACAAACGCAAACACGCCGTCACACGTATATTGCAAGCTTGTTGGGTATTAAGAACATTATTGTTGCGATTAACAAAATGGACTTGGTTGAATTCTCTGAAACACGTTTCAATGAGATTCAAGCAGAATATGCCAACTTTGTCAGCCAGTTGGGTGACCGTAAGCCAAGCAACATCATCTTTACGCCTATTTCTGCATTGAATGGTGATAACGTGGTGAATGTTTCGGAACACACACCGTGGTACAAAGGCGAAACCTTAATGGGTACGCTGGAGTCGGTACAAATTAACCGTGATACCGCGAAGCGTGATTTCCGTTTCCCTGTGCAATATGTAAACCGTCCGAACCTCGACTTCCGTGGTTTTGCGGGAACGATTGCCCTTGGTGAAATCAACGTGGGCGATAAAGTTGTTGCTTTACCATCGGGTAAGTCTTCAACGGTTAAAGAAATCGTGACTTTTGATGGCAACCTTGAACATGCATTTGCAGGTCAAGCGGTGACATTAACGCTAAACGATGAAATTGACGTATCACGCGGCAATATGTTGGTCCGTGCGGATCAGGGTGTTCCTGCAATTTCTCGTTCTGTAAAAGCGACTGTGGTATGGATGGCGGATCAACCGCTCGTGATTGGCAAGTTGTATAACTTAAAAGTGGGTACACAAACTGTTCCTGCGAAAGTGACTGCCATTAATTTCCGTACTAACGTGAACACACTTGAGCAAATGCAAGTGGATCATCTTGATCTCAATGCCATTGCCAATGTGACTGTTGAATTTGATGCGCCAGTGGTATTTGACCGTTATCAAGACAGCCGTTATACAGGTTCGTTTATTTTCATTGATCGTTTGAATAACGTAACGATTGGTGCGGGTATGGTGGAAGAATCTGTTGAGTGGTCTGCGCATAGCAACCCTGTCACAGCAGAAGACCGTGCAGCACGTTTGGGTCAAAAACCTGCGTCTATTACGGTGTCGAACAAAGCCTTGGAAAATGCACAAGCACTTGAGAGCTTATTGCTTCAACAAGGTATTGTTGCGATTGCTAAAGCGGATTTAGATGTTGCGCAAGTCGCATTGCTTCGTGAAACAGGGATTGCGGTGATTACGACTGTGACTGAAGGTACAGATGTAAGCTTCGCGCAAGAGTCAGTTGAAGAACTGGCTGAGAAAATTGTGGAATTGGTTCGTCTTTAAGACTGAGCTGATTTAAAAGGAACCCACCATTAGGTGGGTTTTTTATTTGTGTAAGCTTTAAGTGGTTGAATAGTATACAGTCATTTTAAAGTTGAACTTTCACTTAAATTACTTCTCGATACAATATAAATATTGAGGGGGTATTTATGAAAAAATTATTATTTTTAATTGGCTTATGTTTATCTTTTGGGGCGGAAGCGAAGCAAGGCACGGAAAATACCGCAGCAATTAAACAGAAAATTATTCAGCAGTCGATAGAAAGTTATCCGGGAAATTGTCCTTGTCCATACAATACTGCACGTAATGGTAGCCGCTGTGGTAAGCGTAGTGCATACAATCGGGCGGGTGGATATGCACCGATTTGTTATGCGAAAGATATTACAGCACAGATGATTAGAGAATTTAAAGGACAAGGATAATCTTCTTACAACATGAAGCTGGGATTCTAAAAACCACCATATGGTAGTTTTTTTGTAATAAAAATAATGAACATAAAAGTAGTTAGACTCAACATGGTTTTTAAATTTGATAAAGACGCTTTTTAAACAACATAAAGATATGTTAAGATATATCTTAATTAAGTAAAGCTATATCTTAGTTATGTCTAAAACTCCCAATCCAGAACTGCTTACAGACCTTGAAAATACACAAACACCACGCAAAAACCGCTTGTTTGAAGCGGGGCATATGAAGCTTGTGGTGTTGAATCTTATCTCGCTCGCACCTAAGCACGGCTATGAAATTATTAAAGAAATAGGTGAGATCGTTGGTGGCGGTTACACCCCAAGCGCAGGCACGATTTATCCGACACTGAATTATCTAGAAGATATGCAGTTCATCTCCGCAGAAAAAATCGAAGGTGACCGTAAACAATACAGCATTACTCAAACAGGCGTAGAGCATTTAAATGCTCAGCAAGCGCAAGTCGAAAATATTCTAGGTCGATTCGAAACCCGCCGCGAAATTCAAAACAATCAGCAATACATCGACATTTATCGTGCGATGGAAAATCTAAAAACTTCTTTACGCCTGAAGCTGAAAAATTCAGAAATTAATGCTGAAGAAGTCCGTCTAATTGCAGAACAAATCGATCAAGCAGCGGTAAATATTGGCCGCTTGTAGGAGAAAAATATGAAACAACATGAATATGAAGTGACTGTAAAACATATTGCAGATGCGCAAGGCAATCCATCTACATATACAGAAGCGTTGCAGTTTAAAGCCTATAACCATGACGACATTTTTAAGGTATTGGCGTATGTGCAGAAAACAGAACTGGTTGATGATGAAGCTGCAAAAGCGTTCGCAGTTGGGCTAAAACTGTTTAGTGAGGTGTTACTGGAAAATAAAGATGTACCTTTGTTTAAAGAGTTTATGCCTCAGTTTGTACAGTTTATGAAAGCGCTAAAAAAATCTGCTCCAAAAGAAAGTTAAGTGCTTATTTAATCCATATCCCTTAGGTGCTTTATGTCAAATTCTCTTCCAAAATTTCATCCTAAACATATGGCTTGGCTCATGCCTTTAATCCTGTCATGTGTCATGAGTGGTTCACTGTCATGTTTTAATCTGTTGATGAATAAAGGTTTGGTCGATGGGTTTATTTCGATCTGGCTGCATACGTGGGCATTGTCTTGGTTGGTGGCTTTTCCATTAATTCTGGTCTTTATTCCTCTGGTTCGTAAATTCTTGATGCAATTTGTAGAAATGCCAAAATAAAAAAACTATTAAAACGTTGAATATAAAAGATGGGGTGAATTCATAAGATTTAGCCCTGTTTTTTTATCAGCCAGATCACTAAACGGGCCAACATAAGCAGTACTGCAAAATAGATCTGAAAGATACCTGCAAAGATCATAATCCAACCGCTATTTCCCGGCGTTTTTCTTGCATCAAGCTCAATAATAAAAACAATAATCGCAACCATGATTTCAAAAGTAATCACGGTTTTAAATAGCCAAGTCCACGGAAAGTGTAAAATCCACGTTAGAAAAACAATTGCCAAACAGGGAAGCGTACAAAACAAAAATACGATTTTTAAATCCATATCTATGTATCATTTTTATTGTTGGTGTTGGCCTAACAGTAAATTGAATAAAAATAGAAATAAAGCTTTAAGTGCTAAAAATTTCTAAATTTCATTCAGTTGAGTATTTCCATACATAATGAAAACGTTTAAGACATAAGTCCGAGCTGACTTCATTCCTTCTGCTATCTATGTTCAAATAGAATTTTAAAATATTAAAAGTAACGAATAGGGAAACGCTTAAATGTCACAAGCAACCATGCAACAAGTCATCATTACCGAACCGGGTGGCCCAGAAAAATTAGCTTATGAAGCCGTCGCTATTCCAACTGCACAAGCAGACGAAGTTTTAGTAAAAGTACATGCCTTTGGTATTAACCGTCCAGACATCTTACAGCGTCAAGGCTTATACCCAATGCCTAAAGGTGTAACACCTGTACCGGGCTTGGAAGTGGCTGGGGAAATTATTGCAGTCGGTACAAATGTTAGTCAGTTTAAAGTGGGTGATAAAGTTTGTGGGCTTACTAATGGCGGTGGCTACGCAGAATATTGCGTTGTGCCTGAAAGCCAGACTTTGAACATTCCTGAAAATGTCAGTTTTAGTCAAGCGGCAGCGATTCCTGAAACCTTCTTTACCGTCTGGGCAAATGTATTCCAAATGGCTAAAGCCAAAGCGGGCGAAACCATTTTGGTTCATGGTGGAACCAGTGGGATTGGTACGACTGCGTTGATGCTGTGTAAAGTGCTTGGTCTTAAAACTTTTGCAACGGTCGGTTCTGATGACAAGGTGGCTGCTATTGCAGAACTTACAGATGCCATTAACTATAAAACTCAAGACTTCGAACAAGTGATTAATGAGAAAACGGATAATGGTGGCGTAGATATAATTTTAGATATGGTCGGTGCACCTTATTTAGAGCGTAATTTAAATCTTTTACGTCGTGATGGGCGTTTGGTCTATATCGCATTTTTGGCTGGGGCTAAAGCCAAAGATGTAAAACTCGGTCAAATTATGATGAAACGTTTGACCATTACCGGTTCAACTATGCGAGCGCGTACCACGGCTGAAAAAGCTGAAATTGCTCAAGGCTTAAAAGACACTGTTGCACCACTTTGGGCAAAAGGTGAATGTTTACCTATGATTTACAAGACCTTTAAGTTTGATCAAATTGTCGATGCGCATATTGCGATGGATATAGGTGATCATGTCGGTAAGATCGTAGTGGAAGTGATTTAAAAATTTAAGTCTTCTTAAATCCCTCTGTAATAAAGAGGGATTTTTTTCTGTTTTAAAAGGTGAGCGGTTTTATTAGACCACTACAAGTGCTGCTGCGTAAGAAGGGGGTAAAATAAGAAATAAAGATCGGAAATAAATCGCTAAGTTTTTATGATATAAATATTGTTAAACTCAAATTTCAGACATAAAAAAACCAGCATAAGCTGGGATTTTTATTGCACCATTTTAAGAAGTATTAAAATGGTGCCCGAGGCCAGACTCGAACTGGCACGCTTTGTGGGCGGGGGATTTTAAATCCCCTGTGTCTACCGATTTCACCACTCGGGCATTTTAACAAGATGGAGGCGGAGGTCGGAATCGAACCGGCGTACACGGAGTTGCAGTCCGCTGCATGACCACTCTGCCACCCCGCCATGTCTTGTTGATGCGTATATTAGCAACCTTTGAAAAAAAAACAATACTATAAATAGTGTATATGCACATAAAATCGGCATATAGAATAAAATTGGCTAAATAATCATGTATTATTTGCGAAATTGATTCATATCTACTCTGGAGATGTGCCGTGGCATTAGTTTTAGATGGTCGTGCATTGGCAAAACAAATTGAAGCTGACTTGCTAACACGTGTAGAAGCGTTAAAAGCAAAAACAGGTCGTACCCCAATCCTTGCGACGATTTTGGTCGGTGATGATGGTGCATCTGCAACGTATGTGCGTATGAAAGGGAATGCTTGCCGTCGTGTCGGTATGGATTCATTAAAAGTTGAATTAGGTAAAGAAACCACCACTGAACAACTTTTGGCAGAAATTGAGAAACTCAATGCCAATCCAGATGTTCACGGTATTTTGTTGCAACATCCAGTACCAGAACAAATTGATGAGCGTGCATGTTTCGATGCAATCTCCCTTGCAAAAGATGTCGATGGTGTAACTTGCCTTGGTTTTGGTCGTATGGCAATGGGTGAAGCAGCATACGGTTCTGCAACGCCTGCCGGCATCATGACCATTCTAAAAGAAAACAACATTGAAATTGCAGGTCAACATGCGGTTGTTGTTGGTCGTTCTGCAATTTTGGGTAAACCAATGGCGATGATGTTGCTGCAAGCCAATGCAACAGTCACGATTTGTCATTCACGTACTAAAAATCTTCCAGAACTTGTAAAACAAGCGGATATTATTGTCGGTGCTGTCGGTAAAGCTGAATTGATCCAAAAAGACTGGATTAAACAAGGCGCTGTGGTGGTTGATGCCGGTTTCCATCCACGTGATGGTGGCGGTGTGGGTGATATTCAATTGGTGGGTATTGAAGATGTGGCATCTGCGTATACACCTGTTCCGGGTGGTGTAGGGCCAATGACCATTACCACGTTGATTCGTCAAACGGTTGAAGCTGCTGAAAAAGCTTTAGGTTAATTTTTATAAGATTCCAAAATCAGTTTTATGTTGGTTTTGGAGTCATGACATCGTCATTTGCTGCTGTTTGAGGCAGGACTAAATTCGATAAAAATGTTTCTGCGAAGCATTAAATAAATGATGGTTTCAGTCGAGTTCAGCAAATGGCAATGGTTTTCCTACTTTTGTCGAAACAAAAGTAGGTCGAACCGAAGGTTATGCACACCATGCGTCTTAACGTGTAAGACCCCGTCGTGCGTTTATTAAAAAATTCAACAAATATAAAGTGTCCATGACCTGTACTTTCCAATTTCCTCAAGCACCCGAACATCTGCTAAAAGCCTTGCATGAGGTGATTCCAAATTGTGATCTTTTAGCTCAGCAACTTCCCGAGACACCCATTTCACTGTGGCTCATTCCACCCGTATTTCCAACCGATCGCTTGGATGATGAAGTGATTCGTCGTATTTGGAACGATACGCCATATTGGATCTTCTGTTGGGCTTCAGGGTTGGCAATGGCGCAGTGGTTGCTTGCAGAGCCGCATCATGTCAAAGATAAAGTCGTTCTGGATTTTGGCGCAGGATCGGGTGTCGTGGCCATTGCAGCGAAAATGGCAGGTGCAAAACGCGTTATCTGTTGTGATATAGATCCAATCAGTTTGGATTCTTGCCGTGCCAATGCTGAATTAAATGCTGTGGAACTCGAATATTTAGATGATCTGTATCAAGCTGAACAAGTCGATGTACTTTTGGCTGCGGATGTACTTTATGATCAATGCAATCGTTTTTTCTTAGATGAGTTTCTGAAATTTGCGCCAGAAGTATGGGTTGCAGACAGTCGAGTAAAAAACTTTAGTCATTCGAATTATCAAAAACTGGATGAACGTAGTGCGACCACTTGGCCAGATTTGGATGAGTCGAAGGAATTTCGTAATGTCAGTTTCTATAAGACGCTGTAATGAGCGTCTTATAGATTATTTTACTTAAGAACAGGTATAACGAACCACGCGCAATGTACTCGGGCGAGTATTTAGGGCTTGGCGAGTTGCATAATCTTCGCTGTTGTATAGGTCGGGCGTGTTGCTCAAGCTAATACTGGTACGGCTGTTACCAATTTGACGACCCGATTTTTCAGGTTGAGTGGCAGGGTTTACAATTTCATTGATACTTAAAATACTTAAGGTGTATTGTTTGTTTGCGCCTAAAACTTTTTGACATGCACGTTGTAATTTATTTTCATCCTTTTGTTGGTTTTGGCGACCAGCCAAAGTATAAGCCAAAGTTGCGGTATTCTGCGATTGGCTTTCAATTTGATAGCCTGTATAGCCATTGTCTTGACGGGGAGTGCTTTGACACGCAGTAAGCCCAAGCGCAATAAAACCTAAGCCAAGCAATTTATAGGTATTGTTCATCTTCAAAAGTTCCAAGCGTTATTATTGTATTGAGTATGCCATAAGCTTATTTTTTTAACGATCTCAGATCGGTCTATATTGCATAAAAAAGCTTTCCAATGGTGACTCTTTAGAAAGCTTTTTTTAGATGATTTTTCAACTAAGTTGCATAGGCTTAGACATGAATAATGATGTCATCCAGCAAAAGAAAATTGTAAAATATCTCCTTTAAAAAAGCCCTCAAATTAATGTTCTTTAATTTCTGAATGGTGTTTGGTATCTTTCATAAAGATATAAACAATCAAAGAGATAGAAATTAAAATAGTGACATAAATGAAGTACCAAGACTCATGTCCCGCTTCTTTAAAACTGAGTGCGAAAAACTCTGCTGTTCCCCCAAATAGGGTGTTGGCAAGTGCGTAGGGAAGGGCAACCCCTAATGCACGGATGTGGGCAGGAAACATTTCTGCTTTCACCACAGCATTGATGGATGTGTAACCTGTAACAATCACTAAACCTACTAAGCAAATCCAAAATGCTGACCAATAATCTTGAGTTTGTCCTAATTTATCAAAGAGGAAATAAGTAAATAAAACACCAAGTACACCAAAGCTAATCATGAGCGGTTTTCGACCAACTTTGTCGGACAAAGCACCTGCGAAGGGTTGCAAACACATGAAAATAAACAGTGCCAAGGTGGTGATTTGCGTAGCTTCAGGTTTGCTAAATCCGGAAGTATTTACCAGATATTTTTGTAGATAAGTCGTGTAAGTGTAAAAAGCAACCGTACCGCCAGCAGTTAAAAATAAAACTGTAAATGCTTGTCTAGGATAATGTTTGAATAAGGAAAACATGCTGGATTCAGGTTGGTTTTTATCTTGTTGTGCATTTTTAAAAGATTGAGTCTCTAATAGTCCGCGACGAATATAAAAGACCACAATAGCGAGGCAAGCACCGATAAAGAATGGAATTCGCCATCCCCAAGCATGGAGTTGTTCTTCGGTGAGTACAAATTGCAAAATGAGTAAAACGCAGAGGGCGGTGAGCTGTCCTGCAATAAGCGTGACATATTGAAAACTGGAAAAAAAGCCGCGTCGATTTTTTTCTGCCATTTCACTGAGATAGGTTGCACTTGCACCATATTCTCCACCAACACTTAAGCCTTGAATGAGTCGGGCAACCACTAAAATAATCGGTGAAAATATCCCAATTTGATCATGCGTGGGAGCGATCGCGATCATCAGGGAGCCAATACACATCAGTGTCACAGAAAGGGTTAGGCCTGATTTACGTCCTTTTTTATCTGAGTAAATGCCCATAATCCAAGCCCCAATCGGGCGCATTAAAAAGCCGACCGCAAAAATAGCAGCAGCTTGGAGTAATTGTGCAGTTTGGCTGCCTTTGGGGAAGAATGCATGGGCAAAATATAATGTAAATGCAGCATAGACATACCAGTCATACCATTCAACCAGATTACCTGCTGATCCGCCTAGAATGGATTTGACCCGCGTTTTAGTGTCTAGATGTGCTTGCGGGACATTTTGTTCAATCATATCGACACGTCCATTTTGTTATTCTTTTTAAATGGTAAACCAATTGTTTTAATGACATAAGCATATGGATTTTTAGTTTTGTACAAAAAATGTGCGATATTGGGTTTTTTAAGGAATAGGTTGAAAGGAAGAGGGGAGTTATTGCTGTAAATGCTTTAAATCACTCATGTGAAATGGTGATTTTCTTTCCATTAAACGGATAGATGATTTCTCGGTGTCATTTCATTTTAAATAGTGTTAAGTTTCCTAAAATAAGAACAAGTTTAAGCCCAATTTTTTTAATAATATAAGGGAGGGAATCATGCAAGTTAGTCATCCTGTTTATGATGTGGTTGTTGTGGGTGGTGGAATTAATGGCGTTGGTGTTGCTGTTGACGCTGTAGGGCGTGGCTTGTCTGTGTTTTTGTGTGAGAAGGATGATTTAGCCAGTCATACTTCTTCAGCGAGCAGTAAGCTTATTCATGGTGGTTTACGTTATCTTGAGCATAAAGAGTTTCGTTTAGTGCGTGAAGCTTTAGCCGAACGAGAGATTTTATTGGCCAAAGCCCCGCATATTATTCGCCCTTTGCGTTTTATTATGCCCCATCAGCCCCATTTGCGTCCTGCGTGGCTAATTCGAACGGGCTTATTTTTTTATGATCATTTGGGTAAAAGAGAAAAATTAGCAGGTTCAAAACATATTACTTTTGATGTGGCAACAAGCCCTTTAAAAGCGGAAATTACTCAGGGTTTTGAATATTCTGATTGTGCTGTGGATGATGCACGATTAGTGGTGTTAAATGCGATACAAGCGCGGGAACAAGGGGCTCATATTGCGACCCAAACCCGATGTACATCGGCTTACCGTGAAAATGGTTTGTGGGTGATTGATTTAGAAAATACGCAAGGCCGTTATACCGTTCAGGCGAAGGCGTTGGTGAATGCTGCTGGGCCGTGGGTGGCGCAATTTATTCAACAGAATTTAAAGCAAAAATCACCTTATGGTCTTCGGCTGATTCAAGGCAGTCATATTGTTGTGCCTAAAATTTATGCAGGGGGTAAGGCATTTATTCTGCAAAATGATGATCACCGGATTGTTTTTGCAATTCCTTATTTAGATCAATACACCCTTATTGGGACAACGGATCATGAATATCAAGGTGATTTAAATAAAGTTGCGATTACCCAGCCAGAAATGGACTATTTATTGGATGTTTATAATGATCACTTTAAGCATCAATTAGGTCCTCAGGATATTTTATATACTTATTCAGGCGTGAGGTCTTTATGCGATGATGAGTCTGATAATCCATCGGCGATTACCCGTGATTATACTTTGGCGCTCTCGCAAGAGCAGGATGCGCCTTTGCTTTCGGTGTTTGGAGGTAAACTCACCACCTATAGGAAGTTAGCAGAATCTGCCATGACATACTTACAGCCTTTCTTCCCGACCATGAAAAAGCCTTGGACAGAAAAAGCGTTATTGCCCGGTGCAGAGAACTTGGTTTCAGTTGAACTTTTAATTCAGCAGATTTTACAAGCAGTTCAAGATGTATCTGTTCAATTGGCTTCAAGGTGGGCGCATGCCTATGGTTCAAGGGTGTGGGTGTTTTTGAACAATATTTCAATGTTACATGAGCTTGGGCAAGATTTTGGGCATGGGCTGTATGCGCAAGAAGTGGATTATTTGGTGAATCAAGAATGGGCGATCACGAGTTCTGATATTTTGTGGCGTAGAAGTAAATTAGGTCTAGAATTTACTGAAACTGAGATTCAAGCTCTGGATGAGTATTTGCTTGAGCTACATAAACGCCGTGCCATGTCTGCTGTAGCTTAATTTTTTGATTGGATATTTTGAGCCTTTGGGTGGAAATGGCAATGATCTTGTCCGACTCCATTTGCTTTTTGCGATGTTAACTTTGAATGGATAGCAGCTCGGGTTGCTATCCATTTTAAATTTTATTTTGAGCTATAGGTTGTTTATATAAAAAAAGGTCACCGCAGTGACCTTTTTAGCTGTTTTAAATCATTAGATTTCTATGCCGCCTAGTGCTTTGCAGTCAACAGGGGTATTCCATTTTACAGCTGTGCCCCACATTACTGGTCGTACAACTCGCCAAGGCCAAAATCCAAATCTTTGGCTGGCATTGTAGCTGATGACCACGTTACCACCCACTTGATGCGCTCGCTCTGCAAAGCGCGGATACAGCTCTACGACGCTGCCGTATGTACCTTTGGCAACTTTAATACGTTTTTTAATCTGAAATTGGCTAGAATCTGGCGTACCTTTGATTGCACAGATATGAATAGCAGGTTGTTCGGTCGTCTCTGGTTTAGCCATCGCAAGACTAGATACGCCGAGTAAGCAGGCTGTTAGTGTGAATGTTTTTAGCATGAGTTGCCCCTTGTTGTAATAAAGTTTTTTAGATTTTTTGTAATGTGTAATTCTAAAAAAAAGGTCGCCGAAGCGACCTTTTATTCACTTTAGATTAAGCAGATTTTTTAACTGCTTCTAAAAGTTCATTTTGACGTGCTGTTAGAGCAGCGGGTAAACGCTCACCCAGTTTACTGAATAATTCAGTATGGCTTTCAAGCTCTTTGATCCATTGATCTTTGTCTTGCGCTGTTACGGTGTTGAATTGCTCTTTAGAGAAATCAATACCTTCCCAGTTTAATTGTTCGTAAGTTGGAACAAGACCAATTGGTGTTTCAGTCGCTTCAGCGCGACCTTCACAACGGTCAATCATCCACTCAAGAACACGCATGTTCTGACCGAAACCAGGCCATACGAAGTTGCCTTCAGCATCGCGACGGAACCAGTTTACGTTAAAGATTTTAGGAAGTTTATTGCCTGCAACTTCAGCTTTAGCTGCAACTTGTTCACCCAATTCTAACCAATGAGAGAAGTAGTCAGCCATGTTGTAGCCAGCAAATGGAAGCATCGCAAACGGATCGCGACGAACAACACCTTGTTGACCAACAGCAGCAGCAGTGGTTTCAGAACCCATTGTTGCTGCTTTATATACGCCATCAACCCAGTCAAACGCTTCAGAAACTAAAGGCACTGTGTCTGCACGACGACCACCGAAGATGAACGCTGAAATTGGAACACCTGCTGGATTTTCCCAGTCAGCGTCAATTGAAGGGCATTGACCCGCAGCAACAGTAAAGCGTGCATTTGGATGTGCTGCTTTTTCTGCGCCAGTATGTGGTTGACCTTTCCAGTTGGTGAGGTTAGCAGGCGCTTCTTTGGTTAGACCTTCCCACCAAACTTCACCGTTGTCCGTTACCGCAACGTTGGTATAGATCACGTCTTTATGCAGAGTCGCCATACAGTTTGGATTGGTTTTGGTATTTGTACCCGGTGCTACACCGAAGAAACCAGCTTCAGGGTTAATTGCATATAAGCGACCGTCTTCACCTGGTTTGATCCAAGCAATATCGTCACCTACAGTTTCAATTTTCCAGCCTTCATAACCTGCTGGTGGAATCAACATTGCAAAGTTGGTTTTACCACAAGCAGAAGGGAATGCCGCTGCGATGTAATGTTTTTCACCTTGTGGATTGGTCACACCAAGGATCAACATGTGTTCAGCCAACCAGCCTTGTTGACGCCCCATAGCCGATGCAATACGTAAAGCTAAGCATTTTTTACCCAGCAATGCATTACCGCCGTAACCAGAACCGTAAGACCAAATTTCACGTGTTTCTGGATAATGAACGATGTATTTTTCAGGGTTGCAAGGCCATGCAATGTCTTTTTGATCCGCTTCAAGCGGTGCGCCTACAGTGTGTACGCAAGGAACGTATTCACCATCAGTACCAAGAACGTCATAAACAGCTTTACCCATGCGAGCCATTTTAGACATGCTGACTGCTACATAAGGAGAATCAGTGAGTTCGATACCGATGTGTGCAATATGAGAACCTAAAGGACCCATAGAGAAAGGAACAACGTACAAAGTACGGCCTTTCATAGAACCATCAAACAAACCGTTTAAGCGAGCGCGCATTGCAGCAGGCTCTTCCCAGTTGTTTGTCGCGCCTGCATCTTCTTGTTTTTCTGAACAGATGTAAGTACGGCCTTCAACACGAGCAACGTCAGAAGGATCAGAATTAGCAAGATAAGAACCAGGATGAGTTTCTTGGTTAAGCGCTTGCATAGTGCCGTTAGCGATCATCAAGTTGATATAACGTTGATATTCTTCTTCGCTGCCGTCACACCATTCAATTTTCGCTGGTTTCGTTAATTTTGCAATTTCTTCAACCCATGCAATAAGCTTAGGGTGACGAACGAATTCTGGTGCGTTCACTTGGGTCATGGTGAGGCCTATCTCGAATGTGTACAATTTAACTGTAAAAAGTACAATCTGAGTAATGAAATACATCACTCAGATAAAATATGAAAAAAAAGTGGCTGTATTAAAGCATAAAATCATAAAAAAAATAAGACCAAAGACGTGCTGGATTTCTGTAGGTGGTTTAGGTTGATTTGTTATAAAAACGATAAAATACAATTGTTTATTAGGTTTTTACAATCTGTATCTCTTTATTTAATGTATTTATGAGTGTTATTTATTTTAATTATGTTTTTAATAATCAATTGTTTATGCATTAATTCTTTATGAGAATTGTTATTGATTAAATAAATGGTGCTAATTCAATTTTTACATAAAGGGGCTTTAAATAATAGCTCAACTGGTTGAAATTAGAACAAAAGCTTTAATTGTGTATAAAAATGTTTAAACAGCACAAACCATTATCCATTATCTATAATGCAAAGTCAGGATTTCACGCTTCAAACCAAGCTGAGTTTTATGAGCAAATCATCGATCGATTATCTAAGCATGGTTTTGAAATTCAGTCTTTTGAAATCAGTTCACAGAGCAGTTTCGATCTTTTGATGCAAAAGGTATTGGCACGGCATCGCTACTCAGAACATAAAGGCGTGATTGTTGCAGCAGGCGGGGATGGCACTTTAAATGCTGTCGCTGCAAGCTTAATGGGTTTGGATATTCCGATGGGAATCTTACCCTTAGGTACTTTTAACTATGTTGCTCGGGTGCTGAATATTCCTCTGGATTTGCTTGAAGCCACAAAAGTGATTGCTACAGGAACCACCAGAAATATTCATGTGGCACAGATCAATGATCATATTTACCTAAACAATGCCAGCTTGGGCTTGTATCCATTATTTATTCAAAAGCGCGAACTTTACAATCAGCGTTTTGGTCGATTCCCTTTGCATGCTTATACTTCAAGTTTGGATGTGTTAATCCGTGATCGTAAAGAATTGAAGCTTGAAGTTGAAGTGGATGGTAAAAAGTATCCAGTCAAAACACCGCTGATTTTTTTTGGCAATAATCAATTGCAATTAGCGGAAATGAATTTGAAAATTGCCAAATGCGCAGAACTTGGACAGGTTGCTGGGGTGGTGGTCGCGAAAAGTGACAAACTGACCTTATTTAAAATGCTGTGGCAATTGATTCAAGGGAATTTGGAAAAAGCCCCAGATGTTTACAGTTTTGCAGCAGATGAAGTCAAGGTTCATTCGAAGCGCAACAAGCTGACTGTTGCTATCGATGGAGAAATTGTGGAAATGCAGCCACCATTAAAAATTACTGTGCGGAAAAATGCGTTAAAAGTCATGGTGCCTTATGATTCTGCATCTGTCTGATTTACATTTTGGTACTGAGAAATCTGCCTGTATGGCTGCGATCAGGTTGTTTTGTCTAGAGCATGAAATTGAAGCTGTTGTGGTCAGTGGTGATTTAACCCAGCGTGCGCGTTATATGCAGTTTTATGATTGTAAACAGTTTTTGGACAGTTTAAATCTGCCTTATTTGGTCGTGCCGGGGAATCATGATATTCCACTGTATCACTTATGGAATCGGGTCTTCAGCCCATTTACCCGTTATCAGTTATTTTTTGGCAATATGGAAAGCACACTGGAAACAGAACACTTTTTTATTGTGGGTGTGAACAGTATTCGGCGACGTTATCATACCAAAGGGCATATTTCACTGGAGCAAATTCAGCAGATTGATCAGTCTTTGCAGCAGGCGCCACCAAATAAAATTAAATTAATTGTGGCGCATCAACCTTTTTATACCCCTCCAAATGCTGAACATGGCGTGAAAGACTGTCCAATATTGGGGCAAATGGCGCTGGAAGTGTGGAGTAAAAGTGGGCTAAATGGCTTATTACATGGGCATTTACATCATACGGCTGTTTATGATTTGAATGAGCTTTATCAGTTAAATGCGAGTCATGCGGTGTTAGAAATTCATGCAGGAACGGCAACGTCATATCGCTTACATGGTAGTTTACCAAACAGTTTTAATGTGATCCATGCCAATTGTGCTATCGCACATTATTATTTTGATAATGCGTTAGCTGATTTTGTTCTGAATGAAAGAAATGCAGATTAAATCAAGAAATAGCGAGAATCGAATAAAAAAAAGCCAAAATCATAAATATTTTTTCATTTTACCCTTGAAGCGTTTTTTTCCATCCCCACAAAAGTGTCATCGAAATTATTTTCTGATAATGACCCATGGAATAATTAAGTCATTATCCATTCACTGTATAAAGACCTGTTTTTACAATCAGGTAGATGGAGTTTCAAATGAGCAACATTCGTCCTTTACATGATAACGTTGTTATTCGCCGTGTTGAGAAGGAAACCAAAACTGCCGGTGGTTTGATCTTAAGTACTTCAGCAGCTGAACAACCTGCTCAAGGTGAAATCATTGCTGTAGGTAACGGTAAAATCACTGACACTGGTGTACGTGCTTTAGACGTTAAAGTAGGCGATAACGTATTGTTTGGCGCATATGCTGGAACAAAAGTAAAAGTTGATGGTGAAGAACTTCTTGTAATGAAAGAGTCTGATATTTTAGCCGTTTTAGAAGGCTAATACAGACCTGTTCTATTGAATCAGATTCTTGAAAATTAAAAATATTTGGAGTAAGTCATGTCAGCTAAAGACGTAAAATTTGGTGATTCAGCACGTAGCAAAATGATTGCAGGCGTAAACGTACTTGCAGATGCAGTAAAAGTGACTTTAGGTCCTAAAGGTCGTAACGTTGTTATTGATCGTTCTTTTGGTGCACCGCACATCACTAAAGATGGTGTAACTGTTGCTAAAGAAATTGTTTTAAAAGACAAATTTGAAAATATGGGCGCTCAACTGGTTCGTGAAGTATCTTCAAAAACCAATGACATCGCTGGTGACGGTACAACGACTGCAACTGTATTGGCGCAAGCTATTTTGAATGAAGGCATCAAGTCTGTAACTGCGGGTATGAACCCAATGGACTTGAAACGTGGTATCGACCTTGCTGTTCGTGCCGTGGTTGAAAATATTAAAGCAACAGCTAAACCAGCTTCAGACACGAAAGCCATTGAACAAGTCGGTTCAATTTCTGCAAACTCTGACACCACTGTGGGTAAACTCATTGCACAAGCAATGGAACGCGTGGGTAAAGAAGGCGTGATCACGGTTGAAGAAGGTTCAGGCTTTGAAGATTCGCTTGACGTTGTTGAAGGTATGCAGTTTGACCGTGGTTATATCAGCCCGTACTTTGCAAACAAACAAGAAACTTTAACGGCTGAACTTGAAAATCCGTTCATTCTTCTTGTTGATAAAAAAATCAGCAACATCCGTGAATTGATTGCAGTGTTAGAAGCTGTTGCTAAAACGGGTAAACCACTGCTTATTATTGCTGAAGATGTTGAAGGCGAAGCGTTAGCAACACTTGTTGTCAACAACATGCGCGGCATTATTAAAGTATGTGCGGTTAAAGCACCTGGTTTTGGTGACCGTCGTAAAGCAATGTTGCAAGATATCGCGATCTTAACTGGTGCAACTGTGATTTCTGAAGAAGTTGGCATGTCTCTAGAGCAAGCTTCTCTTCAAGATTTAGGTACAGCGCATAAAGTGACTGTTTCTAAAGAAAATACAGTACTTGTTGATGGTGCTGGTAATGCGACTCAAATTTCTGAACGTGTGACTCAAATCCGTGCGCAAATTGAAGAATCAACCTCAGAATACGACAAAGAAAAACTTCAAGAACGTGTTGCTAAATTAGCAGGCGGTGTTGCAGTCATCAAAATTGGTGCAGCAACAGAAGTTGAAATGAAAGAGAAGAAAGACCGTGTAGACGATGCACTTCATGCAACTCGCGCTGCGGTTGAAGAAGGTGTAGTTGCGGGTGGTGGTGTTGCGTTGGTACGTGCTGCATCTGCACTTGATGGCTTAACAGGTACAAATGATGACCAAAATGTTGGTATCAACATTTTACGTCGTGCAATCGAAGCACCTTTACGTCAAATCGTTGCCAATGCGGGTGATGAGCCATCTGTTGTGATTAATGCTGTTAAAAATGGTGAAGGTAACTTCGGTTATAACGCTGCAACAGGTGAATATGGCGATATGCTTGAAATGGGTATTCTTGACCCAGCTAAAGTAACGCGTTCTGCACTTGAGCATGCTGCATCTGTTGCTGCTTTAATGCTAACAACAGAATGCATGATCACTGATATCCCAGAAGACAAACCTGCTATGCCAGATATGGGCGGCATGGGTGGTATGGGCGGTATGATGTAATTTGCCTTTGAGTAATACACGTTGTTGTAATTATTGATAAATCATTACTTTTGTCTCAAGATTACGCATGGTGTTACTCACATTTGTTTTGTTGTAGAAAAGGTCGCTTAAATGCGACCTTTTTTATGCTTGGATTTCATGTTATTTCCAACTGATTTAAGGCTTGGATGAATCTCAGTTAATCAACACACTTGGTTTATTTATGCTTTTAGAAGATCTATGTATAGAAGTGGGATTCTATTACGGCTATATCTGTGCCTAGAAATAATCTTTAAGCCTATGCCAATGCAGAGGACGCCTTAACAGAAGCAAGCAAAATTGCACATAGCGGGTGCTAAAATAGAAATGAAAGTGATGAAAAATCTAGCGCTTGGAGAAGCGGTATTTTTGCTGTAATACAACTTAAGGTCGATCTAATGGCGATGAAATTTTATGATCGTAAAGGTTTGCAAAATGCTGTTAGGGGAGTATAACAACAGATATCCTTTGTTCGACAGAACTGATGGTCTGAGTGATAAATTTTAACTTTATATAGAATAAACAAATACTTAAAATATAAGGAATCTTAAGATGGGTACTTCTAAAAAACAATCTAAAACCATGAAAATTGATATTGGCATCTCTCATAATGATCGTGCCAAAATTGTTGAGGGTTTATCAAAACTACTCGCTGATAGCTATACTTTATATTTGATGACCCATAATTTTCACTGGAATGTTACAGGGCCACAATTCAATAGCTTACATAACATGTTTATGAACCAATATACTGAGCAATGGAACGCATTGGATATCATTGCTGAGCGAATTCGTGCTTTAGGTTTTCCTGCTCCTGGGACATATAAACAATTTGTAAAATTAACCGCAATTAAAGAAGTAGAAGGCGTTCCAAAAGCACAGGAAATGGTCAGCTTATTGGTCAATGCTCATGAAACTGTTGCGCGCACGGCTCGCGCTATTTTCCCGATTGTCGATGAAGTCAATGACCAGCCAACAGCAGATATCATCACGCAAAGACTTGAAGTACATGAAAAAACAGCGTGGATGTTAAGAAGTCTTTTAGAAGAGTAACAATAGACATCTCTCTATTGAATAGGTGAATTTTATTTATAAAAGTAATCTAAGCTCAATGAGTTACTGTTAATTTAAAAAATCTGTTTCATTTCTCGTTGAGTGAGTGAGACAGATTTTTGAATGCGTTTTAAAATATATTGTTTTACAGGGCATGGTACTTTTGATTGAGGTACTAGGCTTTTAATTTGAACTGGAGAAGCTCATTGCGCGCTGCCCGCTATAAATCTGTGGTTATGATTATACTGCTTATGCTCACAGTTGGTTTTGCGGTATTTCACTGGTGGCGGGGGCCGCTGTTGTCGGGTTATACCGTTGCGTCGATGCCATTGGTGCAAACCGTAGTCGCGACTGGGCGAGTAGTGACGGTGTCACGTACCCAGATTGGCAGTGAAATTACTGGGGTGGTACTTGAGCGGCTTGTGCAAGAAGGGGATCGGGTTTCACGCGGTGATTTACTGTTGGTACTGAAATCGGATGAGATGACTGCTCAGGTACGGCAGGCAGAGGCTGCGCTGACCGAGTTGGCGACCAGCAGGCGTCCACAAGCTGAAGTGGATTTGGCGAATGCGAAAGTACAGTTTGAACAGGCTAGCCGTGAAGCAGAGCGTAGACGCAATTTGACCGAACCTGCAATGTTGTCAGCCGAAGCAAGGGAGCAGGCGGACAAGGCAGAGAGGGTTGCTCGTAATAACTTTGAGTCGGCACGTTTAAGAGTGGCAGCACTGGCACCCGGTAAAGTTGAGGAGGTTCTGCTCCGTGAGCGTCTTGCTGCACTACAAGCACAGCTTGCCAAAACAAAAGTACGCGCCGAAGTGGCAGGTACAGTGCTAACACGCAATGTAGAACCAGGTGATCTGGTACAGCCGGGGCGAACTTTGCTCACGATTGCGCTTGATGGCAGCACGGAAATTCGTGTGCCGTTCGACGAGCGAAATTTACCACGGCTTGCATTACAGCAAAATGCGGCAGTCATTGCCGATGCCTATCCAGATAAAGCTTTTCCTGCCCGTATCAATTTTATTGCACCCAGCATTGACCCACAGCGTGGTACGGTGGAGGTTCGGCTAGCGGTTAATCCAGTGCCTGAGTTTTTGCGTCAGGATATGACGGTGTCGGTGAATATTGAAACGGGCAAGCGAGAGCAAGCATTGGTTATTCCAAATGATGCTTTAAGTGATGTACAGGGCAATCAGGCAAGGGTGCTGTTGCTGCGTGATGGGAAAATACAACGTCAGCAGGTCATTTTGGGGTTACGTGGCTTGGCCATGTCTGAGGTAATTTCAGGTTTAAGTGCGGGTGATCATGTACTGGCTGATGCTGAATCCTCACTCGCGGATGGTACGCGGGTACGCTTAAAGCTGCAAAAAACAGCGTTTGCCAACCATGCCAATAACGCAAACAGCAAGAATGAATTACCGGTGAAATTCGATTGAAACATTTTTTTGGGCGACTTTGGATCGAGTGGACCATTGCCATCAGTTTTTTGCGCGAGGGGCGTGCGCAATCCATCATGATTACTGTGGGGGTTGCAGTGGGTGTAGCTGTGATTGTGTTCGTTACGGCTTTAATGCAAGGTTTACAGTCCAATATTATCCAGCGCACCTTAGGCACACAGGCTCATATCCGTTTGTTGTCACCGGATGATGTCAACCAAATAATAGCACCGGCAGCAGGTACTTTACAGTTGTTGCAAGAAGATAAACGCCCACAGCGCCTACGCTCTATCAACAATTGGCAGCAGATTACCGCAACTCTGGATCAGTTGCCATTATTGACAGCTGTGTCACCAGTCGTATCTGGGCCTGCATTTGCCCAGCGTGGTGATGCTTTGGAGTCGGTGGCATTGGTGGGTATTGATGTTGAGCGTTATCAGAAAATCATTCCCCTTAAAGAGTATCTGATCAGTGGTCAGCTACGCGTGGGAGCCGATGAGGTGCTGATTGGCAGCCAATTGGCTGAAGATCTAGGGGTGCAGGTGGGCAGTAAGCTGCGGCTGGATACTGGTCAGCAGAACAGTGCGGTGGTGAATATTGCTGGTATCTTTGAACTGGGGGTACGTGAGCTGGATGCTCGCTATGTCTATCTGGACTTGAAACAGGCACAATCTTTGCTCAGCCTCCCCGGTGGTGTCACGGTCATTGACTTAACTGTTGCCGATATTTTTGAGGCAGAAAATGTGGCTGCACAGGTCGGACGTCTGACATCACTACAAGCCGAAAGCTGGATTAAAACCAATGCGCAATTAATGAATGCGATTTCAGCGCAGAGTCTATCAACCAGTATGATTATTGTTTTTGTGGCTATTTCGGTGGCCTTTGGCATTGCCAGTGTATTGTTGGTTAGCGTTGTGCAGCGCACCCGAGAAATTGGTATTTTACGTGCGACAGGCGCGACGCGACAGCAAATTTTACGAATTTTTCTATTTCAGGGCGCTATGTTTGGCTTACTTGGCTCGGTTCTGGGCAGTGTGGCCAGTTACGCGTTGGTGTGGGTATTTAATAATTTTGGTCCGGGTTTGTTTTATATTCCAGTGTCTATCGATCTGATTATGCTGGCATTGTTATTGGCCATACTGACCGGTGTATTGGCTGCTGCTATACCCGCACGCCGCGCAGCAGCACTCGACCCTGTGGAGGCTATTCGTCATGTCTGATCAGTCCGCTGAAGTGTTACGTCTAGAGGCGCTGCGCAAGTCTTACAATATTGCTCAGCCCAATGAGGTTGAGGTGTTGCATGGGATTGATCTATGTATTGAACGTCACGACTTTGCTGCACTGATTGGTCCGTCAGGCTCTGGTAAAAGTACCTTGTTGAATATCCTTGGCTTACTGGATAAACCCAGTAGCGGCGAGCTTTATCTGTTGGGGCAGGCGACAAGTAGCATGGATGACGCTGGACGTACTGCACTGCGCGGCAACAGTATCGGCTTTGTCTTTCAGTTTCATCATCTTATTCAGGCTTTTACGGCTTTGGATAATGTACTGATGCCATTGATGCTGACACGAGGTAAACCAGATAAATTTTTGATACAACAAGCACGTGAATTGCTTGCCGCGGTTGGTCTGGAAAAGTTTGCCAACCGTAAACCAAATGAACTTTCAGGTGGTCAGCAACAGCGGGTTGCGATTGCCAGAGCGCTTATCACTGAACCGGCATTGCTTCTAGCCGATGAACCTACGGGTAATCTTGATACTCAGACGGCAGCTGAGGTTTTTGAGTTGTTCCATAAAGTGAATCGCGAACGAGACTGTGCAGTACTGCTGGTCACCCATGATCCGCGTTTGTCAGCAAACTGTGATCGAACCATTAATTTGGTCGATGGGCGTATTGAAAGTGATTCGCAAAAGAATTAAAGCAGATTGGTCTACTTAAACGTCAGGGGATAAGAGCAACGAAGAATTAGCACTTTATTGCCATTTATATAATTGTTTATTTGGTTGTTTGTTTTTTAGTCTCTAGCCAGAAATCATTTAAGCGCTGTAAAGAATTTCCAATGCATTCTAAAGCACAATATCTTGAGATAATAGTCATCTGGTTTTTTGTTTGTCCAACCTGTTTTTGCGCATAATGGGGTTGTTTAAAATTTGCAGTAGCTCTTTTAATAAATTCGAATGAGCTTATCGTCATTTAAAACTTATTATTATCTGTGGAAAATACCGAAAAGTCAGACGAGGTGTCTAACTTTTGGCGGATAGTACGAGAGCTACGTCAAATCATTTAAAATTTAAACTGTGCAGAAACAGAAGCATGTAAAGGTTCGCCCGGTTGAACCCATAATTCACTATAACTAGAAACATAGTATTTTTCGTCAAATAAATTTTTCAGATTAAGCTGATAACGTAACCGATCAGAGGGTGAGTAATAAGCATTTAAATTGGTGAGGGTGTAACTTGGCAGATTAAAGCCATTATCTAAGTTATGGCCACTACGTTCCCCAACATGAATGATATTTGCTCCAATTCCAGCACGTTGACTACCGTTGAGTAACCATTCGTATTGACTACTTAAAGATGCTTGGTGTTTTGGGATATTGCTTAAACGAGCGCCTTTTGCCAAATCTTGATCTTTTTCAATTTTAGCATCAGTCAAACTATAGGTTGCTGCTATTGTCCAATGGTCTGTAAGTTGACTGTTTAAATCAAATTCGATGCCCTGACTGCTTACTTCCCCAGCGGCGGTTTGAAAGTTAGAATCAAGCGGATCAGTGGTTAACACATTTTGTTTTTTCATTTTAAATAGTGCCATACTGATTAAACTGGATTCATTTAATCGATATTTTCCACCTAATTCATAACTTTGCCCTTGTTCTGGAGCGAAAGTCTCACCCAAACGATTCATGCCACTATTCATTGCAAAAGAATGTCCATAGTTACTATAAATAGACGCTTGATTTGAAATCTTAAAATTAATACCTACCCGTGGGCTATTGCGTTGCAGGTTTTGTTGATCTTGTTTTGCACTTAAATGATTTTCAAAATTTTGTTGGATATAGTCGTAGCGATTACCAATTAAAATACTCCATTGATCATTAAAGAATATTTGATCTTGCAAATTAATCGCAGCATAGCGTTGTCGTTCCTGAGTGTTGGTAAAAACTGCCAGCTCAGGAGCATACACGCCATATATAGGTTGATAAATATCGATGGTATTTAAATAGCCCGTACCATGGTTACGGCGTAATTGATCTTGTTTAAAATCAAGTTGTCCTAATTCTGTTGAAAGCAGTAATTCGTGACGTGCCCACGTATGATCAACTGTTCCAAGTAACTCATTTTGCCATAGAATATCTTCACTTTGATAATCACGATAACGGCGCTGACGCTCTAGAGTTTGACCATCGGCCTGAATACGGCGTGGCTCAGTTGAATAACCGACCATTTCAGCATCTTTATAGCTCATAGCCGTTTTAAAGCTCCATTCATCATTTAAAGCATGATTCAAACGTAACTGAAAAAAATGATCCTTTACCCGCATGTCTCCATCACTGGGTTCGCCAGTAAAGGTCTTAGGATCCATCACAAATTGTTGATGAAGGGTGCTAACCCCACGATCAAATGTACCCATGTGCTGGGTCAATTCGCTGTCGAAATCCAGTTGGGTTTGATCTGAAATTTTCCAAGAAAGTTGAGGTGAAAAGAACCAGCGTTCACTAGATACATGATCTCGAAAGCTCTGATTATTTTCATGTGCAACGGCAAGACGATAAGCAATTTCATCATTTAAAGGTGCTGTGTGCTCGGCACTGAAACGATATTGTTCGAAGCTATTGGCACTTAAGTTCATTTCACTTTCAGATTGCCAAAGCGGTTTTTTACTATTGATATTAAGCAATCCACCTGTTTCACCACGGCCATATAATGCTGCGGCAGGCCCTTTTAAAAAATCGAGAGATTGAATATTGACCATATCTTTGGGTGCACTAATACCACGATTGACACTTAAGCCATTGCGAATGATTGCCGCACCTAAATTTGGATCGCTACTAAAGCCACGGAAAGAGTAATTATCCCAAAACCCACCGCCATAGTTGTTTTGATGAAAAACACCACTGACGAATGTGAGTGCATCGTCAATGCGTTGAGCATCTTGTTGCTTTAACGTTTCGGAATCAATAAAAGCACGATTGAAGGGAACATCTAATACATCGTGTGAAAATTTGGTCGCGGCAGTGTTTGTTTGCACATCATGTTCTGATGAAGTCTCAGCACGAACTTTAATGGTTTTTAACACCGTCATCTCATCGCCCCAAGCCAAACAGGAAATAAATGAGAAGCCCAAAACAGGTAAAAAAGTGGTCTTGTATTTCATTATTGAGCAAAGTCCAAAGATAAATAGATATTATTGTTATGATATAACATATCGTAATGTTCAGCTATTCATGTTTATGGCTTTAGCGCATAAATTGCCGTGATTACAATCAATTGAGGTAGGAGGTGGCTGGGTTGTATATGCAATGATGTTTGGAGTGCTGTTAATGAAGTTGTTCGATTGGGTTATTTCAGACAATGATCCTCGCCAAAATAATTGTGTAAGTCAGATAGATTATTCGACCTTAAAAAATCCCCATATGGTGCAGGGATTTTTTATTCTGAGATTAAAATTTAAATTATTTAATTTTAATATAGGTGGGTGGGGAAGGGTTAGGATAAACAAAGGAGACAAGCTCATAACGGGTTTTATTGGGTGCAATAAGGCTATTTTCTATTGTGGAAATGTGCTCATTATTTTTTTCATCGACTAAAACAATATCGTTGTCGCGTAACTTAAGTACACGATCTGAGTGATTATTAATTTCAAAAAGATACGTTAGTTTTGTATTTTCAACGCTAGTCAGATTTATTTTTTCTATTTTAAATAAATCTGCCTGTATGCTCACGTGTTTAAGTGCATTATTGACTTCGATAAGCTGTACTTTGGGAATTTGATATTTTTCAAAATTTTCAAAGCGATTTTTATTTTGATCAAGAAGTTCAATGAACTGATCATGCAAAGCAATATAATGAATTTTATGGGTTTTATCTTCAATTAACTGTATTAAATTAGAATTTTGAGCATTGAAATGAAATGTTCCTGAAGATTCTTTTTGCTGCTGCTTTTGCTTAAAAAATTGAACTTCTTTTAAGGTGTAGCTTTTATTTTGATTCAGTTGTAATGAAATCAGTTTTTTTTCACAAGAATGACAAGGAACGAACGCTTTATAATGTCCAAGCCAGTTTGGAGCTTGAGTTTGCATCGCTTTTAAGGATGGTTGATGTGGATCAATATTTTCTTTAATTGAGGACGTACTCGATGATTTCTCACAACTACTTAAAAAGAGTATGGAAAAAAAACCGAGCAGCATCATCGTTTTTTTCATAATGAGCATCAAATTATAAAAAAGATTTTTTTAAACATAATCACAACTGAACGATCTATCTAGTATAAATCAGCAAAATAAGTCATTTATTTGTAGCAAATCATGATCAAGACATAAGAAAAGTAACCGAAAAAAGCCATCAATCAGGCTTTTTTCGGCTCAAAATAGAAGAATTAGTTCAGTTTTTTCTGTAACTTATAATTAAGTTTAGAATCAATCGCTTTACCTGTATCCATCTCGCGTGCTTCAACAAAGTTTTCGCCGACAAAGAATTTACGACTTTCCCCAGCTTTATCTAAACTAATCACAGATGGATTATCCTGATCAAAGCTAAATGTTCCTTTCACTTTAAATTCATTGCCTTTTCCTTTACCTAGATATTCTTCTGTAAGCTCATAGGTTTTATCCGCTTTTAATTCAAGTTCTGTTTCAATTCCTTCGCAGTCGGCACAAGGGAAAATGCCGGTATATTCGCCCGCCCAATCCAGCGACGTTTCGGCTGTGTCACCTATTGGCATTGCAGGTTGGCTCGCCGTAGTTTCAGTCGTTTGCGCTGCTGTATTTTCAGGTGCTTTATTGGTCTGATGAGTATCGGTATTTGGTTTTGTACACGCGCTTAAAGCCAATGTGGTCAGAGAGAGGATAAATATTATTTTTTTCACGAGGTGATTCCTAAGATGTTTCAATGCAACGGCTAAAACTACTGAAAAATTGAAGTTTATTAAATATAGATATTGTTATGCTTTGTTATTCTGTACATAAATTTTGCTCGATTCTGCTTTTATCGTGCTTAAAATAAGACCATGATTTTCGTCAAGAAGATAAATTTTGAAAAATAATGAATCAATTAATTTATACATTTATATATTAATTGATGGTTTATTGATCATATTGTGCTTTCATATTTCGGCCGCATTGTTAGAATCTGCACACTTTCTTAAGTGTGGTGTTTTTAGGTGTTCGAAAAATTAGCTGAACAAAGTTTAGAAATGATGGGATGGGAACTGGATAATCATTGGCCGGTTGATTTAGATCAATGTGTCATGATTGCCGCACCACACACCAGTAATTGGGATGCCCTATATGCACGTTTAGCACTTAAAGCTTTAGGGGTTAATGTGCGTTTAACCATTAAAGATAGTTACATGAAATTGCCATTTGGTCCATTTGTAAGAGCGATGGGTGGAATAGGCATTGACCGCACGCCAAAAAATGCAGGTGAACCTCGTCTTAGTATGGTTCAGGTCATGACGGATTTATTTAAGCATCATCCAAAGTTGGTGATGTTGGTAACACCCGAAGCGACACGTGCCAAACAAGAAGAATGGAAAACAGGGTTTTATCACGTTGCTATTAGTGCAGGTGTGCCTATTGCTTTGGCATATATGGATTATGCGAAAAAGAAAACTGGTGTAGGGAAAATTGTATATCCTACTGGGGATTATGAAAAAGACATGGCTGAAATTATGGATTTCTATGCTCAAATTAGTGCTAAATTTCCAGAAAAATTTAGCGTTGATACGCGTTATTCCAATCAATCATAATGTTTAAAAAGACAGGGTGTTAGCCCTGTCTGACTTTAAAGTAAGGCTAAGATTGACCCAGCGTAAAACGCTTAGCTTGATGTTTTACAATTTGATCATTTTTAATAAAAAACAAAATTTCAGTTCATTCATCAATTTATTTTGCTCAATTTCTTATTCAGCAAATGTCGGTTCAATACCACCCAAGTTCTGGCAAGCAGCTTTGTAAATGACATATTGCTGCTCAATGACTTCGGTTAAAGGCATATCAAATAATTGTTCACCATCTTTATAGCTTTGCACATACAAGGCGGCTTTTTGGTGGCTAGAGGCTAAAGATTGTTCGTGATAACTCGTAATAGAATTATGTGTCATTTGTGCGGTTTCAATTTTATTACATTGAAAATGTGAGAGCATTTTTTCAGCAAGTTTGACTTCACGTGATGTACCCAAGGAGCAGGCAGTAAGAAGAATAACCCCTGCTAATAAAATCAAGGTTTTCATTTTTAAAACGACTGGTGAAAGGGAGCCGATATTGTATAAAGTTTTCTTTATTATAAATGCTCGAGCGCATATTGATTGGGTGTTTTTTGATTAAATGAAATTGGGATTAATGGTGCAATTTATTATAAAACAATAAATCTGCCAATTCGGTCTAAAAGTTAGAGCAGGTTGCTGAACATTAAGAAACAGCCTGATGAAAATAACAGGCTTAAAACAATATGTTTAAATTGTTTTTCTGAAATTTTATAGAATAATTTTGCCCCTAAAATGGCAGGAAAACTGACAAAAATAAGCAAGATAAGCATATACGGTAGCAGTTGTATATCTAGCGTGCCTTGGACTAAATATGTAAGTAAGGTAAAGAGCTGAATGCCGAAATTGAAATGGCGTAAAATATAGCGCTGTTCTTGTTTGGATAAGTTTTTGAGCATGACCCAGGTGGAAGGTAGAGAGCCACAAAATCCTCCTAAACCACCCAATATTCCACCGATAAATCCAACCCAACTATCTGCAAATTTTCCGGCTTGTTGCAGACGTGGAAATTGTGGATTGAAAAACATCATCGGGCACCACAACATTAAAAATAAGCCTAAAATTAATTTAAAAGTATCGGGTTGGATGATGTGGAGTAAGTAACTGCCTAAAGGAACGCCAATCATACCCGCGATCAGATAAGGTAAAACCAGTGATTTATTCAGATGAGTTTGTTTCTGTTCGTTGGATAAAGAAATAATATGGCTCCATACCGAAGCAAATACCACTAAAGGGGCGGCAATCTGAGGAGAGAGTACCCATACCCAAAAAGACATGGCAATTAAAGCGAAGGCAAAACCTGTAAGTCCTTGTACAAAACCAGCGACTATTGCACCAAGAATAAATAACAGCCAAGTCATAGCAATGTGTACAAAAGGAAAGTGAGCAGTATTCTAAAGATAAGTGAAAAAGCCAAGTCTATATTTAGCTGTATTTCTGCAAATTAAAGTCAAAATTTTAATAAAAAAGGATTCCGCTATGGAATCCTTTTGGGTTGGCTTCAATTAAGTTGTTGTTTTTGATATAGCCCTGAGCGCACTGTTCCAGCTTTGGTTTGTTTGATTTGTTGCCAAGACGATGGCAGTTTTAACTGGGTTAAGTCACGATCTGCTTCGACATAAATGAAACCTTTATCTTTAATTAAAGGGTCTGCAAGTTGAGCAAGTTCTTGCCACAAATCCAAACTATAAGGTGGATCTAAAAAAACCAAATCAAATTGCTCTTTGAGCGTAGGTAAGGTTTGTTGCGCCGTTGCAATTTTTAATTTTGCACGTTGATTGGTGACTTTAAGCAACTGCAAATTGTCGGTTAAAAATGCAGCTTGATTACGATTCGGTTCAATCATGATGACGTGTGCTGCGCCGCGTGACAATGCTTCAAAACTTAATGCGCCAGAGCCAGCACAAAGATCTAAGACCTGAGTATTTTGAATATCCCACATTAACCAGTTGAACAAAGTTTCACGTACACGGTCAGGTGTAGGACGTAAACCATCCACACTGGCAAAAGGAAGTTGGCGGCGTTTCCATTCACCGCCAATAATGCGGAGTTGATTTTTCATAGATCATTCACCCTGTACTTGTTGTGGGCTGGTTAATGCTGGAGCTTGAGTTGCAGCTGGTTGATTCGGATGGGCAGGCGTAGCGCCCGTGACCGGTGTTGTACCACTGGGTAATTCACCGGGTTTAATTCCTGCTGTCATTAAGCCACCACTAATTTGATGTGCTGCTGGACGGATTGGATTTTTTTCACGCTTAAGTAGCCAATAATCAAAAATAGGACGGGCCAATTGTGCAGCTGAACCGCCGTGTTTACCATTTTCCCAAACCACTGCAATGGCAATTTCAGGATTTTCAGCTGGTGCAAAACCGACAAATAAACCATGATCCAGTTGACGCTCGGTCAATAACGATTCGTTATATCTCTTCCCTTGGGCAATACTTTTAACCTGCGCTGTTCCTGTTTTACCTGCAATTTTATACATAGGGGTGCGGATACCACGACCCGTACCCGTGTCAACGACATCGACCATTGCATCTCGCATTTTAATCCAGTCTTCAGGCTGCCCATTAAACTGAATTTTCCCATCGGGTGCATTGATGGGGGTATATGGTTTTGCACCATGACTTTCACGCAGTACATGCGGGGTAATGTGCGAGCCTTGATTGGCTGTAATTGCTGTTGCCATTGCCAGTTGTAACGGGGTTGCTGTAAAAGCCCCTTGGCCAATACTGACGGAAATGGTTTCACCTTTTAGCCATTTGCTTTTACGGGTTCGCATTTTCCATTCTGGATTTGGATATAAACCTGTACTTTCACTTGGTAAATCAACCCCTGTTTTTTCACCAAAACCAAACTGGCGCATCCACGTATTCATTTTGTCGATCCCCATACGGTACGACAAGACATAAAAATAAGTATCACAAGATACATTTTGGGCTTTATGCATATTGACCACGCCATGCCCCGTTTTTTTGTGGTCACGGAAACGGTGGCTGTCACCCGGTAAAGTAAAATAGCCGGGATCAGAAATAGCCGTATTCCAATCGACATATCCATAATGGATTCCGCCTAAACCAAACATTGGTTTAATGGTTGAACCGGGCGGGTACGCACCTTGAACAGCACGGTTATACAGCGGTTGGTCAAGGTTGTCTCGTAACGCGCTGTAATTGGTAGTACTAATGCCTGTGACAAATAAATTGGGATTAAAACTTGGACTCGACACCAGTGCTAGAATTTCCCCCGTTTTCGGGTTCAGGGCTACAATTGCACCTCGCCGTCCCGCAAGCTGTTCTGTCGCGACCACTTGTAAGCCATAATCAATCGACAGATATAAGTCATTGCCACGAACCGGATCTTTACGTCCTAAATTACGCAGTACATTGCCGTGGGCATCTGCTTCGACAGATTCATTGCCGGGGACACCGTGCAAAAGTTCTTCATAGGATTTTTCAGCGCCAATTTTGCCAATTAAGTTGGTGCCAGCATATAAATCTTTATCAATGGATTTTAATTCTTTGTCATTGATACGACCCACATAACCAATCACATGAGCAAATAAGTCACCATGTGGGTAGTAGCGTGTCATTTGGGTTTCTATATTGACCCCGGGGAATTGAAATTTAACTTCACTAAATTTAGCAATATCCGTTTCAGTTAAATTGAGTTTAAGCGAAACACGTTCTGTTTTTTTTGAGGTTTTAATTCGACTACTAAAGCGGTCTATATCTTCTTGAGTCAAGCCTAAAATTGGAATTAAGCGTTGCACCGTGCCATCAATATCGTCAACATCTGCACGAGACATGGTTGCTGAAAATACAGGATAGTTGTCAGCGAGCAAAATACCATTACGGTCATAAATGTAGCCACGCGCGGGTGCTAAGGGTTGCAAGCGGATTCGGTTCTGATCCGATGCGGTTGAAAACTCATCATAATGTGAGATTTGCAAATAAGCATAACGAACAATCAGTAATAACAGAAAGAATGCAACAATCCCGGCCGAGATAAAGATTCGATTGCGATAAATGCGCTTTTCTTGTTGAGCATTTTTTAAAGGAAAGTGCTGCTTCATACGTGATCGACTTACATACAGGAGAGGGGAAAAACCAGAGGCATATTCTAACGCATGTCATCATTTTTTGATATTTGTTCAGCTAAACAGTTGGGCTTGTTTAGCTTAAACTTTGACTTTACAGACATTAAAATTGTAAAGTGCAGTATATAAGAGTTCTCATAATTCTGCTAAAGTCAAAATTGAAAAAGGACTGTATTAAAAATAAAATTAGGGACCACGATGAAAAAAATGACAAAAATGTATCCTTTATTGGCATTTTTTGCGCTAACCAATGTAGCGTATGCACAAGATAATCCATATTTACCAGAAGCGAAATTGGCAGCAGAAAGTGCAACAGCATGGAATTTAGGGGCAGGATTTACACAAGAACTACTTCATATGAATGTAGAGTGGGTGAATCCTTATGGGATTGCTTATGCTAAAGCAGGTGTGTTCATCGATGATGATTATACTGCGGGTGGTCAGGTCGGATTTCGCTATCCTTATCAGCTCACAGGTAAAGATAAGAATGGCTATTATATAGGTGTCTATGCGGGACATATTGAAAGTAAGGGCGTAGACAATGAATATAAAGCACGATTGGGTGCAGGGGTTGATTTAGCCTATGTGTTATTGAGTTCTGAACGGATTAGTACTTTTAGTGTCGGTATTGGTGCGGGTGAAGAGCTAAAGGATAAATCAGGTTATGTGGTTGCTGAGACAGAACCAAGGCTACAATTTTCCTATACCCTAAGTATTGGTTTATAGTAAAAAGAATTGATTTTATAACATTTATTATTTTGTGATTAAAAAATTAAATATGGATTTTATGCATGCTTGAGTACGTCAACGAACTGTGGCAAACCTTCTTGAATCGTCCTGATTTTTGGGCAGTACTTAGCATTATTCCCGTCACGGCTTTTGTTACTTGGGCGCATGTGTGGATGGCGCTTAAAATGGTATTTTATCCGCTTACTTTTTGGGGATTCCATTTAGGTCCATTACCTGTCGGTTGGCAGGGCATTGTGCCACGTAAAGCGGGCCGTATTTCAGGCATTATTACCGATAACACCTTATCTAAACTTGGTTCATTGCGTGAGTTTTTAGATGCAATGGACCCTGAAGATATGGCACGGATCATTGGTGAACAAGTCGGTTTGGAACTTGAACATCTCATTGATGAAATGATGCTTGAACGTAATGCCGTACTCTGGGAAAACCTCCCTTATTCGATTAAACGCCGAATTTATGCTCAAGCACATAAACAATTGCCGGGCATTTTAAGAGAACTTGTGACTGAGCTGACCATGAACGTCGAGTCACTTGTTGATATGCGTGAAATGGTGGTTCGCCAAATGGAAGGTGATCGCCGTTTAATGGTCAATATGTTTCTTAAAGTTGGTCAGAAAGAAATCAACTTTATTTGGCATATTAGTGCTCTAATTGGCATGTTCTTTGGTGTATTCCAAATGATTGTTTGGTTCGTTGTGCCATGGCATTGGACCGTACCGTTTTGGGCATCAATTTGGGGCTTTTTGACCAACTGGATTGCGATCTGGATGGTGTTTAATCCACTCGAACCGCACTATGTACGTTATCCGCAATTCTTTGAATTAACTAAAGATCGTAAGTTTCCGTGGGTAAAACCTGTGATTCCACGTATTGGCACATACAATATTCAAGGCGCGTTTATGAAACGTCAGGATGAAGTGTCTGATGTCTTTGCACGAGTCGTCACAGAAGACCTAATTACGTTAAAATCCATTATGACGGAAATGATGTATGGCGGGAAAAAAGATAAAACGCGCCGCCTTGTGAAACGCCATATTAACCAAATTATGGAAACACCGCTGGTCAGAACCTCTTTACAACTCTCTTTAGGGCCAAAAGAGTATGCAAAACTCAAGACAGACTTGATCGATCGCTCAATTGAAATTACGATGGTGCCTGTATGCGACCCTGCGTTTAATGCGAGCCGTGCACAGAAAATCTATCAAATGTTTAGAGAGCGTATTCTAGAGTTGACACCAAGAGAGTTTCAAAATTTATTACGGCCTGCTTTTCAGGAAGACGAATGGATTTTGATTGTTCTGGGTGGCGTAACTGGATTTATAGCAGGTACAATACATTTGTTTGTGGCTTTCTTATAATTAGATTAATTGGATGCTGGACTACATGGCGAATCAATAGATTTGGCATGAACAAAGCGTCATATACATTGTTAAATGAGGATGTTTTTTTATGCGCATTATATTACTCGGACCACCTGGAGCAGGTAAAGGCACACAAGCTCAGTTGATCTGTAAGCGCTACAATGTCCCACAAATTTCAACCGGTGATATGCTCCGTGCTGCAATTCGTGAAGGTACTGAATTAGGTCTTAAAGCTAAAAGCGTGATGGAGAGCGGTGGTCTTGTCTCTGATGAGCTAATCATTGGTCTTGTGAAAGAACGTATTGCTCAACCTGATTGTGTAAACGGTTGCATTTTTGATGGTTTCCCACGCACGATTCCTCAAGCAGAAGCTTTGGAAGGCGAAGGTATTAATATCGATCATGTGATTGAAATTGATGTTCCAGATGAAGAAATTGTACAGCGTCTTTCAGGTCGTCGTCAGCACCCAGCTTCTGGTCGTGTTTATCATATAGTTTACAATCCGCCTAAAGTGGAAGGTAAAGATGATGAAACTGGCGAAGATTTAGTTCAACGTCCAGATGATCAAGAAGAAACCATTCGTAAACGTCTTGGTTCATATCATACTGAAACTGAACAATTGGTTGGTTTTTACCAAGGTCGTGCAGCGTCTGGTGAAAATGCACCGACGTATGACAAACTCAATGGTCTTCGTCCAATTGATGAAGTTCAAGCAGATTTGTTTGCAATTTTAGATCAAGCAAAATAATTCATATGCGCTAATGCTGTGAATGTTTTGACATTAAAAGAGTCCTAAGTCATATTAGGGCTCTTTTAATTTGTGCAAAATTTTGAGGATGCTATCTTGCTGAAAATGGGTTTAATTGTACTGGTGATTGTATTTGGTCTTGTGGTATTGGCCTTAATGGTTCAGAGTTTTAAAGCTTTACGTCACGTGCAAAAGCAAGAAGCGGCAGAAAAGAAAAATAGCCAATCAGCACGTCAACTGCATCCGAAATTGCAACAGAAAAATAAAGATCAAAACTAAATTTAGTTTTGATCTTGCAGCATTTTGACTGGAATGCTTTTGGCCGCGCCAAATTCAAAGCGATCTGGCCACTGACAGACATCAGACACCACGCATTCATTGCATTTGGGCTTACGGGCAATACAACAATAACGACCATGTAAAATCAGCCAATGGTGCGCATCGAGCATAAATTCTTTAGGAATCACTTTAAGCAGTCGTTGTTCAACCTCAATCACATTTTTGCCTACCGCTAACCCCGTACGGTTACCTAAGCGAAAAATATGGGTATCGACCGCCATAGTTGCTTGTCCAAAGGCGGTATTGAGCACCACATTTGCTGTTTTACGCCCCACACCGGGTAAGGCTTCTAAGTCGGTACGGTTATTGGGAACGATGCTATTATGCTTATCAATCAATATTTTACATGCTTTAATCACGTTTTCGGCTTTAGCGTTATATAAGCCAATGGTTTTAATATATTGCTTTAAACCATCGACGCCTAATGCATAAATGGCTTCAGGTGTATTGGCAATCGGAAATAGCTTGTCCGTGGCTTTGTTTACACTCACATCGGTGGCTTGTGCCGAAAGCGTAACCGCGACCAACAACTCAAAAGGACTGGAATAATTGAGTTCAGTTTTAGGGTTGGGTCTTTGCTCACGTAATCGCTCAAAAAATACCTGAATTTGTTTTTTAGTCATATTCTTTACAGGCATTTTATATTCCTTGACAAGCATTGAGCTGTTGGTTGAGTTCATCTAAGAGCAGACGTTTTTTTGCATCATCACGAACACTGAGCTGTTTTTCTAACTTTTTGATTTGTGTACGAAGTTTTGCTAATTCAATGGTGGATTGAGCATTTAACTGAACCGCTGGTTTATCTTCAATTTGTTTAATTAGGATGTCAGGCACACGGTCATCTTGAGCTGAAAATTGAGCAAATAATGCAGTGTCAATATTGGCGCGTACCACAGGGCCTTTACGATTGATACGTCGTTGTTCTTCGCGTTGAATATGTGAGTAATAACGATTGCGTAAGTTATTTTGTTCGCGAATACGCAAAGTTTCATTCGGTATAACGTGATTATCTTCAATCAAATCAATGCAGTCGACAGGGCATGGCGGAATGCAAAGTTCACAACCAGTGCAGAGGTCGGTCAAAATGCTGTGCATGAGTTTACCTGAGCCGATAATGGCATCCACAGGGCAGGCACTGATACATTTGGTACAACCAATACACTCATCTTCACGAATAATCGCTTTCATGCGTTGTGGACGACCATCGCTTTGAATGGGCCAAACACTTTCTTCGGCTAGCAATTGAGGGCGTTTAAGTAGGGCTGCAAGTGCATCAGCGACAGGCTGGCCTCCGGGGACACATTTATTGGCTTCTTCACCTTCTGCAATGGATTTGGCATAAGGTAAGCATCCATCTCGATGACCACATAAACCACATTGGGTTTGAGGAAGTAAGGCATCAATATTTTGGATGAGAGCAATTTGAGAATTCATGTGTAAACCACAACCGCTAAAGAAATAGCAGCATACAAAAAAGAAGATTAAGTCAAGATGTGCGATTTTAGCATGATTTTATTGTTTAATCTCTTGCCCGAAAATAGAGCTATGAATGCATTATTATTGAGCAAAAAAGTCAATGAAAACAGCACTGAAACATGCTTAGGATTAAGCACTTTTAGTCGGTTATAGTTAATATAAATATATGTTATTAAAACTTTTTTTAATTTTTTTAAAATAACTATTGTGGATTGGTTGCAAAAGATATTTAATATTTTGCGCCAAAAATTATCACTTTTTTAAAATTTGATCAATTTTGATCCATCTTTCTGCTGAGGATTAAGTGTTGAAATATAACAGTCTTAACGACTTCCTAGAGTACGTTAAATCACGTGATGCACATCAACCCGAGTTTCTACAAGCTGTAGAAGAAGTCATGACTAGCCTTTGGCCATTCATTGAAAAGAACCCACAGTATGCTGACCACGGTTTACTTGAACGCTTGGTTGAGCCAGAACGTGCGATTCAATTCCGTGTTTCTTGGGTGGATGACAAAGGTCAAACCCATGTGAATCGTGCTTTCCGTGTACAGTACAATTCAGCAATTGGCCCGTTCAAAGGTGGCATGCGTTTCCACCCATCGGTGAACCTTTCAATTCTTAAATTTTTAGGTTTTGAACAAACATTTAAAAATGCCTTAACGACACTTCCTATGGGTGGCGGTAAAGGCGGTTCAGACTTTGATCCTAAAGGTAAGTCTGAAGGCGAAATTATGCGTTTCTGCCAAGCATTAATGATTGAATTGTACCGTCACCTTGGTTCAAATACGGATATTCCTGCGGGCGATATCGGTGTAGGTGGTCGTGAAGTCGGCTATATGGCTGGGATGATGAAAAAACTCAGTAATGACACTTCATCTGTATTTACAGGTAAAGGTTTGTCATTCGGTGGTTCATTGGCTCGTCCAGAAGCAACGGGTTATGGCACGGTGTATTTTGCTGAAGAAATGCTGAAAACTAAGGGTAATTGCTTCCAAGATAAAGTGGTGACTATTTCAGGTTCAGGCAATGTTGCACAATTTGCTGCTGAAAAAGCGATGTTCCTAGGTGCTAAAGTGGTTTCACTTTCAGACTCTGCGGGTACTGTGTATGTGAAAGACGGCTTTACCGATGAATTATTGGCTGAAGTGATGGAGCTTAAAAACGTTAAGCGTGGTCGTATTTCTGAATTCGCGTCTAAACATGGCTTTGAGTATCTTGAAGGTAAACGCCCTTGGTCAATCAAATGTGATATCGCGCTGCCATGTGCAACTCAAAATGAATTGACGGGTGAAGATGCGCTTGCATTGATTGCAAATGGTGTGATTTGTGTTGCTGAAGGTGCCAACATGCCATCGACTTTAGATGCTGTTGAAAAATTCATTGAAGCCAAAATTCTGTATGCGCCGGGTAAAGCATCAAATGCGGGTGGCGTTGCGACTTCTGGTCTTGAAATGTCGCAAAATGCGATTCGTTTAGGTTGGACTTTCGAAGAAGTGGATGAGCGTTTACACGCGATCATGAAAGAAATTCACCGTAACTGTGTTAAATACGGTACTAAAGAAAATGGTACTGTGAACTATGTTGATGGTGCGAACATTGCAGGCTTTGTAAAAGTTGCAGATGCAATGTTGGCTCAAGGCGTATTCTAATACCAATTTTCATCAATATCTCAATATCCTAAAAATCTCCCCTCTTGCGAAGCAATGCTTCTCATCTTTATTAAAGAGGGGAATATCATGAATCAGATCAGTATTTGAATTTGTGTCACTCCTCCCTTTTTCAAAGGGAGGTTGGGAGGGATTTTAGTTGATGAAAGATGAGCATTTAATTTTAAAAATTGGTATATGATTTTACTTTCTTGAATACTAAAAAACTGATGCTTTGGTATTAATGCCAGTCAGTTAAGGAGTTTTGTAATAAACTCCTTAACTTTTTAGTTCTTCACAACGGAGTCTTATATTTTTAAATCAAATACTTGGAGCTCATCTATTACTTTGGATAAGCCCAAATGAGAAACTCAAAATATATTTTGAGTTCGCAAGAAAGGCATCTTGCGGCGCAATGCGCCTCACCGCAAAACTCGCCAAATATCTTTTATTAATTAATAAATCGCAGAAACTGTGCTTTTCCAAAGTAGTCTTGCCTCGAACAGTTGCGGCTGACGTTTCCGCGTATCGAATAAGATCATGAATTTAAAATAAAAAGCCAGTCAATTTCTTAACTGACTGGCATTACCAATAATGGTGGTTTTTTATGACTGAAATAAACCGCTTATTTTACGGTTGCGCGTTCAATCGTCATGTCATGTACATAGGCATATTTAGACTGATCTGCGGCAGGGTTCTTAATTTCATAACGTTTTACGCGAATGATTTGGCGCTCATTGGGATTATGTTCAAAACCTTCAATATGGTTGTAAAACAACGTCCAGTCTTTATCGACCTGAGTTTTAACACCGTTTTCTGCGTATTTAATTTCACGTACTTGTAAACAGGTTTGTGGTGCTACACCTGTACATTTTTTTGTTTCTGGGGCAATTTCAAGAAAAATAGTTTCAGCTTGCGTTTGATATTGTGTTTCTGGGGTCATTTTGCCTTCGAATACAACTTTTTGACCTGTTGCATCAATCAGCGTTAATGTTGGTTTATTTACATCTTGTGTATTTAAGACAAAGGGAATAGTACGTTTAGCAAAAAGTGAGCTGGAGAACTGTTCTTGTTTCATCAATTCTGGTGAACAAGCCATCATGGTTGACATCAAATCAGCAGTGACAATTTGACCTTTTTCAATTTTCCACGATGTACCTTGAGTATTACAACCCGTTGCAATACTTAAACGTTGTTGATCATTGAAATTCAATACAAGTGGTTTATCTGTGCCTTGTGGTTGATAAGACCATTGGTAGTCCGCGAGTGTTTTATCCGCATTTTGTTGTTGAACCATAGACACGGCTAAATCTCCAACTTTTTGTATATCGCTAGATTGACAAGCTGCAAGCGTTAATGGAAAAAGGGCAATCGCTAAAAATTTGAGTTTCATTTTAAAAGTACTTGGTTTTGAAAGATTTTTAGAAGCATAGCCTATTCAAGGTCAAAAAAAATGGATACATTTTGAGGAATTAAGTTTCAAAATGTATCCATAACTATTATTTTGTTGATTGTTGATAAAAAGTTATGAATCAATCAAAACGATAGATATCCATACCCAGTGAACCCATACTAAAACTACTATGGACAATGTTGAAGCGATGACCTGTTCCCATTGCAAAGAACAGTGGGGCAAAGTGTTCTAAGGTTGGATGATTGCGTTGTACATAGGGAATCGTTTGCCAATCCAGCACAGCATCATAATTTTGATGAGCAAGTTTACTCACGACATAATTACGGAAACTGGATGCCCATACCGGGACTTCGGTCGGTTCACCACGCCAAGCTAACTCAGCTAAGTTATGAGTGATACTACCCGAACCAATAATTAACACTTGTTTTTCACGTAGTGGGGCAAGTGTCTGACCAATTTTATAAAGATCTTCAGCAGGCCAGTTCATCGGTAGTGAAATTTCCACCACAGGAATATCTGCATCAGGATACATATGCAGCAGGGGCATCCACACGCCATGATCACGCGGACGGGTACTATTGGCATGAGCCGCTAAACCTGCATTTGCTAAAAGATTCAAAATTTCTTCAGCAAGTTCTGGTTGACCCGGTGCAGGGTAACGGATGTCATAAAGTTCAGCGGGAAAACCACGGAAATCATGCCAAGTTTCGGCCCGTACACTGGTGCTTACTTCAAGTGAGTTACTTTCCCAGTGTGCAGACATGACAATAATGGCTTGCGGTTTAGGCAGATTCAGGCTGAGCCGATGTAATGCAGGACCCACTTGTTCTGGATTAAGCGCAAGCATGGGAGAGCCATGTGAAATAAATAAACCGGGTAAAGTTTGTAAATTCATGATGATGCGCCTAATTCAAATCATATTGACTAAAACAATGATGCCAAAATTACCCTATAGACGAAATAGAGTTTATTTCAACAGGTCGTTGCATAAACAGAACAGTAAAAATAGTCTTACTCATTTTTATCAAAATTGTTCGATGGTCTTTACCATAATTTCAGTTTGATAAAAATTCAAGGAAGGATTCAGCAGGTGCATTTAACCCGCCCGATGATAAGGATGATTGTGATTGATGGTCATTGCGCGGTATAACTGCTCGATCAGCATCACTCGAACCATAGGGTGAGGCAAAGTGAGCTTAGACAACGACCAGTGCCATGCAGCTGCTTTACGCACTGCTTCCGAGTGACCATCTGGTCCGCCAATGGCTAACACCACATCATTGCCTTCAAGCATCCATTCTTTCATGGTTGCAGCCAGTTTTTCAGTGCTAAATTCTTTGCCACCCACTTCAAGTGCAATCAGGATTTCATTCTGCTTTACTGCATTTAAAATGCTGTCACCTTCAATTTGACGATATTTTAAGATATCGGCTTCAGAATCATTTTTCCCGCGTTTGGCCATGGGTAATTCAATAATTTGAGTTTGCACAAAAGGTTGGATACGCTTGAAGTAATCTTCAAAACCAGTGAGTACCCAAGCAGGCATTTTTTGACCGATGGTAATAATACGGATTTTCATAAGATTCGATGGTTTGAGAGTCTGCACTATTATAAGCACTAAAATAGTTTTTACTTATTTTGAGCAACAAATTGAAATTGAAAGTTAGTATGTGATGCTGTTTTAATCATGAATAATGGAGTAAATATAAATAAAAAACATGGATGAAGAATAAATGAGAGCAAAAAAAAATCAAAATATAGGCTTATGCTTGGGCACATTTCTTTTCTCTATTTTTTTCACTGCTTCAACATGGGCAGCACCTAACATGACGGCAGCGAGCACGAATAATTTAAAAGTCTATTTGGAACAAATTATTGGCAATGACAGCTATCGTAATTATAAAAATATAGAAGAATTACAGCGTGTTTCTGCATGGATTAAAGAACAAATGCGCTTGTTTGGTATTCCATGTCAATATCAAAACTATTCGGTCAATAGTTTAGGTTATCGCAATGTGGTGTGTACTTTAAATGCGGGTCATGCGGATAAAGTGATTGTTGGTGCGCACTACGATGTCTTTGGCGAACAGCAGGGTGCTGATGATAATGCTTCGGGTGTAGCGGGAGTGATTGAGACCGCACGTATTCTTGCGCAACAGAAATCCCAACTCACGCAAAATATAGAATTTGTATTTTATACCTTACAAGAACCACCATTTTTCAAAACCGAGCAGATGGGCAGTTATATTCATGCTAAATCGGTGCAAACACAAAAGGATCAAATTCAAGGTGTATATATTTTAGATATGATTGGTTACTTTGATGAAAAATTGGTGCAAGACTATCCAGTCGGTTTGAAATGGGTGTATCCGAATCATGCGAATTATATTGCTGCAGTGAGCAATGTACAGTCTTATGATTTGGGCGCGAAATACTGTGAAGAAATGCGAACACTGAACCGTTTAGAGTGTCAAAGATTGGTTGCACCGTCTTTTGTGTCAGGAATGGAGTTCTCAGATCATCTTAATTATTGGAAGTTTGATATTCCAGCAGTGATGATTACCGATACCGCTTTTTTTCGAAATAAGAATTATCACACTGAAAAAGATACTTTAAAAACGCTGAATATTGGAAAAATGGCCAATGTAATTGATGGGTTAGTGAATAATTTAATGATGCCATCTGGGCAATAGATAACTTGCATAAATCAAAAAAATTTCAATATTGGATTGTTTAAAATCAGCACTGCCTCATTTTATTGATTCAATTTTTATGCCTTTGCGTAGGCATTATCCCTACTTTTGAAAGGTCAAAAGTAGGCAAAAACCTTTTGTTTCCCATACACTACATCCCTGTCGTGATGGGAAACGTGTGGCATCCATGCCACACTCATGAATCTAATATCTGCTAAAATTTACTTTTGGCTTTACGAATTACTTGTATTGATTAAAAAATGATTTATAAAAGAAGTTTAATAAAAAACGCAGTCCACTAAGAAAAATTGGACTGCGATCAAAAGATCATCTACCTGGAGATGTAGATGACCATTCACATAACAGCTAAAATAGAAGCTTACAGCGCATCTGTATTTCTATATTTGTGTTTCTATAATAAAGAAATGAGGTCAAGCACTTGGTTTTTCAAGTTTGCTATATATTTCTAATATAGCAAACTAAGCGCATAAAAAAAGAGAGCCGAAGCTCTCTTTTTTGTATCAAATTACCATTAATGACGTGCAGCTTTGCTTTCAGCAGCCGGTTTTACAATCGGATTTTTAGGCAAAGGTTTTGGCATTTCGGTTAAAGCCAATGGCAAGATATCATCGATACTTTTCACCGCTTTAATTTCTAAACCAGCTTTGACATTGTCTGGAATTTCCACCAGATCACGTACATTTTCTTGTGGAATAAAGACTAATTTAATGCCGCCACGGTGTGCTGCAAGCAGTTTCTCTTTTAAGCCACCAATACGCATGGCACGACCACCTAAATTGGTTTCACCTGTCATTGCAATATCAGCACGAACAGGAATTCCTGTGAAGGCAGAAACCAAAGCTGTGGTTAATGCCAAACCAGCAGATGGACCATCTTTCGGTGTTGCACCTTCTGGTAAATGCACGTGAATATCGGTTTCTTCAAATCGTGCAGCTTCAATACCCAGTGCATCTGCACGAGTACGTACCACCGTCATTGCAGCGGTAATCGATTCTTTCATGACATCGCCGAGTGAACCCGTTGTGATGAATTTACCTTTACCTTTTACTGCTGCCACTTCAATCGACAGTAATTCACCACCGACAGAAGTCCAAGCTAAACCATTGACACGACCAACTTCTGCTTCTTCTTCTGCCATACCATAGTCGAACTTATGTACGCCTAGATAATCGGATAGGTTTTCCGCAGTGATATCGATATGCAAGTTTTTGGCTTTTTTGCTGACCGCTTCTTTTACAACTTTACGGGCAATTTTTGAGACTTCACGTTCAAGGCTACGTACACCGGCTTCGCGTGTATAACGACGCACGATGTCACGAATCGCTTCTTCATGAATAGTCAATTCTTTGCCGCGTAAACCATTGTCCTTAATTGCTTTAGGCACAAGATAACGGTCTGCAATATTAACTTTTTCTTCTTCGGTATAACCTGGAAGACGAATCACTTCCATACGGTCAAGCAACGCTTCTGGAATATTCATGCTGTTTGCAGTACAGATAAACATCACTTCAGACAGGTCAAGATCAAGATCTAAATAGTGATCGTTAAACTTGCTGTTTTGCGATGGATCCAGTACTTCAAGCAATGCAGAAGCAGGGTCGCCGCGGTAATCCTGCGCCATCTTGTCAATTTCATCGAGCAAGAACAATGGATTCTTCACACCGACTTTGGTTAAAGATTGCACAATTTTGCCCGGCATCGCACCAATATAAGTACGACGGTGACCACGGATTTCCGCTTCATCACGCACGCCGCCTAAAGCCATGCGGACAAATTCACGACCTGTGGCTTTGGCAACCGATTCACCGAGTGACGTTTTACCCACCCCTGGAGGTCCAACTAAGCACAGGATAGGCCCTTTGAGTTTTTTCACACGTGATTGAACGGCTAAGTATTCAACAATGCGTTCTTTAACTTCATCTAGACCATAATGGTCTGCATCTAGAATTTCCTGTGCTTTTGCCAAGTTAATACTCACTTTGCTGGCTTTGTTCCACGGAGTATCTAAAATGGCTTCGATATAGTTGCGAACAACAGCAGCTTCACTTGAAGCAGGTTGCATTGCTTTCAGCTTACGGAATTCTGACTCTGCTTTTTTACGCACATGTTCAGGTAAATCTGCTTCTTCAAGACGACGTTCAATTTCTGCAACATCATCTTCAGCACCGCCATTCATGTCGGAAAGTTCGCGCTGAATGACCTTCATCTTTTCATTGAGGAAGTATTCGCGTTGGTTTTTTTCCATCTGACGTTTTACCGAGTCATGCAAGGTTTGCTCAATCTGTTGTTCTTCAGATTGCTGCAACAGATAAGTCATTAACTCTTGTAAGTGAGCTTCAAAATCATCGTGTTCTAAGAACTTTTGTTTGATATCAATGTTTAAAGGCACACGGGTTGCGACAAAGAACACCAGTTGCAATAAATCATCAATTTTATTGGCAGCAGTAATCAATTCACGTGCATTACGTAATTTTGCTTCTGCATATTGTGCAAATAAAGTGCGCAGTTCTTGTACACGTGTTTCTTGAGATTCAGCTTTAATGTTGACTGTCATTGGGCTAATTGCATGTTCAGCCGATAAATATTCATCATTGTCGATGATTTTTACCAGTTTAGAACGATGTAATCCCTCAATTAATACTTTGATACAGTTTTCATCATTTTCATGATTCACAACTTGCACAATCTTTGCGACAGTACCGTATTGATATAGGTTGTCGTGATCAATTTCTTCTGTAAGCGAATCTTGTTGCGCAACAACAAATACGAGATTGTCACTGTTACGAGCCACGTCAACTGCTTTGATCGATTTTTCACGACCTACAAATAACGCAATTTGCATGTGTGGATAAACCACCACATCTCGTAGCGCTAAAAGCGGTAATACGCTTGGAACCTGTGGTTCTAAGGTTTCTTGATTCATAATAATTTCAGACATGGGCACTCCTAATGAGTAACAATGGTGTTGCCATATTTTTATAGTGATGTGTATTTCAAAAATTACAAGGGGAGCTGCACATAAATTGTATGATAAATGCTTAAATAATTGATTTAATGCTTATAACAACAGTCAAAAATGCCAAATTAGCGTTTAAACAACCGCATGTGTAAGGGCGTGATAAGTACATCGAGTGGCTGATCCCAAACCTGACGCGGAAGTCGCTCTTGTACCAGTTGAAAGTCATGTGCAATGCCTAAGCGCAAAGGCTTGTTTGGCGCACTGGCAAGGGTTTTATCATAAAAACCGCCACCCATTCCAATCCGTGTCCCGTAAACGTCACATGCCAGTAAAGGCATGATCAGTACATCCAGTTTTGAGACATGCATTGCGCGGCTTGCCATCGGTTCTTGCATGCCCAGAGGATGATGTGAAAAGCGTTTGTTGCGATATTGTTGTTTTGAAATTTTGACCCAGTGCAATTGCTGATTCATGCTGCAAATCATGGGTAAATAGACTTGTTTATGCTGTGCGAAGCAATATTCAATCATGTGCTGGGTTTGAATTTCGCCAAAAGCATGTAAATAAATACCGACACGTTTTGCCTGTTGTAGCTGTGGAAAATGACGTAAGCGATGCAAGATTTGGCTGGAGGAAGATTGTTGTTGGAATTTATCGACTTGTTTGCGCTTGGTTTTAAGTTGTTGTCGTAGTGATTTTAAGTCGATAGACATAAGCCGTTGGTCCTAAACGCAAAGATCAAGTGTAAAGTAAGGGTGTAAGTTTAACTGTTTTTAAGTTCTTTCAATATTGGACAGCAGTTATTATTGGCTGTTTTACATTCATCAATCCACGTTGCAAGGCGTTGTTTTAAGCTATTGAGTTCTTGAATCCGTTGGTCAATTTTGTCCAGACGTTGTTGTATAACATGGCGGACTTGCTCGCGGTCTTCAAGTTGTAGCTGTAATAACTCCTGAATTTCACTGAGCTGTAAACCCGCATCTTTAGCCTTTTGAATAAAGCTTAAAGTTTCAATATCTTGGCTATTATAATAACGATAACTTTGAGTGGTTTCAGGCACGCGCATTAAGCCAATGCGTTGATAATAACGAATGGTTTCGACATTGACCTGACATTGTTTAGCCAGTTTTCCAATGGTGAGCATAAAAGTATCCTCAATATGACTTGACTCTGTACCTAGGTACAGACTTTATGCTAGCACAATTGAATAATTAAATGGGTAAGTCTGATGAGTGAACAAGCTAAATCTTCTTGCTGTACAAAACAACAATCGAGTTTGGAATGGGTCAAAGTAGATCCTGTTTGCGGGATGAAAGTCACCGATTTGTCTAAACCTAATATTGACTATAAAGGGCAGCGTTATTATTTCTGCTGTAGTGGTTGTTTAAATAAATTTGAGCTAGATCCTGAACAATATCTGCTGTCAGCTGCGGTCAATGAACCGAAAAAAACCGGTTGTGGCTGTGCTTCAAAAGCTAAAACTGAAGAAAAAACGACTTCATGCTGTGCGCCTCAAGATCAACAAGCTGTGGCGCAATCATCGGGCTGTTGTGCTGGAAGTAAACCGAAAACAGCAGTTCAATCCATTGAAACGGTGGTTGATCCCGTTTGTGGTATGCAGGTTAAAACTGATGCTCAATATCACAGTACCTATCAAGGCAAAGACTATTATTTTTGTTCTGAACGCTGTTTAAACAAGTTTAATATCGCACCTGAACAATATGTGGTTTCAAAGACTCAAAGCTCTTCATGCTGTGGTACTTCAACACCACCAGAACCGAAAAAACAGTCATCGTGTTGTGCGGGTGGTCATTCTGCAAATTCTTCAGGACAAACAGAAATAGATCCTGTCTGTAGCATGTCGGTAGACACATCAACCGATTTAAAAACGGATTATCAAGACAAAACCTATTACTTCTGTAATCCAGCTTGTTTGGATAAATTTAAACATGATCCTGAATTTTATTTAATTCCACTGGATGAGCGTCCTGTACCAGAAGGTGCGGCGGATATGGATTATACTTGTCCGATGGACCCTGAAATTGTACAAAAAGGCCCGGGGACTTGCCCGATTTGTGGTATGGCTTTAGAGCCAATGCAACCGACTTTAGATGATGCACCGAACCCTGAACTGGTGGATTTTAGCCATCGTTTTTGGATCACGTTGCCTTTGACCTTAATTGTTTTTGTATTGGCCATGGGTTCGCATATTCATGCCTTTATTCCACAGCATATTCAACCGTGGATTGAATTGGTGCTTTCTATTCCTGTGGTGCTTTGGGCGGGTAAACCCATTATTGAGCGCTGCTGGACATCTTATAAAACTCGTAACTTAAACATGTGGAGTCTGATTGGTGTTGGGGTGTTAGCAGCCTTTATTTATAGTGTGGTTGCGACCGTTTTTCCCTCTCTTATTCCGATGGAAGCCAAAACAGGTCATGGCGTAGCGGTGTATTTTGAAGCGGCCTGTATGATTGTTTCTTTAAGTTTGCTTGGGCAAATGATGGAACTTAAAGCCCGTGCCAAAACAGCTGATTCATTAAAGTCATTGCTGCGATTGCAATCTAATACTGCAAAACTGTTGCAGAACGACCAAGTGGTCGAAGTTGATATTGGCATGGTGAAACAAGGCGATATTCTGCAAATTTCATCGGGTGAGCAAATTCCACTAGACGGTATTGTGGTTGAAGGCAAAACCTATGTCGATGAAGCGATGATGACGGGTGAGCCAGTCCCAGTCAAAAAAGAGTTAGGTGACTCAGTCATTGGCGGAACGGTGAATCAGCAGGGCAGTATTCGTATTCAAACCACAGCAGTAGGTGCAAATACCACACTAGCCAAAATGATTCAAACGGTGGCAGAAGCCCAGCGTTCTAAAGCGCCGTTACAACGACTTGCCGATGTGTTTGCTAAATATTTTGTGGTTACCGTACTGGTCATTAGTGTACTGACGTTTATTGCGTGGATGGTCTTTGGTGGCGCGCAATTTGATTTGGCGCTGATGTGTGCCGTGGCTGTGCTGATTATTGCTTGTCCGTGTGCTTTAGGTTTGGCAACACCCATGTCGGTGATGGCAACCACGGGACGAGCTGCACAAAAAGGCGTACTGTTTAAAGATGCCGAAGCGATTGAAGCTTTAAGTAAAGTCAATACATTGGTGATTGATAAAACAGGAACATTGACTGAAGGCAAGCCAAGCCTAAAAGAAATTCAATTATTGTCCGATCAGGTGACACAAGCTCAGGCTGAACAGTGGATTGCATCTATTGAACAGTATTCGACGCATCCTATTGCACAGACTTTGACGAAACTGGTTGCGGCAACTGAACTGCTTAAAGTTAATGATTTTGAAGATGTCACGGGCTTTGGCGTAAGAGGTCAGATCAGTGAGCAAATGCTGTATGTCGGCAGTCAAAAGCTACTCGATCAATTGGGTTTAAACTTAAAAGAGTCTGTTCAGGCTCAGTTGCAACAACAACGTGCCAAAGGCAATGTGATTAGTTTCTTGGCCAATGAGCAGGATGTTTTGGCTTATATTTCGATTCATGACGCAGTTAAACCCAATGCGCATCAAGTGATTGCGCAATTGATTGCCGATGGTGTGGATGTTGTCATGGCAACCGGTGATCACGAACAAAATGCAAAATTAGTGGCAGCAGAGCTGGGTATTCAGCATGTCTACGGCAACTGTACACCGACTGAAAAATTAGACATTGTGAAAAGATATCAAGCACAAGGTAAAATTGTGGCCATGGCAGGCGATGGTATCAATGATGCACCTGCACTTGCTCAAGCCAATATTGGGATTGCAATGGGTAATGGAACAGATATTGCCAAACAGACGGCACAAATTACTTTGGTCAAAGGTGATATTCGTGGGGTGGCGGATGCCATTCACATGGCCAAACTGGGTGTCAAAAACATGAAACAGAATTTGGCATTTTCATTTGTTTATAACGGTTTAGGTGTGCCTGTGGCAGCGGGTATTTTCTATCCATTGACAGGTTTGTTATTGACCCCGATGTTGGCTGCTGTTGCCATGTCACTGAGTTCATTATCTGTGGTGATTAATGCTTTAAGGCTGCAAAAGTCTAAATAGTTCTAAATCAGTTTCAACAGCTCAAATAGGCTGCGATACCCAAGATACATATCTTGGGTATTTTTTTAGTGTAAAAGCAGGAACTAAAATGAAATAAAGCAATTTATGAAATAGGTTATACACATGAAAAAAGATGCTCATAAACACAGCGGATGCTAAATAAGAAAAAGGCCTAAAATGTCGCTGAATATGATTTTACAATTTTATCAATTAATCAATTTTTAAGCATAGAAACTTAATGCACTACAGTGGTGCAATTATTATAAATTTTGGAAATGTATGTAAGTAAATTTATCACGGCTTTAAATGACGATTAAAAAGCTTAAAATAAACGCAAAAATTTATTCGAAAGCATCAGTTTTTTTATTGACCTAGATATATTGAATTGAAAAAGCAGATTTTTTTATCTTTATTATATTAAAAAATTGTTTGTGTATTGGTATCAAATTTAAAAATATACCATCACGGTAAAATCGGGCTAAGCTAGTCGCTTGTGAAGATATGATATACATTTTTCTGTATACCATCTTCATGACCTTTGAAATGAGATAGGAAATGACGACAGATAACTTGGTGATTAAACAACCTTTATATATTCCTTATGCAGGAAATACGCTTTTAGAACTTCCGTTGTTAAATAAAGGCTCTGCGTTTACCGAACAAGAGCGCAGTAAATTTAATTTACATGGTCTAATTCCGCATGTCATTGAAACTATTGAGGAACAAAGTCATCGTTCATATCAGCAATATTGCTCATTTAACGATGCCATCAATAAACATATTTACTTGCGTAATATTCAAGATACCAACGAAACCCTGTTTTATCATCTACTTGAAAATCATTTAAGTGAAATGATGCCGATTATTTACACCCCAACGGTGGGTGAGGCATGTCAGCAATTTTCGGATATTTACCGCCGTCACCGCGGGATCTTCATCTCTTATCCTGATCGCGATCATATTGAGGACATTTTGCATAACGTCAATCGTAAAAACGTCAAAGTGATTGTGATTACAGATGGCGAACGTATTTTAGGTTTAGGCGATCAGGGCATCGGCGGCATGGGCATTCCGATTGGTAAGCTTTCCCTGTATACCGCTTGTGGCGGCATTAGCCCTGCGTATACTTTACCGATCACCTTAGATGTCGGCACCAATAACCAGCAGTTGTTAAATGATCCCATTTATTTAGGCTGGAATCAGCCACGCATTAGTGGTGATGAATATTATGATTTTGTTGACGATGTGATTGCTGCGATTCAGCGTCGCTGGCCAGATGCATTGATTCAGTTTGAAGATTTTGCGCAAAAAAATGCCATGCCATTGCTGAATAAGTACCGCGACAAAATTTGCTGTTTTAATGATGATATTCAAGGCACAGCAGCTGTTTCAGTGGGTAGCTTAATTGCAGCCTCACATGCCGCAGGCAAACAACTAAAAGATCAGACCGTTGCCTTTTTAGGTGCAGGTTCGGCAGGTTGTGGTATTGCTGAACAAATTGTGGCTCAAATGATGGCCGAAGGCTTAACGGAAGTAGAGGCACGTGCTCGAGTCTATATGGTTGACCGTTTTGGCTTAATTACTGAAAACCAGCCAAACCTACTAGATTTCCAAAGAAAACTAGCGCAAAAGCCTGAAGTGATTGCTGAGTGGGGCAATGCAGAAGAGCTTATTTCTTTACTGGATGTGGTGAAGAATGCCAAACCAACCGTGTTGATTGGGGTTTCGGGTCAACCGGGTCTATTTACAGAAGAGGTGATCCGCACACTGGCTGCCAACTGTGAACGTCCGATTGTTTTGCCATTATCTAACCCGACGTCACGTGTTGAAGCAGTCCCTGCGGATATTATTCAATGGACAGATGGTAAGGCCTTAATTGCGACGGGTAGTCCTTTTGCACCAGTCAATTATCAGGGCAAGATTTATAACATTTCGCAGTGTAATAACTCGTATATTTTCCCGGGTATTGGTTTGGGGGTGATTGCATCCGGCGCCACACGCGTGACCGACAGCATGTTAATGGCATCAAGCAATGCCCTTGCAGATTGTTCACCGAAACTGATTGATCCTGATGCAGATTTGTTGCCTGACATTGATTCCATTCAGCAGGTTTCAAAAATCATTGCGTTAAAAGTGGCACAAGCGGCCATGCAGGCAGGTGTAGCACCGATTGTCAGTAATGAAACTTTAGCAAAAGCCATTGAAGATCATTATTGGAAACCTGAGTATCGCAGTTATAAACGTATTACTTTTTAATATGTGAATAATCTATATTTCCCCAAAAATCTTTTGATGTTGATCAATGAGGTTTTTGGGGTAAATTTCATCAACGGATAAAGTTTGCATTTAGTTCATATTTAAAATTTTTATTGTCATGATGATTGATGCATCTAGAATGTTTTTGGTTTGAAAGTAACGTTAAATTAAATAAACAGCACAGTTGAAATGAAATTATAAAAAACTTTATAAGTATTGTATTTTACTTAAAATATTCATCTAATTTATGTATATTAAATCATCTATCTAAAAATATAAAACATATAAAAATGGAACAACTTAACCCATCAGACTTAAAAGCTATTCTTCATTCTAAACGCGCAAATGTGTATTACCTCGAACATGCACGAGTCATGCAGAAAGATGGTCGTGTTCTGTATTTAACTGAAGCTAAAAATGAAAACCAATACTGGAATATCCCGATTGCCAATACCACGGTTATTTTACTCGGTACAGGTACGTCGATTACTCAGGCAGCGATGCGAATGCTCGCCAGTGCAGGGGTATTGGTTGGTTTTTGTGGTGGAGGTGGAACGCCACTTTTTATGGGCAGTGAAATTGAGTGGATGACACCGAAAAGTGAATACCGACCAACAGAATATATGCAGGGTTGGATGCAATTTTGGTTTGATGATGAAAAACGTTTAGCGGTTGCCAAGCAGTTTCAACATGCGCGTATCGATTTTATACGGAAAGTTTGGGATAAAGACCGTGATTTAAAAGAACAGGGTTTTTATTTGGATGATCGGGATATTCAAACTGCACTGGATGGTTTTGAAAAGAAAATTCCTAATACCACAAAAGTCGGTGATTTGCTTTTGCATGAAGCGGCCATGACCAAACAACTTTATAAAATTGCTGCAACACGCAACAAAATGAGTTTTGAGCGCAATCGTGAACAGGGTGATTTAGCCAATGATTTTCTCAATCACGGTAATTATTTAGCTTATGGATTGGCAGCGACGACACTTTGGGTTTTAGGCATTCCACACGGTTTTGCCGTAATGCATGGCAAAACCCGCCGTGGTGCTTTGGTGTTTGATGTGGCGGATTTGATTAAGGATGCTGTGGTACTTCCGTATGCCTTTATTTGTGCGAAAGAAAAAATGACTGAGCAAGAATTCCGCCAACAAATACTGCAAAAATTTACGGAGCATAAATGTTTAGATTGGATGTTTGATCAGGTGAAGGAAGCCGCTTTATCTTCTAAAAATGGAGATGAAGCATGATTGTGACTTTCGTTAGCCAGTGTGAAAAGAAAGCTTTAGCTCGGACGCGCCGTGTATTGGATGCTTTTGCTGACCGTATTGGCGATAACACATGGCAAACGGTGATTACCGAAGATGGCTTAATTGCAGTTAAAAAACTCTTGCGTAAAACGGTGACGAAAAGCACTGCGGTAAGCTGTCATTGGATTCGGGGCAGACGTCGAAGTGAATTGCTGTGGATTGTGGGGAATCGGAATAAATTTAATATGCAGGGGATTGTGCCTGTGAATACAACAAAGAAAAGTTTGGCACAAAATAAATGGGAAAATGATTGGCACTATTTGCCTCTAATCAAAGCATTGGTAGCAGTTTCTGCTTTACTGCATGACTGGGGCAAAGCAACAGTTTTATTCCAAGAAAAACTACAACCAAAAAGTAAGAATGGTAAAAAGGGTGATCCACTGCGACACGAATGGATTTCATGTTTATTACTTAATGCCTTAGTACAACATTCGGGTGATGTTAAACATGATGGAGCATGGCTAAATTTATTAATTCACCAGAGTTGGAGTGAAGATGCATTAAAACAAACCATTACACAGCATTTAGATCAGTCCAAAGCTTTAGATCAATTGCCACCTATGGGCGCAATTGGTTTCATGGTTAATTGTTTCCCATCACCGTTTGCCTGACTTAAAAGAAGAAGATCGTCGAAAGGCTTATGCATCTACCCCAAAAGAAACACTTCCAAGTTTATTAAAAAGTATTGGTGCAGATTGGGGGTATCAGAATAAATTTGATGAAAATGATTATAAGTCACGTTTAAAACAGTGTTTTGAGTTTGAACAAGGCTTACTCAGTCAATCTACAGAATGGACGAAACAAATCAAAAAATGGTCAGGACGTTTATTGCAAGAATTAAGTCATACTGAACAAATATTTGTGGATGGTAGTTGGCGGGTGATTGTGCATCATGCACGTTTATGTTTGATGCTAGGTGATCATTATTATTCATCTTGTGATGCAGATAAAACGTGGAAAACCAAGCTGACATTAATTGCTAACACGGATCAAAAAACCAAACAGCCAAAACAGTTTTTAGATGAGCATTTGGTCAATGTGAGTAAAAATGCTTTATTGGTGAGTCAATCTTTAAGCCGTTTGGCAGAAGACATGGAACCTGCTTATGATATTCAGAAATTAAAAAAGAAAAGTCCTGATGGTTTTGAGTGGCAAGATCAGGCAGTCAAAAGTATTCAGCAATTTATTCAAAAGAATGAAGGCACTGAAAAGCAAGGTTGGTTTATTGTCAATATGGCAAGTACAGGCAAAGGTAAAACCATTGCCAATGCCAAAATCATGCAGGCACTTTCACCGAATGCTGATTCACTGCGTTATATCCTCGCTTTAGGTTTAAGGACTTTAACTCTACAAACAGGGGATTCTTATCGTCATGACATTGGTTTGGGTAATGATGAGCTTGCAGTTCTGATTGGTTCTAAAGCGGTTCAAGAGTTGCATCATAAAAACACGCAAAAGAAAGATGAAATAGAAAACGATCTTGCCGAGATTGGTTCTGAATCTTTAGAACAACTATTAGATAATGAACTTGATTATGAGTCGATGCCACAAGCCGATTTTATGAATGCATTATTTCCACAAAATCAGGCAGAACGAAATAAAGCATTTTTATATAAGCCTGTTTTGGCTTGTACCATTGACCATATTATGTCTGCTACCGAAACCAAACGTGGTGGAAAATATATTTTGCCATGTTTAAGGTTGTTGTCTTCAGATTTAGTCATTGATGAAGTGGATGATTTTAATGGACAAGATTTAATTGCGATTGCTCGATTAGTTCATTTAACAGGAATGTTGGGACGTAAGGTGATGATTTCATCTGCAACCATTCCACCTGCATTGGTAGAAGGGTTTTTCAATGCTTATCAGCAAGGATGGCAACTGTATTGTGCTTTTAAAAAATTAAAAAATACAGATGTAGTCAGCATGTGGGTCGATGAGTTCAAAGCACAAATACAAACGGTTCCGTTAGCGAATAACCACAATATTATTTTGGATTATGAAAATGCACATGAAAAATTTGTACAAATTCGTGCCAAATTTTTATTAGAACAAGTGGTGAAACATAAGGCATATCTGATTGATTGTGCCGATTTAGTGGTAGAAAAAAACACGCAACAATTAGATGAAAGTGTGCAGACAGAATATTTTAGACGTATTCAACAGCATGTAGAAAAATTACATCATGATCATCATACGATTGATGAAAAGACGGGTAAGAAAGTTTCCTTTGGGGTGATTCGAGTTGCCAATGTTTCACCTTGTGTCGCATTGACCCAATATTTACTTAATGCAGAATGGTCGCCTGATGTGGCTGCTCGTATTATGGCATACCATAGCCGACAAGTTTTATTACTGCGCAGTGAGCAGGAACATCATTTAGACGAAGTGCTAAAACGTAAAGAAAAAATGGGTGAACAGCCCAAAGCATTTTCCAACCTTATGATTCGGCAACATTTAGATTCTACCCAAGCAGACAATGTCATTTTTATTTTAGTGGCGACTCCTGTTGAAGAAGTTGGGCGAGATCATGATTTTGATTGGGCAATTGTGGAGCCATCTTCATATCGTTCGATTATTCAGCTGGCAGGGCGGGTACTTCGGCATCGTAAATTAGAACAGAATATTGAAAAGCCAAATATTGCTTTGCTGCAATATAACTTAAAAGGTTTAAGGAAAGCTGATGTTGCTTTTGAAAAGCCCGGTTTTGAAATTAATTCTGCGAAAGGGAATTTTAAATTAGACACCAAAAATTTTGCTGAATTGGTAGATATCCAGAATATTGAATCAGGCATTAATGCAATTCCTCGCATACAACGTAATTATCCATTGCAACCGACTAAAAAATTAGCTGATTTAGAACATGCTGTCATGGCAGATGCTTTAACGGCTTATGCAAAAGTTGGGGCACAACCGTTAAATGGTTGGCTCACGCAAAAATGGTTTTTAACCGCGCTGCCACAACGTTTTAATGCCTTTAGACAAAGCTCACCGAATATTCAACTGTTTGCCGTTTGGAAAAATGACAAGCTTATATTTTGTGAGAAAGATGATTTCGGTGAGTATATTGAGCGGACAGGTTTTTATCATATTTCTTGTGTTGAACTCAATGATTTAGAGAAAGAAAAACTTTGGCTCAATCGAAATTATGGCGACATTTTGTGTCGTATGGCAATTGAAAAAGATTCAGAAAATGAAGATATTAAGAGTGAAGTAGAAAAATTATCAAAGCGTTACGGAGAAATAATGCTTCCTGAATATGACAGTAACAAAAAGCTGACTTATTCAGAGCAATTGGGTTTAGTCGTTTTGAATAAAGATAAATAATAGGGGGATTAATAGATAATGACAGCAAGTATTGAAGCATTTTTAAATGAACGAAAAGAGCTGTGGCTCAAAGATCGGTTAAAGAAGGCAGAAAATGAAACGGTAATTGCTGAATTACAGCAGCAAGCCAATGAACGGTTTAGTTTACAAGAATGGTTGCCTGATGCGGCTAAGCGAGTCAGTCAACTTTCGATGGTGAGCCATCCAAGTAAATTTAGTCACCCTAGTGCAAAAACATCCAGTGTGATAGTTCAGGCAAAGCATTCAGTCGATGGATATTTACGTAGCGGCAATGTGAATTATCCATTAGATGTTTTTGGTAATGCTGCGGCAATGGATGTCTTCAAATTTTTGTCAGTTAATTTGGATAATGGGCAAACTGTTTTAGATGCCTTTGAAAAACAGGATGAAGATTTAAAGCAATTCATTCAACGTTCCTCTCTGGACTTTGATGTTTTACGCTTAGCTTTTCTCGTGATCAAAGACAATGATACATCAGTAAAAACAGATCATTTAGTCAAGCAGGTTTATTTTCCAATTGGTGAAAAAAACTACCATTTACTTTCGTTACTTACACCATCGGGATTAATCACCAAGTTAAAGCAAAGTATTGATGCAATACGATTTTCAGATGCAACAAAACTGGCAAAAGATCGACGTAAAAAAAATGAACTTGATAAAGTGGGTTATGCCGATATTTATGATTTAACAGTGACGGCTTATGGTGGTACACAACCACAAAATGTCAGTGTATTAAATAGTCAAAATGCAGGACGGGCGTATTTATTATCTAGTGCTCCACCTCAGTTTGAAAAACGTACTATTCGGTTACCGAAGACAGATTTTTTTGCTCAATCTTTATATCGTAAAAACTTTCAGGACAGCTTTTTACAATTGCATAAATTGATGCAGTTGGATGTGAATAATATTGATATTCGTACAGCGATTCGCAACATCATTCAGTTTGTGATTGATCAAGTGATGTTTCAGGCATTTAAAATTAGACAAAGCTATGCTGAAGGATGGTCGAACGAAGATTACTATGCAAGTTTGCCAAAATTACAACGTGTATGGCTGGACGATTTTTATGAAAATGAACGTGAACAAGATGATGAATGGCGTGATGAATTGAGCCGTGAAATTGCACGTTGGATTTTACGAAGTTATGAAAAGTCTATTGAGGGTTCTTTTACGCTTGGAACAGGTGAATTGGTAGAGCTCAAACAACGTGTTGAAAAATCTTTACAACAAACGAAGGAGTTTTTCTAATGCGTAACTTCTTACTTATTCCACATTTAAAAATTCAAAATGCCAATGCTATGAGTAGCCCATATACTATTGGCTTTCCTGCGATGACAGCATGGCTTGGTGCGATACATGCCTTGCAACGAACACTACAGGCTCAAGGTTACACAAATATTGTTTTAGATAAAGTTGCGATAAGTTGTCATCACTTTGATTTACAAACGTATAAGGGGCGAGGGGATTTTGTTCATTCCATTGTAGGAACAGCCAATCCGCTTGATAAAGATGGTAATCGACCTGCTTTTATTGAAGAAGCACGTTGCCACCTTGAAGTTTCACTGTTAATTGAATGCCAAAATTTAGACCCTGATGAAGAAAAACAGTTATTGGCAGATATACAAAAGTTAATTTTGAGTATGAAGTTTGCAAGCGGGGATGTTTTGTCTGCACGTCATTGTGAATTTATTCGCTTTGATGAGGATGCACATTTAGAGGCTGAATTACCGAAAATCACCAAAAGGTTAATGCTGGGTCATGTGCTGATTGAGCGTCGAGACTTGGTCATCGAAAGTATGAATGAAGGTAAAGACGGTCTGGATGCTGTACTTGATTATCTCAAAATTACTCATCGTTCTACACAAGATGAAGATGGCAAAGTTACATGGTCGTCTAAACGAAAAACCACGGGTTGGCTTGTTCCAATTGCAGTTGGCTTTCAGGGGATTTCTGAATTAGGGCAAGCAAAAAATCAGCGTGATGCAAATACACCCCATCGTTTTGCAGAAAGTGTGATTACCTTGGGTGAATTTATCATGCCTTATCGCATAGAAAGTATGGATCAATTGTTATGGCAATATCATGTTGATTTAGAAAATAATTTATACCTTTGTCAAAACTTAACAACAACGATTTAAATCATTTATTAAGGAATAAAATTCATGGCTAAAAATGAAAAAGCAGTTGCAAGTGTCTTAGCATTTGAAAAAAAATTAGTCCCATCTGATGGGTATTTTTATGGGACAAGTTGGGATAATCGTGCTGAACAAACAGCATTGAAGTTAATTGAAAAATCAGTACGTGGTACGATTTCAAACCGTTTAAAACCTGCTGTAGCAGGCGACCCAATGAAGTTAAATGCGGAAGTGGAAAAAGCCAATTTACAAAAAGTAGATGCTTGCTCACTTGGTGAAAGTCAGGACACATTAAAAGTTTCATTTAGCTTAAAAGTGTTGGGTGGCGTAGAAAAACCATCTGCTTGTAATAATGAAACGTTCTTTAAGTCCTATGAAACTGTGGCAAAAGACTATATTCAGCAATATGGTTTTACTGAACTTGCAAAACGCTATGCATTGAATATTGCGAATGGTCGCTTTTTATGGCGTAACCGTGTCGGGGCTGAAAAAGTTGAAGTGGTTGTAACAGCCAATGATCAACCATCAATTACATTTAATGCATTTGAATATTCACTTCATGATTTTGATACAGTTGATAGTCAAGTTCAGGCATTAGCTGACCAAATCGCTGCTGCTTTAAAGGGTGAATTGCCATATTTACTTTTAAAGATTGAAGCTTATGCTCTGGTGGGTAAAGCACAGGAAGTTTATCCAAGTGAAGAACTAGTATTGGATAAAGGTAAAGGCGATAAAAGTAAAATTTTATATCAAGTAAATGATGTCGCGGCAATGCACTCTCAAAAAGTTGGAAATGCACTACGTACGATTGATACGTGGTATCCAGAATTTGAAGATAAACAAATGGCTATTGCAATTGAACCCTATGGTGCAGTAACGAATTTAGGCAAAGCGTACCGTACTCCAAAAGAGAAAAAAGACTTTTTTACACTCTTTGATAAATATGCTTTGGGTGAAAAATTAGAAAATGCTGAACAGGAACACTATGTCATGGCTGTTTTAGTCCGTGGTGGTGTATTCGGTCAAAGTGCTAAGGACTAAATATGAAATATTACCAAGAAATCACGCTGATTGATCAAGCCGAGATTTCATCGTATTTCATTTGGTCAAAGCTCTATACGCAGTTGCATATTGCTTTGGCTGAAATAAAAGATACAAATAATAAGGTGAATATAGGTGTGTCTTTTCCTCAATATCTCTTTGAGAAAAATGATAAAAATTCAAAAGTAAATTTAGGTAAAAAGCTTCGGCTTTTTGCTCAAAATGAAGCTGATTTGAAAAAACTTGATCTTAAAAAATGGTTAGATCGATTAACTGATTATGTTCATATCACTTCTATTCGAGAAGTTCCAGAGAATATAAAAAGTTATGCCATCTATAAACGTAAGCAAGTGAAAACTAATGCGGAACGTTTGGCGCGCCATCGCGTAAAACGCGGTGATATTGGCTTTGATGAGGCTTTGGCTCGTTATAGTAATGTTGTTACAACAACAGATTTACCATATATTCAAATGTTGAGTTTAAGTACATCAGATGAGCAAGATAAAAAACGCTTTAAATTGTTTATAGAAAAGCGAAGTATTGAACAATCTGAAAGTCAGGTTTTTAGTACTTATGGTTTAAGTTCGGAATCTAGTGTTCCTGAATTTTAACCCAATATTTTTTCATTCTTTAACAGTTTAATAAAATCAATGAGTTATAAGGGTGGGTTGAAACTTGGGTCTTTTATAGATTTTTAGTATTAACTCACTGTTATAACTTTATTTTTTGCTATAAAATTACAGTTCACTGCCATGTAGGCAGCTTAGAAACACGGGGCATTTAAATCTTTTAGCCAGTCTTTAGTTCACTGCCATGTAGGCAGCTTAGAAA
>NZ_KB849176.1:424190-881473 GCF_000367925.1 Acinetobacter bohemicus ANC 3994
AATGGTTGTTCCGTTGTGGTCTTGTACGTTCACTGCCATGTAGGCAGCTTAGAAATGATGCAGATCGTCTTACCCGTGCTGCGGTAGGTTCACTGCCATGTAGGCAGCTTAGAAATATTGACTTCAACACTATCAATTTGAACACCAGTTCACTGCCATGTAGGCAGCTTAGAAAAGATAAATCTATATTTTTATAAGGAACTCTATGTTCACTGCCATGTAGGTAGCTTAGACAAACTCGAATTTGACCTGACATTTTAAATCTTGGTTCACTGCTATATAAGCAGCTTAAAGCGATTAGTTTAGATAAGATGAATGATTTTTACTCTAAATGGGAACAAATAAGTTTAGCAATCATCAAATTAGATTGAATAAAGCCAATGAATGATATTGGTACAAAGTTTCTCACTTAGCATAGACTTTCTTATAAAATATATTCCCAAATCAGATAACCTAAACCGAATCCAATGAATGCATAAAGCGTAATAATGAAGAATACAAAACTCGCTTTATTTTTCTTTTTTAATGAATTCATATCGATGCTCACTGCTTAGCCTTTAAGATAAGATAATTATGTAGCGTTTAGGTTTAAACGTGTAGATACAAAAAATGATGAAAAAAATATAACAGATCTATGTATTTTTATTCATCTGTTATAGTCATGTATGTAAATACAACAGCAAGAATGCTGATTTTTTATGAATGCATTGAGACTTTAAAATGGTCAAAATATGAATAATTATCGGACAGGGTGGTTATTTATAGCATATAGAATACATTCAACCACCTGTGACAAAGCAGATTCAATCCGATTATTAAAGTCAAAAGAACAATTAATCCGTAAGAAATTATTTTGCTTGGCAAAGTTAGCATTAAATAAAACGCTTGGCGCAATACTAATATTGCGAGCCAATAACATCTGATAAATATATACACTCTCTATATATTGAGGTAATTCAATCCATAAGAAATAACCCGAAGGGTAATAAGCGATTTTACATACAGGTGGTAAGTGTTCTGTTAGATAAGCATAAAACTGTTTTTTATTGCGCTCCAAGGATGAACGTAAGCTTTTAAGATGCTTTTCATAATGGCGGTGTGATAAATATTCAACCAGTGCATTTTGAATAAATGAATTGACCGATAGTGTACTCATCAACTGAATATGTTGAATATGTTCGGAAAATTTTCCTGCATAGACCCAACCCACACGAAAGCCTGCGCCTAATGTTTTAGAGAATGAAGAACAATGTAGCACCAGATTTTGCTGATCAAAGTATTTCATGGATAGGGGTTTTTTATGGTCATAATACAGTTCTTCATAGACATCATCTTCAATCAAATGAATTTCATACTGATGTAATAACTTCGCCAATTGAAACTTAATTTCATCACTCACGGTAAACCCAATCGGATTATGACCATTTAGCATCAGCAGGCACACTTTGATGGGGTATTTTTGAATTGCTTGTTCGAAGGCATTCAGATCAATTCCATGTTCAGGATGTTCTGGAATGGTAATCACTTTTAAGCCCAAGCGTTCTGCTGCTTGCCATGCGCCATAAAAAATCGTCTGTTGCAATAAAATATAATCACCCGCCTGTGTCATGGCTTGTAACGACAAGTTCAATGCATCCAACCCACCCGATGTAATGACAATGTCTGACGGGTCGGTCTGAATCCCTTGCATACAATAGCGTTGAGCAATCAGTTTTCGTAAGGCAAAATTACCAGGGGGTAGGCTGGGTGTTTGTTCATAGCTGAGTCTATGGCGGGCGAGTTGTCCCAAAGTCTGGATTAATTTAGGTGAATAGAGCAATTGGCTATTCGGGAAAGCAGTGCCAAAAGGGATAATATTATCGGGTTGAATGGATTTTAAATATTGAAAAACCGTCGAGTTAATTTCAATTTTAGGATTGAGTGTGACATTTTGGTTTTGTTCATCATTTGAAGGTTCTTGTGCAACGACAAAATAACCTGACTTTTCTTTTGAATAAATCAGTCCTTGCGCTTCGAGTTCTTGATACGCATTCATCACCGTAATCAAGCTAAAACCGGATTGTTCCGCTTGATGGCGCAGGGAGGGCAATTTTTCATTGGCTTTCCAAGTTCCATTTTCAATCAGTAGTTTTAGGCTATTCGCAAGTTTTTCTGATTTATACATATTGGTTCGCTGCAATTCAAAGGCACAGGACTTATATGAAAAGTCCTGTGTCTGATTTGTAAAAAGTAATTGATTCAGTAAGCAAAACTCAGCATGAGCTTAAAGAAACCCGCAATCAGTGCGAGAGAGATAACGCCAAAGCACCACAATAAAATAAACCATAATCGTGGGCTGAGTCGATCAACAAATTTTTTCATGTCTATCTCCTCAATTAATGATAACCCTGATCCCCTATACGCACTTTGTCACGGAACACCCAGTAGGACAAGAACGTATAGGCAATGATGATCGGAATCAGAATTGCAGCGCCCACCAAGGTGAACTTCAAGCTTGACTCAGGGGCAGCCGCCTGCCAAATAGTGACTGATGGCGGAATGATATTGGGCCATAAGCTAATCACGAAGCCAGTAAAAGCCAAAAAGACTAAAGCCAAAGTATAGATAAAGGGTTTTAGATCATGCTGCTTTTTACATGCTGATAAAATCAGCCCTACAAACAATAAGACTAAAATTGGTACGGGGCTAAAATAGTATAGATTTGGCAGAGAGAACCAGCGCTGTGCAATTTCAGGATGGGTCAATGGCGTATATAAACTCACTGCACCGAAGATGATGAGTAAAGCAATAATCAGCCTAGGCATGAGATGAAACATCCGTTGCTGTATCTCTTTTTCGGTTTTCCAAATGAGCCAACCACAACCTAAAGTGGCATACATGACCACCACACCTAAACCTGTAAAGCATGCAAATGGCGTGAACCAGTCCCATCCACCGCCACTGTAAATACCGTTGGTGGTCTGAATACCTTGGATATACGCGCCTAAAATCACGCCTTGGAAAAAGCTCGATAAGATCGAACCCCAGATAAAAGCGAGATCCCAGAGGTATTTGGTACGTGTCGCTTTAAAGCGAAATTCAAAAGCCACACCGCGGAAAATTAAAGCCACCACCATAAAGATGATCGGTAAATACAGTGCCGATAAAACGGTTGAATAGACCAAAGGAAATGCAGCGAATAACCCAGCACCACCGAGGACCATCCATGTTTCATTGCCGTCCCAAACGGGCGCGACGGTATTCATCATCACATCGCGTTCTTGCGTTCCGTTCATGAAGGGAAACAGAATACCAATGCCCAAGTCGAAACCATCCATAACCACATAGATGAGCACACCGAGCCCGATAATACCGACCCAAACCAAAGCGAGATCAATCATGTGGTTTCTCCTTACTATTTTGAGCAGAAGGATCAGTGGTCTCGATAGACTCTTCAACAGCACTGAGTGGACGTAAAGGGGTTTTAAAATGCCCCGGGCCAGTATCTTGTACAGCATCTAAAGGCGTAGAAAAAGCAGGGCCTAATTTGATTAAGCGCAGCATGTAGTAAATTCCCGCACCAAAGACGACGGTATAGACCAGAACAAAAATAATCAGACTCAAGCCGACTTGATCTGCGGTGACGGTATGCGATAAACCATCTTTAGTCCGAATCACGCCATACACCACCCACGGCTGACGACCGACTTCAGTAGTGACCCAACCTGCTAATAAGGCAACATAACCTGTGGGCCCCATGATAATGGCAAATTTATGGAACCATGAGCTTTCATACAATGAACCTTTCTTACGTAACCATAATGCAGTCAAAGAGAGCAGTACCATCAACATTCCCAGACTGACCATGACACGAAAGCTCCAAAATACAATCGGGACATTTGGGCGATCTTCAGCTGCAAAATCTTTTAAGCCTGTGACTTGACCATCTAACGAGTGGGTGAGGATGAGACTACCTAAATAAGGAATTCCGAGTTCAGTTGTATTGCGTTCATTTTCCATATCTGGAATTGCAAACAGCAACAGTGGCATTGCATGATCGCGGTTGGTTTCCCAGTGTCCCTCAATTGCTGCCAATTTTGCAGGTTGGTGCTTTAAGGTATTTAAACCGTGGTTGTCCCCAATCACAACTTGTAAGCAAGACGTGACCAGTACCATCCATAAACCCATAGAGAATGATTTTTTAACCAAATCATCACGACGCCCTTTGAGTAAATGCCATCCTGCTGTACCGACCACCAGTAAAGATGACACGAGGAATGCCGCGGTAGCCATATGGGCAAATCGGTAGGGGAAGGATGGATTAAACACAATTGCCCACCAGTCTGTGGGGACAATAATGCCATTTTCGATGGCAAAGCCTTGCGGGGTCTGCATCCAACTGTTGGAGGATAAAATCCAGAACATGGAAATACAGGTCCCGATGGCGACCATTAAGGTGGCAAAAAAGTGCGCTTTAGGCCCGACACGTCCCCAACCAAACAGCATAATGCCCAAGAAACCTGCCTCTAAAAAGAAGGCGCTCATGACTTCATAAGTGAGCAGAGGTCCTGTGACACTTCCTGCAATACGTGAAAATTCACTCCAGTTGGTGCCGAACTGATAGGCCATGACGACCCCAGAAACCACGCCCATCGCGAAGGCTACGGCAAAAATCTTAATCCAATACTTAAATAAGTCTTTGTAAATGGGGTTTTGGGTGCGCAGCCACTTCCATTCCAGCATGGCAAGAAAGCAGGCTAAACCAATAGAGGTTGCAGGAAAAATAATATGAAAGGAAACAGTAAAAGCAAATTGTATACGTGCTAATTCTAGAGCAGTGAGTCCGAGGCTCATATCACTCTCCACATTATCAGTAGATCATGCAATTTTACATGACCAATAGAACAACGGTCAGTTGATAAAACAGCACAAAAAGTAAGAGATCGTTTCATTTAAACCACCGATCAAGAGAAATTAATTCATCTTGCATGACAATTTAAATGATGAGTAGGTACAGAAATTTGCTTAAAAAAATATAACAGTTTGAACCGTGATTTTTATAACTGTTATATTTTTTTCCAATGTTTTTGTAGCTATACATTTGAGCAGCATCACGACAAAATCTATTTCAGTCTCGTGAGTGGCTATTTTTTTAATGCAGCAAGTTGAGGTTAGATATGACGGACTAGCATTGAATGAGAAGGCAAAATACTCATGAAATATAGGTTTGAAGTGAAATGGTGATGCAATGTTTGTTACAGAGAAATTGAATATACTCTCAGAACTTATAGAAACAAAGGGTATTTCTGAGCAATTAAAGAATATATTGCAGCAGCAATATGTCAATTTAGAAGCAACATTATTACGTGCCAAGGTTTTACGTGAATTTTCAAAGCTTAAAGTGCATTATATTATTCAATCTGAAATTCAAGCAGAGCAGGTAAGTTTGGCTTTTCTTTTTTCACCTTTTATTTTAGCCAACTTAAATAAGACAGTAATTTATAATACACCTGCAACGCTACCTGTTCTTAATATTCTGAATACTTACTATCAGGCAGAAAAAAAGCAAAATGTGAAAATAGATGAAGTTTTGAATACTTTAAATATTTATTTAGATTTAAGTCTCACTGAATTAGAGGAAAGTGATTTTTTATATTTATCCATCATTAAAGCCCTGTGTAGAGCAGATGTTTCAAGCATTTTTATTATTACAGATTTGAAAATTAATCCTGAAAAACGAGATGAATTAGAAGCATTTTTTAAAGTGAGTATCCACCTGATTAGTACTCAGCATCAGGAAAAAATGATCGATAGTCGTGAGTTGAATACGCGCAAATTGTTGTTTAAAAATAAAGATGCAGACTATATTAAACTGTGTGAAAAATTCTCAGAAATCAATGCTGAATTGCTTCAGTATTGCGATAGTTATAATACGCAGCAAACCATTCACTTGATAGAAGATATGTTCTATAGCGAACATATTTATGAAAAATTATCTGTTTATGCTGAATATATGCAAACCTGTTTACAACATCAAAATTCTGTATTTAGTCTTCGTCTTTAATCGTGCTAAAGCAATGACTCGTTTGAGGCATTCTTAATGGAATTATTATCGATTTTAGCCAGATTTTTATCGGTGATTTAAGTTAAATATATATTCCACTATGCAGTTAAGAGAAAAATCTGTGTTTCACATTTATAAACACATCTCCATTTGGGTCTTTTAAAGAGAAACTTGTACAAGTTGAGTACATCATTAAATCATGTTGAGTTCATTTCGTTTAAAGCAATTGCAAGTCACGTTATTACAGATTTTTCTGATCCTGATGGTTTGGGGTTTTGCTTATACTATTCAAAAAATTTTACATCTGCCGATTGCATCAGGCGTGTTGGGTTTCTTCATTTTATTATTTTTGCTTGAAACACGGTGGATTCGACTGGAACAAGTAGAACACGGTGCTAACTTACTTTTAACGGAATTACTTTTGTTTTTTATTCCGCCTGTGGTTGGGGTTATTCAATATCAGCAATTACTCATGAATAGTGGATGGAAAATTGTCATCATCATTTTTATCAGTACTTTTCTGGTAATGGCAAGTTCAATGCTGAGTGTCAGGATGTTATTAAAACAGGATGAGGTTAAATAATGTCACTTTGGGGAGTATTTTTCTTTATATGGACGCTCGTGTGTTATGCGTTTGCCAAAAAATTATTTATACACACAAGAAAGATTTATTTTTCTCCGATTATAGTCGTTCCTATCTTGAGCATTTTAAGCATTATTATTTTTCAGCGTACTTTTCAAGACTATTACACTTATACCCAATACTTGGTGGCAATGCTCGGGCCAATTACTGTGGCATTTGCAATTCCTGTCTTTAGATATAGAACGATGATCCGAAAATATTTTAAAATTTTAATCATCACATCCAGTATTTCTATGTTGATTGGTATTTTAAGCAGCTGGTTTTTGGCAAATTTATTTAATATTGAGCAAATCGTAAAAAATAGTTTATTGGCCCGCTCAATTTCTATTCCCTTTGCCTTAATTTTGACTGAAAAAATTGATGGTTCTATTAGCCTTATTCCACTTTTTACTGTGATTACAGGGTTAGTGGGGATGTTATTTGGAGACCTATTTTTAATATGGATGAGATATCAGCATCGGATTGCGCATGGTGCTGCGTTTGGTAATGCTGCACATGCGATGGGAATTGCTCGGGCACAACAACGTCATTCAGAAGAAGGTGTGGTGGCAAGTTTGTCGATGATTATTTCGGGCATTATTATGGTTTTATTTGCACCACCTGTAATTGCATTAATTAAAATGTTGTCATAGCTAGGTAGGTAAAATATTAAGTTAAATTGCGCGGGAACCATTATTTATATGGCTTCGTTCTTTTATAAATTGTTCAGAAGAATGAATGGTAAAATGAGGCAGACCATTTTTAATAAAATGATTTGGGGTAAGCAAGGCATTTTAATTACGACTTACTATCAGCATTTATACAAAAAAATGGCTGGTTCTTCATGAAAAATTGTCTATGTCAGCGTATAAATTTACTATCTAACCAAGCATGGCTGTATTAATATCAAAAACTCTGAAATGGTAGTACTTAATGTTAATTGCTTAAGTTTGATGAGTTAGTAAATTAAAAAAATGAATGTTTTTACTAATCAATGATCTGGTGAGAACATAATGGATACCATTTTTTTATCCTTATTTTGGGTTGATTTATGGAAAACATCGAAATTTTTAAAGCCCTCTTTTTAGGGTTTATTGAAGGGTTAACTGAATTTTTACCTATTTCAAGTACAGGTCATTTAATTTTATTTGGACATATAATTGATTTTCAATCTGATGATGGTCGCGTTTTTGAAGTTGTGATTCAACTTGGGGCGATATTGGCGGTATGTTGGTTATATCGAAAAAAAATATTTGATTTAATAAAAGGTTTCTTTAGTGGAGACCCTGAAGCAAGGCATTTTGCAATAAGTGTCATTATTGCTTTTATACCCGCTGTTGTTATTGGTGTCCTCGCAGTAGACTTTATTAAGCAGGTTCTCTTTAGTCCATTGGTTGTTGCAATTGCATTGATTATAGGCGGCTTAATTATATTCTGGGTGGAATCTAAGCAGTTTGAACATAAAACCACAGAAGCTACAGCCATTACCTTCAAACAAGCTTTAATCGTTGGATTTGTGCAGTGTGTGGCGATGATTCCGGGCACATCACGTTCAGGTGCAACAATTGTTGGGGGAATGTTCGCAGGATTATCGCGGAAAGCAGCCACAGAATTTTCATTTTTTTTAGCTATGCCAACCATGTTGGGTGCGGCAACATATGATTTGATTCGAAATGCTGATGTCTTAACTCAAGATAATTTGTTAAATATTTCATTAGGATTTATTACGGCATTTATTGCAGCTTTGTTGGTGGTACAAGCTTTAGTTCGTTTTGTTGAAAAGCATACACTAAGAGTATTTGCATGGTATCGCATTATATTGGGTGTTATTATCATGATTGTTTTATTTTAATTATAATTAATTCCAGTTAAATGATGTGGTTAGCATGATTCTATCAAGAGGATTGCTAATTTTATAATGTTATTTAGCTTCGATATAGATCATTCTTTTTAGCCTACTTTCTATTAATTTTAGACTTCTCATAGGCATTTAGATGCCACTAAAAAGATATTTCTATCCAGACAAAATAAGGCTGCATTAAGCGCTAAAATTTCGCTATATATGGCGTATAGACATGCTTGGAAAATAAAAATGAGATGGGTAAGGGATTTAGAAATTTTATTATTTGAGTTAGTTATTAATAAGTTAAAACACTCCGATGATGCCGCTGCATGTCATTACCCTTGAACCCTAAAGTTCAAGGTGGACGCGACGCATACTTGCTGGGTTTCCTACTCGAAGGCAGGCATACACTCTAAATATACAGAACACAATCCAATGGTGTTGATATCGGCTCAGGGGAACTTGACCCGCTGGCGAACACCTCAGAGATGTAGTAAGTATAACGAATAATGCCGCATTGGCAAATCTTCAGTGTGCAGTAACTGTAAACTTACATTTCAAATGCCGATACTTTGTTCAGTTTGAGTAAAAACTAAACTAAATCATCCACATCTTCTAAAATGGTTGCCAGTAAACGCTCGCAATGTGAATACTCTTGCAACGATTTATTCATCGCAAGGACTTCTTGCATCAACTCTAGCGCCACCATAATGATCAATTTACTTGGCTCAAGACGTGGGGCTTTACGCCGAAAATCATCATACTTTTCATTTAATAATTCAGCGGCACGTTCTAAATCACCTTTTTCACTTTCAGTCGTGGCTAAACGAAAAGTATGTCCCAATACACGCAGCTCAACAGCAATTTGTTCAGTCATGATTAGTCCTCATTTGCTTCTGTTGGGTGAGCAAGTTGTTGAATTTCTTGCGCGTGATGATCCTGAGCTGTGCCTAAAATAGACAAGCGCTGAATAATGGCTTCGACTTTTGCTTTGGCATGTTCATTTTTTTGTAACAATCTTTCACGTTCTTGCTGAAAACCCTGAATTTCCTGTTGAGCAAGACGCTGTTCATTTTGCATTTTTTCTTTAATGACACGTAATTCATTACGTTCAGCAAGAATTTCCTGAAAACGATTTTTAAGATCGGTACAACTTTTTTCCAAACGACTATAACGATCAGCCAATGAGGTCGCATCCGTATTCAATTGCTTGAATTGAGACTGCGCATCACTTAATTGCTCGCTAAGGTTGTCTATTTCTTCTTGTTTCTGGGTAATGATGCCGTTCTTTTGCACAATTTGGGCATGATGATGTTCGGCAGAATTTTCTTTTGCCGCGGTGAGTGCATTATTTTCACTTTCATAATGCGTAAGTCGCGTTTTTAAAACGCCAATATGCGCCTGTAGACGCTGTAATTCTTCTAACATATCGTAGTCGCACAGTATTGCAAACAAAGGTAATATATACGAAGTATAGAGATTGGATAAACGAATGCAAGACGATATTTCAGGTTGGTCGGAATGGCACCACAATTTTTCAAAAATTGAAGAGATTTCAAGCCCAAGTGAGTTACATGGATTACTTACAGGTATTGTTTGTGTTACTCAAGCACCAAAAAGTGAGGAATGGCAACAAATTTTAGCAACACTTGAAATTCCAGCATTGGATGAAGAAGTGCTAGATTTGTTAACTGGTGAAGCAGAAGATATTGCGCATGCATTATCGGATGATGAACTGGATTATTTACCACTGCTTCCAGACGATGAGCATGTCCTTGCTGACCGTGTACAAGCCTTGGCAGATTGGTGTGCAGGCGTCGTACTGGGCTTTGGTTTGGCTTCAGGTCATATTCGTCAAGATGAAATGGAACTGATTGAACATCTACAAGATGTAGCAGCAGTTGAATTTGAAGAATCGGATAATGACGAAGAAGGTGAGGAAAGTTATCAGGAACTTTATGAATTTGTGCGTTTAATTCCTGTTAGTCTGTCTTTGGGACGCAAAAAAGTGGAAATTGCAGAAACACCGTTGCTGAAAAATCTTCAGCCGCAATTGAAACAAAATGCAGCTGCACCAGAAACAAACAATATTGTAGAAATGTTTACACCGCATCGTCCAAGCTAATTCAGACGACGGTGATGTAACAACAAGCAATATAAAAGTTATCAACTCCATTCATAAAAGATAAAAGTACCTCTCAATGATGAAACTGACTCAAGCAGATTTTCAGGAACGTCGCGACCGCCTAGCAGAAGAAATGGGTCCGCACAGTATTGCGATTATTGCCACCAGTCCGGTTGCTATGCGTAACCGTGATGCAGATTATAAATTTCGTGCGGACAGTAGTTTTTTCTATCTGACGGGATTTGCCGAACCTGAAGCAGTGGCAATCATTGAGACCTTTGAGTCTATAGATGAAGGTTATACCTATAGCTTGTTCTGCCGCGAACGTGACCGTGAAATGGAAATTTGGCACGGTTACCGAGCGGGGGTTGATGGTGCTGTGGAGGATTATGATGCCGATGAAGCTTATGCCATTGATCTGCTGGATGAGGAAATTATTGAGAAACTGCTCAATAAGCAAAAATTATTTTATCGCATGGGGCAACAAGCTGATTTTGATGCACGTGTAGCCAAATGGATTGCTGAAGCGAATGGTGAATCGCGTAAAGGCACATCTGCGCCTGCACAGGTGATTCAACTCGATCGTATTTTAGATGAAATGCGTTTGCATAAATCGACACAAGAAATTGAATTGATGCAAATCGCATCGACTATTTCAGCTCAAGCACATACCCGTGCCATGCAAGCGGTTAAGCCGGGCATGATGGAATATGCGCTTGAAGCCGAACTAAATTATATTTTTGGTCAAAATGGTTGTGTGCCTTCGTATAACAGTATTGTTGGCGGTGGTGAAAATGGCTGTATTCTGCATTATGTTGAAAATGACAAAGTACTGAAAGATGGTGATTTAGTCCTGATTGATGCGGCTTGTGAATATCAGCTGTATGCCTCGGACATTACCCGTACTTTTCCAGTCAACGGCAAATTTAGCCCTGAACAAAAAGCGTTATATGACGTTGTTTTAAAAGCACAGCTTGCAGCCATTGATGCTGTGCGTATCGGTAATTCGTATAAAGAACCGCATCGTATTGCAGTACGTATTTTGGTGCAGGGTTTACTTGATTTGGGTCTGATGCAAGGTGATATTGAACAGATTATTGAATCTGAAAGTTTCCATCAATTCTATATGCATGGTACAGGTCACTGGTTGGGTATGGATGTGCATGATGTGGGTTCATATAAAACTGAAGGTGAATGGCGTGCTTATGAAGAAGGCATGGCGGTAACTGTTGAACCGGGGCTTTATATTGCACCAGATGATGAAACTGTCGATGCGAAATGGCGTGGCATTGGCATTCGTATTGAAGATGATGTGGTTGTGACCAAAAATGGACCACGTGTTTTAACTGCTGCGGTAGTGAAAACTGTTGAAGAAATTGAAGCGTTGATGGCTCAATAATTAAAATGAGCGTTAAAAGCCGATCTGAAGTAAAAGATCGGCTTTTAACGTTCTGGAGAATAAGTTTTGTAGATGAGGCTTTACTTTTTAGTGTTGTTTTTATTCATGATTCTAGTAAAGTTAGATTTTATTAAATCAGATAACTTTTTAAGTTTGTAAAATCGAAAATGATGAATAAATTAAATTTAATGGTGAAAATTGGGGTTACTTTCGTAATTTATTTAATATTGGCAGGATGTGTTACACAGCCACAAAAGAAATATTTGAATACAGATGTAAAAGGGATATTCGAACCTATAAAACAAGGAGAGAAATTATATCCAGTAGTATTGAGTGTTAGTTTTAACACTGGAAATACTTTCCCTTATTTATTGGTAGAAAGCCTTTCTGAAAAAACAGAGATACTAGGGAAAAATAAAATATATAGCATTAATGTCATAAATAACCATGCTTCAAGCTCTACATTTGTTTATAGTGGGAAATTACCTGCTGGAGAATATCGTCTTACTGAGTTAAGTACTTTAAATTCTGGGGGGGGAGTTCCAGACTATAGATACATTAGCTTGTCAAATAAAAATGAAGTAGGTCTGGTAAGTAATTTTAAAGTAGAAGAAAATACAACCACTGATTTGGGGCGTATAATTTTAACTCATGCAAATGATAAGTATTTTATTTCTAGGGCTGAGAATATACCATCAAATAAAAGTTTAGTTACCAAACTTGGAAAAAACTATCTTGAAGCGATTTATAAAGATAGGATTTTTACGGGATGGGAACAACCACTTACACGACAAGAGAAACATTTTGGTAATATAGAAAAAATACTACCATTTGGTATGAATTGTATTAAGGAAAAAAAGGATAATGTAATTCTCGCTGCAAGTAAGATAGGTTCAGTTTTCTATCTTCCGCTTGAAAATAAAGTAAAAAATTCAAAAATAATTCAAACTAAAGATGGTTTAAACTTGCACTGTATAACAGTAAAAGAAAATAGTGATTTTGATTTTCTAGCCTATGGTGAGATGAATGCACTTTATAAATACCAAAAGGTGAATGATGTACTTACGCCGATTGACACTGGTAATTTACCTATAGGAATAGTTGTCTCTGTAGTTGGGGATGAAAAAAATGGATGGTTTATAGCACATCTTGTTGATAAAAAAGTGACTATTTATCGTAGTGATCGTCTAGAAAAAGGTGATTGGAAACCAATGGTTACGAAGGATACTTATCATAATCCATTGATAAATGGTTTTTGGATGTGGGAGGATGATAAAGGATTTGATTATGCTGAAATGTTTGGAAGTATTAATCGATTTGATTATGCTACAAAAAAGTGGACTGAAAATCGAGTACCAAATGATGCAAATATTACAAAGTTAGTGATTAACCCTGATCAGTCATTTAGTTTAATTACTTCTATGAAATCTGGTTTAGCTGGTGTTTTTGCAAATCAATTTAATTCAAAAGATCATGGTGTGACATGGCAAAAAATAGACAGTCCATTTAAGGTAAATATGTGGCCTATACAATATTCAAAGCAAGGCGATAGATATGTAGTTGCTACTGCTTTTAGCCCTAAGACATTGGCTCTTACTGAGGATATGGGGAAAACATGGCAAAAACATCAGATAATGCCTTACAGTTCTATAGTAGTTTTGAATTCTGGAGCACTTCTTAATATTCGTTCTACAGTTAATTATGCGACAGTTACACTATCAGAAGATAAAGGTAAAACTTGGTCGGGTATTTATAATAGTTACAATAAAGCATTAGAAAATTTAGAAAAGTCCTCGCCTAAAAGATAATTGATGCTTTATAGAAAATGAGCTATTTATTAAATCTTAAACTTGATGTCGGGTCGAATGTACAACTTTAATGAATTTGATTCAAAGAAATTGTGGCTTATTTAAAAATATAAATCCTTATTTTATTTAGGTAATTTCTTGTTTTAAATATCGTTTAATTAGTTTGATTGGTGTGGAATATACCAATTTGTGATTTAAAAAAGCCGCCTTGGGAACAAGTCGGCTTTTAATGTTTTTTTAAATTTTTAAAATAAATTATTGAAATAATTAGTTTAAATTAAATTAAATTATCTTTTATTTTTATATAAATCATTCGCTTAGGTTCTTTTGATCAGCCCAATCTCAACCGATTAGGCTTTTTACATGATTATTCACGTTGCACGATTCTAATTCGTTGGATTAAGCAACTATCTGAGCAATATCAGCGAGAAGTCTATAGCGTTGTTACTTCAATCACCACCACGACAGAGCTTTACGGTGAAAGTACGTAAAAACATCCACTTTATTATAAAAATTAAGATCTTTGATGTAATATAAAATCCATTAAAAGTTATAGGTATTTGAAGGTTGTGACTTCGGATACATCATAAAAAGGATATACGCATGCAGCAAGAAGTGATCATTGTCGGCGGTGGTATGGTCGGACTCAGTCTGGCGTTAATGTTGGCCAAGGCAAACATTGCGGTCAAGCTGTTAGAGGCGATTAAGTACCCGAATTATGATGATGCCAATCTTGCGCCATATCACTCCAGTTTTGATGCGCGAAATAGTGCATTGTCGCGTCGCAGTGTACAAATATATCAAGAGCTGGGTTTATGGAATGCATTGCAAGAACATGCAATCCCAATTCTTGAGGTGCATATTACTGAACAAGGCAGTTTTGGTAAGGCACGCTTAAAAGCAGAACAAGAAAAAGTCGAAAGCTTTGGTCAGGTGATTGAAAATGCTTGGTTGGGGCGTGTACTGCTTACCGAAGTCCGCAAACAGCCGCTGATTGAACTGATTGATGGGGTGCAGGTTACTTCGCTGACGCAAGATACCGATCAAGCATTGATTGAAGCGATACGTGGCGAAGAACATTTGTCATTACAGGCAAAATTAGTGATTGCTGCCGATGGTCGTGATTCATTTTGCCGTAAAGCCCTCGGTGTTGGCGCAAGCGAACATGATTACGATCAAGTTGCGATTGTGACCACAGTACAAACGTCGAAACCGCATAACCATGTTGGTTTTGAACGCTTTAGCCATTTAGGGCCTCTGGCATTATTACCTTTACCGGGTGAATATCGTCGCTCTGTGGTCTGGCCTGTGAAAAAAGGCACAGAAGGCGAATGGTTGGGCGATGAAAATGATCAACATTTCCTTGATGCTTTACAAGAAACCTATGGCGACCGTGCAGGTAAATTTCAAAAAACAGGTAAACGCTTTAGCTTCCCATTGTCACAAGTGCTTGCAGAAAAACAAGCAGTCGGTCGCGTGGTACTGATGGGGAATGCAGCACACACCATTCATCCTGTAGCAGGGCAAGGTTTCAACCTGTGTATGCGTGATGCTTATGTTTTAGTTCGTTATCTGACAGAGCAACTCGTACAATCGGATGATATTGGTCAGCCAAGTATGTTGCTTGCTTATGAGCAAGCCCGTTTAACCGATCAACAACGTGTGATTAAGTTCTGCGATTCTGTGGTACGTGGTTTTAGTAATCAAAATCCGATACTCAAATTTATCCGAAACACAGGTTTGCTTGCTTTTGATACCATTCCGGGCATTAAACCGCTTGTTGCCAATTACGCGATGGGGCTAAAAGCATGAGTGATGTTCTCGATGTCCTAGAGGTTGTCATTATTGGCGGTGGCTTAGTCGGTGGTTTAACTGCCTTGCTGCTTGCCCAAGGTGGCGTACAAGCAACGGTTTTAGATGCTGCTCCCATTCTGGATGAAACCAAAACTTTAGCCGTTGCCAATCCGCGTGTATTGGCATTAAGCCAAGCGACCATTCATTTGCTAAAAACAGTGCATGTGTGGGACAAACTTGCGCGTCACATGCCTTATAGCGGTATGCAAGTGTGGAATAAAAATGGTTATGGTGAAATCAATTTTGGACAGCCTAGCCAAAACATGCCCAGTGCTGAACAGACTTTAGGTTCGATGGTGGAACCGAGTGTTTTGAATTTAGCCATTCAGCAAAAAATGCTAGAACAGGTTAAAGATTACCGGACTCAAGTCAAAGTCACCCGTGTAGAACAAGGTATTGGGGTTTGGCATATTCACCTTGCCGATGGTTCACAGCTAAAAACCAAATTGGTGATCGGTGCAGATGGTGCAAATTCATTTGTACGAGAGCAAGCTTTTATCGATATTGATGTCTTGGATTATAAGCAAGCAGGTTTGACCTGTGCGATTCGAACGGCACAGCCACATTTACATGTCGCGCGTCAAATTTTCCTTGAAACGGGGCCGTTGGCCTTTTTACCGATGGCGAGTTTAAAACCTGAACAAGAAGGTCATTGGCAATCCATCGTTTGGACATTACCAGATGATTATGCCGAAGAATATGCAACTCTGGATGATGCAAATTTTTGTGCGCTTCTCACCCGTGAAAGCCATCATATGTTGGGTCAAGTTCTAGAGGCGACGCCACGCGCACAATTTCCACTGAAAGCACGTGCAGCACAGCAATATGTCAAAGCGGGCTTAGCGTTAATTGGTGATGCTGCACATGTGATTCATCCTTTAGCAGGGCAAGGAGTGAATATTGGGTGCTTGGATGCCGCTATTTTATGTGATGTGTTGCTGCATGATCAAAAGCGTGGTGTATGGGCACACGAGCAAACCCTACAGCGTTATGAGCACCGCCGTAAAGGACAAAATGATGCCATGATGCACAGTATGTCTGCACTGGGTTGGTTGGAGACGACACAGCTTTTTCCAGTGGTATGGGCGCGAAATTTTGGCTTAAAACAAGTGGAGCAGCATGCGATTTTAAAAGATGCCTTTTTGTCTCAAGCCAATGGATTGCAGGTTTTAAAACAGACCATGTATGCTGTTTAATTTTGAAAATGCTGCTTTTTGTACAAATATTCATATAAGTTTACTTTTTTGATTAAAAAAGATACGAATTTTTAATATTTGACTCTATGCGAAATGCTCAGAGATTGCTAAATTTCTTCCTAATTCGCATCCAATTTAAATTGGATCAATAGAAGTCATTTGTGGGGAGAAATAAAGATGACGGATATGAATGACTACGACGACGTAGAAGAAACAGCAGTAGATGATGATGAAGCCAAAGCGGCTGAAAAAGGTGCATCTGACAGCAGTGAAAGTAGTGCAACTGATGGCGATATGGCAGAAGCTGAAACATTGACTGTGACAGCAAAGTTGAAGCAACGTCAGGCATTGGAAGATGAAGTTGCAGCCTTTCTGGCACGTGGTGGACGCATTACGGAAGTTCCTGCGGACGAATCTGCAAAAGATTAATCCTTTTTTGCTCTATTTTGTCAGAGCGATAAAAAAGCATCACTTCGGTGATGCTTTTTTAGTTTTGATGGACTAATGCTTTAATCTTTATTGGTGAGTTCTAACGCACGTTGATACGCCACTTTCTTTTTAATACCAGTCAAATCCGCTGCCAGTTGCGAAGCCGCTTTGACCGATAAATCTTGCAATAAACGCGTTAATAATTGATCTAGTTTTTCTTGTTCTAAATCCTTCTCTTGCGTTGCACCACCAATCACTAAAACAATTTCACCTTTTTGCTGGTTACGGTCCGATTCAATCAATTGAATTAAATCAGTCAAGGTCATTTTTTTAATGGTTTCAAAGGTCTTGGTAATTTCGCGAGCAAAACCCACAGGGCGGTCTGCGCCAAAAACATCAGCCATATCTTTCACTGACTCTAAAATACGGTGTGGTGCTTCATAAAAAATTAAAGTTTGTGTTTCATCTTTGAGTTTTTCTAACTGAATCAGGCGTTGAGATTGGCGCGAAGGCAAGAAGCCTTGAAAACTAAAACGGTCGCTGGGTAAGCCCACAGAACTGAGTGCGGCAATCGCAGCGCAGGCACCCGGTACAGGAACCACACGAATATTATGGTCTTGTGCAGCACGAACCAATTTAAAACCCGGATCACTAATCAGCGGTGTACCGGCATCACTAATCAATGCCATGTTTTCGCCGTTTAGTAATCTTTGGATCAACAGATCAATTTTGTTACTTTCATTATGCTCATGACAAGCCGTGAGTGGAGTTGATATATTATGGTGCTTTAATAATTGAGCAGAAGTACGCGTATCTTCTGCCGCGATAATACTGACTGACTTTAAAACATCAATAGCACGATAAGTAATGTCATCTAAGTGCCCAATTGGGGTCGCTACAACAAATAACTGAGCACTCATAAGGTTTTTCCAATGTTAAATAATAAAAAGAATTTGATGGGTTTCATGCTGTACGGCATTTTTAACTATGCACAAGCTGAAGTATTGGTCATTTTACCTGAATCGGGGCCTATGGCGCGAGCTGGATTGAGTATCAAACAGGGCTTTATGAGTGCTTATCAAGCATCAGGCATGAAAACCCCGATTAAATTTGTAAACTCAGATCAGAAACCCATGGCGCAACTGTTAAAACGCCATGTGAGCAAAAGCACGCAAATGATTGTTGGGCCTTTAGCACGCAACGACGTGGATGCTTTAATACAAGCGAACCTCAAGCTGCGTATTTTGGCTTTAAACGATGTCAGCAACCAAGCGGAAAATGTGTGGCAATTTAGTTTGTCGAAAAAACAAGATGCAGATGCACTGCATCAAGTGCTCGAGCAAGACAAAATTAAACAGCTCTATGTTGTTCGTCAAAAAGGATCGGAAGCTGAAAGTGAACTTTTTTTGATGTCGTTAATGGGGCAAACGCAGCACGCTATTCGTATTGTGGAAGACGTCCCGCAAAAGCTGACCAAGCAGCAGGGTTTATTATTGCTTGGTCAGCATGAATGGATCAAGCGCCTAATTAAACTGCCCACGCAGCACATCTACGTATTGGCCAATGCCATTGAACAAGATCAAACCATACCGCAGGGCGTGAAATTTTGTGATGCACCCGCGTTATATAGCAGTGTCTGGCCCGATCTGATACATGCCTATCAACAGAACCCTGTTGCGATGTCCTATCAGCGCTTATTAGCATTTGGTGGCGATGCTTGGCAGATCAGCTAGCAGTATTTACAAGCACCTCATTTGAGCAGTCTTGAATTTCAGGGGCGTACAGGACTGATTCAAATGAGTGACCATCAAATTCATCGTGTGCCGCATTGTTATGAAAATACTCAAAAAGGTTTGAAGGTGTTGTAATGTTAGAGACCATATCAAGCCCATTAAATTTGGGCCAGTGGGCAGAGCAGCAGGCTTTAAAGTTATTACAAGCGCAGGGGTTTACCTTGATTGTTGCGAATTATCATTGCCGCTATGGGGAAATTGATCTGATTGTACAAAAGGATCAAGAATTGATTTTTGTCGAGGTCAAGGCGCGCTCAGTGACGCAATATGCACAATCATGTGAAACGATTTCATCTTCAAAGCAAAAGAAGATTATGAAATCAGCACTGTGCTTTTTAAATGCCGAGCCGCAATTCCAAGAATTTTATTGCCGTTTTGATGTGATTTGTTTTGATTTTTTCCAACAATTTGCAAAAAAGATACAGCAAGATTTTTCTAAATGCCCTTATGATCAGCAATGGATAGAAAATGCTTTTACTTTTGATCAAGAGTTTATTAATCTTTGAACAAAATTAGAGTAGAAATACTGCAATAAAATAGAATTTAAATGGATGATTAGGAGTCTTGCTGAGTGTTTAATCGTATTGCAATGACGTTACTGTGTGTAGCAAGTTTATCTGGTTGTGCGAGCTTTATATCAAGTGGTACAGGGTCAGCGCCAGTTGGAACAGAAAGTGGTGCTCGTTCACTTGGACAAGTCTTTATTGATTCTTCTATAGAACGTACTGCTAAAATTAATTTATATAAATTAGATTCACGCTTTAAACAATCTCGTGTAAATATTGAAAGTTTTCATGGCAATGTCTTGCTTACAGGACAAGTGCCAGATGCGCATTTAAAGCAATTGGCGGAAGATAATTTACGTGCGATGACGGATGTCAAAACGGTCCATAATTATATTACCGTCGGCAACCAAATTGGTTATAACAGTATTATGCAAGATACTACGGTGACAGCAAATACCCGTGGTTTGATTATGAAAGCCGTGGTGGTCTCTGATAGTAAAGTTCGTATCCATACCGAAGATGGGATTTTGTATGTGATGGGGCGTTTAAATCAGGCCGAGATTAATGATCTTAATCAAGTGCTTCAGCAAGTAGGCAATGTCACTAAAATTATTACCTTGATTGATAATGTTGAACAATCACGTGCCGTGACTTCAAGCTTTAGTAGTCCCGTCGTCAATGCGCAACCTGTTGAACAAACACCTGTAGCAATTGATCCAGATCAGGCAGAGCCTACGAATGCTCAATAATGTCACTCGAGTCGTCAAAAAAACGTTGGATCAAAAAGTAGAATTGGTAAGAACGCTGTATAAAGAGTTCCGCCTTTACGATTTTGGTAGTTATGTATTGAATCGTTTAACCCCTCGAAAGGGTTATACGCTGAATAAAAATATTGCTTATGGTTTAAAAGCCCGACAACGTTTAGATATTTTTTCTGCCGAAGTAGCACGTGAGCAACGCCCTTTAATTGTGTTTGTACATGGTGGGGCGTGGTTGCATGGAGACAAAAAAGACTATCGCTTTGTCGGTGAAGCCTTTGCCAAAGAAGGTTATGATGTTGTCGTCATTAATTATCATCTGGCACCGAAATATGTTTTTCCAAGTTATATTGATGACCTGAATTTGGCATTAAATTATCTGACGCAGCATCAAACGAAATTAAAGATTCGCACTGAAAAAATAGTCTTGATGGGGCATTCAGCGGGTGCTTTTAATGTGATGTCGGCCATTTATCATCCGAAGCCTTATGCTTTGCAATGCCGTTCTCAAATTCGTGTGATTATTGGTTTGTCGGGGCCTTATCATTTTGATTATAAAGATGATCCTTTATGCGCGGATGCGTTTGATCAGACCGTGCCTTATCAAAATGTCATGCCCTATTATTTTGTTGAAACCAATGAAGTTAAGCATTACCTGTTTTTAGCATCGAATGATCAAGTGGTTGGTCGTAATAATTCAGAAGATTTTCATCGTATTTTGCAGGAAAAGGGCAATCATAGCCAAATGATTACCATCTCTGGCACGGGACATGTGTCCATTATGGGATCGGTTTCGAGTTTGTTTAGCCGTTATTTCCAAACCAAAAAACAAATTTTGGCGGTTTTAGAGGAAGCGCTAAAACCTTAATTTATAACCATTCGCGAGTGTCATCTGCCACAGGGTGACCTTCAATGACATGCTTGATCATCGCGTATGCAATGCTGCCTTTAAATGGAATCTCAGGCAGTTGATCAAATTTAAAGAATTGCGCATCGCTAATTTCTTCTTCCTGAAGTTTGATTTCTCCAGAAGCATATTCAGCACGAAAAGCGACCATGAGATTACTTGGGAAAGGCCAAGGTTGGCTGGCAAGATATTGGACATTTTTTAATTTTAATCCAATTTCTTCGAAGGTTTCACGGCGTACAGCCTCTTCCAAAGTTTCCCCAACTTCGACAAACCCTGCGATGAGACCATACATATCGGTTGTATTTTTCGCATTTTTTGCCAGTAGAATTTCATCATCACCACGTGTAATCACAATGATGACGCAAGGTTGTACACGGGGATATTGATGATAGCGGCATGCCGGGCAAATCATGGCATGTTCAGTCGGATGAGCTTCTGTTTGATGCCCGCAATGACTGCAAAACTTATGGTTTCTGCGCCATTCTAAGAGTTGAATGGCACGACTGGCATATTCAAACTGCTGGGTATCCCAAATCGTCAATAATTGGCGGATGGGAACCAACTGCAAACCCTGAGGAATGGTTTCATCTTCACGTAGATCACGGGCAATCACTTGATCGCCTGCGTGAAAGTAAAGATCACTTGCTAAACTTTCAACTCGAGGAAGTTGAAAGTTTTCATCCACTAAAAGTTGATGTTGATGAAAAATATAAGCAAGTGATAATTCAGACATTAGGCAACAGTTTTCAGTTTTTCGCTACTTTGTAATGCTACATTAAACATCGACTGTAATACAGGCTGTTTGTATTTTAAATTGTCAATCATCATATCGGCACTGGCTAAAGTATCAAGCGTATGATTGAGGTGTTCAAGATTGATTGATCCTGACGTTTCAATTTGCTGTTGGATAAAATCAGCCGCAGTTCTTAATGCAGTTTGACCTGCTTCAGCATTTAAGAACAGCAGTGCACCACCAATTTCGCGTAATTGAGTCGGGATGTTTTCTACCGCTGCAAGATTGTTGTCTTGTGCATATTGCACTAAGATTTGACTAGACAGATCAACCTGTGTCTTCGCTTCATTAAGTAAAGCTTCATGCGCTTCGTCTAAACGATCTAACGAAATATTCATGTTGTTGACACGAAGCTGTAAACGGCTTGAGGTGTGATGACGCTCTAAAACGCCAATCGAATTCATTGCAGATAAAATACAATTCATCAATTGTTGTGCAAAACCTTCATCTTTGAGCACCTCAGCATCGTTAAGCAAACTGGCTTGACGCGATAAATCATTGAAGGCTTCATTGAGATTTAACACTTTGAAAATATTGGCCAGATTTTTTAGTTTCTGCTGTAATTCCAGTGTTTTTTCTGCGGTCATGTTTTGATAGTTGTATTCGATGTCATTACGAATTTGTGCCATTTCACTGGTCACAAGTTCACTAATCGTATGCATGGTATCAAAATCAGGGCCATATAAATGACGGCTGAAAACTTGCAATTGCGTATCTGTAAGATGGTCGTCACCAATATTCAACTGGTTACGAATATGCTGTGCAGCATCATCTTCTTGGCTAATACACAAGCTTAAAATATTGGCTAAATCGGACAAACTTGCTTTGAAACGATCAGGTGCATTGAAATATTGCGCCATATTTCTTTCAATGCTGACTAAGGTACGTAAACGTGGGTCATTCAGCAACAAATCATCTATCTGATTAAACGCGACATGGACCAAATTCCAATATTGTTTACTTGGTGTATTTTCAGCAAGACCTGCTAAATATGCCCCAACTAATTTAATCGCTTGAAGATCGAATTCAGTTTCATCTTGTTTAATCATCTTGTTTAAAGATAATTTATACAAGCGATGCACATATTTAGATTTTTCTAATGTAGGGGCTTGAGGCAGTTGAAAATCTGGGGTAATGCAGTCAAGTAGCGACTCAATATGTTGACCTTCATGGGTAATGGGCTTACCCAAGACAATTTCCAAACGATTGAGGGTGTCGAGTAGGAATTGTGGGATTTTAACTTCGCGTAGGCAAATAAATTCGATATAGCGCTTTAACATGGTGGTGCCTTCACTTAAAGCAATCACCTCTTGCGTGTTAATTTGCGCAGGATTCCCCATAATTTTACGCATTAACTCAGCAGAATATTGAGCGATTTTAGCTAAACTTTGCATGTCAATCAGTGCCAAAACTTGAGCACATTGCTCAAATTGATTGAGCGCATCATCAATACCAAAAGGTAAACTTTGGTCTTCTGCTAAAGTGCTCACCGCTGATTCAACTAATTTAATTGAGTTATCAACCTCATTTTTTATTATCAGCAATGCAGTTGGGTCAAAATGAATAGAGGTTTGGTAAGACATGTATCTGCACCTTTCCTAGGGTTTTATCTGTTTATGAGCAGCCAATAAAGGCGAAACTTCTTTACGTTTAACTATAACTTAACTGTTAAACGTTTAAATACAAAAAACACTAGAAATGTAGATTTTATTTTGCAAAAAGACAGGCTATTCCATGTTTTTCTTCAAATTGTTTGATCCATGTCTCATGTGCGTCAAGTTCTTGTGCTGAAGGCTGAATGATCGGGAGATCAACCTGTACACTTTGTTGGCGTGCTGTCTGTGCTTCTTGTTGTTCACTTTCAGTCAAGCTATCCATATCGAAGGAGACTTGACCACCGGTCATGGCAAGATAGACATCGGATAAAATTTCCGCATCGAGCAATGCACCATGGAAAGTACGGTCTCGTTGTGGCACTTCATAACGGCGCACTAAAGCATCAAGAGAGTTTTTTTGCCCCGGATGCTTATTTTTCGCCATAGCCAAGGTGTCGGTGACGGAACAGACTTCCGAGAGGGCAACAAAACCTGCGCGTTTAAACTCCATGTTCAGGAAGTTCATGTCGAAGGTGGCGTTATGGGCAATAATTTCGGCACCTTTTAAATAATTAAAAAGTACCTCTGCAATTTCTGCATACTCAGGTTTGTCTTGCAAGAAGGCATCTGAAATACCATGAATATTTTCAGAGTCGCCCACAGGTTTTTTCGGGTTGATATAAATATGAATGGAGCTGCCCGTAAGTTTACGGTTCACCATTTCAATGGCGCCCACTTCAATAATACGGTCCGTATCTTGGAAGTAAAAACCTGTGGTTTCTGTATCTAAAATGAGTTGGCGTGGACCAAACACCTCTTTGCTTCGAGGGGTAATGACAATGTGTGGATGCTCAGATGCTAAAGGCGTGGGGGTGCTCGATAAAATCTCTTCCTGCGGCATAATGGCTTCTTGCACTGTTTCAGTTTGAGAGATTTCTACGACTAACTGCTCTGTCATTTGATCATCATTTTCTAAAATTTCATCGTCATCTTGTGGATCAGAATCCATTAAATCGAAACCAAAAGGGTCATCTAGCAGCCAATCTTTTTCAGCTTTTTTTTTATCAAGCTCGACAGCAGCTGTAGGGGCTTGGTTTGAGGGTGCAGATGGGTTTTTCATTGACTCTAGGGTTTGGTCTGCACCTAAATTTGCCAATTGATCTGCCATTTCATTCCCTGCATGTCCTGCATGACCTTTAATCCAGTTCCACTCGATTTCACGACCTTGGCAGGTTGCATCCAGTAATTTCCAAAGATCTGGGTTTTTAACATCTTTCCAGTTTTTCTTTTTCCAGCCGTGAATCCACTCAGTAATGCCTTGTTTGACGTAGTTCGAATCGGTCCAGATAATCAATTTGGCATCGCTAGGGCAAAATTTAATCCCTTCAATTGCCGCCATTAATTCCATACGATTGTTGGTGGTGTGGGGTTCGCCGCCATAAAGTTTGTGTTCTTCAGACTCAGTAATGACATATGCACCCCAACCGCCTAAACCAGGATTGCCGCGACAAGCGCCATCGACATAGAGTGTAATTGTTTGAGTCATATAACCAAATCCGAACTAATGAGAGTCAAATTAAACAAAGTGAGTGGTATATTGTATAACGCAATTGCAGTTTAGAACCGTATAACATGGTTAATTTTTAATTTCTTGTAACATTTATACTGAAATAGCGCTAAATTACGGCCTTGTGTCTACGACATGCTTCACTACAATGGCATATCTAAAAAATAAATTTTATACGAGTTGTTTGGATTCCTTTATGTATAAACCAACCGCGATTTTGTATCAGCCTTCATTGCCTCAGTTTTTAAAAATTACTGTATTGGGCTCAGCCTTAGCTGCTTTAGGTCTGACGGGCTGTTCCTCAAGCCCAAATGCAACGCAAAAATCAAAATCGAAATTGGTGGGTTCTGGATATCTAGATGCCAATAGTTTGGACTCTTTAGAAGATTTACTTTCTGCAACCGATATGCGCGCAGTAGAAGGTGATCGTCTGTTAATTTTAAAACACGGTGACGTTTGGAAGCGTATGACCGTCGGTTTTAAAATGGATCAAACCCATTGGGACTCTCGTATTGAAGCGCAACGGGGTTGGTTTATTTCACGTCAACCGTATTTAGACCGTTTGAGCGCACGTGCTTCGCGTTATCTTTATCACACGGTGAAAGAAGCGGAACGTCGCGGTTTGCCAACAGAATTGGCTTTATTACCGATTATTGAAAGTTCGTATGATCCCGCTGCAACCAGTAGTGCAGCCGCCGCAGGGATGTGGCAGTTTATTCCGAGCACGGGGCGTATTTATGGTTTGAAGCAAACCAGTTTATACGATGGTCGTCGAGATGTAGTTGAATCGACCCGTGCGGCGTATGAGTTTTTAGGTGGGCTATATAACCAGTTTGGTTCATGGGAGTTGGCTTTAGCAGCATACAACGCAGGTCCCGGTCGTATCCAGCAAGCAATTAACCGTAATAAAGCCGCAGGATTACCAACCGATTATTGGTCACTTAAACTGCCGCAAGAAACCATGAATTATGTACCGCGTTTCTTGGCTGTGGCGCAAATTATTAAAAATCCAAATGCTTATGGTGTGTCATTGCCACCGATTGCCAATCGTCCGCATTTTAGAGAGGTTGCGATTGGGGCAGTCAGTTTAAATGATGTTGCTTCTATTACCGGTTTAAGCCGTGCAGAGCTTTATCAGTTAAATCCGGGGCATCGTGGTGATCGTATTGATAGTGAAAGCCCAATGCGCATTATTATTCCTGCCGATTTAAGTCCATCGATTGATACGAAACTCAAAAAATTACAATCGAGTTCGGGTAGTTTATGGGCAAGTGCAGCACAACCTTTTACCCCAGAAAGAAGCAATCCACCTGAACTGAATACTCAAGTGATTAATCCGGTAAAAACAGCACCACCGATATTAGTCGCCAATACACCAAAAGTCTCTCAGCCTGTGGCAACGACCACGGTTAAACCTACCAATCCTGTGGTAGCAACACAAAGTTCAAATAAACGGATATCGACCCCTCAAGGTTCGGCAGCGTTGGCCTCTTTTGCTGCAAATAGTGATATTCCAAGTGCACCACGTATTCCTGTTGCGGTCACTCAAGTTGCCAATGTTAAACCTGTGACTGTTGAGCCACCGTTATCTGCGCGTGAACGTGAACAGATTTTGGCAGCAGTCAAAGCTGAAGGTGAAAATAAAACCGTAGAGCAAGTGCTTCAGCCCGTAGCCAGTAAAGCTGAACAAGAGAAAGTGGTTGAAGAAATTAAAGCAATCGCACCGCAAGGCACAGAAATTACGGATCCTTTTGACGGTAAAATTAAATTAACCGCGATTCAAACCAGTCAGTCTGTTGCGGAGCAACAAGGGAAGGAATTAACCAAAGGATTCTCGTATCCAAAAGGTGTAGCGGAAAATACCAAAGCAGATTCTGATGAAGCCAAACGTAACCAAGGTAAAAATTACGTTAAGACGGATTCAGAAATTGTTGTCGTGCCGCCTAAAGGCAAGCGCAGTACCTATACGGTGCTTCCGGGGGATACATTGGCGGTGATTGCCATGAAAAATGGTTTGAATTGGCGTGATGTGGCGAAGTGGAATCAGATTGATCCAAGTTCACCGCTTTATGTGGGAACCAGTATTTATTTATATGATGCTAAGCCGCAAAATACCGAATCATCTGCAGCCCCTAAAGCTAAAGCAGCACCTGAAACCTATGTGGTTCAAGCCAATGACAGCTTAACCGGCATTGCGAGCCAATTTGGTCTGTCGGTCAAACAACTGGCGGATTACAATGATTTGGCTGTAAACAGTGGCGTGCGTGTTGGACAAAAATTAGCATTAAAAGAAACCACTTCAGCAAATCCGAATAAAGCAGAGAATAAGACAAGCAGTGCAACTCCAGTTTCTAAAGTGAAGACCAAGTCCTATGTGGTTAAACGCGGTGAATACTTAAAACTGATTGCAGAGCGTTATGCGTTGTCTAATCAAGAATTGGCGGATTTAACTACCGGTTTAACTTCAGGCAGTAGTTTAATGGTGGGACAAAAAATTAATGTTCCATTACATGAAGTTGCCACCAAGGTAGACAGTAAACAGGAAGAAAAATCTAATCCTGTTAAAGTGGATGCAGCAATTGTAGAACCAGCGTATAAAACTGAAAGCTATCAGGTACAACGTGGCGATACCTTGTATAGCATTGCAGCACAATCAAAAATATCTTTAACTGAATTGGCACAGCTTAATAAACTTAATAACAACAGTGGTTTACAAGTCGGTCAAAGCATTAAAATTCCTGCTGGTTCAACAGTTCCAGAGAGTTACACGGTGCAATCGGGTGATAGTTTATCTGCCATTTCTGCGAAATATAATTTAGGAATGGATTATATTGCCAATATCAATGGTATTAATCGTAATACGGGATTACGTGTGGGACAGCGTTTAAAACTGAGCGGTGAAGAACCTGTCGCAAGTAAAGTCGAAGCAAAAATTGAAAAAGCCAGTGCGGAAAAGCAGAGTACTGAAAAACAGAGCGATACGCATGTGGTGAAATCGGGTGAAACACTCAGCAGTATTGCCAAGAAATATCACTTACAGTTGGATTATTTGGCGAGCTTAAATGGCTTGTCACGTACTTCAACTGTACGGGTGGGGCAACGCTTAAAAATTGAAGGTGATCTGCCAAAGCCTGAAACAAAAGTTGAAGCAGCAATACCTAAAGCCGCGAAACCATCACGTAATACTGAAGCCTATACGGTAAAACCCGGTGAGTCTTTAAATGCCATTGCCAACCGGTCTGGAGTGACAGTGGCTGAATTGGCTGCGCTAAATGATTTAAATGCGCGTGCAAGTTTACGGGTAGGTCAACAGATTGTGGTTCCTAAAACAGTGGCTGACTATAAAATTAAACGCGGTGATACCTTGATTGGTTTGGCAAACCGTTATGGCGTGGATACTGGAAAACTCGCTGAAATGAATGATATTCAAACGAATACTCAATTGCGTATTGGTGAAGTGATTAAAGTTCCAAACTTATAAAACATGCAAAGACAGGGAGTGCTTTTACATGTTATTGGCTAGCGCAAAACGCTTTGGTTTTGCCTGTGGACTGGGTCTTCTGACTCAAGGGGTGTGGGCTGCGGTGCAGACTACACCATACATTGCTGTACATAGTCAGCCGAAATATGCAGGCTTATCTGTCATGCCTTATGCCAATGCGCATGCGCCGAAAGGGGGCTATTTAAGTACCGCCAGTAATGGCACTTTCGATAACTTAAATAGTATGAATGGTAAAGGCAGTTCCACAGATGGGGTTGAACATCTGTTTGACTCGTTGATGTCAAGTTCACTGGATGAGCCTGGGGTCATGTATCCTTTGCTGGCAGAAAAAGTTACCTTTGATCCTCAAAAAACCCAATATGTCATTTTTCATTTAAATCCCAAAGCACGTTTTAGCGATGGCAGTGCCGTGACAGCGCAAGATGTAAAGTTTAGTTTTGATGCTTATCAGACTAAGTCTAATCCGGGCTTGCAAATGTATCTGGCCGATTTGGATAAAACTGAAGTTTTATCCAAATATGTGGTCAAGATGAGTTTTAAATCGGACAAAAATTCAGAAATGCCGCTGATTTTGTCGCAAATGCCGATTTATTCAAAAAAGGATTGGCAGCATAAAGATTTTACCCGTGTCACTTTGCAACCAATTCTAGGTTCAGGGCCTTATTTAATTGATCGCATTGATGCGGGTCGCAGTATTACCTATAAGCTAAATCCCAATTATTGGGGCAAAGACTTAGCAGTGAATAAAGGGCGTTATAACTTTGCGCGTTTGAAGTATGTGTATTACCGCAGCTTAGACATCGCTTTTGAAGGCTTTAAGTCGGGTCAATATACCTTGCATGAAGAAATGACTGCGCGTAAATGGGTTACGGAATATAATTTTCCTGCTGTGAAATCGGGGATGGTGGTGAAATATAAATTTCAGCATCACAATCCTATTGCGACACAAAGTTTTGTGTTTAATACGCGCCGTGCCCCTTTTAATGACATTCAATTTCGTCAAGCCATTACTAACGCTTATGATTTTGAATGGCAAAATAAAGCTTTATTTTATGGGCAATATCAACGCTTACAGAGCTATTTTTCCAACAGTGAACTTGAAGCGAAAGGTGTTCCCAGTCAGGCAGAAATGGCGATTTTAAAGCCGTATTTGGCACGATTAAATCCGATTCAACGTCAGGGAGTGCTTAAGGCTTGGCAATATCCCATCTCTGATGCCAGTGGTTTTAATCGTAATAATTTGCTCATTGCAAGGCAGCAGTTATTAAAAGCAGGTTATAGCTTCCAAAATGGACGATTGCTGGATTCTAAGGCCAAGCCGATTCAGATTGAATTTCTCATTCATCAAGAGGGTTTGCAGCGTACTTTGATGCCATTTATACGCAATATGAAGCGTTTGGGGATTGATGTTGCTATTCGACAAGTCGATGTGCCACAGTACATTGAGCGCATGCGAAGTAAAGATTTTGACATGACCACCAGCGTGATGCCACAGTCACTCAATCCGGGCAATGAACAGGCACAGTTTTGGGGCAGTGCATCGGCAGATCAGCCGGGGAATTATAATTATTCAGGCATTAAAAATTCGGTGATTGATGCTGTCGTTCAGCAGGTCATTCAGGCACCAGATCGCGAACAATTGGTGCTGAGAACCAAGGTGCTCGATCGATTATTACGTGCCGGTTATTATCAAATTCCGACCTATGGTAAAGGTGAAAACTGGTTTGCCTATTGGAATATGTATCATCAACCCAAAGTCAAACCAAAGTTATCATCGGGGATTGACTATTGGTGGAGTGATGCCGAGCAAGCCAAAAAAGTCACGCATTATTTACGTCAACAATAAGCAATCACCAAGGCACAAGGAACGTTGTTTCGATGGGCATATATATATTAAAAAGACTGCTGCTGATTATTCCGACCCTGTTTTTCATTTTACTGATTAACTTTGTGGTGATTCAAATTGCCCCCGGAGGGCCGGTCGAGCAAGCGATTCAACAAGCGGAAGCTTTTCAAGGCATGGGCGCAACGGGTGGTGAAACTGCGCATAGCAAAAGTAATTATCAGGGTGCCAAAGGTTTAAGTGAGGAAATGGTAGAGAAGATTAAAGCCCAATATGGTTTTGATCGGCCTGCACATGAACGTTTTTGGAGCATGCTGAAAAGTTATGCCAGCTTTGATTTTGGCACCAGTTTTTTTAAAGATAAACCTGTTACCCAATTACTCTGGGAAAAAATGCCCGTGTCCTTGTCTTTGGGCTTATGGAGCACTTTACTGATTTATCTGATTTCGATTCCTTTGGGGATTAAAAAAGCACGCCAACATGGCATGCTGTTTGATAAATCGACCTCCATGTTATTGGCGATAGGCTATGCCATCCCATCTTTTGTTTTTGCCGTGTTATTGATTGTCTTTTTTGCTGGTGGCTCGTATTTTCAATGGTTTCCCTTGCAGGGCTTGGTGTCTGAAAATTTTCACAGTTTAAGTTGGTTAGGCAAAATTAAAGACTATTTTTGGCATATGACCTTGCCTTTATTGGCCATGGTGATTGGTGGTTTTGCGGGACTGACCTATTTAACCAAATATTCCTTTATGGAAGAGTTAAACAAGCAATATGTCTTGGCTGCGCGTTCCAAAGGTTTAAGTGAATCACGCGTGCTATATGGTCATGTGTTTCGTAATGCCATGTTGATTGTGATTGCGGGTTTACCCGAAGCATTGATTGGTATTTTCTTTGTCGGCAACTTATTTATTGAAATCATCTTTAATTTAGATGGTTTGGGTTTGCTAGGGTTTGAAGCGATTCAACAGCGTGATTATCCTGTCATTTTTGGTACATTATTTTTATTTACCTTGCTCGGTTTAGTGTTGCGTTTAATCAGTGATGTACTGTATCAGGTGATTGATCCGCGTATTAATTTTGATTCGCGAGGTGCCGAGTGATGTCACCTTTAATGCAGATGCGCTTAAAACGCTTTAAGGAAAATAAACTCGGCTTTGCTTGTCTGATTTTATTTGCGCTGATTTTTATTTTGTCACTGGCTTCGGAATTGATTGCTAACGATAAACCGCTGTTAGTGAAATATGATGATTCATTGTACGTGCCTGTTTTTAAATCCTACCCTGAAACTACCTTTGGCGGTGTATTTGAAACAGAAGCCGATTATAAAGACCCCGTGGTACAACAGCTCATCAGTCATAACGGCTGGGCGCTTTGGCCCCTGATTGAATATTCCTACCAAACGCCAAATTTAGAACTAGCAGTGCCTGTACCTTCTGCACCAACTGCGCAAAACTGGTTAGGAACCGATGATCAAGGGCGAGATGTATTGGCACGTATTCTCTATGGTTTACGCGTGTCGCTGCTTTTTGGCTTTGCCTTAACCTTTGCTTCAGCCATTCTCGGAATCATGGTGGGTGCAATTCAGGGCTATTATGGTGGATGGATCGATTTACTGGGGCAGCGTATCCTTGAGGTTTGGGGTGGCTTGCCGACATTATTTATGGTGATGATTTTGGTCAGCATGTTTACCCCCAATGTGTATTGGCTGTTTTTGATAATGCTCTGTTTTGGTTGGACGACACTGGTCGGGTTGGTACGTGCAGAATTTTTAAAAGCCCGTAATTTGGATTATGTACGTGCAGCGCGTGGTTTGGGAGTCAGTGATCGAACCATTATGTTTCGGCATATTTTACCGAATGCCATGAGTTCAAGTTTGTCACAACTGCCCTTTATGTTGACGGCCAATATTACCGCACTGACGGCTTTAGACTTCTTGGGATATGGTTTACCGCCAGATGCGGCATCTTTAGGTGAATTATTATTACAAGGCAAGTCGAACTTAAATGCACCATGGTTGGCACTGTCAGGCTTCTTTACCTTAGCCATTGTTTTATCATTATTGATTTATATTGGGGAGGCGACACGTGATGCATTCGATCCAAGACGCCAATAATCCACAGGTGGTATTGGCTGTAGAACATTTGAATATTCAGCATGAGCAACAGCTGTTGGTTAATGATTTAAATTTTCAGCTGCATGCTGGTGAAACCATTGCCATTGTCGGTGAAAGTGGTTCAGGGAAGTCGATCAGTAGTTTGGCTTTACTGGGGCTGTTACCCAGTACTTTAAGCATACAAGGTCAGGTCTGGTTAGGGCAACAAGATGTGTTAACCCTTAAGTCTGAACAACTGCGACAAATTCGTGGTCAGAAAATGGCGATGATTTTCCAAGAACCGATGACGGCCTTAAACCCATTACATCGGGTGGAAAAGATTATTGGTGAAACGTTGTTGTTGCAAGGCTGGTCAAAAGCAAAGACTCAAGCGCGCATTATCGAATTACTCAACGATGTGGGCATGACCGACCCAGAAGATAAATTGCGCCGTTATCCGCATGAACTGTCAGGTGGGCAACGTCAACGTGTGATGATTGCCATGGCTTTGGCCTTAGATCCCGATATTTTAATTGCAGATGAGCCAACGACGGCTTTGGATGTGACCTTGCAGGCACAAATTTTAGCGCTGCTTAAATCATTACAACAAAGCCGAAAAATGGCCATGATCTTGATTAGCCATGACTTAAATTTGGTTCATCGCTATGCTGATCAGGTGATTGTGATGAATAAAGGTGTGGTTGCAGAACAGGGCAGTGTTGACGAAATATTTAAACGTCCGAAGCAGACATATACTCAAGATTTATTGAACCATGATTTTGGTCAAGCCATCGAGATTGTAGATCGTCCTGATATATTGACTTTACATAATGTTGCGGTGAAATTTCCGATTAAGCAAGGTTGGTTAAACCGAGTCAAAGATTATTTTGTCGCTGTTGAACCCTTAGATTTACAGTTGGCACAGGGTGAGTCGATTGGCATTGTTGGGGAAAGTGGTTCAGGTAAAAGTTCACTGGCTTTAGCCATTACCCGACTCATTAAAAGTGAGGGTGAAATTGTTCTGCTCGGAACAGATTTAAACCAATGCAATGAAACACAATTACGTCCCTTGCGTGCTGAATTCCAGATCGTTTTTCAAGATCCATTTAGCAGTTTAAATCCACGTTTAAATGTGGAGCAGACCATTGGCGAAGGTTTGGGTTTAAAAAAACTCTCCAATCCTGAAATATCACAGCGCATTGATGAAGCTTTAGAAAAAGTAGAATTACCCATCAGCTTTAGAACGCGGTATCCACATGAGCTTTCGGGGGGGCAACGTCAGCGTGTGGCCTTGGCACGTGCGCTGGTGCTTGACCCTAAATTATTGGTACTGGATGAACCGACTTCGGCACTGGATCGCACCACGCAACGGGCGATTGTGAAGCTGTTAAGACGTTTACAGCAAGAACATCAAATTAGTTATTTATTTATCAGCCATGATTTACAGGTTGTGAAAGCGTTGTGCCAAAAAGTTTTGGTTTTACGTCGTGCCAAAGTGATGGAATTTCAGACCACGGAGCAATTATTTTTAAATCCGCAAACCGAATATACCCAACAATTGATTGCCGCAAGTCAGTATTTATAAATTTACTGACAAGTCATATTGTCAGAATAGTCATTGACGAATAGTATAAAAAGTTTAGAGTTTTAGCTCTACATAAATACAAATAAATTAGGGTATGAATATGAGTCATCTTGCTGAAGCAGCCAGTATTCGCAATATCAGCTTTAAAAATCGTATTATTAAAGGTGCGATGAGTGAAGCCTTAGCCAATTATCAAGGTCAGCCGAGCCAACTACATTGGGGTTTATATGAAGCATGGGCAAAAGGTGGCTTAGGTTGTGCGATTACCGGCAATGTGATGGTGGACTTTCGTGCCAAAAATGAACCGGGTGTTGTGGTGATTGAATCAGAGCGTGATCTCGCTCAATTGCAACGCTGGGCAGCGATTGGTAAGCAATATGGCATGGTGCAATTGATTCAATTGTCGCATCCGGGTCGTCAGTGTCCAAAAGGACTCAATAAAGAAACCGTTGCACCTTCGGCTGTGCCTTTTAGTCCAATGCTTGCAACAACTTTTGGTACACCGCGTGAATTACGTGAAGATGAAATTCTGGACATTATTCAGCGCTTTGCCACATCAGCAAAAATTTGTGAAAAAGCGGGCTTTGAAGGCGTACAGTTACATGGCGCACATGGTTATCTAATCAGTCAATTTTTATCGCCCTTGACCAATAAACGTCAAGACCAATGGGGTGGTTCAATTGAAAATCGTATGCGCTTCTTATTGGAAATTTATCAAGCTGTACGCGCAGCGACTTCAGAGCAATTTATTATTTCAGTGAAACTGAATTCAGCAGATTTCCAGCGTGGTGGTATTACGGAAGATGAAGTGATTACGGTCTTTAAAGCGATTGATGAGGCCGGTATAGATCTCATTGAAATCTCAGGCGGAACTTATGAAGCACCGGCAATGGCTGGAGCGAAAGCAGATAAGCGTAAAGTCAGCACCATTGCCCGCGAAGCCTATTTCCTCGATTTTGCAGAAAAAATTCGCAAACAAGTAAAGTGCCATTTGATGGTGACGGGTGGTTTCCGTACTGTAAAAGGGATGAATGCAGCCTTAGACAGTGGTGCTTGTGAGTTTATTGGTATTGCACGCCCTTTAGCCGTCGAAACCGATTTAACCGATCGTCTGATTGCGGGGCAGGATGTGCGTTATGCAGTCAATAACATTAAAACAGGTATTCCGATGGTCGATAAAATGGCGATTATGGAAATTATTTGGTATGCCGCACAGTTTAAGGATATTGCGCAGGGCAAACGTCCAAATCCTAAATTGTCACCCCTCAAAGTATTCTTGAAATATGCCAAAGGCAATATTACCGCCATGATTAAAGGTCGGGTCAATTCACGTCGTAGTGCATAACTGATTACCATGCTTTAGACCAATACGATTGAAATGTCGAAGCAGACCATTGTCCTTTCTCTAATGCACGTTGAAAGGCTGGTCTGCTTTGGATTTGTAATAAATAACGCTGGATATGCGCTAAGGATTCAAACGCAGGGTTGGATTGCGTGCAAGCCAACAAGGGAAACCATAATAAAAGATCTGCAATAGTAAACTGCTGACCTGCGACATAGCGGTGGTGTTTTAGATGTTGATCCATCATTTGCAAGTGTTGATTCAAGGTATGATTTAAATAGCCGTGATCAAATCCCAATTTTAGACATTGACTGACAAAACGTATGGCCCAAGGTGTTCTTGCCACAATAGCCGCAAAAATTTGTTTGAGGGCTAAATCGGGCATCAATGTCGCTTCAGCAAAATTTTTCCAATAATAAAAATGCTGTATTTCTTGATGGCTAAGCTTAGCTATGCCTAATTCATTGAATAAATAGCTTAGGTAGTCTGCAATTGCGGCTGTTTCAGCAAGGGTAATGACATCTGAACCCTCATTTTCACAAATTTGCACCGTTGGAAATTTGGCAAGTCGGTGAGGGTGTCTAATCTGATCTAAGCTTTGATCAGATGGATTGTTATCGCAAAAAACCAATTCATAATCGAGTTTTAATTCTTCTAATAACCAAAGGATGCGTTGTGAACGTGAATTGGTTTTATGAAATAGACGAATGTGCATGAAGTCATAATTTATTGTTTTGTTGAATTTGAGTATAAAACAGAATGTGATTTTGAAGATGATGATGCTGAAAATAAAAAAGCCCGATTAATAATAATCAGGCTTTTTTATGAGATTTTTCAATCTCGAATGTGGCGACCCTACGGGGATTCGAACCCCGGTTACCGCCGTGAAAGGGCGATGTCCTAGGCCTCTAGACGATAGGGTCAATAGGTGAGGCATACTTCTGAAAACTAAACCATAAATTAAATGGCGACCCTACGGGGATTCGAACCCCGGTTACCGCCGTGAAAGGGCGATGTCCTAGGCCTCTAGACGATAGGGTCGTTTCAGAGGTGGGCGTATAATAGGGTGGATATGAAAAGCTGTCAAACCTTTTTCGAGGATAATCTTTAAAAATACAATCAAGTGAATAAAAATAAAACAAATTCGTGAAATATACTTTGAATTGGTTTAATTTTTGAGCTTTAAGGCATCCACAATGCTTTTGATGACCGCTGGGTGTTGTAAATAACCGGTAATTTTATGTGGGCTACTCACAAGTGTGGTGATTGCTTGATTAATAATCGGTGGTTCGAAGTCGAAAGGCGCTTCGCATAAAGGGAAAGCAGTTAAGAAATCATCGGGTGAGTAAAAATTAAACCAATCACCATGCAACTGGGGTGGGCGGGAAATCGGTAAGTTGAGTTTTTCTTGAACCACTTTAAATGCCAGTGGTGAACCGAGTGTAATAAAACGATGAATCCTAAAATTGGTAAATTGATGCAATAGGTTATAAGCAATGACTGTGCCTAATGAATGAGCCACAATAATATGATCTTTAGTCGGATGGATGTGAGACATAATTCTTTGGTGGACTTCATGCATAAAGTCAGGGTTGGACAGGTACAAATAGGTTTCGACTAAAAATTTATGAATCAGTGTTTCGTGTAGTTTGGGGTAGTGATTAAGGAACATGCTTAATTCTTTGAAAGCATGGTCTTTGGTTAACGCTGAAATAACTGATAAATGCTGAGTAAGCGACTCAGATTGTTCAGGATTGAAACAGGGTAAGGGCGTGACACAGGGCCTATGTTCTTGAACAATAGAGGTGTTATGCCAGAGGTGAAAGGGAAGGTGTAAATTCAAAAGTGATTTAGGGAGCAGTGTGGCTAAATCTAAAATGTTATAGAGCTGATGTTTGGTTAGTAAATCACCATAAAAGGGGAGTTTAATATCCAGTGATTTAAGCTCGATATTTTGCTCTGCATGAGTCAAGCCCGTTTTAAACACATTTAACCAATGTTGTTTTAAAGCATTTTCATCATAATTTTGTTGATTCATGCCGTGAATAAAAATAATTTTCATACAGGGTCAGATTTTTTATAGAGGACATTGTCTGTATTTAGCTTAAAAAAAAGAGCGGTACTTGACCACTCTTTTTATGTGTTAGTTTTGCTTTCGATAAAAAATATAATAACTGAGATAACAACCAGCAATAAACATTAGGCAGCCAATAAAGCCCGGCAACATTTCTGGGTCGGTCGCCATACTAATACCGGTAATAAAACAGAATACAAAACCAAGAATCGGTACGATTGGGAAGAGTGGTGCAGCAAAGCCCAATTCTTTCGCTGTATGACCATCTTTATACCACTGACGACGGAAATTGAATTGGCTTAAGCAAATGCTCATCCATACAATTACCATGGTAAATGCGGCTATTCCGAGTAAATTTTTGAAAATTGTTTCAGGTGCAAATTGTTCTGATAATAAGCCTGGCAGTGCACCAAACATAGTGACAATAATGGCAATAAATGGAATGCCACGATGATTTACTTTGGAAAACACAGCCGGTAATTGTTTTTTATCAGATAAAGACCACATCATGCGCGAAGCAGCATATAAGCCCGAATTCGCCGCAGATAACAGCGCGGTAATAATCACAAAGCGAATAATATCTTCTGAATAGGGAATACCAATATAGGTAAACACGGTCACGAATGGACTACTACTGACCCCTTCAGCATTTAAGCCTGCCATTTGATGTGGCAAGAGTGCGCTAATGACGACAATTGTCCCGACAAAGAAGATTAAAAGACGCCAAATAGCGGCATTAATGGCTTTGGGTACATTCTTCGCTGGGTCTTGTGTTTCGCCTGCTGCAACACCAATCAATTCTGTCCCTGAAAAGGCAAAATTCACAATCAGCATGGTGGCAAAAATAGGGAATAAACCTTGAGGGAACCAACCTTGAGCCGTTAGGTTGCTAAATAAAGGTGCAGATGAGTGGCCTTGGAAAGAAAGTATGCCAAAGACTGCCAAAAGACCTAAAATAATGAAGACAATCACCGTCACAACTTTGACTAAAGACAGCCAAAATTCAGATTCAGCAAACAGTTTGGTTGAACTCATATTTAGTCCAAAAACAATTGCGGCAAAGGCAATTGTCCAAATCCAGACCGAAATTTGAGGAAACCATTCCTGCATCAGTAGTGCTGCGGCGGTAAATTCAGTTCCGAGGGTGGCCGTCCATGTGAGCCAATACAGCCAAGTAATGGTATAGCCCGTACCTGGACCAATAAATTTTTGTGCATAGCTACCAAAAGAACCCGACTCAGGCATATGTACCGCAAGCTCGCCTAGGCAAAGCATTACAGCGTAGGCAATTAAACCACCTAAAAGATAGGAAAAAATGGCACCTACAGGCCCCGTTTGTGCAATGACTTCACCCGAACCTAAAAATAACCCTGTCCCGATTGCGCCACCAAGCGAAATCATGACTAGGTGTCGAGTACTCATAGCGCGTTTTAATGGCGCAGAATTGCTCTGATGCGAAGCATCATTCGGAGTATGAGATGGCTGCATAAGAGAAAAGGAAAGATATAGATGAAGCGAGCTATTGTAGTGAAAAACTACAAATCTGCAATGGAATAATGATGAATGTTGGAGCTTGAATGATCGTATAGCACGATATATGGCGACCCTACGGGGATTCGAACCCCGGTTACCGCCGTGAAAGGGCGATGTCCTAGGCCTCTAGACGATAGGGTCGTAAGGAGGTGATGGGTATAGTATGGATTTTTGATCAGGCTGTCAAACCTGTAATGGCATTATTTATAGAATATTGAATTGATTGCATAAAAAATAACAAATTCAAAATAAAAAAACGCAGTTTTAAATAGCCTTTTATCGATGGATTAATTAATGGCTCATTTTATGGTGATATATGCAGTTGAACTTAAAATGTAGGGAACTACAAAATTAAGTGGGGGTAAGCAAATTTTAGGGTAACGGTAAGGCAAACAAAAAATTATTATTAGGTGTCATGAATTAAAAAACAGACATAAGAATTATGTTTAATGAAAGTAATAAATAACAATGAGGGAGTTTAAAATAAAATTAGGTCTAGAAATATAGAGCAATTTTTAGAAATTGAATAAAGCAGAAAGAATAGATGGCGTCCCTACGGGGATTCGAACCCCGGTTACCGCCGTGAAAGGGCGATGTCCTAGGCCTCTAGACGATAGGGACGTTTAGAAGATGGCGGTATCTTATTGATCCGCCACCAAAGTGTCAAGTAGGTAAGGTGCGAGTTTGTTCAAAATATAACAGAACAGTTCCGCAGTCTTTTGAGTATCGTATAAAGCAGAGTGTGCTTCTTTACCATCGAACTCAATTCCAGCTTGAATACACGATTTTGCCAGTACCGTTTGACCAAACATCACAGCACTTAAAGTCACTGTATCGAATACAGAAAAACTGTGGAATGGATTTTGATTTTTAGTGCCAGTACGCGCAATAGCCGCTTGCACAAAACCTAAATCAAAATGGGCATTGTGTCCAACCAATACCGCATGGGTACAGTTTTGCTGACGACGTACTTCATTTACAGCTTTAAAAATGCGCTTTAATGCGGACTTTTCATCTTCAGCCATGGCTATACGCATTGGATTAGACGGATCAATACCAATAAAATCTAAGGAGCGACGGTCTAAGTTGGCCCCTTGAAAAGGGTTAATATGTGCATGGTAAGCTTCACCTGGCACAAACTGACCGGCTTCATTATAAATGATCGGGATTGCTGCAATTTCCAATAAGGCATCGGTCTGTGAGTTAAAACCTGCTGTTTCGACATCCACAACAACAGGTAAAAATCCACGGAAACGCTGACCAATTATTGGTTGGGTTTCATCTGTCACACTTTTCTCCATTGAATGGTTTTACCCGCATACAGAGGGATAATTTGTTCACCATCCAAGTAGTCTAAACTTGTCGGAATAATTTGATCTTCTTTGACCAAGGTAATGGTGCTGGTATTACGTGGAAGACCATAGAAGTCAGCACCAAAGTGGCTGGCAAAACCTTCTAGGCGATCAATTTTACCAACTTGGTCAAAAGCTTGAGCATATAATTCAATTGCGGTCGGTGCACTATAACAACCTGCACAACCACATGCATTTTCTTTGGCATTTTTTGAATGAGGCGCACTGTCTGTGCCTAAGAAAAACTTAGGATTCGAGCTGGTTGCAACTTCAAGTAACGTTTGCTGATGGGTTTGACGTTTTAAAATAGGCAAACAATAGAAATGCGGTTTTATACCACCAACCAACATATCATTGCGATTAAACAATAAATGTTGTGGCGTAATTGTAGCAGCTACATTGCGGTCTTGCTCAAGTACAAAATGTGCAGCTTCACTGGTGGTGATATGTTCAAGAACCAATTTTAGCTTCGGAAATTGTTTGAGTAATGGCGCTAAGACTTCATCTATAAAGCGTTTTTCACGATCAAAAATATCAACATGATTGTGAGTGACTTCGCCATGTAGCAGTAAAGGTACTTGATGTTCTTCAAGTTGTTCAATCACAGCATAAACTTTACGAATGTCGCTGACACCGTTGTCTGAGTTTGTGGTTGCACCCGCAGGATATAGCTTGATGGCATTCACATGCTCAGATTCTTTAATTTTTTTGACTTCACTTGGCGCAGTGTGGTCAGTAAAGTAAAGCACCATACGCGGGTCAAAGGCGATGCCTTCTGGTACATGCGCCATAATGCGTTCACGATACGCAATCGCTTCTTCAACTGTTTTTACAGGAGGAACAGTATTTGGCATACAGATTGCGCGAGCAAACTGCCGAGCTAAATCAGGAACCGTGCGTTGTAATGAGAGACCATCGCGAAGGTGAGCGTGCCAATCATCTGGCTGGAGAAGAGTGATCGTATTCAAGGTCATTTCAATCAAAGAAATAAAACAAATGATAATCCATAAAGTGTGAAAATGGTAACGGGAATTAAAGACAAATGGTGAGATATATATAATTATAAACAATAAAATTATGTTATTTTAAGTAACTAAAAAAATTACATAATGCCTAGCAATGGAATATAAGTATAATCTGGCGAAATTACAGTACGATAAAGAAAAAATAGAAGAACTGATTACGCGGCAAAGTCGTCGTGTAGGTCAAGTTTTTCCCAAAAAAATGGAACAAGAGTTTTGGTCAAAAAACTTAGAACGTGCTCGAAAACATGTGGAAAAATATGTTTGGGGTGGTGTTTTAGCCTATTTTATTTTCACCGTTGTCATGGTGCCCAGTGATTATTGGATTATTGATCAGCAATATTTTGTGCATGATTTTGTGCAATCTATGTTTGGGTTACTAAATGGTGCGCTCTGTTTGTTGGCGTTATTCTTTTTTGCTTCTTTTCCTAAAGCACGTCCATATTTCTCTCTTGCTTCCATGGTTATTATGTTTTGGGCAATTGTTTCAACCACATGGTTAACTGTTACAGTTGAAACTGTTGCGTTACAGCATCAAGCTATGGCGATCGTCTGTATTATTTATATATTGGCTTATATTCTGACTGGGGTAAAACCCTTTTATATGCTGGTAACAGGTTTATCCGCAGCAACAGTCACCGTTTTTGTCTTTGTGGGACTAAATGTTGATTTTGATGCGATGGTCTTGGCACGTATTCTATTTGGGAGCTGTATGCTCGGCTATGTGATTAGCCATATGATTTTTGCACGTGAGCGGATGATTTATTTATATTCAATGCGTGCCAAAGTCAGTGAAAAAATTCACCGTATTTATAATTCAGAATTACTTCACTTAAGTCAGCATGATGAGCTGACTAAGATTTCAAATCGTCGAACTTTTGATGAAATGATGGATGTATTTTACGAACAATCCCGTCGTGATCAAACGCCTTTGTCTGTTTTGTTTATTGATGTCGATTTTTTTAAAAAATATAATGATTTTTATGGTCATCAAAAAGGGGATGATGTTATTTCTTCGATTGCCAAATCAGTTAAAAATGCCATACGACATATGGATTTTGTTGCGCGATATGGTGGCGAGGAATTTGTGGTGTTATTGCCTGAAACCGACGCGCATGGGGCTTATGCTGTAGCATCAAATATATATAAAGCCATTGATCGTTTGGAAATTCCGCATATCAAATCTTTAGTTTCAAATCATATTACGATTAGTTTAGGGGTTACGGTGTATCGGGGTGAAATAGAGTTAGGCAAAGAAGAACTACTCAGCATTGCAGATCAGGCTCTATATCGAGCGAAGGAACTTGGGCGAAATCAAATTTATTATCAATCTATTCGTACAACACAAGTCGCTTAAAATTTTAAATTAGCCTTTAGAGTGAGATATAAAAAACTTCCTAATGAGGTAATGCTATTCAGTTAAGGGTTTTAGAAATAAAGTCCTTAGTTTTTAGTTATTCATGACAGAGTCTTATGTTTTTTAAATCAAATATTTGGAGCTCATCTATTACTTTGGATAAGCCCAAATGAGAAGCAGAGCTTCGCAAGAAAGGCATCTTGCGGCGCAGTGCGCCTCACCGCAAAACTCGCCAAATCCCTTTTATTGATTAATAAATCGCAGAAACCGTACTTTTTTAAATAGTTTTGCCTCGAACAGTTGCGGATGACGTTTCCGCGTATCGAATAACATTATAAATTTAAAAAATAAAATGCCAGTCAATTTTTTAACTGACTGGCATTAGCCTCATAAGGCGGTTTTTTTGACTTTAAACAAACTTATTTGTTTTTGTCTTTTAATTGTGGAACTGCTGAACCCGTACCTACTGCAAGTAAGCCAGTGTTGGTATAAATACTTAATTTAGCACGTGTATCTGTGATATCTAAATTACGCATGGTGAGTTGACCAATACGATCCATAGGAGAGAACATTGAATCGCCTTTCTCCATGGTTAAACGCTCAGCTTCATAAGTGAGGTTTTCAGATTCAGTGTTCATAATGGTGTAGTCATTACCACGACGCAGTTCTAAAGTCACAGTACCAGTAATGGCTTTAGCAACCCAACGCTGTGCAGTTTCACGCAGCATAAGCGCTTGAGAGTCGAACCAACGACCTTGGTACAATAAACGACCTAAACGTAAACCGTTGATGCGGTATTGTTCAATGGTATCTTCGTTATGAATACCTGTCACTAGACGTTCATAAGCGATATGAAGTAGAGCCATACCCGGTGCTTCGTAAATACCACGAGATTTCGCTTCAATAATACGGTTTTCAATTTGGTCAGACATACCTAGACCATGACGACCACCGATACGGTTCGCTTCAAGAATCAACTCAACTGGATCTTCGATACGTTGGCCATTTAAAGCAACAGGCATACCTTCTTCGAAAGTCACTGTGACTTCTTCAGCTTTAACCTCTACGTCATCTTTCCAAAAAGCAACGCCCATAATTGGGTCAACGATTTTGATCCCAGCATTGAGGTATTCAAGATCTTTTGCTTCGTGAGTTGCACCCAACATATTTGAGTCAGTTGAGTAAGCTTTCTCTTTCGACATTTTGTAATCAAAACCATTGTCAATTAAGAATTGTGACATTTCGGCACGGCCGCCTAACTCATCAATAAACGTCTGGTCTAACCATGGTTTATAGATTTTAAGCGCAGGGTTAGTCAACAAACCATAACGGTAAAAACGTTCAATGTCGTTACCTTTATAAGTTGAACCATCACCCCAAATGTTGACATCATCTTCTTTCATTGCGGTAACAAGCATAGTACCTGTCACTGCACGACCAAGAGGTGTTGTATTGAAGTAAGGAACACCACCGGTACTGATATGGAATGCGCCACACTGAATTGCAGCAATACCTTCAAGCGCAAGCTGTAAACGGCAGTCAACTAAACGTGCTTTTACTGCGCCATAAGCTTCAGCTTTCTTTGGAATCGCATCATAGTCATCTTCATCTGGCTGACCTAAATTTGCGGTATACGCATAAGGTTCAGCACCTTTTTGTTTCATCCACAATAGAGCAGCTGAAGTATCAAGGCCACCAGAGAAGGCAATCCCAACTTTTTTACCTACTGGTACATTCTGCAAGATCGTTGCATTATCAGTCATTGTTAGTCCTAACGATATAAAATAGGCACCACGATAATTGGTAGCCGAGGAGAATCTATAGTTGGGTTAATTATAGCACTCTTAGGGAAATTTTTTTTCGTAAAAATAACCAATCAAAAAAATATCTGCAATTTTTAAGCTGATCACGATTTTAAAAAATGATGATTGATTTAATTAAATTAAAAAGACAGCAGGTGAACTGAAATAAATATTCGGAAATTATTATTCATGATATTGGGCACTGTGTCAGAGGGTGAGTTTATTTTTGGCTGAGTAGTCACGCTTTCGAGGCAGAGATTAATTAAAATAAAGGGCTTGAAACGGACAATTTCTGTTGTCAATATCATTTTATTGGAAATGATTTATGTCGAAAAAGTGATTTTCACCATGAGTGTTTTTAGGGCTGAATTTTAAAAAATCAGTTGATTTCGCTGCATAACAATCGCTGAATATGGATCTATTGCACTTAATTTTGATGCTTTAAAGTACAGTCTAAACAACAAAAAACAGGGTATTAGACTAAAGTTGTAGGTGTGGCGGGTTTTTCGTATTTTTAGGCTAAAAAATTAAATAAAAACAAAGCTAATGAGTATCTTTATTATTTTTTGAGCTTGTTGGATAAGCAGATTTTATGACTCAAATTTACTCAATATTGGTCAGACCAATATAAAATATGTTAGACCGATATTGATCTTTAATTAAACAAAATTTACTATATTTGAGTAAATACGGAATATTTTTTTATTTTATTCTTTATTGGTCTTACCAATTTGAGATTAATCTTATGAGTGTTCAGACCACTATTCCATTATTCATGTACCAGTAAGCATTTCAAGGAGATGACAATGCTTCAATCTTGGCAACAGATTTATGATCCTCTTGGCAATATTTGGATCTCCAGTTTAATTGCACTTATTCCTATTATTTTTTTCTTCCTCGCACTGGCTGTTTTTCGCTTAAAAGGTAGTGTGGCGGGAACAATTACCGTTGTTTTAGCATTACTGGTTTCACTTTTTGCTTATCAGGTGCCTGTAACAATCGCATTTGCATCGATGATTTATGGCTTTTTCTACGGTTTATGGCCGATTGCTTGGATCATTATTGGCGCAGTCTTTTTATATAAAATTTCAGTAAAAACGGGTCAATTCAATATTATCCGTTCTTCAATTTTATCTATTACGGAAGACCAGCGCTTACAAATGCTGTTGGTGGGATTTGCATTTGGTACTTTCCTTGAAGGTGCGGCAGGTTTTGGTGCACCAGTGGCAATTACCGCTGCGTTATTGGTTGGTTTAGGTTTTAAACCTTTATATGCAGCAGGGCTTTGTTTAATTGTGAATACCGCACCTGTTGCATTTGGTGCCATGGGTATTCCAATTATTGTTGCAGGGCAGGTTTCTGGGGTGGATACCATGGAAATCAGTCAGATGGTGGGTCGTCAATTACCGTTTATGGTGCCTATCGTTCTGTTCTGGATCATGGGGATTATGGATGGCTGGCGCGGGATTAAAGAAACATGGCCGGCAGTTATTGTGGCGGGTGGATCATTCGCGATTGCACAATATTTAACTTCTAACTTTGTGGGTCCAGAATTACCTGATATTACTGCTGCAATTGCATCTTTAGTGACCTTGACGATTTTACTTAAATACTGGAAACCAAAACATATTTTCCGTTTTGCTGATCAGGATGCAAGTATTGATGAAAATCTAGAGGCTCAGAAGCAACAGAAATATAGCATTGGGCAAATTGCTAAAGCTTGGTCTCCATTTATGATCTTAACCGTAATGGTGACGATTTGGAGTGTCAAACCTTTTAAAGATTTGTTCACTAAAGATGGTGCATTACATGATTTAGTGATTTCAATCAAAGTGCCATATTTACATCAATTGGTGCAAAAAATGCCACCAGTTGTACCTGAAATCAAAAACTATGATGCTATTTTTAAATTTGACTGGTTCTCTGCAACAGGTACAGCCATTTTTATTGCCGCGGTTATTACCATTCTTTTCTTGAAAATGAAGCCAAAAGAAGCTGTAGTGACTTTTGGTGAAACACTTAATGAATTGAAAACACCGATTTATTCGATTGGTATGGTATTGGCATTTGCTTTTATTGCCAATTATTCGGGTATGTCAGCAACATTGGCATTGGCACTGGCACATACAGGAAAAGCATTTACTTTCTTCTCACCTTTCTTGGGCTGGGTTGGGGTGTTCTTAACCGGTTCAGATACGTCAGCGAATGCATTGTTTGGCGCATTACAAGCAACGACAGCACGTCAAATTGGTGTGCCTGAAGTGTTATTGGTTGCAGCCAATACCAGTGGTGGGGTGACAGGAAAAATGATTTCTCCACAATCGATTGCGATTGCATGTGCAGCGGTAGGATTGGTAGGTAAAGAGTCAGACCTGTTCCGTTTTACGGTGAAACACAGTATCGTTTTCACCATAATGATGGGTATTCTTATTACCTTACAAGCTTATGTGTTCCCATGGATGATTCCATAACACGCAATTAAGGACAGCAAATGAAAGTCTCCGACAAAGTGGTACAAAGCCTTCGTATATTAATTGAACAAAATAATATGCAAGTTGGAGATCGTTTGCCTGCTGAACGAAAATTATGTGAGCAGTTAGGAGTTTCCCGTTCTTCTTTACGTGAAGCGATTCAGCAACTGAGCAGTATGGGCATGTTGTTAAGTAAAGTTGGAGCGGGTACTTTTTTGCAACAGTTGCCGACTAATTGGTCGCAACATCAAATTGTACAGCCTTTAATTAATTTGATTGATCAAGATCCTGCATACCGTTTTGATGTGCAGGAAGCACGAACCATTTTAGAAGGGGGCACTGCTTGGTATGCCGCAGAGCGTGCCACGCCAGAAGACCTACAAAATATTCGTCAATGTTACGATCAAATTAGCCATTTTCAGTCACTTGGTGATGATGATCGGGCCGCACAAGCCGATGCTAAATTTCATTTGGCGATTGCCGAAGCATCACATAATTTAGTGCTCATTCAGATGATGCGTGGCTTATTTGATCTGTTGCAATTTAACGTGGCTTTAGGCCGTCGAAAAGTCTATTCAGAATCACACCGTTTTGATCAATTGCATGACCAACATTTTCGGGTGATGGCTGCAATTGAACGTAAAGATCCAGAAGCTGCTCGACAAGCAGTATGTGGACATATTGAGTTTGTAGTTCAACAAGTACGCTCGATTGATGAAGAAGAAGCTCGTCGTCAGCGTGCAAGTCGATTAAACAGGATATAGCTATGATTATTTCTTCTACTAATGATTACCGTGAAGCTGCAAAACGTCGCTTGCCGCCGTTTTTATTTCATTACATCGATGGTGGTGCATATGCGGAACATACGCTAAAGCGCAATGTAGAAGATTTATCCAAAATTGCCTTAAGACAGCGTGTTTTGAACGATATGTCTTCCTTAAGTCTTGAAACTAAACTATTTAATGAAACCTTATCGATGCCTGTTGCTTTGTCACCTGTAGGATTAACAGGGATGTATGCTCGCCGTGGCGAGGTACAGGCAGCAGTCGCGGCAGATAAAAAAGGCATTCCTTTTACTTTATCGACAGTTTCAGTGTGTCCGATTGAAGAAGTTGCACCCGCGATTCAACGTCCAATGTGGTTTCAGTTGTATGTGCTACGCGACCGTGGCTTTATGAAAAATGCTTTAGAGCGTGCTAAAGCTGCGGGCTGTTCTACCTTGGTTTTTACTGTGGATATGCCAGTACCAGGGGCGCGTTATCGTGATGCACATTCGGGTATGAGTGGTCCAAATGCAGCCATGCGCCGTTATTTACAATCGGTACTTCATCCACAATGGGCTTGGGATGTGGGTCTGCATGGTCGTCCACATGACTTGGGGAATATTTCAAAATACCTAGGTAAACCTACAGGGCTTGAAGACTATATTGGTTGGTTAGGTAATAATTTTGACCCGTCTATTTCATGGAAAGACTTAGAGTGGATTCGTGAATTTTGGGATGGTCCAATGGTCATCAAGGGCATTTTAGATCCTGAAGATGCTAAAGATGCTGTTCGTTTTGGTGCCGATGGAATCGTGGTTTCAAACCACGGTGGTCGTCAGCTGGATGGTGTTTTATCCAGTGCCCGTGCACTCCCTCCAATTGCAGATGCGGTGAAAGGTGAGATTAAAATTCTAGCCGATTCAGGTATTCGTAATGGTTTGGATGTGGTACGTATGTTGGCGATGGGTGCAGATACTTGCATGCTTGGTCGTGCATTTGTTTATGCATTGGGTGCGGCGGGTGGAGCAGGTGTATCTAATTTATTAGATTTAATTGATAAAGAGATGCGTGTTGCAATGACATTAACAGGTGCAAAAACCATTGCAGATATTACCTCTGATTGTTTGGTGAAATTGGATCGAGAGTTGGCTGAGTGAAGAGCTTTAACGAGTGTGGTGGTTCAGTCATAAGTTTATGAGTTGAAAATATTTAAATTTTTTAATTCATCTCCCAATTCATTTTACTTTAATCCCTCCCAGCCTCCCTTTTAGAAAGGGAGGAGCTACATCTTTCAAGATTAAAGTAATGAAAAAGTCCCCCTTTTTTAAGGGGGATTTAGGGGGATTCTTCCAATACAGGATTAAAATTTAGGTTTTTATTTTTAATTCAAAAACTTAAATAAAAAATTAGATCAATAAGCATTATTCCTGATTAACATTTGGAATAGGGAAATTTCATATGCAAACTCAATCAGATTTACAGCAAACCATTCATAAACTCATTAACATCGTGGGTAAAGCACACGTTTTAACCGATGATAATGCCACACGTTTATATCGTCAGGGTCGACGTTATGGTTCTGGTCAAGTTTTGGCTGTTGTTACCCCGGGTTCTTTAATTGAGCAATGGCATGTTTTGCAAGCCGCAGTGGATGCAGATTGTATCGTGATTATGCAAGCCGCCAATACAGGATTGACGGGTGGTTCTACACCTTTTGGTGATGATTATGATCGTCCAGTTGTTTTAATCAGTACCCGCCGTTTAGCAGGGATTCAAGTGATTAATGATGGTCAGCAAGTGATTTGTTTACCGGGTGCAACACTGGATCGCCTAGAAAAAGAATTGGCACCATTTAACCGTGAACCCCATTCTGTGATTGGTTCATCGTGTATTGGTGCATCGGTTTTAGGCGGGGTGTGTAATAACTCAGGTGGAGCATTGGTACGTCGTGGGCCTGCTTATACTGAGCTGGCACTTTATGCCCGCGTAAATGAAGTAGGCGCGTTGGAACTGGTGAATCATTTGGGGGTGGACTTAGGTACAACGCCTGAAGAAATTTTATCTAAATTGCAAACGCAGCAATATCAAATGGATGATATCCAAAATGATGCTAATTGTTGCGCTTCAGATCAGCATTATGCCCATGATGTAACGCAAGTGGATGAAAATACCCCTGCACGATTTAATGCAGACCCATCGCGTTTATTTGAAGCATCGGGTTCAGCAGGGAAAGTGTGTGTATTTGCAGTGCGTCTGGATACTTTTGAGAAAATCCCAAGTCAAGTGTTCTATGTCGGTACAAATTCACAGGATGATTTAACTGAAATTCGTCGTTTTTTACTCAAAGATTTAGCACGTTTGCCAATAGCCGGCGAATATATCCACCGTGTTGCTTATGACATTGGCGCTGAATACGGTAAAGATACTTTCATGTTTATTGAGAAGTTTGGTACAGCCAAAGTACCAGCAGCTTTTGCCATGAAAGATAAGGTCGATGGTTATTTAGAAAAATTTGGTATGAAAGGGCTTTCGGACAAAGTTCTGCAATTGGTCACTAAGTTTATGCCAAACCATTTACCGCAACGTATGAATGAATTCCGTGATTTATATGAACATCATTTGGTTTTACGTATAGAAAATCAGGATGTTGGGCAAGTTGAACAATTTTTAAAACAATATTTTGCCTCAAATACTTCAGGTCATTATTTTTTGTGTACAGAGGAAGAAGGGCGGAAAGCCTTTTTACATCGTTTTGCAGTTGCTGGTGCTGCCATCCGCTATCGTGATACCCATCGCAGTGAGGTGGAAGATATTGTGGCGTTGGATATTGCTTTACGCCGTAATGACCGTGAATGGTTAGAAACTTTACCCAAAGAGATCGATGATTTGATGATTCATAAACTTTATTATGGTCATTTTCTGTGTCATGTCTTTCATCAAGATTATATCGTCAAGAAAGGGGTTGATCCTTTAGCGATAGAACATCAAATGTGGCATTTGTTGGATGGTCGTGGTGCGGAATATCCTGCCGAACATAATGTGGGGCATTTATATGTGGCGAAGCCTGCACTGAAAAAACATTATCAAAAACTAGATCCAACCAATAGTTTTAATGTCGGTATTGGGCATACAACGAAATTAAAAAATTGGAAATCTTCATAAATTGAAGTGAATAATGATCAGGTGTAATACTTTAAGTGTAGTCTCAATAGCTACACTTTTTTTATGTCAAATTGACAGTTTTTTGCAGACAAATTATTTAAAAAGCCATAAACAAAATATGAAAAGTCGGTAAAGTAGTATGCAACAAGTTGCAAAGCCAACCTTAAAGGATTCATGATGACAACTCGCTATGCAAATATATTAAAACCACTTCATTTAGGCTTTACGACCATTAAAAACCGTGTCGTGATGGGTTCAATGCACACAGGTTTGGAAGACCGTTTTTATAACTATCCTAAATTGGCGGCATATTTTGGGGAACGTGCAAAAGGTGGTGTTGGTTTAATTATTACTGGGGGGATTTCACCGAACCGTTCAGGTTGGTTGCTTCCTGCGGGCGGGACCATGAATACCTTAGGCGATGTCGCACCACATCGTTTAGTGACGCATGCTGTGCATAAGCATGGTGCAAAAATTATTATGCAAATTTTGCATGCAGGACGTTATGGTTATCAACCTTTTGTTGTTTCAGCGAGTCCAATTAAATCACCCATTTCACCTTTTAAACCGCGTCAAATGAGTGAAAAGCAAATTTTAGATACCATTGATGATTATGCACATACCGCCAGTATTGCTAAAAAAGCAGGCTATGATGGTGTAGAAATCATGGGTTCTGAAGGCTATTTACTCAATCAGTTTCTAAGTCGCCATGTGAATCAGCGTGATGATCGTTGGGGTGGCGATATTCAGAATCGGATGCGTTTTGCGGTTGAGATTGTTAGATCGATTCGTGCAAAAGTTGGTGAAAAATTTATTATCTGTTTCCGTTTGTCGATGCTTGATCTGGTTCATGATGGTAACACCATGGATGAAGTGATTATCGTTGCTCAGGCTTTGGAAAAAGCAGGGGTAACATTGCTAAATACAGGTATTGGCTGGCACGAAGCACGTATTCCTACCATTGTCACATCTGTGCCGCGAGCAGCATTTGCTGATTATACGGCTGAAGTGAAAAAGCATGTTGCTATTCCTGTGATCGCTTCAAATCGTATTAATATGCCTGAAACAGCTGAAGCTATTTTGGCTGCTGGAAAAGCAGATATGGTTCAGATGGCACGTCCGTTGTTGGCAGATGCATTTTGGGTGAGTAAAACCGCAACCAATCGTGTTGATGAAATTAATACCTGTATTGCCTGTAACCAAGCGTGTTTAGATCATACTTTTAAAAATCAACGTGCAACTTGTTTAGTCAATCCACGTGCAGCATATGAAACTGAATTGGTTTATTTGAAAACGAAAACACCGAAAAAAATTGCAGTTGTCGGTGGTGGTGTAGCGGGTATGTCTGCTGCAACAGTGGCTGCGAGTCGGGGGCATCAAGTAACTTTATTTGAAGCCGCACAAGAGATTGGTGGGCAGTTTAATTTAGCCAAAGTGGTTCCGGGTAAAGAAGAGTTCCATGAAACCATTCGCTACTTTAAAGTCCAAATTGAAAAAACAGGAGTAGAACTACGTTTAAATACCAAAGTGAACCGTGAGCAATTAGAACGTGAAGGTTTTGATGAGGTCATTGTTGCCACAGGTGTTGTGCCGCGTAGTTTGAAAATTGAAGGCAGTCATGCGCCACAAGTGCTGTCGTATGCAGAAGTTTTACGGGGTGCTGCCGTTGGCAATCGTGTTGCAGTGATTGGTGCAGGCGGTATTGGATTTGATGTGTCTGAATTTTTATTGAAACCAGAGCATCAACCTCAGCCACAACCGTTGGCAGACTGGCAACGTGAGTGGGGCATTGATCCAAATCCGAGCTATATCTCTGAAGGTGGTTTGCAACCTGCGCAAGTGGATCACCCTGTGCGTGAAATTTATTTATTGCAACGTAAAACGACGCCTTTAGGTGCCGGTTTAGGAAAAACATCGGGTTGGGTACATCGCGCACAACTGAAAAAACATGCAGTTAAAATGTTGCGTGGTGTGCAGTATAAATCCATTACCGATGAAGGTTTATGGATTGAAACCAATGGCTATGACCAACTTTTACGTGTGGATACTGTTGTGGTTTGTGCGGGGCAAGAGTCAGTAAAAGACATTATGCCAAATGAAGGTGAAAATACTTTGGCAAATTACCATATTATTGGTGGTGCAAAACTGGCAGCAGAGCTTGATGCGAAGCGTGCAATTCGTGAAGGTGCTGAATTAGCAGCCAAATTATGATTTTTTAAGTTGATTTGGCGAAACAATATTCATTTGAATGCTTTGCTTGTAATTTTTACTTGTCAGTTTTTAAAAAGATCCGTATTATGGCGCACATGGAAGCGTGGCAGAGCGGTTTAATGCACCGGTCTTGAAAACCGACGAGGGTGTGAGTCCTCCGTGAGTTCGAATCTCACCGCTTCCGCCAAATATTGAATTAAGCCCTTGTATTTGCAAGGGCTTTTTTCTTATCTATGGTTTTGTCGAACAATCTAACTCCCACATAAAATTTTGGATGGGATTAGAGCTTATAAAGCTAAATTAGATTGAAATAGACTCCAGTATATTTTTCTTTTTTAGTTATTCTAGATATTGAATTTCAATCAAATTCGATGTACCTAGTAAAGATCAATATAATCCGTTTTTAATCTGCGTAAACTTTGCTCAATAGAATAAAGCATGGCTTTGCGACTATTTCCTTTATACAATTGGTTTGTATCAGGAGAAGCACCACTGGAAAATTTAGTGACTAAGATAACCTCATGATGAATCCCTTGTAATAAATCCCCCAAAATTTCCTCAGATTGCCCAAATTGATAAACATCGGCTGTATCTATGAAATTGCCACCTGCATTCAGATACGCATCCAGTATTAATTTAGCTTCTTCAGGTGAGGAACCATAACCCCAACCTGTGCCGAAGTTACCAGTACCTAAAGCAATTTGTGAGACATTTAAATCTGTTTGACCAAACAATTGATCATTCATATTTATCTCCGATCTTATTCAGAAATTTTTAAGACGACTTTACCTTTTGCTCGTCCAGTATTTACATATTGGAAAGCATCTTTAATCTCACTAAATTCATAAGTCTTATCGACGACTGGATTGATTTTCCCAGATTCGACTAATTTCGAAATTTCAGATAACTGTTGACCATTGGGCTGCATAAACAAAAATGAGTAAGTAATTCCTCTCTTTTTGGCTTTATTTCGAATTGACCAACTTAAAAGGGGAATAATACCTTTCAATAACCAGTTGGCTTTGATTGCCTCAGCAAAAGCACGGTCAGGCGGACCAGAAATACTGATAATACGACCACCACGTTTAACAATATTCAGAGACTTCTCTAAAATTTTTCCACCTTGCGTATCTAACACTACGTCATAGTCTTTAAGCACTTGCTCAAAATCAGTCGTTTTGTAGTCAATGATAATGTCTGCGCCTAAGGCGCTGACCCAGTGAATATTTTTACCACTGGTTGTAGTTGCAACAGTTGCACCTAAGTATTTTGCAAGCTGAATGGCAACTGAGCCTACACCACCTGATCCCGCATGAATCAATACTTTTTGCCCTGCTTTAACTTTCGCAATTTCGACCAAAGCTTGCCATGCAGTCAACGAAACAAGAGGCAGAGATGCTGCAAGTTCCATCGAAATATTTTTAGGTTTAAGCGCCAGTGATGATTGCTGAACCACTGTATATTCTGCAAAAGCACCGTTCAGGTCGGTCTTGGCATACACTTCATCCCCAGCTTTAAAGTTATTAACATTTGCTCCAACTTGAACCACTGTACCTGCAAAATCATTGCCTAAAATAAAAGGAAATTGAACGGGCAGAATTGCCTTAAATTCACCTTCCAAAACTCTTAAGTCGAGTGGATTAATACTTGCTGCATGAACTTGAATGAGTACATCATTTTCTGTTAAAACTGGCGTGGATTGTTCGCCCAGTTGTACATCATTGATATTGCCGTAACGGTTAATGTAGGCTGCTTTCATATGAGGACCTCTATTTTTTGAATTTTGTTTTAACGTTTTATAAGCATCATTAAACTTTCAAGCTGCGTTGAATTAAGGTGTCAAAGATCTTTACTGGGGCAAATTTTCGTAAATTCTTTAAGTGTCTTGCTGCCTTGCCTGAGGTATAGCGGGGTAATATGTTTTGACTATTGATGACCGTTAAAATGGTCTTCGCAACAACACTCGGATCATCTGACTTATTAATTGATTTTATCATGTGTTGATGTAGCTTCTCGCGAATGTGATCATATGCTGAGACTTTTGCATCTGCTTCAAGTAAGTTTATTCCTAATGAGGTTTTGGTGTAAGCAGGTTCAATCAATGAAACACGAATGCCTTGAGACCTTAACTCGTGATCTAAAGACTCTGAATAACCCTCAAGTGCATGTTTTGAAGCAGAATAAAGTGCACCAAAAGGTGTTGGTAAAAGGCCTAAAATTGAGCTGATATTGAGAATAAGTCCAGATTTCTGTTCACGCATCACTGGAAGTACCGCACGGGTCATTCGGACAGCACCAAAAAAATTGGTATCAAAAATAGCTTGAGCTTGTTGCATCGAACTTTCTTCAGCGCCAGCTGGTGCAATGGCAAATCCTGCATTATTAATCAAAACATCAATTCGACCTTCATTCTGAATCACTTTTTCTATTGCATGATTCACTGAATCATCATGATTTACATCTAGTTCAATCAGATGAAACTTATATTTCGATGCACTATTTGCACGTCGACTCGTACCATAAACAATGAATCCTGCCTCATGTAAAAGCTCTGCTGTTGCTAAGCCAATACCAGAAGATGCACCTGTAATAAGAACTATTTTACTCGTCATACAAAATTTCTCACTTGTAATATGTGGGTGATTGGATAACCAATTTCACCTTGATGTTTTGATCATAATCTAAAATTAAAATAGTTACTACTAAAAAGATAGTGACAGTGTGTTTTTTGGCGAGTATAGTAAGTATTAAATAAGTATTGACTGTAAATATGTGCCGTTAATCTCAATAGATTGCTCATAAAAAACAGTTAAATCAGTTGAATGAATAGATTGTGAGGAACAAAACAAATGAAATTTCTATTAAATACAATTGCGATGGGATTAACGGTGTTTTCTATCTTTAGTGCACCATTAACTCAAGCAGAAACAGTGGCATCTATTACTTTTAGTAACTCTGTGGCTAAGGCAAATAAAGTGTCATCTAACATTCTTATCAATCAGCAAGCTGTTCATAGCCCTCAGCAAGATACAAATTGGAAGAATGTACGGACTCAATTTATTTCAGCAGATGGTATTAACTTCGCTTACCGAGAATATGGTCAACAAAATGGTGGAACGCCTGTTATTTTCTTAAATCATTTGGCTGCTGTGTTAGACAACTGGGATCCAAGAATTATTGATGGAATTGCCGCAAAACATCATGTGGTGGTTTTTGATAACCGTGGTGTTGGCGCTTCTACGGGTGAACCCGCAAAGTCCATTGAACAAATGGCTGATGATGCTATTACTTTTATTCAAGCAAAAGGATTTAAACAGGTTGATTTATTTGGTTTTTCAATGGGCGGCATGATTTCGCAAGAGATCGTTCTTAAACGACCAAAATTGATTCGAAAAATGATTTTATCGGGAACTGGCCCCGCAGGCGGAACTGGAATTAGTACAGTGGGGCGAGTTTCCAATTGGGATTTAGTCCGTGGTATGGCGACTCGTCAAGATCCTAAAGTCTATTTATTTTTTACTCGGACAGACAATGGCAAAGCTGCTGCAAAAGCATTTGTGCAACGCATAAATGAACGTACTGAAAATCGCGATAAAGAAATCACCATTTCTGCCTATCGTGCCCAGCTTAAAGCCTTAAAAAAATGGGGAAGTAAAAAACCTGCTGACCTTTCTGTGATTCAACAACCAGTATTGGTGGCGAATGGTGATCATGACCGAATGGTGCCAACAGTAAATACTTATGATTTAGCAAAGCGCTTACCGAATAGTTCACTTGTTATCTATCCAGACGCAGGTCATGGGGGAATCTTTCAGTTTCATGATGATTTTGTAAAACAATCCCTCACGTTTTTAGCTAAATAAAATTAGACCCAACCAAATATTTAAAAATGAGGACAATCAAGATGACCGCAATTACACACCAAGCCGCTGAAACCCAATTTATAGAAGTCGATGGAGCCAACTTTGCCTATCGTCGATGGGGTAACTCAAATACAGGGCAGCCACCGCTATTTTTTCTGCAACATTTCCGTGGAGGTTTAGACAATTGGGATCCATTGATTACTGATGGATTAGCAGCTGGGCGTGAAGTCATTTTGTTCAATGGGCGCGGTGTCGCTTCATCTACAGGGCAACCACGCACTCGTATTGAAGATATGGCTGATGATGCTGCCGCAATGATTCGTGCATTGAATTTAAAACAAGTTGATTTACTAGGCTTCTCTTTAGGAGGATTTCAGGCACAGGATTTGGTACGTCGTCATCCTGAATTGGTCAGAAAATTAATGCTTTTGGGTACAGGGCCACGAGGTGGAAAGCCTAGAGGCGATGATCCAGATGTACCAGCTTTGGTCTTGAAGCATGCAACCAGTGCCGTACCTTCCGAAGAGGACTTTCTATTTTTATTCTTTGGTCGATCACCAAAAGCAATTCAAGCAGGTCGTGATTTTTGGCAACGTCGCCATCAGCGTAAAGATCAGGATCCAGCAAGTTCAGTCGATGTGATGCAGGCTCAGGTTGAAGCCAATATGCACTTTTTACCGAAGCTTGATGAACAAGATCCATTTGCACATTTACGTGAAATTAAACAGCCTACTTTTATTCTCAACGGTGTGGATGATGTGATGATTCCGACCATCAATGCCTATCACATGGCACTGAATATTCCAAATGCACAGCTATTCATTTACCCAGATGCAGGACATGGTGCACAGTTTCAGTATCCAGAACGCTTCGTTAAACATGCCATACAGTTTCTAGATGAGTAATTGATCAGAGTTTCCTTAGTGTTTTTTATATATTGATGAACTGAGAACTAAAATGATGAAATTTAAACTATTACTGTGGATGCTGACTAAGCTGTTACAACGGGCTGTGAAAACCAATCCAAAATGTGCTGCCTATGTGAAAGATAAAAATGTCACATTCCAAATCCAAACGGCAGGTGGTGAAGGGCGTTATTTTGAAGTCAAAAATGGCAAGATAAAGTCTCACGCAGGACAAACTAAATCCCCAAGTTTTACATTCACTTTTAAGAATGGCAGTACAGGTTTTGCTGTGCTATCAGCTAAAGATAGTGTGAATACATTTTTAACAGCTCTTAGAACAGAGGATCTTGTGATTACTGGAAACTTTGTAGATGTCATGTGGTTTCAAAGTTTAGTGGACTTTATTCAACCTCATTCTCAATCATCTTCCACTGTGTGAGCGAAGCGCATGACTCATTTGCAATTAAAAACGAATCTCCTGAATCAGCCTTTAACGTTACCGAATGGTGTGGTGATTCCAAATCGGTTGGCTAAGGCAGCAACCAGTGAAACTTTGGCGACTTATTCCAATAACCCAACGGACAAACATGTTCGTTTATATCAACGTTGGGCTGCTTCTGGGATCGGCATGATTATCACGGGCAACATTATGATTGACCGACGTGCATTAGGTGAACCGGGGAATGTTGTGATTGAGGATGAACGTGATTTTGCTATTTTACAGAAATGGGCGAAAACTGTTACCCAGCAAGGTTCTCAATTGTGGGCACAACTCAACCATCCGGGGAAGCAATCACCGAAAGGATTAAATGTCCGCAATATTTCTGCATCAGCAGTGCCATTTGGTGTCGAAATGCAATCTTTATTTACGACTCCAGATGAAGCTATACATGCAGAAATCATTGAAATTATTCAGCGCTTTGGTCGTAGTGCACTGATATGTAAAAAGGCTGGATTTAGTGGTATTGAAATCCATGCTGCACATGGCTATTTGATTAATCAATTCTTATCTCCATTACACAATTTAAGAACTGACGAGTGGGGTGGCACACCTGAAAAACGTCGTAAGTTTCTAATGGATGTTTATGCAGAAATAAGAAAACAGGTCGGTACAGATTTTCCAATCGCCATAAAACTCAACTCAGCTGATTTTCAAAAAGGTGGATTTACTGAAGAAGATTCATTAGAAGTCATTAAAGCTTTAGCAGCCGCAGGGATTGATCTGATTGAAATTTCGGGTGGAACGTATGAGTCTGGTGTAGCTAAGGCACCACAAAAATCTTCAACCATTGCCCGTGAAGCATTTTTTATAGATTTTGCAGAAAAGGTTAGAGCACAAGTAAAAATACCTTTAATGGTGACAGGTGGTTTTAGAAGTGTTGACGGAATGAATCAAGCCTTAGAGTCCAATGCTTTTGATATAGTCGGGATTGCAAGACTTATGGCAATAGACCCAGATGCTCCCAAATATTTGTTAGCAGGAACCAATAGTAAACAAACGGTACAGCCAATCAAAACAGGAATTAAAAAGATTGATCATCTTGGGATTATGGAAGTGCTGTGGTATACCCAACAACTTAACCGTATTGCTCAAGGTAAAACACCAAAACCTAAAGAGAGTGGCTTATGGGCATTTATTAAATCTGTTGTACGTAGTGGTTGGGGAACGTATGCGACGCAGCGTACTCGAATTAAATCATGAGCCACTCGTTGAACCTATCAGCATAAAAAAGCACTCATATTGAGTGCTTTTTTAGCTTTATTCAGTTTTTTGGTGAATAGCTCGAGTGCCAATTTCGGCTCCCGTCACTTGATCAATCACGATAGGTTTAATTTCAGTCCCTTGCTCTGCATCAAGAAATATAGGCATTTTTTCAGGATTTTCAAACGGTTTATGCTTACGTCCCCAAGCTCCAATCACAAACAGAACTGGTAAAAAATCTTGACCTGCTTGAGTGAGTACATATTCTTCACGTGGCGGATGTTCAGAATATTGTCTTTTTTCAAGTAGTCCTTCATCAACTAAAACAGATAAGCGTTTAGTGAGCATTGTGGGAGCAATGCCCAAACTTTTTCGAAATTGATCAAAACGTGTAAAGCCAACATGGGCATCACGTAAAATTAACATGCTCCAAGCATCGCCAAGAATCGAAAGACTTCTTGCGATTGGACAGACTTCAAGACTGGTATTTTTGCTCATAAGAAATTAATAAACTTGAATGTAACTACTAAAACAATAGTAACATGATTTGATCTTCTAGACTATTATAGTTGCCTTTTAAAAGGCAAGTGAGCACAGCAAAGTTATCGTACTGCAATTTACTACGTCAGCTTAACTTATATTCAGGGTATATAGAGAGGGTTGCAGAAGTTGATTCAGGATTTAGTTAGCTACCTCTATTGATATTTAAGAGTTCGATAACCGTAAAGGATCAACTCATAAACGAAATAAGGGAGGATTCAAGATGGCTGGGATAGTACATAATAGTAAATAAAATAATTCATATCCCTCTTTTCTAGTATCCTGACAAAACTACCTATTTGTATTTCTGCTTAATATCTGTAATGAGGGACTATACACACCAAATTTAGAATATAGTTTTGTAATCAATTTTTAATATAAATACAATAAGCGCATGTTGATTTAAATCAGCACGCGCTTATTGTATTAAGTCACAAGTATTTTGCTACGTTGAATTTTTACCATTTAAACATGGGGAGTGGATTCCAAGGTTGCCGAAAAAATCGTTTCATACCCAAATAAAACAATGTCTTATGAAAACCTGCAGTGGGATAGGTGCTCTTTAGCTGCTTATATGCATTTAACGGTATACCAAAACGTATTATTCCTAATGAAAAATCGGCATAGTCAGCTTGTCTAAAACATTCCACCAATGGGTATTTCGGGTAATGAGTTGAGCTAAGCTTGTGATGTTCAGTAATCATCAAGCTGAGTTCTTCCTGAAAATGGATGAGTTGATGTGCTGCTAAATATTGATTCAGTGCTTCAATCGATGGTGGTAAATAATCAAGAGTATTTGCTGTCCAAATGCCTATGTCATGAAATGCCGCCGCAATTGCAATTTTATGGATACTTTCAGGATCTTGCTTTTGACTTAGCATCAGGCAACATCCAGCCATACGGATACAATGATTGATATATCCTTGATAATCTTTATTAATCAAAGTTTTGTATTTAGATAAAATCTTTTCAAGATGTTGAATACATTCTGAAAATACGCTCTGATTTAATGCCAAAGGCAAGATTTTCTGATCCATATCTTGATTAATCCTAACTTAAATATTCACTTGTAGAAATCACTTGAGCATAAGCAAATTCAAAAGCAGCCATCAGGGTGGCGTGTGCATATGCAGCAGGGACTTTAACACCATTAAACTCTAGCTCTAGTGTTGCACAGGCATCATGAATAACCGTAACTTTATAACCAAAATCAGCCGCTGCGCGCACAGCAGCATCAATACACATATGGCTCATCGCACCTATCACAATGAGTTCAGTGATGCCTTGGGTATCTAAGATTTCTTTTAAGTTGGTATTTAAAAAAGCATTGATATTATTTTTCACGATGACGGTTTCATCTGCATTTGGTTTCACAGTCTCTTGAAACTCAATGCCATTTGAATCCAGAACAAAGATAGGAATTTCATCACTTGCTGAGATATGCTGAATATGAATAACTGGCATCGCATTTTGACGGGCTCTGGCAATCACTTTTACGGCATTCTCAGTAGCCTGTTCAATATTTACCAACGGCAATTTACCCGTAGGTAGATATTCATTTTGTAAGTCGATGACCAATAAAGCTGATTTTGACATGTCTTTTCCTGTATTTAACTAATATGTGTTTTGTTCTGACTTCTTTAAAATATGATTAAAAAGAAAGAGTTTCACCATCTAGTGGAATTAAAACCTTATCTTGAATACCTTTATTTTTCACATACTCTGAAAGTTGAGCACGTGTTAAAGACATATGATTAATAGCATCCATATGGACAGCAACAATTTTGGCATGAGGTGCTTTTTGGACTGCACGATAAGTGTCTTCCTTACCCATAATAATTGACTCATTGAAGCCACTTAATAAGGCATTACCCGTATTTAAAACAATCACTTCAGGATTGAATTTTTGAATAGCTTGATCAACTTCAGGACGCCAGATCGTATCCCCAGCAACATGAATAGTTTCATGTCCTGCTGCTTCAAAAACTATACCCATAGCCTCACCTAAGCCAGCTTTTAGCTCAGCATTACGATACATTTCGTCAGTACCGTGTTGACCAGCAGTTTTAGTTAACTTAACACCTTGAAAAGTAGTTTGAGTTAAGACGCGGACATCTTTAAAACCCTGAGATTGAATCGTTGTTTGATCTTGTTTGTTTTGTACAAAAACAGGCATATTCTTAGGAATCGTGGCTTGTGCTGCATCATCCCAATGATCTAAATGAGTATGCGTAATAATTACAGCATCAACGCCCTCTAGGATTGTTTCTGGTTTAATGGGTAAATCAACCAGTGGATTACGTAGGTAACTACGATAAGTATTTGGAAAACCTTCATAAAAGCCCTTTTTAGCAAACATTGGGTCAATTAAAAAAGTCGTGTCGGCATACATCACTTTGATTGTCGCATTACGAATTTCTTGTACATGCGTTATTTTAGATGTATCTCGTTGAGTGCTGTCATTTGCATATAAATTGAATGAAGCTGTTGCCACAGATATCGCAATTAGCGAACGACTTAAAAATTTATTCATATCAAATACCAAATGATTTACTGATATTAGAATTATGAAGAAAGGCAGAATAAAAAAAATCGTCCTTAAAGACAATCATCGAAACTATTGGGACAAAATGCTATATTTATGATCTTTTAAATAGGGAACTTTTATGGCTATACCTGTTATTGGATTATTCGTTTATCCAAACATAAATCCTTTTCATTTCTCTATTCCTCACATTATTTTTAATATTAAAATTGAAGATAAACTGTTATTTGAACTTAAAATTTTTTCAATAGACGGCCAACCTGTAAAAACAGAGCAATCAATGATTATTATTCCTGATGGCGGAATAGAATTAATAAAAAGCTTTGATCTTGTCATCATTCCCGGATGGGATGATTTTAATCACAAGCCTGAAGAATCTATTATAGAAGGACTGAATCACGCCTATCAAAAAGGAATAAAGATTGTTGGTTTATGTTATGGCACTTATGCATTGGCGTATTCAGGTTTATTAAAAAATAAAAAAGCGGCTACGCATTGGATGGCTGAACAAGATTTTAGTGAAAGATTTCCAGATATTAAACTCGATCGGGATGCACTTTATGTGGAAGATCAGAGAATGATTACCTCTGCTGGGACAGGAGCCGCATTAGACTGTTGCTTATATTTAGTGCGTGAAATGTATAACGCACAAATTGCCAATAAAGTATCGAGAGTGATGGTCATTCCTCCACATCGTGAAGGAGGGCAGGCTCAGTTCATTGAACAACCAATCGCAAATTCGAGTCAAGATGCACAGATTAATGTGTTACTGGATTTTTTAAGAAAAAATTTAGCTCAGCATCATGGTATTGAAACACTCGCTGAACAAACTCATATGACACGTAGAACGTTTACACGTCATTTTAAAAAAGCCACAGGAATGACTTTAGTAGAGTGGTTAAACAAGGAAAGAATTAGATATAGCTGTGAGCTGTTAGAAACAACACAGTTGTCTATTGAAAAAATAGCTGAACTTTCAGGATTTAATAATACAGTATTGTTTAGAAAGAATTTTCGAGAAACCTATGGCACAAGTCCGAATGCTTGGAGAAAAGCATTTGGTATTGGTGGTGACGATAATCAACGCTCCATTTGAGAGTGATCGTTACACGAATTGAGGATATATATCCGCGCTTTTTTATTTTTGGTTTACATTAAAAATCCGTATAACCTGTATGATGTTAATTTTATAGCATCTAAATAATCTGCAATATGAACTTTATAATTTTTAAGAATTTGTAAATAACATCTTTAAGTTAAATGTTTAATCTTTAAACTAAATACAATTCCTTGATGACTATTATATGCGTTTACTTCTCCATTATGTAACATCATGATAGATTTAACGATTGATAATCCTAAACCACCAGTTTTTGCTTTGGCATGTCGACTACTATCAATTTGATAAAAACGTTCAAATAAATGGTTCAAATGTTGTTTATCAATAAAAATATTTTTAGTTAATACTGCAATATCGACATAATCTCCTGTAGATTTTGTTGAAATCACAATGTCTTGATTTTCAAATCCATAATCAATGGCATTGATTATAAGATTAGACAGCGCTCTTTTTAATAAATCTGCATTAGCATATATTTGAATTCCTTTTTCTAACGCTAAAACAAATGTCATTTGCTTGTCTTCAGCTAAGAATTCAAAATAATGCACCAATTCTAAAATAAGGTTGGATAAATCAATATTTTCTTTATCGATAATGTAATCACTATGTTCAGAACGAGCGATGAACAACATATTGTCTATCATCTTACTTAGTCGTTCATATTCCTCAAGATGAGAATATAAAAGCTGCTCCAGTTCTTGTTGTGACCGAGATTGCATGAGCATAATTTGTGTCTGCCCCATTAAGTTATTTAAAGGGGTTCGCAGTTCATGGGCAATATCTTCAGAAAATCGTGCCAGTTGATCATAATTAATTTGAATTTTTTCTAACATCGCATTCATTGCTGAACGCAGTTGCTCAACTTCAACGGTATTACTTTTAGCTTCGATTCGCTGATGTGGTTGAGTACCCTGAATTTTGTGTGTTTGCTTAATCAAATTATTTAATGATTTGAGTAAATACAAACCCATCCAACGTCCGAGTAGGCTTGCCATTACAATTCCCAATACACTATACAGAATCAATTTCCATAAATATTGATCTAAGGTGGATTGAGCTTCATCAAGTTGTGTGCCAGCAATGAGTTGATAATGTTGATGATTAAAAACAACGGTTTTATAGGCCAAACGGGTAGTAGAAAATTCAGATTGATTATCTAAAAAGGTAATGGTTTTTGATTCGGCCATAGCGGGAATATGGACTTTCAGTGGATTAATCTCAATTAAGGCTTGTTGCTGGTTTTTTAAAATTAAAAGATTATCTTCTTTGCCCAGCATATTTTCATACAGACGAGGGTGTTGAACTAAAATCTGAAAACTTTCTTGATCTTGTAAAAAAATTTCGATGCGTTCAACACGTGCAGTTAAATTCTGATCCCGTTGTTTAGCTAACAGGTACTCCATGTTGTGATAAGAAAGTAAACCAATAGCAAAAAATACAATGCAACAGATCATACTGAAGGCAATACTTAAGCGTGTTGTTAAACTTAGATGCCTTAGTATATTTTTCATTTATTTATGCTTAAACGATATCCCATACCTCGAACAGTATGAATTAATTTGGGCTGAAAATGGTCATCAATTTTTGCACGTAAACGACGAATAGCGACATCCACAACATTGGTGTCGGTATCAAAATTAATATTCCACACTTCAGAAGCAATTTGAGATCGGGTTAATAATTCATCTTGATGTTGCATTAATAAATGCAAGAGCGAAAACTCTTTAGCGCTTAAGTCGATTTTTTGTTGATCCCGATAAACAGTACGTTTAAGCCGATATAAAATTAGATCTTCAACTTGGTAATATTCAGACTCGGTTTTTACGCTGCGCCTTAATAGACTTTTGACCCGTGCCAATAATTCAATATAAGAGAAGGGCTTAATTAAATAATCATCTGCACCTAGTTCTAAGCCTTTAACTCGATCCAGCACATGATCTTTTGCCGTTAGCATGATTACTGGAATTTTAGAAAATGTTCTTAAGGTCTTTAATACTTGCCAACCATCAATTTCAGGTAACATGACATCCAAAATGACTAGATCAAAGTTTTTTTCTTGCAACAGGGTGAGTGCTGTTAATCCATCATGAGCAATACTGGATAAATAACCAGATTCGTTTAAACCTTTTGCTAGAAATTCAGCAATTTTGGTTTCATCTTCAACAATAAGTATTTGCATCTAAATAATATTATATGAGTTTGCCTGTTTGTACATTACAAATTCGTAATGTGATTGTCATGCAATAGTGATTTTATTTTATATAAGCTAATTTATCTTTTAATTTAGCTTAATAGAAATGATGAAAAACCTTCTATTTATTCCTGCAATTCTATTTAGTTCAATCACATATTCTGCTCCTAAAACCAGCTATGTCATGGATTTAAACCTCGCCAATCAACTGGCAACCAATGTCATGAAGGCATGTAGTACCACTGCTAAACCTGCTGCTGTGGTGGTTTTAGATCAGGGTGGCAATGTCCTAGCAAGTCAACGGCATGAAACAGTGGGTATTCATAATTTAATCGCAGCCCAAAGGAAAGCCTTTACCGCTTATTCGAGCAAAGTTAATACATTACAGTTTATGCGTAATGCGCAGAATAATGTTGATTCACAGAATTTAACCAGCTTACCTGAATTATTACTTTTAGGCGGAGGTGTCCCCATAGTTTATAAAAGTCAGCTATTCGGTGCAGTTGGTGTAGCGGGTGCAGGTGGGTCAATTCAAGATGATCAATGTGCACAACAGGGTATAGAAATCACACTCAAACAAATTTAAATCAATTTAATTTAGGATAAATTCATATGAACAAGTTATTTTTACTCGCTGGCAGTTTATTTATTTCAAGTGGGGTAATGGCGCAAAATCCTTTAAGTGTGCATGTACTTAACTTGGAAAGTGGATTGCCTTCACCCGATGTAAAAGTTACTTTGGAAGAACAAAAAAATGGAAAATGGATACAGATTTCAGAAGCTAAAACCAATGAGCAAGGTCGTGTAACTGCATTATTTCCAGAAAATAAAACTTTAGATAATGCGATATATAAAGTCACGTTTAAAACAGGTGACTGGTTTCAGAAAAATAAGCAAAATTCTTTCTTTCCAGAGGTTCCTGTGATTTTCCAAACCGATGGTTTGGTAAAACACTATCATATTCCCTTATTGCTTAGTCCTTATGGATATTCAACCTATCGAGGTAACTAAGCGAAGTAAAATAGTAGCTCTAATCTCTATAAGGCTAGAGCTTCATAATGTTAGTATTATTTAACTTATGTTTAGCTAAAGTTCAGTTATTAAGCAGAGAGTAGTCAGTATTTTAAATTCTTAGATTAGCATTTGAAGGGCAAGGGGCTGTTCTAAATTTTGTGTAAGTGCCTAATTTTAATTTATCCTTCTATGGATAATTATAAGGGGTAGTTCATATGGATGAAGCAACAATCAAAAATCTTGGACTAAACACCTAATTTTTATTTAAATAAAAAGCCCGATTCTAGATGCAATCGCTAGAATCGGGCTTTTTCAACGCTGATAGATCTGTTTCAACGCTTAATATTTCCAGAACATGTCCTGAATTTGCTTAGCATCATTGGTTTTGGTTAGTGCTAAAGCAGCCAAAATGCGGGCTTTTTGTGGGTTTAAATCATGTGCAGCAATCCAACCATATTTATCATCAGGCTGTTCTGCATTCCGAATGATAAAACCTTGTGCTACACGTGATGAACGGACAATTTGAATGCCTTGCTCATCATGCAGTTTTCTTACTTCTGGCACTAGATAATTCGCCATAGAGCCATTGCCAGTTCCTGCATGAATAATCGCTTTTACACCAGCTTTGGCAAATGCTTGGTATGCATCAGGGATCATAGAATCTGAACCATAGACAATTTGAACGCTAGGTAATGCATTACCTTGAATTTTCTCAATATCAAACTCGGAATTATTGGTATGCTTTTTCACTGAACTTCTGAACCAATACGGCTTACCTTCAACTAAAGTACCCAAAGCTCCCCATTGGCTCACAAAAGCATTGGTATGAATATTAATGCCTTTGGTCACATCTCGTGCGGCAAAAATCGAATCATTCATTAAGACCATTACGCCCTTGTTTTTAGCTTCATCCGAAGAAGCCAAAGCAACAGCGCTATATAGGTTTAATGGACCATCTGCCGACATTGCAGTCGAAGGTCGCATAGAGCCAACCAGCACAATCGGTTTATCAGTATGTACCACTAAATTTAGGAAAAAAGCGGTTTCTTCCATGGTATCCGTACCATGAGTAATGACTACACCATTCACAGAAGGTTTCTTTACTAAATCATTGACTTGACGCGCTAAAGATAACAATTCTTTGTCAGTAATACTTTCAGATGCAACTTGCAGTGCCTGTATTCCCGTTACATTCGCCAGATCATTTACTTGTGGTACAGCTTTGATCAGTGCATCAACTGGAACTTTAGCCGCGCTATAAGTTGCACTATTGGTTGAACTTGCACCTGCACCAGCAATCGTTCCACCAGTAGCAACCACTACGACATTATTTTTTGCGTAAAGTGCCATCGATGATGCTAAAAGGGTGAGTGCCAAGCCGCATGATTGGAGAGTTTTACTTATCATTAACCAGATCCTAGTTCTTAAATTCCATTAACAACAATGTTTGATTTGTCCAAACATTGACAATATTTAAGTTCCTTTAATGAATACTGTCATTGGCATTTTGTATATTTTCTTAATAATCTCCATGCAAATTTTGCATAGAAAAATAAATTTTTGCATTTTTAATTCTGATCAATTTTCGATAGATTCTGCCAACACCCCTAAGTTAAATGGATATTTGGCTTGGATGTAACAAAATCAAAACATTTTATAAAACAATAAGATGTTTTTATCGATTTTAGGGTATTAAAAGGAAGTTTTTATGGATCAGAAAAAACTATTAAAATTTATTCTAGTTGCTATGGTTTCTGGAATACTAATTGGTTGGCTTTTTCATAGTAATTTGAGTACTACTCAAGCTGAAAATATCGCGTCATATTTTAAAATTCTTACAGATATATTCTTAAGATTAATTAAAATGATTATTGCCCCATTGGTCTTTGCAACAATTGTTTCAGGGCTAATCTCAATGGGTAAATCATCATCATTGGGTTCGATTACGCTTAAAGCCATGAGCTGGTTTATTGGTGCATCTCTCATCTCTTTGCTTTTAGGCATGGGCATGGCAAACCTATTACAACCTGGTGCAGGAATGAATCTTCCAATTCCTACAGCACCTGTTGATGTAGGTGTCAGTGCAACCAGTTTAAATATACAAACCTTTATTACGCATATTTTTCCAAAAAGCTTCGCCGAGGCGATGGCGAATAACGAAATTTTACAGATTCTAATCTTCTCTATTTTCTTTGGTTCAGCCTTAGCCTACGTGCATCATCAACAAGATGAAGGTACGGTCATTGCAAAAATTATTGATGAATTGTGCCGTGTCATGTTCCGTATAACTGATTACGTTATGATGTTTTCTCCTATTGCTGTTTTCTCGGCAATCGCTTCTGCAATTACCTTAAAAGGGCCACAAATCATTATCGACTATAGTGTTTTTATAGGCGAATTTTATGCCAGCCTTTTCATTCTTTGGGCTGTAATTATTAGCGTTGGCTATATCTTCCTGAAAAAAGACGTATTCCGTTTGCTTAAGACCGTTCGTGAACCTGCGGTATTAGGTTTTGCAACAGCAAGTAGTGAATCTGCTTATCCAAAACTAATGGTAGCATTGGAAAAATTTGGTGTACCAAAGCGTATTATCAGCTTTGTCCTGCCATTGGGTTACTCATTTAACCTCGATGGTTCAATGATTTACATGTCTTTTGCAGTACTATTTATTGCTCAAGCTTATAATATTGATTTAAGTATCTCACAACAAATTTTGATGCTGCTTACACTGATGATTACCAGTAAGGGTATTGCAGGTGTTTCTCGTGCATCGTTGGTGGTGATTGCTGCAACATTAGCAATGTTTAAACTTCCAGAAGCGGGTATTTTGCTGATTCTTGCAGTAGATCATTTCTTAGACATGGGACGTACAGCAACGAATATTATTGGTAATAGTGTTGCAACGGCGGTCATTGCTAAAACTGAAAGTCATAAAGCAGATGAAAGCGAGATAGTTTTGATTCAACCACTTACTCCAAGTGAGCAGAATAATTCTCTCTAAGCATTGAACTCTCCCAGTTAGATAAAAAACACCACATAAAGTGGTGTTTTTTTAGTTGAGGGCATTAAAATCAGACTGCTGCGAAGTTCTTCATATCAATTAAAAAACGCTGGCTTACATCGACTTGTTCTTTACTGTGAACTTTTGGGAGAAGTTACAAAATTGCTATTATTAATGATGAAGTGTGTCGTTTAGAAGAAAAGTGTTTTGGTTGGTGAGGATTTTGATTAAATTAAATAAGATGTTAAATTAAATTTAAAATATTTTATATTGATTAATCAGTATCTTATGGTTTTAATTTGACGGACACCGCTTCCGCCAAATATTAAAAAAGACCCTTGATCATCAAGGGTCTTTTTTTTAACTTTAATTTTGTCTTAGATAAAAACCCACATAAAAAATTAGATTATAAAAGTTCTCAAATAAGCTCATGCAAAAGGGAAATACGAGTTAAATTTTGTTTTGACTCAGCTCAGTTTTATAACGACTGACTATTTATGCGAACTTTAAAACTTATGTTCTGAGAATCTATGTCTATGCTTCAAGCGAAAAGTTATTGATTGAATCACCACTAATTTGCCCTGATCGTACAAACCCAAAACAAAGATGGCTAGGGCAAACATCTTTTAGAGAATGCTCAATTTAAGTATTACGATCCAGCCTTTTCTTTACCAATTCGTTTAACGGTCTTTAACGTCTTTTTCTCTTTCATCTGTCCAATATTGGCTCCAGTAACTTTTCTCAAGCTTAATTTTTACTTGTTATTCGGATTAATAGACATTTCATCATTTATAAAAGCTAGGGATGCATGAATTTTTAAATACATGGGCAATAAGGTCAAATAAGAGGGATGAATATCTAAAATAATAGGATGAATTTTATACTTAAATTTTTATTTAAGGACTTTACAAGATCAAAAAAAAGCCTATAATCCACTCCATATTTTAATTTAGTGTGTCATCTTTCACATTATATGGGGCATTTTATGAAAAAAGTCATTGTTTCGGCAGTTTTAGGTTTTTCTTCTCTTTTGACTGTAGCGCATGCGGCAGGCACCGACTCTACTCAATTTGAGGTTAAACTTACAGTAAATGAATCATGTAAGTTTACCGCGGCTCAAGACGTGGAATTTGCTTCTGTTGATCGTTCTACTAAATCTGCAAGCAATGCGAAAGGCCAGTTAAATGTTACTTGTACTTTAAATACACCTTATAAAATTGCTTTAGCAGGCAGTGGTGAAATGAGTAACACAAATGCTGCTTCAACCAGCAAAGTTCCATATAAATTGTATCAAGATTCTACCCGTACAACCGAGTGGGACGCTGTAAACTTATTATCAAAAACAGGTAATGGTAAAGATCAAGCTATTCCTGTGTATGCTAAATTAGCGGGTAATACCAACGTTGAAGCGGGTAATTATGTAGATACAGTGGTTGCAACTGTAACTTACTAATTGCTTAGAGCTGTACGAATAGAGTGACGCAGTATATGAACAAATTGAGACAATTCATTTGTGCTTCTATCGTTTCACTTTATTCGCTGAGCAGTTTTGCAGCCAGTCTGCAAGTTGCTCCAATTTCTGTTGCATTCTCCCCGCAAGAAAAAGCCAAAGAAATATGGCTGACCAATACCAGTGAGCGACCTATTCGGGCGCAAACTCGTGTGCTGATCTGGTCGCAAGTTGCAGGTCAGGATCAAGTGAATCCTACACGAGACTTGGTTGCCAGCCCATCGATTACAGAAATTAAAGCGGGTGAGCAACAGCTAATCCGAATTATTCGTATTGCCCCGCAAAATACTGCAGTAGAACAGACTTACCGCTTATTGATTGATGAACTGCCAAGTTCAGCACAAGCCGATGCACAGACTGGCTTGCAGTTATTATTACAGTATTCTATTCCAGTTTTTATCCAGCCTACTGACAGTATTGCCATGCGCAATGGTTTAACGCTGTTAAATCAGGTGAATTTTCAATATCAGAATCAACAGCTGATAGTAACGAATAATGCGAAAAGCCATATTCGGATTAGTGAATTAACCTATATCAATCCAAATGGTGAAAGAATACCGTTAATCAATGGTCTGGTGGGCTATGCGCTTGCTGGTCAGAGTATGCGTTGGGATATTCCTGAGTCTAAAAAGATACTCCAAAATGGCAAGTTTGAAGCCAGAATCAATAGTGATGGTTTAGCACAGATGCTTCCCATCCAATAAGTAGTAATGATAAAAAAGTTCGCTTACTGTGGCCCATTATTTCAAGCATTGCTGTGTACCTATTGTTTATCCAGTACTTTGGTGATTGCCAGCGAAACCGTCAGTTTAGAGGATGATGGTATTGAGCAGCAGGAGCTGTATTTAAGTATTGTGTTGAATCAGGCATCTAGCTCAACTTTTGGGCACTTTATTCAAACACCGCATGATTTACTGATTTCACGGACGACCCTGCAAGAACTGCAATTAAAAGTCAGTGTACCTGATGCTCCCCAGCATGCAGGTTTTATCAGTTTGTCTCAAATTTCTGGCTTGAACTACAATTACAATGTCGCTGCGCAAAGTATCCATTTGAATGTAGCTGTCTCTTTTTTGCAGAACAATACCGTGGCAGGATTTATTCCGATTGAAGCCGCCAAAGTCAACGCCCAGCAGATTAAACCGGGTGTGCTTTTCAATTACGATTTTTATGCTCAAGCCACTGAAGATGTTTGGTCTTTAAGCGGTTGGAATGAGCTGCGTTTTTTTGGTTTTGGGGCGGGCAGTGTTTTAAGTATTGCTGCCAATCATGCTTATACCCAGTCAAAGACATCGGAAGAATTGAATAGCCAGATTTTAGATACTTATTGGCAAAAGGATTTTGCCAATCGGGCATTGACATTAACATTAGGCGATAGTCAGTCGCGCGCTTTAGATTGGAGTCGTTCGACCCGAATTTCAGGCATTAAATTGGCAAAAAACTATAATTTACAGCCATATCAAGTGACTTCACCGTTAGCCTCATTTAAAGATTCAGTGCTATTGCCGTCAACGGTAGATTTATTAATTAATGGTATTCAGCAAAGCAGCAGTGAAGTACTTCCGGGGCAGTTTAATATTCAGACTGCACCGTCAATTACAGGTGCAGGAACAGCACAGTTATTAATTACTGATTTGAATGGACAGCAACGGGTTGTCAATTTTTCCTTATTTGGTACTTCACAGTTATTGCAGCAAGGTTTATCCGACTGGGATGTAAGTCTAGGAGTGAATAAGCTGAATTATGCGGTCAAGTCATTTAGCTATGGGCATGATCTTTTAATGAATGCCACTTTCCGGCATGGTCTCAGCAATGACACGACATTGGAAAGCCATACTGAATATTCAAATGATCTGGCTTTAGCAGGATTCGGTATTGTACACCGCTTGCCAAATACTTCAGGCGTGCTGAATGGCTCTTACAGTTATAGCGAATTAAACCAGCAGGCAGGGCAGGCGTTTTCAGCAGGTTATGAGTGGAATAACCGCTTGATCAACTTTTCTATGCATCATCAGCAAAGTGACGGTAAATTTGGTGATTTGGCAAGCGGTTTGGGCTATGCCTATATTGACCGTTCTGATCATGTTTTTTTGGGGGTGAATACGCCTCTTGGCCAATTTGGTAGCAGTTATGCAGCACAGCAATATCAGGGCATTGATAATGAATATTTGATCTTTAATTGGTCTTATTATTTTCCTTCTAAGAATTATCTCACCTTGAATATGACCCGTGATTTAAATGAAAAAAGTAATACCTTTTTTATGTCATTGAATATTCCGCTAGACCGTCAGACCAATGCCGCCATGAATGCCCAAAAAAATACAGAGCGTAATAAAGTGTCGGCAAGTGTGCGTAAAACAGCTTTGCAAAATCAAGCGGATTGGGGCTGGCAAAGCAACATTGAATATAGTGATCCAAGCAATTATAGCTTACAGGGACAGTTGCAGCGGGAAACCTCAGTGGGACAATGGGATCTGGGTTTTCAGAATGCCAAAATTAACGATGAAGATTATAGTACTGTCATCGGGTCAGCACGTGGCAGTCTGGTGATGATGAACCGCAATTTTTTTGCCATGCGTCAATCACTGAACTCATTTGCCGTGGTATCTACAGCAGGTGTGGCGGATATTCCCGTGCGGCTGGAAAATCGTCTCGTGGGAAAAACTAATCGTAAGGGCTTGTTATTAATCGACTCACTGAATCCATATCAGCATAATGTAGTCTCTATAGATACGTTGGATTTACCACTAGAATATAAAATTGAATCGACACAAATAGATGCAGTTCCCTATAGTGCTAGTGGCGTATATCTGAATTTTCCAGTGTATAAAATGCGTTCGGTACAATGGGCTGCGGTCGATGAGCAGAATCAGCCTTTAAAAATGGGAAGCCGAGTGTGGGTACAGCAAACTGCACCTCATTTAGAGAGTGTTGAACATACGATAGTTGGGCGGGATGGCATGATTTATTTAGAAAATCCGGCTGCATCAACCGTTTTTGTCGAGCAAATGGGGCGGGTGTGTCGTATAGACTTGCCTGATTTTTCAGCGCAATATGGTTTTCTAGATTTGGGGAATTTAACGTGCCAATAATGATGAATATTCACCATGTGCGACGTTCAGGGTTGCTGCTGGCGTATTGGATTTTTGCCCTAATGCTGCCTTTTGCTCTAATGGGTGTTAGCTCATCGGTGCAAGCATCTGGTTCGTGCTGGCCGTCAGGTCCCGCTTTGAATTTCGGTTCGGTATCGGGTAAAGGAAAAACCAGCTATACCAATTGGCAAGTGACGTGTAACCAATATGGCCATACTAAAACAGTCAATGTGGCTTTGTGCCCTTATGCGACCGCGGGTGGTTTAGGCTTATCCAATAACCGTCGCCAAATGGTTTCATATTCTTCTTGGCCGCATTCTTATCTCACTTATGATTTGTTTTATGATCCTGCTTTGACCCAACGAATCGATACGCAAGCCAATTTATCGACATTAAAATGTACTTATAAAACTTTTACCGTGAATGAAAACCAGAAAGTTTTCGATCTACCCATTTATGGTTTGACATATTCGGGGCAAAATGTAACAGCTGGAAGTTATCAGAATAATAATGATACGCGAGTCAATCTATTATATGCCTTTAGTCAGGACAAGCAGCCAAGTACAGAAGATGTATTGGCATCTCAGTCAAGCAATCAAAGTGGCAACAGTTTGAGCGTCACGACAAACTATGAAAACAGCTGTAATCTGATTTCTGCATCCGATCTGAATTTTGGTCAAATGAATGATTTATCTCAGGCAGTGACCAGTTCGACAACGGTAGCTTTGTCCTGTCCTTTGAATACGTCTTGGAAAGTGAATTTAGATCAAGGAATGAACTATGACGGTGCGACACGTCGTATGCGTAAGGGCGCAGACTACATTGCCTATGAATTATATCGCGATGCACAGTACAGTCAGTTGTGGAACAATAGCGGCGCATCACAGGGTACGGGCAACAATGGCACACAAACCATTAATATTTATGGAAAGGCAGGGCCAAGTTCAACGGCTGTACCTGCGGGAGAATATCAGGACACCATTACGGTGACCCTGACCTATTAATAGGTAATGACAGCGGTTACTTTGTCGGTATATTGGCCAGCAGGAACATTGGTATTTGTTTGGTTGACTTGCCCCCAAACGGGAATTTTTTGGGTATTTCCCGTGCCAGTATTGCTATAAGCATTTTGAGTATCTGCGCCCCAGAGCGTTGTCCGATTGGCATCCTGATACAGGGTATAAGGAATTTTAGCGTTATTTGAAGCCGCATTTGCCATCGCTCTTTGGCTTTGCAATGCAATACGATAAGGCGTTCCTTGGGTACACGTCACTGCCAAATGGTTACTTTGATTTGAGCCTTTTGATGCGCGGTTAATGCTGCCAAAATCGAGATTTGAACTATTGGCTGCCGTAATATTGCACGTTTCTTTAATGGTAACGCTCACGTTAAACTGAGTCGATTGCTGGTTTGCTGCATAAATCAGCGCCGATGCACCAACCAAAATACAGGTCAACAGAGCATAAAGTGGTAATTTCATACATTATCTTTTTTTATTAAGTCTATTCATTAACGATAGCGTACTAATTTTTTATCAAAAAGTATATTCATAAGCTAATAATTGCTATAGAAGACCTTATACGTCAGTAGGTTATGACTGAAATAAGGCTAGATCATGGATAGATTTAAAAGCATATCCCCAAGATTGTAATGACTTGCTTAAAACAGTTAAATATTTAGCCAGAACCATTTGGAAAAAGTGGTCAAGTGATCATCACAAAATTGTTTGCATCTAAAATGGGGTGTATCTAATGGTGAGCTGAAAGCTTTATCGCAAAGGACTTTAAGCTTGATTTTTTCTAGATGATTCACTTTATAGGTGCTACTTTATTGGCGAGATTAGTTTGTATCTGCTAAATCTAAGTGCTTTCGATAAAAATGATCGCTATAATGCGGGCTTAAAGTTTAAGATGATGTTATGAAGAAAAAGACATTTCTGATACAGATCTTCCTGCTATTGTTCACCTTTCAAAGTATTTGGAATGTGGCGGAAGCGGCGTGTCTGCATGAAATGCCAAATGTGACTTCATTTTTAAATGAACCCTCTCTTGCGCAACCAATTGCACAAAGTAATGACAATCAACAAAGTCTGCTCGATGATCAAAAAATTTATGATTACTGTCAAAAAATATGTTTTAACGACAGGTGTAGCCACTTATCGAATCATATTGCACTTGAGCTAGATACCCAGTCTTATTATAACAATAAACCCAATTTTCAAGTCGATATTCGACACGCTCGACCTTGGGCGAATTTTTACCAATCGCCCTATCTTCCTCGTTTAGCTCCACCTCCCGAATTATCCCCGCTCGCGGTGGGGTAGCCTAAAACAACCCACCATCATTCTATTCATGTTTGTGGGACATCTTCATGTCAAAAAAAGTTTTAACTCAAGGTATGGGGTTGAATGAAAAAACGACTGTTCAGCTAAAAAAAGCTCAGTTGGTTGCATTCATCCTCGGGATATCTATTTCAGCGAGCATTTTTGCTCAGCAGTCCGTGGCATCCAAAAATCAGCAAGATTCAGATTTCAATCAAATATTAATGCGTGTTGAAGTTCATCAAAACCAAATTCACGCCTTACAAACCCAACAGGACATTGCGACAGCTAAACTGAAACAAAGCCAACTGTGGGCGAATCCAAGTTTATCTGTGCAAAAAACAGGCTTTAAATCTGATCAGGATCAAGAGCTAGATATTGAGATTAGCCAACCTTTAGATATTTTTGGTCAACGTCGTAGCCGAAAAAATTTAGCAAAAGTTGAACTCTCTCAAGTCGATTTAAATCAAAAATTATATCAAGCCGAAACCTTATTGGCTGTGAAATATTTATGGTCGCAAGTTCTTGTTTTGCAAGAAGAGCTTAAAATTAGCAAAACTCAGTTAGCAGACAGTCAAGCAAATGTGGACGCGACACGATTACGCTATCGTGCAGGAAGTGTGTCCAGATTAGATTTGGATCGTATTTTAGTTACTCATATTGAAAATCAGCGACGAACACATGAAATGGAGTTGTCCTTAACCACGGTGAAAAGACAATTGGCAAATTTATGGGGGGCAGCTGAACTTGATCATGATTTGAGAGCGAGTCGTGCGCAATTATGGCCATCTGATACCACCGCCTTTGTGCAACAGGCACTCAATGAAAATTTATTGGCACAAAGTATTCAACTGCAAAAAGTTAAGCAGCAAGCCAATTTAGCCTATTTAAAGGCACAAGCTAGACCCAATCCGAATGTACTTTTTGGGATTACCAATAGCAAGCAAGCCGACTTAAACAACAAGGAGAGTCAAATACGGCTAGGGGTTGAAATACCTTTGAATATCTTTGATCGTCAGCAATATGGCATGCAAATCGCCCAAGCAAAACAAGATTTATTAGATCAGCAACAGCAGTATTACCAACAGCAGAATAAGACTCAACTGGACACTTTATTGCTTGAGCTGAAGGGTCTGAAATGGCAATACGACTTGATCAATGAGCAACAAATTCCGCTATCGGAGTCAGTACATCAAAAAACCTTATTGGGTTTTAAGGTGGGTAAATACTCTATTACTGATGTACATCAAGCTAGCATTCAGCTTCAGGAACAACGTTTGAACAAAATACAAACGTTAAAACAGGCATGGCAAAAATCTTTGCAAGCTGAAAGTTTAGCCTTGGGGGTGGATTCAAATGCGATTATGTCGCCCGATGCACTGATGAAAATTAATCAAAATTTATGGCAATCCACAAATGACCTAAACCCAGTGGTAGGAGAATAAGCGTGTCTGTAGATCAAGCAAAAAAACAATGGGTTTGGATTATTGCCATTATCATCGTGAGTACCGTTCTGAGTGCTATTTTATTATTCAGTGGTAAAGAAAAACCAAGTAAAGCTGCCGATGAAGATGCACATGCAGATGAAGAGCATGGACATGGCGAGACTAAGGAAGCTCATGCTGAAGATGGATCGTTAAACTTCACATCAAAACAATTGGTTGAGTTTGGTGTGAAATTAGCACCAGTTGAATTGGGTGATGTCGAACAAAAACAGCAATATCCTGCCAGACTTGTGGTGAATACTGACCAACAAGCGCATGTGGAGGCAAGTTTTGCAGGGCGAGTTGAGAGTGTCGCTGTAGCCTTGGGACAGGAAGTGAAAAAAGGACAGGCTTTAGCTACGCTTTTTATTCCTGATCTTGTGGATCAACAAGCCAACTTAAGTATTGCTCAGGAGGCTTTAACTTTAGCTTCGCAAGACTACCAAAGAGAAAAACAGCTTTTCAATCAAGGGATTTCTGCTCGACAGGATTATCAACGCGCATATAACGCCTATCGACAAGCGGAGATTCAAGTTCAGGCCGCACGAAGTCGTTTATCAGCACTGGGTGCAAGCAGCGGCAGCCAAGGGCGTTATGTGATTAAGGCACCTTTTAATGGGGTGATTACGAAAAAAGATATTGTTGTGGGTGAAAATATTTCTGCGGATAAGCAATTGTTCATAATTGATCAGCTGGATCAATTATGGGTGGAATTTATTTTACCAAGTGCTGCCAATATTCATGTTCAGCCGAATCAGGAAATTGAATTTAAATCGTTGCAAACCAATCATCTATTTAAAGCGCGAGTGCAGGCCTTAACAACGGAAGCGGACAGTCAAACAGGACGTTTACAAGTTCGTGCGAAAGTCTTAACGCCAGCGCAAGAATTACGTCCCAATTTAATGGTGAATGTTTTATTAACAGGTGAAACAACGCAGCAACTGGTATTACGTGTGGCTAAAGCCGCGATTCAACAGATTGATGCTCAACAGGTCGTATTTGTTGCCAAAAGCGAAAAAGATCAAATTCATCTGACGGCAACACCAGTACAACTTGGCAACTATTCCAGTGATGGTCAATGGGTCGAGATTAAATCGGGTTTAACGGAAAAACAGCAATATGTTAGTCAGGGCAGTTTTTTGTTGAAATCGGAAATGGAGAAGGGAGAGGCTGCACATGCCCATTAATTCTCAAGACGACCTGTTTCCGAGTAAAGGACTGTTTGATCGAATCATTCAGTTTTCTATTCGCAATGCCATTTGGGTGATGCTGTTTGTCGTCGCATGGATTGCTATTGGAATATATAGTTATCAAAAACTGACGATAGATGCTGTACCTGACATCACCAATGTACAAGTTCAAATTAACAGTCAAGCCAATGGTTTTACTGCGCTTGAGGTTGAGCAACGGATTACCTATCCGATTGAAAATGCCATGTCGGGGATGTCCAACCTAGAACAGACACGGTCAGTTTCTCGTTACGGACTGTCGCAAGTCACCATTATTTTTAAAGATGGCACTGATATCTACTGGGCAAGACAACTGATTAATCAACGTTTGCAGGAAGCTAAAAATGCTTTACCTGAAAATATTGAACCACAAATGTCACCCATCTCGACCGGTTTGGGGGAAATTTATCAGTGGGTAATCAAAGCAGAACCCAATGTCAAAAAGCCAGATGGCACGCCTTATACTGCGATGGATTTAAGGGAAGTCCAAGACTGGATTGTCCGTCCTCAGTTGCAACGGGTTGAAGGGGTTGCTGAAGTCAATAGTATTGGGGGTTATGAAAAAACCTATATTGTTGCTCCAGATTTAACCCGGTTACAACAGATCCAAATTTCAGTGGCAGAGTTGGAACAGGCACTTCAAGATAACAATGGCAATCGCGGTGCAGGTTTTATTGAAGATAATGGGCAACAACTGACTGTACGTGTACCGGGTTTATTGTCGTCTATTCAAGATATCGAAAATGTCACCATTAGCACCAAAAATGGCTTACCTATTCGGGTCAGTGATGTAGCTTCAGTATCCATTGGTCATGATTTACGTACAGGCGGTGCGACATATAACGGTGAAGAAACCGTATTGGGTACGGCCATGATGATGATGGGCGAAAATAGTAAGGCCGTCGCTCAAGCGGTAGATCAAAAAGTGCAACAAATCCAACAGTCATTACCGAAAGGTGTGGTGATTGAAACCGTTTATGATCGTAGTCATTTGGTGGATAAGGCGATTAAGACGGTTGCCAAAAACCTCGTCGAAGGTGCCATCCTTGTTATTGTGATCCTGTTTATTTTTCTAGGCAATTTTAGGGCTGCCCTGATTACCGCATGTGTTATTCCACTGTCAATGTTGTTTACCTTGACAGGCATGGCAGAGCAGAAAATCAGCGCCAATCTGATGAGTTTAGGTGCTTTAGATTTTGGAATTATCGTTGATGGTGCAGTGGTGATTGTAGAAAACTGTATCCGTCGCTTAGCCGAAGCCCAACAGCATAAAGGTAGAAGATTAACGCGCTCTGAACGTTTTACGGAAGTATTTTTAGCTGCAAAACAAGCAAGACGTCCGCTTATATTTGGGCAAATCATCATTATGGTGGTGTATTTCCCGATTTTTGCACTTGAAGGCGTTGAAGCGAAAATGTTCCATCCAATGGCAATGACCGTGGTTCTTGCACTTGTTGGCGCGATTATTTTATCCATTACTTTTGTCCCAGCAGCCATCGCTTTGTTCCTAACAGGCGATGTAAAAGAAACAGAAAGTCGTTGGATGAGTTCATTAAAAAATGGCTATGCAAAACTTCTAGATCAAGCTTATGCCTTTAAATATGTGGTGGTGACAGCAGCAATCAGTATTTTGCTCCTTACGGCTGTGATGTCGACGCGTGTGGGAACTGAGTTTTCTCCGACATTGAGTGAAGGTGATTTTGCCCTACAATTACTGCGCGCACCAAGTACAGGGATTGAAGAATCGTTAAGAATACAAGAAGGGCTAGAAAAACAGCTCTTAAAAGAATTTCCTGAAATTAAGGCCATTTTTTCTCGTACAGGTACGGCTGAAGTCGCAACAGATGTGATGCCTCCGAATATTTCCGATAGTGTTGTGTTGTTGAAACCGCATGATCAATGGTCGAATCAAGATGAAACGATTGATGATTTGCGAGCACGAATGCTGGAGTTCGTAGAGAAAATTCCCGGCAATAACAGTGAATTTTCGCAACCGATTGAACTGCGTTTTAATGAGTTAATTTCGGGAATTCGCAGTGATGTCGGCATCAAGATTTTTGGTGATGATATGCAGACGCTGAATCAAGAAGCGGAAAAAATTGCGGAAAAACTGAAAAAAATTGAGGGTGCGAGCGAAGTTAAAGTGGAACAAACCGATGGTTTACCAGTATTGAATGTCGATATTGATCATGCTTTGGCAGCACAATATGGTTTATCAGTGAAGTCCATACAAGATTTAGTGGCGACCAGTATTGGTGGTCAGAATGTCGGGCAAATCTTACAAGGGGATCGACGTTTCGATTTTGTGATTCGGTTAGACGAAAGCATGCGCACGCCACAACAACTGGCAATGTTACCGATTCAACTGCCAAATGGTGGATTGATTCAACTGCAAGATGTTGCCAAAGTTGAAAATATTTTGGGGATTAGTCAAGTCAGTCGAGAAAATGGCAAACGCCGTGTTGTGGTCACAGCCAATGTGCGTGACCGTGATTTAGGCTCTTTTGTGCAAGAAATGCAACAAGAGTTGAAACAACAGGTCTTACCTGCGGGGTATTGGTTGGGTTATGGCGGACAGTTTGAAAATTTAGCTTCAGCAAAAGCCAGAATGCAAATTGTCATTCCTATGGCATTCATCATCATTTTTGTTTTACTCATGGCTGTGTTTAACAACGTTAAAGATAGTTTGCTGGTTTTCAGTGGTGTGCCATTTGCATTGTCTGGTGGATTAATGGCGTTATGGTTAAGGGATATTCCAATCTCCATGTCAGCAGGTATTGGCTTTATTGCGCTGTCAGGTGTTGCTGTGTTGAATGGTTTAGTCATGCTGACGTTTATTAAAGAGTTAAGAGAAAAGTTTGATGTCCATACCGCAACATGGTCAGGGGCAGTTTTACGTTTACGTCCTGTATTAATGACGGCTTGTGTCGCTTCTTTGGGCTTTATTCCAATGGCATTGGCGACGGGAACAGGGGCAGAAGTGCAGAGACCTTTAGCAACTGTGGTGATTGGCGGCATTATTTCTTCCACGTTTCTGACGTTGTTAATTTTACCCGTATTATATCGCTGGTTAAATGAGAGAAAGACTCAGGGTAGTTAACATTTTAAAATGCTAAACCAGTAAAGGGACAAGCTAAAGCAACTGAGTGCTCAGTATTTTACTTTAGCTTGTTGTCCCATCACGAATGATTCATTTTATTGGATGGGCTATTGAATTTTATTGACGCACTATTTTTTGCAGTCATTGTTTTTCAGCAATGCTTTATTCAATTTCAACATTTTTTAATGAATCAGCTGAAAGATTGAATTTCAAATAAATCCCAGATAGTTCTAAATACATCACATTAAACTCTGTTTCTGTACAATAATTAACTTTAAAAAACAACAAGATAGGTATTAACTTAATTCGTTATTATCTTTTTTAGCTTTATAATCTCTAGCTATTATTTACGACATTTTAAACATGATGTCGTTATTTTTTTGTATTGGGGGAATTATTGTGGCTGGACATGCTTTAGCATTCAGAAACGCGCTATTGACGATATCATTGTCAATAGGGTTAATTGCTTGCGGTGGAGGAGGCGGTGAGGGCGGGGAGTCTGCCAATGATTCATGGACGGAAGTCGCTCCACCTTCTGAAAAACCTGAAGATTTAATCAATGCCCGCATCAACACGGCACTAAGCATAGGTAGTGCAGTGAACCTAACGCTACAGGATCAGACGTCCCTGTTAAAGTGGGCGCTTAATACTGCTGAACATCAGCGCTATTGGCAAAAAAATCTGTTAGGTTCTTTATATTCCGATGCCAATAATAAAGCGATACAGCCTCATTTACAATTCACACCGAACGCATCCATTAATATTTATCCGACCGATTTTAGTACCACATTGCCTATTGCTGTTGCTGATGGTACGTGTAACTGGGCGCTCAGTTTACAAGCCAACAAAGGTTGTGGATTGGGTGTTGCTGCTCAAATAGGTAAAGGACGTGCTTTGGCTTATGGTCAGAACATGTTTACTGGCGTGTTAAACAACAATTCTGATTTTACCCAATTCACTGGGGTATTAAATAATAGTTTACGCTGGCTAATTACAGGTAATACGAAGACTGCATTGAATGCATCCCTGAATATTGCAGTAAGTGGCTATGACACAAATACTGCAAAACGCTATTTTGAACAACAGCTTGGAACAGCCGTTAATATCTTGAATTGTAATGTCCTCGATCCAAATAATCTTTGTTGGAAAAATGCAGATCTGATCTTGCTTAGCTCAAATATTGGCTCAGAAAAGTTTGATCGTGCATTAATTCAAGGCTATTTAGATGCAGGAAAACCTGTCTATTTTCAGGCATCAGGCGATAATGTAAATAGCAATATGGAAAAAGTCTTAGCTGCAATGGGTATGCAAACGAATGGCAACTATTGGCGTACTAAAGATACGTTATTGTTATCTAAGCCGAAAACTTATCAGCAACGCTGGGATAATATTAATCAGATTGATGCCACCATTAAAACTTTGCAATATTTTAATTCCCCTGCATCTGTCACTTTAGGTGAGTTAAACACTAGCAATTCAATGATTCAAAGCATAAATGCACTTTCCAGCTCCCTACAGACTTTAAATAATCAGGGCTTGTCAGCATTTAGTGAAGAAAATAAAAATAGTATTTTAAAAGCATTGGTGCTGATTGCCGATTTGTGGCGTCCATCCGTGAATTACACGGGGTTAAATATAAACAGTGATCCACTGACCTTTATGCAAACCTATGCTTCAGACGCTTGGCTAGATTACAAACGTAGTCATACAAAGGCTGCTCTGCAAGGCGCTGGTGACTATATGCCTGTAGCAGCGCAAAATATGCCCGTTAGCAGTGATTGGGAAACCATTACCGTGACGATTCCGCAAACCATTGGCGTAACAGCGATTGGTCGTGCCAGTATTCCTGCAAAAGCAGTGGATATACAAATTGTGGATGCTCAAGGTGCAAACCTTGCTGTGCAAACCAGTCATATTCGCACTTGGGGCAGCCCATTTGATGCTGATGGCTATAAACGCCCGCTGCATCCGAACAGTTATGGTGTAAAGCTGAATACAGGCACTGATAACAAGTTTATCAGCCCATTTGGTGGCCCACTCATGCTGAATTACAACAATGCTACAGCGGGCAGTACCATTACTTTAAAAATTAAAGGCAGTGCAAAATATGCACACTTTGATTTTACCCAGCCGATTACCGATGCAGATATTGATGCAGCCAAAGCCAGCTTGCAAAGTCGAACTTTTGGCTGGAATACCTTTAAATTTACAGATGGTGAAATTCAGCAAATCACTGCTTATGCACTTAAAGCGATTGGCAATACTGCACCACGTGACTACATTGAAAGAATTAAGACCGTTGTTTATAAAAGTAACCATATTGCCAATGGTTATAACAATATGCCATTGGACAGCAGCACTCAGGACTATTGTAATACTTTAGGCTGGGACTGTACTGGGACGATTCACCGTGCACCGGGTGTTCAGCATTTTGTTGGCTGGCTCGCTTATTGTGGTTATTTGTGTTCAGGTAATCCATCTGATGGCGCCACTGGTGTGGATACGGGCTGGGGTTGGGTACATGAACTTGGACACAATACTGTTCAGGGTGTGCTTACCATGACTTTCCCATCGACAGAGAATGGAAACACCATTGGCTGCGGTACAGAATGTAATAACAATATTTTGGCAGGCGTAAGTATGCTGCGTAAATATGAAATTTATGGTCTAGACAATAACGGCAATAATTTTAATCACCCTCTGTTATATAGCAATATCCAAGATAATCGTAATACGAACTTAAGTGGGGAACTGCTGCGTGCAAAGATGGAAAAACGCTTATGGCAAGGTAATGACAATGCCAAGCAAGCATTTCACATGCAGCTCGCTTATAACTATACCAAGTTGCATCAGAGTAAATTACGACCTGATTCGCAAGGTGTATTTGAATTTATGCGCTTACTGAATATTTCGCAACGTCTTTATAATCAGATTGATGTGGCGACAGCAACTACAGCAGACAAAAACAAATTAGGTTTAGGTGCATTCACGACGAAAAACTTGAGTCGACCTGACATGATTTATGTACTCAGCTCAAAAATTATGGGTTATGACTTAAAAGAGATGTTTAAGCTTTATGGTTTGCCTGTAACAGATACTGCACGTGCATCTATTGCCATGCTGAATCTAGCTGATGCACCATTGAATTTTTATGCTCAACCTTTAAATAGGTCGAACCATTTAGATGAGGGGACTTGGATAACGCTTCCTGCAACGGGTTCAGTTCCAAACTATCCTTACTAATTATTTTTTCTGAGTAATTTACATAAAAGGTTACTTTCATGTTTGAAAGTAACCTTTTTATTGATCTTAAAAATGTCATGCAGTGAATGGTCTATTTAACACTTGAAATGATAGCGACATTGACATAGATAAGACTTTGTTGAAAAACATTTAAATAACTGATAAATAATTGAGAAATTAGGAAGAATAAGACAGACTTCATACTCTAGTTATGTCCTAATAAAATAGATGTAAAATATCTCTAGTTCTTAAAAAATATATTTTACAAAGCTTCATAACAGTTTAGTGTATTCAATAAATGATTTTTATCGTTCGATAAGTTGAATAACATGACTACAAGAAAATTTCATTTGAGTCTGATGTTATTTTTACAGCAAGGAGAAGGTCAATGCCAAATTTTATGCGGCCGATACACTTTAGTTTGCTGTTCACTCTTACACCTTTGATGTTTGCAATTGGTGGTTGTAGTGCTAAGCCAGTTACAAATACCACAATCACAACACTGACCAATCCTCATCCTATTGCTTATCCTGATATTGATTCAGGTTTAAGTGAACAGCTATATCCCAATGAAAAGGTGATTGCTGAACAGATCGCTGAGGTTATTGAAAAATCTATTCGCAAACAATATGCATTAGGCAGTGCGCGTCGTGATGCACATCCGAAAGCGCATGGTTGTGTACGAGCAGAGTTCCAAGTGTTAGAAACGCTTCCGAAGAATCTTGCAAAAGGTCTTTTTATTCCCGGTAAAAAATATCAGGCATGGATTCGTTTTTCGAATGGTTCACCTGATGCAACGCAGGCAGACATTAAAAAAGATGCACGTGGGATGGCAATCAAAGTTTTAGCTGTATCGGGGGAAAAACACTTAGAGGATGATGTTGCCACACAAGACTTTATTATGATCAATCATCCCGTATTCTTCGTTAATGATCCTAACCGCTATATGTCTTTTATGCAGGATATCAACAGTGATCGTTTCTTTAGAAAGTTGCATATTCCTTTCGCACTCGGTTCTAAGGGAACGCTGATTGCTTTAAATCTTAGAACACGAATTTCAAACCCACTGCAAACCCGATATTGGTCGATGGTTCCCTATCAGTTAGGCATAGGCCCTGATCGTCAGGCGGTAAAGTATTCAGCCAGATCTTGTACAGCAGCAGTAGATGCTATACCAAATCATCCGAAGCATGATTTTCTTCGAGATGCACTACGAACTAGCCTGCAAAAGGGTGATGCTTGTATGGAGTTTCTGGTGCAGCCTAGAACATCAGGCACATTACTCGTGGAAGATGCCATGACCGAATGGAAAGAAACGCAAGCTCCTTTTTATCAGGTGGCGACGATTCGTATTCCTCAACAGGTTTTTGATACACCAGATCAGAATAAATTTTGTGAAAATCTGTCTTTCACACCATGGCATACGTTACCTGAACATAAACCGCTTGGCGTAATAAATAGGATGCGCAAGGTGATTTATGATCGTATCAGCCAAGTTCGACATGAGATGAATTCAACCCAAAGACAAGAACCGCAGTAACATAAAATAATGATGGTTGATATACCAAACTCAAGCCCTTAGTTCTTTAGGCGAAGATCATTGAGTTTTCTTAACCCATTATAGAATTAAAGCAGACGAGATCTGATCTCATCTGCTTTAAGTACAGCAATAGCTTTTTTAAATTTGCTAAATACTTGATTTAGCTAAGTACTTCTCCATTTCCTTAGCAGGAACCATGCCGCCGCCAGTGCCCCAAACAATATGATTGGCATTCTGGAGTTGTTGTTCAGTAAAATGGTGCAGCGCTGCATAGTCTTGACGCTGATTGACGATGACAGGGCCTAACATTCCAGCAAGTGCAGAAGGTTCTAACTTAAGATGTTCAGCCTGATTGAGCATACCCAGTAATAAATACATGGTTTCATCTTCAAGTGTGTAAAAACCATCAAGCAGTCTTTGCATAGCTCGACCGACAAAACCAGAAGCACGTCCAACAGCTAAACCATCTGCTGCCGTAATGTTGTCGATACCAATGTCTTGCACCGAAATTTCATCATGCAAACCCGTTGCAACGCCAAGCAGCATACATGGCGAATGTGTAGGTTCGGCAAAAATGCAATGTACATGATCGCCAAATGCCATTTTTAAACCAAATGCCACGCCACCGGGGCCACCACCAACACCGCATGGTAAATAAACAAATAAAGGATGTGCTTGATCGACCACAATGTTTTGTTGCTCTAACTGGGTTTTTAGGCGTTGTCCTGCGACAGAATAACCTAAGAATAAAGTCCGTGAATTTTCATCATCAATAAAGAAACAGTTCGGATTTTGTAGCGCCGCTTTGCGACCTTGTTCGACTGCTACACCATAATCTTCAACGTATTCAACAACCGTTACGCCGTGAGAACGTAGTTTGTCTTTTTTCCATTGACGTGCATCGGCTGACATATGTACCGTAACATCAAAGCCCAACTGCGCACTCATAATGCCAATCGAAAGTCCTAGATTTCCTGTAGAACCGACGGCAATGCTGTATTGGCTAAAAAATTGCTTAAATTCAGGGCTATTAAGTTTGGCATAATCATCTTCAAGGCTTAATAAGCCCGCTTGCAACGCAAGTTTTTCAGCATGACAGAGCACTTCATAGATGCCGCCACGTGCTTTAATTGAACCTGAAATAGGTAAATGACTGTCTTTTTTCAGCCACAGTTTACCGTGAATGGTTTGGCCAAAATGCTGTTCAAGTTGTTGTTGCATATTTGGAATGGCAGCCAGTTCAGATTCGATCATACCGCCCGTAGCAGCCGTTTCTGGAAAAACTGTCATAAGATAAGGTGCAAAACGTGCTAAACGGTCACGAGCATCATCAATATCTGTCTGGTTCAGTCCTACATAGGGTAAACCTTCTGCAAGTGTGGTGAAATGAGGATTGAACCAAGCCGTTTCTTTGAGTGCGATCAGATCCTTAACAATAGGATGTCGCGCAACAAGTTGATTAAGTTGATCAGAATTCATAAGAGTACTCATAAAAGCTTAAATAAAATTAGACAGTAGGAAGGTGCAACCCAGCGCGATCAGTGAGGCAATAAAAGTTGCTGAAGTATAATATTTGAAGGTTTCACTTAAGGTTGCTCCACAATATTGTTTAACCAACCAAAAAAGAGAATCGGTCACGATGGTACAGCCAATCGCACCTGAACCAATCGCAATGGCCATAATTTCAGGACTTAAATCTGGATAGAGATGCAGCATAGGTGCGACAATCGCAGTTGCTCCCATCATGGCAACGGTTGCAGAACCAACCGCAGCATGCAAAATGAGCGCAACTAACCATGCCAATAAAATGGGATGCATGTGTAAATGTGAAAGTAGAACAGCCATAGAATCAGCTAAGCCACTGGCTTTGAGGATGCTATTAAATGCACCGCCAGCACCAATAATCAATAAGATATTCGCGATAGAAGAAAATGAACTTTCAGTGTCTTTTAATAAAGCCGCCATTTTCATGTGACGACGTAAACCCAAGGTGTAGTAAGCCACAAATACGGCAATAAACATGGCTGTGATTGGGTTACCAATAAAGTCTAAGAATTGGTAAAACGCGGTTTGTGATTGAGTGTTTAATTGGGCAATGGTCTTAATCAGCATCAGTCCAATCGGTAAGAACACGGTGAATAATGTGATTTTTAATGAAGGCAGTGTGTGTTCTTCTCTCAGGGTTAAATTCGAAAATTCTTCAGGAACCGCTTTAAAAGGTAAGCGTTTACCCAGTAATTTTAAAAATAGCGGGCCGCCAATCAGTGAAGCGGCTAAGCCGACCATTAAACCGAAAATAATCACTGTACCCACATCAGCACCCAGTTTATTGGTGACATAAAGTGCTGCTGGATGGGGGGGAACCACGCAATGTACTGCCATTAATGCGGTACACAGTGGAATGGCTAATTTAAATAACGAAGTTTTGGTATGCTTGGCAATGGAAAAAGCCAAAGGGATTAATAAAACTACGCCCACTTCAACAAATAAGGTAATGCCGCAAAGTAGGCCTATCAGTACCATGATGATATCTGTAGAGAGCCAACGACAACGTTGCAGAGAGAGGGCAATACGTTCCGCGGCACCAGAGATTTCCATCATTTTACCCAGAATGGTTCCCAGTGCGATGACGGTTGCCAGAAAGCCGAGCGTGCTTCCAATGCCATTTTCAATGGCGTTGATCATTTCGAGTGGCTGCATGTTCATTGCCAACCCAACAAAAAAGCTGGCAAGAAGCAAGGCTAAAAAGGGATGTAATTTGAATTTTAGAATCGTAAAAATGATCAAACATATGCTGGTCAATAAAATACCAACATCTAAGAAATTGGTTTCCATACCTTATTGTCTCCATGACTAAAATTTCTATTTCCCTATTGGAGTAAAATAAAGGTACGGCGTCAAACGATGAAATTTTGCTTTTAGATTAAAATAATTCATCTGAAAAAATAGAATAAAATAAATATTGCTCTTTAAATGAATTTTGAGTTAAATTTTTTCATCTTAGACTAGGTATTTGTTTAATTTCTGATGAATAACATAATCAATGGGCTAGGGATAAACGAATGAGCAATCTACATAAGACGCTGACGGGTTTTCAACTCTCAAAGTTAATTACCTTCGAAGTTGCCGCAAGGCATGAGTCTTTTGCTTTGGCTGCGGAAGAATTATTTTTGACCCCAAGTGCAGTGAGTCACCAAATTAATTTGTTAGAAAAAGAATTAAATATAAAATTATTTCTACGCTTGCACCGTAAAGTCGAGTTAACCAATGAGGGAAAACGGGTCTTTTGGGCTTTGCAATTTTCATTGGATTACTTGAATACTGAAATTAAAGCCATACAAAATCAAGCACTGGCAGGCTCTCTGACGATTTATGCTCGGCCTTCAATCGCACAATGTTGGTTGGTGCCTAAATTATCTAGTTTTACCGAATGTTATCCCTTCATTCAATTGTCTATTTTGACCGGTAATGAGAATGTTAATTTTCAACGGACTGGAATTGATTTAGCAATTTATTTTGATAATCAGCCATCCTTTCAATTGGATTATCAGTATTTGATGGATGAACATATTATTCCAGTGTGCAGTCCAGAATATGCAGCAAAGTTTAATCTTATGGGGAATTTGGATAACCTCATGCATTGCACCTTATTACATGATTGCCAAGCGTGGAGTAATGGTACTGGAACGGATGAATGGAATAGTTGGGCGATACACTTTAATGCCCATATCGATAGTTCTGTCGGGATTAGCTTCGATCGTTCAGATCTTGCATTAATTGCTGCCAAAAATCATTTAGGCATCACCATGGGCAGAAAAAGATTGGTAGAAAAGGAAATTGAACGAGGAGAGTTAGTGCTGCCATTTCCAGAGATGTATCTGCGCTGTGATCAGCATTATTATGTCGCTTCACTCAAAGATCGTAAGTGGCCAAAAATAGATGCTTTTATTGATTGGTTGAAAGCAGCGGTGAATGAAGAGCAAGCTTAAGTTTTATAATTGCGGATTGCATATCTATTTTTCTATGGATGTTTAAATCAATATCATTAAGCTTTAAGCTTTCGGGGATGATAGAAGGCTTCTAATGTGAACAGTCTCGGCATTCCCTTGTATTTGAGCAACAGAGCTTAAATACAAGGGAACTGAGATGAAAATGCTTTAATTGTTTAAATCAAACCAAATAAATTGACTATCTGTATGGGCTTGAATCGTCGCTAGATCATCAAAAAATAAGGCATCACCCGCTTTAACGGTTTGTCCTGCAATGTCGATTTCGCCCTCAATCACATGGACATAGTTAAATTTTTGGCTGGCTTTTACATCGAGTGTATAACCTTTTTGTAAAAATGCCGTTTTTACTTCTGCATTTTGACGAATATGCATTGGGGCATTGGCATTCGGACCAACGATCAACTGCCATTCATTCGGTGTGAGTTTAGGATCACGTTGAATCTGTTGATAAGTCGGTTCTGCATTTTGCACATTCGGAGTAATCCAAATTTGCAGTAGATGGACTGCTTCATCACCTTGATTCATTTCACTGTGCTTAATACCTGTACCAGCACTCATGAGTTGCCATTCACCCGCATGAATTTGGCTTTCATTGCCCATACTATCTTGATGAGAAATTGTACCTTTGAGTACACAGGTTAATATTTCCATATTGTCATGTGGATGTGTGCCAAAGCCATTCTGTGCCGCAATAATGTCATCATTAATGACGCGTAAAGATCCGATTCCCATAAATTCAGGGTTATACCAACTGCCAAAAGAGAAGCTATGTTTCGATTCTAACCAACCTGCTTTGACATGCCCACGATCTTCACTGCGATGTAAATAAGTTGTCATGCTCAATCTCCGAATTATTATTGCTTCAATGGAGTAATTTTAATCTCTGGGTGAGTGGGATGAAATATTGAAAAAGCAACATATTGTTTTGTTTTTGGAACGATGATTTAAATGGATTGACCAAAGAGCAGCGCATAAAAAAACCTACTTTAAAGTAGGCTTTTTTATGTTGAGGGCTGAAAATAACGCTAAATTTATTCTAAGAATTTAACCGTTACCCCAGATTTTACTTTTTTACCTAAATCATTGGCATCCCAGTTGGTTAAACGGATACAACCATGCGAAGCCGTTTTAGAAATTGCCGATGGATTCGGTGTACCGTGAATACCAAACGATTTTTTGCTTAAACCAATCCAGATATTACCTACAGGAGCATTAGGACCTGGTGGTAAAGATAGCGGCTTTTTGTTGTTGCCTTGAATAAAGTTGCTTGGTGAATAGCTATACCATGGGTTTGGTGCTACGCCTGTGACTTTATATGTACCTGTAGGTGATGGTGTGTCAGAACTACCAATGGTCGCAGGGAACGAGCCAATCATTTGATTGCGGCTGTTGAACAAATACAGCTGTTTAGCACCTTTATGCGCAACAATCAGATGAATGTCTTCAGGAACTTCGTTGCGGATATTGGCAACAATAATTTTTTCACCGGCTTTTTTGAACGTCGCTTTTGGATTTAACTTTTTCAAAAAGTCTTCATCCATATGGAATTTTTCGCCAAGCATTTCAGTTACACGTGTGTAGTACAAGCCTTTCATTTTGGCTTGTAAGGCATAATCATGCGGAATCGAGGCTGCATAAGGGCCTTTTAAGTCTGCATCGGTAATGGTGTATTCAATAAATGCAGGTTTAGATCCTTGTTTAGCAATTAATGCATTCCAAGTTTCTTGCGTTAACGTCCCTGTCGGCTTAATGCCATTGATTTGTTGGAACGACGCAATTGCTTTAAGGGTATTTTTACCACTTGAACCATCAATAGCACCGGGTGAAGCATGTGCATTGTTGAGCATGACATGCGCACGTGCATAAACAGGGAATTGACCTTTACCAATATTCTCATACCAACCGGCATTGTTTAGACCATCAAGGGTCCAAGATGCTTTAGTCGCTACAGAACTAGATGTGGTCGTTGTGCTGGTGGTTGGCGCTGCACCGATAGCAGCTGTATCATCTTCAGATTTTTCAAGATCTTGTAAGGTTTTTGAAGCCTTATTTAAGTCTTGTTGTTCTTGTTGTGTAATCTGGGTTTCAGCCGTGCTTTGAGCGCTTGATGCGGCATTAGTCGCAAGTGGATCAATCGGGTCTTGAACCGCAGTATCAGCAATCTTTTTAGGATTTAATGGTTGTTCCGCGATAGGTGCGGCAAATGCTGTACCCGCAATAATGCAACTTAAACTCATAGCGAGTAATGTGCGAACGAACATGTAATTCAACCTTAAGAATTATTCATTAACAATTTGATAAAACTACACAAGTATTGCAGAAAAAATGAGGAGATGCAGTAGTTCTTTTGTTTAAAAATTATTTTACATTTAACCTGATTGATTTTTACATAGGTGAGAAGTTATTAAATTTTCGACCTTTTTGTTATGATAGTCCGAAGATTAAAAATGAGATGGGAAAGAAATGACGGCTCTAAAAAATGATCGTTTTCTACGTGCCTTATTACGTGAGCCAGTAGATACCACACCAGTTTGGATGATGCGTCAAGCCGGGCGTTATTTGCCTGAATATCGTGAAACACGTGCCAAAGCAGGTGATTTTCTTTCCTTATGTAAAAATAATGATTTTGCATGTGAAGTGACTTTACAGCCTTTGCGCCGTTATGACTTGGACGCTGCTATTTTATTTTCAGATATTTTAACCGTGCCTGATGCTTTGGGCTTGGGTTTGTATTTTGAGGCAGGTGAAGGGCCGAAATTTCACAAAACCATTCGTACAGAACAAGATGTGGCGAATTTACCAAATTTTAATGCCAAATCGGATCTTGATTATGTCATGAATGCGGTAACCACGATTCGTTCGGCATTGGGTGGACAAGTACCGCTGATTGGTTTTTCAGGCAGTCCGTGGACACTTGCGACGTATATGGTTGAAGGCGGTTCAAGTAAGGATTTCCGTTACACCAAACATATGATGTATGCCCAACCTGAAGTGTTACATGCTTTACTTGATCGATTAGCGATTGCGGTGATTGATTATTTAAATGCGCAAATTGATGCTGGCGCACAAGCGGTACAAATTTTTGACAGTTGGGGTGGCGCTTTGGCACACCGTGAATATATTGAATTTTCACTCAACTATATGCAAAAAATTGTTGCAGGTTTACAACGTGAAAAAGATGGTCGTAAAGTGCCGGTGATTTTATTTACCAAAGGTGGCGGACAATGGTTAGAACCAATGATCGCGACGGGTGCCGATGCATTTGGGTTAGATTGGACGACACAACTTAATGTGGCGCGTCAAACGGTGAATGGTCGTGCAGCTTTACAAGGTAACTTAGACCCAGCCACTTTATATGGCACACCAGCATCCATTGAAAAAGCGACCAAAGCCATGCTGGATGATGCTTATGCTGGTGGTGAAAAAACGGGTTATATTGCCAACTTAGGTCATGGTATTACCCAGTGGGTCGATCCTGCAAATCCTAAAGTATTTATTGATACGGTGCATGAATATAGCGCCAAATATCTTTAACTACATATGAGTCAACTCATTTTTTAGGATTCAACCTTGATCAGTCTTTTTAAATCATGTTTTGAGTTCTCATTTAAGGCAGCTTCGGCTGCCTTATTTGGGATTTTACTTCTTGTTGCCTTTGCATTCACTGCATCTATGGGCAGCCAAGAGTTTTATGGTTTTTTTCGTTATGACTACTTATTGTTTTATGCCTTAATCATTCAAGTTTGCTTAGTGTATTTGAAGTTAGAATCTTGGGCAGAAGCCAAAGTGATTGCTTTGTTTCATATTATGGCCATGGTCATGGAAATTTTCTTGACTCATCCACAGATCGCTTCATGGCAGTATCCACAACCCGCCATCTTTAAAATTTTGACTGTTCCATTATTTGCAGGATTTATGTATTCGGCAGTGGGCAGTTTTTTTGCGCGTTCATTACGGTTATATCAGGTGTCATTTGAAAAGCTTCCGAGTTTTTTCAATATGATCTGCTTGGCGGTGCTTTCTTATATTAATTTTATGAGCAAGTTTTTTGTTGCTGATATCCGCTTGTTGCTGTTCACATGGAGCATCATTATTTTTTGGAAAACCAAAATTCATTTTCAATTACAACAACATCAGATCAAACTTCCCATGTTGCCCGTGTTGATGATTTTGGCTTTTCTTATTTGGATTGCTGAAAATATCAGTACTTTTTATAAAATTTGGTTGTATCCGAGTCAGGTCGATGCATGGCATATGGTGGGCTGGGGCAAGTTAGGCTCATGGTATTTATTGTTGCTTTTAAGTCTGGTTTTAGTGTTAAAAATATTGGGAAAACGCAGTACAGCAGGTGATTGGACGCTAAAAAGTGATGAATTTGAAGTGGTTAATAAGTAATCGCTAACTTTAGTATAAATTGTTTTGCGTTATGAGAAAGATATGGCTATCTTACAAAGGTGTAATAAAAAATTACGCAATTGGAAATAATTAAAAATACTCAGATAATCATATTCTGGAGAAATAACCATGTTGAAAAAATTAGCTTTAGTTGCCGTTGTAGCATTAGGTTCCAGCGCGGCATTTGCAGATAAAGATGCTGGTTGTGGTATTGGTTCACAAGTTTGGGCAGGCCAATCCGGTAAAGTACCTAAAATTCTTGCTGCAACGACCAATGGTCTATTTGCAAACCAATTATTCGGTATCACTTTTGGTACACTCGGCTGTAGTGGTACAGGTACAGTAACTGCGCAAGCGGTGACATTTACCAATGAAAATGCTGAATCTTTAGCGCGTGACATGGCTGTAGGTCAGGGCGAAAGCTTAAATGTACTGGCTGAACTTCTTCACATTCAATCACAAGATAAAGCACGGTTCTTTGCGGTATCTAAACAAAACTTCTCTGAAATTTATTCAGTCAACAATCAAGACTCTTTACAAGTTTTGGCTGCTTTACAAGCGGTAATGGCAAAAGACGACGTGCTTAAAGCCTACGTATAATTGTGGAGTATTTAAACCCTGTCACTTAGATGGGGTTTTCTTCTTAAATAAATCATAAATAAAAGATTTGAATGAAATCCATCGCGTTATTGTTTACTTTAATGTCTTCTACTGTTGCTTATTCAGCAACGACTTCTCAAATTGTTCAACCTTATTTAGATCAAGCCGAACAGCAAAAATTACAGCATGACATCACTTGGCAAAGGTTAATGTATGCCAATGAAAAAGGTCAAAGCGACGTTGGTTATTCAGGTTATTTTCTCGCACCTGAAGGTCAAACACAGCTCAAGCAAGAGTTACAAGCCAATATCCAAGCCTTGTTTCAATCTGCTGAAGCCAATCAATCGGTGCGTTGTCGTTTTCCTGCGCGTAGTCATTGGTTAATGCAACAGCTTCATATTCAACAACAAAATTTACCGACAGTTTCCTGCCCAGAATTGGATGATTGGATGGGACAGATTAAACCTTATAAAGTCACGCTCATCTATGCGACAGATTTTATGGGCAATCCCAGTTCCATGTTTGGGCATACTTTATTACGCCTAGATCCTAAAGATCAAAAACAACTTAACTTAGTGTCTTATGCTGTGAACTATGCAGCAACGGTAACTAGCGGAGAGGGTTGGTCTTTTGCTTGGAATGGCTTAACGGGGCAGTATCCTGGTGAATATTCTCTCATGCCGTATTACCGTAAAGTAAAAGAATATGGTGATTTGGAAAGCCGTGATTTATGGGAGTATGAATTAAACTTAAGCCCGAAAGAAACGCGGTTTTTAGTTGAACATATTTGGGAAATGAAACATGTCAGTTTCCCTTATTATTTCGTCAGTGATAACTGTGCTTATCGTTTACTGGGTTTAATTGATTTGGTTCGTCCAGAGCTTAATTTGTCTGATCGTTTTAAGGTCGCGGCAATCCCTGTTGAAACCATTAAAGCCATTGAGCAGCAAGCTTTGGTTAAAGAGATTGTTTATCGTCCTGCTTTAGAAACCCAGTTATTGGTGCAAGCGAAACAGCATGGTAATCCCCTTGCTCAAGTAGCACATGCAGTTGCCTTTTCTGAAACGAAAGATATGCCGCTGGTTTTGGAAAAGTATCCCGCTTTAGAGCAAGCTAAAATTCTAGAAATGGCTTATGACGACTTATATTTGCAATTTACAGGGCGTAAAGTGGAACCCAGCTTTGCACAGCCACGATTGCGTCAGTTATTGAGTTTGCGTAGTCAAATTGATTTAGAAAAACAACGCCAACAACCAATACGTCCAAAAGATGATCCGACACAGGCACATGATGCACGTAATTTTTCAGTCAAAGTTGGCGAAGTTCAAGGTGAAAAATTCGTCGAAATTGGACATCGTCAAGCCTATCACGATTTGCTTGACCCACAAGCGGGCTTTCGCGTGGGTACGCAGTTGTTGTTCTGGGATGGCTCCATTCAATACCGTAATGATGAATTGAAGTTGAATCATTTTGACTTTCTGTCCGTGAATTCTTATAACCCGATTACACCGTTTAAAATGCCGTTGACTTGGGGTTTTAATGTGGGCTGGCAGCAAGAAGCACTGAATAAAGCAGGTGAGTTTAGTGAACATGAACAGCATGGTGTGAGCAATTTAAAAGTTCAAATGGGCTATAGCTATGCGGACCAAGAGCGCGAACATTTGTGTTATGCCCAACTGCAAAATCACATTCAGGCAAGTAAAGCTTTAGAGCAAGGCTGGCGTATAGGTATGGGGCCAACCATGGGTTGCCAAAATATTTGGACAGATAAAATCAATAGTTTGTTGCAGGTTGAATTACCGTATTGGCAAGACTCACACCAATGGCAATTAAAGTTGAATACGCAATTTCAATATATCCTCAACAATCAAAATACCTTGCGCTTAGGTTGGCAATACCAAAAACAAAATGGTCAGGATTGGGATCAGGCCAGTTTGGGCTATGTACGATTTTTCTAGGCTTGATCAGCGCAATGTACCCAACCAAAACAAGTTTTACTGATCAAACCTCAACAATCACATAATATTTTTTCACAGCTTCAACCACTTCAAATGTCCCTACAAATGCAGGTGGAATAATGCCTGCATTTCCCGCAACGACTTCAATGAATGAACTCGTTTTTGCATCATGGATACGCACAATACCTTCAATTACTTGAAAAAATTCCTGTTTATTTTCAGCAAATTGAATATTCCATGCACCTACCTGACAGTGCCAAATTCCACAACTCATATGAGGGTGTTCATACTGACTATAGGTCAAACGCTCGGGATTTCCTGTGACTAAACGATCAGGGCGAGGGTAATCTAGAGTGACTTCGTATTGTGTTAAATCTGAGCTAGACAGCAAAATTGCTTGGGATACCGGAATAGATGACATAGATGTGGTGGTACAGATGCTTAAATTTGAGTTTTATTATAATAGAAAATCTATATATACAGTAAATGATGATGAAAGTTGAAAGGGGGGGAATGTCAAAGTGAGTATATTTAATCAAGAACATGGCGTTAGAATAACCAAGCTTGGGTGAAGCTTGGTTATGTATTGCGATCAATAATTTTCAGGCACTGCACTTAAGAATTCACGACGTTCTTCTTTGTTGGTTTTAAAGTCACCGACAAAAGAAACGGTACGTGTCGTAGATTCTTGTTTACCGACACCGCGCATCATCATGCACATATGTGCAGAATCAATCACGACTGCGACGCCACGTGCTTTGGTGACTTCAGCCACAGCTTCAGCAATTTGCTGCGTTAACTGTTCCTGAATTTGCAAACGACGTGCAAACATTTCGGTAATACGTGCAAATTTAGACAAGCCTAAAACATTGCCTTCAGGTAAATAAGCAATATGCACACGGCCATAAAATGGCAATAAATGGTGTTCGCAAAGTGAATAAAACTCAATGTTTTTCACTAACACCATTTCATGGTTATCGGAAGGGAAGACTGCGTTATTGGTCACTTCTTCTAGAGTTTTGCTATAACCAGACGTTAAATACGAAAAAGCTTTAGCAGCACGCATAGGTGTGTCTTTCAGACCTGGACGATTAAGATCTTCACCAACGGCAGTTAAAATATTGGCGTAGGATTGCTGCATAGACATAAGACGTGTTCACTTACACTGATATTGAACAAGGACGGCATTGTAGCAGAAAACCGCTACAATGCTCTGTTTTCGGGAAAAATTCCGATTACTGTTTAAATTTAGGGTTTTTTTCGCTGCGTTTGAGTAAAACTAAAACAGCACCTGTGCCACCTTGTTTCTCTGGTGCACTGACAAAAGCTAAAACATCACGATGTTGACGCAGCCAGCTGTTGACATAGGTTTTTAAGATGGCTTCAGGCCCTTTGCCATGCACAATTTTAATGACATTTTGATTTTCATCTTTTGCCATTTGAATGATTTGTAAGACGGCAAAACGTGCATCTTCAACGGTACAACCATGCAGGTCAACCGCTTCAAACCAACGTAAATTACCTGCTTTTAAATCTTCAAAAACTTTATGCTGCAAAGTCGCAATGCGATAGTTTAAGCTTGCTTGACTGGCAACAGGATTGAGCATCGCTTGCGTATCTGACAGCTCTGCATTGTCCATTTCCATCGGGCCAGTTGCAGCCGCACGTTTTGCCAAAGTTTGGCTATCCAGCTTTTTCTTTTTGTTCTTTTCAATCGGTGCAATATTACTGGTATCCATTTTCTGGACACCTTGCATCGACTTCTGGAACAAATCGAAATCATCCAGTTCTTCTTGTACAACTGGAGCTTTCACTTCAGCTTGCTTTGCAATCGCACTTGAATGAGGATGGGTAATTTGTTTTTTAAAGGCTTTCAGTAGATTAAACTGATCTTTAGAAAGCGAAGAATCATGTTTACTCATAACATCTATAACTTTTATACGGTTTGTGGCTGACCAAATAATGCAGTAAATGCATGATCTGGACGGGGTTGTTTCATAAAACTTTCACCAACAAGGAAAGCATGAATATCATTTTCCTGCATCAGGCGAACATTTTCTGGTGTTGCAATACCGCTTTCAGTGATTAAAAGACGTGAAGGCTCCAGTAATTTTTTCAAACGTAGCGATATATTTAAATCGACTTCAAAGGTTTTTAAATTACGGTTATTGACACCCAATAAACAGCGCTCTGAAAGTCTCATGGCACGTTCAAGTTCAGCTTCATCATGCACTTCAACCAGTACATCTAAATTGTGTTCAAAAGCCGTTTTCGACATTTCTTCAAGTTGTTGATCCGAAAGGCTGGCCACAATTAAAAGCACACAGTCCGCATGCAAGGCACGTGCTTCAATCACACCATAAGGATCAATTAGAAAATCTTTACGCAGTGCGGGAAGGGCACAATGCTGACGGGCAATGGCAATATTTTCATCCGCGCCTTGGAAAAAATCCACATCAGTCAGAACAGATAAACAGGCAGCACCAGCTTGTTCATATTGCTGTGCAATTTCAGCAGGATTAAAGTTTTCACGAATAATCCCTTTAGAAGGTGATGCCTTTTTAATTTCAGCAATCACCGCGGGGCGTTTCGCATTTAAAGCATCGGAAAAACCACGTACAGGTGTCGCAGCCTGTGCCAGATCTTCGACATCTTTTAAGCTACGTTGTTTTAAACGGGCAGCAAATTCTTCGTATTTACGGTCAACAATTTTACCTAAAATTGTATTTGCGATATCTACCATGATTGTTATTCCTGTATCTGTTTAAGCTTCATATTCTTTGATGGTTTTGGTGAATTCAGACAAAACGCTCATTTTTTCTAAAGCTTGTCCGCCATAAATAATATCATGGGCTAAAGCAACACCCTGTTTATAGTCATTGGTTAGACCAGAAACGTAAATCCCTGCACCAGCATTGAGGGCCAGTATGTTGGCTGCTTTTTCACCAATGGCTGATTTCTTTTTACCTAAAGCATCTTTAATTAAAGCTAGGCTTTCAGCAGAACCATCGACAATTAAACCAGTCAAAGTTTGGGATTCAATATCCACATCTTCTGGTGTAATCATCCATTCCGTGATGTCACCATTTTTAAGTTCGGCAACATAGGTTGACGATGCAAGACTGATTTCATCCAGTCCATCTTTAGAGTGAACCACCATGACATGTTCAGCACCCAGTTGTTTCATCACTTCAGCAATCGGGCGACAAAGTTCATTTGAGAACACACCAATCACAAAGCGTTTTACTCCAGCCGGATTCGTAAGCGGGCCAAGTAAATTGAAAATACTGCGAATGCCTAATTCACGACGAGGACCAACGGCATATTTCATGGCTTTATGATGGTTCGGTGCAAATAAGAAACCGACCCCCATTTCACGGATACAGCGTTCCGTTTGCTGCATATTTAAATCAAGGTTAATACCGGCCTTTTCCAATAGGTCAGATGAACCTGATTTAGTTGATACACCGCGGTTACCATGTTTGGCAATCGTTGCGCCAGCCGCTGCAATCACAAAACTGGCTGCTGTGGAGACATTAAATAGGTTTTGACCGTCGCCACCTGTACCTACAATATCGACTAAATAGGGAATATCGCTGACATCAATTTTAATGGCAAATTCACGCATAATACGTGCAGCAGCGGTAATTTCATCAATACTTTCGCCTTTAAGACGTAAGCCCATCATCAGCGCACCAATTTGTGCATCCGTCGCTTCACCAGACATGATTGCTCGCATCACATCTTCCATTTGTGGCTGAGTCAGGTGAATTTGCTTCGTAATATTATTTAAAGCTTGTTGAATATTCATTGTGTTCACTATGCATAAATTTCTAAGAAGTTTTGGAAGATTTGATGACCATGCTGGCTCAAAATTGATTCAGGATGGAACTGCACGCCCTCTACAGGCAATGTCTTATGTTTTACACCCATGATTTCTTCCATCGTGCCATTGGCTTCATTGGTCCAGCAGGTGACTTCTAAACATTCTGGCAAAGTCGCTTGATCAATCACCAAGGAGTGATAGCGCGTTGCAGAAAATGGAGAAGGTAGATTGCTAAAAATACCTTTATTACTGTGATACATGTCAGACAAACGACCGTGCATAACGGTTTTTGCACGAACAATGTCACCGCCAAAGGCTTGACCAATCGCTTGATGACCTAAACATACACCCAGTAATGGAATTTTCCCTGCAAAATGCTGAATAGCAGGAATGGAAATACCGGCTTCAGAAGGCGAGCAAGGACCAGGACCAATCACGAGGTACTTTGGTTGCCATCGCTCAATATCTTCCAAGGTCACGGCATCATTACGGACGACTTTTACTTCCTGATTTAACTCGCCAAAATATTGCACGATGTTGTAGGTAAAAGAGTCATAGTTGTCGATCATTAAAAGCATGAGCTAACCTGTTGAAATTTACGCACGTGTATGTGCTCGAATAGTCCAAGAATACTCGCATTGTGCTTATTTTTTAGTGGCTGACCTAATATAAATGAGGGGCGCTAAAATAAGTAAAAAATGGAGTGGGAATAATCATAGCAAAAAATAAGCATTTTCGGCGGAACTATTTCCATGATAATGATTTTAGAAGGATCTCCGCAGAGGAATAAGCTGATTTATTCGCAGGTTATGCCGAATCAATTTCAATCATTTAGCATGTTAAAACCTAAAATTACTTTATAAAGATATAAGGGTTTGATGCCGGTTTTAAAAGAGGGATTAATGAGGGAGTTTTTTTACTTTAAGTAATAGGCTAACGATAAGTGAGTATTTTGTGTTGCAATTTAAATTGCTCCAGATAGGCTTTATCTGCGTACATTCATAAGATGGAATGAGAGCTAGAACTCTTGTCACCAAAATAGCGCATAGCGTTTGGATGATTTGGTCGAATAAAATATTTGCATATTCAATATGAAAGCATAAAATAGCACCACAATAACCCGCTAATAATGCGCTAAAAGTAAATTTATTTTTATGGGTTTGCACTAAAGGGCTAAAATATTCAGCAATTAAATCATTAACATGGCATAAAAATAACTTTTAGGGATTGATTTTGAAATAAGGAGATTAATTTTAAGTTAAACAGCTCGAAAAAAGGATCTTTTACACGTTTTAAAAATAAATGCGCACCATTTTGATACACTGAAAGAAACTTTTTAATCAAAAGTAATGAAGAGTGTTTGAATATGGTGCATTTACATTTGCACACAGTATAATAGCCTCAAATCAAAGTGGTTAAATCTTCTATTCTGATAAAGAATTCAATATTTTATCTTTGTTTTTAAAAGTTGGTATGAGAATTGCTTAATAGATACCAACTACTAACACGCACTTAGCAGGTGCAACAAAAAATCATCGGAGCAAAATGAGCATGGCGAACAAGGTCCTTCAACTCATCCAAGAAAGTGGCGCAAAATGGGTCGATTTTCGCTTTACTGATACTAAGGGTAAAGAGCAGCACGTAACTTACCCAGCAGATACGATTGACGAAGATACATTTGAAGACGGTAAAATGTTTGACGGTTCTTCAATTACAGGTTGGAAAGGCATTGAAGCTTCGGACATGATTTTACGTCCAGATGCTGAAACATGTTTCCTTGACCCGTTCTTTGCTGAAGCGACAGTTGTTGTAACTTGTGATGTAATCGAGCCATCTACTGGTCAAGGTTATGAACGTGATCCACGCTCAATCGCTCGCCGTGCAGAAGAATACTTAAAATCAACGGGTATTGGTGATACTGCATTCTTCGGTCCTGAACCAGAATTCTTCGTATTTGACGAAGTTAAATGGGAAATCGATATGTCTGGCGCGCGCCATACATTAATCGCAGAAGAAGCGGCTTGGTCAACAAACAAAGACTACGAAGGCGGTAACTCTGGTCACCGTCCACGTGTTAAAGGCGGTTACTTCCCAGTTCCACCAGTGGATTCTTCACATGATATGCGTGCAGAAATGTGTGCAAAAATCGAAGACATCATGGGTCCTGGTCGTGTAGAAGTACATCACCATGAAGTTGCATCTTGCCAATTAGAAATTGGTGTGAGCTTCAACACGATGGTTCGTAAAGCGGACGAAGTACAGCAGTTTAAATATGCTGTTTGGAACGTTGCGCATCAATATGCTAAAACTGCGACTTTTATGCCTAAACCAATGGTTGGCGATAATGGTTCTGGTATGCATGTTCACATGTCGATCTCTAAAGATGGCAAGAACTTGTTTGCTGGTGATGAATACGCTGGTTTGTCAGAAATGGCATTGTACTTCATTGGCGGTGTGATTAAACACGCTCGTTCATTGAATGCGATTACCAACCCATCGACTAACTCGTACAAGCGTTTAGTGCCACATTACGAAGCGCCAATTATGCTTGCATATTCGGCTCGTAACCGTTCAGCGTCTATTCGTATTCCTTACGTTTCTAGCCCTAAAGGCAAACGTATTGAAGCGCGTTTCCCAGATCCAATGATGAACCCGTACTTAGGTTTCGCGGCATTGTTAATGGCTGGTCTTGATGGTATTCAAAACAAGATTCACCCAGGTGAAGCTGCTGACAAAAACTTGTATGATCTTCCTCCTGAAGAAGAAGCGAAAATCCCTACAGTTGCACACAGCTTAGATATGGCGCTTGAAGCACTTGAAGCTGACCATGACTACCTATTAAAAGGTGGCGTGTTCACTAAAGATATGCTTAATGCGTATATCGAAGTTAAAACTGAAGAAGTTCGTCGTTTGAACACGACAACTCACCCAGTTGAATTTGATATGTACTACAGTTTGTAATTCGTACGCGAATTTAAGCAAAAAGAAACCCGCTCATGTAGCGGGTTTTTTTGTATCATTGCTTTTGAATTCGATAATTTTATGAAAACTTATGGCGCAACGTAAAAAAGAAACCAGCTTTTATCCTTGGGTTGATGTTAAAGATCATAGTAAAGGCTTTAAAATGAATTTTTCCACAGTCATTTACTTGGAGCTTGGGCGTACATCGGAAGGGTATAAGCAGGCTGAATTCATTGGTTTAAAAAATCCAGCATTGGCTTTAGATTATGCTTATCCGGAACATTTTTTTCTAAGTTCTGAGGGTTTAATTTTGCATAAAACAGCCAGTGGTAAATTTGAAGTGATTGCAAAAACGGATAAGTGCTGAGGCTTTGGTATTTTGTCGCTCTGGGTAAATGCAATAGGGTGCATTTAGGTGTGGTAGTGACAAAAGGATGAATCAATTCAGTTACAGTAAATGATATTCAAAAAAATCATCTTCAAAGAGTAGTGGGTATATGCGAAATAAGCAGGCATGTAACATACAGGATGCGCAACTTTCTCCTGAATTAAAAACATGGTTATATGCGTCAGGTTCGCTCACACAACAGCTTACAGAGTTAGCGGATGGTGAGTTTAGTGTTAAACCTATTAAAGAACATTTTAAACGTCTGAATTTTAGCGATGCACAATGGATGCAAATGCCACATTGGCATACATCATGGGTGCGTGAGAGTTATCTGTATGGCTCTGAAGCGCAGCCTTGGGTCAAAGCAAAAAGTATTTTTCCTATTTTAAGTCTGCAAGCAAAAGCACGTATCTTCCAGCATATTGGTAAAAAGCCAATAGGATGGTTTCTATTTCAACGCACCAATCCACAATGTCAGCGTCGCGTCATTCTGCTTGAAGACGGTTGGACGCGGCAAAGTTGCTATACTTGGCATGGTTGTAAATTTATTGTTCAAGAAACTTTTTTGTCTGCATTTGAGCAATTTATTCAGCAAAATCTTTCAGAGTAAAATATTAAACAGTAACTTAAGTTAAGGATAGTCATGGACATTGCGCAACAAACTACATGGCGTGAGCGTTTAGCAGCATATTATTATTTATGTCGTTTTGATAAACCAATTGGCACGGAATTGGTTTTTTGGCCAACCATGTGGGCGTTGTGGGTTGCAGCCAAAGGCATACCTCATTTGGGTATTCTATTGGTCATGATTTTGGGTGTGATCTTTATGCGAGCGGCAGGTTGTGCCATCAATGACTTTGCCGATCGTAAGGTTGATGGTGCTGTCGCAAGAACCAAAGATCGTCCTTTGGCGACAGGGGTAATTAAGCCGATAGAGGCAATCTGGGTGTTTTTAATTCTGGTTGCTGCAAGTGCTTGTTTGTTGTTTTTTTTGCCGATTGAGAGCTTTTACTGGTCATTTGGTGCATTAATTCTCGCTTTTATTTATCCATTTATGAAGCGTTACACCCATTTACCACAGCTGTTTTTGGGTGCTGCATTTTCATGGTCAATTCCAATGGCTTATACGGCTGTGGGGGTTACACCTGATTTAACCTGTTGGTTACTCTATTTTGGTAATTTGGCTTGGTGTGTGGCATATGATACGCAATATGCCATTACCGACCGTGAATATGATTTAAAAATTGGTGTGAAATCTACAGCGATTTTATTTGGTCGATATGACATTGAAATTATTTCAATGTTACAAGCGATGAGTGTGTTATTGATTGGCTGTGCATTGTATTTAGAAAATTTATTATTTCCTTATGCTTTGATTGCTTTATTTGTGGTTATTGCTGATTTTATTTATCAATGGACGAAGACTCGTGACCGTGATCCGCAACTTTGTTTTTGGGCATTCCGTCATAACCGTTGGGTTGGCTTAATTATTTTTGTAGGTGTATTTATTTCACTTTTATAAATTTGAACAGTGGTTGAAAAGCATCCTATTTGGGTGCTTTTTTTATGCTTAATTAAATTATCCTAGATTAGACATGACATAAAATAAAAAGGAATAACATACGATGAAATCAAATTTTAAAAAACAGCTTTAATGGGTTTGTGTTCCTCAACTCTTGTACTTAGCGCCTGTGGAGATAGTAACGAAACAATAAAATTTACAGGGAGCTTAATGGCTCCCTTTTTTAATCAATATCTTTATGCAATTGTCGAACGGAGGGAATTTCAGTGTAACGCAATACGCGATAGCCTGCTTCATGAAGCATATAATCCCGAAATTTATCTTCTTCGACTTTGTATAGGTGAGTGGGATCATCCAGCTCAATAATCACTAAAACTTGTAGGGATTCATTGAGTAAAACGAAATCGGTTACTTTGCGATTAAACTGATTGCGAATTTTAAGATTATGACTGGTGATTAAGGCACTAAAGGCGACTTGTGCTAAGACGTGATATTGAGGGAAAGCTTCTTTCAAACGAACGTACATTCTGCATTCATATGCAGTAATGATGCGTTTAGGATAAAACTTTTTTTTGGTTCTTAGATATTGCTGAGCACACAGTATAATCAGTACAAGGCTGGCAATAATACCAATAATTAGAAAAGTAAATGAGCTGGCGTTAAACACGATATAAATCTATAAATAAGAAAAAACCCACTCAAATAGAGTGGGTTTTTAGAATTTGGCTCTCCAACCTGGGCTCGAACCAGGGACCTGCGGATTAACAGTCCGTCGCTCTACCGACTGAGCTATTGGAGAATCTGAAACGGATTCTATTGACCTAAAGTGCTTTGGTCAAGTCAGTTTTAATAAAAAAAGCTAAATGTTGATTTAACTGCTTTTTTTATCATCATTCTGGTCAACTTTAGTGCTTTAGTGCTTTAGTGGTTGTATTTTAAGAATTGAAAGAATGAAGATTATTTATTAGAAATAAGGATATAAAAAAAGCCCACTTCATGATGAGTGGGCTTTTTAGAATCTGGCTCTTCCACCTGGGCTCGAACCAGGGACCTGCGGATTAACAGTCCGTCGCTCTACCAACTGAGCTATGGAAGAATAGATGGCTCTCCAACCTGGGCTCGAACCAGGGACCTGCGGATTAACAGTCCGTCGCTCTACCGACTGAGCTATTGGAGAATCTGATGCGCATTTTAGGGATGAAAGCTTAACTCGTCAACATGTAAAGATAAAGAAATGAATCATTTGCCTTATAATTATGCAGAAATACGCTAAAAATAAAAAAACCACCCATAATGGGTGGTTTTTTATGCAAAAAATAATAAATTATTTTTCTACGCCAGCCGCTTGACCCGCATATTTAGCATTTGCATAATCCCAGTTTACTAGGCTATCAAGGAAAGTTTTGATATAAACAGGACGTGCATTACGGAAATCGATGTAGTAAGCATGTTCCCAAACGTCAATTGTAAGTACTGCAACTTGACCGTGAGCAAGTGGAGTATCTGCATTTGATGTTTTAAGGATAGAAAGGTTGCCATTTACTTTATCAGCAACTAACCAAGCCCAACCTGAACCGAATTGAGTTGTTGCAGCCGCAGCAAATTCTTCAGCAAATTTTTCAAAAGAACCGAAAGCTTCATCAATTTTAGCAGCCAAAGCGCCAGTTGCTTTACCACCACCATTTTTAGCCATACAGTTCCAGTAGAATGTATGGTTCCAAACTTGAGCCGAGTTATTGAATACACCCGCTTTAGTTGCATCACCAGCAGTCGCTGTAATGATTTCTTCTAAAGTTTTACCTTCAAGGTCAGTGCCTTTGATGAGGTTATTCAGGTTCACAACGTAAGTGTTGTGATGTTTGTCGTGATGGTATTCTAAAGTTTCTTTGCTAATGTGCGGAGCAAGATCTTCATAACCGTATGGAAGTGCCGGTAAAGTAATCGTTGTCATGTTTTCAATTCCTTGCATTTTGCTGGGTTTTGACATTAAGTGGCTTTATTGTAATAGATTCTTAGGGAAAATTGCGCATTGCTTATAAATAACAATACAGAATAAAGCCTGAATTTATATGTATAAAGAAAAATGCCAAACACAAGCGATTTTAAAATTAAATCGGATTGTTTAATTCGAAATAACTATACTCAATATTGAACTGTTCTGAAATAGCTTTAGCAAGACGTTGAACGCCATAACGCTCAGTTGCATGATGACCGCAGGCGTAATAATTCACGTTTAATTCACGTGCTTCATAATATGTACGTTCGCTGACTTCTCCTGAAATATAGGCATCACAGTTACGCTCAGCAGCTTTGCCAATAAAATCTTGTGCAGCGCCAGTGCAATATGCCACTTTTTGAATACTGTCTTTTTCGGCAGGTAAGTGAATGGTGTTAAAACCTAAACGATCAGTACAATACTGTTTAAATGCTGTCGCAGACATAGGTTGGTTCAAGTAGCCAATATTACCAATCGGATAGCGTTCATTGGAATCTAGCGGTTCGATATCGCGTAAACCTAAAATTTCCGCGAGGGCCGCATTATTACCAAGGCTTGGGTGAGAGTCGAGTGGTAAGTGATAACCTACCAGAGAGATATCATGCTGAATAAGACTCTTAATGCGTTTACCGCGCATTCCTGTGATTGGGTAGGGTTCACCTTTCCAAAAATAACCATGATGCACTAAGAGCAGGTCAGCACCTTGTTCAATCGCTGCATCAATTGCATCTTGTGATGCAGTGACCGCACACAAAATTTTATTTACCTCTTGTTTTCCTTCAATTTGTAAACCATTGGGTGCATAGTCTTTAAATTCATGTGATTTCAGGGTTTGGTTGCACCACTGAATAATTTCATTAAGTTTTGCCATAAATTTCTCAAAAGTCTAAATATTTAACATCATCAACACATATTTTGAATTGTAACTAAAGCATGACAAAACTCTTGTACTATTTTATGTTTCTTGATGTATTTCATCTTACAATGATTCATAAATTACTTAGTCATCAACGAATTAAAATATTTATTAGAGGAAATTAAAGTGCGTCGCACATTTTCATGGTTACCTTGGGTTTTACTCATTCTAGTTACCCTCGGTTTTCTTTCATGGCAACAATATCAGAAACCTAAAGCGCCTATTGCCGCTGATGGTGTAAAAATGCCGGCAGAGAAAGTCGAGTCTTTGGTCAATACGACCAAAACGGGTGGGGTTGATTCTTATAGTGCCGCTGTCAAAGTCGCAGCTCCGGCAGTGGTGAATATTTTTACCACACAAAAAGTAAATAAAGCTGAACATCCTTTGTTAAATGATCCTGCTTTTCGTGAATTTTTTGGTGATCAAATCCCAGATCAATTGGGTCCAGAGCAAAATGAAAACAGCTTAGGTTCTGGTGTTATTGTTCGTTCTGATGGCTATATTTTGACTAATAATCATGTGATTGCGCAAGCCGATCAGATTGTGGTGGGGTTAAATGATGGTCGTCGTGCACTTGCAAAAATTATTGGTACTGATCCAGATTCTGATCTTGCGGTAATTAAAATTGAATTAGATAAACTGCCTGTTTTGCCTTTTAAACTGAGTGGCAATGAAGTTGGAGATGTTGTTCTTGCAATTGGTAACCCATTTGGTGTTGGGCAAACAGTAACGCAAGGGATTATTTCTGCGACCAATCGTTCAGATTTGGGTATTAATACCTATGAAGACTTTATTCAAACAGATGCGGCCATTAATCCGGGTAACTCTGGTGGTGCATTGACTGATGTCGCGGGTAATTTGATTGGGGTAAATACCGCTATCTTTTCTCAATCCGGTGGCTCATTGGGTATTGGCTTCGCAATTCCTGCCAAAGTTTGTCAGCAAGTCCTGAATTCAATTTTGAAAGATGGTCGTGTAGTTCGTGGTTGGTTAGGGATCAGCTTGATGCCTGTGCAGCAAGAGAATTTTCTTGAACCTAAGCAAGCAGGTGTTGTGGTGGCAGATGTACTGCCTAAAGGGCCAGCGGCAAATGCGGGAATTAAAAAAGGCGATAAGATTATGCAGGTCAATGGTGAGCCGATTACTTCTGCTTCTCATCTGATTAACTATGTAGCTTTACAGGCTCCGAATAGCAGTATCAAAATTTCTGTTGTTCGAGGTGGAAAACCATTAATGCTTGATGTAATTGTGGCTGAGCGTAAAGCGCAGAATAATAGTTCACAATATATTCCTTTACCGCAGCGTTAAAAAAATCCTGATTTATATTTAGATACTTTGAATAACAAAGCGCATTTCGATGCGCTTTGTTATTTTTATTTGCTCATGGTTTTATGACTCTGTTCTATATCTAGATGAGCTGATAATAAGACAATGCTGGAAGTGGGTAGGGTGTTTTAAAGGTTTTTATATTTTTTTGATAGCTATTGGTCTTTAGACTCTGCAAAATACAAACCTAAACCAATAATTAAAATCAGTGTGGTTTGAGTGAAAAATGCGTGATTAAAGCCACCAAATTTTTGTTGTGCATATCCTGCAATAATTAGAAAGCCTGTCAAATACAGCAGGCGATAGAGCGAATTGCCAAAGCAGTATAAAATACTCGCCAAGGATAAGAGCAGGCATCCGAACACCATGTAATTGATGTCCCAAATAATGGTATGCACTGTAAAAAGTAAGCTGCTGAGTAAGCCAATGGTTAGTGCTCTGCTACTCTCAAAGCCTTGGTTGAAATGAAACATCAAAAAGCCCAACACAGGAAGAAAGATCAAGGCATATTTAAACCATTGTATATATTGATTGCCTAACATGACGCTGATCTGTTGTAAGGTAATAGGATTTTCACTGATGCTTAATCTTAACCAGTTGAGGCTTAAGCCCTCAGGAATGTTGGCTTTTACCATAAATCTTAACGATTGTGTGTTGTAAGGAATACTGTAAATTTCTTCAAAACCATGTCCGTAGAATAACCAAGATTGATTACCATCTAAGGTTTGATATTCTGTTTGTTGGCTGGTCGATATATTAAAAAAATAGCCCTGATCATTTATATTGGTTTTACGACAAGGTGCTGATTTGCCTTGTATCTCACAGATCGGCAGCACTGTAATTTCAAGATCTTTACGATTGTGTTGTTGCCCAGCAAAATCAACATAGAGGTAAAATCGACCCGTAGCGCTATTGAATGGGGTTGCTGGACTCATCCAGTGTTTTTCTGTTGACATTTGCTCAAGCGCAGGGAGGTTCTCATTCGGCTGAAATGCATTATCCTGAATTTGATCAGTGGGAATGAGCAATTGTTGAGTGGGGGGAATGGCTTGATTCGTTTGACTATCGTAGAGCGGTGGCACGGCATTGGTCAGTTTTTCAAGCTGAGTTTTTGGTGAGCAGCTGACTAAGTAAATGACAAAGGGAATACTTAAAAATAGAAGTACGAAAGTGGCGAGTTTAGCGCGCAGCAATGCGGCTTGATTGGATTTTAAATCTGTTCTAATCAGCATTTTTTATTTTTAAGAGAATGATTTGGCGCAGTATATTTAAATTATAGGTATAAAAAAAGCCCAATTCAAAATGATTGGGCTTTTTAGTATTTGGCTCTCCAACCTGGGCTCGAACCAGGGACCTGCGGATTAACAGTCCGTCGCTCTACCGACTGAGCTATTGGAGAATCTGAATGCGATTATAAGGAGATTTTTCAGAGGGTCAAGCTAAAGTTGTCACCTTTCCTTCATTTTTGCACTGTATGCTTTTTATTTAGACAAATAAATCAAAATAGTTAAAAAAACTTGCACGGCCAAAAATGAGTTGTTAGATTAAATCCATAACAGAACGTTTGAATGAAAATTCAAACAGTGTGGATTTAAAACCAACTTGCCAGCACTAAAATGGCTAAACAGGAGAAAGCGAATGCATACGCTAACGATTGCCGAAATTTTTTCAAATTTATCTTTTTATCAAGACAATTACCTTTCAATTATTCAAGATTCTGTACAGTATCGAACTGTGGTGGAAGACGCTTATATTCAAGTGTGGCCAGTAGGCACTGAACAGCTTTATCTTGGTGATTTATTGCAACTTTGGTTTAGTGATAAATGGTTGATTAATTCACCCTGCCAATTGCTATTGGAAAGTTATTCAAATGGTCGTAAAAAACCGTTACAGCGTGACCATGATTTATATCTTTATCAATTAAATGGCAGTGCATTATCAGGACGAAACAATTCGAAAGTCTGGTCTGTGTCTGAGCAAAAAAAGCTTTCTGTATCTTTAGATAGCGTATTTAAATATTTATGTATTTTTAAAGGTACACATCGTCCGAGTATTTTTCAGGACAACCTGATTAAAAACTTCAAAACGGCAATATAAACAAAAGAGTATGTCGTAATGGCAAACCCTTTATTGGTTTGCCAAAATACTGGGTTAAATATCTTAAGCTATTAAAATTAAATTAACGAATAATCATGCAGGTTGCAGTGGCATGCGCATATAACTTGCCATTTGCATCGATAATTTTACCTTCAGAAATACCTAAGTTTTTACTGATGTTAATGACGGTGCCAATTGCAATAAGCTCTTTATTTTGCGGGATGGGGCGGCACATTTTAATATTTAGGTCGATTGTGCCGTAACCAACACCCGCTTCTAACATGCTGTGTACCGCGCAGCCTGTAACAGAATCGAGTACCGTTGCTGCAAAACCACCATGCACACCACCCAATGGGTTTAAATGACGGCTATCTGCTTGAGCTTTGAAGTGAATGGTTCCTTCAGAAACCTCATATGGCTGCATGGGGATGGTTTCACTAATACTTGCAGCTGGAATTTTGCCAGCGCACATGGCTTGTAAAAGTTGTAGTCCTGTCATTTCTTTGGGATTCATCACGATCTTCCTGAATTATTATTGAGTTTTAAAATAAACGTGTAGGTAACTTAATGGGCTGTTTTATATTCGTCAAGTTAACGTACTGATTTGTGTGCTGGACTGCTGATATTTACTTTAAGCCCTTGTTGAATATTCTTTTTGTAATAATAAGTTTGAGATAAGCATAAAATGAGATTGTGCGAAGCGTATAAGTTTTTATGACTGACTTGAATTGGTTTATTTAATTTAAGACTTGAGAGATAAAAACTGGAGTTTAAGTCTAAATTTGTATATCTATAAGAGTGAATAGAAGCCCGTCGTTGAATATGGATACTCAACAATGTTCTTAAAAATAACCTTGGCTATGATGGCCTTTGCTGCAAATTCAGTATTGTGTCGTTTGGCTTTGGCTGGACAGCAAATAGACCCGTTAAGCTTTAGCGTGATTCGTGTCTGTAGTGGTGCGGTGGTCTTGTTAATGCTGTGGTTGCTGAGTCAAACACGACAGGTAATACAATGGAATTTATACAGCGCACTGGCTTTGGCGATTTATATTGTGGCATTTTCATATGCTTATATTCAAATTGATGCAGGTGTCGGGGCGCTTTTGCTGTTTGGAACGGTGCAATTGGCGATGGTTTTTTATGCTGTTTTTCATGGTGAAAAATTAAATTTAAAACGTGGTTTCGGTTTAATCATTGCATTCATAGGGATTGTGATTTTACTTTTACCAGGAGCCAGTGCACCGAGTTTGAGTTACGCCATCATTATGATGATTTCCGGTTTAGCTTGGGCCGCTTACAGTATTTTAGGTAAGAAGATGCTGAATCCATTATCGAGTAGTTTAGGGAATTTTATACTGGCTACTCCTTTGGTGCTGATGGGCTATTTTATGTTGCATCAAGGTACAAATATGAGTACTCGAGGCATTGTTCTAGCTATGCTTTCAGGTGGGGTCACCTCTGGTGGAGCATATGTGCTGTGGTATTCGATTGTTAAGCGTATCGACCGTATAGATGCGAGCACTGTACAACTGAGTGTGCCGTGTTTAGCAATTTTAGGTGGTTCGCTTTTTATTGGTGAAACAATAGGGCTACGTCTGATTTTATCAACGGTGATTGTGTTGCTGGGTATTTTTTTGGTGATTTATGCAGGAAAAAATAGCGTTGAAGAAAATAAGTAAGTCACTTTCTTATATTTGGTATTGATTTTTTATTAAAAAAAACCCGCGAAAATCGCGGGTTTTTAAATCTAAAGATTGAAATCTTATCGATTATTGTGCAGCAGCAATTGAAGCAATCGCAGCATCTACGCCTTCGATTGAATCAGCAGCTTTCTTAATACGAGCAAGTGCATCTACAAGTACTTCATCAGCAGTTGCATAAGAAATACGCATGAAACCGCCTAAACCGAATGCATCACCAGGAACTACAGCAACACCTGTTTCTTCCAATAACCATTCAGAGAATTCTGTGCAAGATTTTAAACCTTTAGCACGAATTAACGGTTTGATATTAGCGTAAGCATAGAACGCACCATCAGCAGGTAAGCAAGTGATACCGTTGATGTCGTTTAAGCCTTTTACCACTAAGTCATGACGACGTTTGAATGCTTCAATCATTGGTTCAAGAACTTCTTGAGGACCATTCAATGCAGCTTCAGCAGCAACTTGTGAAATAGACGTTGGGTTTGAAGTTGATTGAGATTGGATTTTTTTCATTGCGCCAATCAATTTAGCAGGACCCGCTGCATAGCCAATACGCCAGCCAGTCATTGCATAGGCTTTAGACACACCGTTTAACACGATTGTACGGTCATAAAGATCTGGAGCAACAGTTGCGATGTTGTAGAACTCATCATCCCAACGGATTGGTTCATACATATCATCAGAAGCGATATAAACTTCTGGGTATTTACGAAGAACTTCAGCCAAAGCTTCTAATTCAGCTTTCGTGTAGATCATACCTGTCGGGTTAGATGGGCTGTTAAGCACCACTAAACGTGTTTTGTCAGTGATTGCAGCTTCTAGTTGAGCAGGTGTGATTTTGAAACGTTGTTCTTCACCACATTTCACTACAACTGGCACACCTTCAGCGATGATCACCATATCTGGGTAGCTTACCCAGTAAGGTGCAGGAATAATGACTTCATCACCTTTGTTTAACAAAGCAAGTGCCAAGTTAAAGAATGATTGTTTACCACCGCAAGAAACCAAGATTTGGTTTGCTGCATAATCAAGATTATTGTCGCGTTTAAATTTTGCGATGATCGCTTTTTTAAGACCTGGCGTACCATCAACAGCGGTATATTTGGTAAAACCGTTGTTAATCGCTGTAATTGCTGCATCTTTGATGTGTTGTGGGGTGTCAAAATCTGGTTCACCTGCGCCCAAACCAATTACGTTTTTACCAGCCGCTTTAAGTTCAGCAGCTTTGTTGGTAACAGCAAGTGTAGGGGACGGTTTGATGGCATTTACACGATCAGAGAGACGTACGTCCACGGCAGTATTCCTTCTTATGGGGATTAGAAAATAAAAAAGCAGATTATTTTAGCCTAAAAAACAGAGGAAAGGGGAGACAGAATGCGCCAACAATAGAAAAAGTACATTGTTTTGTCTAATTGATGCTTTATATAGCACCATAAAAACTGACTGCTTTATTGGGGGTGAAATTGGAATATTGTTTGTGGCACTCAATTATGTCTAAAATTGATGATTCAAGCCGATATTTTTAGCATGCTGTGGGCACTGCACTTGAAGCAAAAAGAGTGTGCATTAAAGTGCCCAACATGAAGAAATGCTTTAATTAAACCTTAGTAAGCATATTTTAAGTCAGTGTAATCGCTGAGCGATTTTTGTAGATGAGCATTGATGAACTCACGAACATCTTCAGGTGTCATCGCTTGTCCTTGCTTGGTAATGACATGCTCTATCGGTTGTTGATCAACAGCGGTAATTTTATAAACGAAATTAGATGAGGTGGTGTAACCAGACTCTTGGTTAATCACGCAGGTCACATAACGATAGTTGTGTTCAAAGTTTAAATCGGTATGTGAAAAGACAAATTGTTCGAATAATTTAAGACTTTGACCATGAGCTAGGGCTTTGAGTTCCTCGACAATCGTTGCGCTGAACTTCATGCCATAGCGTTCAGAAATAGGCTTTTGATCAATCAACAACGAAACAGAGTCATCATCATTATGGGTTACTGTGACATTACTAAAATTAGACATGAGAATCTCTGAGTTAAAAATAAATTGGGATACGTGCCAGTATGGTTAAAATAGCTTAAAAATCAATTAGCAGTTGTATGTAGCACTTGTATGGATGTGAGATAAAAACTGCACCTTAAAAGCAAAAAATAAAAAGGCCACATTGAAGTAGCCTTTTTTAAAAATAGATGCTTGAATTTTTATTTCATAAAACGTGATAAATCTTCTTCAGGACGAGCGGTGAGTACTTCAACCCCAGTTTTTGTGACCAAAAGTGTATGTTCATATTGAGCAGATAAACTATGGTCTTTGGTGACCACTGTCCATTTATCACCGAGAAGTTTGGTTTTCCAGTCTCCACCATTGACCATAGGTTCAATGGTAAACGTCATACCTTCTTCAAGAATCATGCCGCTATTGCCTTGACCATAGTGCAGTACCTGTGGTTCATCATGGAATACTGTACCAATCCCATGACCGCAGTATTCACGAACCACACCAAAGCGTTCTGACTCAACATATTGTTGAATTACATGACCAATGTCGCCAATGGTTGAACCCGGTTTAACGGTTTCGATGCCACGATACATCGCTTCTTGAGCCACTTTACATAAACGGTCAGCCAAAATAGATGTTTCGCCACCGACGATATACATCATATTGGTATCGCCGTGATAACCATCTTTAATCACGGTGACATCAATATTCAGGATGTCACCTTTTTTTAGTTTTTTACTGTCTGAAGGAATACCGTGGCAAACCACATGGTTGACCGATGTGCAAATAACATGTTGGAACGCTGGGCGTCCGGGAGCTGCACCATAACCTAAACATGCGGGAATGGCATCTTGAACATTGACAATATAGTCGTGACAAATCGTATCAAGCTCAAGTGTTGTGACACCCGGTTTGATATGCGGTTTGATCATATCCAAAACTTCAGCCGCCAGTCGTCCCGCCACACGCATTTTTTCAATTTCATCTGGGGTTTTAATGAGTCGACGTGGCGCTTGGTAAGTACTGTTCATGATCTCTAAAAACTTTTGGAAATTTATATGTGACTATGGTATAAATAGCCGCCCATTTTATCAAATGCTTTTTCGTGAATATATTTCACGAGCTTTGTTGGATGGGGCAACAAAATCCGCACATATATCGACACATTTCTCTGGGTGCCCTTTGGGGTGGAGAATGCGGATATATGGAGGCCTAACCCAAACTTTAAGGTATAAAGAAAATGGCAGATTACAACGTAAGCATGCGTGACCTTCTTCAAGCAGGCGCGCACTTTGGTCACCAAACTCGTTTCTGGAATCCAAAGATGCGTGAATACATCTTTGGTGCGCGTAACAAAATTCACATCATCAACCTTGAACACACTGTTCCTGCGTTAAATGATGCTTTGAACTTTGTTAACAATCTTGCTAGCAAAAAGAACAAAGTATTGTTCGTTGGTACTAAACGTGCTGCTTCTAACATCATCCGTGAACAAGCGCAACGCGCTGGTCAACCATATGTTGATCACCGTTGGTTAGGTGGTATGTTGACGAACTGGAAAACTCTTCGTCAATCGATCAACCGTTTGAAAGACCTTCAAACTCAATCTCAAGACGGTACTTTCCTTAAGCTTACTAAACGTGAAGCTTTAGAGCGTACTCGTGAGATGGAAAAGCTTGAACGTGCTTTAGGCGGCGTTAAAAACATGGGTGGTTTACCTGACGCATTATTCGTAATTGACGTTGACCACGAATCAATCGCGATTAAAGAAGCTAAAAACCTTGGTATTCCTGTAATCGGTATCGTTGATACAAACTCTAACCCAGACAACGTAGACTACGTTATCCCGGGTAATGACGATGCAATCCGTGCGGTTACACTTTACGCTTCTGCTATGGCTGATGCGATTCTTGCTGGTAAAGAGTACGCTCAATCACAAGCAAACGCTCAAGCGAAAGCTGAAGACGTTAAAGAAGCTCCAGAGGCTTAATGCGTTTTGACGCAAGATTGTCATTTTTGCGACATGTAATGGTGGCAAATTAAGCGTCAAGAAAGCAGAACGGCCCAGAGAACACTTTGGGCCGTTTTTGTTGAACAGATTCATTTTTCTACCGTATTTAGGAGAACAACATGACTGCAGTTACTGCGAGCATGGTAAAAGAATTACGTGACCGTACTGGTCTTGCGATGATGGAATGCAAAAAAGCATTAACAGAATCTAATGGTGATGTTGAATTAGCGATTGATAACCTTCGTAAATCAGGTCAAGCAAAAGCAGCTAAAAAAGCGGGTAACATTGCTGCTGATGGCGCGATCACGATTGCTCAAGAAGGCAACAAAGCGATTCTTTTAGAAGTAAACTGCCAAACTGACTTCGTTGCTAAAGACGAAAACTTTGCTGGTTTCTCTGCTAAAGTTGCTGCTGCTGCGCTTGCTGCAAACGAAACTGATGCTGCTAAAATTGCTGAATTGAAACTTGAAGATGGCCAAACTGTTGAAGAAGCGCGTATTGCTCTTGTTCAAAAAATCGGTGAAAACATCCAAGTTCGTCGTGCGAAAATTGTTGAAGGTGAAAACCTTGCAGTTTACAAACACGGTTTAAAAATTGGTGTAGTTGTATCTTACACTGGTGATGCTGCTACAGGTAAAGGTATTGCAATGCACGTTGCTGCGTTCAATCCTGTTGCTGTAAATGCTGAAGGTGTATCTGCTGATCTTATCGCTAAAGAGAAAGAAATTGCTGAAGCGAAAGCGATCGAATCTGGTAAGCCAGCAAACATCGTTGAAAAAATGGTGACTGGTTCAGTTGAAAAATACTTGAATGAAGTTGTGCTTGAGCGTCAAATGTACGTAATTGACAACGACAAAAAAGTTGCTGATGTATTAAAAGCAACAGCTACAGTTGTAGCTCAGTTTGTTCGCTTCGAAGTAGGTGAAGGGATTGAGAAAAAAGCAGAAATGAGCTTCGCTGAAGAAGTTGCTGCTGCTCAAGCTGCTGCTCAATAATTTTACTGTATAAGTAAAAATATTGTGTGAAAGAAAGCCCCATAGCGGGGCTTTTTTTATGCTTATAATAAAATTTTGAGGAATGATACGGTGACGAATAAAACCAATATGGGGATTGGTGCGGTTATTGTGATGTTAATCGCTGCATATTTTGGCCTCAATTTAAAACAGCAACAAACCTCTTCAGATTCATCTTTGGCGGATTCAAAGTCACATGCTGAAGTTTCAGTCGCATCTGGGCATCCGAAAACGCATGTAGATACGAAGCCTTCAAGTTTACAAACTCAAGATGATGAAAAAATACAGCAGGCATTTCAAGAACAAAAAAGCAATATTCAAGTTCAGTCGCGTGGCTTAATTCAAGCGATTTTACGTGATGATAATAACGGCTCTCGTCATCAAAAAATTATTCTTGAATTGAGCACTGGGCAAACGGTTTTGGTTGCCCATAATATTGATTTAGCACCGCGTATTGAGGATTTAAAACAAGGCGAAATAGTTGAATTTAATGGTGAATATGAATACAGCCCTCAAGGAGGAGTGATTCACTGGACCCATCATGATCCACAAAACAAGCATGTCCATGGATGGCTAAAATACCAAGGACAAATCTATCAATAATTTTAAAAAGCGCAATTTTGTTCTATAACAATGAATCTGGACTGATATGTTGAAATATCAATGAGTGAGTCTATTATGCATGAACAAAAGTCTGAATATGTTGACTATAAACATCTTCAAGAATTGGGTGGCTTAGAATTATTAACGGCTTCTTATCACCAAAAACAATTTTCTAAGCATGTGCATGAAGGTTATTGTATTGGTGTGATTGAAGAGGGTGCACAGGCTTTTTTCCGTACTGGAAAGCTTCATATTGCACCTAAAGGCGATATTATTTTAGTGAATGCAGATGAAATTCATACAGGCGCATCTGCGGTTGAGTCCGGATGGAGTTATCGGGCGATTTATCCCACGCCAGAAATGTTGAATGAGGTGAGTCGGGACTTTTTTAACGCTACAGGCGTTACCCCGTGGTTTCCTGATGCTGTGATACATGATGTCGGTTTGGCTCAGCAGTTGTCCTTTTTGTTTGATTTATTGGCTTGCAAAGATAATCTGTTATTTAAAGAAAGCATGTATATCTCAACGCTTGCATGCTTGATGTCAAGATATAGTAAAAGTCGTTTATCACCACAGAATTTACCGGAAACACAGAAAAAGATCCTTACGGTGAAAGAGCTGTTGGCAAGTTGTCCTGAAAAAGATCATTCACTGAGTGATTTGGCACAATTGGTTGATTTAAGTCCTTGGTATTTTTTACGGCAGTTTAAAAAATATACAGGATTGCCTCCGCATGCGTGGTTGGTTCAATATCGCTTACATAAGGCTCGGCAATTGTTAAAACAAGGTGAAAATATTGCGGTTACTGCGCAGTTATGTGGTTTTTCAGATCAAAGTCATTTCAATCGACATTTTAAAAAAGCAATCGGTGTAACGCCTTTACAATATATTTCTAGTTTTAAACCCGCTTAGTTTCGGTGTATTTGATCTTTGGTTTAAGCAATTTTGTTCAAGCATATAAAAATAAGAAGGCTTAAATTCGATCTTTATTTAGTGAATTGCTCGGATTGAACAATGTTGTGGATGGCTCAGAAAAAACAATTAGATGATGAAGAGAAGTCATTAAGTTTCAGTCAAGGTGTGATTGACATGATGCCTTTGTCTATTTCGGTTTTACCTTGGGGGATTTTAGCAGGCTCGGTGGCAATCCAAGCGGGTTTGTCCGTATCACAAGCCATTGCAATGTCTGCCATCGTTTTTGCTGGTGCAGCACAATTGGTTAGTTTGGGAATGGTGATGTCTGGTGCTTCGGCACTGACCATTTTTTTCACTATTTTTTTAATTACCAGTCAGCATTTTATTTATGCACTGACACTACGGCAAAATATTGCTCCTTTAGCACTCAAAGATCGGTTGTCATTGGGTTTTCTTTTAACAGACGAGTTGTTCGCTGTCGCTATTTCGAAGTTGGATCGAGATAAAAAATATTTACTCGGTGCTGGGCTGAGTTTTTATATCGCATGGGTATTGTTTAGTGTGTTGGGCATTTATTTGGCCAGTACCGTGCCCAATTTGTCTGATTTTCATTTGGATTTTTCAATTGTAGCGGTGTTTGTTGCCATTATTGTTCCTTTAATCAAAAATCAGGCCGCATTTGTCGGTGTGGTGGTGACTTTACTGGCCGCATTAGTCTTTAAATATTTTCATATTGATGCTGCAATTGTGTTGTCTGGTGTAATTGGCATGCTGACTTCGATGTGTCTTGAAGCGAAGGGTGGACAATAAAATGACTTGGACCTATATTTTTATTTTGGCAGCTATTGTTTTTTTTAATCGCTATCTTTTTCTAGAGCCTAGAGTTGATATTAAGTTTCCTCATTTTTTTGAAAAAATGTTGAAGTATTCGGCTCCATGTTTACTCACAGCAATTTGTGCTCCTATTATTTTTTATCAAGATGATACGTTTAGAGCATTTGCAAACAACCCTTATTTGTATGGTGCTATTTTTTGCGTGTTCATGATTTTATGGTTAAAAAAAACGTTACTCAGCATAATTTTAAGTTTGGTTTTCTTTTATATGCTTACGATGTTCATGCCCTTGTGACATTTTTCAGGCTGTTTAAATTCGTTTAAAAATATAATGGTATATTTTGTTGGTCTCATTTTTGCCTCATTCAATAGATAGCTTAATAGATTAAAAATAAACAATAGAATCCCTAAAAATAAGCCGCTTGATTGTTAGAATTCAACATGTGGCTTAAATGGCTGTTATTTGCGATTTTTGGCGCATTTTCCATTTGGGTATCAATTTACCTAGATAGGCATCCATGCACCATACTGGGCCAATGAGGAGGAATTGGAGGTCTTTAAAGAATGAAGGCTTTTTACCTTCGATTTTGTGGCCATAAAATTGACCAATCCAAGCTAAAACAAAAAGACCAATATAAAACCCAACGCCTACAGGTAGAGTGTAAATCAACCATGCCATGACGACTAAAAGTGCAGCCATCGCTACAGCAAGGACTAAATCAAGGCGAGCATAAAAGACGAAGCTAAGTAGCAGGAGTAGAGCAGTCAATAAGGCACTAAAATGAGCAAGTATGCCGATAATCGAAAAAAGGATTGTGGGTACACAAACCCAGTGAATTGCTTTATTGGTTTTATTTTGATGGCTTTCGCTATATTCATCAAACCATTGGTTCATTGTTTTCATTATCACTCCTGTGGGATGTTGATCCATGCGTTTATTTTTATATGCTTAAAATATAAACCAGTAGCAATTGTGGGTCAAAGTATCTAGCAGTCGGTTTGAGTCATTCAGTTTAAATTAGCTAAATGACTCACTAAAGAACTCGCGCGACCATAATTTTATGGTGATGTTTTGAGTTCTAGGTCTTTTAGGCTTGGGTTTTGATAAACCTGCTGACCTTCTTTGTAGGTGGCTAATATTTTTATATCTTTAATTTTGTTACTCGGGATGGTGAGTGGGTTGTCACTTAGAATGACAAAATCAGCCAATTTCCCTTTTGTTAGGGTTCCTTTGCTGTTTTCTTCAAAATATTGATAAGCAGCCCAGTCTGTAAGCGACTTTAATGCAATATAAGGGCTGACGCGTTGTTCAGCACCCAGTATTTTGCCACTGCGTGTGACGCGGTTTACCGTGGTGTCCAGAGTCATCATGCTACGAGGTGGAATAACAGGGGCATCATGGTGTTCGGTAAATAAAATACCTTTGCGTAAAGCCGAACCTGTTGGTGAAATACGATTTGCTCGTTCTACGCCCAATGTTTCTTCTCTGTGCCAGTCGCCCCAATAATAGGTATGCAATGAAAAGAAGGATGGAATGAGTGCGAGAGCTTTAGCTTTGTCTAACTGATCTTCACGCATCGTTTGTGCGTGGATAATGACATTGCGTCGGTCTAATTTTGGATAGTGCTTGGTTGCAGTATCAATATCATTTAAATATTGGTCAATTGCAGCATCACCATTGGCATGGGCCAGTATTTGCCATTTGTGTTCAAAGGCTAAATTAATGGCATCTTGTACTGTTTTGTTTTCAGGAAAGGCTGGGTAGCCTGAATAGCTTTTGGGTTTTCCTTCTGGTGGAATTAAATAGGGTTGAGTCAGCCAAGCCGTTTTGCCCTGAGGTGAACCATCCAAACTAATTTTAACACCACCTATGCGAAAATGATGATCATAGTTGTGACTCGTACCATGCTTAAGCATGTATGCTTTTTCATTAATGATGTCGGGATAAGACACCAGATCAATCGGTAATTTTCCTTGTTTGGCTAAATTTCGCCACAATTCACTTGTTCCAGCATCCGCACGACCTTCCTGAACGGTGGTATAGCCATTTTGAATATAAGTCTGAATAGCTGTGAGCGCCATTTTCTGCATCATATCGGGTGGGACATTTTTAAACGCCTGCATCATGGCACTAAAAACAACACTTTCTTCAAGCACACCATTTGGCTCCATGGAGTTGTTCATCCGACGAATCACGCCACCGGATGGATTGGGTGTTTTTGCATTGATGTTGAGTATTTCTAAAGCTTTATGATTGACCGATGCGAGATGTCCAGATTGATGCAGAATCAAGACTGGCTGATCTTTAGAAATTTGATCCAGTTCTGTTGCCGTTGGATGACGTTTTTCTTTTAATTGCGCATCGTCATAACCGTTGCCCATAATCCAGCCTGATGTGGCTTGAATAAATTCGGGGTTTTGCTGCTGCCAGCTTTTCATAGCAACAATGAGCGAGTTGATATCGGTCACTGTTCCATCTGGGGGAGGGTAAAGATTCGCAACCGTTTGTTGTAAGCCGACACTGTTGGCATGGCTATGTGCATCGATGATACCAGGGATGACTGTACGTTGTTCTAAATTGAGCTGCTGTGCTTGAGGAGCCATTTTGCGTGCTTGTTCAAGTTTTCCACTAAACTGAATATGACCGGCTTGAATCAGTAATGCTTCGACATAGGTGGGTTGCATTCCCTCCATGGTCAAAATGGGACCGCCATAAACCAAGAGTGTATTTGACGCTTTTTCTTGAACAGGCTGATGTTGTGCTGTAGGTAAATTTGCACATGCAACAAGCAATGTGACTGGTAGTGATGAAATGATGCATTTGGTTATCAAGTGATGTGTATGGCGCTTTTGGATTTTCAACAATGTGTTCATCCTCAACTCTTATCGTTATTTATATGCTGTATTTATTAAACACTAAGATGATGCTTAAAACAAAGTTTTTTCAGGCATTAAAAAAGCCACATCAAGTGGCTTTTTAAGTCAAACGTATTAGAAGTTTTGCATGTGCTTATGAACTCGGACCATCTACACGTTCAATATTCACTTTGGCTGTACCCGCGTTGGTAATACCCAATTGCTTAGCTGCGCCGTAAGACAAGTCTAGAACTCGGTTGCCATGGAATGGACCACGATCGTTTACTTTTACCACTACACTTTTACCATTGGTTTTATTCGTAACACGAATATAACAGTTCAATGGCAAGCTACGGTGAGCTGCAGTTAATCCATTCATATCGAATGTTTCACCACTTGCTGTTTTACGACCATGAAACTGGCGACCGTACCAAGATGCTGCACCAGTCTGACTGAATTTACGTACAGTATTGGATGCAACGGTATTTAACTTTTCAATCACTGAAGGCTCGTCTTCAGGGATTTCAATTTTTGCTGCAATCGTTTCACGACGGATTTTATCGCCAGAACGCTCAGTGATTGAAAGGCTATTTAAATTTGAAAAATGAGAGTTAAACTTTTGAGCATCTTTATTTAAGACACGCGTGGCTAAGCGAGTGTTGTCATTATCCGTACTGAATGATGACTGAACCATTTCTGCTTGAGACTGACTCAGGGCAAAAGTGGTGGTTAAAGCTAAAATATACTTAAGCGAAGACTGCATTATTAAACTCCTAAAGACCATGTGCTTAACTTCATCTAAACGATTGAAATATCGGCAATCAAGTCTGTTAATTCTCTTTTGCAACTACATTTGACGAGATGGATAATATTCATGCTAGGCTAAAGCTGTCTACTCTTTAATTGAAATAATTACAAAAAGGGTGAAAATATATCACTTTTTGGTTAAAAAATAATCAATATTGTAACATATTATTTAAAATGTGTGTTTTGTGCACTATTTTGTAAAATAAAATCTTGACTTTTGTTGTTTGTAGTAAAAGCTAGTCTCAACGACTAGCGATTTCAGTGCCTAATTGCCATACGGCAGTCGCATACATACGGCTCTTATTATAAGTCGTAATCACTTGGAAATTAGGGTAAGTAATATAGTAAATCGGTGCATAACTTTCTTGAAGTTGAATCACATTAACCAGATCTAAGTCATCTATTTTAACAATCGGATTAGTTGGCGTAATCCCTTGATTCTTTAAGGCTCCGTAGGGTGTTGGTTGTTCCAAATTTTTGGCAATAATGGATTCAGGATTGTTTCCTGTGTAGCGAGCTGAGAAACCGATGGGTTGATTGCGCTGCCATCCGTGTTGAGCTAAATAGTTTGCAATTGAACCGATGGCATCGACCGCAGAATTTCGAAGATCAATATGTCCATTTCCATCGTAGTCCACACCGAGTTTTGGAATGTTACTTGGCATAAATTGAGGGTAGCCAATCGCACCTGCGTAAGAACCCACCACTGAATGCGTTGGAACACCATCTTTGTATGTCCATGCAATGAGTGCGGCAAGTTCATCTTGGAAATATTGTGCACGTCGTTCGTAGCCAAAGCCTAGGGTTGCTAATGCATCACGAGTGACGAAATTGCCTTTATTGGCGCCAAAACCTGTTTCCACACCTAAAATGCCTAAAATAATCGATTGTGGGACACCAAACTGCTGTTCGGCACGGTTTAAGGTGTCGGCATATTGATTTTTAAAACGCACACCACGTTGAATGGTACTTTCAGCCATAAAATTGGTTTTATATTCGTACCATGGCTTACTTTCACCGGGACGATTCATAATATTAATAATATTGGGTAGGTTTTTTGAGCCATTCATGGCCCAGTCAATTTGTTCTGCACTTAAACCATAGGTTTGCATGGTTTTCTGTTTAAAACTGCTATAGCCGGGATGGTTGTAAAAATCATTGGCTTGGCAGAAGCTGGTGATGGAAAGCGCACCAACAAGTAAAGGAAGACGTTTCATTTTGTTATAAAAGTGGATATTTAACATATTGCTCAAAGTTCCAAAAATATCATTTGTGTGTATGGATAGACATCACAACGCTAAAAGCAGCTATTAAAGTAGTCATCAGTGCAGTACCGCTATAACTCAAACAAGGAAGCCGAATTGCTATATATAGCTAAGATACCACTGACCATGCCAGCGTTAACAAATACATATACAAAAAACGACAAACTTAGACTGCTTGCAAGTCAGCGACCATACTGCTGAAAACAATTCAGTCTAGTGAACATCGTTTTAAAAAGAATGACGAAATATAAAATAATCGGGATGAATAAAATGTAAAAGTTGCCATTTAAAGGGAAATATTATGCTGTTTACAGTATCGCCTTGGGTTTGGCTAAAAAATCTATATTGCGGGCTGGATGACATGACTTTTTTTGGGTGGATTAATGCAAAGGCGATGCTAACATAAACTTGTATTTAGATAATATATATCAATATTTTGCAATAAAAAAACCTAGCAAAAGCTAGGTTTTCGAGCATTTTAAAAAAGCTTAAACATGAAATAATGTGTCGTGATATTCAGCAAGTACCAATAGCTCATCTTTATTGAGATTTGGGATAATTTTATCCACGGCAATATGCACCGCTTTAATGACCGCAGTCGAACCAAAATCCGCAGCTTTACGTTTGATCAGGCCTAAATCGAGCGTCTTATTAAAGTCATTCATAAAATGATGGACTGTGGCATCTGCAAATTGTTTATAAAGTTCAGCTAACGCTGCTTTATTAACGTCATTTCCCGCTTTAATTTCAGCATAACTATTTTTGAGATTTGTCACCAAATTTGCATCTAAAGTTTCACCAACACGAAAGTTGCCTGCTGCATCTTTAAATAAACTTTTTTCAGAAAAATCAATGGATTGCTTAACAACATCATTTGAGGATTTACCCATGAGCTGTTTTAATAAAACAGCAACGGTCGATTTGATATAACCGGCAAGTTTCTCTGCTGTATCGCGTTTATCACTCGGTGGAAAACGACGAATCAGTTCAGTCAAAATACCATCAATGATTTCATCATTAATTAGCAATGCTGTTTTGTCACGTAAAGGGTAAAGCGGCTCGCTCGAATTTTTCTTTTCCTGACCTGTTTGAATGCTTGTTAATAATTCTGCAGAAGGAATAAAACCAAAAAATGGCATGTCAAAAAACCTCAATATTTTTCATTTTATTGTCGCGCCAAACGAATGGGGCGAGGCATCCATGTGAGATCCGATACACGACAAGGATTAATGTCTAATCCACCCCGACGCGTATAGGTTGCATAAACCATCAGTTTTTCTGGTGCAAAATTTTGCCAGATGTCGGCAAACATCTGTTCCACACATTGTTCATGGAAACCATTATGCTGACGGTAAGAAATAATATAAGCTAAAATACTGCGATAACAAGGTTTTTTACCCTGATATCGGATAAAAACGGTGCCCCAATCGGGTTGTCCTGTGACTGGACAGTTACTGCGTAGTAAATGTGAATATAGTTGAATATCGACAGTTTCAGTATTTTCTGTGTCTAACTTTAATAAAGTTGCATCTGGATGCGTTTCTAAGCGCTCAGGGCTTAAATCATCAATACAAATGCCCTCAGGTTTCGAAATATCTAAATCATCGGCTTGGAAGAGGCTAAGGGTGACTGGTGCACCTGCGGCTGCGGATAAATCTTTTTCTACCGTAGCAATAAAAGCGTCTTTTGATTCGAACGAGGTAAAGTTCATGCTATTAAAGTAGAGCTTTAAAGATTTTGATTCGATTAAATTCGGTGATGATGCGGGTAGAGCAAGACGACCAATAGCAACTTGTGGAATGCCTACTGCATTTAACCAAGATATTTCAAAAACATGCCACCAATCCTGACCTTGTTGAATGCCTTCAACATGAGCATAGTGTTCACGCGCTGGTGCACGTGCAATAGGAAACAGAATATCGGGTTGATATTCTGTTGGATAGTTGGTGTCTTTACCTAATAAAGAGAGTTCTACAGTCATTATTCACGCATTCCTGAACCACGAGAAAGTAAATAGTAAGCTATGCCGTAAAGCGCAACGCAGCATAAGGTAATGATGCTTAATGAAACGGAAACATTGACATCACTATGACCTAAAATGCCGAAACGGAAGGCATTGACCATATATACGATCGGGTTAATTAAAGAGAGATTTTGCCAAAAAGGGCTTAAAGCACTAATCGCATAGAATACCCCACCTAAATACGTCAGTGGTGTAAGTACAAATGTTGGAATAATTGAAATATCATCAAACGACTTGGCGTAAACCGCATTAATAAGTCCCCCAAGTGAAAACAGGAGGGATGTAATTAATACTGTATATATAGTCACAAACCAATTGGTGATATATAAGTCAGTAAAGAACATACTCATGCTGGTGACAATAATGCCGACCAAAACACCACGGCACACACCACCAATCACGTAGCCCCAAAGAATCATATGTAATGGGACTGGACTCATGATGAGTTCTTCAATGCTTTTTTGAAATTTAGCACTAAAGAAACTCGAAGAGACATTGGCATAACTATTGGTAATGACCGCCATCATGATTAAGCCGGGCACAATAAACTGCATATAACTAAAGCCGCCCATTTCACCAATACGTGAACCGACCAAATTACCAAAAATCACGAAGTATAGACTCATGGTGATGGCAGGTGGTAAGAGCGTTTGTGGCCAAATACGCATAAAACGACGTACTTCTTTATGCACAAGGGTATAGAGCGCAACACTGAGTTGATTCAAGTTCATTGCGCATCTCCTTCAAGATTTTTTTCCACCATTTTCACAAACAGTTCTTCTAGGCGATTTGATTTATTACGCATACTCGCCACTTGAATGCCTTGTGCTTGTAAAAGTTGAAACAGTTCGTTTAGGGTATGTGCTTTGTCCATTGTCACTTCTAAGGTTGTGGGATCAATTAAATTGAAACGCACACCAATAATGTCGATGTGAATAGGCTGAATCGGTTCGAGCAAATCGAAAATAAAGGATTCTTCACTGAGCTGATTTAAGAAAGACTTCATGGTGGTATCTTCTTTAATCACACCGCGGTCAATAATGGCAATGCGGCGACAGAGCATTTCAGCTTCTTCTAAATAATGCGTGGTCAAAATAATAGAAGTGCCTTGTTCATTCATTTCAGTGAGGAAATCCCACATTGAACGACGCAATTCAATATCTACGCCGGCAGTGGGTTCATCTAAAATGAGCAGTTTAGGCTGATGCATCATGGCACGAGCAATCATTAAGCGACGTTTCATACCGCCAGATAGCATACGCGCTTGAATAGCGCGTTTGTCCCAGAGACCGAGTTTTTCTAAATATTGTTCAGCACGTTGTTCGGCAATTTTTTTGGGAATGCCGTAATAACCTGCTTGAGTGACTAAAATATCAAAGGTTTTTTCAAATTGACCAAAATTAAATTCTTGCGGCACAACCCCTAAGCATTGTTTTGCTTCTGAAGGATGGGTGTCTAGATTGTGCCCAAAAATTTCAACAGTACCAGATGTTTTTTTTGTGAGTGAGCTAATGATGCTGATGGTGGTTGATTTACCTGCGCCATTGGGTCCAAGGAGGGCATAAAACTCACCTTCAGGCACGCTTAAGTTAATCCCTTTTAGCGCTTGAAAACCATTTCGATAAGTTTTAGATACGTCTCGCAAGGTCAATGCATCAGTCATGAAATTCTCACATGGTGAATAGTATGAGTATTGTGAGTGATCTTGGGTAATAAACCAAGTGAATAAGGCGGAATTCTGTGTTGCAATTATGGAACATTGTTTAAAGTATGAGCACAAAAAATGATGACTTATAGATAGTTGCTTTACCTTACGGTTTTTTTTGTTATGATGTGCGCATTCCGAAAGAAGCGCTCATAGCTCAACTGGATAGAGTACAGGTCTCCGAAGCCTGTGGCGTGGGTTCGAGTCCCGCTGAGCGCACCAAATTCCTGTTTTATCCCATCCTAAGATGTTCTGTAGATATTGAAAATAAAGGGTTTTAAGCTTATTCTTGTTTCATGGTGTCCCGTGACTTCCACAACTTACCGCAACTAATAACGGTAAGAGTTGCGGTAAGTTTGAATTTAACTTCTTTAGTTACCGTGAAACATGGCAAAACTCGTTATAAGTCTGACAGACAAACAGCTTAAAGCTGCGATTACTAATCACAGAAAAGAAGAAAATAAAGCATTGGTTAAGCTTGCCGATGGTAATGGACTTTTTTTTATTATTGATAAAAATGCATATATTTATTGGCGTTTTGACTATACAAGGCCAATAAGTAAAAAGCGTAACAGCATTTCGTTTGGAACATATCCAGAGGTGTCTTTAGCGGAAGCACGTGAAAAAAGAGCTGAATATAGAAAATTAATTGCTCAAGAAATCGACCCGGCTATTGAAAAGCAGAAAATTGAGGAAAAAGCTCAATTTGCTTTAAATAATACATTTAAGGCTGTAGCTGAAGAATATCGCAAAACAGAAGAGCTTGAACCCAGCACGCAACGACGTAATGAATTTGTTTGGACTAAATTATATATGGCGATAGGTAATTATCCTATCTCAGATATTACTGCTGCACAGATTTTAGATGCTTGTCGATTATACGAAAAACAAGGCAAAACAGATTCAGCTAAACGGATGCGAAGTAAGGCTTCGCAAGTTTATCGCTATGCGATTGCATTGGGATTGTGTCAATTTAATGTAGCTGATCAGATCAGTGGAATTTTAAAAACAGGAAAGGTACAACATAGATCAGCTATTACTGATACTGAAATGTTGGGCCAATTGTTGAAAAATATAGACCAAAACTTTGGGCGTGGTGAAATTGTAGTTGATTATGCTGTTAAAATTTTACCGCATGTTTTTGTTCGCCCAGGCGAGTTGCGTGCTGCAAAATGGGCTGATATTGATTTTGAAAATAGATTGTGGAAATACACACCACCCAAAACAAAAAATCAAACAGCACTAGAGCACATCGTTCCTTTGTCGGATCAAGTATTTTCATTTTTTAAAGATCTGTATGTAATTACAGGACAAACTGAATATTGCTTTACTTCGATGCGTAATTCGCAAATTGTCATTAGTGACTCAACAATTAATAAGCGCCTTAAGCAATATGGGTTTGAAAATGGTGAAACGACAGGCCATGGTTTTCGAGCTACTGCACGGACGTTACTTGATGAAGTTTTAAAATTTCCAATTGAGCGTATAGAGCAGCAGCTGGCACATCAAGTCCGAGATATGCATGGGCGAGCGTATAACCGTACTCGATATCTTGATGAGCGCAAGGTGATGATGCAAGCTTGGTCGGATTATCTAGACTCACTGAAGGTATAAATATTCTGCGAATATTTAGCTTTTATAGAATTAGATTTCTATCTACTTTTAGTATTGATTCTTAGCTTTGCTCACAATAATTGGTAGCCTGTAAAAAAATAAAGCTGTCCATATTCTTTAGAGGTCAGCAGTTCATTTTAAGTCATAACTTTGTTGCTTTGGTGCATCACCACGGAGCGTTAAGATATCTGCCGCCTTAGGTAATTAAGAATCTAGCTATACCACTATGTAGTTTTTTTCGGTAATTTTTTACACCTGTAGTAATATTGTCTTTCGACATTTCTATGCTGTTAATTTCAAATTTATTTAATTTATAAGAGATAGCATTCACATGTTTTGCTTTGAGTGGAAGTGTTTGAGCAGCTAAGTCCGAATTAGAATTAATCAGGCTACATAGATAACGCATGAATTGATTACCGTCTATGGGTTTTACTAATTCATCATATTTTTTTTGGTAATGTGCTTTTAATTGCTTAAGTAGCATCAGTTTTTCTGACGGCCGATTAGTATCAAGAATGATTGCATCAGCCTTTAATTTCTCAGTTAGTCTAAATTGTTCAAGTTCGACTGTATGATGTGTTCTATTAAAGTCATGATAAAGCAGTGCGACCATTTCTCCACGTACTTCTTTATAAGTTACCGTATTGGTGTCTGATTTTTTTTTAGTATTTTTATTTAGGATTGGTTCAACTGCCCATAATAGATCGATAATAGATTGAGCTTGCTGGGTTGATTTTGCGATATCAGAATCTGTTTTTGCAGTACTAATGTCGAAGGAACTTTTATGAACATAAAATTCGACTAAAAATGATGATAAGGTTTGAGCTAAAGTTGTCGTATCTTCAATCAACGGTACATTTAAGCCTAAAAAATTGTATTCAGCTGGATCCGCACTAATATTTACTTCTGTGAAAGCTTGATTGAAATCTGTGAATAGAAAAGCAGGATATCGAGTATAAGACTGCATATAATTCAAGTAAGCATATCGTATTTCTGGGTTGCTTGGACTGGAGGAGGCATATGCTTCTAATATTAAATAATCGGTATAAAGTTGTTCTAGATCAATTTCAGTGGTGATAGCTGCGATACTAAACTTAGAAAATACTTGAAAAACATCACATTCGTATTGTTGGAATGTTTGATCATAGTGTTTTAAAAACTCAACATACTTTTCTGTAACCTGAGTGTATATGTGGTGTATTGAGCTTATGTTAATTCCATAGTTGGCAAAGATGTGGTCAAACATAAATTGCTGTGTGATTTTCATCTTTCCACATTGGCATGCATCGAGCAACCTTTCTAGAAAAGATTCTGTTTTTAAAAATAATGATACTTCCTGTTCAGCATGTTCAACCTTCCAATACTTAATTAATTGGATTTTTACAAAACTTCCAATTTCTGCTTTAAATCTTAAAAGCTCAGAAAATAGTATGGGATATGTGTTCTCAAATTCTCTTTTTTTATTAAGCGTTTGTAATATGCGTTTATAAAAAATCAAAGTAGTTTTGAATGGTAGAAAATCTGTAGGTGAGGGTGCTTTAGAACTCATTGTGCGAATTTTGTATTGCTGTCTTTTCGGATCAGGTTAACTGAAACTGCGTTTGTTTCCAATACAGATTATTGGATCTAGACAGGTGAAAATATGAATACGCAAATTATCAAACTACCTCAGTTGACTGTACTAACTCAGCTGAGCCGATCAACTATTTACGAGAAAATTAACCCAAAATCGAAACGCTACGATGAGTCGTTCCCGCGACCTATAAAGCTAAGTTTGTCCGCTATAGGCTGGTTTGAGCAGGACATCGTTGATTGGCTAAATTCGAAAAAAAGTTGATGCCATCAGCGCGATAACTTAACACACCCCAAACGAACCCATACCTCGATTGCACCGTAAACCCTGAGTTTCAATACGATGGATTTATGGTGTGGTCTGCATTCGGCTATTTGTGGAACTTATATGATTAATATATTACCTATTAACTATAAGTAATTAAATTATATAAATATTTAATAAATTTAATATCCATAAGCTTGAATGTAATGAATTACTGATGAGTCTATTATCATGAACCACATACCCTATGTTATGAACAATAATCAGAAACCAGTTTTATCCAATGAATACTTAACACATGTACCAGAACCATTTCTGAAAAAGCAAACAGAAATAAATGAAACTGATCCATCAGATCAGTCAGTTCAAATGACAGTCACAGCAGAAGAACAATTTCTATTACTCAATTCTATGTATGACGGATGCTTAAATGCAGCAGATGATCAGCATACAGGTTCATTGGTGCTAGATTATTTAACGGAATATAATGAAGAATTTGATCACTATGTTATTCGGTCTAACCCTGAAGCTGAGAAAATATTTGTTCGGATAGAATTGGTTAATAGAATAATTGAAAAACAACATGTACAGGCTTATCAGGAGTTACATGCAAATAATCCTCTTAAGAAGCCCTATAATAAGTCCGGAATGGTTGATAAGCAGTTAATACATTTACTTAAAAAAGTGATTGAACAAGGTTGTAAGCCATTAGAAAAATATGATTGTGAACATAGTAAAATAGTTGTACAGGCTTTTAATGAACTTTTAAACCAATTTGACCGTAGAGACTTACATTCATTTTTTAATATTCCAAATGAGCCTTTTGCGGTGAACAGTCCAGCTGGAGCTAAGGTATTTATCAGCTTTACTCAGCTAATGAATCAATTTGTTGAACGTATATATCAGCTTACTCAAGAGCAAGAATTTAAGTACCAGCAAAAGAAGCGAATGGACCGCTCGCGATATCAGCAGAAAGTTGCAACAGAATGTGTTGATGCAATACTGGCTAAACATTCCAGAATCGTTGTTGTACGTATTGATTTTCGTTATGGTAAAACACAAGATCCAAGCCTTAGCCAAGTTAAAGAAGATTTAATAACATGCCTTCGGTATATAAAGCGTACTAAGAGTTTGCATGTATTAGGGTATACGTGGAAACTGGAATTTGCTGAGCATACAGGCTATCACTACCACTGCTTTTTCTATTTGGATGGTCGTGAGCATTCACAGGATATTAAGTTAGCACAGCAAATCGGTGAGATTTGGAAAAAAGTGGTTGGTAGTGAAGGTGCTTACCATAATTGCAATCTTGATGCACATAATGGCAAATATCTAGAGATTGGTATTGGCACAGTACAGCGTAATGATTTAGATAAATATCGCATTTTGATTGAAGTTATCCGATATATCACGAAACGAGATCAGTTTATTGTACATAAACGGATTCTAGAGGATGAGCAAAAAGAGCGAGAGCTAACTGATAAAAAGGCTTATTTTGTCCGTGTATTTGGTACGAGTTTTAAAATAAAACCTACCGTAAATACTAAGCAGAAGGGTGCATAAAATGACACATTATGCTGCAATTCCTCAAACCCAAGCTTTACAACAGACACAATTTTTTCCGTTTACGTTGGATACTCAAGCACATTATTTTTTAAGTCAAAGTGTAAGAAATGCCAGTCGAATTGAAAATGGAAAGCTTTTGGTACGGGACAAACGTGCACCGAAATGTCTGGATCAAGACTATCGAGCATTCTTGAATTTTCTATCGTGGTTGAATCATTACCGTGTAGCACTACATGGATTTCAACTGAATCCGTATTGGAATGCCATGCTGGATTCAGCAGGTTTTTCTCATTACGGTAATTTGAGCTATAGTCTGGCGAATGCTGAAAATATTCATGAAAAGTTTAAATTTAAGTTTGTAAAAAGACGAATTGCGCTGGAAAATTCTACATTTATAGCGCCTATTACAGAGCAAATAAAAATACAAAAGGCAGTATTTAAACGCTGTGTGGATAAGCATAAGCAATTGAATTGCTTGTTCTTGGAATTACCGTGTATTTTTATCAATCCATTGCAATTCCATGATGAAGTTAAATTACCGAAGATTACTCGTGATTGGCTGAAGCGTTTGCATAAGTCCGATGAGTTAACTAGCAAGTTGTATGATGTGCAATGGCGTATTGTAAAGTCATTAAATGGTATTTACGTGATCCATGCAATGATTTATGTCATTGGTGATGAAGCACAATATTCAGATTTTATTTTACAAGAATGGAAAGGAACGTGCTTAGCAGAGGGGTATGAGCTTATGCAAGGGTCGCCATATCAAGTTTTGGAAAAATATTGTTATTTCGCGGACAGTGATACGCGTAGCTTTTGGCGTTTACAGATTGAGCTTTGCAATGAACCATTCAAAATTTATCGATATGCAAGTGAACATATTTCATATTTGTGGCAAACCTACACAGGTAATATACCTGTTAAGGGGAAGTAGTTGATGCATAAGGCGTTCAATATAGAACGCCTTTTTTTATACTTGTATGGATTCCTGTCATTAATTAAAAATTATAGGTATAGGTCAAACCACTGTTGGTGGTGAGGGTCACCTCACGCACATTTTCAGCAGCACAACCCAGATAGACCTGAGCCACTGAGCCATAGCGCATATTTTGATAATCATAAAAACCTTTGGTTCTACAATTACCGCGATTGATTGATACGTTGGTCAGGGTGGTTGGATCATCATTTAGTGACATGATATTGAGTTTATCTACATAGCCTGTCCCGGAATATTGCGAATGATCACGATGGACACGCACTTCAAACTGTTCTTGGATCGGTTGTTCCTGTGACAGTTCGGTCATTTGCTCAGCATCAGCGCCATTTTCTAAAAATGATTTATCAACGACAAAATCATCTTCGGATTGATTGGTCGTCTCAGACTGATCAGAAGTACTATGCTCAGCAGCGCTTGTTTGCGTTTGGGTATCTTTAGGCTCTGGCGCATCATTGCCTGAATTACAGGCTGTTAAAGTCAGCAACAGCACACTAGATAAAAAAATAGATGGAATAAAATTCATTATAAATACCTGTTCTTAATCGAATATGGTGATCTACAGGGGGAAGCCCATTTTTGTATGTTTAATAGTTTCTTAAGATCAATTTTTGATCTTGATAAGTTTGAGAATCACTCACCGATCTTTTTAAACACATTCTCGATCGGCGTGTAGTTATCCAAAGTAAAATCAAAGTTAATTGGCTTTTTTAATGGAATATCAAATTTCTTTAATCGAGCATTTTCGATACCGTTGAAATGCTTTCGTTGAAAAGACATCGTACTCGGTTCAAGTATTGCGATAGATTCATTTGCTGAACCAGTTTGAGTGGTGCTGGCTTGATAAATGACTAAGCTATCCAACGCCAATTTATTCTGATTAAAGTTAAAAATGTAACCGACATACTTTTGTCCACTAGCCGTAATAATCTTTTGTGCTAGCTCTGGCGTGGATGGGGCTGTGAAATTCACGATCAGATCAGATGCGAAATTCATATTTTCAAAATGCAATTGTTTCGAATCAGCATCATAGTAAACAAAATTATCAATCGTGCCACTTGGTCGATCATTGGGTGTATAGCTGCTCGACATGAACAGACTCTGTCCAGAAATGGCATTTAAACTGATTTCTAAAAGTTTCAAATCATAATTCAGATTGGCATTTTTAATATCTAGCTCATTTTGAAGTGCTTGAATACGTTGTTGATATTGTTCTGTACTTTCAAATTGATCTTTTTGCGGTGGAATGACTTGCATCGTCGATCTTATATAATTGATGGCTGTGTCATGTGCTGCACGTAAGGAATAATCGTCACCTAAAGCAAAGCTGAATGCAGGAAATTGTTGACCTGTATGCCCGATCACCAGAATTTGATCGTTATTTAAAGCCAGAGTATTTCTTAAGTCGTTCAGAACCGTTTGGAAATTCACGCAATTTGCACAATAGTCTGCTGCATCCGAATTTTCAGCAAACATCTGCAATCCAGATATGGTTTGATACGGCGGATAAAAAGAAAAATACCCCTCATCTTTTATTAATTCCTGAAAGCTTTCTCCTGTTTTTGTCAGCGGAGTGGTGATTTTATTTCGAGCGATCAGTAAAGGAGAGGCAACCACCTGTGCAGGGGTATCCTCATTCAATGACATTTTTTCAATACTTTGATTAACTTCTTCGTTCTTTGCATCGTTTTGTGGTTTTGAACAGCCGACTAAAGCTAGGCTGGTCAGCAGTGCAATTGCAACGTATTTCATTCCATTATTTCCCCATCAAATATTTTTAAAGTTTTAAAAATTAAATATGAAATTGACTGTAATTTCAAATACATGTTGATTGGCTGTCACAGGTTCTAGGTATGCTATTACGGAATACAAGAATGACAACTCAAATCAGCTGTGCAATGAATTTATGATTTTTTATCCAGCACAAAACACCACTGACCAAAATGAATTCAGCAGTTAATTGGGGCCTTGAATCAATCAGAACACAACAAAAGCGTGTGATAAATGAATCGGAATGAAATGCCTGAGAGGCGGAGAAAGTTTAGGAGAATAAAGCACAGTAAATTGTATCATAGTTGACTATTCCTTTTGTGATCAGAAGTAGTCTTACCAAATTACTGTCAAATAATGGTGGCAAGACTAGAAGGGTTGACAGACTGATACAAAAGGAAATCAGCGCACGCAAGCGTGCCCCTCCTAGCCTCACCATAAAGGCGTGACTTAAGAGAACGCACAAAAACCTATATCGCGTTTGTTGTGCGCCTTTTGTAAACGGTCTGTCAAAACCGACTGGCAATGTAGGCCAGCCCTTGCATCATAATCGCTGATAAAAATCAGGTCAATTAATCCCTGTATCAAGACATTAAAATTGATCTAAAAAAGCATCGATTGAAATCACATTCTAAAAAAATACAGATACATATCATCTGAATGAGAAGCATACGGTTCCTTGAAAACAGCCCTATGCAATAACCCGATTCACGTTTTGCCTGCTTTCCCCCAAAGCAGGCTTTTTTTATTTCACTCATTTTTATTACAGGAATTATTCAGATGAGTTTGCCATGTCCTTATTGTCAGTCCCGAGACACGGTACTGCTGGAATCTCCACAACATTTAGTCATCAACAGCAATTTACCTTCAGCGCAAAACAATGTGATGTCACCGCTGGCACTGGCGACCTTGGGCATCAGTGTTTCTAAAAGTTTAAATATCCCCCCGATTGCAGGCGCCTTAGTGGGTGTATTGATTGGAGGTATTTGGATGCTGATGACCGAGGATGAAGTTCAAAAAAGCTCTCATCCTGTTTATACCCGACATTATTACTGCAATGACTGTGACCGCGATTTTAGTCCGAGCCTGCGTAACTAATTTTTAAATGAATTTATCCAATTACCTTTTACAGCAATTTAACTTTTTATAGGAATTAAAATCATGGCACATCAACTTGAACAAATGGCCTATGTCGGAGAGACCCCTTGGCATGGTTTAGGCAACCAACTGACCCAAAATCAACCGATCGAAGTCTGGGCACAGCAGGCAGGCATGGACTGGCAGATTGAATCTTCAGATGTCAGCTATATGGCTAAAAATGATCGTGGACAAAGCATCATCATGCCTTATGAAGAACAACGGGTTTTATATCGCTCTGATACCCATGCACCATTGTCTGTGGTCAGTCAGCGTTATCAGGAAGTCCAACCTAAAGAGATTCTATATTTCTACAAAGACCTGACCGAACAATCAGGCTTTGAACTGGAAACAGCAGGCGTACTCAAAGGCGGGAAAAAGTTCTGGGCATTGGCAAGAACAGGACAAACAACATCACTCAAGGGTAAAGATGTTAGTAATGGCTACATCCTCTTAGCCACAGCCTGTGATGGGACCCTTGCAACCACAGCACAATTCACTTCAATCCGTGTGGTGTGTAACAACACACTGGCGATTGCCTTAAAAGGACAAAACTCAAGCGCAGGAGTGGTTAAAGTCCCGCACAGTACTAAGTTCGATGCCCAGAAGATCAAACAGCAATTGGGGATTTCAGTCCGTGCATGGGATGAACACATGTATGAAATGAAACAACTCAGTCAGCGTAAAGTCACACAAACTGAAGCGGCAGCGTATTTTGATGCGGTGTTTAATAATACCAGTCTCAATCCAATCGAGCAGGATGAAGGTATTATTCAGTTCTACCGCAATGTAGCTACACAAGCCAACTCAGCCACTAAAGCTGACAACAAGACTGAACCGAATGGACGAGCCATGTCAAAAGTCATGACCATGTTTAACGGACAGGGGCGTGGAGCGGAGCTCAGTTCAGCCAAAGATACGGCTTATGGCTTGCTTTGCAGTATCACAGAATTTGCAGATCACGAGCGTCGTGCCATGAGTCAGGATCACCGTCTCGATTCTGCATGGTTTGGTGCTGGAGCAGGGCTTAAGCAACGTGGACTGGAACAAGCTTTACGCATGTTGGCTTAGTTTCAAACAATCTATTGATTAGCCTAAGTAGACTCATCGCAATACTGAAATGCTCAACCTTACAAATACTTAACTCACTCATTCAAAAGCTGTGTCTACGGACACGGCTTTTTTTATGCCCAAAATTCAACAATGACAGGAAATAGCTATGAACTCAGCCGTAATTCATCCAAACAATGCAACACTGAATATCCACACCAATCGCCCAAAGCTGTTTACCGCAAAACGCTTTGTAGAGACTAAAAATATGACTCAAGCTGAATGGCTGGAAGTACGACGTAAGGGCATTGGCAGCAGTGACTGTGCCGCAGCGTGTGGCCTTAATCCCTATATGTCGATGTTGGAATTGTGGATGATCAAGACAGGACGGATTCAACAATCGATTGAAGATGAAAGTGAAGGTCATGCACCGCTGTACTGGGGAAAGCGGCTAGAGCCACTCGTTGCGGAATACTACAGCATGCATACCAACAGCAAAGTGCGTCGGGTCAATGCAGTGCTACAACACCCTGATCCAGACATACATTTTATGTTAGCCAACTTGGATTACTCAGTCGTGGGGAGTCAAGACGTACAAATTCTGGAGTGTAAAACCGCAGGGGAGTATGGCGCCAAGCTGTGGCGAGATGGTGTGCCTTTATATGTACTCTGCCAAGTGCAACACCAACTTGCAGTCACAGGCAAGCAAGCAGCACATATCTGTGTGTTACTGTGTGGACATGAAACGCGAATTTTCAAAGTCACGCGTTCTGAATCGGTGATTCAGCACATCGTCAATGCGGAACGTTACTTTTGGGAATGCGTGGAAAAGGATACCCCACCGGAAGCCGATGCTAGTGAATCGGCAGCTAAAGCCTTACAACTTTTATATCCAGAACATGTACCACTCAGTACGACAGACTTATCTGAAGATGAGCAAGCCAATCAACAGTTTGAGCAACTGATCCGAGTACGTAATCAAGTTGAAAAGCAACAGGAGCAGTTCGATCTACTTAAACATCAGCTTCAGGCCAAGATGCAACAGGCTGAACGTGCCACCTTTAAAACAGGTTCAGTGACGTGGAAAAAGTCTAAGGACTCGATCAGCTTAGATAGTAAAGCGTTACTACAACAACATCCTGAATACTTAAACCAGTTTCCGCAACACAAGTCAGGCACACGGCGGTTTCAGATTTACGCCAATGCTGTATAAGTCCATTTTTATTCATACAAGCATCACACGAAATACCAGCAAGAAAGCTCATATCAGCCCATGCCTACAGCATGGGCTTTTTTATGTTTACTTAATTTATATAAAGAGGAAATCAACATGATCAAAGGTTTAGCGATTACCCCACCGATACTCGGGCGAATCAGTATCGGTAAGATGGTGGAAAAGAATGGTAAACGCGTCCCTGAAAAGGATGACCAATTTACCTTGACCTCCCAAATTCAAAATAAAGAGGGTTGGATCAAACATCCACTGGATGAGCAACTTCGAGCTAAAGCACCGAATCAAAAACTCCGTTCAATTCCAGTCCGTATGATTTTCAATGATCCTGAACTGAATCTACGTGCAGAGTACACTTTATTTGACCGTCAAACAGGCCGTCCTGTTTGTGTGGGTAATGGTGAAACTTGCCAACGACTGACCAATCAAGGGGTAGAGCATCATCCTTGTCCATCACCTGACTTATGTCCATTGGCGCAAGGCGGGCTATGTAAACCTTATGGACGCTTACATGTCAATTTAGATGAATCGGATGAACTAGGGACATTTATTTTCAGAACCACAGGCTTTAATAGTATTCGCACTTTGGCTGCTCGGCTGAGTTACTACCACGCAGCATCCAATGGCTTACTTTCATGCCTACCTCTGCAACTCACTTTAAGAGGCAAGAGCACTATGCAAAGCTATCGAACGCCTGTGTATTATGTGGATTTAACTTTACGAGATGGCACAAACCTTCAAGAAGCGATTCAAACTGCCAAGGAGATTGACCAACAAAGTAAAACCGTAGGCTTCAATCAAAATGCCTTAGATGCAACAGCACGACTAGGCTTGAGTAATGCACAGTTTGAGGTGGGTGGTGATGAGGGACTGGAAATTGTTGAAGAATTTTACGTGGAAAAATCTTCTGAAGCTGATCAACAGCCTGTTGAATCTAAAGCTAAGACAAAACATAAGCTCAATCAGGATGATGGATTTGTACAGGATATTCAGAAAGGTTTGCAAGGGAGTGTGAGAGCAGTGAATTAGTTAATCTTTTACAGACCTCCTGATTATTTGAGCAGTAACGCTCGCATTATTGATTTGGAGTAAATTTTATGAATGCGTTCACAGGTCAGACTTTTCAGATGAATCAAATTATTAAATTAAAGGAAGTTATTCAATTTACAGGTTTAAGTCGTGCAACGATTTATAACATTATGGATGAGCGCCACAAGCAGTATGATCCAACTCTTCCAAAGCAAACTAATTTAACAGTAGGGCGTGTGGGATGGTCCGCTTGGGAAATTAATCAATGGATTGAGGCTAAGTTAGTGAGTCGTTGATCTAGGGAGCTTCAGCTCCCTTATTTTTTGTTCAAAATAATTTTTAACTTATTTAAATGTTATCTATCTACAGGTTAAATAAAAATTTAACAATAGCAGTGATCTAAAGTAAACTGCTTTAAAGTCGCTTTTTAATATTAGGCGTGGAATAGTAAAAGTCATATAAAAACCGTGATAATGCGATGATTACTGTCACGGATTCAGCTAAAGTAATGATGCTAAAGGAAAGTTTAAATGGGTTCTAACATAAGCTGTTATTCCCAAGTAGAAATGTCCTATATGAATATTTCCAAGTCAAGCACAGGATTCAGATTTCTTTGTTGAATTGCTGTTTTCTGTGCACATCTGCTTGGCATCTTTTGAGAACGATTACGTTTGTTTTGTTATTGCAGTTCTTCATGTTGTTGGATAAGGCTAATACAGAATCTATTCCCACGGAACCCCAGAAGACCAGTTCTCGATCAGCAAATCTATAAAGGCGCGTATTCTCGGTGACAAATGCTTCTTACTGGGGTAAATAAGCCTTATCGGCTCAGGAGGGAAAGGGAATTCCTCCAGAACAGGTATCAGCGTTCCGTTACGTAAATCATCCCCAATTAGATAAGTAGGCAGATGAACAATTCCGAAACCTGAAATAGCTGATACCCGCATGGCTTCTGAACTGTCGAGGTTAAGACGTCCCGGACCTTCATAGATAAAAGTGCCCTCTGAAGTAGCAAAGCGCCAGCTACGTCTTTTTTCCGCACTGAGCAGAAAGATTGTATCATGTCCTGTTAGTGCCTGAGGCGTTTCCGGTACTCCTCGCAAAGCTAAATATTCAGGTGATGCGCAGGTTACAATATGCTGAGTCGCTATTGTTCGGGTGAGGATACGCGAATCATCCAAGGGCTCGCCAATTCGGATAGCAATATCGAAACCTTCTTCAATAAGATCGACATACCTGTCGGTGAAAGACACTTCTGCCCGGAGATCCGGCCAGTGCTTCAGAAGCGTATCCAGAACAGGAAGAATATGCCGCTGACCAAAAGAAAGTGGCGCACTCAACTTTAGAGTTCCCGTCGGACGAACTCTGCGCATGGCCATAGTAGCATCAACCTCCTCCAGATCATCGAGTATCTGACGGCAGCGATCAAACATAATCCGTCCCTCATCCGTCAGGCTCAGCCGTCTTGTCGTGCGATTCAGCAAGCGGACACCAAGTCGGGACTCCAGCCGCACAATGCTTTTTCCGACGGCCGATCTGGTCAATCCTAATGTAGAAGCCGCGCGGGTATAGCTCCCCGCTTTAACTACAGCGACAAAAGCGGCGATATCACCAATTCTGTTGATTTCCATCCTTAAACACTCCTGTAATTTAGGGGCCTATGCGTTCCTGTATATGGGAATCATATTCCCTAATATTTGATATATCATATATTTCTGTAGTTATTTTATACAAATTTAAACCGGAATATTTATGCTTAATGAAAAAACCAAACAGGCCGTTAAAGAATGGTCAGAAAGCCTGGCTGGCCTCGGCCCGATTCTCAAAGGTGAAGATACTATTACCCCTATGAGCGAAGTCCGTAATGCGTATACTCGCATGCTAGCAAAAAATCCTGCACCTGCTGGCGTTAGCTTTAACGACGTGAACATGGGCGGGGTACTCGGAACACTGGTCATACCTGATGCCTTGAAAACCGATGCGATTGTCATGTATATCCATGGTGGAGCTTACATTGTCGGCGAACCGGCAGGCTATCACGGTATAGGCGGTAACTACGCCAGCATGCTGGGAGCACGTGTCTACATGCCAGATTATCGCCTTGCACCAGAGCATCCTTTTCCGACGCCGGTTCTAGATACAGTGCGTGCGTATGAGTGGTTGATTGAGCAGGGCTTTGACGCCAGTAAGATTGTTCTGGCCGGAGAATCTGCAGGCGGAGCCATGGTCATTACAGTCATGGTTGCAGCACGCAACAAAGGGCTTCCACTGCCCGCTGCAGGGGTCTCTATCTCACCTTGGGCAAACCTGGAGCATAGTGGAATATCAATGACTAACCGAGAAGGTCTTGATCCTCTGAACACTAAGGCTGGACTGGATTTTCTGGCCCGTGCTTTTCTTAGTGATGCATTGCCTAATCATCCGATGGCTTCACCAGTTTTTGCCGATGTGACTGGCCTGCCGCCAATACTCATTCAGATTGGTGAGAACGAACTGATGCTGAGCGATGCCATGCGTCTGGCAACCCACCTTGGTGATAACCGGGTGCGCGTAAATCTAGAAGTCTGGCCGGGCATGTTCCATGCATGGCATTTCTTTTCCACGCTTCAGCCAGAGGCGCTGCAGGCTCTGGAAAGTTCAGTAGTCTTTATTCAGCATGCTCTGAAGGATGTAGCTAAATAGTCATCATTAATGCTTATGTTTCAATTAGCGGCGCTGGTAACAGCGCTCGTCAGGAGTAAAAATGATGCATTCCCTGCAAGACTTCTATTTCCCTCCCTATGATCTTGAAAAACACGCCACCTATATATATCCGAAAGCAGACCAGTATTAAGCAACAAAGTATTGCATATACAGTTTTTGGCGGTAGATCCAACTGGCAAGAATCTCACGGATGATCCATCTACATGGAAACAGGTGTCTTTTAATTTGACATAAAATCTCTTATGCGAAATAAAAATGGGAAACATATGAACTGCCCCCGAAAGTTGGATATTCTTAGTCTAATTTGAAGGGTGCTTTTCTATGGCTAAATATTCTCAAGATTTTAAACACAAAGTCGTGCAACGATTTATAACATTAGGAATAAAAAGTATAAACAATATGACCCAACTTTTCCAAAGCAGGCTAAGTTCACGGTTGGTCGTGTTTGGTGGTCAGTATGGGAAATCAATCAATGGATTGAGTCTAAATTAGCGAGTCGATAAAAGATGGGAGGCTAGGCTTCTTTTATTTTTTGTTATATTCCAATTAGGTTTTTAAAAATTTAGCTTTCAAAGTTGTCAGTAATAAACTTAAAAAATCGTGCAATTATATTAAAAACCTATTTTCCATGGATGTAACTTTAGTTTTTGTTGTAAAAATTCAATAAAACATTTAATTCTAGGACTTTGTAATTTGCGGTTAGCATAAATTACATATAGTGGTTCTTTAACTTTAGATTTGTATTCAGTTAGAATTGGAACTAATTTGCCTAGTCGAATATCATTACCTATATGGTAATCTGCTAATCGTATTACACCTTCACCTTGAAGCGATAAATCTCTTAAAAAATCACCTTGAGAAAAAGATGCCAAAGGCTTTATAGGAATGATGAAACTTTCATTATTTTCTACAAAATCCCACTTATTCCAGCTGCTGGCAAAATTAAAATGAAAACATCTGTGCTGCAATAAGTCTTTTGGGTGAATTGGATTTCCATATTTTTTTAAATATGCTGGTGATGCACAAGTAATCCACTCACTTTCTCCAATTCTCGTGGCAATTCTCGAGGACGAGGGAAGGACACCTCCATAAATTGCAATATCAACTCCACGATCAAAATCGTCCTGATATACCGCATTTAATTCAAAATCTATATTGATTAGAGGGTACTTATCTAGAAACTCTGGTAACCAAGGTAAAATTTGATATCTAGCAAAAGTGGGCATTGTTCTTATTTTTAAATTACCGCTAATTGTTGTAGGCAGACCTTCAGCTAAGGAATCTGCTTCTGCCATAGCAGAAACGACATTTTTGGCACTGTTTAAATAGGCTAAGCCTTCTTCTGTTAAGGTGATTTGCCGAGCACCTCGCAGGATCAATCTCACACCGAGTCTATTTTCTAATCGATTGATTAATTTGCTCATTGCTGAAGGCGTTAAATCATGTGCTCTTGCAGCAGCTGAAAAACTACCATGCTCATAAGCCCATATAAACGCCATCATTTGGCGATAATTATCCATATAGCGGCCTCAAAAAAAGACATAAATTACTTTGAACTGATTTCATCATAGCAAATTTGAATACTTATTCCCTTGCCTAAGATTCACATATGTTTTGAATTGCATGCAATCAACAGCCATTTTTCTTTTGCTAAGATCTGGTCTATTCAAGATTCATATTCAAGGAGAATAATATGACTGCACAAAGAAACCCTGAACCAACACATAACGAAGAGTTAATGCCTTTTCAGCTTCCACAAGTCCCGTATATGTCTGCCGACTTGGTTCTTCCTGGGGTATTAGATAAATACTTAGAGGATGATAACTTATGGGTTCCAACATCAGAATCGGTGAGTTTCAAACCACTCTTGCTGAATACGAGCGCTGGTTATTATGTAAATTTATTACGAGTACGTAAAAGTGGTGTCTTATCACGTCATCGTCATACGGGAACTGTGCACGCTGTCGTTTTAAAAGGTCGCTGGTTTTATTTAGAACATGATTGGATTGCAGAAGAAAAATCCTTTGCATATGAACCACCTGGTGAAACACATACTTTATTTGTTCCTGAAGATGTTACAGAAATGATTACTCTCTTTATCGTTCATGGTGGTTATACTTACGTTGATCCATATGGTAAAGCGACTGGTTATGAGGATGTATTTACAAAGCTTGAAAGTACACGTGCTCACTATAAGAATATAGGCATTCCTGATTCAGAACTCGAAAAAATTATTCGATAAGCGTTTATCTTTCATTACAAAAAATGCCGATCATCAATTGATATGGCATTTTTTGTTTCTCATTATCCAAAATATAAAAATCCTCACTTGCTTTTGTTGAGTCGCATTTTGATAAGGAAATAAAATGTTAAAAATTATGGGTTTCCCCGGTGAATATATTCAAGGACCAAATGCACTATCGAGTATAGGTCAGATTCTTAAACGCTATCAATTTAGGAGTGTTGCCATCATTTATGATCAAGCAACTGAAGGGAGTATTTTAAAAAAATCAAAGAGTGCTTTAGAGGCTGACTTCATTAACTATTCAACTTTCAAATTTAGTGGAGAGTGTTCATATAAAACTATTAACTCTTTGAATGAAGAAATATTTAAGTATTCTCCAAATGCCATCATTGGGTTGGGGGGAGGGAAAGCCATGGATACAGCAAAAGCTGTCGCAAAATCGATGAATATTCCCATTGTCATTTGCCCTACAATTGCCTCTAATGATGCACCTACAAGTCGTTTAATTATTATTTACGATGAGTTTCATAAAGTCCAAGCAGTAGAAAAAACTAAATCAAATCCTGAAATTGTAATTGTTGATACAGAAATTATTGTACAAGCTCCGGCCCGATTTTTTTCTGCGGGTATTGGTGATGCTATTAGTAAAATGTTCGAAGCGAATCAATGTCATAATTCAAATGGCCTAAATTCATTTGGAACCCCACCTTTGGAAACGGCATTACTACTTGCGAATAGTACTTATCACAATTTATTAAAGTGGGGGAAGCTTGCACTGGATGATGTTAAACTCAAAAAAAATACGAGTATTGTTGAAAAAGTGGTGGAATCAACCGTCTTGCTGAGTGGTTTAGGCTTTGAAAGTGGTGGATTATCATTAGCTCATGCACTTATTCGAGGCTTAACAGCAGTACCTCAGCTCTCTTCACAATTGCATGGTGAATTAGTTGCTTATGGAACTGTTGTTCAAGCAGTTTTAGAGAAAAGAGAGCCTATTTTTATTGAAGAATTAAGAGCATTTTTAAAGTCAGTTGATTTACCCACTACACTTTATGATTTAGGTTATGCGTATGAATTGAAAGAAGATGATCTAAATACCATTATTTCAAATACTTTAAGTAATTCTTATAGTAAAAATTTTGTACCTAAAATTACACCTGAAGCTTTAAAACAAGCTTTAATTCAATCAAATCAATTTTGATCTTAAAACTAAAAAATAATGGGGTTGAACCCCATTATTTTACCGCATGAGCCATCCACCTGAGACATCAATGACTTGTCCCGTCACAAAATGACTCTGGTCTGAGGCTAAAAATTCGATAACATCAGCAACTTCTTGGGGCGTACCTAAACGTCCTAAAGGCGTATCTGCGATAAATGTACTATTGACCTCTTCACCCACCGCTGTAACCATCGGTGTTTCAATACGCCCAGGTGCGACTGCATTCACATTAATATTGAAAGGGCCCAATTCGCCTGCAAGGTGACGAGTTAATCCCGTAATTGCAGCTTTAGTGGCACTATAATGACAAGAAACAATAGGTAAAAAAGCGTGAGCGGCTACCGATGATGTATTAATAATTTTTCCAAATTTATTGTTGATCATTTCTGGAACTAAAATACGTATAAAATTAAAAGTTCCATTTAAATTTACATTGACGACAGTATTCCATTCCTCTGGTGGTAAGTCCCATATTTTATAAGGTTTACCATCATGCTTAGGAGAAATTCCAGCATTGTTTATTAAAGTGTCTATAAATCCAATTTCATTATAAAAATAATCGTATGCTTTTTTGCAACTTTCATAATTAGAAATGTCAGCACAACAGGCAAGAGTATTAATGCCTTTTGCTAAAAGCTCATTTTTTTTAGCTTCTAAAACTGTGTTATTTAAATCTACAATCGCGACAGTCGCACCTAACAAGCCAAAATGCTCTGCAATTTTTGCTCCAATTCCACTACCTGCACCAGTAACTAGAACCGTTCTACCTTTAAATCTGATATTTTTCATATCTATCTCATTAAAAAAGAGGTTATGTATGACATAACCTCTTTTTAAGTAGTTAAATTATTTGATTTTATTTAAATCAATACCTGTATTGTTTTTCCATGTAAGAACTGCAATTGTTGCTATAAGTGAAACGCTAATCAGATAGATATTAAATATCCAACCTTTATCAATAGAATATAACCAGGTGCTTACGTAAGAAGCTGTACCGCCAAAAATAGTGACAGCTAACGACATAAAGACGCCAAAAAACTTTGTTCTATATTTTGTTGGAACTTGTTCTGACATTGCTGCTGGTTTACATGACATTAAAAAGCCCATCGTTAAGAGGCCAATAGTTTGTGCAACTAATAACGTCCAAGGTTCGTTGCTAATTAAAGACCATAAAGGAAAAAGCAATAAAGAAGAACCGATGTATGTAATTAACGTATTGTTTTTTCTTCCGATATAGTCTGATAACAATCCCTGAAATGGTAAGCAAATCAAGTATATTACTTGCGCGATACAGCTCATGATAAATGCATCTTTTGCAGGCATTTTTTGGATACCAATCGCATATATAGCAGCACATGAAACCCAAGTATAAAAAGTTAAGGTAGAACCAGCTTCATACCAAAACAGTTTAAATCCTGAGGTTAAAATTTTCGAAAGTGGCCAATTCACCTCCTCTACTTGTTCATTTTTGTCACTTTCAATATGTGTTTCAAGCATATTTCGACGCAAATAAATTGCAAAAAAAGCTAATACACCACCAATCGCAAAAGGAATGCGCCAGACCCATTCATACATTTGTGCATCTGAATAAATGATATTAAGTATGGCAACAAATAAAGTTGCAACTAAAGATCCTGCACCTACAGCAAAGAAAGACATACTTGACCATAAGCCACGGCGATGTGGAGGAGCTATCTCAGCAATATATGCATAGGAAGTTGCAGTCTCACCTCCATGTGCAAAACCTTGAACCAGCCGAGCAATTAATAGTAATGCTGAAGCCCATGCACCAATTTTTTCATAAGACGGTATGAATGCAATCATTAAGCTAGCTAGTGCCATCATCACCATAGTGACGAGCATGATATTTTTTCGGCCGTACTTATTTGCTAACGGACCAAATACAAATCCACCTATTGGTCTAGAAACAAATCCGACTGCGAAAACTGCTAAAGTATTGAGTAAAGCTGAAGTAGGATCTGCTTTATCAAAAAGAGCTGAGGCAATATAGATAGAAGCGACTGCATAGATTGTCCAATCATACCATTCCAATAAATTCCCAACGCCACTCGCAATTAATGATTTTCTGATATCCTTCCGTGATGGTTGCGCTGTTTTTTCTTCAATTTCGGCAAAGCTAGACATATAAATTAATCCTTTTTCAATCTCTAATCATTCGTCCATGACCATTCAGTAGCTAACTCTTAACTCGTGGTCAGAGACATATCCATGTTTTATAAGTCATCGCTATTTTTTCATATTTATGAGAGCTGAATGTTGAAGTAGATTCATAGAGGTTATGAATAGATATCAATGCACCTTTTAGCAAATTGTCTTTACTGTGTTTGAAGTGATTACACAATTTATCAAGGTGTTGAATAACACCTTTGTCTATCCACTGATTTGACTTCCTCATTTTTGCTCGAAGTGGTCAGTTGCATTTAAATTATGTGAATCAAAGTAAACAGCAAACTAAAAAAGAATTCGTATGATACCTACAAACTAAGTTGCAAGAACAAGGCTGGAGTGTGGACCTTGGAATAGGTCAGAAAGATAGTTGTGTAGATTTAGCGATTAAGGATGATTTAAGTTCGGGTAGTTATATTGCAGTATTATAGTAGATGGTGAAAACTATGCTAAAGCAGCTACAGCACTCAGTTGAGACCAACTGCTTTAAATGGACTAGGCTGGGGCGTTTTATCGGTTTTGACGGTAGATTGGTGGTTAGATCCAGAGCAAAACTTAACTAAATTGGTAAAAGCATTGGAAGAGATAAAAGTTAATCAAAATGTTGCTTAAATTATCTAGAAGCAGATAAGGTTACTTCTTCTCTGTTTCTTTGACAGAATTTATAGCTGACCTATAAAAGGGTGAAAAGCTCTAAGTACGTTGAAATATTTTACATAGAAAATTATATTGCGAAAATGAATATGGTGAGAGCAACTTTATATCTTTGCTTCATCATGACCGGGGGAAACACCTAAATACATCGTTAAAAAGCCAAGTTGAGTGAGTCCTCTCAACTTGGCTAAAATCATATTTACTTTAAGTTTTGATTAAAGAAGTTGATCATCTTATCAAATGGAATGATGTCAACACGGTCATACAGATCAACATGATTGGCATTAGGAACAATATAGAGTTCTTTTGGTTGGGCTGCCGCCTCATAAGCTGTTTCACTAAAATAGCGTGAATGTGCTTTTTCACCATGAATAAAGAGAATAGGGCGAGGTGAAATTTCTTTAATGTACGTCAAAATTGGCATATTCATAAATGAAATTGGTGTCGTCATTGACCATGCATTGCCTGAATTGACTGCACGAGGATGATAGCCACGAGGCGTCATGTAGTAGTCATTATAGTCAACTAAGAACTGTGCTTCACCGCCACTTAATTTATTGTAAGCAGATTGATAAACAGGCTTTCCATTTTTTGCATCGATCCAACGCTGAGCACTGAGCTGTTCCAGCGTTTTGTTACGTTGTTCTGGTGTAGCACTATCATTATATCCTTTAGACATTACTCGGGTCATATCGTACATCGTGCTTGTAACAACAGCTTTTACTCGCTTATCTACGGCCGTCGCATTGAGTGCCATACCGCCCCAACCACAGATTCCGATCATTCCAATACGGGTTTGATCAACATTGGGTTGAAGTCCGATAAAGTCTACAGCTGCACTAAAATCTTCAGTATTAATATCTGGTGAAGCAATATTACGGGGTTCACCACCACTTTCACCTGTATAAGATGGATCAAATGCTAAAGTGACAAAGCCACGTTCTGCCATAGTTTGTGCATAGAGTCCAGATGATTGCTCTTTTACTGCACCAAACGGTCCGCCAACCACGATAGCTGGAAGTCTGCTTTTAGCATTTCTAGGTATATACAGATCAGCAGCTAGGGTAATGCCATAACGGTTTTTAAACGTCACTTTTTGATGCTCGACTTTGTTACTTTGAACAAAGGTCTTGTCCCATTTAGTGGTGAGTTTTAAGTCCTGATTAGCCAATGTGGCTTGGTTCATAGCTAAGGCTCCAATACTCAGGGTAAGAATAGCAAAAGTTTTTTTTATAAAACGATGTGATGTTATTGATGTGTAATGATACATAGGGTTCATTCCTGTCATTTTGAATCGATTGAGATCGTGACCTTAAAGGGCTTATTACCTGAAAATGCTTTTGGCAAAGTATCGAATTTGCCCAGATAAATGAGGCTGTTGGCAACACCATCAAAGTCTTTGTAAAAGACGGCGAGATTTCCCCAAGGCGCATAGTAGGCAATATCACCCGCTTTGGCTGAGTGCCCATTTGGTGCTCCCTGTGAAGTCAATTTTTTAGGCAGATAGGCAATTTTTTCTGTTACCGCATAATCGGTCAGTTCTAAAGTAAGAGGAAGCTGCCTGATAAAATCTTGTGTAGTAGGTGAATCTTTTAAACGAACAAATACAGGCTGAGCTGAGCCTTCAATTTCAAAACGAATATTCGTACTGGAAACCTTTTTTGAAGCAGGTTGGCCTGCGTTAGTCTTTGCTTCTGTACAAGCACTGTTTCCAAGTATCAGGACAAGTAGAGCAATGCCACCGACAACCGAAAAGTCATGTTTAATTTCTTGCATCATGTTGTTCTCTCCGATCAGGTGGGCAGTTAACGTTTTAAACGTCAGCATGAACCACACTCGTCTGCTGAGATGATTCGATAATCAGTATAAAGGTGAAGGTGGTTAAGGATTAGCCCCTGAAAACGGGATAGTCCTATGAGTATCATTCATAAATTCGGGGCTAAAATAATTTTTATTCTGGAGAAACTGCTTTATTAAATCCTGATTGATGAATTAGCCTCATAACTCTATTCATGGAAAGGTACTTATTCAGGAGGTGCGGTATCTTTATCATGACTTTCTGATTTTTATAGAGAGAGCCTATGACACCTGCACATCAATCTTCCGAGATAGAGCAGCAGCCTGCATACTGGAGTGGCGTATTTGCCATGACCTTGTGTGTATTTGCATTGATCGCCTCCGAATTTATGCCCGTCAGTTTACTAACACCGATTGCCAAGGATTTAAGCGTTACTAAAGGTTTAGCTGGATATGGTATTGCTATTTCAGGTGCATTTGCGGTTATTACCAGTCTATCGATTTCACGTCTGGCAGGCAGTATCAACCGTAAAACCCTGCTGCTTTCCTTGACCGCATTAATGGCGGTTTCAGGAGCAGTAGTTGCGCTTGCTCCAAATTACTGGGTCTACATGTTTGGTCGGGCTTTAATTGGTGCGGTTGTGGGTGGTTTCTGGTCGATGTCGGCAGCAACGGCGATTCGTCTTGTACCGACAGCCCAAGTGCCGCGAGCCTTGGCAATCTTTAACAGTGGTAATGCCTTGGCAACTGTAGTGGCACCGCCTTTAGGTAGCTATTTAGGTGCAATGATTGGCTGGCGCGGCGCTTTCTTCTGTTTGGTACCTGTTGCAGTACTTGCCTTTTTCTGGCAATGGATCAGCCTACCATCATTAAAAAACAAAGCCTCTACTTCCGATTCATCAGCAGGGATACTTAATTTGTTACGTCAGCCTATTGTATTGGTTGGCATGTTGGCAACAGGTCTACTGTTTATGGGACAGTTCTCACTTTATACCTATATCCGTCCATTTCTGGAAACGGTGACTCAGACCAGTGTATCCACTTTATCTTTTACCCTGTTTGTCATTGGGGTTATGGGCTTTGTTGGTACTTTGCTGATTGGTTTTGCATTAAAACGTCATTTCTATGGGACTTTAATTGCTATTCCGCTTCTCATGGCAGCAATAGCATTCACACTGATTGGCTTTGGAACATGGACCGTTTTAGTCATTGTGATGTTGGGTTTATGGGGCTTGCTCGGGACTTCTGCACCTGTGGGCTGGTGGAGCTGGATTGCCCAGACTTTTCCGAATAATGCTGAAGCAGGTGGGGGCTTATTTGTCGCAATTGTTCAACTATGTATTGCATTGGGTTCAACTGTTGGTGGCTTGCTATTTGATCATAGTGGCTATCAGACGACCTTTGCTGTTAGTGCAATACTTTTAATTACTTCTGCTGCTTTAACACTATGGGTTTCACAGTTGAAAGTGGCATGACAATTGATATTTTAAGGAGTGATTTATAATTTAAATTCATCAATAATCATTTAGGCTGCCACTATGGGCAGCCTAAATGTAGGTTAAGGAGTGTTCTAAAGTATTTTAGCGGTAGGCAGCTGGCTTTTCATCGTCTGTATTTGGTTGGCTAATTCCTATATTTTCCCCGATATATAGTTGAGGATTTTCTACAATTTCAGCGATAAAACGTCCAAGACTTGCACGAGAGGTTTCTGTGCCCTTAAACATTTCTCCTTTTTGAGTGAGCTCATAATCTTCAACATTTTTATCTGTGAGCCAGACAGGTCGTAAAATAATGTAATGCAGTGATGATCGCTCAATTATCTCTGCGGTTCTCAAGTTGACTGGACGAGTACAACGACCATTTGTTTATCTCATTCATTAAATGCTTGGAGTAGCTCTTTATAGATACCACCTGCACTAATAGTGATGAAGCGTTGTACACCAAGTTCCTGCATGGTTCTCACGATATTATTAGTTTTAATATCCAAATCCATATCGCTCATTGTACTAATGACGATGTCCTGTCCTTCGATAGCTTTTTTCAAGTCCTCTACATTGTTTGCATTACCTTCAAATAGGTATACACGCTTATTCTCTAATGGATAGAATTGTTTTCGTTTACGTGAGAATAGCGTGAGCTGAACATCATCCTGCTCAAGTAGTCGGGGAAATAATCCGTTGAAATGTGTGTCCACTTGCACCAATCAAAATGACCTTTTTCATTGAAGCTTATCCAGTAATTTCTAAATGCATCAGTATAGGAATAGAAAATAAGAATAAGGACCTAAAATAGAATAGAGTTATGAATAGACTTCATTAATAGTAGACACGGTACAATGACTAACGTGTAATAAAGATAATGGCTGATATTGAGCAATAGGAGTTCGCACCTTGATTAGCAGAGAGAACTATAATGACCTGCATGCTTTTCTCATGGTTACACGAGAGGGAAGTTTTACTAAGGCGGCAGGCAAACTAGGTGTTTCACAATCAGCACTCAGCCATAGCATTCGTGGCCTTGAGGAGCGTTTAGGCATCTTATTGTTAAATCGAACTACTCGTAGCATTTCACCCACCGAAGCGGGTGAGCGTTTAAGACAAACCGTTAGTGTTAGTTTTGACCAGATTGATAATGAACTGACATTATTAAATACGTTTCGAGATACGCCAGCAGGTAGAGTTAGAATTAATGCCAGCAGCCACGCCATACAGCATATCCTGATTCCAAAATTGGTAAAAATTGCCCATCTTTATCCTGATGTTGAAGTTGAGTTTAGTGCCAATAGCGGCATGGTGGATATCGTTGCTGAACATTTTGATGCAGGTGTTAGGTTCGGCAGTCGGGTGGCTGATGGTATGGTTGCTGTGAGAATTGGAGACGATGTCAAAATGGCTGTGGTTGCAACACCTGATTATTTTCAGCGTTACAGCATCCCTCAGATCCCCAAGGATTTAGATCAACATCAATGTATTGGTTTTAGATTAATGACCCAAGGCGGAATCTATGCATGGGAGTTTGAAAAAGAAAGACAGGAATTTAAAGTTAAAATTAATCCCCAATGGGTATTTAATGAAAGTTTTGATATTGCTCAAGCTGTCAAATCAGGTATGGGACTCGCTTATATTCCTAAAGATATGGTAGAAAAAGAGATCCAGCAAGGCGATTTAATTCAGGTCTTAGAAGAATATAGTATCCAGTTTTCAGGTTACCATCTTTATTATCCTCATCGCAGACAGCAATCTTCAGCTTTGAAATTGGTTGTTGATATATTAAGAATCTGATTTTTTTATGCTATTTAATTTGAGATTTTGACAAGACAGAGCTGTGACAACGCAAGTTTAGAAGTAGTGTGATGAGAGCTTGGAGTTGCTCTAAAAGTTGTATCTCTTATATATAAAATCGGGATTAGAAACTACATCACGCTATTTTACCATGAGGTAGTTTTAATGCGACAGGATATGTCGCTTTTTTAATCATTTTGATTGCTTGAAATCTTTTATTTAATCACAATCTAGTAGTAAACATAAAAAGATGAGTACATTTTGGAAGCGACTGAAAACAAACGAGATATAAAGATTCTAAGTTTGAATGGTGGTGGTGTACGTGGGTTATTTACCATTAGTCTTTTGGCTGAGCTTGAAGATATTATTGAAGAGCGCGAAAAGCGAACAGATGTAAAGATTGGTGAGTATTTTGATTTGATCACTGGTACATCTATTGGTGGGATTTTAGCCCTTGGTTTAGCAAGTGGTCAAAGTGCGCGAGATTTACGAGATACTTTTAAAGAAAATGCTCAAAGTATTTTTCCATTACATCTATTCAAGTGGAAAAAGCTATTAACACTTTTTCGCCCTATTTATAATAGTGAACCGTTGAAAGAAGCGGTGACTAGCATGATTCCGGAAGACATGCGATTCAATGATCTACAACGTCGAGTCATGGTTACGTCTGTAAACTTATCAACGGGGCTACCGAAATTCTTTAAAACCCCTCATAACCCGATGTTTACATTAGATGGTAAGCTAAAATTGATTGATGCTGCAATGGCTACATCCGCAGCCCCAACTTATTTTAAGCCGCATTACTGTAGTGACTTAAACCATTATTTCGCTGATGGCGGGTTAGTTTCAAATAATCCAAGCTTGATTGGTATCCGTGAAGTATTGATCGACATGCAATCTGACTTCCCTGATGCTCAACCGAAAGATGTAAAAATCCTGAATGTGGGAACATTAAGTGAGAACTATTGCATCAGTCCGAAGGTTTTAGAGCAAAATTGCGGAAAGGGCTATCATGGTTTGTGGAACATGGGGGAACGCCTAGTTTTAAGTACGATGACAGCTAACCAGCATTTACAAAGATTCATGTTAATGAGGGAATTCAAAGTTTTAGGAATTCCTGAAAATTATGTTGAGCTTGATGCAACGATTCCAAATGAAGCATCTTCCGATATTACTTTAGATAATGCTTCGGGAAGTAGTTTGGATGCCCTGATTGGATTAGGCAAAAAACTTGGTGCAGAAGCCTACACCGAGCGAGCTGAATTGCGCGATTTTTTTGAATATACAGCTGAACCATTTATCAATAGATCTATTAAATTGGGGGATCAAAAGGCATGAACTGGAATTTACATCATTACTATTCAAACCGCACAGATGGTTTAATGGGACAGTTACTCTTGAGCGATAAAGAAACGGCCGATCTCAAAGATTTGCGTCAAAGAGTACGTGAGCGTACGCGAGATATTTTTGCTGAAGCAAAGAATTTAGTAAAGCATTCTAAAAAAGACACAAGCTTTGCATCTCTACGTGAAGAAATGTCTGCAACTAAATTCAAGTATCTTTCTGATTCCGATCAGGTTAAATTTGCTGAGTTAATCATGCAGCTTGACAGTGATGCGAAAGCTGAATTTTTGAAACTTACACCACGGTTTTGGACACAGGGTAGTTTCACCTACAATACATTGAATAAGCCCTATTTTACGCCGCCTCAAGAAATGGATATTGATGATGGTACATATCTGCCAATGGTATTTTTTAACGAAAAACCCATTATAGGGCATCAATTGCTATTACTTTTAGTGGATACATCTCTTAAATCGCTAGTCGCTGAAAATCCAACTTGGACATTTGACGCGAAACGTACATGTGGGCGTATCACGATTCCATACCTGAATGCGCATGTAGATGTGCCAATGTACGCAATTCCAGAAGATAAATTTTTAGAAAAAGAGCAGGTTTTTAAAGCAGCTGCTAACACTCGTTTTTCATATGACAGTATTTCAGTTGTGGATCATAAAAAATATAAACTTGACTCCGACTGCGTAAATTTAGCAATTCGTGCTAATGATCAAAAGTGGATGAAAAGCGACCCTAAAGTTGTTTCAGATTGGTTTGAAGAAAATTGCACGAGAATTGGTAAACATTTGCGCAAAATCTGTCGCTTTTTGAAGGCATGGCGCGATGCGCAATGGGAAACTGGTGGTGGCCCATCATCCATTTCGTTAATGGCTGCAACAGTAAGCATTCTGAATAAAAAATATGTAGATTATCAAGATTTTGGTACAACAATGTTAACTGTTGCTAAAGAATTGCCTATGGTTTTTCGAAATGGAGTTGAGAGTCCCGATGACACTGATGAGAGACCATTATTCCCTCCCTTCTACGAGCAAACGAGGGAGCAACAAAAAATTGTTGAGCAAATGGAAGTGTTGGTCGAAAATTTAGAAAAAGCTTTTTTTGCCGAAACTAAGCAAAAAGCACTTGATATTCTCAACTTGAATTTTGGTAATCGCGTGACAGATTGCAGTTTAATTGTTGCTCAAGTAGCGGCACCTGCTTTTGAGAATGAAGCAGCTAAAGCGAGTACAGTATTTCAAATTAACCCAACTATGAAAAGTGGGTAAGTGAGTGAATGAATTACACAGCATGATGCTGAGAAGTGGATATAAATATATTGAATCTCGGCATCTGAAAGCATATAAACACTTGTCTGATTTGTCTAAAAGCAAGCAATTTTATGTTAAAGATTTTGAAACTACGGAAGGTATTTTCAAGATTGCGCTGATTTTTACTTATGATCCTTATATCAGTTTACCACTTGCATATATTTTGGATAAACCAGCACATCTTGAAGATATGCTGCTACCCCATGTGAACAATGGTTGGTATTTATGTTATGTGCAAGCGTTAGAAGCAGATTGGAATCCCAATAATCTTCTTGCCCTTTATGAAACAGTAGATAATCAAATCCAATTTACTTTGAACAACTCTGTCAAATCAATCCATGATGGTCATATAGATCGAATAGAGCTTGAGGGTGAATTTAGTGCCTATTGGAAACCGGAGAGATATGTATATGTACTTTCTAGTTTACAGGACCTACATGATAGATATTCTACTTTGACTTTAAACAAGTCGTTAGATGAACCTAAATCGATTGAATCTGTTTTATATCACAGCAAAACAGAAAATGATTATCAAAAATGGTTAGTGCAACGTAGCTTGTATGAAGTTGAATCACAGAGACTTCATACTTTTATTGTCAAAGTTAGACCAAATCGCTTGTCAGGTATAAACTGGCCACCGAAAAACTCCGCTGAATTATTCAATTGGCTTTCGATTGTTGATCACAATGCCAAAGCACATTTGACGAACTATTTTGTTCAAAATCCATTTAAGAACCATTTGGTTCTTTTTGATATTGAGAAGCAAGATACCCTTGGCATTGTGCTGGAGTTGAATAAGCAGGCTGTTCAACTATCCACTTATGCAAATACGAAAAAGACCGGAAAAAAAGGTGGACGAACTATTCAGAATTCCAAAATATCAGCTGTTTTATCTGGTAAGTATGCTTTCAATAAATTTCAAAGAGTTTCATTTACCAAGGCTGATCAGACTACGATTCTTTCGAGAAATAGATCTCGGCCTGATATTGGTGATCTAAGCTCAAAGCGAATTGCCGTAATTGGTTGCGGAACAATAGGAGGATATGCCTCTGAACTTTTGATTAGGTCAGGAGCGGGAGTCGCTGATGGTACATTACATCTGTATGATTTTGATGACTATGGCCCTCATAACTTTGGTAGACACACACTGTATTCATCTGATTTTGGAAAGAATAAGGCAATTGCATTACAAGATAGATTAATTGCATCTACCCATCTTAAAACTTCTATACATGGTTTTGGCTACCAATTCCCTTTAATTGAGAAACATCTTTCATTTTATGACATTATTATTGATGTGACTGGCAGGGGGCCTATTGCTAAACGTCTTGCCTATTTGCTTCGTAAATTAGATAGCCCGAAGAAACCATTATTAATCCATGGATTTAACGATGGTAATGGTCGTGCATCAAAAGTGTTTATTGATTATTCCGAAGGATGTATTAACTGCCTTTGGAGTAACCCAGCTTTCTATCCCGACGGCAATGATTTTCGTTTTAAGCAATTTTCTGGGTTGAATGAGAAAAAGGTATCTTGTGGTAGCACATACACACCGTATGATGCTGCCGTAAGCGTTATGACGGCGGCACTTATTCAAGAAGCAATACTTTCAACGTTAGAACCAACCCGAACTTGGAATTACAAAGAACATATTTTTGAGGGTGGACGAACCTTAAGGCCAAAGTTTGTTCATGCGGAATCTGACTGTGATATCTGCAATGTTAGGTAAGGATTTAGTTTTTAAGGCCAAAAATGATGCTTTAGTCGTTATTCTTTCAGAAGTGGTTGAAACACTACTTTCATACCGCCAGTTAGCAAACAATAGTCCTGAGAGTGCAGGTGTTATTATTGGCGAGCGGAGAGGGATGCATTTAGTTATTCGTACAGTATCTGTGCCGAGTGATGCCGATATTAGAACCCGATTCGAAGTAAACCGAATTGGTAAACATCATCAAGATAAGGTTAACACTGCATTTCGTGAGTCTAGTGGCACGTGGCAGTATCTTGGTGAGTGGCATACCCATCCTGAGAATGTGCCATCTCCTTCAATGACAGATTATAATAGTTGGAATAAAAACTTATGTTCACCAGACCCTTTAATACTGATTATTGTAGGGAGAACTCACTGGTGGGTTGGAAAGAAAATAAATCGAGAAATTGATGTTTTAGAACAGATATAAACTTTGCATAAACCATGTCGTGTGAACTAATGCATGTCATTAATATTATAAAGAATATAGCTTAAAAGATCATTCGAGCAAAGCATGCAAAAGTTGTGTGCTTGTTATTGGAATGTTAAGTAAAACCAAGTGTGTTTCATTATTCTTTCAGTATAATGTGGGAGCACAATGATAAGTGAATATGTATGATTTATATAACAATTGATGGTGATGATATTGGTCAAATGATTACATCGTCATATTTAAAAAATGACCTGCATGAACTTTCTAGAATCAATTGCGTGGTTAATGAGAAAACGTTGTTGATATCGAAATTTTTAAAAGAACAGGGATTCAATATTATATTTTGTGCGGCCGATGGTGTAGCTGGTTTCATTGATCAAATTGCGATAGATAAAGTATTTATCTTTGATTCTATTAAGTCCTTAGCTGAGCCTGAATTGAGCTTTTCTGCTGGTATCGGTACAACTTTACAGGAAGCATATATAGCGCTACTTTCTGCTAAAAGTAATGGAAAATGTTGTTTACATGATTTTAATTGTTTAGATTCAAATGTTTAGGATTATTAATTTTAAAGCGCTATTGCGATATGTGGCTGTAATCACAACTATCATAAGTATCGGTGCCTATGAATTAGTACAAAGCTATTGGTTAAATGATCTCAAGATAGTAAAAATTTTAAGTATAGCTCCATGGATCGCATTGACATTAATTGTTATTTTAACAACTAGCATAACGGCTAGACCTCTATGGAAATTGTTGAAAATAGTTAAACCATCGCTATATCCAGACTTGAATGGCACATGGGCAGGTGAAATTACAACCGAAAATGGTATACAAATAGCTGTCCGCGTATTGATTAGACAAACTTTACTTGAAACACAAATTAATATTCATACTAAAACTTCAAAGTCATTGACACTGGAAACTACCCCAACAATTGAAGGTGGCGAACCAAAACTTTATTACATGTATCGTTCGTTGCCAAGAAATCCTAATTGGAATTCAACCATTGGTTCTACTATTTTTGATATACGTAAGGTTTATACCAATGGTAAATATGTGTTAGAGCTGTCAGGACACTATTATACTGATCGTAAAACTACGGGGCGAATTAGGTTTAGACAAGTAGGGAGTTGTGTTGAGAAAGATATTTCATTTTATTAACAGCAAAAAGAGCACATGTGGCATTTTCAAAAGATGCTTTTGAAGCTCGCAGATTCATGATTCAAGCACGGAAAGTTTTTTGCGGTAATCATTGCGGTAATTTCATTTAAGTAATTAATTTTTTTATTATTAATCAATACTATATTTTATTTTTCTTGTGCGCGCTGAGCGCACCAATTTATTGTTTTATCCGATCTAATCTAAAATAGATTAAAAATAAAAAATTTAAGCCCTCTTATTATTTTATGCTGCTTGATAGCGTCTTGGCATATCGTCATTTTTCACGGTACATTTTATCTTTTATTGAATATCCAATAGATAACTATGCTGAGGAATATCAAATTTCCATTTTGACTAGATCTCAGAAGTTTTGTCATAAAAATTATTTTAAGATCATCTGAAGTTAATTTTTACATCTTCTTTCCAGAATGCAATGTCCATGATGGGATCAATGACTTTGATCCCATCATTCAGATATTCAAGATATTTAACTTTGTGAGTTGCACTCAGCATGTTTGAATCTGTTGAATAGGCTTTCTCTTTCGACATTGTGTAATCAAAACCATTGTCGATTAAGAATGGTGACAATTTAGTGCGACCGCCTAATTCATCAATAGATGCTCATTAAGCCGTGGCTTTAATCACTTCCGCAATTGAATTTGCAACATAATCAATATTCTTTAGATTTAAACCAGCAGCACACATACGGCCGCTGCGGAGTAAATAAATGGCATATTGATCTTTCAAAATATCAACTTGTTCAGCGCTTAAACCAGTATAACTAAACATGCCTTGCTGCTTGACCAAGTAGCTAAAGTCGCGTTCAGGCACTGCATGGCTTAATTTCTCATTTAAAATTTGGCGCATGTGAATAATGCGTTCGCGCATTTCCTGCAATTCCGCCTGCCATGTTGCAGTCAATGCTGCATCATTTAACACCTGATCTACGATTAAAGCTCCCGTTGTTGGCGGGCTGGAGTAGATGCGGCGTACCGTTGCCTTGAGCTGGCCTAAAACTTTTTGCGCAGTGGCTTGATCGTCACAGACAAATGTCAATCCACCAATCCGCTCGCCATAAAGTGAGAAAATTTTAGAGAATGAATTGCTGACAATAAAATTCATGCCTGATTGATCCAGTGCACGAATGGCATAGGCATCTTGTTCTAAACCTTGACCAAAGCCTTGATAGGCAATGTCGAGGAATGGAATCAGGTCTCGCTGTTTTAAGATTGCAATTACTTGATCCCATTCATCAGGCGTTAAGTCTGCGCCTGTTGGATTGTGGCAGCATGGATGAAGTAAAACAATCGCTTTGGCAGGCAGCTGTTCTAAATCTTGCAGCATTCCTTCAATATCGACACCATTGCTTGCTGCGTCAAAATAACGATAGAAGTGGGAGTTGATTCCTGCACCATTAAAGATGGCAATATGATTTTCCCAAGTCGGCTGGCTGACCCAAATATCCGATTCAGGAAAATATTTCTTTAAAAAGTCTGCGCCGACTTTAAGAGCACCAGAACCGCCTAAAGTTTGAATCGTGACCGCACGGCCTGCATGACGCGCTGAACTATTTTGTCCTAAAATCAAAGCTTGTGTGGCTTGGTTATAAGACTTTAAACCGTCCATTGGCAAATACAGCTTTACCTTGTCATTGGTTGCTTCAATTTTCTTATACGCAGTTTTAACTGCATTTAATTGAGGAACAATACTGTCTTCATTATAGTAAAGTCCAATGCTTAAATTCACTTTCTGCTGGCGTTCATCTTTGCCAAACTCTTCCATTAAAGAAAGAATTGGATCACCTGCATAAGTATCAACATGCTGAAACATGAATGTATCCTTGGTTGTATCGTACATAAATTAAGCTTTTGGGATGGAGCGCATTTTATCTTTTGAAACCAACTGATTGGCCATTACTTTTCTAGTTTGAAAGAAATAGGCAATAGAAAGCGCTGAAATCCAGACAGGTATCATCAATACAGCGATGCGCATATCGGGGGTTTGACTCATAATGACTAAAATGCCGCACATAAATACAATGCATAAATAGTTGGTAAAAGGGTAGAGAATGCTTGGAAATTGAGTTGCAGCATTCATTTTAATCATCTGCTTTTTAAATTTTAAATGGGTATATGAGATAACGACCCAGTTAATGACGATCGCCGCAACGACTAACATCATGAGCAGATTAAAAGCTTTTTCAGGAAACAGGTAATTGATTAATACGCACAGCAGGGTAAAAAATGCCGAAACCATAACAGCATTCACCGGAACGCCGCGAGGGTTGATTTTGCTTAAAAATTTAGGCGCATTTCCTTGCTGAGCTAGGCCTAATAACATGCGGCTGGTGCAGTAGTTGGTGCTGTTATAAACAGAAATAGCGGCAGTCAACACGACAAAATTTAAAATAGTCGCAACGGTTTGGCTTCCTAAAGAATCAAAAATAAGCACGAAAGGGCTGCCGCCTTGTGCCATTTGGTTCCAAGGATAGAGTGATAAAATAATCACTAGGCTTAAGATATAAAATAATAAAACGCGGTAGACAATTTGATTAATCGCTTTAGGCAGTGTTTTTTGCGGATTATCCGTTTCTGCGGCTGCAATACCGACTAATTCAATCCCGCCAAAAGCAAACATGATCATGGCCATCGCCATGACCAATCCCATTATGCCATTTGGGAAAAATCCGCCTAACTGCCATAAATTTTGTATATTGGATTGTGAGCCGCCACTGCCGCTTGCCAATAAATAGCTGCCAAAGGCAATCATGGCAATAATCGCCAGCACTTTAATAATTGCGAGCCAAAATTCCATTTCACCAAATAACTTTACATGTAAAAGATTAATGACATTGATGAAAATAAAAAAGCCCAATGCTGAAACCCACGTTGGAATTTCGGGCCACCAATAATGAATATATAAGCCAATGGCGCTTAATTCCGCCATGCAGACCAAGATGTTTAATACCCAGTAATTCCAGCCAGACATAAAGCCTGCAAATTTGCTCCAGTATTTATAAGCAAAATGACTGAATGAACCGCTGACAGGGTCTTCAACAATCATTTCACCTAATTGGCGCATCATTAAAAAGGCAATCAGTCCTGCAATGGCATAGCCGAGAATGACAGAAGGACCTGCGAGTTTGATGGTTTGTGCAATACCTAGAAATAGCCCTGTACCAATAGAACCGCCTAGCGCAATCAGTTGGATATGGCGGTTGCTTAAACCTTTTTTAAGGTTTCCTTGTTCAATTTGCTGCATTTTCTATCTTCATCCATGTTAAGACAGTGCCCTGTATAATGATTCATGCTTTTTTTATTTTTATTCTGTTTAATGATCAGAGCAATATCAGAAATTTTATTAAAATGATTTAAATCGGATATAAATTTCTTATGTACCCATACAGTTGGATACATAAGAAATCATGCTGGCCTAAATGTTAAGCATTCGAAATATCTAAAACACCGCGCTTAATTTGATCGCGCTCTATCGATTCAAATAGGGCTTTGAAGTTGCCTTCACCAAAGCCGTCATCGTCCTTGCGCTGAATAAATTCAAAGAATACAGGGCCGAGCATATTTTCTGAGAAAATTTGCAGCAATAAGCGCTTGTCTTCATTTTGAGTATTGCCATCTAATAAAATGCCGCGTTTCTGCAATTCTTCAGTCGGTTCACCATGGTTGGGCAGGCGTTCTGAAAGCATTTCATAATACGTGTTTGGCGGCGGCGTCATAAATTTAGCGCCCAATGCTTTTAATTTATCCCATGTGCCAATCAGGTCATCGGTAATAAATGCAATATGCTGAATGCCTTCACCATTAAAATCACTTAGGAATTCGGCAATTTGACCATTGCCTTTTTCTGAGTCTTCATTGAGCGGAATACGGATTTTCCCATCTGGCGCAGTTAAAGCTTTTGAGGTTAAGCCAGTATATTCACCTTTAATATCAAAATAGCGAATCTCTTGAAAATTGAAAATCTTTTCATAAAAGTCCGCCCAATACTGCATGCGCCCTCTATAGACATTATGGGTTAAGTGATCGATTTCTTTTAAGCCTGTTCCGACAGGGTGTGAAGCTACGTCATCAAAGAAAATGAAATCACTTTGGTAAATGTCGCGATCGACCAAGTAAATCGGTGATCCTCCAATACCTTTAATTGCAGGAATATTCAATTCCATCGGGCCAATTTTTGAGTAAATAGGTTCTGCGCCCAATTCAATCGCTTTATTAAATGCTTTGGCTGCATCTTTTGTTCGAAAGCCCATTGCGCATGCAGAAGGGCCATGTTCTTTAAAAAAATAAGCGGCTGCTGATTCAGGTTGATAATTGAGAATAATATTAATATTGCCTTGACGCCATAAATACACATTTTTTGATTTATGCTTAGCAACTTTGCTGAAACCTATTGTTTGAAAAATTTCATCCAGTTCCTTGTCTTTAGCGACGAATTCAATAAACTCAAATCCGCACAGTTCCAAAGGGTTGGCTAGCTCATTCATACAACATCCTCATTTTTTAAAGCAATCCTATTGCTTGTTTTTTAAAATTAACTTGCTTTTAAACAGACGGAAAAACCGCATTAAATTACAAAATTTCTATGACAGATCCGTTTGTCTAATCCTGCATTTCCCGTTTTATTTTGACTTCAAGATATAATAAAAAACGGGAAAAATAATTCTTTCTTCATGATAGCAAGGTTTTTAAATTATTCAATGCATAATTTAATTACTTAATGCGTAATTTAATTTAACTAAGAATAATCACCCTGCGAATTTATGAAGCTAAAGCTGCTTCAAGGTCTGTGATTATTAAATCTATGCCTGTCGCTGCTTGAATTTGCTCAAGGCTGACCTCTTTTGCCAGTTCAATTAATTTCACGCCTTCTGCTGTCACATCCATCACACCTAAATCAGTAATCACGCGGTTCACGACACCTTTACCAGTTAAAGGAAGCGTGCATTGACTGACAATTTTTGGGCTGCCATCTTTGGCACAATGCTCCATCAGTATGACAACTTTCTGTACGCCAGCAACCAGATCCATGGCACCGCCCATACCTTTGACTTTCTTCCCCGGAATCATCCAGTTCGCCAAGTCACCCGTTTGGGAGACTTCCATGGCACCTAAAATTGCAATGTTGACATGACCGCCTCGAATCATGGCGAAAGATTCTGAGCTGGAGAAAAATGCAGCGCCTTTGCGGGCAGTGACCGTTTGTTTGCCAGCATTAATCAGGTCGGCATCGACGGTTTCTGCGGTGGGAAATTCATCAATGCCTAATAAGCCATTTTCGGACTGTAGCCAAACGTTGATGCCTTCAGGAATATAGTTTGCGACCAAGGTAGGTAGCCCAATGCCCAAATTGACATAGAAACCATCTTCCAGTTCAAGAGCTGCACGTTGTGCCATTTCATTGCGTGTCCAAGCCATGATTTATGCCTCCGCCTTTAAAGTCATTTGTTCGATGCGTTTTTCAGGCGAACCATTCACCACGATGCGATTGACATAAATACCCGGCAAATGGATATCATCCGGATCAATCTCACCAATTTCAACTAACTGTTCAACTTCCACGACAGTCAATTTTCCTGCCATAGCGCATTCCGGATTAAAGTTGCGCGCAGTTTTGCGGAAGACTAAATTTCCGGCCTTGTCCGCTTTATAGGCTTTGACTAATGCAATATCTGCCGTGAGTGACGACTCCAAAATATACGCCTTGCCGTCAAATTCACGCACTTCTTTGCCTTCGGCAATCAATGTGCCGACTCCCGTTGGGGTGAAAAAGGCTGGAATACCCGTACCACCTGAGCGCAATTTTTCCGCTAATGTTCCCTGTGGGGTGAGTTCGACTTCAAGTTCGCCATTTAAATACTGGCGTTCAAACTCTTTGTTTTCACCGACATAAGATGAAATCATTTTTCTGATTTGCTTGGTTTGCAGTAGTTTACCTAAACCAAAATCATCGACTCCAGCATTATTGGAAATACAGGTTAAACCATTCACACCAGTATTTTTTAGTGCTTCGATGAGCGCCTCAGGAATGCCGCATAAACCAAAACCGCCGATTGCCAGCGTTTGGTGATCCGCAGCGATATCTGCCAAGGCTATATCCGCACTTGCAAAAATTTTATTCATGACTCAAATTCTTCCAATGTGTAGAAAAGGCTTAAGCGTCTATCTTTGCAGCATTGGAATGTTGATCCAATTCAGCTGCATGCAAGAAATGTGTGTGGTCAGGAGCACGTTTGGTTTGTGACCATTGCTCTAGCATTTCATACTTCATTGCTTCGGTAATCATGGCAATTTTGGCAGGGGCCGTTTCATCATCATAAGCCAATTCCAGACGGTGACCATTTGGGTCGAAGAAGTAAATAGAATGGAAAATACCATGATTGGTAACGCCTAAGACATTGTTGCCATTGGCTTCTAAATGCGCTTTTGCTTCCAGCAAGGCTGCGCGGTCTTTCACTTTAAGCGCAATGTGCTGCACCCACTTCGGTGTGTTTTCATCGCGTCCCATTTCTGGCTGAGTCGGTAATTCAAAAAAAGCCAAAACATTGCCATTGCCCGCATCTAAAAATAAATGCATATAGGGATCAAAAGCTTTGGTTGATGGAACATGATCTTCAGCAAAAGCTAAAATGAAATCCATGTTAAGGTTCTTTTTGTACCATTCCACCGTTTCTTTGGCATCTTTGCAGCGGTAAGCGACATGGTGAATTTTTTCGATTTGAATCGCCATATAAATATCCTTATTTAAAATTCAGGTTGCATCGGCTTGCGCTTCAGGCGCAGCGTTTTGGAATGCAGACAGCGTATTGCAATGGGTATAAATGGATTGAATTTTCGGGTAGGCCGATAAATCAATATTGAAACGCAATGCGTTGTAAACTTGTGGAATCAGGCAGCAATCGGCAAAGCTTGCGCTGCTGCCAAAGCAGAATTGTCCATTCGAATGTTTTAACTGCGCCTCTAGGCCTGCAAAGCCCACTTCAACCCAGTGCGTATACCAAGCTGTTTTTTGCTCATCGGAAACCTCTAGCGCGGCGCTTAAATACTGTAAAACACGCAAATTGTTTAATGGATGAATGTCACAAGCAATACTTTGACTAAAGGCACGAATCAGGGCGCGCTGCTGAATGTCTTTGGGGAACAGCGCGGTATCGGTAAATTTTTCGTCTAAATATTCTAAAATGCTTAACGATTGCGTCAGGGTAAAACCTTGTTCAGCGTTAGCTTCTAGCAAAGCAGGCACCAATTCACTTGGGTTAATTTGACGATAGGCAGCACTATGCTGTTCACCGCCATTTTTAAGCAAATGAATTGGAATAACCTCAGCTTCGAGTTTTTTTAAGTTCAGGGCAATACGTACACGGTATGCCGCAGAACTGCGAAAGTAGCTATACAGCTTCACTGAGTTTCTCCTCGGCATGATCCGCTGCGAAGTCAAACTGAACAGCAGGCAGCACTTTGCCGGATACTTCACCAAAGCCAATGCGTAAGCCATCTTTTGCACAATAGCCTTTCATGGTTAAGGTATCGCCATCTTGTATAAAGCTGCGCTGTTCGCCATTGGAAAGGGTCAGTGGCTTGGTATTATTCCAAGTGATTTCGAGCAGTGAACCATAAGATTCAGGCGTAGAACCGGAAATCGTGCCTGAACCCATCAGATCGCCAACTTGCAGATTGCATCCTGCAATGGTGTGATGGGTGAGCTGCTGCGCCATAGACCAGTACATATATTTAAAATTGGTTTGGCTGATCACATCTGCTTGTTCACTGCCTTCGGCCTGAATTTCTACAGAAAGATGAATGTCATAACTGTTACTGGAATGATCTTCACGTAAATAGGCGAGCGGTTGAGGTTCTTGAACAGGAGATTTAGTTTTAAACGGTTCAAGCGCTTCCATGCTCACAATCCATGGAGAGATAGAGGATGCAAAGGTTTTTGCATTGAATGGGCCTAAAGGCACGTATTCCCATTGCTGCAAATCACGCGCGGACCAGTCATTGAGCAATACCATGCCGAAGATGTGATCCCAAGCATTTTCAATTGAGATGGGTTCGCCTAATGTATTGGATTTACCCACAATAAAACCAGTTTCAAGTTCGAAATCCAGCTTGCGGGAGGCTGAGAAAATTGGACGTTCTTCAGCAGGCAGCTTGATTTGACCAGAAGGGCGCACCACATTTGTGCCGCTGACAATAATTGAGCTGGCGCGGCCATTATAGCCAACTGGCAGTTCAGACCAGTTGGCTAATAAGGCATTTTTAGGGTCGCGGAACATGCAGCCGACATTGGTGGCATGTTCTTTAGAAGAATAAAAATCGGTATAACCTGAAATATGGACAGGCAAGTGCAGGCTAACATCTACCTGTTTAAAGAAGACTTGATTGCGCAATTCATGGTTGTCACGCAGTGTTGGGTTATCGGCAGCTAATAGATGCTGCAATTCAGCGCGGATTTTTGACCAATTCTCTTTGCCTGAATCAATAAATTTATTCAGCGTTGGTTGGTTGAAAATGAATTCACTTGAATGAATTTGCAAGAAGCCATTCGCTTCAAGGGCAGCAAGGTCAATTACCCATTCACCAAGTGCCACACCTGCACGGCGTATGCCTTCAGCAGTTTCGCTAAATACGCCATAAGGCAAGTTTTGGATTGGGAAATCCGAATCTTGTGCAACCTCAATAAATGATTTCAATTGGCTTGTCATCTCAGTCTTCCTTGTCTTGAAGTAAAGCAATTTTAATAATTTGGATTTTTTCGATTGATTTAATCATACTTATTTTAAATAATTACGCAATATGTAATTTAATTATATATTTCGTAATTTATTCGGATTTTTAAATTGTTGATGGAAGATGCTATTGCGAAAAGATAAGCCCTCGTTTTTTGTGAGCTTTGAAATCAGCAAGATTCGAGTAGAATGCTAATCATTCAAGTGAGAGTTAATGACAAATGTCAGAAGAAAAAATACAAGCTGGAGTTCAGTCATTAGAAGTGGGGTTAACCGTACTGGATGCGTTAATTGCCAACCGTAAACCGATGATGTTGAAGGAACTTGCCGAAAAGCTGTCGATGCATCCGGCAAAAGTACACCGCTATGTGGTGAGTTTGGTACGCATGAATTATGCCAAGCAAATTGATGATGGACGCTATGATCTAGGGGATCAGGCATGGAGATTGGGGTTAAGCTGCATACAGCGCACCGATGCGATCCAAGCCGCTCAGCCGATGATTAATGAATTGCACCGTAAAATTGATTGTGGCCTGCAAATCAGTAAATGGACCTCGCAAGGGCCTTTAATTGTGCAATGGATTGAGCCGAATCAAGCTGTTTCAGTCATTACCAGAGTAGGGTCAATTATGCCGCTATTGAATTCGGCAACAGGCCGCGCTTATGCGGTCTTTATGGCTGAAGATATTGTACGGCCGTTATTAGAACAGGAATGGCAGCAGAAACAATTACAGCAGCAGCGCGTTTATCCGGCCAATTGGACTGAATTTCTGCAAATGAAACAGAGCTTTATTAAACAAGGCGCAGCGACCGTTTCTGGTGATATGCTGGTGGGTGTAAATGCGATTTGTGTGCCTATTTTTAATGCACAAGGTGAAATTGAATTTTGCATTGCCGCATTAGGCAGCGAAGCACAATTGCCGATTGACCTTGAAAATGAGCGGGTTAAAGCGCTGAAAGAAACAGCGCAGGCTTTAACGCGGTACATTGCTCATCGTTGAATTTGACTTTTACGCTGGTACGCTGGCGCAAATTAGCCACTGCATTTTTTAATATTTTGCATGCGGCACTCTGTCAAATTGAACGGGTATATTTTTAATTTTGGCTTTGCCAAGTAGTTATGTTAATCAAGAAGTGATTTATGAGATAAGTGGTTTTTGAATAGGTTTTGGTTTTTAAAAACCTCATTTTTCCTTCTTTATTCACAGTTTATTCACACTCCTTTGGTGTATTTTGGCAATATGAAATGCATAGAAGGTTATCAAATGAAAACTTTAATCAAAGCTCTTTTCGCTACAGGTTTAATGACCTGCGTCAGTCTAGGCTTTTCTGTGGTAGCTCAAGCAGGAACCATGAAGCCGAAAGCTGTCGAAAAGATTGATGTGCATCAGTACGCAGGAAAATGGTATGAAATTGCGCACATCCCTATGTACTTTCAACGGAATTGTGTCAGCGATACCACTGCTCAATATACAGTCAATTCAGATCAGACCATTGCTGTATTAAATAGCTGTCGTACGGAAAGTGGAAAAATAATTGCTTCACAAGGGCTGGCTTATCCTCAAAATGAAGGAATGAGCAAACTCAAAGTGAGTTTTCTACCTGCTGGTTTGAGATGGCTGCCCTTTACCAAAGGCGATTACTGGGTGTTAAGAGTGGATCCAGAGTATCAGGTGGCGCTCATCGGTGGACCGTCGCATAAATACTTATGGATCTTATCGAAAAAGCCTCATTTAGATGAAGCAATGTATCAATCTTACTTAGAAACTGCACGCCAGTATGGTTATGATTTGTCAAAGCTGATTAAAACACCACAACAGTAATAAGTTACTGTTGAGATAGTCCTGATAATCTTAGTGGATAAGATTACATGAGCTTTAGATAAACTTTATATCGTATTTCCTCGAATGAAAAGTGTAAAAAAGACGAGGTTTCTTTTGGGGATTGGCTTTTAAATTATACCCATCTACGAACTGAGCCATTTTATTTTTGAGTAGGGTGCAATCAGGTGCAGAATTAGTGGCACTCAAAATCAGTAGGTTCTGTTGCCTGTAACGTCCGGCATTATCCTCATATTTTTTATAAACAGTTGATGGATATTCCGGACTTACTATGTTGAAAAGGGTTGTTCTTTTTAGATCAAAGTACTAAGCCTTTTCTGCGACGACTAGAGGTTTAATTTGCTTGGAATGATAGCGGAAACTCGCACCACGGTGATTTTCTGGAAGCAAAGGACCTTGGCCAAACAGCTTTTCACGCAATGTACCAGCAGTATATTCAGTTTGGTAAACACCACGGCGTTGTAGTTCCGGCACGACAAATTCGACCACATCTTCAAAGCTTTTATGTGCAAGAATATACGCCAAGTTAAAACCATCAATCCCAGTTTCTTCAACCCATTCCTGTAAACGGTCAGCGACGGTTGTTGGTGAGCCGATAATTACAGGACCATTGCCTCCAACACTCGTCCAATGAGCAATTTCTTCAATTGTCCAGATTTTATCTGGATCTGCTTCTACATAGGATTGCAGCATAGACTGAATAGCATTGGTTTGAATATATTCTACTTGATCAGTCGGTCTAAATTGTGAAAAATCAACACCCGACCAGCCTGAAGCTAAAGTTAGACCACCATCATAACTGCCGTATTGCTGATATTCCTGAAACTTGGCTTGTGCTTTTTCATCTGTTTCATCAACAACAATGGCCAGCATCGTGTAAATCAGTACAGAATTCGGATCTTTACCTTCTTTAACTAAATTATGGCGAATCCCTGCCACTAATTTTTTTACTGCAATTTTAGTCGGTGCAGAAATAAATACGCATTCAGCATTTTGACTGGCAAATTTTTGCCCACGGCTAGATGCGCCAGCCTGATATAAAACAGGAGTACGCTGCGGTGAAGGTTCACAAATGTGAATGCCCGGTACGCTAAAGTATTGACCTTCGTGATTAATTGGGTGGACTTTAGTATGGTCAGCAAAAATGCCTTTTTCTTTATCACGCAGAACAGCGTCTTTTTCCCAAGAACCTTCCCAAAGTTTGTACAGTACTTCTAAATATTCATCTGCTATGTCGTAGCGGTTGTCATGGCTAACTTGAGTTTTTAAACCTAAGTTCTTAGAACCACTTTCTAAATAAGAGGTCACAATATTCCATCCCGCACGACCTTTGGTTAAGTGATCCAATGTACTCATGCGGCGAGCGAAAGGGTAAGGGTGTTCAAATGAAATGGATGTGGTCACGCCAAAACCTAAATGTTGAGTGACAGCTGCCATAGCGGGAACAATTTGCAGCGGATCATTCACTGGAACTTGAACAGCACCGGTGAGTGCATGTTCTGCGGATTGATGATAGACATCATAAATGCCCAGTACATCGGCAATGAATACACCGTCAAATTTACCACGCTCTAAAATTTGAGCTAAGTCTGTCCAATATGCTAAGTCTTTATATTCAGTCGAACGGTCAAGAGGGTGCCGCCATAAGCCCGGAGACTGATGGGCAATACAGTTCATTTCAAAGGCATTGAAGCGAATTTGTTTAGACATAATAATATTCTGCAATGTATTTTAAATACTTTTCAAATATATTAAGGATAAATGGTCGAAATTTTTAATAATAAAAAGCTTAATCTTTAGCAGATTAGCTGTATATGAAAATAAAATATTTACTTATTAAATTAATAGTCTAAAGAATAATAAATAAAATAGAGAGTTGATTTAGTACAGTTCCATTTAAAATAAAATCGCTAGATGTGGGCGCGTCCAAAAGAATTAAGCAGTTGGATCGCATAACTTGCCTGAACTGTAGTGACCAATAATGGGGGGATTTTCCTTTTTCGATGTTTAGATTGATATTTTTATTTATATTAAAAAATGAAAAACTAAGAATAAATAATCGCTAATATTTTAATTAAAGTGATTTGGTTCGCTTATTAACTTATAAATAAATTTTTAAAATGGTGCTAAGTTAGATTGAATAACAAACAAGCTGAGCATTTTATAATGACATCAAAAATTGAAATAAAATTGAGAGATGCACAAAATATCCCGCGAGATTTTTATCAGCACGATCAATTGGCGCATGTGATTCGCTCAGATGAAGAAGCGATTGAAGTCGCAAAGCAGCTGGCCGTGTCTTTTGCAAAAGAAGCATCTCATCGTGATCATGAACGCCGTTTACCTTTGCAGGAAGTACAGCAGTATTCTGCTTCGGGTTTGTGGGGGATTACGATTCCTAAACAGTTTGGTGGTGCAGGCGTCAGCTATAAAACTTTAGCAGAAGTGGTCAAAATTATTTCCAGTGCCGATTCATCTTTAGGCCAAATTGCGCAGAATCATTGGGCTTTTTTAGAGCATATTCGTTTAGATGCGAGTCCAGAACAACAAGAATTTTTCTTTGAGCAAGTGTTGAAAGGCCAGCGTTTTGGTAATGCTTTCTCAGAAAAAGGCTCAAAAACTGTAGCCGATCTCACCACAAAAATTGAGTTTAGCGATGATCATGCTGTAATTAATGGTCAGAAATTTTTTGCAACAGGTGCTTTATTGGCACATTGGATACCCGTGGTTGCTGTGAGTAATGAAGGTAAACCTTTTGCCGCACTTGTTCCGCAGCACACATCGGGCTTAAGTATTATCAATGACTGGAGCGGTTTTGGTCAGCGTACAACGGTAAGTGGGTCTGTTCTGTTAGATAATGTTCAAGTCGATTTGAAGTTTGTCGTGCCGATTTACCAAGCCTTTGAGCGTCCGACAGTAGCCGGTGCAATTTCACAGTTTATTCAATCTGCGGTCGATGCCGGTATTGCTCGAGGAGCGATTGATGAAACGATTCAATATGTACGTCAGCATGCGCGGCCATGGATTGATTCGGGTTTGGAACACGCTGTACAAGACCCATATACAATTGCCAATATTGGTGAGCTGAAAATTAAGCTACGTGCAGCTGAAGCTGTTTTATCATTGGCTGGTGAAGCTATTGATAAAGCCTTGGAAAATCCAACTGAAGAAACCGTATCAGAAGCCACGTTAATCACAGCTGAATCCAAAGTGTTAACCACTGAAATTGCCTTATTGGCAGCCAATAAACTGTTTGAACTGTCAGGCACACGTTCAACTCTTTCTGAATTAAATCTAGATCGTCATTGGCGTAATGCACGGACACATACTTTGCATGATCCAGTGCGCTGGAAACTGAATATTGTCGGTAATTATTATTTAAATGATGTTCCGCCACCACGTCATGCTTGGAGCTAAAAGGAAAATATTATGACAATTCAAACAAATCAAAATTTATCTTTAGGTTCAAACTACGAACAAGTTGCTGCAAAATTTCGCCCACTTTTTCAACGTATTGAGGCTGGAACATTAGAGCGAGAAAAAAACCGAATTTTGCCGCATGAACAAATTCAATGGCTGAAAGAGGCAGGTTTTGGTGCAGTACGTGTTCCTAAAGCTTTTGGTGGTGAAGGTGTATCACAAAAGCAATTGTTTCAGCTGCTAATTGAGCTGGCAAAGGCCGACTCTAATGTTGTGCAGGCTTTACGCGGGCACTTTGCTTTTGTGGAAGATCGGCTGAATGCACATAAAACTGAAGATCAAACGGTCTGGTTTCAGCGTTTTGTAAAAGGCGATTTGGTCGGTAATGCATGGACTGAAATTGGTAACGTTGAAATTGGTGATGTAGGGACTCGAGTCACTGAAAATAAACAGGGTCAACTGGTGGTGAATGGTCAAAAGTACTACGCGACAGGCACCATTTTTGCTGATTGGATAGACTTGTTTGCCTTAGATGAAACGACCAATCAGCATGTGATTGCTGCGGTTTCTACACAAGCCAATGGCATTCAAATTTCGGATGACTGGGATGGTTTTGGTCAGAGAACTACAGGCAGCGGGACATTGATCATCCAAAATGTAGCAATTAACCGTGACCATATTTTGCCATTTGAAAATCGCTTTAAGTATCAGACCGCATTTTATCAAGTGGTGCATCTAGCAACATTGGCCGGCATTGCACTGAGTGCAGTCGATATTTTTACACAGGAAGTTCGCAAGCGTACTCGTATTTACAGTCATGGCAATGCGCAGTTAGTGCGTGAAGATGCACAAATCTTACAGGTCATTGGTAAAGCATCTGCGCAAGCTTATGCAGCAGAAACGATTGTACTTCGTACAGCAGAGGCTTTAGATGCTGCATATTTCAATCATTTTGAAGGTGATGAAAATGCTGATTTACACGCAAATGATCGTGCTGAACTAGAGTCTTCACAAGGGCAAGTGGTTATTTCTGAGCTGGTATTGAAACTCACAACAGAATTATTTAATGCTTTGGGTGCATCTGCCAGTACGACAGAAAAACAATTAGATCGTTTCTGGAGAAATGCACGAGTCGTTTCATCACATAACCCGCTTATCTATAAAGAAAAGGTTATTGGTGATTGGGAAGTGAATCAAGCACCATTGCCGTACGTTTGGCAAATTGGTAATAGCCCATCAGCGAAACAGCAAGAAATAGCTGCCTAATGAATGCTTAATGACATAGAATAAAACTGCATTTATATGCAGTTTTATTCTATTGAGATAAGACCAGTTGCATAAAATTATCTCGTAATATTTATTCAACAAGATAACTCTTTCATGAATAAGCTTACACTGAACATAATGCTGAATTCCTCATCAGCTATATGATATTGATTTTAGGAATACCTAAAACAATCAGCCTTTATATAGAGATAACTTAAATATTTCTAAATAGAAGTTGAGTTATCTTAGTGGCTAGAAAGTAGATTTTTAAATTCCCAAAATGACTGGATATATTTTAAAACCCTTCCAATACAGCATCAACAACCCATTTTAAAAAGGTTTAGTCTACCTATGTCATCTATTGGCTTAGTACTTCATAGTACGTTAAACAATTTTCAACAGTAATGTCGCAAGGTCGATAGCCTGCTTTAAGGCGTTCTAAACTCATTAATCAGTGGAAAGCATGACCATTATCTTCGTGTATATATAGTTAAATGGATGAATAGCTACAAAGTCAGTGTGAACCTTTGCGGTAGATTCTATTGCATGTAATGTATGCGATTCATTTTTCTAACTTAGATTTAATCCAATAATCTAGACTGATATAACGCCCGCCACCTAAAACAATCAAAGCCAACAGCATGAGCAAATAGGTCACAGCAAATTCAATTCCATTATTTAGGATCACAAATGATCCACTGGACGTGAGCCAGTCATAATTTCCGTAATTTTCTAAAATTTCACGTGCTTTTTCTAATTTTTCAGCAGAAGCAATGACCTGTGCATTTGCAAACGGGGCATTGGGATCGGCAATCGCTTGCCATCCATTGGGTAGATGTACTGTGATAATTGCAACAAGCATGGTTATGATCAGCGGAATGCTGATTAAGCGAGTAAATAAACCGAATGCTAACAAAATTGCACCACTCAGTTCTGCTGATGTTGCTAATGTAGCCATGATCGTTGGAAAAGGTAAGCCTAATCCCCAATCACTATTGCCAAACCACGCCACAGTATCTTGAAAATGCATCAATTTATTTGTGCCTGCCATCCAAAAAATAGGAACCAAATAAAGTCTTAAACCGAGTGCTGCGAGTCCATCGCAATGTCTCAAGATAATGCCTAGATTTTTATACCGTTGTAGCAAAGAATAAATAAAGTTCTTCATGCTAATTTCACACCGAATAGTATTGAATAAGTATTAGTCGGATTAAAATCTAATTTATTACAAGAAAAAAAAGTTTATTTAACTGTAATAATTTGAATAGTTGTTCGTCTAATAACATGTAGCAAACTACAAATCTAAAAATTGATCAAAAGGAAATGAAAAATGAATAAATTAAATTCAATGACATCCATAGCAGCATTATTGGCACTTTCGGTTGCTGGTGTAACAACACAGGCCTCGGCAACACTTATGACGACTGAAACACATGTCAATAAATCTGCTGATGCTAAATGTGGTGAGGCTAAATGCGGAGCAACCAAGAAAGCCGCTGATGCTAAATGTGGTGCAGATAAAAAGGCGGCTGACGCTAAATGTGGTGCGACTAAAAAGGCCGCTGACGCTAAATGCGGTGCAACTAAAAAAGCGGCTGATGCCAAATGTGGTGCAGATAAAAAAGCGGCTGACGCTAAATGCGGAGCAACTAAGAAAGCTGCTGATGCTAAATGTGGTGCAGACAAAAAAGTCGCTGATGGAAAATGTGGCGCCAAGTAATCAATATAGTAATGAATGATGTCGATCAAGCTTAACTTGTCGACATCATTTTAATAAGGAAAAACAATATGGTTCCATTGGCTGGAGTTGGTCTAGGCTTAAGGCGTGAATTTATCGATACGTTTTTAAGTGCAGAAACTTATCCTGATTTTATTGAGATTGCCCCTGAAAACTGGATGGGTTTTGGTGGTCGACATGCGAAGTTATTAGCACAATGTGTTGAGAAAGCCCCCCTATTATGCCATGGACTTTCCTTGTCTATTGGTGGTCCTCATCCACTCAATATCGAATTTATCAAACAGGTCAAAACATTCTTACAGCAATATCAAGTTCCCATTTATTCAGAACATTTAAGTTATACCCATGATGGTGGTTACTTATATGATTTGCTTCCGATTCCCATGACCGAAGCGGCTGTCAAATACGTGGCTGAGCGTATTTTGCGTGTCCAAGATATTTTAGGGCAGCGATTGGTGATTGAGAATGTTTCAACTTATCTGATGCCAAACGCAGAAATGACGGAAGCTGAATTTGTACGAGAAGTGATTGAACAGGCAGACTGTGAATTACTTCTCGATGTAAATAATGTCTATGTGAATAGTATGAATCATGGGAGTGATGGATATGCATTTATTCAAGCTATGCCTAAAGAGCGGATTCGTTATTTACATATCGCGGGTCATGAACAAATAAGTGAAAACTTATTGATAGATACCCACGGAGCAGAAATCTGTGATCCTGTTTGGGAATTATTGCAATACACGTATCAAATTTGCGGAGTAAAACCGACTTTACTTGAAAGGGATTTTAATATTCCATCATGGCAACAATTACAATATGAACTTGCCACTATCAGAAAAATTCAACATCAGGAACAGGAGCGAGGTTATGACGGTAAAGAAAAGCACGTTCCAAATGACTCAGCAGCAGTTTTGTCGTTGGATTCGTGAGCCAGATATAGAGCAAATACCAACATTTCCTCTTGAGCGAATGCAGATCTATCGAGATTTGCTCTTCAATAATGTTTGCTCATTTATAAATTTGGTTTATCCAGTGGCTCGTTCTATTTTACCTGAAGCTCAGTGGCAATCGTTATTGCAAGAGTTTTTCCAAAAAGCAAAATGTCAGTCACCTTTATATAATGATATTTCTCTGCAATTTAGAGAATATTTAGCAGATCATCAGCATCCTATCTTACAAGAATATCCTTGGTTAGAAGAGCTATTGCAGTTTGAATGGCTTGAGTTGTATTTAGATACGGTGGAAATCGAAGAGATTAGATTGACACAAAGTACAACATGGCAGCTAACACGGAAAGTTTGGGTATTAGTTTATCAATATCCCGTTTATCGTTGGACAACCGCGACCACATTTGCCCAAATTGAACCAATACCAAGCGCTATTATGGTTTGGAGGAATGATCAGGATAAGGTTTGTGTAGAAAGTTTATCGCCTTTATGTGCCATGTTAATTGAGCAACTAAGTTTTAAACAGTACTCAGAAATAGAGCTTTATGACTTAATACAATCGGTCGTTCCTGATTTATCTGAACAGGAAACACATGTGCAACTCGATGAGTTAAAAGCATTATTAATTCTGTTACGATTATTAAAGATCCCTCAATAAAAATGATAAGGAATAGCAATGCCGCAAGCTCCATTGAATGATAATGAGGAGATCTTTCATCAGCTTCAAAATCCTGTGTTTTTAATGGATTTGAGACAACAGATGGTGAAATTTGCAGTTTTACAGCTTTCTTCATTTCAACAAGCAGAAGATGTGGTTCAGGAAGCTTTAGTGAGTGCGTTTCAACATCTTGATTCATTTACAGGGAAAGCGGCTTTTAAAACGTGGGTTTTTGCAATTTTAAAAAATAAGGTTGTTGATCTGATTCGGCAAAAATCTCGTTTGGTGTGTATGAGTGAATTGTTTAAGGATGCAGAAAGTGAGTTAAGTATCGATGAATTATTTGATGCTTCTGGTCATTGGTATAAATATGAAGCACCTCAAGCATGGCAAAGTCCAGAAGAAATGATGGAACAGCAAGATTTCTGGAATATTTTTGATGCCTGTTTAAACCACTTGCCTGCTAAATATGCACAAGTCTTTATGCTACGAGAAATGATTGAATTAAGTTCTGATGAGATTTGTGAAAAACTAGAACTCACAGTTTCTCATTTGAATGTATTGATGTATCGAAGTCGAACACGATTAAGAGAATGTTTGGAAAATAAATGGCTACTTAAGGAAGATTGTTCATGTTAACTTGCCGACAAGCAACACAATTACTTTCTGAAAAACAGGATAGACCGCTCTTATTGAGAGAGCAGAGCAATCTACAGCTGCATTTGTTGGTTTGTCGTTCATGTCGTCGGTATGGAAAACAGATTAAAACACTTAGTCAGCTTTCTAAAGCGTTTAAAAATTTTGATGGCTGAAAGGCATTTATATTTAAGTTAAATATTGATATGGATTTGATTGACGAAACTAAATTAGAGGATTGTCATTAAACAATCGTACAATAATCCAGTCTATAAATATTTTGCTTGACTGAAACAAGGGCTTTTGACCGCGTTGATGGCACCAATTTTAAAAATATAAATTCCAAAATAGAAAAATTGTTCATTTCATTTTTATACCCTTTTGGTTTATTTTTCGTGTTTCATAAATTTGCTTTAATTCAATTAGAATTTTATTTGATTGATGTGTATAAATGTTGAGCACACTTGCCTAATATACTTTTCGGTTTTATATTAAACCTACAGTAGGTCGTGAAGACGCTACGAAGTAGTTGGACGGATCAATGACAGCTCGTTGAGTTTGCAACCTTAGGGTTGGACAAGAAATCAGCACTAGCCTTCCAACATAAAAGCCCGCAGAAATGCGGGCTTTCTTATTATAGAAGAAAATATTTTTTCAATTAAAATGCTCTGTGGATGTGCTAGATCGCTGAGGTTATATTGAGCTATTTTTTCATTTTTTATTTGAAAATATCCGAAGTTGATATTATGTCTCTGTTTATAAAACATTACATTGCCAAGAAATCTAACAACTCTAGACCATGTTTATATAAGAACTTGTGTTATAAAAAGGTCCATTAAGTAAAATAAGATGAGAAAAGCATATGACTGAAGTAATTGAATTAAAAGTGAAAGATCAATTTAGCAACACTCATGAAGCACTAGCATTACTTCGAGATATTCCTGAACATGCTGAAGCCAGTAATCTGTCCATTTTTCAAAGGATTGAACATATTGTGGTGAATGGCGAAACGATTCAACCGAGTATTGAATTACTCTTCGAGAGTCGGCATTCGGACAGTATTTATCGTGTTATTGAATAAATAATTTTGATTAAATATGCGGTTTTCCCGAATGAAAGCATTAAGTTTAAAAAAACCACTTAATAAACTGCACCTCGAAAGTTGGGCGCTTTTAGTCTCATTTGAAGGGTGTATTTTATTCACCATATGTCCATAATAAACAAAAGTATCAGTAATAAAAAAGCCTACCGAAGTAAGCCTAAAATTAAAACTTATACTAAGCTTACTTCTACATCGTATTTATTAAATTCTTGAATCAAACTTTGAATGACTTGTTTGCCGACTTTATCATGACAGCTTAATAATTTATCTTTGCCGTCTAGACTGCTATAACATTCAATTTGTTGAATTAACCAACGATTATCAAGCGCTGTTTGATGAATAATAATTCGACTGGGTTGTAAGTTATCACTTAATTGACGGGGCAAGACACTGGTAATAGCCAGTTGGATATTCGTCACTTCATCTGGAGCGTTGATAAAAGTAATCACCCAATTGCCTAATTTTTTTAAGTACATTGGATTGTCGGCTGGATGAAAGTCTAAATATAGAGCACTCATATTCATTTCCCCATTAAATACTGAATATATGTAATTTTTGGAGACTATTCACCATTGAACAAAGGTCTTGGTATGATCAATGACATGACTTAAGGGCTATTAAATATCTGAATCATAAAGTAAACAGCCTTGTTTTTTAAAAATAAAATAAAACTATAAGATGATTAATTAGAGCTTAAATGACTGATAAAACACAAAAATACTCTTAATGTTTACGAAATATTGAGCTTTTGTAGCGAAAAATTGATTTGTTTTAAGCATTGATTTAGCCAGTGCGGCTGAATGCGACTTTCTTGTAATTCTGTGATCCATTGCATTTGGCACAATTTTAAACTGCGTAAATCGTGGCTGTTTAGAATGCGATTCATCAATTGTTTGCCCATTAAACCGCAGTTTTGTTGTAGCAGTTGAGCCATCAAGTGTTTTACTTCCTCAAAGCTTAATTCTTCTAAAGTCACAGCTATTTCATGTTGGGGTTCTGTCGCCGTAGAGTCGGTATGAGCAGCTTCTGAAATAAGTGGTGTAATCGCAGTTGTGGTGATGGGTTCAGCTAACTTCTCTTGAATAGAATTCGTTGTTTGCAGGGGATGGTTGGTTTTAATTTCAGTATCGAGCAATGTTGTCGGTTCTGGCGTTTCAATAGGGTGCTGAATTGAAGGAGCAATTAATCCCATGTCTATTAATTGTGACAGAACTTCTGGCGGTGCAATCCGATGCTTAAATTGTTCATCGAGGAGGTCAAAATCATCTGTACCGATAAGCAGTAACAGTCTACGCTGGCGAGCATTTAGATTCATTGAACGCTGTTTTAAACTTTCAATGCCCAAATCAGTTTTGTAATATTGAGACATGCCTTAATTTACTCCCCGCAATAAATTAAGGCAGATTGTATGAGTTGATCATGACAATATTATGTAAAAAATATTACAAATCAAAAGATTATAAAGTTACGATCTTGGCATTTTCTATTGCCTTACGTAAGTAAGGGTCTAGATCTTCCTGACGAAGTAACCACTGCATATAGTCTGCGGGTAAATCAGCAATGGCTGTACCACGGTGTTTACCAAAATTAATGGTTCGTGGAATACGTGCATCTTCAGATGCGGTATACAGTTCTTCAATGGTTTGAATTTTTAAATGATGTATTTCATGCATTAAAATATTGGCTGTTAAAATAATATCCATATCGGCACGGTGCGCTTTTTTAATCATGTCGCGGGCTTTTGCACTGCCTTTGGTAATCATATAAATGAGTGCAGAAATATTATGTGCCTCGGCATCTGGCCAAACTAAACGTGCAAGGGCAAGTGTGCAAATGGCTTTAATTTTTGATATATCTACGCCACATTTTTCAAGTGCACGAATATCGTAATCAATATTGTGACCAATAATATAGGTTGTTTCCTGTGGAAGGCTAAAGCTCGTATAGTGGGGTTGATCGACCAACTCGGATTCTAAAATATGGTGTACAGCCATTGCTGCATAGGAAATCGGTTCATCGACACGATAGAGCTGATCGAAAATTTGGCTTTTATCTAGCGTAAGTTTGCCGTCATGGATTTGAATCGGCGCATAAGCAATCTCAATGGGCTGTCCATTTAAAGTATGGGTTTCTGTATCGAGAATAATTGCTTGCATGACCTAGTCCATAACCGTAGCGAAATTTTAAATAAATTTAACACTTTCAAATGCCTTGGTACAAACTGAAAACATCAACTTTGGGCTATTCCTGATTATTTCTGCCTAAAGGTGATGTTTAAATGGTCTTGTTTTAATTTATTAATCGAAATGAGAGTATTTTATAGATATAAAAACCAATTTTATGACTTATTTATTTCATGCCTTAGATTTTATTTATAGTCTTCTAATTACGATCTGGAATCATAAAAATTTGTATTTTTAAACAAGCTATTGGTAATGTCTGCAATTTTTTCAGATGTAGTGTGTGAGTAATAAAGGTGTATATCTTGTGGGGCTGTACTCTTTATGGATCTTTCAAAAGTAGGATCATTGTTTATGCCAAATTAATGAAACGATACGGGGTAAACAATGCGGTGTTTATTTCAAAAGATACAATATTCTAACATTTTGAGGTGCTTAGCTTTTCTATTAAAAAATATTTTATTGAATTGATATTATTGGGTATTTGTAATATTAAGAAATAATAATTTAAAAAATCAACACCTTAGTACTATTGTGTTTTACCTTGTTTTAAAATAATGTATTTAGTCTGAAATTGAAAAATAAAAGTAATTATTTTATTTAAATCATCACAACAAAAAACGTATAAGGAAGTGCAAACATGAAAAAAACATTGCTTACAGTGTTAATGAGTAGTTCAGCCATACTTTTAACCGCATGTGGAAGTGGGGATGACGATTGGAGTTTTTCAGGTGGTGAGCAAATTCCTGTCAATAATATTCAAAATCCAGTTGTAAATGTTACAGCTTATACTAAGGATGGTATGCCTGCAATTGCTGCTGACAGTCAGCTGATGACATATAAAATGCTAGGTGTCGATAATAAAGAGGTCACAGCAACGGCTTTGGTATTTGTTCCGAGAACTACGCAACCTGTAAATGGTTGGCCGATTGTGGTTTGGGCACATGGTACAACGGGCGTTGCAGATAAATGTGCACCTAGTCAGCAGGGCTTAAATGACTCTCAAATTCTGCTGAAACAACTATTAGTAGAAGGTTATGTGGTAGTTGCTCCAGATTATGAGGGATTGGGAGCAGAAGGTAATCATCCATTTCTCAATTTAAAAAGTGAAGCTTTTTCCATTACTGATGCTGTAGTAGCAACGCGCGACTACCTAAGTCGTCAAGGTAAGAAAGCTGCTCCACAATGGATGGCAGTTGGTCATTCACAGGGAGGTCATGCTGCATTGGGTGCAGCACAATATGCTGCTAGAGCGCAGCTAGACTACAAGGGAACAATTGCAATTGCACCTGCATCAAATCTTGCTGCAATATTGAAGGGTAGTGAAGAGGCTGTGAAAGATAAGCCTGCAAATATACAGATACCAGTTCTGGCACCTTTAGATACATTTACTGCTTTAATTGTTGCTGGAATGCAAGGACATCAGATTTCGGTCAGTTATGCTGACGTTTTTAAAGCAGATACTGCAAAAATTGCACCTCTTGCAGAAACAGAGTGTTCAGGTCCTGTTGGTGCTGCCTTGGGTGAAGGAATGTCAGATTATGCATCATTACCTGAGCATCCGAACTCATTAGTTGGTTACGGACGAAATCAAGATAATTTTATGTCTATACCTGTCATTAATAATTTCTTATTCAAAGACTCACAACCTGGTACAGTGAAGCTAAATCAGCCTGTTATTATTTATCAAGGTGAAAAAGATGCGACTGTACCAAAAGCAGCAACTGATTTACTGAGAGCAAGTGCTGAAGCTAAAGGTACGAAAATTACATATGTACCAAATGAAAACTGGGACCATAATACTGTATATATAGCAAATATAAGTGCTTTTGTGGCAGATGTGAAAACTCTAATGCCAACTCAGTAATTAGCTTTAACTTAAAAAGCTCATGTTTTGTCTTTACATGAGCTTTTTTATTTAAAACTGAGTAAAGTTCATTCTCGAAATTTATAAACTTCATGCTACAATACGCGCCAATCTTAGCACGGCTTAAAAGCCCTAATTTATAGGACCTCGCTAATGTTTGCCAATATCTCAATTGCTGAATTTGACCCAGAAATCGCGCAAGCAATCACACAGGAAGATGCTCGCCAAGAAGCGCACATCGAACTGATTGCTTCTGAAAACTATTGCTCTCCAGCAGTGATGGAAGCGCAAGGTTCAAAACTTACAAACAAATATGCAGAAGGCTACCCAGGCAAACGCTACTATGGCGGTTGTGAATATGTAGACATAATCGAACAATTGGCAATTGACCGTGCTAAAGAGCTTTTCGGTGCAGATTATGCAAACGTTCAGCCACATGCTGGCTCACAAGCTAACTCAGCTGTTTACTTGGCGCTACTTAACCCAGGCGATACCGTTTTAGGTATGAGCTTGGCTCACGGTGGTCACTTGACTCATGGTGCAAAAGTTAGCTTCTCTGGTAAAACATATAATGCGATTCAGTACGGTTTAAACACCGAAACTGGTGAAATCGATTATGAAGAAGTTGAGCGTTTAGCACTAGAACACAAGCCACGTATGATCGTTGCTGGTTTCTCTGCTTATAGCCAAATTGTTGACTGGCAACGTTTCCGTGACATCGCGGACAAAGTTGGCGCTTACCTATTTGTAGATATGGCTCACGTTGCTGGTTTAGTTGCTGCGGGTGTTTACCCAAGCCCAGTACAAATTGCTGACGTAACAACAACGACTACGCATAAAACACTTCGTGGTCCGCGTTCTGGTTTAATCCTTGCGAAAGCAAATGAAGAAATCGAGAAAAAATTACAATCAGCAGTATTCCCTGGTAACCAAGGTGGCCCATTGGTTCACGCGGTTGCAGCGAAAGCAATTTGCTTTAAAGAAGCAATGACACCTGAATACAAAGAATATCAAAAACAAGTTGTGGTAAATGCTAAAGCAATGGCTGAAGTATTAATCGCACGTGGTTACGATATTGTGTCTGGTGGTACTGAAAACCATTTATTTTTATTGTCACTCATTAAACAAGATGTGACTGGTAAAGAAGCAGATGCATGGTTAGGTGCTGCTCACATCACTGTGAACAAAAATGCCGTACCAAATGACCCACGTTCTCCGTTCGTGACTTCAGGTATCCGTATTGGTACTCCAGCTGTAACCACTCGTGGTTTCGGTGAAGCAGAAGTTCGTGATTTGGCAGGTTGGATCGCTGATATCTTAGATGCGAAAGGCGACGAAGCTGTAATTAACGCGACTAGAGCGAAAGTTGAACTTGTTTGTGCTAAATTTCCAGTTTATGCAAAATAAGTAACGACTTGAGAAAGCCCCCTCAAGGGGGCTTTTTTTATAGATGTTTAAAAGTCATATTTTTCAAATCATATATTTCTGCTATAACAGAATAATACTTCATAAAAGATATAAATCATTTTGCTGTTGCTGTAATGACATCTTTCTTTCAAAGGAATCAGGTAAATGGCTAAACCAACAATTATTATTTCACAACAAGATCTTCAGCGTTTAGAAACCATGCTTGAGCATCAATCTAAACTTACTCCGACCATGCAACATCTTGAAGATGAACTTGCACGTGCGGATATTGTTGCTCCACAAGATGTCCCGGAAAATGTAGTGACCATGAATGCTCGTGTGCGTATTACCATTGCACCAGCGAGTGAGTCTACAGAAATTACTTTGGTCTATCCACATGATTTTCGCGGTGATAAAGGTCAAGTGAATGTCCTTGCTCCAGTCGGTGCAGCCATTCTTGGGTTGGCTGAAGGGCAAGAAATTGAATGGCCACAACCCGATGGTCATTTAATGAAAGTGAAGATTGAAAAAGTGCTGTATCAGCCAGAGCGAGCAGGCGATTATTTATAAGCCTAAATGTATAAAATGTTGTGGAGAAGACACAGCATTTTTATATTGAAGTCATATTTTTTAGTCGAAATAAATATTATTTTTATAAATATTCATCATATAAAACTGATGCAGTAAGAATTAGAAAAGAGTGTTTTTAAATAATAAAAAAGGCAAAGTAAAAACTTTGCCTTTTTTTGATCTGTACCGATCTTAGTGGTGATGACCACCAGCGCCGTGTACGTGACCGTGTTCTAATTCTTCAGTAGAAGCTTCACGAATTTCAACGATTTCAACTTCAAAAGTTAAATCTTGACCAGCAAGTGGGAAGTTAGCATCAACAAGAATGTTGTCACCTTCAATTGCTTTAACAGTAACGATTTGAACACCGTCATCTGTTTGAGCTTGGAATTGCATACCCGCTTGGATATTGTCTACGCCTTGGAACATTTGCGCAGGAACTTCTTGTACTAGGTCTGGGTTGTATTCGCCATAACCTTCAGCAGCAGGAACGTTTACAGTGAATTTTTCACCAACAGTTTTGCCTAATAAAGCATTTTCTAAACCAGGGATGATGTTACCTGCACCGTGCAAATATGCAAGTGGCTCACCTTGTGATTGGTCGAGAGTTTCGCCCTCTGCGTTAGTCAACGTGTAGTGGAAAGAAACCACGAGGTCATTTGCAATAGCAGTCATGTCATTGATCCATTCAATTTTTTAAGGGTACATCATAAAGTGAAAAGCAATTTTTGTAGACTATATTTATCAAAAAATTGCATTTTCCGCGTTTTTATGGCGTTTTTTTAATAATAGGGACGGTTTTTAAAATTTCAATGCAATTTTGCCTTCGAAATGATTTTTCTTGTGACAAAAATTTTAGCTATGTCAGTAAAGCTTATTTATTCTCAAGCTATGTACCATTTTGCAGACAAAAAAGAAGATGACATCAATCAGTCATCTTCCAGTTATTACTTGTTAAAATTGCTATGCCGATTGCATAAAGTCAAGAAATTGAACTTCACTGTCCTAAAGGATAGATTTTGAGTTCTACTTCATTGTTGGAAAACAAACTAAAAAGTTGTTTAAACCAAATTGCAATTTTTTGGAAAAAATTAGCTTCTTCAATCTGCACATCATTTTCAATGGCAATCGTTCGAATCAATTGGTTATTTTGATACACCTGTACCGTGGCCAATTGCATGACTTTAGCCAAGGGAGCGGTAAGTAGTTTTTCGTTGATTTCAACATTTAAGTGGGTTTTTGTTTCTTGTAAGGGTTCTATGGTTTGAATCGTACCATTGCCTGTATTCAACATAATGCGCTGATTGGTTGTGTCATAGGTTTTTAAATCAATCGCAAAAGGTTGGTCATATAAAGATGTGGTGATGATTTGCGGTTTGCTGGTTTCTAATTTAAACATTTTTAATGTGGATTTGATCACAGGTAATTCTGCAATCAGTTGTTTGTCTTTAATCGCAACTTCATTACGCGTATAGGTATATCCCATGTTCATGAGGTTATAGGCAACTTCGGCACGCTTTGCCGCACTAGCTGCACCCAAGACAATGACCACTAAACGACGTTCAGGCGTATCTGGGTTCATCGTTGGGCGGTTTGCAGTTAGGGCGAGATTATAACCCGCGGCTTTAGTGAAGCCTGTTTTTAAGCCATCTACCGTTGGATCAAGTTTTAATAACCTATTGGTTGCATGGTGAAAGCGATTATTATAAGAAAAGCTTTGTTGTTTTGAGTAATTTAAATAATCGGGCGTTTGTGTCACAAGGGCTTGCCCTAAAAGTGCCAAATCTGCTGCGGTTGAATAATGCTCAGGCATGCTAATGCCTGCTGGGTTTTGGAAGTGAGTATCTTTCATTCCCAAAGCTTGGGCTTCTTTATTCATCCGTGCAATAAATTTTGGCACATCTCCAGCAATGCGTTCTGCCAAAGTCACAGCAGCATCATTGGCAGACATCACCACTAAGCCAGCAAGAAGTTGATCGACTGAAATCTGCTCACCTTGTTTCAGGTACATCTGTGATTCATCCCACATCACCATGTTAACCACAGGTGTTGCAGTTAAGACCTCATCTTTACGCAAATGACCTGCCTGAAGTTCTTTTAATGTGATGTAAGCCACCATCATTTTAGTCAGCGAGGCTGGAGCACGTTGAACATGACTATTATGTTCAGCAATAACTTGCCCTGATTGAGTATCAATAACAGTCCAAGCTTGCGCTTCAACGCTTTCTGGGACTAGATTAAGTAATGTGGCGTTGACTATTGTGGAGCACAATAAACCAAGTGATGCGATGAGGTAGATAACAGCTTTCAATGATGTTCCTTTATTTGCCAATCCGTTGACTTTAAAATGCAAAAAATCTTGCGAATGCTATGCCTTTTTTTACTGAATGGCTAGTCAGAATTGTAGACAATTGCGACAGTTCAGCATTGCTTTGTAAAAAAATGCTAAGCTCATTGATAAGTTACCTTTTTCATATTTTGAATCGCCTATTATGTTGCATTATCAAATCGAATTTGACGATTATCGTCAGCATTTAATTCATGTCACTTTACGTTTTGTTGCCATCCCAACACAGGTGCTTTCGTTACCGACTTGGATTCCCGGAAGTTATCTGATTCGTGAATTTTCCAAGCATATTGAGTCTGTCAAAGCCTATGATGAAGATGGGCGTATGCTGCAAATTAGTAAATTTGAAAAAAATAAATGGCGTTTATTTAATACCGATTTTGAACTGATTACAGTGGAATACGATGTTTACGCGTATGACCTGTCGGTACGTGGTGCTTATGTTGACCAGAACCGTTTATATGTGAATCCAGCATGTGCATGTTTGGGGCTTGAAGGTCAGGAAGAAAACCAAGTCGAGGTTGAAGTTTTCCTTCCAGATGAGCTGAAACACTTCCAATTGGCGACAGGCTTAGCGCATAAAAGTTTGGTTAAAGGTCGTCATACCTTAAAAGCCAAAAACTATGCACAGCTCATTGATAGTCCATTTGAGTTGGCAGATCAAACACGTTTTAGTTTTACGGCGAATGGCATTCCACATGAGTTTGTGGTTTCAGGCAAACACGCTATGAACGCACAACGTATGCAGCAAGATATTGAAAAAATCTGTAGCACAGAAATTGCAATGTTTGGTTCTGCACCATTTGAAAATTACACCTTTATGACTATGGCGACGGGTAATAGTTATGGTGGTTTGGAACATCCAAATAGCACCAGTCTCATTACGCCACGTGATGACCTGCCTAAAGCGGATGAACCGATTGAGCCATCTAAAGATTATCAACGTTTCTTAGGTTTATGCAGCCATGAATATTTTCACTCATGGTTGGTGAAATTTATTCGCCCTGAAAACTTTGTAAATTACGATCTCAACAAAGAAGGCTATACCTCTTTATTGTGGATTTTTGAAGGTTTTACTTCGTACTATGATGATTTGATTTTGCTGCGCAGTGGTGTGGTGAATAAAGCATCTTATATTGAGTTATTAAAAACACAGATTGATCGTTATTTACAAAATCCCGGTCGAGCTGTTCAAACTGTTTCCGAGTCCAGTTTTGATGCATGGGTGAAATTCTACCGTCAGGATGAAAATTCAAATAATGCAGGAACCAGCTACTACAACAAAGGTTGTTTGGTCGCATTGTGTCTAGATCTGGGCTTGCGCTTACGTGGTTCAAGTTTAGATGCCTTAATGCGTAAGCTGTATGAAAATGCACAAAATGGCATTCAAGTCAGTGAGCGGACTATTTTTGATTTATGTAAAGCGCTGACAGGTCAAGATTGGGCAGAGCAGATTAATCACCTGATTAACACGACAGATGAATTGCCGCTTGATCAGTTGTTCCCTGAATTTGGTCTAAGTTATACATTGAAGAATGATAAAGCTTTGCCATTTGGGTTAAAAGTTGCTGATAAACCTGAAGGTGTACTGGTTCAAAGTGCGCGACGTGATGGTGTTGCAGCTAAAGCCGGTCTTTCTGCCAATGATGTGATTATTGCTATTGATGGTCTAAAAGCCTCTGAAAAACTGCTTGAGCAATATGCAAAACAGAAAGCTACTTTCACTGTGTATGCATTCCGCCGTGATGAGTTGATGCAGTTTGAACTTTCGGGCGGTGCAATTGACTTAACCACAGTTGAATTAAAAGTTGAAGATCAAGCGAAAGCAGAGAAGTGGCTTAAAGCTTAATTTGCTAGTTTTATTAAAATGATTTAAAAACCGATGCTTATGCATCGGTTTTTTATTAGAAGTAGATTTGAAAATTTATAAAGATAAATTAGGCGCAGAAAGAGATTTAGATGCCTTACAAAAAGATGATTTTTATGTACCTGATTCAAAGTACTTCAAGGCATGTCAATAATAAGCTATCGGTCAAGGGTGAGGCATAAGCATGATCGGAAGAATTCATCCTGAATACTTTATTGGTTTAAATATGTTGAAATTGAAGATTCTTGGATTCGCACGCGATGTCATATTGATGATTTCTGCTCGAAAGTCTTTAACATTGGTGCAAGATAATGGTGAGGAGAGCATAGCTTAACATGACCGCTTTTTCGGCTGATCAGGCAGGAAATTTGCATCGTATTCCCTGATAGGTAATTTATTTCCATGATACCCAACATGTCCCAAGAAATTGGTTTGTAAATTGGTAAATTGGTCTGGTGAAATTTTAATCAATTTTACAAGGTGTTAATTATATAAGATATTGATAAATATGTATATAATTGTATTTAGGCCCTAAATCATCGCTTGGCTAAGCAGATGTGTTGATACAGCCATAGAGACCGTCAGGGACTGTCCTTATTCGAAAAAAGAAGAAATTTCAAGTAGAATATCCGCATTGGTGAACAACACTGATGCGTATAAATTATCAGCCAAACAGCAATATGAAAAGATATTGCTTTGACTGAGGTGCAATCAGCACAAATACTTTAAATATTTTATTTAAGCAAATCGGTTCGCAGGGCTGAGTCAAAAGCTTAGTCCTAACAAACTCAATCCAAAGCAAGGGGCTAAATATGGCTGGTGGAAAGTCAACAATCATTTATACATTGACCGATGAGGCGCCACTGTTGGCGACCTACTCACTGCTGCCGATCATTGAGACCTTTACTAAACCGGCTGGCATCGAGATCGTTAAAAGCGATATCTCCGTAGCCGTACGTGTACTCGCAGAATTTACGGACTTCCTAAGCGACGAACAGAAAGTGCCTGACACTCTCGCAGAGCTAGGTCGTCTCACGCAAGATCCAGATACGAACATTATCAAACTCCCGAATATCAGTGCCTCTGTTGGTCAATTGATGGCGTGTATTAAGGAGCTTCAGTCTAAAGGCTATGCTATTCCTGATTATCCGGAAAACCCAGCTACTGAAGAAGAAAAAGCGATCAAAGCACGTTATAGCAAATGTCTAGGTTCGGCTGTGAACCCTGTACTGCGTGAAGGTAACTCTGACCGCCGCGCTCCTGCTGCAGTCAAGAACTACGTTAAGAAACACCCGCATTCAATGAGCGAGTGGAAGCAATGGTCACAGACTCATGTATCACACATGGAAGAAGGCGACTTCTACCACGGTGAAAAGTCAATGACACTTGACCGTGCGCGCAATGTGAAGATGGAACTCATCACAAAGAGTGGTGAAACGGTTGTTCTTAAGCCGAAAGTTGCGTTGAAAGACGGTGAAATCATCGACTCGATGTTCATGAGCAAAAAAGCACTTTGCGATTTCTACGAGAAGCAACTTGAAGATTGCCGCGAAGCGGGCATCTTGTTCTCGTTACACGTGAAAGCGACCATGATGAAAGTTTCACATCCGATCGTATTCGGTCACTGTGTGAAAATCTATTATAAAGAAGCATTTGAGAAGCACGGTAAGTTATTTGACGAGTTGGGTATTAACGTTAATAACGGTATGTCGGGTCTTTACGAAAAAATCGCAACTTTGCCTACTTCTCTTCGTGAAGAAATCATTGAAGATCTTCATGCATGTCAGGAACATCGTCCTGCGTTAGCAATGGTCGATTCTGCGAAAGGTATTACCAACTTCCATTCACCAAACGACGTGATTGTAGATGCTTCTATGCCTGCAATGATTCGTGGTGGCGGTAAAATGTGGGGCGCTGACGGCAAGCAATATGACTGTAAAGCAGTGATGCCTGAATCGACTTTCGCACGTATCTACCAAGAAATGATTAATTTCTGTAAGTGGAATGGCAACTTCGATCCGAAAACCATGGGTACTGTACCTAACGTTGGTTTAATGGCGCAAAAAGCTGAAGAATACGGCTCACACGACAAAACTTTCGAGATTGCTGAAGCGGGTATCGCGAATATCACTGATCTTGAAACTGGCGAAGTGTTGATGACTCAAAACGTTGAGGAAGGCGACATCTGGCGTATGTGTCAGGTGAAAGATGCCCCGATTCGTGACTGGGTGAAACTTGCGGTAAATCGCGCACGTAACTCTGGCATGCCTGCAATCTTCTGGCTTGACCCGTACCGTCCACATGAAAATGAATTAATCAAGAAAGTAGAAAAATACTTGAAAGATTACGATACAACAGGTCTAGACATTCAAATCATGTCACAAGTGCGTGCGATGCGTTACACACTTGAGCGTGTAGCACGTGGTCTTGATACGATTTCAGTAACAGGTAACATCTTGCGTGACTACCTAACTGACTTGTTCCCAATCATGGAATTGGGTACGTCTGCGAAAATGTTGTCTATCGTTCCGTTAATGGCCGGTGGTGGCATGTACGAAACGGGTGCGGGTGGTTCAGCGCCTAAACACGTTCAACAGTTAGTGGAAGAAAATCATTTACGTTGGGATTCACTTGGTGAGTTCATGGCGCTTGCTGTTTCTCTAGAAGAAATGGGCATTAAAGAAGACAATGCTGGTGCGAAATTGCTTGCGAAAACGCTTGACCAAGCAACAGGCAAGTTACTTGATAACGATAAGTCACCTTCTCGTCGTACGGGTGAGCTTGATAACCGTGGTAGTCACTTCTATTTAGCTAAGTATTGGGCTGAAGAGCTTGCTGCGCAGGATGAAGATGCTGCGCTTAAAGCGAAGTTTGCTCCACTTGCGAAAGCATTGGCTGAAAACGAAGACAAAATTGTGGCTGAACTTGCTTCCGTTCAAGGTAAGTCTGTTGACATCGGTGGTTACTATGCCGTTGATCAAGAGAAAGTGAATGCTGTAATGCGTCCAAGTGCAACTTTAAACGCAGCACTTGTAAGCGTTTAAGTATGATCATGCAAAGCCGACGATTTAGTCGGTGATGTAAAAAAGCCGGTGTATATGCACCGGCTTTTTTGTCTGTAAATTATACGTAATGAAATACATCTAAAAAAATTAAAGAATTTAGTAGGGAGTCATAAACAAGTTTGTATGTATATTTTCTCAAATTAATAGAGCGATTAGGTTTAAAACAACATCGTTTTATTGGGATGACCTAACTTATAATTAATTTTATGTAAAACATTAGCTTAGGTTTTATTGTTTTGAATATCTATTAGACTGTAAGTAATTGATCAGTGTTTAATATTTATCAAGTAAGGTACGTTATATGGATAGTGATGTAGAGAGTCAATTAAAAGAACTGATTCTTGATGATGATTTTACAAATTTACAAAATTTAGTAAATGAAGAAGTAAATTTAATGGATATTCTCAGAGTATCGCATAGAGAGCTTCAACATTCTAATTTTTTGTCTTGGTTGTTTGATCCTAATGCAACGCATAGTTTAGGTGACTTTGCCTTTAAAGAATTCATAAAAATTTATTTTAAAGAAAATGAATTTCAAAATTTAGGTGTTGATAATGGATTATCTGTTTTTGATTTTATCCATTTTGAGTTTGATGATCTGATCATAAAGAGAGAATTTAAAAATATAGACCTATTGTTTTTGTCCCCGAAAAATAAGTTTTTTTTGTTAATAGAAAACAAAATTTATTCAGGAGAGAGAGCGGGGCAATTGAAAAAGTATAGAAATATAGTTAATGAGTTATATGCAGGATATAATTATCAAATATATATTTACTTGTCCCTTAAGGATCAAATAATTAATGAAGAAGAAGCTAAATATTACGTCCAATTAAATTACTCACATATTATTAAGCTTCTTGAGCGGATACTTCTAAATCCACAATTAAATCTTGCTGATAAAACTAAATTTGTATTTGAACAATATTTGCGGACATTAAAATCCATGTTAAATCAAAATAAAGAAATTGAAGAAATCACGAAGAGTCTTTATAGAAAATACAGATCAGCATTTGATCTTGTTTTTAAATATAATGCTTCAACTGAAACTACTGAAATAGGAGAGATTTTAAATGAATTAATTAAGAGTGAGTCAATAATAAAGGATTTCCACAGTAATAAAACTTATCTTAGGTTTCAGCCAAATTTTTTATATGAGAATTCGGAAAAACTAATACAAAATGGATTGTTAACTTCATTAGATGATTTAAAAGATAATTGGGTTTATCTATTTGAATTTAATGTAAGAAATAGTTTTGTTAAATTCGATTTAAAAATTGGTAGAGGTGATCAGAAAATAAGAGAAAAACTTTACAATATTTATTCAAAAAATAAAAATTTTTTTCAGAGAATGGGGAAGAAAGAAATTGCACCTGAATGGCATTTATCATTTCAAAAAATGATTTTAACACAAGATGAGATTTTGAGTTTTATGGAAAGTGGCGATACTGAAAATGTGAGAGAAATTATCACCGCTCGTTTTCGTAATCTCATCGATAATGATTTGGCAAAATATCTACAAATTATAAATGAAGAAATTTCGTAACACTTATTAGCTTTTTATGTGGTTACAAGGACGCATATGCGTCCTTGTAACTAGAAACTTTTAACGACCATTACGTCCACGACCACGAGGCGCTTTCGTATTTGGGCGCGTCGTACCATTGGTTTTACGACGTGGTTTATCTGCATCATCCATTTGCCAAATACGTGTTGTACCGCCGCCCGCTTTTTTCTTGCCTTTAAAAGGCGCTTCGCCACGTTCTTCACGTGCTTTATCTTTAGCCACCGAGAAATGTTGTTTCTTGGTTGTGGTCTTTTTCGCAAAAGAACGACCTTCATACGGTTTGTCCGCAGGAACATCTTTAAAGTCAGGGTAAAGTAAAGGTTCAATTTCGACTTGCTCACCCGGTTGTAAGCCCAGTTTTACAATATTAATTGTACCAATTTGAGTACGAATTAAGCGTAAAGTTGGGAAGCCTACAGCAGAGGTCATACGACGTACTTGACGGTTACGACCTTCGCAAATTGAAATTTCGACCCAAGAGGTTGGAACAGATGCACGAAAACGAACTGGTGGGGTGCGTTCCCATAACCAATCTGGCTCGTCAATTTTTTGAGCTGTCGCTGGCAGGGTGATACCGTCTTTAAGTTCAACACCTTTACGAAGTTGCTCTAAAGCTTCCTCCGTAATGTCGCCGTCAACCTGAACCACATACGTTTTAAACTTTTTGCTGGCTGGGTTTGTAATGAACTGGTTCAAACCACCATGATCCGTTAAGAACATTAAGCCTTCTGAGTCTAAATCAAGACGACCTGCAATACGCAAGTCAGGATCTTGAGTAAAATCAGCCATGGTTTGATGTTTCTCATCGGCACGGAACTGGGAGAGAACGTCATAAGGTTTATTAAGAATGACGATTTTCATAGAAAATAACTACTTTGCTAATGATTAAATTTGGAAACGTTGAGTATTATTTAATCGAGAAATATTGTTATTTCTCATATAAATCTCAAAAATACTGAATCTAGATTAGGATATTATGCGTTAAGAACAGTTGAAAGTATTGCTTATTGGCAATTATTTTTTAGATTCGCCAGCGACAAACGGAGAAGTTGTACAATGGGTTATCAAAAGATTGCAGTTCCTGTGGATGGTAGCAAAATTACCGTAAACGCAGATTTGTCACTCAATGTTCCGAATAATCCAATCATTCCTTTTATTGAAGGTGATGGTATAGGTGTGGATATTACACCAGCGATGAAAGCGGTGGTAGATGCTGCGGTTCAAAAAGCTTATGGTGGCAAACGTTCAATCGAATGGATGGAAGTTTATTGCGGCGAAAAAGCAGACAAAATCTATGGTACTTACATGCCAGAAGAAACTTTTGATGCACTGCGTGAATTTGTTGTTTCTATTAAAGGCCCATTAACGACTCCAGTAGGTGGCGGTATTCGTTCACTTAACGTGGCTTTACGTCAAGAACTAGATCTTTACGTTTGTGTACGTCCAGTTCGTTGGTTTGAAGGTGTTCCTTCACCCGTTCATCATCCTGAACTGACTGATATGGTGATCTTCCGTGAAAACTCTGAAGACATCTATGCCGGTATCGAGTGGAAAGCTGACTCTCCTGAAGCTAAAAAAGTGATCAAATTTCTTAAAGAAGAAATGGGCGTGACTAAAATTCGTTTCGAAGAGAACTGTGGTATTGGTATCAAACCCGTATCTAAAGAAGGTACTCAGCGTCTTGTACGTAAAGCAATTCAATTTGCGATTGATAATGATAAGCCAAGTGTGACTTTAGTTCACAAAGGCAACATTATGAAGTACACCGAAGGTGCATTTAAAGAATGGGGCTACGAAGTCGCACTTGAGCGTTTCGGTGGTGAACTTCTTGACGGTGGTCCATGGGTCACGATTAAGAATCCTAAAACTGGCAAAAAAATCATTATTAAAGACGTGATTGCCGATGCATTTTTGCAGCAAATTTTGATGCGTCCAGCTGATTATTCTGTCATTGCGACACTTAATTTGAACGGTGACTATATTTCGGATGCGCTTGCAGCTGAAGTCGGTGGTATTGGTATCGCGCCTGGTGCAAATATCGGTGGTGCGATCCAAGTTTATGAAGCAACTCACGGTACTGCGCCTAAATATGCGGGTCAGGATAAAGTAAATCCTGGGTCTATTATTCTTTCTGCTGAAATGATGCTTCGTGACATGGGGTGGGCTGAAGCTGCCGATCTGATTATCAAAGGTATTGCTGGTGCGATTACTGCGAAAACGGTAACGTATGACTTCGAGCGTTTAATGCCTGATGCGACTTTGTTACGTTGTTCAGAGTTTGGTCAAGCAATCATTAATAACATGGAATAAGCATATATAGTTTAATTCAACTGATGAAAGCCCGTATTTATTGCGGGTTTTTTATAAGCGTGAAGTTAGTGATTTAGAAAAAATGATGATACTTTAGTCGCTATAATTAAAGGGGATAATAATGAACTACAATTGGGCGATCTTTATATTGTTAGGAATGCCATTCTTAACACAGGCCGGTACTGTTTATAAATGTAATAACAAAGGTGCAACGGTATATCAGTCTAAGCCATGTCCTGGCGCAACAGTAGATGCTAATTTTCAGCGTGAGCAACGCATACAAAATCAATCAAATTCCGCTTATCAGCAACGGACAACAAATGGAACTTCCAACGAAATTGCGGAAACAGCAGAAGGGAAAAAGAAAAGTTTAGCAATTGCCCAAGAGGCATACCGTATAACAAAAGAGCGCTAAAATAGATCAAACTTTATTTGGTTTACTAAAAGGGAAATATCATTTGGTGACAACTAAAGCGAGAAGTATTGAAGGCTATTTGGCAGGTATTTATGCCTCATTATGTGCCTATCAGCTTTGTCACCAAAATAAGCCAACGATCAAAATTAGCGAAAGTTTTAAAGCTTCTATTCAATTTGAGAGTATTGAATAAAGAGTAGGATTACAGAAAATACCTATTAAGAATTGTATTTGATAAATAAGATTAAACAGTGTTCATTTAAAATAATAGCTGCAAATAAATGATATTTAAAAAGTTAAAAATATTTTGTTTATCCATCTTTGTTCTAGGGATAACTATTTTATTGACAGGTTGTAAGCCACCACCTTCAGGTGAAGCCGCAGGTATTCGTTATCCAATTTTATTTATACAGTTGCAGCAAATGGAGTTACCTATACAGCTTGCAATGCCTGTTGAAAAGATTAAGCCTCGGCAAATACAAGATACTTGGGGTACAGCACGGAGTGGCGGTAGAAAACATGAAGGGATTGATATTTTTGCTAAGCGAGGAACACCTGTTCTAAGTGCAACACAAGGGATTGTAGTTCGTGTAGGCATTGATGATTTAGGCGGGAAAGTGGTTTGGATTGTTGGCCCAAATTTAAGCCGTCATTATTATGCACATTTGAATGATTATGCTGATCAGATTCAAGAGGGTGATTGGGTTGAAGTGGGTGAGGTGATTGGTTATGTGGGAAATACAGGCAATGCTAAAAGTACCCCACCACACTTGCACTATGGAATTTATTTAAATGGACAAGGAGCAGTCAACCCTTATCCATATTTAACACCATCTTCTTAAAGATTAAAAATTGCTACACTTGTTCCGTTGTTTGGTATTTAGTTGAGCGTGTATGCCAAACCAATTGCAAAGTACCTAGCAGCAAGACAAATGAAGCCAAGATGAACTGTTGATGATAGGTCACGCCAAAATGTTGCAGGGCACTAAAACTTAAACCACCGACAAGCTGTGTAGATGCAAAACACAGTGTTGCAATACTCCAGAGCTTTTTATAAGCAGCACCATAAAGTTGTAAAATGGTGTAAGAGGTCAGAAAAACCACCGCAGGATTAAGCATTCCTGTAAAAAATGAAGACGTAAAAGTCAGAATAGGACTTGTACTTGCAGTGGCAATAAAAATAGCGATGATATATAGACTATAAAGAATTTTCAGTGCAGTAAAATTACCAAATTTTCTTGCTAATAAATAAGCGGAGAAAGCACCTAAAGCACTGCCTAGACCATAGAGAATCCAATTGAAGTTAATCCAAAAGAGATTAAGTTTTAATTCATGACTCAGGTAGTCAATCCAAAACAGTGAGTGTGGAATATAAGCAAAGGCACTACTTGAATAGGCAATCAGTAAACTATAGAACAGCGTATTTAATGATATGTTTGTAGATGCTGGTGCAGTTTGTGCAGATAAATGATGTTTAAACTGTTGCAGTAAAATACTTAGACAAATACAAATGATCAGTGCAAAACCACATAGAATAAGCCATGCTGTTTGTGTCGAAATTTGATCTAAATAAGGCAGGAAAAGTGTTGCTAGTAAAACACCAAGTCCAATGCCGCTAAAACCGATAAAATTGATTTTAAAGCGATCTTGGATGTCACAGCATTGTGCCACTACGCTAGGTGATAAGATCATCAATAGACCACCACTTATTCCAGAAATGATGCGCCAAAAAATGTACCAAGCTTTTGGCAAGTCTGAAAATGCACAACAGAATAAACTCAGCATACCAACAATGGCCGCCATTTGAATGTACAACGCCATGATTTTATTCTGAGGTAAACGCATGGCCAAAAAAGCACCGAGCAAATAACCGAGTAAATTCGCACTGCCTAAAATACTGGAAAATCCGCTCGTCCAAGCAAATGCTTCGCGAGTCGTGGGTAATAAGGCAGTATAAGAAAAGCGTAAAATACCTATTCCTAAGCACATGCTGAGGCATAAAAAAATGCTGAGCTTAATCTTGTTTGAGGACATCCTGTGTTCTCACCTATACTTATTATTGATTAATAACAATAAATAGCATGAATTGTAATGATTTAATATGATGATAGTGAACAAAATATGAGTTCGAAGATTGGCTGTTTTCTATTCTGGTTTATTGGGTGAGTATGGTGCTAAGGCTAAATAGTGAAAGTTGAATCAAAATGATGAATTTGATAAAAAATAAATATTTAAAATAAAAAAACCGCGTTAAAGAACGCGGTTTTTTAGAGCTGAAATTAACGCATTTTTGCTAAGAAGCGGCTTAAACGTGTCATCGCTTCACGCAATTCATTTTCAGCTGGTAAAAATACCACACGGAAATGATCAGGTGTAGGCCAGTTAAAACCAGTACCTTGTACCAGTAATACTTTTTCAGCACGCAAGAAATCGAGCATGAGTTTTTCATCATCTTGAATAGGATAAATTTCAGGGTCAAGACGAGGGAAGCAGTACATGGCACCTTCAGGTTTAACACAGCTTACCCCCGGAATGTCATTCAACATTTCCCAAGCAATATTACGCTGTTCATATAAACGGCCACCGGGACGAATCAAGTCATTAATCGATTGATAACCGCCCAAAGCTGTTTGAATGGCATATTGCGCTTGATGGTTGGCACATAAGCGCATGGAAGCGAGCATATCTAAGCCTTCAATGTAGTCCATTGCACGTGATTTATCACCTGTAATTGCCATCCAGCCTGAACGGAAACCCGCAATGCGATAGGCTTTAGATAAACCATTAAATGAAACACAAAGATGATCACCCGCAAGTGCAGCAACAGCAACATGTTCAATGCCGTCATAAACAACTTTGTCGTAAATCTCATCGGCAAACAAAATTAAGTCATATTTTTTTGCAAGTGCGACAATTTGTTCTAACACATGACGTGGATAAACCGAACCTGTCGGGTTGTTTGGATTGATAATCACAATACCGCGAGTATTCGGTGTGATTTTGCTTTCCATATCGGCAATGTCTGGATACCAATAGTTTTCTTCATCACATTTATAGTGAATTGCAGTACCGCCAGATAAGTTTACCGCAGCCGTCCATAAAGGATAGTCAGGCATAGGAACCAGCATTTCATCGCCATCATTCAATAAGCCTTGCATGGCCATCACAATCAGCTCAGACACACCATTGCCAATATATACATCGTTGACGTGCATATTTAAAATGCCTTTTTGCTGGTAATACTGACAAATGGCTTTACGCGCAGGGAAAATCCCTTTTGAGTCGGTATAACCAACGGCATTTGGTAGGTTTAAAGCAACATCATTAATAATTTCTTGCGGAGCTTCAAAGCCAAATGGAGCAGGGTTACCGATATTTAATTTAATAATTTTATGACCGGCTTCTTCCATTTCATTGGCCGCTCGTAACACAGGTCCACGAATGTCGTAGCATACATGCTCGAGCTTAGACGATTTTTTTATTTCGCGTGGGGTTTGGATAGTGTTCGGCATTTTGATGTTCTCGGAAAGAGTGGAGGTCACTTTTGCATAACGATATAAATAACTTTTAAATGTTTCAGTTGTTACCAGATCGAGATCATGTTCATCTCTGAGTAAAGCAACAATTTTTTCATGCGTAAACCCCACCTGTTGATATTGTTTAATCACAGGCAGTAGATGTTTAAAAATAACGCTCTTTTTTTGCGACATTTTTTAATCCTGAGCAAGAATGTTAATAAGACTAACATTAAATTTGCTCACAAAAAAGCATTTAAAAAATAAAATGCTCACCATATTTTGTATTTTTGCTTACTTTTTGCTTTTAAGTAAATTATAGGTCTTTTGTAAATTGTTAACTAAAGACTAGAAATTTTAAGATGAATCACGTAAATATAGGATTATCCTATTTTAAATAGCAAGATAGAAAGGGACGTAATCATGGGAAAACTCAATAAAACAGACCGAGAATGGCAAAGAGAGTTATCACCTGACGAATTTCGCATTACGCGACAAAAGGGGACTGAGCCAGCATTTACAGGGAAATACTGGAATACCAAGCAAACGGGGACTTATCTGTGCCGTTGTTGTGGGGCTGAATTGTTCTCTTCTAACACGAAATATGATAGTGGTAGCGGTTGGCCAAGCTTTTATAAACCGATTACCAGTGGCGCGGTTGATGAAAATCAAGATGCGACGCATGGTATGGTCAGAACCGAGATTGTTTGTCATCATTGCGATGCACATTTGGGGCATGTCTTTGAAGATGGTCCACAGCCGACTGGATTGCGCTATTGCGTAAATTCAGCTTCACTAGAATTAAAAACACAAGAAAAAAATGACGAGGAAACCTATCCATGACCAGCATTTATCAGTTTGAAGCTGAGTTGTTAGATGGAAAAAATAAATCATTTGCTGATTATGAAGGCAAAGTTTTATTAATTGTAAATACTGCAAGTAAATGTGGTTTTACACCGCAATTTTCCGGTCTTGAAAAGTTGTATGAAAAATACAAAGATCAAGGTTTTGAAGTTTTGGGATTCCCTTGTAATCAGTTTGGTGGACAGGATCCCGGATCGAATGAGCAAATCGGGGCATATTGCCAAAAAAATTATGGTGTGAACTTTCCGATGTTTGCCAAAGTGGATGTAAAGGGGCCAGAAGCACATATTTTATTTCGCTATTTAACCAATAACAGTAAAGGTATTTTAGGCAACGGGATTAAGTGGAATTTTACCAAGTTCCTGATTGGTAGAGATGGAAAAGTTTTAAACCGCTTTGCACCCACCACTAAGCCTGAAGATTTAGAAAGTGAAGTAGCAGCGGCATTATCGCAGTGATATTTCATCTTGGAAAATGAAAAAAATGTGATAAATCAGCCAGAACTGAATGTTCAGTTCTGGCGTGATTCGCGCATGCCTTATGTAGAAACACGTCAGGCATGCCAAAGTCGAATTTGTTATAAGGCTCATAGCCACGCGACTTTTTCCATTGGTGCAGTGGATACGGGGCTAAGTCGTTTTAGCAGTTATTTAAGTACTGTTGAAATGATTGAGTCTGGCACTTTAGTGGTTATTCCTGCTCAGGTCGAACACTCCTGTAATCCTATGCCTGATCAAGCATGGAGTTATCATATGATGCATTTAAATGCTGACTGGCTCGCGGCATTATTGTCAGAGACAGGAAGAGAGCAAATTCATGTATCAATTCCACAATTAAAACCCATCGTGATTAAAAAACCAGAACTGTATTGTACGTTCACCCAGCTAAATCGAGATTTATTTAATCCTAAAATTGATTTTAGGGAAAAAGAACAGCGTTTGATTGAGGTGCTTACTCAAATTATTTTGCCTTGTTTTGAATGGGAAAAAGCTAATATATCTCATTATTTTTATGATCATTTAAAGGACTTGATGGTCTATTTAAAAGATGTCGATACGATTGTTCCACTGGAAAAACTAGCAAGTATGCTGGGAATTAGTCGTTATGCGGTCATTCGTTTATTTAAGGCAAATTGGGGTTTGACACCACATGCTTTTCAGCTCAATTTAAAAGTGAATCAAGCTAGAGAATTGCTTAAACATGGAAAAAATATTGGTGATATTAGCTATGAATTAGGTTTTAGTGATCAAAGCCATTTTCATCGTGTATTTAAAATACATACGGGAGTTACGCCTAGGCAGTATCAACAAGGCTTTATATGAAGTACTAGGTTTTTATGATTGAATTTTTTCTGTTTAAAACTTAAATTAAATTTATTATCGCGCAATTTTATACAAGAGAGAATTGTGTCGGTTCTCTATGCTCATTCTAGCTATTTATTGGAATGATTTATGGAACTGTTTGTTATTATTGCATTCACGCACTTTATTGCTTTGCTTTCTCCCGGACCTGATTTTTTTCTTATTTTAACTACTCTATTACGTCATGGTCGATCTGCGGCTCGCTTTGTCTGTGTGGGAATTGCATTGGGGAATGCATGTATTTTAATGGTGATTTATGTCTGTTTATTTTTTCTTGGAAAAATTGATGAAAATATTTTGCTTTATGTTCGTTATATTGGTGCAGTGTATTTAATCTATTTGGCAGTACTGTGCTTTTATTATGCAAAAACTGAAGTGATTGCGACGCATGGAAAAACGGATGCTATACCGACTTTATCAAGTACGGTGAGTTATTTAAGTCAAGGTTTACGCTCAAGTGTACTGAATCCTAAAAATATTTTATTTTATAGCAGCTTAGTCTTATTGGTTTATGTGGGTTTTGGGGTTGTTCAGCATATTTTAATGGTGCTATGGATGGTTTCTGTAGTTTTGGTTTGGAATATTTTACTGGTTAAATTGTTAAGTTATAACATGTGGATGGACTGGCTTCGAGTGAAGTCTAGATGGTTATATTATATTTCAGGGAGCTGTTTTATCTTATTTTCCCTAATGTTATTTATGATGAATGAGTTCGACTAAATGATTTTCATTTTGAATTGGGATATAAAAATTTAGATTAAAGTGAAGCAAAAGCCACCTTCAGGTTAATGTCAGTCAGTTAAGAGTACTTTAATGATTACTTATTGATAAATCTCCCCTAACCCCTCCTTTGAAAAAGGATGAGAAACACTGTTTCGCAAGGGGAGGATTAAACAATACTTAACTGACTGGCATTCTTAGGTATTAAGATTTTAAAGTATCGCTTTTAAGCGTTTAACCACTTCTTCACACTGCGCAATGTCCGCGACCAAGGCTAAGCGAACATGGTTTTCACCCGGATTACCTTGTTCAGTATCACGAGATAAATAACGCCCAGGAAGTACTTTAATGTGTGCTTTTTCCATCAGTATTTTGGCAAAAGCTTCGTCATTGTCTACTTTAAGCCAATAATAGAAACCAGCATCAGGTTTTTTGAGCGGCAATAAATGACCCAGTTCTTTTTGGAAAAGTTCGAATTTTGCACGGTATTGCTTACGGTTTTCTTCAACGTGCGCTTCATCATCCCAAGCAGTAATTGATGCAAGTTGATGTTGAACGGGCATTGCTGCACCGTGGTACGTACGATATTGCAAATACGGCTTGAGTAATGCTGCATCACCCGCAACAAAACCTGAACGCATACCGGGTAAGTTTGAACGTTTAGACAGTGAATGGAACACGACACAATTTTTGTAGTCATCACGTCCAATTTCAGCACATACTTCAAGTAAGCCAACGGGTGCTTCATCAAACCAAAGTTCTGAATAACATTCATCCGATGCAATAACAAAATTATATTGGTCTGAAAGAGCAATTAACTTTTTAAACTGCTCTTTCGATAGGACAGCACCTGTTGGATTACCCGGAGTGCAAACAAACAATAATGCCGTTTTTTCCCAAACTTCAGCAGGAACCGCATCAAAGTCGCCTAGATAGTTATTTTCTTCTGTGCAATTGATGAAGTATGGTTTTGCACCAGAAAGCAAAGTCGCGCCTTCATAAATTTGATAGAACGGATTTGGCATGACCACATAAGGTGCATCTTCACGGTTCACTAAAGCTTGAACAAAAGAAAAAATCGCTTCACGTGTTCCCGATACAGGAAGAACATTACTTTCAGCACTAATGCTATTCAGCTTAAAACGTCGTGTTAGCCAATTCGCAATACTTTGGCGCAGTTCTGGTAAACCTTTACTGTTTGGGTAAGTCGATAAATGCTTAAAGTTGTCAATGATTGCTTGTTTTACAAACTCTGGTGCAGGATGTTTTGGTTCACCAATCGACAATGGAATGAGTGGTAAATCTGCAGGTTGAATATCCTGAAAAAGTTTATTTAATTTTTCAAAAGGATAGGGATGCAATAATGACAAACTTGAGTTCATAAAATCGATACCGCTTAATTTAAGTTAATGTTGGCCACAGACTTGATTCGAGACTTCATCGAGTGCTGATTTTAATTGTGCAGCAAACGTTTTGGCTTCTGAATCGGACATTGGAATGCCATCTTTTTTGGTGACAAAGAAAATATCTTCTGCGCGCTCACCCAGTGTTGCAATTCTAGCAGAGTGAATATCTAAACCTTGCATCATAAATAAACCGCCTACTTTGGCAAGTAAGCCGGGATGGTCAAGTGTTGAAATTTCAACCATATTTTGTTGTAGTGCAGCATTGAGGGTGATGTCGACAGTATTTTCAATATCGAAATGGCGTAATTGGCGTGGAATACGACGCTGCATTAAACCGGGATATTTATCCGATTGGCTTAGTGCTTTGACTAAGGCTTCAATTACAGTTTTTTCACGTTCAGGATCGGTCAGTAAAGTGCCAAAACGGTCTAGAACCACATAGGTATCTAAACTAAATGCAGTACTTGCGGTAATAATTCGGGCATCTTGAACGTCAAGATTCATACGGTCAAATACAGCCACGGTGGTGGCAAATAAATTGGGTTGATCTTGTGTATAAATAAAGATCTGTACGGCATCTTGCGCAGATTTACGATGCGCACGCATTAACACTAAAGGTTCAGAGTTGTTGCCATGCTGCAAGATTGCACGGGTATGCCATGCAATTTCATCTGCTGATTCCTTAATAAAGTATTCATCGCCCAGTTCCTGCCAAACGGTTTCTACATCGTAGAGGGAGAAATCATTGACCAATAGTTCACTGGCTGCAAATTTAGTATCTTCAATCAGCATTTGATAATCGACAGGGCGACCCAGACCCGTACGAATCACATCACGGGCATGGGTATAAAGTTGACGCATAAGCGATGCGCGCCATGTATTCCACAGTTTTGGGTTGGTGGCATTAATATCGGCAACAGTCAGCGTATATAAATAATCGAGATGCTCCATGTCACCGAGTTGTTCAGCAAAGTCTTGCACCACATCTGGATCGGAAATATCTTTTTTCTGTGCGGTCATCGACATGAGTAAATGATTTTGAATGAGCCATGCGACAAGGTTGCATTCACGTTCCGTAAAGCCGTGGGTACGACAGAAGTTAATTGCATCTTCTGCACCCAGTTCACTGTGGTCACCACCACGACCTTTGGCAATGTCGTGAAATAAAGCGGCTAAATAGACAATGTCACGACGTGCCAGACGTTGAAAGACCGAACTTACCACAGGGAAGTCTTTGGCAAATTCAGGTGCTTTAAAGCGGTTGAGGTTACGCAGCAATAACAGGGTGTGTGCATCTACGGTATAAATATGGAACAAGTCATATTGCATGAGTCCCATAATTTGCCCGAATGCAGGAATATAGTTACCTAAAACGCTATAGCGTTTCATCGCAACCAAAGTGTCATATAGACGATGTGGTGAACGAATAATCGCCATAAATAAGGCTTGATGCTCAGGATTGTCTCTATAGCTTTGATCAATCCGTTTTGCAGCAAGTATGAGCAGACGTAAAGTCCGTGCGCGAATGCCTTCAATCTCTGGGCGATTTGCTAAGATATAAAACAATTCTAAAATAGCGCTTGGGCGTTCTGAAAAGATTTTATGATGTTGTACGGCAAGTTTGCCATCCACCAGTTTGAAGTGTTCGTTAATGTCTTCAATTTTGCGTTCGTAGTTGGGTAAACGCGGGGTAATCACCGATTCATTAAAGTAAGCAAGTAGCATTTCATTGAGGGTTGAAACTTGCTGCGCACTACGATAATAGCGCTTCATAAATTGTTCGATTGGATAGTTGGGTGATTTGCCTTCTTCACGGGCATAGCCAAACAGACCCGCTATATCACGTTGATAATCGAATAATAAACGGTTTTCATCACGCTTGGTTAAACGGTGTAAATGATGACGAATTTCCCATAAAAAACTTTCAGCTTCTTCTAAAACACCCAGTTCAAACTCAGAAATAAACCCTAAATGTACCAGATCATAAATACGATTTACGCGAAAATGGCGCTTTGCAATCCAGCCAATTTGGTTGATGTCACGAATACCACCCGGTGCATTTTTAATATCGGGTTCTAAATTACTTTCGGTATTGTTGTGCTGCGCATAACGTCTGGCTTGCTCATCCATTTTGGCATCGAAAAAGGTTTTATCTGTCCATGTTTGTGACACGATGCGACGTGGCCATCTGGCTAAATGCTGATTCCCGATAATAAGGCGTGATTCAATCAGCGCTGTAGCGACAGTTAAATCATTGGTGGCTTGTTCTACACATTGTGAAATGGTGCGCACGCTAATACCGGGTTTGAAATTACCCACATCCCAAAGTGATGAGATAAAGGTTGAAATCAATTGTTCTTGATCTGGGCTGAGGTCATCTTCCGATAAAATCATGATGTCGACATCTGAATATGGCAACATTTCCTGACGACCATAGCCACCAACTGCAAATAAACCTAAATCAGTTTGATCGAGTTCTGCATGTTTCCAGAGGAACTGTAGTGCTTCATCAATTAAATTGGATCGGCTTAAAATGACTTCACGAATGGACTGTCCATTTTCAAAACCATCTTGCAGCTGCTTTTCAACATCTGTGCGCCATTGGTTAATTGCTTGAATGTCATGGTTACTTTTAACGTAATTCAATAGCGGAGAGGTATTGATCATGAACAGTGGTCCGTAAATAAGGTTGCAATTTTAGTTTTGGTGAACACTGACTTGAGTCGCGGTGTGTAGTGCGAGTTCACGTGCTTGATCCGTCGTTTCAGCACGTGCGGTTGCAACGCCCATGCGACGACGTTTAAAACCTTCGGGTTTACCAAACAGGCGTAAATCGGTGTTTGGATTAGATAAAGCAAGATTTAAGCCAGAAAATGAGAGATTGTGATCATCTACACCTGCGTAAATAACTGCACTTGCCGCCACACTATGGCGTGTTGTGTTCACTGGCAAGCCTAAAATGGCACGTGCATGCAGTTCAAATTCACTTTGAAATTGCGAAGCAAGGGTCACCAGTCCTGTGTCATGCGGGCGAGGTGATACTTCACTAAACCATACTTGATCGCCTTTGACAAACAGTTCAACCCCAAAAATACCGCAGCCGCCTAAGGCGATTGTGACTTTGTTAGCAATGCGTTTTGATTCTTCTAATGCCGCTTGCGTCATGGCTTGAGGTTGCCAACTTTCGACATAATCACCTGAGTCTTGACGGTGTCCGATTGGGTCGCAGTACTGGGTTTCAATTTCACCTGTTTCCGCATTTTTAGCACGAACCGTCAGTAGGGTGATTTCAAAATCAAAATCAATTTGTGCTTCGACAATTACGGTGCCTTGGTTGACACGACCGCCAGTTTGCGCATATTCCCAAGCGGCATCAACTTCGTCAAAACTTTTAACGCGTGATTGACCTTTACCTGAAGATGACATAACAGGTTTTACAAAGTTTGGATAGCCAATATCATCACAAGCTGCGCGGAAAGACTCCAGCGTGTCAGCGAAGCGATAAGCCGATGTCGGTAAACCTAATTCTTCCGCTGCAAGGCGGCGAATGCCTTCGCGGTTCATGGTCAAATTAACGGCTTTTGCAGAAGGAATAACGGTGGCAATATTTTCTTGTTCGATGTCGACTAAAACTTGTGTCGCAATGGCTTCAATTTCAGGAATAATTAAATGAGGTTTTACTTGTTGAATCAGTTGTTTGAGTTCTTCGGCATCGGCCATATTTAAAGTATAAGAATAATGCGCAACTTGCATGGCAGGAGCATGATCATAACGGTCAGCAGCATGAACTTCTACACCTAGACGTTGTAAAGAAATCACCACTTCTTTACCTAATTCTCCCGAACCTAACAATAAAACTTTAAAAGCAGAAGATTGAAGGGGAGTACCAATGGTCACGCTCATATAAATCGTCCTTGCTAAAGTGGTCTTTTAGCATAGCAGAACTGTTCTCGCTGTTAAGGCTTGATTCACATAAAATAATGATATTGTCTAACAATTTTATTTATAAAGTTGATTGAAATCTCCCTAAATCCCTCTTTATAAAAGAGGGACTTGTATAAAGGAGTTAAAATGAAACGGGCAGATAGGTATAAACTAAACCATAGACCACAGCCGCCGTGAGTGTTGCAGCGACAATTTGTTTAAATTTAAAATATAGTCCTGCTAAAGTGATAAAACCGACCAGCATGGCAGCGCTTTTATTGGGTGTTTCGATTAGAGGGGGGAGTGTTGCAACCACGAGCATTGAACTAATGGCAGCAATACCAATACTGCCTAATGCAATTTTAATCCAAACCGAACCGCGTTTTTGTGAGTTTTGTTGATGTTTTTGAATGACATAAAATGGGCCAAAACGAGAAATGAAATTCGCAATCCCGACAATAATGCCGACTAAAATGATTTCAAGATTCATGTGGTGCTCCAAACGCATCATCATGTTGTTTTAAAACATAGTGTTTAAATAAGCCGGCCAGAATTCCTGATAAAATCCCAATAAAAATGGCAGCAGATAAATTAATAAAATAACAGGTGATGGCCGAAACAATTAAACACACAGCAACAATAAAAGTATGTTTCTTTTCAAATGCGGCAAGCAGGAAGCTTAAGAACAGTGCAGGTAATAAGAAGTCTAGAGCCGCTTGTAAAAATTGTGGTAAAGAACTGACTTGGTCGGCAAATAAACCACCTAAAAAAGAGCCTAAAGCCCAAGACATCCAACTAAATAAACTTAAACCCAACATCCAAGATTCGGACCATTCTTGACGACGCTGCGATAGTTTAATCATGCCCGAGGCAAAAACTTCGTCAGTCAGTCCCCATGACCAAATGGCCGTTTTTTTTAAGTTTAATTTATCTTGAATTAAATTTTGTAAGGCAGGGCCATAAAGCACATGGCGAATATCTAAAGCAATGACTGTCAGTGCGGTCATCCAAATAGACGTACCGCTACCGAGTAAAGCCACCACTAAAAACTGGCTGGCTCCGGCATACATCGAACAGGATAAAAACAGCGCTTCCCAAGAACTAAAGCCGAATTGTGTCGCAGAGACACCGAAAGCAAAAGAAACGGGAAGATAAGTAAAAATAATGGCTTGACTGTCTTTAGCGCCTTGCCAAAAGCCAGCAGCTTGTACTGGAGGAATTTTGTGCTCAGACACGACACACCTAAAGAGTTAAACAATGGGGCAAATGATGATTGAGTATTCTATCCGAATTCACTAGCATAGTGCCGAAATGTTTGTATAGGCAGCTGATATGTTTGCGTTCAAATCACGTGCAATAGTGATGGTTTCTGTACTGTGCAGTACTTTTGCATTGCAAGCTTGTGGTCATTCTTCAGGACAACCTGAGCAGAAAGTTGAAATTAAGTCTGCACCTAAACTTACCAATGATGCGACCACTTATGCACAACACGCTTGGAACTTTATCAATCAAGTCGATGGTTTGGTTTATGCGCAAAAATTGGATCTGTTAGAAGATCAAGTCCGTAAACCTGCCCGTAAGTTGAGTACCGATTGGCGCATTAATGTCAAAATGACGGATTCTGTGACTGAAGGTAAATATGCGTTATGCCGTAAAGCATTAACCAGTTTAGAAATTTGGGCGCGTGAAAGTATTGATCAAACCAATTCGGTGGCGCAAAAACAAGCCGATTATGAGCGTGATAAAGCACAATGTAGAGGTGCAATCGAACACCCTGAACTTGGAAATACAGATCCTAAAAAGAAAGGGGTTTGATCAAGATAAAACGAGGCACTGGCCTCGTTTTTTTGATCTAAATTTTGAGGGAGATATTTATACTTATAGTTTTAAACAATCAGTAAGAGAATAAAGCGATCACTTAATAAATATATTGAATTATCATAAAGTGATAATTTATGTATAATAATAAATATTAAATCATTGTTTGGTTTTTTAATTATTAGGTAAATTGGGGTGATATGTTTAATAAAGTGTTTTTTTCAATAAGTCTGGTATTTTTTCTGAGTGCATGTAGTAGCGTTCAAACGGTGGTTACGACAGAAAAAGCACAGGTGATTCCTGCCGCATCTTTAAATGTTGAACGAGATATAGCACCTTGTCGTAATGGTTTTGATGAGGTGAATGTCTGCCAGTTATTATCTTAAAGTGGAAAAGGCCTAAATTTTTGTTCTACATTTAATGTAGTTTCAAAACATATGAAAAGCTGATTCATATTGGGCATAAGTATTTTCAGCAAAAAAGTTCAATCGTTGATTATTTCGCTTTAAGCAATAATGTTGACGAGAGGGCTTTTTTTTTGTCTATGCCAAAGACACAGCTTAAATAACAGTAAAGTTTAATTGGATGATGTACTGCTGAAAAAAACAACAAACAATTGGGGGTAATTTTAAATGAAATGAATAGCTTGGGTAAAAAATGGAGATTCTGTATATGATTAGTAATGAAAATAATTATCATTTATATTAGTATTCGGTAAATTTTTACCATGCCTCCCATTTATGCCGTCTTTTTTTGGTCATCCACATTTAGCTTTTAAACACACACATTCAGAGCGAATTCTAAAGTTGAGTCTACTTAGCTTAATGATAGCGTGTGCTCACTCCACTTTTGCCAATGAACATTTTGATTCGGCAGAAAGAAGCAGAACAACCTCAGTTCTTCCGACCATTGCTATTGAAGCCATGAGTGCGCAAGATCCTGTAAAAACCTATGTCGACTATAAACAAGCCAGTGTGACGCGTAATGGTTTGGATAAAAAAGATATTCCACAAACCATTGATACGATCGATGTACAAAAATATAAAATCTATGGATCGAATGATTTAAGCGTCATGCTTCAAGGCACGCCGGGTGTCGATACCGCCTATGATATGCGTGGCGATGGAATTAAGCTGCGTGGTTTTCAGGCAGACATGAGTGATATTTACCGTGATGGTGTGCGTGAAAGTGGGCAAGTACGACGCAGTACAGCCAATATTGAACGGATTGAAATATTAAAAGGTCCGGCTTCTGTGCTGTATGGGCGAAGTGCAGGTGGTGGCGTAATAAATATGGTGAGTAAATATGCCAATTTTGACTCGAAAAGCAGTGTTGGAATTTATAAGGGATCATTTAATCATCTTGGAACCACGTTAGATGTCAATCAGGTTATTTCTGATCAGTGGGCGGCGCGTTTAACGACCGATGTTTATAAAACGGATAGTTTCCGTCAAGGCATTAGCAGTGATGAGCTGATGTTGTCACCCAGTGTGACCTTTAATAATCAAAAGGGTTTGGTTTGGACAGGGCAATATACCTATGACCGTTTGCACCGTGTCCCAGATCGCGGACCCAATTTCTTTGAATTACCATCAGGAACGTCGCGTGACATGGGCTTTGCTCAGGACGGTGATTATGTCAATGATACTTCTCAGACCTTACGTTCCGATTTAAGTTATACCTTTGCGCCAGACTGGACGCTACATTGGGCTGCCAGCTATAGACAAGCCGATCAAGATTTTGACCATTTTTATGTAGGTAAAATGTGTACCGCAGATCAGCCAGCCACAGCAACAAATAAGGGCTGTTATAAAGGATATATTGATCAAAACTATTATTGGCAACAGACCAGTAATAAAACCACATCAACAACGTTTGACGTTAAAGGCAAATTTAATACTGGCGCATTTCAACATCAAGTGTTGCTGGGCATAGATGCATCTTATGAGCAACGTGAACCCAAACTGGCCAATAAAAATAGCGATGGCACTTTAGTTTATGGATTTGTTAATCCGCTAACGGGGGATCGTTTTAGTAATCGGGCGGACAATCCGCTCATTACGCAGCATAATTATAATCAAGGCACAAGTTATGGGGTGTTTGCACAGGATTTAATCACCATTGTTCCAGAAGTTAAATTGATGCTGGGATTGCGTTATGATTATTATAAAAACTCAACCAGCAATAAGTTGAAGTCTGAAACTGATCAGGATTACAAGCGTACCGTCAGTGATCAATCGGTCAGTCCAAATATTGGTGTTGTTTGGCAACCCGTTGAATCACAAAGTATCTACGCATCTTATAGTAAAAGTTTTGCACCCTTTGGTGGTCAAATGGGCATTAGCGTGATCAGCGCTTCACAGAATTTAAATACCTTCGACGCTGAACCGCAATACAGTGACCAATATGAAATTGGGCTTAAAAGTGATTGGATGGATGAGCGCTTAACCACGCAGTTTTCGGTCTATGATATTCGTAAACATAATATTCGTTATATTCCAAATAAGGATAAAGAGCCCGATGTCTGGGCTGTCGGTGGTGAGCATCAGTCACGTGGTGCAGAGTTTAGCTTTATTGGTCGCGTATTGGACAATGTCTATGTCCGTGGAGGTTATAGCTTCTTAGATGCAACGGTTAAACAAAATAAAGAAAAACCTGAGCTAGTGGGCAATCGTTTAAAAGAAACAGCCAAGCAAACAGGAAATCTTTTTGTGCGTTATTTGCCTACAGAGCAATGGTATGCCGAAATTGGCGTGACCAAGGTTGGCGATTCATGGAACGATGTGGAAAACACTCAAAAACTTAAAGGTTTTAATCGAGCAGATGCGGCCATTGGTTATAGTGCAAACCCTTGGAATGTTACTTTAGCCTTAACCAATTTAACTGATAAAGAGTACTGGCGTTCAAGTTCAATGCCGGGTACACCGCGAAGTGCTTTACTGCGTGTGAATTATGAGTTTTAAGCTGCAATGTTAAAGCATGTTTAACTAGCATCTGGCCATCTTAATAACTAAGGTGGCTTTTTTGTGTTTGCTTAAAAGGCACCTCTAATGTGTATTTTATTCAGCAACAACATGCGCAATACGATGTAATTCTGCAAGGTCTAAAATTTCAATTTTCCGAAAGGAGAGACGCAAAATATTTTGCTTTTCCAAAGCCTGCAATTCCTGATTTACAGTTTGTCTAGAGCACGTCAGCATCTGCGCCAATTGTTCCTGAGATAAATGAATGGTGTTTTTTTCAATCATCAGATGGTTGCCATAACCATTTAAAATAAACATCAGGCGTTGGGCTAAACGCTGCTTTAACGTTTGAGTTTGAATTGAAATTAGTTCTAAGAAAGCAAACCGCAATTTCTGACTGGTTAATTGCGCAATGTGATACCAGAAAATGGGCTGTTCTTGGAGTAGTTTTTGAATTGCGCCACTTGGAATATGCAAAATTAAACTTTTTTGAATGGCGATGGCATCGTGTGAGCGAGGTTGGGCATCGACCAAGGAAATTTCACCAAACCACATAATCGGCTCTACAATTGCAGCCACCGATTCTTTACCTTCAATATCAATATAGCCTAAGCGAACAGAACCCTTTAAAACGGCATAAAGACCATTAAAAGCATCACCCGAATGGAAAATGGCTTGTTCTTTATCAAAATTTTGTTGAACGGCATGGCTTAAGATAAATGCTTTGAATATAGGTGGTAGTTGAGAAAACCACGTATTATTTTCTAAATGATGGATATCCTTTGCTTCAAACACATCAATTCCTTTTTGCTGTGAGTTGTCATTTAGCCGACAACTTTGTCTTTCATATTTTTATATAGTGCAAGCATAGTGTAACAAGGAAGAATCACATGACCAAATTAGAACAGTTGCTGAGCCAATATGCGGCATATCACTTAGACCATAAAAATATTTTGACTCATTTTGTCGGTATTCCTTTGATTGTTTTTTCTATTCTTTGTTTAACCGCAAGGGCTGGGTTTATGCTGTCAGGTATGGAACTGACGCTGGCTTTGGGGCTTATTGTGGTGACGAGTCTTTATTATTTTAGTCTGGATCGTATTTTTGCATTCATCATGTTGGTTGTTTTGTTTGCTGCATATCCTTTGGCTTTAAAAATTGCTCATCTAGAATTTGCGGCTTGGTTAAGCTTAAGTATTGGTATTTTTGTCGTCGGATGGGTATTTCAGTTTATTGGTCATTTTTATGAAAAGAAAAAACCAGCCTTTATGGATGATCTTGTGGGACTTGCTGTTGGCCCATTATTTGTCTTGGCGGAAATGGTTTTTATGCTCGGTTTTCGTAAGGAGCTAGAGCAACGGATGTTGGATCATGCCCATGTATTACGTGCTGAAATGGATGCGAAGTCTATACATATCAGTTAGGTGATTGCTTCAAAATATAAAAAAGCCAGTGTAATGCACTGGCTTTTTGTATATCTGATTATTTACTGGGTCTTCACTGCTTTGTGGGTCTCAGTTTTAGCTTTGTGTGCATCTGCGACTGGAGCTGCTTTATGAGATTTATCAGCCATATTATTGGTTTTCATTGAATCTTGTTTCATCATTTGATCATGTTTCATCATCTGGTCTTGTTTCCCCATCTGATCATGTTTCCCCATTTGATCTTTTTTCATCATCTGGTCTTGTTTCCCCATTTGATCGTGTTTCATCATTTTGTCTTGTTTTGCCATCTTATCGTGTTTAGTCGTTGCAGTGGCCGGAACACATTTACCACCTTTATGATTTGGGCCTGAACCACCTGCTAATGTTGTCCCTTGTGGACATGCAAATGCAGTTGCGCTAAGCATGGTGAACAAGCCTGCTGCAATAAATGTGCTGATCTTTTTCATTTTCGATTATTCTATACAGGCATTAGTGCCTGTGATTAAGTTACCGATAATACAGAACAATAAAAGTAATAATATTGTGTGAGATTCAAGTGGTTAGCGTATTCATTTGTCATTTAATGCTATTTTTAAGCTTGGTTTAAGCTAATAAAAAAGCCCCGATTAAAATCAGGGCTTTTCTAGATTAGAGACTACTTATACGTTAAAACGGAAGTGTAAAACGTCGCCGTCTTGCACCACGTAAGTTTTACCTTCTAAACGCCATTTGCCTGCTTCTTTCGCGCCAGCTTCGCCGTTGTATTGGATGAAATCATCATAGGCTACACATTCAGCACGAATAAAGCCTTTTTCAAAGTCAGTGTGAATGACACCTGCCGCTTGAGGTGCAGTTGCACCGACTTTAACTGTCCAAGCACGAACTTCTTGTACGCCCGCAGTGAAATAAGTTTGTAAGCCAAGCAGTGAGTAGCCTGCACGAATCACCACGTTTAAACCCGGTTCTTCCATGCCCATCGCCTCTAAAAATTCAGCACGGTCTTCATCTTCAAGCAAAGAAATTTCAGCTTCAATCTGGTTGCACAGTGGAACCACAATGGCATTTTCTTCAGCCGCTAATTTCTTAACTGCATCTAAGTGTGGGTTGTTTTCAAAACCATCTTCAGCCACGTTCGCAATGTACATGGTTGGTTTTAAAGTCATTAAACCAAAACCACGAACCAATTTACGTTCGTCATCATCAAGGTCAGCTGCACGTGCTGGTTTACCTTCGTCAAGTAAAGGCTGGATTTTTTCCAAGATTGCTTTGACCGCAATGGCTTCTTTGTCGCCACTTTTTGCAGATTTAGATAAACGTGTAATCGCTTTGGCAACGGCTTCAAGGTCAGCAAGTGCAAGTTCAGTATTGATGGTCGCAATGTCATCGAGTGGGTCAATTTTACCATTGACGTGAATTACGTTTTCATCTTCAAAACAACGAACAACGTGAGCAATCGCATCTGTTTCACGAATATTGGCAAGGAATTGGTTACCCAAGCCTTCACCTTTAGACGCGCCCGCAACTAAACCTGCAATATCAACAAATTCCATAGATGTTGGAATAACACGTTGTGGTTTTACAATCGCAGTCAATTTGTCTAAACGTGGATCTGGTACAGGTACAATTCCTGTATTCGGTTCGATGGTACAGAACGGGAAGTTTTCTGCAGCAATGGCAGCTTTAGTCAATGCATTGAAAAGTGTAGATTTACCCACGTTCGGCAAGCCGACAATACCGCAATTAAAACCCATGAAATGACTCACAACGTATAATTTAAAAATTGTGGCTGATTTTACATGAAAGCCATGACAAAGTCAGGTCATGGCTTTCATGTTTATTGAAAACAACTGAAATGCAAGTGGGCTTAAATTTTGCGTTTGTCCAGTTGGTTGGCAAGCGTGTCTCCAGCCATTTGTACCAACATCACCAAAATAATAAGCACCACAATCACGGCAAGCATGATTTGCATATCAAAACGCTGATAGCCATAACGGTAGGCGATATCACCCAAACCACCTGCACCAATGGCACCTGCAATGGCTGAGGAGTTAATCATGGTGACTAAGGTCACGGTAAAGCCGGCCACAATTCCGGGTAGTGCTTCGGGAAGAAGGACATGCCACACAATTTGCTTACGGTTACAGCCCATGGCTTGAGCGGCTTCAATCAAGCCTTGGTCGACTTCACGCAAACTGACTTCGGCAATACGGGCAAAGAAAGGGGTTGCTGCAATGGTGAGTGGAACAACCGCTGCCCAGACCCCATAACTGGTGCCGACAATTAGACGGGTAAGTGGAATCAGTGCCACCATTAAAATTAGGAATGGCACAGAGCGAGTCATGTTGACCATCCAACCTAAAGATTGGTTAATACTTTTTGATGGATAAATACCGTGTTCCGAGGTGTTGACCAAAATGACTGCCATGGGTAGACCAATCAGCAAGGCAAAAAATGCGGAAACGCCGACCATTAATAAGGTATCGATGGTGCCGGTGATCAAAAGATCAATAAGTTGGTCGTGCATAGCCCAATACCTCTACATGTGCAATTTGATTTTTGAATTGTTGTTGTAGGTGTTGCAGATCAATATTTAAATCAGCCACGCCGACAATTAAAGTGCCAACCAAATGATTTTGAATGCTATCGATATGGCTTTGATACAAATGCACTGCATGCCCAAATTGATTTAAAAGATGGGCAAGGTCAGGAGAATGTTTGGCTTCACTGGCATATTTGAGTTTTAAAATACTTTGTGTGACCAAGCCATCTAATGCTGGGTAAAGCGTAAAGGGTAGATCCAATTGTTCAAGATTGAGTAACTCTTGGGTAATGGCTTGTTGAGGATTGGAAAATACTGACCAAACTTGCCCTGATTCCACAATTTCGCCCTGATCAATCACCACCACTTGATCACAAATTTCACGAATCACTTGCATTTCATGGGTAATCAGCACAATGGTGATTCCCAGTTTTTGATTAATTTCCTTGAGCAGGGAAAGTACCACCGAGGTACTTTCAGGATCGAGTGCCGAAGTGGCTTCATCGCAGAGTAAAATTTCAGGATGGCTGACCAACGCACGGGCAATACCGACCCGTTGCTTTTGTCCACCTGAAAGCTGTGAAGGGTAATGCTCGGCTTTATCACTGAGTCCAACCAATTCAAGCACTTCATTAACCCGTTGTTCAATGTCCGCCTTGTTAAAGTTTGAAATTTTTAACGGTAGCGCGACATTTTCCCAAACGGTTTTAGCTGACATTAAATTAAAATGCTGAAAAATCATGCCAATTTTCTGGCGCAACTGAATCAAGTCATGATGGTTTAATGCGGAAATTTCTTGTTGATGAATATGGATACTGCCTTCATTGGCCTGTTCCAATCCATTTAAGGTGCGCAGCAAGGATGATTTACCTGCACCACTTTTACCAATAATGCCCAGTATTTTGCCTTGAGGAATATCCAGATGGATATTTTTTAAGGCATGCACTTGCGTATTTTGCACATGGTAAAACTTATTCAACTGTCGAATTTTAATATGTGGTACTGAAAAGTCGATTTGTGAACCAAAACTCACCATTGTTATTCTCCTTATTTCCAGCCTTCAAACCACATGCTTTGTCCAAAATCTTTATTCAAAATTTCACGAACTTTGGCCGAGTTTTGGAAAGCTTTTACAAATAGGGCCAGCTTTTGGTTTTCATCTTGGTAGTCTTTACGCGTCACAAATAAAATGGCGTATTTTTTATCCACTGGGTCAATAAAGAGGGCTGAATTTGGGTCAGCGACTTTTGCCATTTTTAAATAATGTGGAAAGCCCATAATCAGGTCTGCTTCGTTGTAAGCATGTGCTGTTTGTGGACCTTCAACTTCAATTAACTTGAGTTGTTTCGGATTGCTGGTGATGTCTTGCAGTGTGGTTAATTCATTGTTGACATCTTTTACCGAGAGCAAACCTGCACGCGCCAATAGCGTTAAGCCACGCGATAAGTTCACAGGATCATTCGGCACGACCACTTTGGCTTGATTTGGGATTTGATCAAGCGACTGATATTTTTTCGAATATAAGCCAACATGACTGCCTGAACCTTTGGCAAAGGCATGCAAGTCATAACCTGTTTCACGCACGGCATTGGCTAAGAACACACTTTGCTGGAAAAAGTTGGCATCAATATCGCCATTTTGAACTGCAACATTGGGTGCTTGCCAGTCTGAAAATTCAATCAGTTCGACATGAATGCCTTGTGCTTTGACTTCGTCAGCGACACTTCTTAACAGTTCGGCATAGGGTGGGCTAATGCCAATCTTTAGAACGTCTTGCTGGCTTTGGCTGTTGCTATAGCGATAAATTGAAAGACCTGCAATCACAACAATGACACTGAGTGCAATCAGCCAAATTTTAAGATTTTTGGATGTAGAAATAGACATAATCATTCCTTATTTCCAGCCCGGAAACCAAAGTTTTGCACCAAAATCTTCATTCAAAGCTTGTTGCACTTGAGCTGAGTTTTGATAAATGCTGACGAATTTTTTCAATTTGTCATCTTTGTCCTGATAATCTTCACGCACCACAAACAGAATGGCGTAGCGTTTATTGGTGTTTTCATCGAACAATAATGCACTTTCAGGATCGGCAGTTTTAGCCAAACGTAAGTAATGTGGATAGCCAAAAGCCAGATCGACATCGTCAATCGCACGAGCTGTTTGAGGACCTTCTACTTCAACAAATTGTAGATTTTTAGGGTTGCTGGCAATGTCAGATAAATTCGATAAATAATTTTCAGGATTTTTTAAAGTGATGAGCTTGGCTTGTTGCAAAAGTAATAATGCTCGACCTTGATTTACAGGATCGTTAGGAATGGCAACTGTGGCACTTTGTGGCAGCTGATCAAAGCTTTTATATTTTTTAGAATATAAGCCAACATGCGTGGCAGCACCGGCAGCAAAGCTTTTGAGTTTAAAGCCCGTTTCTTTTAAAGCATTGCTTAAAAAGGGTTGATGCTGAAAAAAATTGGCATCAATATCACCATGATTTAAGGTGATGTTGGGCGTGTTCCAGTCAGAGAATTCGACCAGTTTGACATTCAAACCTTGTTGTTTGGCTTCATTTACTGCGACTTGTAACGGTTTGGCAAACGATGGACTAATGCCAATCACAAGTTCATCTGAACCCGATTTTTTTTGTTGATTCCACACCACCAGTCCAATAATGACTGCGGCAATAATCACCCCAATAAGGGCGAATTTGGTTTTTGCTGTTTGTGCCATGCTGCACCTCAAAATTTATGCGGTTTGTTTTTGGTTTAAGTTGGAGTTCGAAGTTGAGGCAGTGCTTTGACATCGAAATTGTTGAACAGGATGTGAGGCAGACAGTCGGTCACCTTGCTGAAAAAGTTTGTGCCTTAAACTGCCATTTTCATATTCAGTTTTATATCGTCCACGTTGTTGCAGCTCTGGAATGACCCATTGGATAAAATCATGATGTGACTCAGGGGCGACGGTACGGGTCAAATTAAAACCATCAATCCCTGTGTCATCAATCAACTGAATCAGTTTTTCAGCCACAGTCGCGCCACTACCGACGATGAGCGGATAGCGTCCACCTAATACATGCTGTGCTTTTAAATCATTTTTACTGATACTTTGTTCTTTAAACTTGTTATTGACTGAAGCGATACTGTTGGTCTGCTGATAAGGAATCGTTTCATCATCTGCAAATTGAGACAGATCCATACCCACGGAGCTAGAAAAGTGCGCTAGACCCGCTTCAGGGCTGGCATAGCGAATATATTCAGCAAGTTTTTGTTGTGCCAATTCATCCGTTTCGGCAGTTACTACAGTAATGCCAACAAAAATTTTAATTGCTTCAGGGTTACGACCTTGTGCAGTGGCTTTATTGCGAATTTGATCGACCTGTTGTTTAATTTTCTCTGGTCGATCACCGCCAATAAATAGACCTTCTGCATGTTGTGTGGCAAAGGTTAAACCACGTGGCGATGCACCCGCCTGAAATAACACCGGTGTACGCTGAACGGAAGGGGAAACTTGAAACACCCCTTGGCTTTGATAAAACGGCCCTTGATGCTGTACCTGATGTACTTTGGATGGATCGGTAAAGATACGCTGTTTTTTGTCTTTTAAAACGGCATCATTTTCCCAAGAGCCTTCCCAAAACTTATAGCACAGCTGTAAAAATTCTTCGGCTTGTTCATAACGTAGGTCATGGTCTTTTAAACCTTTTTGTCCAATCAGTCGTTCTGCACTGTCCAAATAACCAGTGACAATATTCCAGCCAATTCGCCCTTGAGTTAAATGATCAAGACTGGCGAAGCGGCGGGCAAACTGATAAGGCGATTCATAACTTAAGTTAACGGTTATACCAAAACCTAAGTTTTGCGTTACTGCTGCCATCGCTGAAACCAATGTGCTTGGATCATGACTAGGCAGTTGAATGGATTCTTTTAAAGTGAGTTCAATGCCATTTTGATAGACATCATAAACACCGGTAATATCGGCAATGAATAAGCCATCAAATAAACCTTTTTCTAAGGTTTGTGCTAAATCAGTCCAATAACTCAGTTCATTAAAACGATGAGATTCATCACGTGGATGGGTCCATAAACCATGATTAATATGACCGACGCTGTTCATATCAAACGCATTGAGCAAGATTTTTTTTGGCGTATTTGGCGTTGAGGAATTTGTCATTACAAGGTTCCTCGACGTGGTGGCAGTACGCCGTTTAATAGATGATTTGCAATGAAATAGTATTTCCAGCGAGAGGCATCATGCAAAGTATGTACACGCGCATTGCGCCAGAAACGATCTAGTCCATCTTCGCGCTGGCTGCCACGACTGCCTGCCAGTTCAATTAACTTAGATGATGCTTTTAATGCTGTTTCGGTACTGTGTGCACGTACCTTTGCTACATCCAGCGAGGCTTTGGCAATATTTGCAGCAGTGGGCTGCGGTTTTGCCGCATCGATAGAACGAGCCGCTTGTTTTAGCAATACTTCACTGGCCCGAACATCGGCAACAATGCGACCCAGTTCAAATAGAATAAGTGGATCAGCCGTGGCTTGATCAACTCCCGAGTCAATCCACGGGCGTGCTTGACGGACACGATGCAGGGTTTCTTCAAAAGCCGCACGAGCAATACCCGTTTCAATGGCTGCATGCATGATTTGAGCAAATGGACCGACCAAAGTTGCTTGGCTAAATGCGCTATCAAAGGGAATAATATCTTCTGCTGCAACCTGAACATTGTTGAATTTGACCGTGCCACTGCCTGTGGTACGTTGTCCGAAACCAGACCAGTCATCGATTAATTCTAGCCCTTCACTTTCACGTGTAATAAAGGCTAAAAATTCACGATTTTCATGATCTTTGACTAAGGTTGGAATGCGATGTGCAAATAAACTGCCTGTGCAATAAAACTTTTCCCCATTGACCACAAAGCCATGTTCGGTTGGCGTGATTGCGGTTTGCTTTTGCGTTGCATTTTTGGTTTTAAATTCCGCTAAGGCATTACCAAAACGAGCCCCTTTTAAAACCTCGGTATAGAGTTTCTGCTTCTGTTGTTCTGTGCCCGTATTTCTGAGCACTTCCAAAGCATAAAAATGATTTTGTGGAATTTGACCAATTGAACCATCGACACCACTCATTAAGGCAATAATTTTTGCAACGGTAAGGCTAGACACTTCTGCACCGCCATATTGCTTTGGCACAGTAATCGCCCATAAGCCAGACTGGCTGTATGCTTCAATTTCTTGAAAAGGTAAAATGCGCTGTGCATCGCGTTGTATAGCATTGCTTTTAAACTGTTCTGCTAAAGCGTGTGCAATGTCCAAAGCTTCAGCATCGGATTGAATAATATGCGCCTGAGCCAATGATTGATCTTTTGATAGGGAGAGTTTTTGATATGAAGTCATATTTTTATCCTTAAATCCAAGCGTGACGTGCAGGGAAGGTGTGATTCAGGTAATAGTCACCTAAGGCATGTAATTTCCAGCGCACAGGGTCGTGCAAGGTATGTACACGGGCATTGCGCCAATGCTGATCTAAATTATGCTGACTTAAACTTGAACGGCTGCCACCGAGTTCTAACAGTTTTTCTGAAATATGAAGGGCGGCATCATTGGCATAAATTTTTGCTTCTGCAACTAAAATAGAGGCTTTTGCTGCTTGTTCATCCGTGACTTGATCGAGTAAATCCAGTTCATCTAAATATTCAGCGGCTTCATCGAGTAATAAAATGGCAGCATCGAGTAACACATTGGACTTGCCCACTTCTTGCAGGGTGTAATGCTCAAAACTGGCTTTTTCGACATGGGCATCCACAATCGGACGTGCTTTTTGTACAGCCGTTAAGGTGTCGGCAAAAGCCGCTTCCGCAATGCCGACATCAATGGCAACTTGCAATAGTTGCGAATAGGCACCACGATAATTTGCTGTGTTGCTCAGTAAGCGTTCATCAAAAATTAAAAATGGATCAATTTCAACCTGATTGAGTTTGACTGTACCGCTCGATGTTGTACGTTGACCAAAACCATTCCAGTTATCAATGATTTCAACGCCTGTTGCTTCACGATTAATAATGGTCAGCACTACATGACCTTCGGGATGAATGGCTTTAATCGCCAACCAATGAGCAAAACTACTGCCTGTAGAGTAGAACTTTTCACCATCAACAAAGTAACGATTATTTTCGATCGTTAGAGTTGTATTGAGGGTTTTGGTATCTTTGGTATGACGTTCTGGGCCACCATTGGCTAAACGCTTGCCTTGTAAAATTTCATTAAAAATAAATGTCTTTTGTTGTTCTGTCCCCATGATATTGATCATATTCAGCAGAGCAATTTGATTTTGTGGAATTTGCCCAACACTTGAATCGGCTTTATTCAAAATACGAAAAACATGTGCCAAGGTTTTATTGGAGACAAAAGCACCGCCAAATTTTTGCGGGATACGAATTCCACCTAAACCTTTTGCACTGAATAAATCCATTTCAGCAAAAGGCAATAGACGTTTTTGATCACGTTCATTACGACCTTCTAGAGCAAAATCTGCAACTTGATACGCTGCATTAATCGCCCCTTGGTCATTTTCAACCACATGAACATTGTCAGAAATTAAATGAGACATAATGACACCTTAAATAGATATCAAAACGCTACAGCCAATTGAATTTAAAATTAAGCAATTGCTTTTGCAAAGCTTATGAAAAATGATGTTTAAGAAATAAAGTGCTAGATTTTGAATAAATTCAACTATGCTAAGTGTTTAAAAATCAACATTATTTTGTTTTATAAGGGTTTTTGCTGGGGTTTTAATTAATCGGTTTATCTACTTTGATGATAATGAAAAGAAAAAAATGTATAAAAATAAATGATATAGCATGGAATTGTCTACATCCATTTTTGCAGAAAAGTACATTGTATTTCTGAGGTAGGGTGACTAAAGTATTCGATGAATGTTGATGGTTATATTGATGACCAGAACTAAAAAATAAATTGCGGAGAATTTATGCGAACTTTATACCAGTTTCCTTTATCTCATTTTTGTGAGAAAGCTCGCTGGTTGCTCGATCATAAAGAGTTAGACTATGTTGCACATAATTTGATCCCGGGTGTGCATCGTGCATTTGCACAATTAAAAACAGGGCAAAATCGTTTACCTATTTTACGTGACCAAGAGCACTGGATTGCCGATTCGACCAAAATTGCATTGTATTTAGATGAGGTTTATCCAGAGCATTCGTTACTGCGTTCTGATGTACAACAGCGTGATTTAGCACTAGAGATTAATGAGCAAGCGTCAGAGCTGGGCATGCATGTTCGACGTTGGGGATTAGCGCATACTTTAACTGAAAGTGCAGAATCGTTGGATATTATGATTGGTGAAAAAGGCTATTTACGCCAGTTTGAAAAATATTCAAAACCGATTATGAAGGCAATCCTTTCAAGAGGTTATCAACTTAATTCGGATAAAGTGGCTGAATCAAAACAACGCATGGATATTTTAGTTGATGTTTTAAATCAGCGTCTCATTGAAAATCATGGCCGTTATTTTGTTGGCGAACGCCTCGGTCTAGCGGATATTGCAGTCTGTTCAATGCTTGCGCCGTTGTTAGAAATTGCAGGTACACCGTGGGAAAAGGAGCATGGTGAAAATCTATCCGATGAGTTTATGCAATATAAGACCTTTTTGACCAACTTACCTTTAGGTCAATATGTATTACGTATTTATCAAACTGAGCGTAATGCCCGTGTCGACTGGCGTGGCGTTTAACATTGTAAAATAAAATACCTTGATCTCTCAGCTGTAGTCGAGAGATGGGGAATAGGTGTTTATTTTTCCTAAAAATTATGTTGAGAATCTTTCTAAAAACATAATGTGCATTATCTTAAATATATAAACATCGTGGAGCTTATGATGGAACTGGATCGTTTTGATAAACAAATTCTTGAAATTTTAACCAATGAAGATCTTAATCTAAATGAGCTTTCTGAACGCATTAATCTTTCTGTAAGTTCGGTGCATCGTCGCATTAAACATTTGATTGAAAATAATATTATCTCTGGGTTAAAGCGTGATTTAAATTATCAAAAGCTGGGTTTTAGCCTGCATGTTCTGTTACAGGTTTCCTTAAGCAGACATGATACGGATATTTTTGCCAAGTTTTTAGAAGAGTTGGAAAATATTCCAGAAGTGATTAACGCATTTTTGGTGACGGGACAATCTGCGGATTTTATTGTGGAAGTGATTGCACGTGATATGGAAAATTACAGTGAAATTTTACTGAAACGCATTGGTAAAATTGAACACGTTGTAGCGCTACATTCTAGTTTTGTGATTAAAGAATATAATGTCTTTAACTGTAGTGGTTTGCTCAGCAAGCTTTAAAATGTAATGGTTTTGGATGGTGCAGCTTAGTCCGTTTGTTTATATCGGCTTAATCAATTTATTGATTTGGCTCATAGCCGATTTTATTTATGTTCAATCAGGACAATAGTTATCACATCGTTGTTTTGATTATTTGTTGCTTATTTCTCAATATGTTTTTTGGTTATGGGGAACAACAACTTTATTTAAGCACTTTTCCTTTTACAAAAAATGGCTGTTACGAATGGGATTGGCATGTATTCTCTGGCTTTTTTGTCTGCTATTGGCAGGGCCGTTGGTGTTGTTTGTGCATGTATATATGATTAAGACAGTATTATAAAAAGCATAAGCTTTCGCAAGAACAGATAAAAAAACGCACGAATACGTGCGTTTTTTTATCACAGATTGAAAGCGAGCTTATTGGATTAAGCATCCAACTGTTCTAAAACGTCGTCTGTGAACTCAACGTTGGTATACACGTTTTGAACATCATCAAGGTCTTCAAACATATCAATCATTTTTAAAATCATTTTGGCTTGATCAATGTCCGTGATTTCAGCTTTGGTTGATGGGCTCATCACCACTTCAGCATTATCGGATTTTAATCCTGCGGCATTTAAAGCATCTTGAACATCACCAAAAGATTCAGGTGTGGTGATGACTAAGATTTCATCTTCACCGACTTCAATGTCTTCAGCGCCAGCTTCCAAAGCCACGTCCATGATTTTATCTTCTAAAGAAACATCTTCAAAAGTAATTTCACCACGTTTAGTAAATAGATAGGCAACCGAACCTGCTGTACCTAAATTACCATTGGTTTTGGAAAAACAGTGACGAACATCAGGCACAGTACGGTTCAGGTTGTCAGTCATGGTTTCAACCAATACTGCAACACCGCCAACGCCATAACCTTCGTAGGTAACTTCTTTTAAATCGTCGTTATCCTCACCACCCGCACCACGTTGAATGGCACGGTTAATCACATCACGTGTCATGTTTACAGATAATGCTTTTTCAACAACAGCACGTAGACGAGGGTTACTTCCCGCATCTGGGCCACCGAGTTTTGCAGCTGTGGTTAATTCACGAATGTATTTGGTAAAAACTTTACCACGGCTAGCATCTTGTTTTGCTTTGCGATGCTTAATGTTAGCCCACTTGGAATGACCCGCCATGCGAAATATGCTCCTTGTAGATTGGCTGTATGCCTAATCGAATGTGTTAAATTCTACCATAAGCCCATTTTTCTTAGAAAGGGCTAGCTTTTGAGTTTTTAAACAAATAGAACTTAGTTTTTAGCTTCAGGGATAATAATATCCAAACCGACCTTATCTTTATAAAGTTGTTTTAACAGCGCTAAGTCATGGTTAATCTCTGTTGGGTAGATTTTCCCTAAAATTCCGCCTTGTTTGGTTTTTGAATTGGCATACATTAAAACAATAGGGACATTTGCTGCTTTGGCAATATGCCAAAATCCAGTACGAATTGGACGTCGCGCTTCACCTGCCTTGGCACGGGTCGCTTCTGGGGCAATCACCAAGTTGAATTTTTCATTTTGTTGAAAATGCTCAACCATAAGCGAAACAATATCTTGATTGGATTTACGATCGACCGCAATTCCTCCAAGCGCTTCTAATAATGGTTTCATTGGCCCTTTAAATAATTCTTTTTTAATTAGGGTATGAATTTTCATATCAAAAATTTGGAACAGAGCTAAAGAAAGCACAGCATCCAACATAGATGTATGTTCAAAGCCAACAATCACTTGTTTATTTTCAAGTACATCTGGTTCTATATGATAGTTCCATCCCGCAAGTTTAAATGCAGATTCACCAATAAATTTTTTTAACATAGAAGGAAATTAGATAATATGAAAGTGGGCTAATTTCTGCTTGTTCTGATTTAGAGTCAAGAGCATATAAGCTTAAAATGACAAATAAATACATTTGTCTATATATGTTTGGAAAATGGCTATATTAATTGTTTATATATATAAATGAGCGTTAATTGATATTTAAAATAAATAACATGATATAAATTAAGACTTAATTTTGATTTAAAATGACTATCCAGATCAATCAATACCTATTAGACTTTTGTCTAAGATAAGAGCTTCTGAACAAGTTGTTCAACTTTGGCATATGTTTAATAAGGGATGAAAAGAATGATGTATTTTTCAGCTTTTCTATTGGCTTTTGGGTTGTTTATGTTGGTCGTTGTATGGTCTTTAATCGAAATTTGTGTGGAATCTCGTAAAAAACGTAACTTTGGTTCTTAAGTAGATGGAACGTTAATTTTTTTTTACTTTTATTCTTAAAGTATTATTTTGCATTATTGTTGAATTCTTTTATTTAGACTTTATAGGTATAATTCATTGATTGTTCGATCAGCGCTAATTTTAATACAGGGGTAGATGAGTTGGCATTTATGATCCGTTGAATATAATAAATTTGCTAGATTAATATGAATAATATCAAGTCTTAATATTGAAGATACGATTAGGACTTGATTAAAAGATAAGCTTTAAAATAAATGTATGAAAGAATTGCTGTGTTACTGTGCAAGTGGAAACAAAAATGCTTGTTTTTTGAAACAATCTTGGTTAGTATTGCCTCGCTTGAACTTGTTGATATATAACAAATTCAGCTTATAAGGGCCTATAGCTCAGTTGGTTAGAGCAGCGGACTCATAATCCGTTGGTCGACAGTTCAAGTCTGTCTGGGCCCACCATATAAAACAACCACTTAGGTGTACTAATCCTAAGTGGTTTTTTAATGTCTGAATTTATGTAAGCACTCTGTGTAAGTTTTCAGCTGTAAGTTTTCGGCTTTTTTTGCACTACTTTGTTTTTCATTCTGCACTAAATGGATGCTAATGAATCTACTTAAGCATTTATTTCATCACTTTTCGAATCACATTAGTGTCAAGTAGTAAGTAACTCACACTTTATGACTAAAAAGTGTTTTGATTTTGTACTTTACAATAATAATTATTGCAAGGTGTTTGCATGATCAAAAAAATATGTTAATAAATAAATGTGATTTTTTAATCACAGATACATTTTAGGATGAAATGTATTTTTAGTAAGCTAAATTTAAAAAATAAGCAGAAGGAAATTTAGAAAATGCTTCAATTGCTACTGAGATTATTTTGTTTACACGTTTATGAACATGAGCACATGGAAGAAATAGGAGAACATAGGGAATGAAGCAAGAGTAAGGTTAATTAATAACTTTAATTGATAGTGGTAGAAAGTGAGCTTTAAGCTCACTTTTTAGTTTTTTAGGTAACAAAAATAGTAATAATGAACAAGTAAAATGGTATGTGATTGCTCTTCAATATTTTCAACTTTTAGTTGAGCGACATTATTATGTTTATTTTTCTAAAATTTTAAACAGTATTGAATCGCTGCATTTGAATAGGCTTGATTTTGTTCTTGCTTGCTTCCTAGTTTGGTATATTGGGTGCTTATTGAGTTTGAAAAACGGTTAATTCAAAATTTTAAACTCTTAATTGTATCGAGAGCAATTGATCATATGGTGGGTTTCCGGAGTTGGTTTCGTCATTGGAACATCATAGAATTGAATCAGCTACTCATCATCGCTTTGTGCAATACAGCTTTTTTTAAGCGTAGAAGCAATAATCTTCACCTAAGCTAGATAGAAATATACCAATGAACAAAGATTTTAAAGCACAAACTTATATTGTGGATGAGCATTTGCCGGATACATTGACGTGGTTATGTCATCATCAAGATAGTTTTGATTCTTTTACTTATGATGCGATTACTCAAGAATTGCTGGTACATCATGCCAATGGAATCGATAGTATTCGGACAGGTGATTATTTAAATGCAAGCTATGGCATTCTCATTACAACACATAACTTTGCAGAATAATGAAATTAATAAAAAAGCCCATAAGGTAGTGCTGATCAGTTAAGGAGTTTGGTAATAAACTCCTTAACTTTTTAGTTTTTCACAACGGAGTCTTATATTTTTTAAATCCAATACTTGGAGCTCATATATTACTTTGGATAAGCCCAAATGAGAAGCAGAGCTTCGCAAGAAAGGCATCTTGCGGCGCAGTGCGCCTCACCGCAAAACTCGCCAAATTTCTTTTATTGATTAATAAATCGCAGAAACCTTATTTTTTTAAAATAGTTTTGCCTCGAACAGTTGCGGATGACGTTTCCCCGTATCGAATAACATCATGAGTTTAAAATAAAAAAGCCAGTCAACTTCTTAACTGACTGGCATTACACAAGGGGCTTTTTTACAAATGGCTGCTATGAATTACTTAACTTGCCATTGCATCTACAGATAATTCTTGAATACGTGGTTTGGCTTTTTCAGCAACCAAACCTAACTTATCAAATAATTGTTTATCTCGGCCTTCACCTGCATTTGGGGTTGTTAACAACTTTTCACCAGAGAAAAGAGAGTTCGCACCCGCCATAAATGCCAAGGCTTGATCAGAATCAGATAAAGATTCACGTCCAGCAGAAAGGCGAATATAACTTTTTGGCATAATGATACGTGCAACAGCAATCGTACGAATCCATTCTGTTACATCTAGTTTTTCCACATCAGCAAGTGGTGTGCCTTCAATTGGAACCAGCATGTTGATAGGGACAGATTCAGGGTGGATAGCTAAAGTTGCCAACTCATGCAATAAACCAATACGATCTTGTTGGGTTTCGCCTAGGCCGACAATACCGCCACTACAGACTTTCATGCCAGCTTGACGGACAAAATCTAAAGTATTTAAACGATCATCAAAAGTACGGGTACTGATAATGTGTGAATAATATTCACGTGATGTATCTAAATTATGGTTATAGTAATCTAAACCTGCTTCATTTAAGCGTTCAGCTTGTGATTGATTGAGCATGCCTAAAGTCATACACGTTTCTAGGCCCAATGCTTTAACTTCGCTGACCATTTCTAATACATAAGGCATATCACGTTCGTGTGGGTTACGCCAAGCAGCACCCATACAAAAACGTGAAGAACCAGAAGCTAATGCTTCTTTCGCTTCTTGAATCACTTTATCTACAGCAATGCGTTTTTCGGCTTCAAGTTTTGAATCGTAACGTGCTGACTGTGAGCAATATTTGCAATCTTCAGGACATTTACCTGTTTTGATTGAAAGCAGTGTGCTAACTTGGATTGTATTTGGATCAAAGTGTTCACGATGAATGCGCTGTGCTTCAAAAATTAAATCTAAAAAGGGCTGATTATATAAAGCCTGAATTTCTTCACGTGACCAGTCATTACGTACATTCATTGGTGAAAATCCATAATCATCATTATTTATTATTTATCATACCTAATTTATATGAAATCTAAAGGCATAAAAAACCAAATATTATAGTATCTATCGATGGTTTTTTGTCAATATTATGAATTATGAGATTGATAATTTAGTTACAAAGTAAGGCTATTTATTGTAAATATAGTCACAATATTTTTTAGTGCCATTTTGGGAGTTGCAGTGAACTGGATACTATTTTTTTTCCACAGTGGAAACTTTGTTAATATCTGGCAAAGATAAAAACACAGAAAACGTCATTTATTTTGCTTTGGATTTAACAAGATTTGGTCAATTGTTCTTGAATTGCCCAATCAATATGGACTTGCACAATCTCATCATATTGTTCACGCGTTTGTTGCAAGGTTGCAATGATTTCATCAGAAAAAGGGGCATTACCTAACCCAATTGCAATGTTACGCATAAAACTTTGATAGCCCGTGCGTCGTAGTGGACTGCCTTCAGTATTGGCTAAAAAGGTGGTCTCATCCCAATGCCATAAATCCAGTAAACTGCTCTGATCTAAATCGTGTCGTGGATTAAAATCTTCAATTGTGGCTTTTTTAGCAAAACTATTCCACGGACAAATTAACTGACAGTCATCACAACCAAATACACGATTACCAATGCCACGGCGTAACTCTTCGGGAATAATACCCTGATATTCAATGGTTAAATAAGCAATACATTTGCGTGCGTCGAGCATATAAGGCTCAACAATGGCTTGTGTTGGACAAATGTCGATACAGGCAGTGCAAGAACCACAATGTTTGGTTGTCGGGGAGTCAAAAGGTAAATCTAGCGAGGTAAATAACTCTCCTAATACAAAAAATGAACCTGATTTTTTGTGAATTAATAAGGTGTGTTTACCTGTCCAGCCCATACCTGCACTTTCTGCTAAAGATTTTTCAAATATTGGTGCCGAGTCGGCAAAGGGACGTGATTCAAAATCACCCACTTTTTCACGAATTTTGCTGGCTAGTGTTTTTAAACGACCACGCATCACTTTGTGATAATCCCGACCACGAGCATAGCGCGCAATAATGGCTAAATTAGGTTCATCTGGGACATAGCGCGGTTTAGGTGTTTCCACCAAATAGTTCATTCGTACACAAATAATGCTTTTGGTGCCGGGAACCAGTAAGGTTGGATCAGCACGTTTTTCTAAATTTTCTTCCAAAAACTTCATATCGCCATGATAACCCCGTTTTAAATATTCCTTAAAACGCGGCAATTCTTCTTGAGCATCAGGTTTGGCAATGACACAATCACTAAAGCCTAATTCCAAAGCTTGCGCTTTAATCCATGCTTTGAGTGCCTCAGGATCATTTTGATCTAAGGGAATTTTTTGTGACGGTGTAGATGAAGCCATAATGTATAAGAAGGGAAAACAATGCATCAACAAGTTTATCATAGCCCAGTTTATTTGAGCCAAACTATTCAAGCATGGGAGCAACGCTGGTTTGCCAAACAAAACAGTTCTTATGCTTTGATGCAGCAAGTTGCTTGGATGATTTCGCAGCGTTTAGTTCCCATTTTAAAACAACGTCAAATACAAAACATTGCTGTGTGTTGTGGGCAGGGGAATAATGCGGGTGATGGTTACTTAGGCGCAAAATATTTAAAACAATTCGGTTTTGATGTGGACATTTATGCAGCTGAATTAGGTGCATCAACCGATTTACATACGGCTTATCAAGAAGCTGTCGATGCAGAAATCAAGATTTATGCGGGTTTTGAATTTCAAAAACAATATGACGGTTATATCGATGCGTTATTTGGTATTGGTTTAAACCGTGAATTAAGTACAGATTGGCAAAAAATTATTCAAAGCATTAATGCTCAAACGGGCTTGAAAATAGCGATTGATATTCCGAGCGGCTTGCATGCCAATACTGGGCAGCCTTTACCTTGTGCGATGAAAGCCGATTATTGCTATTCCGTCTTGGGTCTTAAAGCAGGATTGTTTACGGGACAAGGGAAGGAGTTTGCAGGTCAGGTGGAAGTCATTTCCATGATTCCTACAGACGTAGAGTTGGAACCTATCGCTCAGCTTTCACCCGATATCATTTCATTGCCCGAGCGTCAGGCTTTTGGTCATAAAGGCAGTTATGGTCATGTACTTGTGGTGGGTGGACATGCCGATATGGGCGGTGCAGTGATGATGGCTGCTGAAGCTGCCTTTAGTGCGGGTGCAGGCAAAGTGACCATTGTTTGCCATGAGAAACATCACACAGCTATTTTGGCGCGTTCACCCAATATTATGCTGCGGGATATCAATGCGTTGACCAAGGCAGAGATTCAATCATTATTAGATCATGTCGATGTGGTCAGTTTTGGCATGGGTTTGGGGCGTGATTCGTGGTCAGAACAACAATATTTCAAATGGTTCCCGAAAATAAATAGCGCTGAACATTTGCAGGTCGTATTAGATGCTGATGCACTTTGGTTTTTAGCCGATCATCCTGAATTATTAAAAGCAGATTCATATTTAACACCGCATCCCGGTGAAGCTGCAAAATTGTTAAATTGTTCGATTCAAGACATAGAAAATGATCGAATTGCAGCTATTCATGCATTAAAAGAAAAATATGCAGGGCAGTGGGTGCTGAAAGGTTCGGGAAGCCTGATTTTGGAAGATCAACTTTGGATTTGTACTGCCGGCAATGCGGGGATGGGAACCGGTGGAATGGGGGATGTATTGGCAGGGATGATTGCAAGCTTAAAAGCACAATGCGGCAATCAAATCCATTTACATGAAATTGTGACGCTGCATGCTTTGGCAGGTGATTGGTTGGCTGTAAAAGGGATGCGTGGGTTGCAGGCACATCATATGAATGAAGCCGTTTATCATGTGGTCAATATGCGGCATGATAATGAATAAAGCGATCAAACTCATCATTCAAGGTCGGGTGCAAGGTGTGGGTTATCGTCGTTGGTTTGAGCAGCAGGCTTTGGCACTAGAGTTAAAAGGTTATGTTAAAAACCTAGCGACAGGTGAGGTTGAAGCCGTGATTGTTGGGGACTTTGATGTACTTCAAGACTTGATTTCTCGTAGCTATGATGGACCACCACATGCAGAAGTGGTTAAAGTGATTCAAATTGTTTTAGATCATGAACCGGATTTTATCGTATTTACAATGTTGAGCTAAAGCTAACTGCTATAAAAATAAAAAGATAAGGTGAAAATGATGGATAAATATTGGGTCGTGGCAATAGTTGTCGTATTTTGTATTTTTCTAGTGATTTATACCCAACGTGCACATGCAAGCCCAAGCAAAATGTCGTTTAAGGAGATTGTGCAGAAAGAGTTTAGTCAGTATCACGTGATTGAAAGAAACCAAACCATTATGATTTGTGAAGTCAGTGAAGGTCATCAGCCAGATGAATTGATTTTAATCCGAATTGATCCCAATCAGAAAAAGAATATGAGAAATTTCGGGCGCAGAATGACTTTCACCTATCCCAAGCAACCTTCACTTCGGGAAATGCGTAAAGATTTTGCGCCTTATCTGCAAATAGCGAGTTAACGTCTTCTACTACTTGAACGGCTACGACCGCGTGCCATACCCCCTAATACATTTAACACGGCCACTTTACTCATACTGCCCGAAGCATGTGCATGGCAAATTGCAGCGGCTAAAGCATCGGCAGCATCTTGTTGTGGCTTAATAGTTAAATTCAGAATACGCATCACCATCATTTGAACTTGTTCTTTATCTGCGGCACCATAACCAACAACTGATTGTTTGATTTGTCGGGCAGTATATTCAGCCACTTGTAAGTCTGAATTGACCAAAGCGGCAATGGCTGCGCCACGTGCTTGGCCCAGTTTAAGTGCAGAGTCGGGGTTTTGTGCCATAAATACTTGTTCGACCGCAGCTTCGGTTGGGCCATGAAATTTAACAATACGTTCAATCCCAGCAAAAATGCGTTTCAAGCGTTCTGGCATTTCTGGGGTTTCGGTACGAATGGTTCCTGCATCTACAAAAGTCAATTTTTGCCCATCTTTTTCGATAATACCGTAGCCAGTTAAGCGAGAACCCGGATCGATACCAATAATTAATGACATACAAAGACTTTAAAAATAGAATAATGCCCATATTGTTACATAAGCGTATCAAAAAAGCTTGATCCTGATTAAGCGCTTGAATATTGCACCCTATTTATTTTGTTGAGATTAGATTAATTTTTATGAAATTATTTCTTATTGTTTTGGCTGGCTTAATTCTAGAAGTATTTGTCTGGATTGGCGTGGGTGACCTCGTCGGCAGTATGTGGTACGTGTTTTTCTGGTTTATTGCTGCCTTTTTTATGGGTATGAATTTGATTCGTAAATATTCGGCCGGTTTAATGCCTCAGATGCAGCAAATGCGCGCGGGGCAAATGACAGGTGATCCTGCGTTAACTTCAAATCTGCCAAAAATTTTAGCAGGATTTTTCTTGCTCATTCCCGGTTTGATTACCGATGTTTTAGCCGTATTAATTTTGATTCCAAGTGTTCAAAATATTTTTAAAAATGCCATGATGAAAACAATGGCAAAACGTCAGCAAGCCATGATGGAAAAAATGATGGGTGGCATGATGGGCGATATGAATGGTATGGGGGGGATGGGCGGTGGTGCTCAAGGTCAAAGCCCATTTGCAGACTTAATGCGCCAAATGCAAGACATGCAACAACAAGGCGGTTCACAGCGTCAGGACTCAAGTATTATTGATGGTGAAGCACGTGAAATCACACCTGATGTGCAAAAAATTGAAATGAAAGACGTAAATAAATAAATTTATTTATCTTTTTCTATAAGCCGAATCCTAATGATTCGGCTTTTTTATTGTCCCTGTTTTTATAGGTTGAATTTGGGGCAGGTGACATGCAAAAAATTGAACAAACGATATAATATTCTTTTTAAAAAATCCCCATATTTCTATGTCATTGCTTTTGACCATTTGCGCCCTCCATTTTGTTGCACAGCTTAGCCCCGGCCCCGATATTTTATTGATTGCTAAAAGTTCAGCGTCAACTTCAAGGGCAAATACGTTAAAAATTATTTTGGGTATTTCGGTGGGTATTGTGGTTTGGGTGGTATTAACGCTGCTTGGTTTTACTGTACTGATCGAACAGTTTCCATGGATACAACAAATTCTAATGCTTGTTGGAGGATTGTTTTTGGCTCGTATGGGCTGGGCAATGTTAAATGGCGGTTGGAAACAACGTAAGCAAAGCTTAGCCCCTGAAGATGTAAAAGTAACTGGATTAGATACGAAAAATTATTTTATGTTGGGATTGATGACCAACTTAGCCAATCCTAAAACATTGATTTATTTTAGCAGCGTCTTCTCGTTGGCTTTAAGTTCTGCCGCATCAGGTCATTTAAAAACCCAGTTGGCACTGATTATTCCAGTTCAGACTTTTATCGTGTTTACAGGGTTAATGCTGATTTTATCCATGCCTAAAATAAAACAGGCATATCAGTGCTCAGGTAGTTATATCGATATTATTTCAGGTGGACTATTCCTGCTTTTTGCCCTTTGGTTGTGGTCTGACGTGTTGGTGCTGCTTTAGTTTTGTTGCGTAGAGTCGTCATTTATTTGCATGGGTGGGGGAGTAACCGTGGTTATTTCCTCATTTTTTTTGACTTGAGAGTAACGATTTGGTTTTAAGGTTGTTTCAGTGTTTTCTGAACCTTTGTAGCTGCGACTACGGTTTGCGCGTTCGCGTAAACCACCTTTTTTAATCAGTTGCATCGTCATAAACTCTAAATTATGGCCTGTTATTTTAACGAAAAAGGTAGACAGAATGTGGGTTTTAGCAGGTTAATCTTTAAATTTTGCGTTATTCCATTGTGTTACAAACAATGTCATGTCAGCTTACTAGGCATTCATATTTTTCAATATAAATAAAGTGCTTATATCGGAAATTTGGGACAATATTTTCACAGGCTTTTTTATCTATGGATAAACAGTATTGTATCTGTAGGCAGACTCACATACTATTTTATGAATATTACACATCATCATAGATCATGATGGAAATATAAAAACAAAAATGCGTAATGTAGGAGCAGCCTTATGCTATATCAATACCATTGTGCTTGTTGTAATCGGGTTGTTGAATCAACTGATAAAGAATGTATCGATTGTGGTTCGCATAATATTAGAAGTCCGTATGGCTTCTGGATTTTTTGTATTTTAACCTGCTTAGCGGCAGTGATTGTTTTTAAAGTTGTTCATGTTTATTTAAAGAATCATCAAGAAACACCGGTTCAAACTTCATTATTAACCGTTTTGCAACAAGGGGAGAGTAGTAAGCAATGAGTGTTTTTGCAACAAAAAAAGCCCACATGACGTGGGCTTTTTTTGTTGCAAAATTACAGTCCAGCAGATGCTTTAAGCGCTTCCACTTTATCTGTTTTTTCCCAAGTAAATGCAGTGTCTGAACCTTCGCGGCCAAAGTGGCCATAGGCAGCAGTTTGCTTATACATGGGTTGAATTAAGTCTAACATGCGGGTAATTCCGTATGGACGTAAGTCAAAATGTTCACGAACCAATTGAATAATCAGTTCTTCAGACACTTTCGCTGTATTAAATGTATTGATTGAAATTGAAGTTGGCTCTGCTACACCAATAGCATAAGACACTTGAATTTCACATTTATCAGCAAGACCTGCTGCAACAATATTTTTTGCAACATAACGACCTGCATAGGCAGCAGAACGGTCCACTTTAGATGGATCTTTACCAGAGAAAGCACCACCGCCGTGACGTGCCATACCGCCGTAAGTATCGACAATAATTTTACGACCCGTTAAACCACAGTCACCTACAGGACCGCCAATCACAAACATCCCTGTTGGGTTGATGTGGAATTTGGTGCCTGCATGGAACATTTCAGCAGGAATCACTTTTTTCACAATTTCTTCAATTACGGCTTCTTTTAAAGCTGCTTGAGTAATTTCAGGATCGTGTTGGGTTGACAATACAACCGCATCTAAACGAACAGGCATGCCATTTTCATAGGCAAAAGTCACCTGACTTTTAGCATCTGGACGTAACCAAGGCAAACGACCATTACGGCGTAGTTCAGCTTGTTTTTCCATTAAGCGATGTGCATAAGAAATAGGAGCAGGCATTAAAACGTCAGTTTCACGGCTTGCATAACCAAACATTAAGCCTTGGTCGCCAGCACCTTGATCTTCAGGTTTTTGACGGTCAACACCCTGAGCAATTTCAGGAGATTGTTTACCAATCATGTTAATGACCGCACAGGTTGTACCATCAAAACCGAGGTCAGAATGATGATAGCCAATGCCATTTACGGTTTGACGTACAATCGCTTCAAAGTCAACATTTGCTGTTGTTGTGATTTCACCCGCAAGTACTACAGCACCTGTTTTGACAAGCGTTTCACAAGCAACCCGTGCAAATGGGTCTTCTGTTAAGATTGCATCCAAAATAGCATCACTGATTTGGTCAGCCATTTTATCTGGATGGCCTTCGCTTACAGATTCCGAGGTAAATACAGCGTACTCGCGCATAAGTCCTATCACAGTTAATTCAAAAGACGCAATATGTTACATCGAGTTAGACTTTTGGACCAGTTCCATACGACAAAAATGACTGAAATTATTTCAATTTCACGACTTTTTAATTGATATATGCATCTATAAAACTGATAAGCAAGCAAAATGAACAGCTAAAGTTAAAGATATACGGTTAAAAAAATTAAAATGCTGCATAACCGAATTCATTAAAAATAATTTATTTTTGAAGGATAGAGGCTAAAAAATGAAAGTGAAATTTAAATAATAAATATGAATATCATGTATTTAGTAAAATAAAACACTAAAGATAGAATTTGAAAGAACGGAATTAAATAAATGTCATGGACAAAATTAGCTCCAATAAAGAAGTTTAAATTTCAATATTTTCATTTATTTTATGTAAAAGTGAATTTTATTCATGTTTGGTTTTTTATTATGCTTATCAAGCAAAGAATATAAGCAAAAGGGTATAAAAGGACTTAAACAGAAAGAGATGATGGATTTGTGTACGACCTATTTAAATTTTATCAAGCGGCATTAAAGGGCACGTCATCTATTCAAGATGTCATCCATTCATTTTGAATAGGATGAATCCGCCCATTTCCCATAGTTTAATCAGCAAAACTGATGTGTAAATAAGCTATTCCTATATTAAAATAGCAACAGCCACGAATAAATGTTGAAATGTTGGCTATTAGGCTTTACCCCTTGCTGTTTTTTTAAGACAATACGCACAGCTTTGAATTTTCCTATTCATCATCTTCTTTAAACGATTTAGTTGGACTCTGACCTATGACAACCCCGCTTAACGAACGCCGTATTGCAAACGCAATTCGTGTATTGGCCATGGATGCTGTGCAAAAAGCAAATTCAGGACATCCAGGTGCTCCAATGGGGATGGCAGATATCGCTGATGTGGTATGGCGTGAATTTTTAAATCACAACCCAACAAACCCACAATGGCCGAACCGTGACCGTTTTGTATTGTCTAATGGTCATGGCTCAATGCTTCAATATGCATTGTTACATTTAACCGGTTATGACCTTTCAATTGCAGATTTACAACAATTCCGTCAGTTGCATTCAAAAACGCCGGGTCACCCAGAATTAGGTTATGCACCGGGTATTGAAACTACAACTGGTCCTTTAGGTCAGGGTATTGCAAATGCAGTTGGTTTTGCGTTGGCTGAGAAAACCTTAGCAGCTCAATTTAACAAAGATGACTTATCGGTTGTAGACCATTTCACTTACTGTTTCTTGGGTGATGGTTGTTTAATGGAAGGTGTTTCTCATGAAGCATGTTCATTGGCAGGGACTTTAGGTCTAGGCAAACTGGTTGCTTACTATGATGACAACGGCATTTCAATTGATGGCGAAGTAGAAGGTTGGTTCTCTGACGATACAGAGCAACGTTTCTTAGCTTACGGTTGGCAAGTGCTTAAAGTTGATGGTCATGATGCTGATGCGTTACGCGCTGCAACTTTGGAAGCAAAAGCTGAAACTACCAAACCAACACTGATCATCTGTAAAACGATTATTGGTTTAGGCTCACCAAATAAACAAGGTAAAGAAGATTGCCACGGCGCGCCGCTAGGTAATGATGAAATCGCATTAACGCGTCAAGCTTTAGGCTGGACTGAAGAAGCATTTGTTATTCCTGCTGATATTTATGCAGCGTGGGATGCGAAAGACAAAGGTGCGAAATCTGAAGCTGCTTGGAATGAAACTTTTGCTGCTTATGCTGCAAAATATCCAACAGAAGCTGCTGAACTTAAACGTCGTGTAAGCGGTGAATTGCCGGCTACTTTTGCTGCTCAAGCCGATGCTTATATTGCTGAAGTAAATGCAAAAGCTGAAACGATTGCAACACGTAAAGCCAGCCAAAATGCACTTCAAGCCTTTGGTCCATTACTTCCTGAAATTTTAGGTGGTTCTGCTGACCTTGCTGGTTCTAACCTAACCCTTTGGAAAGGTTGTGTCGGCGTTCAGGATAATCCTGCCGGTAACTACGTGCATTACGGTGTTCGTGAATTCGGTATGACTGCCATTGCCAATGGTGTTGCACTGCACGGTGGTTTCATTCCTTACGTCGCAACATTCTTGATGTTTATGGAATATGCACGTAATGCAGTACGTATGTCTGCATTGATGAAACAACGTGTGATTCATGTATATACCCATGACTCAATTGGTCTAGGTGAAGATGGCCCAACGCATCAACCTGTAGAACAAATTGCTTCTTTACGTGGTACGCCAAACTTAAATACATGGCGTCCATGTGACACCGTTGAAGCAGCAATTTCTTGGAAATCTGCATTAATTCGTGCTGAAGGTCCAACTGCGTTGATCTTCTCTCGTCAAAACTTACCATTCCAAGCGCGTACTGATGCTCAAATTGCTGATGTTGCTAAAGGTGGTTATGTATTGGCTAAAGAAAAAGGCGAATTAAAAGCAATCATTATTGCAACGGGTTCTGAAGTTTCATTGGCGATGGAAGCCTATGCACAGCTTGAAGGTGTGCGTGTTGTTTCTATGCCGTGTGCTGAAGAATTTGTTAAACAAGATGCGGCTTACCGTGAAGCCGTTCTTCCTGCCAACATCCGTGCACGTGTTGCTGTAGAAGCTGCGCATGTCGATTACTGGTGGAAATTTGTCGGTCTTGATGGTCGTGTGATTGGTATGACCACATATGGCGAATCTGCACCTGCAAAAGACTTGTACCAACACTTTGGTATCACCACTGATGCGGTTGTTGCAGCGGTAAAAGAAATTACAGCTTAATCGAAAAAATTTAGCTTGTTAAAAAACGCTCCAATTGGAGCGTTTTTATTGAGATGAATTTTTAACGATATTGTTCTAGTAGTTTGTACCAATAAGTATATAGTGATGCCATTCATTGAGTATTCATTTTGAGATGGCATTTATTCAGCATAAGTGAGGAAAATATGAGCCTTTATAACCAGATTAATGACGAAATTACCCTAATGGACGCTGGCGAACAGAAGTGGATTGGTCAAGACATTCCACTTGAGTCCATGATGGCAGTCGTGTTGATGTTGAAAGACTTAGATGAAGAGAAAGTCATCAAAGTTCGTCGACAAAACCATGAAAAACATACAGGTCTTAAGCAGATTGATCGTGTGTTGGTTGAGAAGTTATAAAAGATTAAGCATCTTAAAAAAGCCCCTTTTAGGTAATGCCAGTCAGTTAAGAAATTGACTGGCATTTTATTTTTTAAATTCATGATGTTACTCGATACGCGGAAACGTCATCCGCAACTGTTCGAGGCAAGACTACTTTGGAAAAGTACAGTTTTTGCGATTTATTAATCAATAAAAGGGATTTGACGAGTTTTGCGGTGAGGCGCACTGCGCCGCAAGATGCTTTTCTTGCGAACTCAAAATATATTTTGAGGATTCTCATTTGGGCTTATCCAAAGTAATAGATGAGCTCCAAGTATTTGATTTAAAATATAAGACTTCGTCGTGAAGAACTAAAAAGTTAAGGAGTCTATTACAAAACTCCTTAACTGACTGGCATTACACTTTTGGGGCTTTTATTATTTGAGACAACGCATTTGCTAAGTTGTTAATTCAGTCTGAATCTGAATATTTGAAGTCAATAATTTGTGGACAGGACAATTTTCAGCAACTTTCAATAATCGTTTATGTTGATCTTCAGTGAAATCACCTTTTAGGGTAATTTTACGCACAATATTGTTTTGGCCTGCTTCTTGTTCTGCATTTGGATTTAAAGCCAAATCGACCTGTACATGTTCTAGTTGAATGTCTTTGTGATCGGCATACATTTGCAAAGTGACCGTTGTACAAGCCCCTAAAGCCGAAAGTAAAAGTTGTATTGGGTTTGGTGCGCTATCTTGTCCACCTTTTGACGTTGGTTCATCGACATACCAGAGATGACCTGATGGATCAGTGAGGGTAACGCGATACGGTGTGGTTGTACTTTGAGCTTATGCACTATGGATCATTAGAATTACAGCTTCTTTTTTGAAATAGATATTGTTATACAATGCTTTATATCACGTTAAGACTGTTTGTTTTTTGTATTAAATCATTCTTAAATGATGAATAAAAGATTGAAAAAATAAGCTTTCTATATTCGCTAGAGTATAAAAAATAGAGTATTTTTCTATTATTATCATTGTGTTATTCATATTTTGTTTTAAATTTTTAAAGCCAAATATAGGGATTGTTCTATTCTTGCAACATATCGTTTTATCTATATCAGTGAATTAAGATGGGAAACGTATACACTAACAATCATTCCGAAGCGAGATAAAAACACATGAATTTTAAAGCAATAACTTTAGGTTTGGCCGTAGCATCTGTTGCAACTTTGTCGTTGGCAAAACCAGTTGCATATCAAATTGATCCAACTCATACAGCAACTGTATTTGCTTGGAACCATTTTGGTTTTTCTACACCATCTGCGAACTTTAGCGACATTCAAGGTACAATTAATGTCGATAATGCAAAACCTGCAAATTCATCTGTTAATGTGACTATTCCTTTATCGAGTTTAAATACGAATGTAAAAGCATTGGATGAGCATTTAAAAACAGCAGATTTTTTTGATGCAGCCAAGTATCCAAACATCACATTTAAAAGTACTAAAGTTCAAGCTTTAGGTAAAAACAAATACAAAATCACTGGTAACCTGACAGTGAAAGATGTGACTAAACCTGTAATTTTAGATGCAGTCTTGAATAAACAAGGCGTACATCCAATGACTAAAGCTGAGTCTATTGGTTTTAATGCAACCACTTCATTTGATCGTTCAGCATTTGGCATAGGTGCTTATGTTCCGAACGTGGGTGATAAAATTACAGTAAATATCACAACTGAAGCGTCAGTACCTAAATAATTATTTAAATACAATTATTTATAGCAATATGCCACCTTTCTATTGTTTATAGTAAGGTGGCATATTTTTTGGATGTAGAACACAAAAAGCATTTAATTCTTATGATAAATTTTTTAATCATTGATCATAAAAATTGTTTTTTTATTAAAAATCAAAATCACTTAGTCGTGCCATATAACAAAAAGAAAGCATAAGGTATATACTTAAAGACACTGTTAGAATCCTATGTGAGCAAAAAAAAATGCCTCAAAATTTTGTAATTCGATTCGTTAGTGTTCTTGCCTTTGTTTTAGTATTAGCTGCACTTGTTATTCATTTTTTATTTTCAGGGGAAACAACGGTTGTATTATGGATCTTCACTTTTCCTATTATTCTTGCCGTGCCTATTTTAATATCGGTGTTTTTGGCTAAAGATCAGGAATTGGGCGTTTCTGTACATGAATAAAAATTTAAAATGATATCGGTTTTAATTTAAGCTGATTAAGTTGAACAGCACCCTTTAAATTGGACATTTTTAGTCTTATTTGAAGGGTGCTTTTTTTTAAGGATGAATGTTTTAATCACGATTTAAAATGAGGTAACAGCCAAAGCTAATAAAAATTCCACCCGTCAGTCCGTCAATCCATTGACTTAAACGCTGGTAGGCAGCATTCATTTTATGCCATGAAAATAAATAAGCGACTAAGGCAAACCAAATTAAGCTTTCAAGCCAGATTAAGGCAAGTAATGAGCTTTGTGTGGTTAAAGGCATGTCTGCATTAATGGCCAAGGAAAAAACACTACTAAAATAGACCAATGCTTTAGGGTTCGCCATATTGGTGAAAAAGCCCTGTAACAATAAAGTGAGCTTGGATTTTGGTATAGCTGTTGCGAGTTGTTGTACCGAAGTTTGTTGATTAAACGCCGATTTAAATAATTGTATCCCCAGATAGAACAGGTAAAGTCCCCCTAAAATCACCAGCGCTTGTTGTAACCATGCAATTTTTTGGAACAGGAAGTGTAAGCCACTGATGGCACAAATAGCCCAGACTAAAATGCTCAGCGAGATGCCTAAGGCTGCAAACATTGCATGTGATCTGGATTGACGAATGGCACTTTGACTGACAAAGAAAAAATCTGGCCCCGGACTTAGCAGGGCAAAAAAATGAATCAGGGCAATCCCAAGAAAAAGTGTCATCGTATGGTCTTATTATGAAAGATGACACTTTTATAAAGATGAATACGGTAATTGTACAGTTTATTTTGCTTCAATTTGCATAAGATACTGTTGAATAATTTTACCCGAAACTTGTTCTAGCGCAGAGGCATACCGCTGATTATCTTCCCGCAGTGCTGTGATGTCGATATGGGCATGTCGTAATTCACAGGTATGACCAATCAACCATTTTTCTAAGCTGTCCGCAGCAACTTCTACATGGAATTGTAAGGCGAGTATATTCTTACCAAGCGTAAATGCCTGATTGGGATACAGATCAGAACTGGCCAATAAAGTTGTATTTTCAGGTAAATCAAAAGTATCGCCGTGCCAATGCAGTACAGGCGTATCTATCAAAGTAGAAAGTAAATTGTTTTCTGTATCAGATATCTTGAGCGTACTCCACCCAATTTCTTTTTGATGTCCTGCATAGACTTTGGCACCTAAGGCATGGGCAATCAGTTGAGCACCTAAACAGATTCCGATGGTGGGTAAATTTTGCTTTAAACGCTCTTTAAGTAAGTCTATTTCTTTTTGTAGGAAAGGGTAGTCATCCGACTCATAAACCCCGATTGGCCCGCCTAAAATAATGGTTAAGCCTTTATGCTGAAATGCTTTTGTTAAGTCATCTACACCCGCTTCAAAATAACGGACCCGATAGCCTAATTGATAAAAGACATCTTCAAGTGCGCCTAAATCTTCAAAGGCAAGGTGTTGAATGGCATAAATGGTGTCTGGAAAGTCTGGAGCTGTTGTTGTCATACAAATTATTCAAAAGATTGAGAATAGTAGAAATCTAACTTGAATAAAGAGAAAAATGAAGATTTTAATGTAAATAGTTTGATGAATATTTCGCAGTTTTAGATTCGAGCTTGGACACAGTCATTCATTTTGTTTAGGATTAAAATAAACATATTTTTGAGGATGAGGGACATAAAATAAAAAAAGCGAACCGAAGTTCGCTTTTGGGTATTTGAGCTATATGATGTTAGAAGAAACCCATTGCCTTAGTTGAATAACTTACCAGCAAGTTCTTGGTTTGTTGGTAATGATCGAGCATCATTTTATGGTTTTCACGACCAATCCCTGATTTTTTATAACCACCAAATGCGGCATGAGCAGGATAAATATGGTAGCAGTTTGTCCATACACGACCCGCTTCAATCGCACGACCCGCACGGTAAGCCGTATGCGTAGAACGTGACCAAACCCCAGCACCTAAACCATAAATGGTGTCATTGGCAATTTTAATCGCTTCATCATAATCTTTGAAGGTTGCTACAGAAAGTACAGGGCCAAAAATTTCTTCTTGGAAGATTTTCATGCTGTTATCGCCTTTAAAGATGGTTGGTTCAATATAGAAACCTTGACCCACTTCCTGACGGTCACCACCACCTGTAAGCACTTGAGCGCCTTCAGCACGACCTGTTGCGATACAACCTAAAATCTTCTCTTGTTGCTCTAGAGAAGCCTGAGCACCAATCATGGTATCGGTATCAAGTGGATGTCCAGTCTTAATACGTTTTACTCGTTCAACCGCCATTTCAAGGAATTTATCAGCAATGCTTTCTTGAACCAGTGCACGTGAAGGGCAAGTACAAATTTCACCTTGGTTTAAGGCAAACATTGCAAAACCTTCGAGTGCTTTGTCTAGGAATTCATCATCTTTGTCCATAATATCTTCAAAGAAGATGTTTGGAGATTTACCACCCAATTCAAGCGTTACAGGAATAATGTTTTCAGTCGCATATTGCATAATTTGCTGACCAACAGCTGTTGAACCAGTAAATGCAATTTTGGCAATACGCGGATTGGTTGCCAGAGGGCGACCCACTTCAACACCGTAACCATTCACGATATTTAACACGCCAGCAGGGAGTAAATCTTGAATGAGTTCGACCAAAACAAGAATACTGGCAGGTGTTTGTTCAGCAGGTTTTAAAACAATACAGTTACCCGCAGCCAATGCTGGTGCAAGTTTCCAAGTCGCCATTAAAATAGGGAAGTTCCACGGGATAATTTGCCCGACCACACCTAAAGGCTCATGAAAATGGTAAGCAATTGTATCTTCATCAATTTCTGAAATACCGCCTTCTTGCGCACGGATACAGCCTGCAAAGTAGCGGAAATGGTCAATGGCTAAAGGAATGTCAGCAGCTAAGGTTTCACGTACAGGTTTACCATTGTCCCAAGTTTCAGCCACAGCCAAAAGTTCTAAATTGGCTTCTAGGCGGTCTGCAATTTTTAACAGCATATTCGAACGCGTTGTAGCAGAAGACTTGCTCCATTGTGCTTTGGCGTTATGTGCAGCATCAAGTGCAAGTTCAATATCTTCAACACTTGAACGTGGAATTTTAGTGAATACTTTACCGTCGACAGGAGAAATGTTGTCAAAGTATTCACCTTTCACTGGTGCTACCCATTGTCCACCAATGAAGTTTTCATATTGAGCTTTAAATTGAACTTTTGAACCAGATTGATTAGGATCGACGTAACGCATATGTATCTTCCTTTGCTTATTAGTGTTTAAAGCTGCATCTACAGCTTTGGTATAAGGTACTTTTGCACATTATTTGATTAGCATACTCTGCACAAGGTTGGAGAAAGGTTGGATACAAGAAGGTTTACAATCTTTTTCATTGATCATAAAAGAATAGGTATTACAGTGGATGTAAATCATGAATTGTTGAGAGAATAAGGAATGATGACAAAACAGAATTTAATGCAAAAAAGACAGAAGATTGATCAGTTTAGACAAAGTAGCAGTCTGTCTCCATTGCATGCCGAACAGTTAGGGGAAAGCATTGTCAGTTCTTGGCAACGCTCAACATCTGCTGAAATTCCCAAAGACCGTTCAGCTGCACCCTTGGTCCATTTACAAAAAGAAACTTATCCCACTGCTTTGGAACATGCGCTGCGCCATTGCGCGCAAGATTTAAAACATATCGCTGAACAATCCTCCATGGTGCTGGCCGTCGGGGATATCGGTAGTACCATCATTTGGACGGCTTCAAGTCCACAAATGCAAAGTGCAGCAGAGAGTGTGCATTTTATTGAAGGTGGGCAATGGCGAGAAGAGTTGGTCGGCACCAATGCTTTGGCTTTGTCGTTAAAAACCCAGCAATCGAGCTGTGTATTTTCCAATGAACATTTTATGTCCTCTATTCATGATTGGGTTTGTTATGCCGCCCCGATTATTGATCCCTATTCGAAACAAGTTTTAGGCGTGATTGATTTATCAACGCTATGGCAAAAGCATAATAGTTTGGGCTTGCTTGCCGCGGAACGTTGCGCATCGATTATTCAATCCGCTTTGATTGAACATCAAAAACAGCAATTGTTTATTCGGGCGTTTTCCGTGCCGCAAATATTGTTCAATGGCAAAATTTTGGTGCTGACACCGCGTCAAATTGAAATTTTAACGATTTTAGCGCTATGCCCTCAAGGTCTAAGTTTAGATACGCTGCATCAGGCTTTATATGGCGAAAGAAAAGTGAGCATGGGAACCTTAAAGGCGGAAATGTCACAATTACGCGATATTTTAGGTGGTATGTTGGGTTCTCGACCTTATCGTTTACTGGCGCATGTAGAAGCTGATTTTTTACTGACAGAACAATCCTTAGATGCAGGCTATATCGATTCTGCTTTAAAACTCTGTACGGGCGTGTTCTTAGCAAAAACGGAAAGTCCTTTTTTATGTGCATGGCGTGACTGCTTGGAGTCACGTTTAAGTGATGCTATTTTTAAAGCCAATGAAACCGATGTCCTGCTGAAACATGTGGCGCGTTTTCCAGAAGCGATTGATGCTGTAGAGCGTTTAATTGAACTTATGCCAAAAACGCATCCTGTGCATCAAACCTTACTGAAATATAAAGATGATTAATCCTGAAAAGGACAAATTGAATTTACAGACCTTTTTGTTTTAGCCATGCAAAGAGTTGTTGGTAGACATTTTCACGGACAGATTTTTCAGATAAAACCAAGTCATGTAAGCCATTGTGTATTTTGTTGACAGTGACATCACCTTTGATTTTTTTGGCATATTTTTCAATATGTTTTACATTCAAAATCACATCACTATTTTGTGCATCTTTATGCCATTTTTTTGGGTTTTTGGTTTGATGTGAATGCATGACCAAAGCAGGGATATTCAGCTGGACGCCCTGATGGATTTCTTTTTGCGCTTCAAAAATTGCCCGTACAAAACTAAGTCGAACCATCGGGTAAGAGGCTGGTTTCCATTCCAGATTAAAGTCCCATTCACCATGCATGCTTTTGTGCAAACTTGCCACATACCATTTATTCAGTTCACTTGGAAATTTTAAATCGGGGCAAATTTTACCCACACGACTTAAATTGGGAACCCCTAATTTCTTCTTGATCGGGTGCATATTGAAGTCGTAAAAAGGGCTATTTAGCCAAAGTGCTTTAATCAGCGGATGATCAGGATGATGTGCCGCATATAAAGTTGTGGTTAATCCACCGGTAGAATGTCCACACAGCAGTACAGTATCGTGTCTTTCCGCAGCAATGATATCCAGTGCTTCGGTGATTTCAGCATCATATTCAGCAATCTCGCGCAGGTTATAATATTTTTGATGGGGCAGATGAGAGCGCCCATATTTGCGTAAGTCGAGTGCATAAAAGTCGAAACCGTGTTGGTTAAATTGTTCCGCCATTTCAGTTTGAAAAAAGTAATCGATAAAGCCATGAATATATAAAACGGCTTTTGATGTGGATTGTTCGGCTTTCTTACGGACTAAAGTCGCGGTGACTTGTCCCTCATAATCGTCAGGGAAATTTAAGGTGGTTTGTTCATAACCTAAACCCAGTACATCAAGTTGATAAAGTGGTTCGGTAATTTGTTTTGTCATTGTTCTGCTCATTTGGAATTATGAATTTTCTATTATCCTTCATGATGAGCCTGAATTTGTCAAATGAAAATAAGATGAAAAAACAACCTATATTCTTACTCTTTAATCAAGAGGGAATATAGGTTGTTCAATAGTGCAGTTAAATAGGGAGAGAAAACTTACACCGCTGCTTTAAAAATATCGACCACTGGAGCATTTGCCTTTAATGCTGCTTTAAAGATACTGACCACTTGAGCATGTGTTGCTTTGCGTGGGTTGGTTAACATGCAGGCATCTTTTTGTGCATTTTCAGACATCACACTCAGGTCTTGCTCTTTCACGCCAAGTTCCGACAAGCTTGAAGGAATACCAATCGATGCTGATAATTCACGAATGGCATCAATCGCTGCATAAGCTGCTTCTGTTACGGTTAGTCCAGCAGTGTTGACACCCATTAATTGTGCAATTTTGGCATAACGATCAGGACAAGCAATCAGGTTAAATTCACATACATGCGGAAGTAAAATGGCATTACAGACACCGTGAGGCAGATTGTAGAAACCACCCAATTGGTGTGCCATCGCATGTACATAACCTAAAGATGCATTGTTGAATGCCATACCAGCCAGATATTGTGCATAGCTCATTGCATCACGTGCTTCAAGGTTTTCACCATTGGCAACAGCAGGGCTTAGCCATTCACTAATCATGGTAATTGCTTTTTCAGCACAAGCATCGGTAATTGGCGTTGCCGCAGTGGATACATAAGCTTCAACGGCATGAGTCAGTGCATCCATACCTGTTGCTGCTGTCAGTGCTGCTGGTTTTGCAACCATTAACTTAGGATCATCAATTGCAATAAGCGGGGTACAACGCCAATCGACAATTGCCATTTTTACATGGGTGTCAGTATTGGTGATAATACAGAAACGTGTCATTTCTGAAGCGGTACCCGCCGTAGTGTTGATGGCAATGAGCGGTGTCATTGCAACGGTGCTTTTATCAATGCCTTCATAGTCACGGATATGACCGCCACCCGCAGTAACCAAGCCAATACCTTTGGCACAGTCATGCGATGAACCCCCACCTAAAGACACGATAAAGTCACAGCCTTGTTCATTGTAGGCTTGAACACCATTGTGTACATTAATATCGGTTGGGTTAGGTTCTGCGCCCGGGAAAATGTGGCAATCAACGCCTGCTTCTTTTAGGTAGGCAGCAATGGTGTCAGCAACCCCAAATTTGAAAAGCCCTGCATCTGTCACAATGAGCGCTTTTTTTGCACCTAAATTTTGTGCTTTAGCACCAATTTCTTTGGCACAACCTGGACCAAAAAGAGAAACACAAGGAATATAAAAACCGTTTGTTTGATCTGCAATATTTTTAAAAGCCATGGTGCGATTCCTTCTACCATCATTATGTTATCGGTGACCCTCACCGTAAATTGAGTATCAAATGAACAGAGAAATAATCCTACCTACCAAACACCTACCATTAAAAAAATATTGATTTTAAATGTATTTTTTAATGATAACGGGATAAGAAAATAGAGATTGATTGAAGGTATGGCAACATGAAAATTGTGATTCATTAGAATAATTTTTAGCGATTTAAAGCGTGATCAATATGCCAAACGAATGAAAATACATACCTCATGCTTTGAGTCCATGATCGAAAATCATAAATTTATCATGACTGTTTTAAAAGCCTACTTTCTTTTATGTTATTCTTAGAGCAACTCAATTTCGATTAAAATGAACGATTAAAAAAATGAGGGACTGGAATTATATTTTATAAAGGATAAAAATTTTACTGTGATTGATGATTTAAAAAATCATGGCTTTAGAAATAATAGAAAATTTGAAGATGTAATATAGCTCGCTACGTTTTTGAATCAATTGACCATAATTCGTAGAATAAATAATATTATATACATCTGATTTTTATATTAAATTAGTAAGGGGTGGGTATGGACGTTGCACATAATAAAGATGCAATATTATTGTATGGAATACATAAAGTTTTACTTAATGAATGGGATCCTTTAGGAATTTGCCGCAATCCTTCAATGCGAGATGAGTATGAGGATTATTTGCCGAAAATTTTTAAAATGATTCGCGATCATTCAAGTGAGTCTGAAATTTTTGAATATTTATGGTGGGTAGAGCATAAAGTCATGGAACAAAAAGGCAATAAGCAACACACCTTACGCATTGCGAGTTTACTTAAAAAATTGTAAATGAAATAATAAATGCATAGTTTATATCAGATCAAGTCGTCAGTTTTTTGCATCAAATATGCATGTTTTAAGCTAAAAAAATATTATATCCAACATACGAATATTAATTTTTTGAATAAAATGAAGCCCATTCATTTGACGTTTTTTTTTGATTAAATCTCACCATCCGTGCTTCTTAAACAGCGTTAAAAATACACATCTATTGATGAAAAAAAACCGGTGCATTTACACCGGTTTTAATGTTTAGAATTTCTTTTCTAGGGTGATTAAAACACTTGGAATGGCTTGATTGATTCGTGACTCATACAGACTGCCATCAGTTTGATCGGTTAAGCGCTCTTTATAATCTGTACTTAAAATATTCCGTGCATTAAGTGTGGTCGCCCAACCATCGGTAAAGCGTTTGGTGATACTGATATCCATATTCACCCGTTCATTGCTGGTGCGATTATAGGGTTGATTATCCAAAGCACGGGTAAATTCAGGCACATAGTTCAAATTGACACTGGTTGCAAGCTGCCAAGGCTGATAGTTATAGGATAAGCCTGCACTTGCAGTATATGGTGCAACATCACTGACTAAGCGTTGTTGATGGTTTTCATCCTCAACTTTGGCGCGTACCGTAGAGAGTTGTCCATTCAGCATGAATGAATTTCCCCGTTTGGTTTGTTTTAGTGCATAGCGACCCGAAATTTCAACGCCATACGTGGTGGCATTGTCTTGATTTTGTGGACGCTCTACAAAACGTGAACCTTCCTGACGAATGACTTTTTCGATGTAGTCTTCAATTTTACGTTGATATGCTGTGATATTGATACCGCCTGATGGCGTGTTGTAGCCTAAAGTCGATTCAAATGCGGTAATTTTTTCAGGACGTAAATTAGGGTTACCACCACGATCTGGGTTGTTGAGGCTACCTGCATCGCTATCGGTAGAAACCGAAACGGTCGGTAATAAACGATCTGTTTTAGGACTGAGGAAAGCTTGGCTAATATTGGTTTGTAATGACCATGTATCATTAAAGTCAAAACGGTGTGCCAAGACAGGGCTTAAATGATGATCACTATATTCAACTAAACCTGAACGGTTGATCCATTCTTGACGAGCACCCAAAGTTACCGTTTGGCGGTCTGTAAATTTCCAACTGCCTTCAGCATACAGTGCGTAGAGTTGTTCATCTAAACTTTGACTGACATTGCTGTCGAGTTCATTGGCACGTGCATCTAGACCAAATTTAAGTTGGCGAGTTTCATTGAACTTTCGAACGCCATCATAGCCAATAGCGTATTCATTGATGCGTTCATCGCTATAGGTGTTTAATAAGGATGATTGAGTCGATTCAGTTTCATTTTGTTGTTCAACGGATAGACGCAGCTTATCTGAATTGCCTTGGTCTTTACGCTCGTAACGTGTGTTTAAACGGAGACTGTCATTTTGATCATTTTGAACTTGGTCGCCACGAACACCCGCACTTTCATTGTTACGATAGAATAATTCAGCAACCAATTTTTGTTGATCATCTAATTCATATTCAAGGCGTGGTGACAACATTTGCGACTTGCGTTGTGTCATCCGTTTTTGTTCACGTGTCTGAGTGCTGGTTTGGGTCTGGGTGATCGAGGTGCTATCATTCCACATTTGATTGGCGGAAAGGCTATATAACCACGGACTATCACGACCATCGAGTTGCACACTAATATTTTTACGTTCTTCTTCTTTTTGATCTGATTTTGCCAAACCATATCCGACACGGGCATTACCGCTTAAACGTGTATGATTAAGCGGTTGTTTTAAAATAATATTAATGACTGCCGAAGATGCTACAGAGGCTTGAGCCACACTCGGCTGTTTGGTAATTTCAATTCGTTCAATCATGTCGGGTGTTAAGCTATCAACGATCGACATTCCGCCACGTGGACCACCTTGAACTGCTTCACCATTAATTAAAAATACCGGTGCACCGCCACCACGAAAACGCATACCTGAAGCACCACCACCACCTCGTGGACCTTGTCCGGGTGTTGGCATCTGGAAACCCGCGGCTCGGCGTAAAGCATCATTGACTGATTGATCACCAAATTGCAGCATTTCCTCACGCGTGACAATGGTTTTCGCCACGGCACTGATGTCAGGATCTTTCGTTGTATTGGCTGTGGCTGCAAATTTTAACGTTGCCAAAGTTTGTACTGGCTGGGCTTGAGAGGGCGCACTGTCTGTTGTCGTTGTAATACTGTCAGCAGCCCATGTTGGGGACATAAAGGTGAATAATGCACAACTTAATGCACTTAATTTCCAACGCGCTTGTATGCGTTTCATTATTCGATGTTCCGTATGTAATTTTGCGTAAGATAACGTACAAATGTGAAGAAAATTTGAGGAAAATGGCGAAACCAAAGATAAAAGGTAATTTTTATGGATAAATATGCTGAAAATGAGTCATTTAACCTCAGTACGTTGTGGTGATGAATCGTACTCAGGCAATGCTAAAATTTTAAGCTTGAAAAGATAAAATACAGTTTTGGCTCATTTTTTCGAGATCTGTTTCACTAATAATCAGTTTGTCCCATTTCACCATTTGCTGAATCAGCCATTTAAAATCTTCAATTTTAGGCTGAGGTGAATCATCGACAAAATGACGGATAATATTTTGAATAGAATGGAATTTTTGTACATGAACAGTATTGGAACATTGGAATTGAACAATGTTGAAGTCCATCAGCATTTGCCAAACTTCCGTATAGTCATCTAAATATTTCAGTTCTTGTTGTGCTTTTTGAATGGCTTGGGTTAAAGCGCGGTGTGTATGGGGATGTTGTAAAGCCCAATCGGAGGTGACTGCCAAAACTTTATCGGCAACTTTCGGCATAATGTCTTGGCTCGATGCCACAATTTGGCTGACACCGATTAACTCACCTTGCGTATTCCAAGGTTCACCCACACAGAAACCGTCAATCACATGATTGCTTAAAGCTTCAACCATATAGGGAGGGGGAAGTGTGACCAATTTGATGTTTTGTGCGACATCAAAATTGACCAATGCTAACCATTCTCTTAAACAATAATGATGAATCGACTGTTTAAACACATGTGCCAATTGAATGGGTTTTTGTTCTAGGATGGCTGTGACTATTTTTTGTGCCGATTCTTGCATGTTATCTTGTGTCGTAATATTGAGCTCAAAGCATAATTTTTGACTCAAACTAATAAATGCACGATTTTGGCTTAAAACTAAAGCGGTTTGTAAGGGAATGCCAAGTTGGTCTTCACCCAAAGCTGCGGCAGGAAGCATGGCAGATAGACAATGTGCCGCATCCAAAAAGCCAAATGCCAGCCGATCTCTTAAACTGGCCCAAGAGGCTTCCTTGACCAAAGAGACATCTAAACCCACTTCATCAAAAAAACCACGCTGCTTTGCCCAAAGAATGGCAACACAATCGAGCAGAGGAATGTAGCCGATTTGGATTTGAGTTTTTTCTAAATCTGTCATGGCCTAGTCCTTTAATTGGTTCTGTAACAATTCTTGAGCATCTAATAAACGCCGTGCCATTTCGCCCATCGTCATGCGATGACTCATGGCATTTTTGCGCAGCAGTTGAAAGGCTTGATCTTCAGTTAAGGTATGCAATTGCATGAGTAAGACTTTGGCTTTTTCCACATCTTTACGGTCTGCCAGTTTATTTTTGGTGTCTTCTAAATCACCCAGTAATTTTTTATGTTTTTTAAATTGTTCAATTGAAATTTCTAAAATACTTTCTAGTTTGGTTGGGTCAATACCATCCACAATATAAGCGGTTACACCTGCATTGATGGCACTTTTGATGGTGTCTTTATGGCTATTTTTGGTAAACAGCACCGTGGGTAAATCGAATTGGCTGACACAACTTTCGATAATGTCGCGGTGTGGGTGGTCCATATCCAATAAAATGACGTCGGCATGCAATTGTTTTAAACGGAACATACTTAAATGGTCGATTGTGAGACAGGCGACCACATCGAAATGATGTTCGATCAGGGATGCTTTTATATAATTGGCACGTTCTTGATTGTCATCAATGAGTGCGATTTTGAGTTTTGGCATATTGGTCAAATATCATCAGGTCAAACCTGAAAGCAAAGTTATTTGTAATATAAAGCAATTAAAATGCCAAAGTTATGAAACTTATATTAATTCAATAAAAATCATACATAAAACGAGGGTGTTATCTAATAGCGCACTGTCTTGATGCAAAAATGCGCTACAAGGAAGCACAATGGCAAGCTCTGTTCTTCGATCTGTTGTTATTCAGATGAAGCCTTGAACGGACGGTTAGGGATAAAAAACGGTAAATTAAATATAAAATTTGATAAAAAACATAATCTTAAAATATTTATTTATATGTTGGCATAGTCATTGCATAATTCCTTGTGAGTCAAAGAAGACTCTAAAAATTTGTAAGACGGCCAACGATGTCCGTTCTGATCGAATCTGGTGTGCAGCAATCCGCATAGCAGATAAACCAATACGTTCAGTTCAGGAAGGAGAAGGCTATGTCTTCAAATTTAAATGCTAAAAAAGCAACAAAAATAAATCTTTTCAACTTCAGTAGCGCAGCGATGAGAGCCTTCCATATGAGTTGGCTCGCTTTTTTTGTTTGCTTCTTTGCATGGTTTGCCTGCGCACCACTGATGCCTGTTATTGCCGGTGAGTTCCATTTAACCAAAGACCAAATTGCTAACATTAACATTGCCGCGGTGGCAATCACCATTTTAGTTCGTCTGATTGTTGGGCCGCTGTGTGATAAATATGGCCCACGTAAAACCTATACGGCTTTACTGATTATCGGCAGTATTCCAGTCTTTGGTGTGGCATCTGCCAACAGTTATGAATCCTTCTTATTCTTCCGCTTACTCATTGGTGCGATTGGTGCCAGCTTTGTAATTACTCAATATCACACCAGTATTATGTTTGCACCCAATGTAGTGGGAACAGCGAATGCTGCATCAGCAGGTTGGGGAAATGCAGGCGGTGGTGCCACACAAGCCTTGATGCCATTAATGCTTGCAGCCTTGGTGATGTTCGGTGTTGAACAAGCGATGGGTTGGAGAATTGCGCTGATTGTACCGGGTCTGATGATGCTGATTGTCGGTGCAATGTATTGGAAATTTACCCAAGACTGTCCACAAGGCAACTTTAAAGAACTGCGTGCACAAGGCATTCAAGTCGGTAGCGATAAAAAAGGCGGTATGGCAATTCTCATGCACGCTGCGCGTAACTACCGTGTTTGGATTTTATTTGGTGCTTATGCAGCATGTTTCGGAATCGAAATCTTCATTCATAACATCGTAGCAATGTACTACGTCGAACACTTTAGCTTTGGACTAAAAGAGGCAGGTTTAGCCGCGGGGATCTTTGGTTTGTTGGCACTGTTTGCCCGTGCTTTAGGTGGAATTGTCTCAGACAAAGTCGCAACTAAAAAGGGTCTAGATGGTCGTACTAAAGTACTGTTCGGTATGATCCTGATGGAAGGTTTGTTCTTAATCTTATTCTCACAAATGAATACCGCAGTTCTGGCAATTTTGGTTATGACCGTATTCGCACTCTTTACCCATATGGCATGTGGTGCAACGTATGCACTGGTTCCATTCATTGACCGTGATGCTTTAGGTGGTGTCGCAGGCATCATTGGGGCAGGTGGTAACGTGGGTGCAGTCGCAGCAGGTTTCTTACTCAAAGGTATGCTCGATATTCAAACTTGTCTCATGTTCTTGGGTGGGTTGGTGGTGATTGCAGCGAGTTTTGTTCTGATGATCCGTTTCTCGGTAGAACATAAAGAAAAAGAGCAAAAGCTGTATGAAGCTGCGGTACTTGAACGTAACAGTGTGGCTGAAGCTCAACAATAAGCTGAATAGTTAAAAGGGAATTGAGGAGAAAGAATATGAAATTGGTAATGATTGGTCATGGCATGGTTGGGCACAAATTCATTGAATCTGTATTAGAGTATGCAGGAGATGAGGTTGAAATCACCATTTTGGCGGAAGAACCTCGTTTAGCGTATGATCGCGTCCATTTAACTGAATATTTCTCAGGAAAATCAGCTAAAGATCTCACCCTTTGCCGTTCAGATTTTGCTGATGCTTATGGCATTGATCTACGCTTAAATACCAAAGCAACTGAAGTTGATACTTTAAATAAAACAATCACCACCAATCATGGTGATGTGATTGGTTATGACAAATTGGTATTGGCGACAGGTTCATATGCTTTTGTTCCTCCAATTCCGGGTAATGAGCGTGAAAACTGTTTTGTTTATCGCACCATTGAAGACTTAGACGCTATTCGTGCTGCAAGCTTAAATGCAAAAACAGGTGTGGTAATTGGTGGTGGTTTACTGGGTCTTGAAGCTGCGAAAGCATTACGTGATTTGAACTTAGAAACCCATGTGGTGGAATTTGCACCCCGTTTAATGGCAGTGCAAATTGATGATTTGGGCGGTAAGGTTTTACGCGCAAAAATCGAAAATTTAGGCGTAAAAGTTCATACTCAAAAAGCCACACAATGTATTGAAGCGGGTAGTAATACTACGCATGTGATGAAGTTTGGCGATGGTTCTGAACTTGAAACCGATATTGTCTTATTCTCCGCAGGTATTCGCCCACGTGATGAGCTGGCGCGTCAAAGTGGACTGGCGATTGGTGAACGTGGCGGAATTGTGATTAATGATTACTGCCAAACGTCAAATACAGACATTTATGCAATTGGTGAATGTGCGCTTTGGCAAAATAAAATTTATGGCCTAGTGGCACCGGGCTATGACATGGCACGTATTGCTGCAAAGCATGTCATGGATCAGAGCTGTAACGAGTTTGCTGGTGCAGATATGAGCACCAAACTTAAACTCATGGGGGTTGATGTTGCCTCGGTCGGTGATGCACATGCCATGACGCCAAATGCACTGAGCTATTTTTATGCCGATGAAGCGGCCATGGTCTATAAAAAGATTGTGGTCAATAGCGACAAAACCAAGTTGTTGGGTGCTGTTTTGGTCGGCTGTGCCAAAGAATATAACGACTTATTACAAATGATGTTGAATGGATTGGCTGTTCCAGAGCAACCAGAAAGCTTGATTATGCCGGGCTTTGAACAATCTTCAGCAAAATCGGGTGGTAGCGGTGTCGACTTATTGCCAGATAGCGCAACCATTTGTTCATGTAATAACGTCTCTAAAGCAGATATTTGCAGCGCCATCAGTGATGGTTCAACATCGCTCGGTGCACTGAAAAAATGTACCAAAGCCGCAACAGCGTGTGGCGGTTGTGCACCTTTAGTGACACAAGTGTTGAAGTCTGAATTACAACGTCAAGGCGTAACCGTTAACAACCATTTATGCGAGCATTTTGCCTATTCACGCCAAGAGCTGTATCACTTGGTTCGTATCAATGAAATTAAAACGTTTGATGATTTGATTGGGCAGCATGGTCATGGTTTAGGCTGTGATATCTGTAAACCAACCGTGGCGAATATTTTAGCGTCTTGCTGGAATGATTTTGTACTCAAACCAAGTCATGCAGGTCTTCAAGACAGTAATGATTATTATCTGGGTAACATTCAAAAAGATGGTTCTTACTCTATCGTGCCACGTATTGCAGGGGGTGAAATTACGCCTGAAGGTTTAATCACCATTGGTCAGGTCGCGAAAGATTATGGTTTATATACCAAAATCACGGGTGGGCAGCGTATTGATTTATTTGGTGCACAAGTCCATCAACTGCCTGAAATTTGGGAAAAATTAATTAATGCCGGTTTTGAATCGGGCCATGCTTACGGTAAGTCTTTACGTACTGTTAAATCGTGTGTCGGTAGCACGTGGTGCCGTTATGGTGTCGATGATTCAATGGGTTTAGCCATCTTTTTAGAAAATCGCTACAAGGGTTTACGTTCTCCACACAAACTCAAAATGGCGGTCTCTGGTTGTACCCGTGAATGTGCCGAAGCGCAAAGTAAAGATGTGGGTGTCATTGCCACTGAAAAAGGCTGGAATATGTATGTTTGCGGTAATGGCGGGATGAAACCACGTCATGCTGAACTGCTGGCTTCAGACCTTGATACTGAAACTTTAATTCGCTATATCGACCGATTCTATATGTTCTATATTCAAACAGCAGATCGTCTGCAACGTACTTCGGTATGGCGTGACAATCTAGAAGGTGGTTTGGACTATCTTAAAGCTGTGGTGGTTGAAGACTCTTTAGGACTTGCGACTGAGTTAGAACGCCGTATGGATCATGTGGTCGGAACTTATCAAGACGAATGGCGTACTGCGGTTGAAGATCCTGAAGTACGTAAACGTTTTAAAACCTTTATTAATGCAAAAGCTGAACAACAGAATGATCCGCATATTCAGTTTGCTGCTGAACGTGGGCAAATTCGCCCAAAAACGACAGTGGAACGTGATCCAACTCGTATTCCTGTAGTAGAAGCCTAAGCATTTGTGATTAAAGGAGAATAAATATGACGATTTTAAAAGAAATGAATGCGACAGATGAATTGGACTGGATTGAAATTTGTCATTTAGACGACATCACGCCAAACACAGGTGTTGGAGCAATTGTTGAAGATCAACAAATAGCCTTGTTCCGTATCGGTCATGAAAAACGTGTTTACGCCTTAAGTAACCAAGACCCATTTAGTCAAGCCTTTGTCATGTCACGCGGGATTTTGGGTGATTTACAAGGTGAACGTGTGGTGGCATCGCCTATTTACAAACAGCATTTTAGTTTAGCCACAGGACGCTGTTTGGAAGACAAAAACCAAAAACTGTTGGTGTTTCCAAGCAAAATTGAAGAGGGGCGTGTTTTTGTTAGCCCAACCGCACAAAAAACCTATATTACCAATAATGGTACTTCGCAAGAAAAGATGAAATTGGTCTTGGTCGGGAACGGTTTAGCAGGGATGCGCTGCCTTGAAGATTTACTGGATATGGCGCCAGACCGTTATGAAGTGACCGTGATTGGTGAGGAACCTTGGGGTAACTACAACCGTATCATGCTTTCACCCGTGTTATCGGGTGATAAAAGCATTGAAGATATTATGCTGCATCCGCATGCATGGTATAGCGATAAAGGGATTCACTTTATTGCAGGTGATGCTGCGGTGAAAATTGACCGTCCACGTAAGCAAGTCTATACAGAAAAAGGCATAGTGGTCGATTATGACCGCTTGATTCTTGCCACCGGTTCTAAGCCCTTTATTCCACCGATTAAAGGTTCAGATTTAAAAGGTGTATTGAGCTTCCGTGATATTTATGACGTGAATACCATGCTGGAGTACTGTAAAAATAAGAAAAATGCAGTGGTGATTGGTGGCGGATTACTCGGGCTTGAAGCGGCTTATGGATTAAAACAACGAGGCATGAACGTCACCGTATTACATTTGATGGATCGTATTATGGACCGTCAACTGGATGCACGAGCAAGTGCTTTGCTGAAACAAAGTATAGAAGCCAAAGGGATTCCAGTCTTGACTGAAGCCAATACTGAAGAATTGATTGGTCAAGACGGTCATGTGAGCCAACTGCGCTTAAAAGATGGCACGGTATTAGAGGCTGATTTTGTGGTTTTTGCTGTCGGGATTCGTCCAAATATGGCACTGGCACAAAGCGCGGGCTTACGTTGTAACCGTGGCGTGATGGTGAATGACACCATGCAAACCTTTGACCCGAGCATTTATGCTGTGGGTGAATGTATTGAACATCGCAATCAAACCTTTGGCTTGGTTGAACCGCTATGGGGACAAGCGTTTATTTGTGCCTCACATTTGGCTGAACATGGTAGCTTAACTTTTAAAGCACCGACCGTTCCGACCCAACTTAAAGTCAGTGGTTGTGATGTATTTTCCGCAGGTAACTTTGAACCCGCTGATGATTATGAAGATATTATTTTGAATGATGAAAAACGTCATATTTACAAACGTATTATTATTCAACAAGATAAAGTGATTGGTGCGGTATTGTTTGGTGATACCGAAGATGGTGCATGGTATGCAGAGTTAATTGCAGATCAAACGCCTATTTCTTCAATTCGCAATAAATTGTTATTTGGTAAAGATTTTGCATTAAAACAAGCAGGTTGATTATTGAGTGTCAGCCAGTGCAAGGTAATTTAATGATGAGTTGTTTATCAATCTCCCCCTAATCCCTCTTTAAGAAAGAGGGGAACAATCTAAAATTAAAATTGTGATTAAATTTTAGATACTCCCTCCTTTTTAAAGGAGGGTTGGGGAGGATTAAAAAATGTGAAGCGATCGTTATGGAATAGTGGCTACGTAGGATGAATCCAATTCATGCCACTTTGAGTATCAAATATCCATAGCTCATTTAAGTAGAAGTAAAGTAGGTGTGGGAGCATAAATGAACAATATTCCCGTTGTGGAACTTGAAAGCTCCACAGAATTATTGACGAAAATGACAAATACCACCTGTCCTTATTGTGGTGTGGGTTGCGGTGTGACTGCAACCGTACAAGAGACAGCGTTAGGTCAAAAAGTGACTGTTGAAGGGGATGTGAACCATCCTTCGAATTACGGCAAATTGTGTATTAAAGGCAGCAATCTGGCGGATACTTTGGGCTTAGAAAGCCGTGTGCTTGAGCCGATGATGGGGCGCAAGATAAATCGTCAGGCAGCAACTTGGGACACGGCTATTTCGAGCATTGCCAATAAATTTCAACAATGTATTGATCAATATGGTCGTGACAGCATTGCCTTTTATGTTTCAGGTCAGTTGCTGACTGAAGATTATTATGTGGTGAATAAGTTCGTCAAAGGTTATCTCGGAACAGCCAATATCGACACCAATTCACGTCTTTGTATGTCATCGGCAGTTGCTGCACATAAACGTGCTTTTGGCGAAGATATTGTCCCAGCAAGCTATGAAGATTTTGAACATGCTGACATGGTGGTGTTGGTGGGTTCAAATACGGCATGGTGTCATCCCGTATTGTATCAACGCATTATGAAGGCCAAAGAACAACGGGACTTGTTTGTGGTCGTGATTGATCCACGGTTTACCAGCACCTGTGAAGCAGCAGACTTACATTTACCGATTTTACCGGGACAAGATGTCGCGTTATTTAATGGTTTGTTACAATACCTGTCGAAAAATGGTCATGCTGATCAAGCATTTATTGCTGAGCATACCCAAGGTTTAGCGCAAGCACTGGCGCAGAGTGAAAGTGAGTCTTGCATTGAAAATGTAGCGACACGCACAGGAATTTCTGTCGAAAAATTGCAGACTTTCTATGAAAAATTTGCCAATACTTCAAAAGTGATGACGTTGTTTTCGATGGGGGTGAATCAATCTTCGCAAGGGGTCAATAAAGCCAATAGTATTACCAACTGCCATTTATTGACTGGAAAAATAGGTAAATTGGGTGCTGCACCATTTTCGATGACAGGACAACCGAATGCCATGGGTGGGCGTGAAGTGGGTGGGCTGGCAAATATGTTGGCGGCGCATTTAGAACTGGACAATGAAAACCATCAACAATTGGTGCAAAACTTTTGGCACAGTCCGCATATTGCCAAGCAAGCTGGCTTTAAAGCAGTTGATTTATTTCATGCGGTTGAAAGTGGCAAAATTAAAGCCATTTGGATTATGGCAACCAACCCTGTGGTCAGTTTACCCGATGCTGATCAAGTAAAACGTGCTTTAGAGCAATGTGAATTTGTGGTGGTTTCTGATATTTGTATCGATACCGACACCACGCAATATGCTGATGTGTTATTACCTGCACTAGGTTGGGGCGAAAAAGAGGGTACAGTCACCAATTCTGAGCGTCGCATTTCCAGACAACGTGCCTTTTTAGCGCAGCCAAGTGAGGCAAAGGCGGACTGGTGGGCCATTAGTCAGGTGGCAAAAAAATTAGGGTTTGATGGTTTTGATTTTAAAAATAGCCATGACATTTTCTTAGAGCATGCACGATTATCATCAGATCAAAATTCAGATCTAGCGCAGCGCAGTGAAACACCGAACTTTCGTTATTTTAATTTAAACGGTTTAACGGATTTAACCGTAAGTGAATATGACGAACTGAAACCTGTGCAATGGCCAGTATGGACTAAACAGCAGCCAGAGGGCGCGGTGGCACGACTGTATGCTCAGGGGCAATTTAGCCATGCTGATGCTAAAGCCAAATTTATTGCCATTACCGCAATCAATCCCGTCAATTCAGTGTGCAAAGAATTTCCTTTGGTTTTAAATACGGGACGGATTCGTGACCAATGGCACACCATGAGCCGTACTGGTTTATCTGCCAATTTAAGTACCCATCGTGCAGAGCCGTATTGTGAAATTCATCCACAAGATGCGTTGAAATATGGCGTTAAAGATGGTGAATTGGTTGAAGTGAAATCGAAATGGGGCAATTGTGTATTACGTGCGATGGTCAGTGATGATATTCGCCGTGGACAAGTCTTTGCACCGATTCACTGGAATGACCAAGTGGCGTCCGATGCCCGTATTGGCAAAGTGGTGAATCCTGTGGTCGATGCCATTTCAGGTGAACCTGAGTTTAAACATACGCCGGTGATCATCCATCCATTTTATAGCCAATGGCAAGGCGTGTTTTATGTGCGTCAAGGCTTTGAAAAAATTGTGCAATCTTCAATTGAAGACACCGTGTGGTGGACTAAAATTATGACTGCCAAAGCCACGCGATATGAAGTGGCGGATCGTAAAAAATTCACCCAAACCACTGAACATTTAAAAGAACTCTTACCGTTTCAGGATGAAAGTTTTGAATGGCTCAATATTGAAGACCAAACTGCGCATATCAGTCATAGTGTGGTACTGAAAGATGGTCATTTGATTGCAAGTTTATATATTGCACCTAAAGCGTTATTGCCAGATCGTGATTGGGTCGCAAGTCTGTTTAAACGTGAACGATTAAGTGCCATACACCGTAAAGCCTTGCTTGCAGGACAGCCGATGTCGATGGCCAATAATGAAGGGCCATTGGTCTGTAGTTGTTTTAAAGTCGGTAAAAACCGCATTATTGAAACCATTAAAAGCAAAAATATCACGGATGAGAAGCAAGTCACAGCATGTTTAAAAGCGGGGGGCAATTGTGGTTCGTGTTTACCTGAAATTCGTGGCTTGATCAAAGCCTGTCAAATGGAGGCGGTTGAATGAAAAATAGCGTTAAAAATTCAATTTATCCCGATACGGACTTGGTGATTTTGGCGGGCGGACAGGCACGGCGGATGAATGGTCTGAATAAGTTACTACAGAAATTTGATGATCAAATTCAGCTAATCAAAATTCATCAACAGCTTAAATCTGATGTTGCACAAGTATGGATCAACAGCCATCGGGATGATTCAATTTATCAAAAAATAATTCCCAGTATTCATTGTTATCAGGATGATGAACAGGGTTTTTTAGGTCCACTAATGGGAATGAAAAGTGCATGGTCGCATGTACAGGCAGACTATGTGCTGTTTGTACCCTGCGATGTGACCTACATTCCCCCAAAAGTCATTTTGAAATTGCATCTGGCTTTGGCTAAAAATAGTTTGGCAGAAGTGGCTTATGTAGAAATGAATGGCACAGCACTGTACCCATTTTGCTTGGTTAAGCGCAGCAGTTTAGCCAGCTTTACCCATCACCTTGAGCAAAAACAGCGCAGTTTGAAGCACTGTTTTGCAGATTTGCACGCTCAAGTGGCACATTTTACCAATCATGCCTTATTTTTTCACAGTATTAACTCGCCAGATGAGTTACAACAGCATCAACAGATTAAATTTCTGCATTAAAGTTTAATATTTCACCTTTAGCACAAAGTTGGAACACTTATTGCAATTCTAATAATAACAAGATTGGGCGATTCAAAGCTTGTGCACACTATATGTGCAGTGACCACAAAATGCCTGAAGATGGATATTCAACATGAATATGATGACAGAACTTAAAAGCAATGCATTATTTGTCGATCAATTTGGTCGTGGTAAGCGCAAACTGCGCATTTCAGTGACGGATCGCTGTAATTTTAAGTGTGTCTATTGTATGCCTGAACATCCAGAATGGATGAAAAAACACGACTTACTCAGCTTCGAGGAACTCTATCAATTTTGTGACTTTATGGTGCGCCGTGGTATTGAATTTATTCGTATTACTGGTGGCGAGCCACTCATGCGTCAGGGCGTGGTACATTTTGTTGCACAACTGCAAAACTTAAAAAAGCTTGGGTTAAAACGTATTTCCATGACCAGCAATGCACATTATTTAAAAAAATATGCCCATGATTTAAAACGTGCAGGATTGGATGATCTGAATATCAGCTTAGACAGTTTGGATGCGACTCAATTTAAACAACTGACTCAAAAAGATTTGGCACCTGTACTCGATGGAATTCGGGCGGCTCAAGCGGTAGGGTTGCCAATAAAAATTAATAGCGTATTAATGAGCGGTATAAATGATAATCAAATTTTGCCTTTGGCACGTTGGTCAGTTCAGCAGCAAATTATCTTACGTTTTATTGAATTTATGCCACTGGATGGGGATCGAAAATGGTCGACTGAACATGTGGTCAGTGAGCAACACATTTTAAAAACTTTAGCCACTGAATTTGCAGTGACCACGCAAGCGCATGATTCAGCTCAGGCAACTTCAAATCCAGCCAGACAATATCTGATTAATGAACATCCGATTGGCATTATTTCCACCATTACCAATTCATTTTGCGGAACGTGTGATCGGGTCCGCTTAACCGCACAGGGTGAGTTTTATAATTGTTTATTTGCTCCTCAAGGTTTGAATCTTAAAGCTGAAATTAAAGCATTCGCTTCATCGGAACCTTTGAGTGAGGTGAGTTTAAATGGTGCTTTATCTGGCTATATCTGGAACAAAGAACAAGGTTTTCACGCCATAGAACAGCGCTTGAACAGTCAAAGCTTAGTTAAAAGCAGTCGAAAAATCAGCATGCATATGCTTGGAGGTTAAGATGTCACAGATCAAAATTAAAATTGAAGCCTTTGGTGCAGTAGAGCGACAGTTACCGCAAAATTTAGAAATCATATGCAGTCTCAACAGCACAATTACGGATGTCTTGGCTCAAGTTGGGCAAGCCTATCCAGCGGCTTTTGCCATGATCGAACGCTGTGCCTGTGCCGTGGGTGAGGACATTATTTCACGTCAAACTCAGCTTAATTCGGACAGTACTTTGGTGCTCCTTTCGCCCGTGGCCGGAGGTTAAAAAATGGACTTATTGAAATATTTTTCACGGATTCAAGACACCGCTTTAACGCTAGAAAGCTTTGATCAGATTCAGCATTTTCCTGAATGTGGTGGGATTGGTGTTTTTATTGGTACGGTACGTAATCATCATGAAGGTAAAGCGGTTAAGGCGCTGAAATATACCGCTTATGCACCGGTGTCGGAAAAAATGATTCGCCAAATAGAGCAGGAAATTCAAGCCAAATATAATGTGTCCTATGTACGGGTGATTCACCGGATTGGCGCTTTAGACATTGGTGAAAAAGCCATTATTGCGATTGCGTATGCAGCCCATCGCCGTGAAGCCTTTGCCGCTTGTGAAGAAGCGGTAGAACGGGTTAAACATGAAGTTCCTGTTTGGAAAGAGGAATTTTATATGGATGGCAGTAGCCAGTATGTGGAAGGCTGTTGTATTCGTAAAGATGAAGTAGACCATAGCTCCGCATCTCAGCATTCCTTGCAACATTCTTTACACACGATACAGCAATCTGAATATGAAGATCATCTGTATTGTCATCATTAAATTGAAAATGATTGATTGAACACATTAAAACCAAATTCAAGCACAGGAATACACAATGAAAAATGTAGGGATGAAAGCAGAAAGCTACCGAACAGCGGTGGCAACTGGAATTCTGCATGCACCGCCACATTGCATTGAGTTATTACGCAATGGTAATACTGAAAAAGGCGATGCACTTAAAACTGCACGGATTGCGGGAATTCTAGCGGCAAAACGTACCGATGAGCTGATTCCACTGTGTCATCCATTGCCGATTTACCGTGCCGATGTGGACTTTGAACTTTTTGAAAATTATGTCGAAATTATTGCCACGGTAGAAACCATTGGGCCGACTGGCGTAGAAATGGAAGCATTGACTGCGGTCAGTCTGGCAGGTTTAACGCTTTATGACATGTTAAAACCGCATTGTGAACCTGAAGATTTATCTTTGGATCAATGTAAATTACAAAAGAAAAAAGGGGGCAAGTCACACTTTACTCGTGCATTAAAAGAAAGCCTGTCTGCCTCTATTATTGTGCTATCCGATACTGTGGCAGCAGGCAAAAAACCAGATACAGCCGGGCAAAATGTCTTAGAAATTTTACAAGAAGCCAATTTTTCAAATATTGCTTACCAAGTGATTGCAGACAGTCCTGAACAATTATTGGCGTTGATTGAACAGCAAAAAAATCATTATCCTTTAATTTTAACTGTGGGTGGCACAGGTTTAGGGCCTAAAGACTTAACCGTAGAAACCATTCAGCCTTTATTAAAACGTGAAATTCCGGGCTTGATGGAAGCTTCACGTAGTTTCGGACAAAAACGGACACCTTATGCCGCTTTAAGTCGTGGGGTGGCGGGTTATATCGACCATAGCTTGGTGATGACGTTACCGGGCAGTCGCCAAGGTGCGCAAGAATCCTTGATTGCGATCCTTCCAGCCTTGGTACATTTATTTGATGTGCAAAAAAATATTCCGCATCAAGGTGGCTATCAATGAATAACATCGTGTCAGCATGTGGAGCAGAGCAGGGCTTGATTACAGTTGATCAGGCTTTGGATTTAATTCGAGATAAAACTCAAGTTTTAGCGACTGAAAACCTTAAGTTAAATCAGGCTTTAAGCCGCTATTTAGCAGAAGATGTTTATTCCAGTATTAATCTACCTTTATTTTCCCAAAGTGCCGTGGATGGTTATGCTCTTTCTGCACCGTCGACAATTGAGCCGAATCGCTCATTTGCATTGGTGGGGGAAATTCAAGCAGGTCATGACTCCGAATTGCAGTTAACACAGGGACAGGCAGTTCGGATTTTCACTGGTGCAAAAATTCCTTTGGGCACCACGACTGTTGCGCGTCAAGAAATTGTCAAAATTATCGATTCATCCCATATTGAAATTACAGAAAGCTTAAAAGCCCATGTTGATATTCGGGATGTCGGTGAAGAAATTGCTGTGGGTGACTTACTGGCAAGTTCAGGGCAGCAACTCTCTGTCGGCGCAATAGCATCGTTAAGTATGGCAGGTATTCAAACGGTCAATGTTTTTCAGTATCCCAAAGTCGCTGTAGTGATTACGGGCGATGAAGTCGCGGCTTCAGTGGAGGATTTTGCAGCGGGTAAAATTTTTGATGCTAATGCACCTTTAATTCAAGCGTGGTTTCAGCAGCAATCGCAACAGGTTGAAATTTTCCATGTGGCAGATACTGAACATGCGGTTACAGCATTAATTCAAACATTATCTAAAAGTCATGATCTTATTTTGACCACGGGTGGTGTGTCGGTGGGAGATTATGATTTTATTCGACCCGTCACATTAAATTTAGGTTTTGAACAGATCTTCTGGAAGGTTAAACAAAAACCGGGTAAACCCATCTTTTTTGCCACTTTACAAAGAGCAGACCATTCAGCTTGTTATTTACTCGGTTTACCGGGAAATCCCGCGGCTGTTTATATGGGGATGCAAATTTATACTTCGACTGTGCTGAATGCCTTGCAAGGACAAAAGCAGCCACCCAACTGGTTTAGCGCAGTATTGACACATGATGTAAAAATGGATGCTCGAGAACGCTTTTTAAGGATGTCAGCCAGTTTTGACCAGTCTATTCTCAAAGTGAAAAGCTTATCTAAGCAACAGTCGCATATGCTGAGTAATTTAATGCAAGCCAATTGCTTAGTGAGAATACCTGCGGGACAAACAATGCTTGCGGGTCAAATTGTGCAAGGTCTATTTATTGGCTCATGAGGAAATGATGATGAAAAAATCCCTGTTTTTATCCGTGTGTATGATGGTCTCTATTTCTGCAACACAAGCGGGGACGGTAAAAGTGTATGCTGCGGCAAGTCTGACCAATGCCATCACCGATATTGCCAATATTTACCAAGTACAGCACCCAAAAATGAAAATTGTTGCTGTGTTTGGTGCATCCTCTGCTTTGGCGAAACAAGTGCAAGCCGGTGCTGGTAGTGATGTGTTCTTCTCGGCAGATCAAGACTGGATGAATTATTTAGTACAAAAGGATGTCGTGACTGCAGCTTCGGTTCGTCCTTTATTATTTAATCAACTGGTTGCCATTAGTCCGAAAAATTTAAATATTCCGTTTAAAGCACAGGCAAATTTTAACTTTGCGCAATCGTTTAAAGGGCATTTATGTACTGGGCAAATGGAGTCTGTCCCTGTAGGAAAATATGCTAGACAAAGCCTAGTGAAATTGAATTGGCTAGACGCTTTAAAAGGTCGTATTGTAGGAACAGACGATGTACGTTCAGCGCTAGCTTTTGTTGAACGCGGTGAATGTGAAGTCGGTATTGTCTATAAAACTGATGCTTTAATTAGCCAAAAAGTTAAAATTATTGGAACTTTCCCAAGTCAATCACATAGTCCGATTGTGTATCCGTTAGCATTGACGAAACAAGGTGAAAAGAATAAAGAAGCTGTTCAATTTGAACAGTTTGTAAAACACAGTGCACAAGCCAAAACGGTGTTCCAGAAATATGGTTTTAGTGTGAAACCCTAAGTAGAAAACTCGGGAGGCTAGCTGATATGTTTAGTCCAGAGGAACTGAGTGCACTTTATTTATCTGCCAAAGTTGCAGGCTTTGCCACATTGTTTTGTTTACCTTTTGCGGTTGCATTGGCATGGGTCTTAGCACGTTATGAATTTCGACTAAAATTTATTGTGGAAGCACTGTTACAATTACCGATGGTTTTACCTCCCGTCGTTTTGGGTTATTTACTTTTAGTTTTATTTGGCAATCAGGGATTGATTGGCCAGTATTTAAATGCGTTGGGGATTCAACTGGCATTTAACTGGAAAGGGGCGGTTTTAGCATCCATGATTGTGGCATTTCCCTTGATGGTACAACCCATCCGTTTATCTTTTCAGTTGATGAATCAACAACTCGAACAAATTGCAGGTTCATTAGGCGCAGCGCCGTGGAAAGTATTTTTGAGTATAAACTTACCGTTGGCAATTCCGGGAATGGTGATTGGTAGTATTTTATGTTTTAGTCGAAGTTTAGGCGAGTTTGGCGCAACCATCACTTTTGTCGGCAATATCCCCGATGAAACCCGTACTATTCCGATTGCAATTTATTCATTGCTGCAACAACCCAATGGAGAGGAGATGGCCATGCGACTGGTTGCTTTATCCTTGGTTTTGGCATTTAGCGCGTTAATTGCAAATTATTTTATTCTGCAAAAGTATCAACAAAAATTAGGAGCATGATATGTTGAAGTGTAATTTTCAATATCAACATGCTGATTTTATGTTGAATGTTGAACTGGAAATGCAACAGCAGCTTTTAGGAATTGTCGGTGTATCTGGGTGTGGTAAAAGTACTCTATTAAAAAATATTGTGGGCTTATTAAAGCCGACACATGGCTCAATTCAGTTTAATCAGCAGATTTTATTTGATAGCCAGCAAAAAATTCATGTGCCGATGCATCAACGAAAAATTGCACTCATTTTTCAAAATGCCTTGTTGTTTCCACATATGAATGTGCAGCAAAACCTGTGCTACGCAGAAAAATTCATTCCTCAAGCTGAACGAAAATTTCAGTTTAATGAAATTATTGAGCTGCTCGAACTGACTCATTTATGTCAACGTAAAGCACATCAACTTTCTGGTGGTGAGGCACAACGCGTATCGATTGGACGTGCATTGTTATCTTCCCCTCATTTATTGCTTTTAGATGAACCATTAACAGGGTTGGATCAGCAGTTAAAACAGCAAATTTTACCCTTTTTACAGCGAATTAAAGATGAGCTAAATTTACCTATGATTTATGTAACGCATCATTTGGAAGAGTTGAAATATTTAAAAGCTGATATTTTGCAGTTAGATCAAGGACAGTTGCAGCATAGGTAAAACCCAAAGGGTCTAATCATTGAGTAAAAATAGCCTAAGCATGATACCTAAACTATTTTTATACATTTCAAATGATATTATTCAGATTTTTGATAGTCATTAATGACTTCAAGCGCGGCACGAAAAGCTTCCTGCGTGGCTGGGGCACCGCAGTAAGGTAGGCTATGAAGGAGCACTTCTTGAATTTCTTCTACAGTCGCGCCGTTATTTAATGCGCCACGAACATGACCTTTAAGTTCTGTTGGGCTTTTTTGAGCAGTTAAGAAAGCAATGGTAATCAATGAGCGATACTTACGCGGCAGCACACCTTCACGTTGCCAAGTCGAACCCCATGCATGTTCATTAATCCAGTCTTGTAGGGGCTGAGTGAAGGGCACCGTATTATCTTGTGCGCGTTTCACGAAAGATTCACCCATAACTTCAGTGCGAACTTTTAAACCATTTTCAAAATCTTGTTGTGACATATTTTTACTCTTGTCATGTCAATAAAAAAGGAGCGATTAAAGTTTATGCTTTAATCGCTTCAATGTGAATTGATTGATAAGCTTAATTGAATTGAATTTTTTGAGTAACATTAAGTTTAAGTTACCGAATATTAAAAGCTCATCTAAGAAGTAAAATCAGCCCACATAAAATGAGCTGATTAAATGGGTATAAAATATTATTTTGTGTGTTTCATCACGAGTACGGGAACATGGCTTGATGTCAGTATGTCTTGTGCAATACTGCCAATCAACGCTTTTTTTAAACCGGTACGACCATGTGAACCGACCACGATTAAGTCAACATTTAACTCATCAGCGAGTTTAGAAATACCATCACTTGGGGAATGGCTGCTGATTAGTTTGGTCTCTGTTTCAATCCCGTGATGAATAAATTTGTGCTTGAGCTCAGCCAGAATATTTTTGGCATGCGCTTTGGCTGCTAAATAATAATCCGTTATGCCGGGGACATTTTTATAAAAACTAACGCTGGTTAAAGGGTCGAGCACAACAACACTGGCTATGGTGACTTTACTGCCTAATGCTTTGGCTAAAATAATCACTTGCTCAGCTGTCGCAATAGCAGTTGGGGAATCATCAACAGCGAGTAAGATGTGTTGGTAATTCATGACACTTTCCTCTTGTTTCAAGATTCGTTATCTAGCTCAAGATTAACATAGTGAACATGTCGTGATAAAAAAGGATAAAAATATATCTTTTTGCTTTTAATTTTTTTGTATTTCAGTCGCTAGATTATTAATTTGGGGCTTAGGAAGTTAAAGGGCGTTTATGTACTGAGATCTAAAGTTTACGCGGTCACTGTTTGATGATGTAGATCATTGAAGATGAGCTATAGAGAGATATTTGGCTTTAAAATTAAAATTTTGATGTAAAAAAGCCCTTATCAATGATAAGGGCTTTTTCGTATTTTGGAGCGGGAAAAGAGACTCGAACTCTCGACCCCAACCTTGGCAAGGTTATGCTCTACCAACTGAGCTATTCCCGCTTTATGGTGTGCATTATAGAGGGTTTTATAAAACTGTCAACACTCTAAAAATTGATTGGTTAATTAATCAGCACGACGCCAAATTGTACCTTGACGGGTATCTTCCAAAACAATGCCTTGATCAAGCAAAGATTGACGAATTTCATCAGCTTTGGCAAATTCTTTGGCTTTTTTGGCATCAACACGTTGTTGAATGAGATCTGCAACTTGTTCTTCAGATAAACCAAGTGCTTCTTGACCAATATCAGACTTTAAGAACTCATCTACATTATATTGAACCAGACCAAGAATATGGGTTAAGTGACGTAATGTTGAATAGTAAACAGTTGCCTGTTCAGCATTTTCATCTTTTACAGCGCGGTTGAGTTCTTTATTGATTTCAAACAATACAGCAATCGCTTCGGATGTATTAAAGTCATCACGCATAGCGGTATTAAAGCGCTCAACTAAAGTTTCATCTAAGGCTTCAGTGGTTTTTTCACCGTAGCTTTGTTGATACGCTTTAAATGAATGGTAAAAACGACTGAGTGCATTTTTTGCTTCTTTTAATGCAAAGTCTGAAAAGTTCACAGGGCTACGATAATGTGACGAGACAATAAAGTAACGAATCACTTCAGGATGGAATTTTTCCATTACATCACGAATGGTGAAAAAGTTGCCTAAAGATTTCGACATTTTTTCGCCATCGGAATTGATGAAGCCGACATGCATCCAATAATTGACATATTGCTCATCTGTAGACGCTTCAGATTGCGCAATTTCATTTTCATGGTGTGGGAACATCAAGTCTGAGCCGCCACCGTGAATATCAAAATGGTTGCCTAGGCAGCAGGTCGACATGGCAGAACATTCAATATGCCAACCCGGACGACCATTGCCCCAAGGTGAAGCCCAAGACGGTTCATTTTCTTTGGCATGTTTCCAAAGCACAAAGTCAAAAGGGTGTTTCTTTTCAACTTCGACATCGACACGTTCAGAAGCACCCGCTTGCATATCTTCCAATTTACGACCAGACAAACGACCGTATTTGGCAAATTTTTCCACTTGGAAATAGACATCGCCATTATTTGAAGGATAAGCTGTACCTTTATTGACTAAATTACCAATCATGTTTTGCATTTGGTCAATATAGTCAGTGGCACGTGGTGCTTCATCTGGATGTAGGCAGCCCAAATTTTCCGCATCTTCATTCATCGCTTGAATGAAACGGTCAGTTAAAGCCGTAATGCTCTCGCCATTTTCATTGGCACGTTGAATAATTTTATCGTCAATATCGGTAATATTACGAACGTATTTAACGCTCCAACCTTGACTGCGCAAGAAACGAATAATGTAGTCAAATGCAACCATGACTCGAGCATGTCCAATATGACAGTAGTCATAGACGGTCATACCACAAACATACATATCGATATGTCCTTCAACACGCGGAACAAATTCAACTTTTTTACGTTGCTCTGAGTTATATAGAACAAATGGTTGCATAGGTCTTCAAAATGCTAAATAAAAGATAGCTCATCTTAACCTAAGCATTATTTTTCATAAAGTTTTATGCGCTTTTTTTATAAGCTTGTGAAAAGTTGTACATTTAGAAACGTGAGATTTGCATAGATATGATAAAATTGCGAAAATTATTTTTGCTTGATTAGAGTCACTCTTTAAATAGAGTTAAGGTAAACCCACTTTGAACCCAAAACATATGCCGAACCAAATAGACTTCCAAAAAGTTGCATTAGAAACTTTGCGTATAGAAGAAAAAGCCCTAGAAATATTAGCAACGCAAATTGACGAACGTTTTAGCCGTGCTTGTGAAATTATTTTGCAGTGCCGCGGGCGTTTAGTCATTACGGGAATGGGTAAGTCGGGGCATATTGGTCGTAAAATGGCAGCAACTTTTGCCTCAACAGGGACGCCATCATTCTTTATGCATCCGGGTGAAGCGGGGCATGGTGACTTAGGTATGCTGGTGTACGGGGATGTGCTGATTGCCATTTCAAACTCGGGTAAGAGTGATGAAATTATGATGCTTATGCCATTGATTAAGCGTTTAGAAATCCCTTTAATTACCATCAGTGGTGATGATAAAGGGCCAATGCCGCAAAATGCCGATGTGGCTTTAACGTTGGGGAATATCCAAGAAGCTTGCCCATTGGGTCTAGCACCAACCTCAAGTACCACTGCAACCTTAGCTTTAGGCGATGCACTGGCGGTTGCTTTATTGGATGCACGCGGTTTTACTGCGGATGACTTTGCGATGTCACATCCAGCGGGAGCTTTGGGTAAACGTCTATTACTTCATGTTAAGCATTTGATGCATACTGGTGAAGAATTGCCGAAGGTATCTCCAGATACACCAATGAATCAAGTTTTATACGAAATTTCAAATAAACGTCTAGGTTTAACCACAATTGTGGATCAAAATAATGTTCTGTTGGGTATTTTTACCGATGGTGATTTACGTCGTTTAATTGATAAACAGCAAGGTTTTGATGTGAATTTGGCTGTTTCGGAAGTCATGATGAAAAATCCTTTAACGATTTCGCAAGAAGCTCGTGCAGTTGAAGCTTTAGAGCGAATGAATGAAAAGAAAATCAATCAATTTGTTGTTGTTGATGATGTCAATCAAGTCATTGGTGTCATTAGTATGCATGACTTGATTCAAGCTGGGGTAAATTAATAAATGGCATCTTATATTTTATTGGAACAAGCGCGTCATGTTGAAGCTTTGGTTCTTGATGTCGATGGTATTTTAAGTGATGGTTTTGTGACCCTTACCAATACAGGTGATGAAATTAAATCATTTGATATCCGTGATGGTTTAGGCATGAAACTTGTGCAGCAAGCAGGTGTTAAAGTCATTATCATCACTGGACGTAAAAGCAATATTGTTGAAAAACGGATGTCTGACTTAGGTGTAGACTTGGTTTTTCAGGGTCGTGAAGACAAAGGTATTGCATTACGCGAAGCATGTGCACAATTGAATATTGCACCAGAAGACTGTTTATATATGGGTGATGATTGGCCAGATCTTTCTGCATTCGCAATTGCGGGCATGAAAGTTACCGTTCCAAATGGTCATGTGGAAGTACGTCGCCGTGCGGATCTTGTGACTCAGGCGATGGGTGGTCGTGGTGCAGTGCGTGAAATCTGCGATATGATTTTGATGGCCAAAGGAGCGTATGACGTTTTCCTTGAAAAATATACGTCTGTCCCACATTAATAGTTAAGTAATTCATTTAATTTGAGTTAAGACCACACTTATGGATACAAAAGTTTTATACGTAACTGCTATAGCAATTGCAGCTATAAGTGGTGGTTACTACTATTACAGCGGTAAGGGTAATAAACTTGAGGTTGATTCAGCAAGGAGTATGACCTATTCCGCTGAAAAAATTAATCTGACTCAAACCGATGATAATGGTCATTTGGCTGTGCGTGCTCAAGTCGATCGTCTTGAGCAAGACATGCAAAAACAAACATCAAAACTTACAAATCTGAATGCTTCAATGTATAAAGATGGCGCTGTAGATGCCACTTTTTATGCCAAAGTTGCGAATGGTTATGACGATAATGAACGCATTGTTTTGTCAGGTGATGTGTTGGCGGTTAAGCTGATGCAACAGGGCAAAATGCAGTTCCAAACGACAGAGTTAACGGGATATCCTAAAACTCGAGAAATTGAAACCAATAAACAAGTGATTGTGCAATCTCCACAAGCTGAGTTTGTGAGCCAAGGTTTGAAAGCCAATTTAAATAACGGTCAATACGAATTTTTTAATATTCGAGGAAAATATGAACCAAAATCTTAAGCTTACATTTTCTAAAACCTTGTTTAAGCAAGCAGCTTTAGTCGGTTTGGTTGTATTATCATCGGCAACCGCATTGGCAATTCCTGCTGACCGAAATCAGGCCATTTCATTGGTCGCTGACCGTGCAACGTATAATGAAAAAACAGGCATTACCACCTATACAGGGAATGTCATCATTGAACAAGGCACAATGAAATTACAAGCAGATTCCATTGTTGCGAATTTAAATGCAAAAAGAGAAATTAGTACGATTACTGCGACAGGACGTCCTGCTCGGTTTCAACAACAAGTAGATGTGAACAAAGGCTTAGCCAAAGGGCAGGCGCAGAAGATTATTTATAATGCTGAAACGGGCATTATTACCTTGTCTGGAAGTGCATTGTTACAACAAAATGGTGCGAGTATTCGTGGTAATACATTGAAATATAGTATGAATAAAGGTGATGTTGAAGCTACAGGTACGCCAAATAGCTCAGGTTCATCTTCAGGTCGTGTTCAAATTGTTATTCCACCATCGGGTGCGAAATCTTTCCCAGGAGCACGTGATTAATGGATCAATCGCTCAATCAACCACAAACGCTTTGTATTAAACATCTTGCAAAAAACTATAGTAAAAGATGGGTGGTTAAAGATGTTTCTTTTCAAATGCAAAGTGGGCAGATTGTTGGGTTACTTGGACCAAATGGTGCAGGTAAAACCACAAGTTTCTATATGGTGGTTGGTTTAGTTCGTATGGACAAAGGCGAGATTCATTTAGATGATCTTGATTTGTCTGATTTAGCCATGCATGAACGCGCCCGTAAAGGGATTGGTTATTTACCGCAGGAAGCCTCGATTTTTAGAAAATTAACCATTTCTGAAAATATTATGGCTATTTTAGAAACACGTAAAGATTTAAATAAACAGCAGCGTCAGCAACGCTTAAATGAATTATTGGCTGATTTTAAAATCACCCATATTAAAGATTCATTGGGTATGAGTGTCTCTGGTGGTGAGCGTCGCCGTGCAGAAATCGCACGTGCCTTGGCGGCTGATCCTAAGTTTATGTTGCTTGATGAGCCTTTTGCTGGGGTAGATCCTATTTCTGTCGGGGATATTAAAGATATTATTCGGACATTAAAGGATCGTGGTATTGGGGTTCTTATTACCGATCATAATGTACGAGAAACCTTAGCAATCTGTGAACGTGCTTATATTGTCAGTGAGGGTGCCGTGATTGCTGAAGGGACACCACAAGAAATTTTAGAAAATGAGACTGTACGCCAAGTTTATTTAGGTGATGATTTTACCGTTTAATCAAGCCCTCATAAGCATGCTACTCATAGGGAATATTTATTAATCCTCCCCAACCCTCCTTTTTCAAAGGAGGGAGTATCTGAAATTTAATAGAGTATTGAATACTAGATCGTTCCCCTCTTTTTAAAGAGGGGTTAGGGGAGATTGGTCAAATAAGTAATAATTAAATTACTCTTAACTGCCTGACATACTTTTCATAGGCAGTTTTTTGTATCTAAAAATTGCTGAAAACAGGCTATACTGCCGTAGTGTTGTCATTAACTTAAGATTTATGCTATTTACGATTGCCTCACAAGTGATTTTTGAAGAAGAGATTAAAAAAAGTCGCTTTCAAGCCATTGCTGTTCCTGTAGCAAATGAACAAGACGTCAAAGATTTTTTAGAAATCAGCAAGGATATCAGTACCACACATCAATGTTGGGCATGGAAAATTGGCAATAATGTTCGCTTTAATGACGATGGTGAGCCATCGGGAACTGCCGGTAGACCTATACTCGCAACGATTGAAGGCAACGAATTAAGCAATATTCTGGTTTTGGTCAATCGCTGGTATGGGGGCGTTAAACTGGGCATGGGCGGCTTGGTTCGGGCTTATGGTGGCTGTGCTGGACAGTGTTTGTTATTGGCTGAAAAAATTGAGCTGATTGAAAAGAAAAAAGTCAGCTTTAGCTGCCAGTTTAATGAATGGGCAATCTTTCAATACGAACTGAATCAACAACAGATAGAATTTCAACAAGACTATACCGCAACAGGTGTAGATGTTATCGCTTTGCTACAAATCCATCAAATTGAGCCATTGTCATTAAAAATTCAAGATGTGACACGTGGTCGTGAACAATTAAAAATGCTAGAAGAGCCACAGTATGACTGAACAAGATCCATTGTTGAAATATCGTGAACAGCATAAACATCGTTTGAATTATATGCCGTGGTTGTATTGGTCATTAAAACCTAAAAATCGGGGCTGGGCTGAAGCATGGCAAAAAGAATATCAAGCCTACTTAATGCAAATGGAAACAGTGGAAATTGGTGAGAATTGTTTTATTTCACCATTGGCACATATTTTTGCGGAACCCGGACGTAAAATCATTATTGGGGACAATACTTTTATTGCCGCAGACTGTACTTTGCATGGGCCTTTGGAAATAGGGAATGAAGTTGCGATTAACCATCACTGTATTCTTGATGGCGGGCGCATGGGCATCAAACTGCATGATCAAGTCCGTATTGCGGCCTATTGCCATTTATATGCTTTTGATCATGGCATGGAACTTGAGCAGCCTATTTATCAACAACCGGTACGTTCACAAGGTATCGAGATTGGTCAGGATGTTTGGTTAGGCGCACATGTAGGGGTCAAGGATGGTGTGACGATTCATGCACATGCTGTTGTTGGCATGAACAGTATGGTGACCAAAGATATTGAAAAAGCTGCCATTGTGGCAGGCAATCCTGCAAAATTTATTCGCTATCGAGATTAAAAATTCTTATACAATCAGGATCTTTACATAGCATCAGTTTGATTACATAAAAGCATGCACAGCCGCGAAGAGTTATGCTAAGTTAAAAATAACAAATAGACTTAAAGCCTTCATTGGCGAAAAGCGAGGCGAAAATGAAACGTGTAATCGCATGTATTGATTCTTCCCCATGCGTGAATGCGGTTGCTGAAGCCGCAGCATGGGTTGCGAAGCAGACACAACGTGAACTGGTGTTATTACAGGTTTTAGACTATTACCCTGCAAGTTATCATTTGGGGGAAATTAGTGGAGTGATTGGTTTTGAGAGTAATGCAATGCTGTTGAAAGAACTAGCAGAACTTGAACAAAAGCAAAGTGAACTCGCACTCGATTATAGTAATAATTTGTTGAACCATATTTCTGAAATGATTCAGCAAAAGTATGAAATCACCGCCTCGCATATTCAAGAAAAAGGCGACTTTTTAGAGCAAAGTTTTCATGTGCTGAAAGATGATGACATCGCCATTATTGGTCGAGTCGGTGAACGTGCAGCAGAACGAAATAAGCCGATTGGGAGTAATGTTGAGAACTTTATTCGAGGGGTAAACTGTACTGTTATGACGGTGGGGGAAAACTTTAAACCACCGACCCGTTTTATTTTTGCTTATGAATATTCGCCAACCTGTGTCAATTTGATGAAGCGCGTAGCACAAAGTGATTTATTAAAATTATTACAGTGTCATTTACTCTACGTTGGAGATCATCCAGAAGTATTAAAAGAACCTTCACAGTATTTGACCGATGCTGGGTTTGATGTGGTGATGGAATATCGTTATGGTGATGTAGCTGAAAATATACTTGAATATCAGAATGAACATGGGATACAGTTGATACTACTTGGTGCATTTAGTCACAGTAAAATTCGTCAATTCTTTTTGGGAAGTGTTGCAACCAGTATATTCCGAAATTCACTCGTCCCATTGTTGGTCGTAAAATAGAGAACATATTGCTTTAAAAGCAGCGATCAATAATTAAACATAGTTATCCGCATAACTTGTGGATAACTATATGGATAGTGTTTGTAAGTATTTAATAAATAAATAAAAAAACAGTTAGATTGTTTTTTGATCTGTGTGTCAAATTATTTCACTATAGCCAAAGCGAAGCCATCATGTCCCTTACTTCCGACTGTTTGTAGTGCAGTTGAAGATAAAATCCGAGGATGGTTCTGTAAAGCGGTAAACATGTCACGAATACCTTCAATACTTGGTTTGTGATTCTCAGTATTGATGATGTCTCCTGCGCGGATGACATTATCGAGCACAATAATGGTTCCTGAATGAGACAAGTTTAAGCTTAACTCTAAATATTCTGGATAACCCTGTTTGTCGGCATCAATAAAAATAAAGTCGAAAGGTTCAAAATCATCGGGTAATGCTTTGAGGATATCCGCAGCACGTCCCACTTTAAGCTCAATGGTTTGCGGAAGTTTCGCATGATCAATATTTTCTTGAGCCAAAGCTGCATGCGTATCACGACCTTCAATGGTTAAGATGTAGCCATCTTTCGGTAAGGCACGTGCAAGCCACATGGTGCTATAAGCTGCAAAAGTACCAAGTTCCAGTACACGCTTACAGCTGTTCATTTGAATGAGCATTTGTAGCAGCATGCCTTGATTCGGGGCAACGGCAAGGTGATCTGGAAAACCTTTATCTTCAGTGTTTTTTAATGTTTGTAGAAGAATCGGGTCTTCTGGAATTAAATGTGAATCGATGTAGGCATCAATCTCTGTCCACATTTGTTGCATAGCTTTGTCACCATGGTTGCGATGCAAGCATTTTAAACTTTTCCATTGATAGTGCAATTTTTCGTTTACGATTTATTAAGCATCAGCAATAAAAAAGAGATCTTGGAGATCTCTTTTTTATTTGAATCGACTTTTTTAGTAATTACACATCGATGAATAACGTGAAAGGTCAGGCCCCCAAGTTCGATAGCCTTGGGTATCAATATGGATTTGGCCTGAAGCATATAGTCCAAGTCCCATATTTAGACTTTGACCATGTTGTGCCCAAAATTGGCATAATTTAAATTTGGTATTTTCAATAAATGCATAATCTTCAGCTTGCGGGTATGCAGGGCCAATGCGGAAGTCGATAGCAGAATTAAATAAATGACGTGATGAATTTGCACCACCTGCACATTGATTTAGGGGTAAATCTCGGTAAACGGATGTTACTTCAAACTCCGTTAATACTTTTGCTGCCACTAAATATTTAAATACGCGCAATGTTGAAATTTGGTTATTCCATAATTCTCGGCTTGGAATCATATATTGGGAGCGAGCACATTTTTGCCAATCACGTGCAGTACGCATAAGTTCAAAACTTGGGATGATATTACCAACCCCATTACGTTCAAGAAAGGTTTCATATTCACGTACTTGACGTAAATTCTCACCTATAGCAACCCATGCGTTATAAGCATAAGGAACGGTTTTTGGTGGAATTGGACGTTCAATACTAATACGTTCTTGTGGAATGAAGATCCGTTTCCCATCGGGTGTTTTCTGATGAGATGTGGTACATCCAATCATGACAAGTGGAACCAAGCTTAAGCCTAGTAATCCCTTTAGAAAATGCTTCATTATAGAAATCAAATATTTATAAACACTCGCTCTATTTTAATCTAATTTGAAGGATAAAATTTGAAAATATTGCAATCAAATGTGTGTTTTAGGTATAAAAAAAGACCAGCAATTGCTGATCTTTTTTTTAGTCTAAAAATACTGTTATTTTTCCAAGTATTGTAACTTGTCTGCTTTACCATTCCATTCTTCACGGTCAGCAGGTTGGTCGCCAATCTGGGTAATATTTGGCCATTTTTGTGAGAGTTCAGTATTGAGTTCAATAAAGACTTCTTGACCTTCTGGTAACTCATCTTCAGAGAAAATAGCGTTAGCAGGACATTCAGGTTCGCATAAAGCGCAGTCAATACATTCATCAGGATTAATGACGAGGAAATTTGGACCTTCATAGAAACAATCCACTGGACAAACTTCTACGCAGTCTTGGTATTTACATTTAATACAATTTTCAGTGACAACAAAGGTCATGGCGACAGCTACCTAAAAAATATGGTTCTAATTACTCTTGCTGTATTTTAGGCAAAAATGCACGTAACTAACAATTGCTTTTATTGATATTTGTTATATGTAGGACTGTTTATTCTAATAAAAACTGAATATATGACTAAATAGAGGGAGTAAATGACAAAGACTCCTATTTGGGAGTCTTGGTCTGATACAAAATAGTTTTAAATTATGCTTCTAAGGCATCTTTTAAAGCATAAATTTGCTGTAGTGCCTCACGTGGTGAAAGGTTATCGACATCTAAAGCTCTTAATAGATTGAGTACGGGCACATCTTTCTCAACTTCTACAATGCGTTCAATGACTTCAATCGCGGGTTCATCAGCCACACTGAACAAGTCATTTTGAACCGCTTTATTGAGTTGTAGATGTTGCTGTTTTTCTAAAATTTTTAAGCGATTTTGTGCTTCTTTAATCACGCTGGTAGGAATACCGGCCAATTTAGCGACTTGTAAGCCGTGACTTTGACTGGCAGGGCCATGTTGAACTTTGTGCAATAAAATTAAATTGCCATTTAATTCTTTGGCAGTGACATGGTAGTTATCAATGCCTGATTCTTTGCCAAGTTCAGTGAGTTCAAAATAATGTGTGGCAAATAAACACAGACATTTAATCCGTTTACTCAGGTCAAGTACACATGCCCATGCCAAAGATAAGCCATCGTAGGTACTGGTGCCACGTCCAACTTCATCCATCAGCACTAAAGATTGGTTAGTTGCATGATGCAAAATTTGAGAGGTTTCAGTCATTTCAACCATAAAGGTCGATTTACCCGTAGATAAATCATCGGCAGAACCAATACGGGTGAAAACACGATCGATAGGACCTAAAATTGCCGACTGGGCAGGAACATAACAGCCACAATAAGCCAATAAGCTAATCAGTGCTGTTTGACGCATAAAGGTGGATTTACCCCCCATATTCGGTCCAGTCACAATCGCCATGCGGTGGTTGAAGTCTAAACTGGTGTCGTTTGGTGTAAAGGCGGTTTTGCTTAAGGCTTCAACCACAGGGTGTCGACCAGCAATAATTTTTACCCCAATTTCAGGACTAAATTCAGGGCGAGACCAATTGCGTAAACGTGCTTGGTGGGCAAAGTTAGCCAGCATATCAATTTGTGCAATCGCGCTACTCATCATTTGTAGATTGCCAATATCTTGTCGTAATTCATCCAAAAGCATTTCAAACAACATTTTTTCACGTGCAAGGGCACGGGATTCACTCGATAACACTTTATCTTCAAAAGATTTGAGTTCTGGTGTGATATAGCGTTCAGCATTTTTTAAAGTTTGGCGACGAATGTAATGGTCAGGTGCTTGCTCTGCCTGAGCGCGAGTCAGTTCAATATAGTAACCGCTGACTCGGTTGTAACCAATTTTAAGCGTTGAAACGCCTGTGTTCTGACGTTCTTGGATTTCTAAGTCAATCAGGAATTGACCCGCATGATCACGAATTTTACGCAGTGCATCGAGTTCACTATCAAAACCTTCTGCAATTACATTGCCATCACGAAGTAATACTGGTGGATGCTCAACAATGGCTGACATCAAGCGTTGGTGCAAACCATTAAAATCACCTAATTCATGATCCAATTGCTGAATTAAGCCAGATTGATGCGCTTGCGTGATGGGTTGAATGGCATGGCGTAATAAGGGAATTTGTGCACAGGCTTGACGCAGTTGTACCAAATCACGTGGACGGGCACTGCCTAAGGCCACACGGCTTAGCACACGTTCAATATCACTAATGTCTTTAAGCACTAAACGAATAGGCGATTCATGATAGCCGTTGAGCACAGATGCCGTGGCATCGAGTCGAGCATCGAGTAATTTAGTGTCTCGCAAGGGTTGCATGATGGTACGGCTGAGTAAACGACTACCCATCGCTGTTTGGCAGTCATTAATCAGTTGAAACAGTGATGTGCCATGTTCAAATAAAGGTTCGATTAGCTCTAAATTACGACGTGTCACTGGATCAAGTGCAATAAAGTCACTGCTTTGTTCTAACTGAATGGAGCGAATATGCGGTAAAGCCGTTTTTTGCGTTTCTTTGGCGTAATGAATTAGCGCTGCTGCCGAGGCTTTGGCAAGCGGTAAATGATCGATACCAAAACCAGAAAGCGTAGATACCGCAAACTGGTCACATAATGTTTTTTGCGCATTATTAATGTTGAAATCAACATTCGGACGTTTTGTCACAGGGCAGTCGAGTTGTTTTTTAATTTGTTCAATGATGTTTGGGTCGACAATATCTTCATCAACCAAAATTTCACTTGGCATTAAGCGAGACAGTTCAATCGCAAGTTGTTCTTGCTGAAAATTTTGTTGTTGGACTTTAAAAATACCCGCACTTAAATCGAGCAGTGCAATGCCAATTTGATTTTGTTGAATACAAAGCGCGACTAAATTAGAAGATTGGTGGCTGTTTAAGAGTGCATCGTCGGTTAGTGTGCCGGGAGTAATAATTCGCACGACACCACGTTCCATAGGTGCCTTACCGCGAGTGCCTGCGCTCTCGCCTTCACCAAGTTGTTCACAAATAACAACGGTTTCGCCTTTTTTTACCAAACGTGCTAAATACCCTTCAGCCGCATGATAAGGCACACCGGCCATAGGAATCGGTTCACCATTGGCTTTACCACGATGGGTTAGGGTAATGCCCAGTAATTTTGCTGCCTTATGCGCATCGTCAAAAAATAATTCATAAAAGTCACCCATGCGATAAAACATGAGTGAGTGGGGATGCTGCATTTTTATCGTTAAATATTGCTGCATCATAGGGGTGAGTGTCGATAGATCAGGTGTTGAATTTTCTGGGTTCAATTTAATAAAGCCTTTAAGTTTAAAAGATTTTTTAAAATCTGGAAGATTGAGTTTGTTCCGATTCAATCCATTCTGATTCTATCTAAACCTATACCTTCAAGTGTGTTGGTATAAGCTTTAGTGTCGGTCTTATGCGAGTGTAATTGCATAAAAAGATAAGCTGTATCTATATTAACAAAATGCTTATCGAAGCAGAATGAGAAGATTCATGACAAATACTTATACGCTTGAAAAAAAAGCGCTGAGTGCAAAAGCGATTTAAAAAATGAAATTGGGCGATCAAGATAAAGTGGATATTGGTGAGCATAACTGAAAGAAACATGGGGATTTACCCTAATACAAGATGAGAACTCAATAAAAATAGAGCTGATTGCATATCAAATAATTTTTTATTAAAGGCTGAATTCTTGCAAAGATTAAAAAAATTGTTTGAGTCGCGCCAGAAAATTAGACTCATTTCACGTGAAGTATTCACAAACGGATAAAAGTTTGAATTGTTTTGATATTGTGATTTACAATAATTACAAATGAGGGATTAATTATCTGGGATGATGAGTATGATCACTGATTTGCAAAAAAATATGGATGATACTCTTGGGAGTCAAGTGCTTGTAGGACTTGTTAAGCATTTCCTTGAGCATGCAACCTTTTTTGGCATCAATAGAAAGGAGCTTCTTTTACAAGGCGGTTTGACTGAAGAACAATTAGGTGATTCAAACCAGTGTATTCCACTCAGCTATTTTGAAAAGGCCATTTCATATACGTATAATGTTTGTAAAAACCCATTGGTTTCTTTAAGTTTTTCTAAAAAAATGGATTCAACTGCTTATGGTGTTTTAGGGCACCTCGTCCCTTTATCTGCGACCTTAAGTAAAGCAATTTATACCTTAAAAGAATTCCAACCCTTAATTGGCTGTATCGGCGATATTTCTATTCAAACAGAATCCGATATCGTGTATTGGAAATGGAAATGCAGGTCTAAAGATCCAATTTTTATTCGTTGTGGGACAGAATACAATTTGGCTTGGTGGGTCAGTTTGGTCAGATTGGTTCGCGATGACGGTTATTCTGTACTAAAAGCAGTTCATTTTACCCATACTTTGGCTGCACCGGAATTACAAAAAACCTATGATGAATTCTTTGGATGTCCTGTCTATTTTGACCAAAAAGAAGCGGCTTTGTTATTACTGCCTAAGTCACTCAATATGACATTAAAAACAGCAAATTCTGGACTGTATGACAGTGTTAAAATATTTGCTCAGAAATTGCTGGAACAACAAAAAGTTGAACAAACCTTTACTGAGCAGGTCAGAGCACAAATTTATTTATTGCTGCATCAACAACGATTATCGCGTGAAAATGTTGCAGAACAGTTGGCCGTTAATGTCAGAACGTTAAGCAGAAAATTACATCAAGAAGAAAATGCCTACAGTAAAATTTTAGATCAAGTTCGATTTGAGTTAGCTGAAAATTATTTAGTGAACTATCAGCATTCAGTTGCATTTATTTCGAAGGCACTTGGTTTTTATACCAGTCACTCATTTATTACATGGTTTAGACTGCAAACAAATTTAACCCCAACTCAATATCGTAAAAAATTAAATAATTCAAATATATAGCCGTTTTTATGGCTATTTTGGTCGGTTTTTAAAATACGCTGTCCTAAATTCGAAACCCTATGACTCAGAAGCGTTATTTTTTTATTCTTCGTTCAGAATATTATCGAAAGAATGATCAGATAGATTCTCTAAAAAATTCATTGTGTGTGAAAAATTAGATGATCTATTTTGATTTGGTTTTTTGTTAAACCTGTTTCTTACCGTATTTGGTCAGCAGGAAAGGGAATATCGATAAAAATTACTCAATATGGCTGTAAGAGAATAAATAGCCGGCTTGCCTCATTTACATGAAGTTGCTATGAGTAAACGTCAAGGAAAAGATATGAAAATTCATCAAGTTTATAAACATTCTCTAGGTCTTATTTTACTTAGTTTTGCGGTTACAGGTTGTGGCAGTGATCAAGACAGTGTCTCCAGTACACTTCCTGAAGTGGAACAGACATGCCCAACGGTCATGGATGAAACACTATTTGCAGATGCCACAGCTTTAGAAAAATTGGTACAGGTCGGGCCAGAACTTGCTCAGTTACGCTCTACAGGAAGTCAGGCTCATAATCAATTGATTGACTGGATTGAAGTCGAAGCAAAAAAAATACCGGGTATGCAAATACAATCGGATAGTTATGAAATTGAGCGCTGGCAACCCACTATAGAAGCTGAAAATGGCAAGGGACGTAGCTTATCACGCTCGGGGAGTCTATCCGTCAATGGTCAGGACATTCCGATTGCTGGAGCAGTGCCATATTCATTAGGAACATCAGATGCAGGCAATACAGGTCAGTTGGTTTACTTAGCCCGTAATCAGCCAATTACTGCCGAGCATAAGGGGAAAATTATTGTGCGTGAAATTCCAACCGCTCAAGATCCTGTTTATGCAAATATGGTTGCTCCGCCCTACACATTCTTATTTCAATTTGCAAAATATTTAAGTTCAGCCCTAAAGGATCTTCAAAAACAACGATATGATAAGCCATTTTTAGCTGGCGAATTAATGAATCAAGATTTGATTGCTGCTGGAAAAGTTGGAGCTGCGGGGCTTATTTTGGGTTTTGATGTACCACGAGAGCAAGTGAAAGACTACTTTGACCCGCATAATGGGTTGCATTATCGACTTCCGGCTGTTTTCTTGGGATCGGATGAGTTTGCCGAGATTAAAGCATTAGCCGTAAGTACAAAGGATGCACGTATCGTTGTTCAAGCAGAGCGAGACAAAGTCATGACTCGCAACTTAATTGCAACCTTACCGGGAATGAGTGAGGAAAAAGTAGTTTTTGTTGCCAATACAGATGGCAACACTTGGGTACAGGAAAATGGGGTCGGAGGTATGGTGGCTTTGGCACAATATTTTGCCAAGTTACCTTTAAAGTGCCGACCTAAAACCTATGAGTTTGCTTTTAATACAGGACATCTGCATATGTCTAAAGAAGGCACTTTTCGATATATGCAAAAACTAAATGAAGAATATAAAGCGAAAAAGGTGAGTTTTGTTTTTGCTGTGGAACATTTGGGAACACGTGAAATAATTGCAAAACCGAGACTAGATGGTGGTTTTGGTCGGACTTTGGAATTTTCTGGTAGAGCAGAGCCGCAAGCTTGGTTTGTTGCTGAAGATCATCTTTTAATGCAGACAGTAGCAATTGAAGCTGCACAAAGGCGTAATCTGCCTGCGGTCATGATTTCAACAGGTCAGGATCAACCCGTTCAGAATCGTTTACCGAAACAGTGTAATTTTGGTGGTTTAGGAAATGCATCGCATTCTGACTTGATTCCAACCATGGCCACTATTTCAGGGCCGTGGTCACTGTGGGCACCGTCATTTGGTAAGGATGCGGTTGATTTTAATTTAATGCGAAATCAATTATTGGCAATAGGTGATTCAGTTTTATCATTACAAAATCATAGTCAAGCTGAAATTGAAGGGCCTTATACTGCTTGGAGAATTGCTCGTGATCAGGGGAAATTAGTTTGTTCCCATTCTATTAATAGTGGTGTCGAGGATGCACCTGCCACTATTCAGTAGCAGATTGAAAGTGTAGAAAATAAATAAAATGATTTTTAAATAGTCTGATAAGTATGATTTAAATCATGCTTATCAGGCGCCCCAGCTCTGCTAGACAAATCACCTGTAATTGAAATGGAAAGCCCCTTGAATCCAGTCTTTTTAAATTTTAACTTCATGCATTTATTCTTCAATTAAAGATTCTATAAATATGGAATTGCATATATATGGTTATTCGTATATAAATATATCTTAAATATTCAATTGAGCCTCAGCAAATGACTGCTACCGCCAAGGTAAAGATTTATCATAATCCTGATTGTGCTACATCACGTAATACGCTTGCCTTAATCTGCAATGCCAATATCGAACCTGAAGTGATTGAATACTTGGTTAATCCGCCGTCTAAGCCAGAACTTATTCAGCTTATTGCAGATGCAGGCTTAACGGTAAGAGCGGCAATTCGTAAAAATGTTGCGCCGTATTCTGATCTAGCGCTAGAACGTGATGATTGGACGGATGAACAGCTTTTAGATTTTATGCTGCAATATCCAATTCTGATTAATCGCCCTTTTGTAGTCACAGATTTGGGCACTCGTTTAAGTCGTCCATCAGAACTAGTTTTAGAAATTCTGCCACTCCCACAAAAGGGCGCTTTCAGCAAAGAAGACGGTGAACAAGTGCTTGATGAAAATGGGCAGCGTTTGAAATAAAAATTTAATCAATATATATATGAATATCTATATATCCATATGATGGAGTGAATATATATGGACAAAATCAATTTTTTTAAATGTTTATCTGACGAAACCCGATTCAACATTGTCATGTTGGTTGTCCAGCAGAATGAACAGTGTGTTTGTGATTTGACCGAGAAGCTACAGCTCAGTCAGCCCAAAATTTCACGTCATTTGGCTTTACTGCGTTCTTTGGGGTTGTTACAGGACAGACGTCAGGGGCAATGGGTTTATTACAGCATGAATCCAAGCTTACCGGATTGGTGCGTAGAAGTGTTGAACACACTTAAAAATGCTGAATTACAGCCAAAAATTGCAACGCCATTTCAGCAAATCAATAGTTATTGCGAGTAGAACAAGATGAAATTTCTTTTTTTATGTACAGGAAATAGCTGCCGCAGCATTTTGTCTGAAGTGCTTTTTAATAGTCGTGCGCCGGAAGGTTGGAAAGCTTACAGTGCAGGTAGCAAACCATCTGGACAAGTGCATCCATTGACCATAGAAACCCTTGAAAATTTGGGTTTATCGACTGATGATCTGTGGAGCAAAACCATTGATGATTGCGAACAATATCAACCCGACGTTGTGATCACTGTATGCGATTCGGCCGCTCAAGAAGCATGCCCACTTTATTTGGGTGGTGCAATCAAAGCACATTGGGGTTTGGCTGATCCTTCACATTTGGATTTACCGAAAGAAGAAAAGCTCAAAGCATTCCAAGTCACTGTTGATCATATCAACCGTCGCTTAGATGCTTTATTGGCACTCGATACAGCGCATATGTCTCGCCCAGATTTGATTGCAGCAATTAATCAAATTTCGAATGTTGAGTAAGAAAATGTCTGAAAAACGCTTGTCTTTTTTAGACCGTAATCTGACGTTATGGATTTTTATTGCCATGGCATTAGGTGTTGCAATCGGAACTTTTTTTCCTCAAGCTTCTGACGCACTGAATAAATTAAGTATCGATTCGGTGAATATTCCAATTGCGATTGGTCTTATTCTCATGATGTATCCGCCACTGGCAAAAGTGGACTATGCGACCTTGCCGCAAGTATTTAAGGATAAGAAAACACTGACTTTATCCTTAGTACAAAACTGGCTGATCGCTCCGGTACTGATGTTTGTATTGGCAATCATATTTTTGCAGAGTTATCCCGAATACATGACAGGCGTAATCCTGATTGGTTTAGCACGATGTATTGCGATGGTTCTGGTCTGGAATGGTTTGGCCTGTGGTGATAACCAATATGTTGCAGCACTGGTCGCTTTTAACAGTATCTTTCAGATTTTGTTCTTTAGTACTTATGCTTGGCTATTCCTGACCTTTCTGCCGCCGTATTTTGGTGTAGCGTCACAAGTGATCAATGTTGATTTCTGGACCATTACCCATGCTGTTCTGGTTTATCTCGGTATTCCGTTTTTATTCGGTTTCTTAACGCGCTTAATTTTGGTGAAACAAAAAGGCGTGGAGTGGTATCAAACCAAGTTTATTCCGAAAATCAGTCCTCTAAGTTTGATTGCTTTGCTGTTCACGGTTTTGGCAATGTTTAGCCTAAAAGGTGCTGATGTCGTAAGCCTGCCAATGGATGTTTTACGAATTGCGATTCCTTTAACAATTTACTTTGTCTTGATGTTCTTTATTAGCTTCTTTATGAGCAAATGGATGGGCAATGATTATCCGAAGACAGCAGCAATCTCTTTTACTGCGGCTGGAAACAACTTTGAATTAGCACTTGCCGTTGCAATCGCCACATTCGGTTTAGCTTCGCCAGTTGCTTTTACAACGGTGATTGGGCCATTGGTTGAAGTGCCTGTGCTGATTGCTTTGGTGAGCGTGTCATTGTGGTTAAGAAAAAAATACTTTAAAGAGGCCTAACGCTATGAATCTCCCAAATGTTGATATGAATTTGCTTGATCAGCCTACTTTGGCAAAAGTTCAAGCCAAAGAGCTGGATCATCCACCGCATATTTATCAACTGTTCACAATTCAATGGCGCTTTAATTAAGCCCTTTTAATCATTTTTTTGTACTGCTATATGCTTAATGGTCATGACAACTATAGCAACCAGAATACTCATTCCAAATAGGGGCAAAAGAATTGCCATAATGCTTAGAACAAAAAATAGCGCTATTTTTTGTTTAAGGGCAGCCTGCGTCCAGATGATTATGCTTTGCTCTGTGAGTTGCATGGTTGTTTGTTTTAAATCAGTTCTTTTGTACCAAGCCAAATATGCATAAATAATCATACTGCATAGCGCAAGTGCATAAATGATTAAAACGAGTTGGTTCATCCAGCCAAATAAAAGACCGATATGTGCATCGACACCCCAACGTGTCAGTTTGGCAATCAATGGATAATCTTGAAAATAAAGCTGATCTAAGACCTGATGCTGTTGCATATCAATGGCAATACTGTCTGCCTGAGTTGGCCAGCGCCGCTGAATTTCTGAAACAGTCCATGCTTGGTTTGCATCTGAAGGAGGCTTGATTTGTATTTGAGAAGCATCGACACCATGCTGCCGTGCGATTACTAAAGCAGTATCGAAATCTCCAGAAGAAATATGTGCAGTCGGATTGTGAGGAGTCATGACATGATCGCCATGATGCATCATAACTGCTGGAAGGCTCTCTGCTTTGAGCGATGTCACTAATGTCGGCGTTTGCCAACTCAGTGACTGCCGAAGCATACGAATATTTTCTCCCGCCCATTCAGACCATGTTAGGCCAGTAATCGCAATAAAGAGCAGTAGGGGAAATAAAAATAAGCCGATTGTGCTATGTTTTTGAATGAGTTTGTTGTGAATGGTTTTTTTATTTTCTAATCTTTTACGACGTTTAATCCATTGATATAAACCTGTAAAAATTAAAATGGCTAACCAACTTGCGGCTAGTTCACTATAAAAACGCCCCCAATTTCCTAATAATAAATCTCGATGCAGATGGTCAAGTGTTGTTCGAAAGGGTAATAAGCCACTTGTACCATACACAGCCAATTGACCTTTGATTTCCAGCGTATAGGGATCTACAAAGACCGCTTCATTGTCTTGCTTTAGCTTCGGATCTGAGAAAATCACCCGAGTCGTTTGATTAGGCGCTGCCGATGGGCGTACTTCTGTAATCTGTGCAGTGGATGATAAAGATTGTTTGGTTGTTTCAATTTGTTGACTCAGAGGCTGAGTTTTTGAATGGTTTTGATGATCTACATAGAGTACTTCACTGTAAATCAACTGTTCAATTTGAGGCGTGGCAGCATAAAACAGGCCAGTTAGTGCAGCAATAAAAATAAATGGAGCAATAAAAATTCCAGCATACACATGTACTAAACGGAAAAATGCTTGCCAAAAATTAAAGTTCAAATTCATTTTCTAACGCAATTTTAGGGAGCCAATTTAAAAAGCTTACTGGATATAAAAATAGATATAAACATGTAAGGTGTTATGAAGATTTAGAATAAAGCCATTTGGGATCACTATCGGCTATGTCATTTTCTTTAAGCTTTTGTTCATGCATAGGCCTGATCAAAGTTGTTAATGACATATCAGAGCACATTCTAGCACGTCAAGGTGCAGAGAAAATAAAATCAAATGAGGTGTATGCTGCTGAACGGATTCCAGTAAAGCGATAGTTTCTTTAGATACGAGAACATTTGGATGAGCTTACTTTTTTGCCGAAGATGCTGAAAAATTCTGCAATCTGTACATAAGGTAAAGAAGGATAAGACATAACATTTGTTTCAAAATACTTGTTTCAAATGACTTAAGATCGCTTTTAGTGGTTTTTTAATTATGAGTATGTGCCGATATCTAAAGGAGAATATGCTTATTTGTCATGGGCGGAGCAGTGGTTTCGTCATAAGGTTCGGCAATATGATAACGGTTTCGTCCTTCATTTTTGGCAAGGTATAATGCACGATCGGCTAAGCTAATCAGTTCCGAAATTTGATCATGAGCTTGCGGTATGAGGGTTGCGATTCCTACACTAATGGTGACGTGTTCAGAAATGGGACTGGATGGATGGGGAATAGCAGCGGCCTCAATGAGCTGTAAAAGGCGTATGGTGAGTGCTTCGGCTTGCTGTTGGTCTGTCATTGGAAAAACGAGTAAGAACTCTTCTCCACCATAACGTGCAGCTAGATCATTGCTGCGTGCAGTAATCGAGTGTATGGCATCTGCAATCAATTGCAGACATTGATCACCTGCGATATGCCCAAGATGATCGTTGTAGTTTTTAAAAAAGTCGATATCGACCATTAATATACTTAACGGTGTTTGATGTCTTAGCGCATAGCGCCACTCTTTATCAAGAACCTCATTTAAATAACGTCGATTCGCCAAACCTGTGAGTGAGTCTAATTGTGATAATAATGCCAATTGTTGCGCTTGCTGGGTTAATTCAATTTGGTTCAGTTCAATAATACAGTTTTGTAAATAATTTTCCCGATGCTGACGGTCAATCGCATAGGTTAAAGCCATGCCTAAAAAGCTATAAAAGGTATAGGTTCTATTTAACAAGGTCCAGCCAATCTCTTGATTTGACCAAATTGAAATAAAAATCGCAATCAGACCGCCCATCCAACAGGCAATCACTGCCGTGTAAAATCGCATACCGACAAAACTGTAAGTGATCACCACGGCATACATCATGGCTGTATGAAATAGCACATCATTTTGTGCCGTATTATTTGGATCTGCACCAATATTGGTGATAATGATAAAGGAGATGGTAATCGCGACCATGGAACCAAAACCGGTATAATAATCGAAGTATTGATTGAATTTTTTAAAAAAAGATAAGATCCAAGCGGTGATGACAATAATGCCGACCCATGCATAATAGGTGAGCCACTGCTGCATTATGTCATTGTTAGAAATAGTTTGATAAATACCAAAACTTAGAAATAAGTACAAAATTAATATAATTAATCCACGAAATCTAAACTCATAAGCTGCTTCATTTTTATATTGTTCTTGGTAAATGCGCTCGAGTGTTTTAGAAAAATGAACTGAGTTTAACCCCTTAGACGCAACTTGTTCAATTTGCATTCTATTTAATGCGGTAGACCCTTTTAATTTCATGAATTTTCTCACTATTCATGTAAAAAATGATTGTTCATTTTTCTATTAAATATTCTATATTAAAAGACCATATATTTATCAATCTAATAGATAGCTTGCATCAATCAAAAAATGTTCAAGATTCGATTTTTTAAAATGAGCACAGCTTCAGTTTATTGATTCAATTTTTATGCTTTTACCTCAGTATTTCACAATTATAAATCTAGTATTTCCTAAAGTTTATTTTTTAATGTTGGCTTTATTAATACTTTGCATTGATCAAAAAATGACTTATGAATAAAGTCTAATATAATTGAATTTTTCCTGAAAGAATAGCTATTTATGAAAATAAGCAGCACTACTTTTCCTATTTTGCTATGGTTCAGCAAGTGTTTTAAAAGTCTGTAAATTGCCAAGAGATGCTCAATTTTTATTGTGCTTTTGCAGCTTAGAATGTGCTGTCTGTTACAGTGAATCATTGCGGGTATTTTAAAGGAAGAAGGGCTTTTTACTTGGGAATACATTTATTCTGATTGGTTTAGATTGCCATGACCACACAACGGATTAGACCGTTATGTGGTGCAACTCAGCCATGTTTAGTGCTTGAAGTTGTTCACTAAGGCTTATATAAACCTAGCTGTGTAAGATGCAATCGTAGAATACGACGCAATTCTAAAACAGCTTCTGGTGTTTCTTGAATAGAATGCCCGCCGTTGATGATCTTTTCAGAGACAGCACCATCTAAGTGTGCGCTTTTATATGGCACAACATCATCGGTAATCAGATTCAGATCATCACTCTTGGTTGCATTACCAATAATTGAATGGAAAGTTAAACCTTTACGCGGAGTAACGTCTTTGGTGAGTTCCATAAATTTTGATTGATAGCTTAAATCGCTTGGACCATTTTGAATCATTCCATGATCAATCTGTTTTAATAAATCTTTAAAGTCCAAATCTTGGCTTTGTAATGTATCGCCTATGGCAGAAAGGAATGCGCCGGGTAAACGAATGACTTTACGTGCTGCTTTGGTAAACCAGCGGTCAGCAAATTCTGTTCCTTTATGCGGTGAAGCAAGGAAAATTGCACGATTAAAGTTAGGAATATCTTTAAGAGTTAAACGCTGCGATACAATCGGGATATTTTTATATTTATTCAATTGACGATTGCTCATCATGGATAACGCTTTTTTAGTCAGGTCGGCATCACTGACTAATAGTCGGGCAATAATGCCGCCCATACTATGTCCAACAAGAACAGCATCTTTTTTTGCCGCAGCTTTAGGATCAACTTGGGCAAAAGTTTGGTTAAGCAAGGCATAAATTTGAAAGCGGCTTTCAATAATCGGCATATTGGTGGAGTAGAACACCTGCCATACTTGGAAATGTTCACGTAGCACAGGGTCGCCCATAATGTCATTGGTGAGACGTATCCATGCTTCTGGGCTACTGGCTAGACCATGAACCAATACAATGACTTTTTTATTCGGATTATAGGGTTCCAGCATATATAAATGCGGCATGGTGAGATGATCATCACGATCAATCAGGGTTAAATATGCGGCCTTACCTAAATTGTTTTGTGCAAGCCATAAACCATAGGGGGTAGAAAAGTTGGCTGCAAGTGGATAGGTTTTACCCGCCATTACGACATTGTCATATTTATAAGGATCAAAGGCTTTTAATTCAAACTCGGGATTATTTAAAATATCCTCAATACTGCTGGCTGACTTAGGTTGTACGGTGAGCGTCGCTGCTAAATAACGGGCTTGGTGGATATTCGGATTGATGCCATTTTTATAACTAAAATTGATTGGATCAATAATATATTTACTTTTAGCTTCGCCAATATCATTTTTAACTTGAGGTAAAACAACGACAAATTCCGAACCAAAACCATCACGGCGATTAATGGAACGTAAACCAGAAAAATTGAGATTATAACTGGAGAGCATTTGTTCAATTTTTTGTTCTTTTAATTGAGGATAATGATCAAAGTTAATGGTGTAGATACTTTTTCCAACTTTAATTTGCTGCGCTACTTCTGTTGGTTTGTAACGTAGCGCATAAGCTGAAACCAATTTTGCTATAGCTAAATTATAAAAATCTCGAATTTGTACTTGTCTGTTATCAAAAATGCGGTCTTGTGGGCCACGTTTGGTTTTGAACATGTAGGCATAACTATAACGGATGCTTTTATCCAACATATAGAGTTGTTGATCTAGGCATTTTTCATAACTGGCTTGTTGTAATTTTTGTTTTTCTTCAGATTTGGTACTGGTTAAAATGCTGATTTTACAATCACTTGATTTTTCATATGCTAAAGCTTTAGCTAAATAAACTTCACTCGCTGTAGAAAGAATTTGTTCGTCTTGAATTTGAGGGATTTGTTGTATTTCTTGGATGCACTGTTCTGGTTTATCAGAGCAAATTTTTGCTTCACGCCCTGTCATCGAAAGTACATTTAAACTAGCTTCACTTAACTTGTTGCGGGTGAGTATGCTTTCTCGTTCATTGGTAATGGTCACGTTAATGGCTTGATTCTTGACACTGACGATTTGACAACCCGTCAATAGAGAACTACTCAATAAGGTGGCAAACAAAATTTTGTATAGCGAGTTTGGCATAAAAGTCATCTGCATTAAGTATTTGTTTGAGTTTTTCTTCATCATACAGTCATTCTTCTAATTTTCCATTCATAGAAACAAAAATAGACCGTACAAGACGGTCTATTTCATAATTACTTAAAAATTAAGATGCTTTAGGTGAGCTAAGCACTTGCCATACGTTCCAACGGCCTTGTTTTTCAATTTCATTGATTAAACGGTCAGCCACTTCAGCTTCTTGCGGATATTTTACTTTGTAATTTTTCAAAGTTTGAATCGCATTTTTCTTCTGTTCCATCGCAATATAGTTATTTGCCGCAGACAAATAAGCTTCTTGTACGCCGGCTTTCATGGCTTTGTCTAAATATGGAATCGCTTCACGTTGACCGCCACCTTCAGACAAACCAAAACCAAACCAAAAGTTTGCTTCAGCATCGTCTTTGTTAATTTTTAAAATACGCTGTGCATAGGTTAAAGACTTGGTGGTGTAGACGGAACCCAAATCAAGGTTACGTGCCATCACGCTGGCTTTAAATGCGCGAATCAGGACGTCGAAAGACGCATTATCTTTAGATGCCAAGGTATCTAGCTGTTGGGTTAATTCTTTGAGTTTGGCTTCAAAACCTTTACGTTCTTGACGTTCACTAAAGCGAGGTGGGTAGTGACGTGCTTTACCTTCAACCAATTGTAAAAAGTCATCAACCTCAGTGATGTCAATTTCATTATTACCCGCAAGAACAGCATATTTTAAAGTACGTTGGTTGTTGTTTACTGTTGGAATAATCAGTTTATTCACATCTAAAGTCATTTTTTTAGATGGATCGCTTTGCAGATTCACTTCCATTTTAGTCACAGGTTGTGCGGCTGCTTGTCTGAGTGCAATTTCAAATGGAGGGGGTGCATCGTAATTAAATGGATTCAGTGCATAGAACGGTGCAGTTAAATCAGGTTCAGTGAAGATGATTGGGCTATTCGGTTTTTTATCTTCAGTGGGTGCCATGCTACATGCAGAGAGCAAAGACATTGCAATAAGTGTACATGCCAAAGGCTTAAGTGTCATATGGGTCATCCATTCATTTAATTTTAAAATTGATCAATAAGCACATTTGTCAGTCTAAGAAAACTCTGATCAACATGCAAGTTAGCGCTTGTTAATATTTAAATCACAACTTTAGGCTTTAGATTGAGTACTTTGAGCTTCACATTCGCGTCGCACATCTTCAATAATTTTAAGTTCTTCAATACTAAAAGGCTGTTCATCTTGCTGCTTCTTAAATGACGGATCGAGCAAAGATAAGCGCTGACATAAAGTATTCATACGCTTTTCATTGTGCTGAATTCGGTCCAGTAGAACACGCATACCCTCTAAAATTGGGTCAGATTGATCTTGCGTTGCTGCATATGGCTGGAAACCAATACTTTCCGCATAATCACGACGACGTGCTTCTTCAGCATCTTTAGGTTGGTCTTTGGTGATAAAACGGGCAGGGTTACCGACTGCGGTGGTATTTGGCGGAACTTCTTTGGTCACGACGGCATTCGAACCTACTTTCGAGTTTTTACCGACGGTAAATGGTCCCAGAATTTTTGCACCAGCACCAACGACCACACCATCTTCTAATGTCGGATGACGTTTGCCTTTATTCCACGTGGTGCCGCCTAAGGTGACACCGTGATAGAGCGTGACATCATCACCAATTTCAGCCGTTTCACCAATGACCACACCCATGCCGTGATCGATAAAAAAACGACGACCAATTTTAGCGCCCGGGTGAATTTCAATACCTGTGGCAAAACGACTAAAAGAAGACAACAGGCGAGCAGAGCCTTTACACTCTTTTTGCCAAAGTTCATGAGCAACACGGTGCATAATGAGCGCGTGAATGCCGGGATAAGTGGTAAGAACTTCCAAAGTGTTTCGAGCCGCGGGATCGCGCGCGAATACAGCTTGTATATCTTCTTTGAGCTGTTTAAGCATTAGGTTGATCCTCTGAAGAATCGGTTGTTTTGTCTACTGATTTTTTCCATGTACCATTATTCATCGCTTGTACACGAGTGAATATGCCACGAAGTAAATGGTATTCCATACGGTCTAATTGTATACGTCCAAATAGACGGCGCAAGCGTAAAGGCAATAATCTTGGATTTTTAGGATCCATAAATTCAATTTCAGCCAACATTTTTTCAATGTGTGGGTAAAACTGTTCCATTTGTTCATGCGTGACCAAAGGCTCATCCCAATGCATAGATTCTGTTTCAGTCACAGGCATAGTTGCTTCGGTATCTTCTGTCTGCTCTACAAATGCCATCGCGGCCATACGCATTTCATAACAAATGACTTGAATGGCTTGTGCAACATTTAATACGCCATAATCAGTATTGACTGGAATCGTGACGTGATAATTGGCCATCGCCAATTCTTCATTGGTCAAGCCACGGTCTTCACGACCAAATACGACAGCAATTTCTTGTTGGTTTTGAACAACGGCTTGCATGGATTTTTCAGCAGCAGGGCGTGCATCAAGCAAAGGCCACGGAATAGTACGGCTACGCGCACTGGTGCCAAAAACCAGATGACAATCTTTAATGGCATCTTCTAAAGTCGCTACAATTTCAATCTGTTCGATTAAATCCACGGCACCTGCGGCTAAAGCATTAATATCGGGGTGCGGATAGGTTTTAGGCGCAACCAATACCAGTTTAGATAAGCCCATGGTTTTCATGGCTCTTAATGCACTGCCAATATTTGCAGGTAATGTGGTATTGACCATGACAATACGCACATGGGAAAGATGTGCTGAAACAACAGCATTGTCAACTTGACTCATAAGGTGTCCAATTTGAATTTAAATATTTAAAAATTAAGAATATTGGTTGGCTTCAGCCTGATACATGTCCATTGCGTCATCCATGCTGACATTGGCAGGTGGCGGTGCAATTTGTGCGGGCTTACTATACTGTACGGCTTTTGCGGCTTTGGATTTCACTTGATATTCGATGTGGATGACATCTTTACCAAAATAATCGCGTAATTTAGCCAGTAATTCATCTTGTGGTGCAACTTTCCAATTTAAGCCCAAGTGAACTTCGGCAGAAGCATAGGGATAATCAATCTGTAATTGCATTGGAATGTGATTGCACATATCGACATTACAAAATGGCAGCAGAATCTTTTGTAAATCTTGACTGAGTGATTGGGTCAGATGTTCCGCAGCCAATTTAATTTGAATGCTATTGGCACGTTTTTGACGAATTTCGTTGAGGCTAAAAGCTTTGGTTAAGCGTCCCATTGGGCGATCATAACCTTCACGCTCATAGATTTCACCTTCAATCACCACCACACGGTCAGCTTGAATAATATCTTTAAAGCGTTGGAAGCGTTCATGGTTGGCAGACACTTCAATTCGCGCTGTACCATCATCTAAGGTGACCATCATTCGATTTGGGAAGTTGGCAACATCAACTACCAAGCCGGCAAAAACGGTGGTCACTCCACGACGTGTTGGTGTTAATTCATTAATACGCACAGGAATAAATGACTTTAACTCTGGACGATAGACATCAATCGGGTGTCCAGTTAAATATAAGCCAAGGGTGTCTTTTTCACCTTTGAGACGAACTTCATCTGACCACGGTTTAACAGGTTTGGCGGGTTTGCGTTGGACTTCTTCAACTTCACCAAATAAATCCATGATGCCCGTTTCACGATTTGAGCGGGCTTGATCAGCTGCTTGCACCGCTTCAGGCAATTGCGCCATGATGCTGGCACGATCAATACCCAAGCAATCTAACGCACCTGAGCGAATGAGTGCCTCTAAAGTTCGTTTATTGATTTTTTTCAAATCAATACGATGGCAGAAGTCGAATAGATCTTTGTAAGGGCCATCTTGCAAGCGTGAATCAATCACCGATTGCATAGCGGCTTCGCCCACACCTTTAATGGCACCTAAACCATAGACAATGGTTTTTTCATCACTGGCATGGAACTGATAAAAAGACATGTTAATTGAAGGAGGAAACACTTCTAAACCATTGATTCGACAGTCATCAATCAAAAATACAATACTGTCGGTATTTTGCATTTCTGAAGTCAGTACTGCTGCCATAAATTCAGATGGATAATAGGCTTTTAGCCACGCCGTTTGGTAGGCAACGAGGGCATAGGCTGCGGCATGTGATTTGTTAAAACCATAGCCAGCGAATTTTTCCATATAGTCGAAAATATGGTTGGCGGTGGCTTCATCAATATCTTTTTGCGCCGCACCTTCAATAAAGATTTGACGCTGTTTGACCATTTCCTCAGGTTTCTTTTTACCCATGGCACGACGTAACATGTCTGCGCCACCCAGTGTATAGCCTGCACAATATTGCGCGGCTTGCATCACCTGTTCTTGGTAAACCATAATCCCGTAAGTTGGTTCTAAAACCCCTTCTAGTAAAGGATGCAGATACTCAAACTCACCACCATGCATACGGTGAATAAAGTCAGGAATAAGATCCATTGGACCCGGGCGGTACAAGGATACAAAGGCAATAATTTCTTCAAACTTACTTGGGCGCGCCTCTTTCAGCATTTTTTTCATGCCGACGGATTCAAACTGGAAGATCGCCGTGGTATTGGCATCCGCAAAGATTGAATAGGCTTTTGGATCGTCTAACGGAATATAAGTAATATCGACTGATTTTTCAGGGCCAATGCGTTTATTAATATTTTGAATGGCATCTTCAATCACGGTCAGGTTACGTAAACCTAAAAAGTCGAATTTAACCAGACCTGCTGATTCAACATCATCTTTATCGAATTGTGCGACACGGTTGGTGCCATCTGCATCGCACATTACGGCTGAATAGTCGGTAATTTTACCCGGTGCAATCACCACACCACCGGCATGTTTACCGGTATTACGGGTAATACCTTCAAGTTTAAGCGCCATTTCCCAGATTTCGGCTGCATCATCATTGTCTGGGTTGGATGGATTGGTCACAATGTCTTTAAGCTGCGGCTCGATATCGATGGCACCACGAAGGTCGACACCTAAGGGTTTGGTCGGGATCATTTTCGAGATACGGTCTGCCAAACCATAAGATTTACCTAAGACCCGCGCCACATCTCGGATCGCACCTTTGGCGGCCATCGTACCAAACGTCGCAATTTGTGAAACAGCTTCACGACCATAATGACGCGCAACATAATCAATCACGCGGTCACGACCTGCGATACAGAAGTCGATGTCAAAGTCGGGCATAGAGACACGTTCTGGATTCAAGAAACGTTCGAATAGCAGGTCGTAACGGAGTGGATCAAGATCGGTAATTTTTAAACTATAGGCCACCAATGAGCCTGCACCTGAACCACGTCCGGGGCCTACTGGAACGCCGTTATTTTTAGACCATTGAATGAAGTCCATGACGATCAGGAAGTAACCGGGGAATCCCATGTTTAAGATGGTGCCAATTTCATAGGCTAGGCGTTCATCATAAACTTTACGAATGTCAGCCCAATCTTCATCGCGTTTTTCAACCGGATAAAGGAAATTTAAGCGTTCTTCTAAGCCTTCTTGAGAAACATGCTCAAAGAAGGTATCAATGGTATGACCTTCAGGGACTGGGTAATCGGGAAGGTCATTGAAGCCTAAGCGTAAGCTAACATTACAGCGTTTAGCAATGTGGTAGGTATTTTCAATCGCAGATGGAATGTCTGAAAAGAGTTCCGTCATTTCCTCGGCAGTTTTAAAATATTGCTCAGAACTATAATAACGAGGACGACGACTGTCACCTAAAACATAACCATCAGCAATACAAACACGGGCTTCATGTGCTTCAAAATCTGTTTGTGCAATAAAATGCACATCGTTATGCGCAACGACACCAATATTATATTTTTGAGCCAGTTTAATTGCCCCAGCAATGAAATTTTCTTCATCAGGGCGGTCGGTACGGGTCAGGGCTAAATAGACACGGTTACCAAATTTTTCAATCCATTCTTCTAATAGCGCGTCGGCTTTTTGTGGATTGGATGAATTCAGCATTTTACCCACATCACTATGCATGCCTAAAAGCACGATAATGTCTTGGTTTTGTTCTAAAACCCACTCTTTTTGTACACAAGGGATATCTAGTTGTTGACCTTCAATAAAGCCACGCGAAACAATTTCAGTGAGACTGCGCCAACCTTTGTTGGTCATTGAAAGCAGAGTGACTTTATGTTCTGCATCATTTAAGCGAATGTTACTGCCCAAAATAGGTTTAATGCCCTTATCTAAGCATTTTGTATAAAATTTAACTGCGGCATGTAAGTTAGATAGATCTGTTAATGCCAAAGCTGGCATTTCATCATTCACTGCAGCTTTAATAAGATCAGGTATACGTACGATAGATTCCGTAATTGAAAATTCTGTATGTATACCAAGATGAACAAAGTGCATAAATGAGTCCCTGCAAAAACCGTCGGCTATTTTAGCATGGCCCGTAGTCAATCTGAGGGATATTCAAGTGATTTGGCGAAGTTTTATTTGATTATTGAAGCTCAATTACCTAGATCAGGGGACACTTGGCAAGGTTAAAGTATTTAGCAACCGAGGCTCTATGTTTATTTTAGATTGATTCAGGTTTTTACAGCAATTTTAATTCATAATATTCTTCTTTCGAAGAAAAACAGAAATTTAAAACAATGCCTTTTACATTTTCGCATACAGTGGCAGCATTTCTTTTTAAGCCTTGGCTAAATAAATTATCGCTAACTGGCGTTGTGCTTGGATGTATGGCGCCAGATTTTGAATACTTCTTAAGAATGAGAATGCAGGGGGAGTTTGGACATCATATTGCGGGAATTTTTCTTTTTAATCTGCCAGTTTCCATTTTAGTTGCTTTAGTTTTTCATCAAGTGATTCGTGATGAGATGATTGGACATTCACCTTGGTTTTTGAAAAAACGGGTTCTTATTTTTCAAAACCTTGATTGGTTTGGATATTTAAAAAACCACTATTTGATGGTCATTATTTCGATTTTATTCGGGATATTTACACATATAGTATGGGATGCTTTTACACATCAAACTGGTTTTTTTGTCCAGAAACTGGTTGTTTTGCAAAATACTATTTCAATTGCAGATTTCAATATACCGCTGTATAAAATTTTTCAGCATTTAAGTTCTAGTTTGGGATTGATGATCATTGCTATTTATTTTTTTAAACTACCGTTCTATACAAGTATTCAAACAAATAATGAAAGAAAAACCCTGTGGATGTATTGGGGAGTAATATTGGTATTGCTTGGGTGTTTGCTTGGCTTATGGTCAATTTTCAATAGTGATTTAAAATTTTCTTTGGTTCATGTATTGGTCGCCGCAATAGCATGTTCGTTTTGGAGTATTTTAATTGTGTCTTTGTTTTTTAAGATGATGAAAAATAGAAAGATCATAAACACTAAATGAGCCATTTTCTTTTCTGGAAAATAAGTGCAGCCCATGAAATCCATATAATAAAAAGCCCTCAAATTTGTGAGGGCTTTAAAATTTTGCTTGAATCATTTTTATCTTAATTTGGCTAGCCAATCGCCCATCGTCTGAACAATTTGAACCAAGAGTAAAAGCACGATCACCGTTAAAATAACCACGCTGGTATCAAAACGTTGATAGCCATATGAAATCGCTAAATCACCAATACCACCTGCACCCACTGCACCCGCCATTGCCGTTGCACCAATTAAGCTAATGGTGGCAGTGGTTAAGTTCAAAATCAGTGAGCTACGTGCTTCAGGTAAAATAAACTTGAAAATAATTTGTAGTGGCGTTGCACCCATGGCCTGAGCGGACTCTACAATACCTTCATTGACTTCAAGTAAAGAGGTTTCAATCAACCGTCCCATATAGGGACCAATATAAATGGTCAAAGGCACAATGGCTGCCCATGTACCAATTGAAGTTCCGACTAAAAGTTTAGTTAACGGAATAACGGCAATTAATAAAATAATGAAGGGCAGTGAACGTAGTGCATTCACAATTGGGTTTAGAATATGGTAAATCGCACGATTGGGTAAAATACCGTCGGGGCGTGAAACCAATAAAATAATGGCTTGAATAAAACCCCAAATACAACCAAACAACATGGCAAAGAACACCATGTGAAAGGTTTCTTGCAATGCAGTAATAAATTGATCAATCGAAAGGGAGCTTTTCCAGAAAGAGGAGGTTGCTTCAGTCAACCATTGTACAATCAGGTCTCTCATAGCTGTACTCCTGATTGCTCAACTTCCACACCATTTTGTTGTAAAAATTCAATGGCTTGTTGAATGATGGCTGGGTCGCCTAACAATTGAATAAACATTTGTCCAATCACGGTGCCATTAATTTCAGTCATATTGGCAAATACAATATTTAAGCTAATATCGAATTTTTTAATCACCGCTTGAACCACAGTTTCCTGTGCCGATTTGCCTAAAAATTGCAGGCAATAAATACTGTTGTGGTTCTGGTTTTCTAAATTATTCAAAATATTGACAGGCAGTTGTTGCTGCAACACTGTTTGAATGAAATTTTTGGTGGTCGGATGTTGCGGTCGGCTGAAAATATCAATGGTCGAGCCTGTTTCAATGACCTTGCCTTGTTCCATGACAGCAACATAATCACAAACGGTCTCAATCACATCCATTTCATGGGTCACCATGACAATGGTAATCCCTTGCTCCTGATTAATTTTTTTCAGAAGCGCCAGAACCGATTTTGTGGTTTGTGGATCGAGCGCTGACGTGGCTTCATCACAGAGTAAAATTTTAGGATGATTGGCCAAGGCGCGTGCAATACCAACGCGCTGTTTCTGACCACCAGAAAGTTCGTCAGGGAAGGCATCTTTCTTATGTTTTAGATCAATAAAATCCAGTAATTCATTGAGACGTTTTTCTCTTTCAGCTTTGCTAATGCCTAAAAGCTTCAGTGGTATTTCAATATTCGCAGCCACAGTTTTGGTTTGTAATAAATTGAAATGCTGAAAGATCATACCAATATTTGCACGTTCTTGACGTAATGAGCGCGCATCCAAAGCGGTAAAGTCTTTTTGATTAATAATCACTTGACCTTGTGTGGGACGTTCGAGCAAATTAATCAAACGAATTAAGGTACTTTTACCTGCACCACTATAGCCAATAATGCCAAAAATACTGCCTTCTGGAATCTCCAGATTAATCTGGTCCAGAGCACGTATGGTTTGACCTTTTAGCTCATAATGTTTTGAAATGTCTTTAAATTCAATCATATCGTCAAAAACTATACAAGAAAGAAAAAACAGGCAAAGTTAATTTGCCTGTTTTGATATGCGAAGTATATTACTATTTTGCTTCAGTAAGATAGCTTACAGGTTTGTTTACATCAATTTTAGTGCCACCAAAGTGTTCTTGAACATATTTGTTCACAGCTTCGGTGTGATATAGCTCGCCAACTTTCTTCAATACAGGGTCATTTTGACGGTCAGCAGCAACAGCTAAAACATTTACATTCATTTTAGTGCTTTGGTCCACTGGTTCATAGAAAACTGCATCTTTCAATACGTTTAAACCACCTTCCATTGCAAGGGTATTGCCTAAAACAATAGCATCCACTTCGTCTTTCACACGTACAGCAGTTGCCATTTGAATGGGTTTAATCACAATGTTCTTTGCATTTTCTGAAATGTCAGCAGGTGTGCCTTTTACGTCATCAAAGCCTGCTTTTAATTTAATTAAACCAGCTGATTGAAGTAGTAATAAAGCACGTGACTCATTTGCACCATCATTTGGAATTGCAATGGTTGCACCTGTTTTGAAGTCTTCAAGCTTTTTAACTTTGCTTGAATAAAGACCCATTGGCTCTAAATAAGTTGTAGAGAGTGGGGCAATTTTATCTTTGTTATTGTCATTAAAAGCAACCATGTATGCATAAGACTGGAATGCATTTACATCAATTTCTTTGTTGGCAACTGCCGTGTTCATAGACACATAGTCAGTGAAGTTTTTCACTTCAAGTTTAATACCTGCTGCTTTTGTTTCAGGCAATGTTGCAATATAACGCCAAATATCAGCATCAGAACCAGTCGATGCCATAACAACGGTTTGTTCTTTTGCTGTATCTGTTTTTGCTGCGTCAGTTGCAGGTGCTTCTGGCTTAGAACAACCAGCTAGACCAACGGTTAAACCTAAAACAAGTCCAAGGAGCTTTTTCATGTATTTATCCCAAGTAAATTTAATTTTGGCTTTAAATTTACGAATTATTCATTGAAGAGATTAAGTCAAAGTCGAGATCAGTATAAAACGAAGGCGTGATTACAGTCATCATTTCCATATGTTTCTCTGATCTGTGCATAGCATGATAAAATTAACAAATGATGCTATGCAATTAGCAATCTGGTGAGTATCAAATTAAAACAATAGTAAGATGTTTTAAATCGTTGTATTCATTCACGAGATTGTATTTTAACTGAATCAAAATTTGGCCCATCATAGCAATAAATCTATATGCAATATAGTGAATAAAAACTTAATAATTATCTTTTTTATAGCATAGCAAAAGTGAGATATTTGAAAATTTAATAGTAAAAACAATATATTATTTTAAATTATATTAACAATCTGTAAGATATTGTTTTTAATGCTTCTTTATAATTTTTTTTTAAGTCTAAATCTCAAAAATAGATAATAAGAATAATGCTTTATAAAATGGAAACTTATGTTTTAAATTTATTGGTTGTTATCTGTTCAAAATAATCATCTTACAGTGTGAGATATTTTGAGTAACGAATCATTTTAGTCGGGAAAATGAGCGTTGTCTCATCGTGATTAGAAAAATAAAAAAGCCTGCATATCGCAGGCTTTTTAGCATCAACCTAAGGCTGATTAAGCTTGTTCACGCGCAATGGCACGGTAACCAATATCTTTACGATATTGAACGCCATCAAAAGTCACTTTTTCACAAAGTTCTAATGCTTTTGCTTGTGCTTCACCAATGGTATTGCCCAATGCGGTTACGCAAAGCACACGACCACCCGCAGTCACGATCTCGCCATTTGCATTGACAGCAGTACCTGCGTGGAAAACTTTAGCATCGGTCATTTCGGTGTCTAAACCATAAATCACGTCATCTTTGCTTGAAGTTTCAGGGTAGCCTTTAGATGCAAGTACGATACCGACAGTTTTACGCTCATCCCACTGCGCTTCCGCAGGTAAATTGCCTGCAATGCCAGCTTCAACCAAATCAACCAAAGATGATTTTAAACGCATCATGATCGGTTGGGTTTCAGGGTCACCAAAACGGCAGTTGAATTCGATCACTTTAGGTTGACCTTGTTCATCAATCATCAAGCCTGCATATAAGAAACCTGTATAAATATGACCGTCTTTTTTCATACCTTCAACAGTTGGACGCATGACTTCATTCATTGCTTTTTCAAAGACATCCGCAGTCACAACAGGCGCAGGAGAGTAAGCACCCATACCACCGGTGTTCGGACCTTGATCACCTTCAAAAATACGTTTGTGATCTTGTGAAGTTGCCATTGGCAAGATGTTGTCGCCATCAATCATACAAATAAAAGACGCTTCTTCACCCGCAAGGAATTCTTCAATCACTACACGTGAACCTGCATCACCAAATTTGTTGCCTGCAAGCATGTCATCAATGGCATCAAATGCTTCTTGATTGGTCATGGCAACAATCACGCCTTTACCCGCAGCAAGACCATCGGCCTTGATGACAATCGGTGCGCCATTTTGTTCAACATAGGCTTTAGCAGCAGCAACGTCTGTAAATACATCATAGAAAGCAGTAGGAATGTTGTGACGTTTTAAGAAGTGTTTAGCAAATGCTTTAGAGCCTTCAAGCTGTGCAGCAAATTGGGTCGGACCCCAAACTTTGACATCCGCAGCACGGCAGGCATCAACCACACCATTGACGAGAGGTGCTTCTGGACCAACAACAATTAAAGCAACATCATTTTCTTTAGCGAAAGCAATAATTGCCGCATTGTCTAAAATATCGATATTAACATTTTCGCATTTATTTTCAGTTGCAGAACCTGCGTTACCCGGTGCTACAAATACTTTTGCGACTTTGTCATCTTGTGCGATTTTCCATGCAAGTGCATGTTCACGACCGCCACTACCCAAAACTAAAATATTCATCTAAAAATCCCTCAAAGAAAAGAATCCCTCCCGACCTCCCTTTAAAAAAGGGAGGGGATCACGCATGAAAACCAAGGTTTCTTACGTGAAAAGTCCCCCTTTTTACAAAGGGGGATTTAGGGGGATTAATAAATATGACTTCTAATCAATTAATGACGGAAGTGACGCATACCTGTGAATACCATTGCGATACCAGCTTCATCAGCAGCAGCAATCGTTTCTTCATCACGCATAGAACCACCCGGTTGAATGATACATTTAATGCCTGCTTTAGCAGCGTTATCAATACCATCACGGAATGGGAAGAATGCGTCAGATGCCATAACAGCACCTTCAACCACTAGGCCTGCATGTTCAGCTTTAATTGCAGCAATACGCGCTGAGTTTACACGGCTCATTTGACCTGCGCCAACACCAATGGTCTGACGACCTTTAGCATAGACAATCGCATTTGATTTCACGTATTTTGCAACTTTCCAAGCAAAAATCATGTCATCAATTTCAGCTTCAGTTGGTGCAACTTTGGTCACCACTTTAAGGTCATCTTTGGTGATCATGCCTAAGTCTTGGTCTTGAACCAATAAACCGCCATTCACACGTTTGTAGTCAAGTTGAGTTTGACGCGCATCAATTGCAGGGAGTTCGCCACAGACCAGTACACGTACGTTTTTCTTCGCACCAGTCACTTCAAGTACGCCTTCAGCGATACTTGGCGCAATAATCACTTCAACGAATTGACGGTCTACAATGGCTTGAGCCGTTGCAACGTCTAATTCACGGTTGAATGCAATGATGCCACCAAATGCAGATTCAGGATCTGTTGCATAAGCCAAGTCATAAGCCGCAGCAATGCCATCTAAAGACACAGCAACGCCACATGGGTTTGCGTGTTTTACAATCACACATGCAGGTTTAGCAAAAGATTTCACGCATTCAAGCGCTGCATCGGTATCTGCAATGTTGTTATACGATAATTCTTTACCTTGCAATTGTTTCGCAGTTGAAACAGAAGCTTCAGTTGCAGTGCTTTCAACATAGAATGCAGCAGACTGATGTGGGTTTTCACCGTAACGTAAATCTTGTGCTTTATTTAATTGTGTATTGAAAGTACGTGCAAATTTGTCAGCAGAACCATCTTCTTTACCGACGCGAGCGCCTAAGTAAGATGCGATCATGCCGTCATATTGTGCAGTATGTTCAAATGCTTTAACCGCAAGGTCAAAACGAGTGGCATGAGACAATGCACCGTCTGCTTTAAGTTCTGCAATTACTGTGTCGTAATCAGATGCATTAACCACAATACCCACAGAGGCATGGTTTTTTGCAGCAGCACGAACCATTGTAGGACCGCCGATATCGATGTTTTCAATCGCATCTGCTAGTGAACAGTTTGGTTTCGCAACAGTTGCCGCGAATGGATAAAGATTCACAACCACTAAATCGATTGCATCGATGTTGTGTTCAGCCATTACAGCTTCGTCTAGACCACGGCGAGCTAAGATGCCACCATGAATTTTTGGATGAAGTGTTTTAACACGACCATCCATCATTTCTGGGAACCCAGTGTGCTCTGAAACTTCCACTACAGCGATATTGTTGTCTTTAAGCAACTTATATGTACCGCCAGTAGATAAAATTTCTACCCCAAGAGCCACGAGGTTTTTAGCAAATTCAACGATCCCTGATTTATCAGATACAGAGATTAAAGCGCGTTTAATAGTCATGATTTTCGTCAACAATATTAAAGGTCTAGATTAAAACAATAGGCAAAACGTAAGATAAAAAAAATGCCCACGGTAGCCGTGAGCATTTTATCATTTATTCACTCATTAAACCGTGAGCTTTTAACTTTTTGCGTAAAGTGCCACGGTTAAGTCCGAGAATCTCGGCAGCGCGTGTCTGGTTGCCGCGAGTATATTCAAGCACTACAGATAAAAGAGGTTTCTCCATTTCTGCTAGCACCATGTCGTAAACTTGAGATGGCTGCTCACCTTGCAATTGTGCAAAATAGTGGCGAACTGCGCGATCTACGTGAATACGAAGAGCGACATCAGATTGTGCAGTAAAAATAGGAGATTTGCTATTCATGCGAATTAATCCGAAAAATCAAATATCACTTGGGTAAAGCGATATATAAAAGTGGTCTATAAAATTAAATGAACTCCGTTTTAGATCCTAAAGCGGAGTTCTAAAACTTGAACATTTAGCATGCCACAAACCAACGGAATGGTCGAAATTTAAGCGTAACAATAGTTAAATATTTGTTACCGACCAAAATCAAAACAAAAAAATCTGCTCAATACGCTATATATAGATAAAGCGCATTTTGCTAAATTGTATTTGTTGTGAAAAATAGCGAGGAGTTTGCGGCACAAAGCTTTCGTGGCGCGTATGATAGCATTGTCTCAGAAAAAGTGAGCAAGAAAACTGCATTTTTTTTACATTTTTTTGTTTTTTTTAATAGTTTTTTTCAATCTTAAGGAGAAATTATTTCTAAACTGTAGGTGTCGAAGCTTTTGCGAGACACAGGAAGGCTAAACTTAAATTTAAAAGGACTATTCTGTGGGATGCGGTGGATGCCCGCAAGACTGCTAATCAGGTATTCGGAAGGTTGCAAAGAATAAGAAGATATAATTTCTCCATTATCTTTTAAGTTCACTTTGATGATTGGAAGGGCCAAACTTTTAGAATGGTAATTGATGAGCTCACCCGTAAACTGGGTTTCTTTTTTGGAAATTTGTTTTAGTTTTACTTTATTGGTCGAAATAAGACGATAATTCTGATCCAACATCGAGCAATTAAATGCCTGACATACTGTATTAAATAGGGCACTTGCTGCTGGACTATTGTTTAAAATTTTAGGGTTGAACCAGAAAAATTGGAAAACAAGTAAACTAATTAAACAAATATTAACCACAATCCAGAGCACATAGTGCCAAGCATTCGATTTACTTTCTTGTTCTGACTTGTCAGCCCAATTAAGTGCAGGGTAGTTTCCAATCGGTTCTGTACTAAAATAATTTAAGTTATTGAGATAGGTTTTTAAATCAATATTTGAGTTTTCTACTTTACGATCAAAAATATCTAATAGATGTTGTTCTGATTGTGGGGCATCTATAAGTGGCTCTGTTATTTCTATGGCTTGGGTTGGACTTGCTGAAGGAATAGAGAGCGTAGTAGAGCAAGGTTCTTCTTTGTCTACTACAAGATGTGTTAATGCATTAAAATTGGTTGAGCATTTGGCACAACAAACCATGCCCCGAGCAACTGTGAGTTGAGCCACTGAGACTTTATACTTGGTAAAACAGTTAGGGCAGTAGGTTTGTTTTTCGCTCATAGTCTATTCAAAATTTGAATGGGTATTTTGGCGTTTCCCCGAAATACGGCACCAATGTTGTTCACGTTTTTCAACGTCTAGTATATCAAAAAAACTTGAATAAACATTAGAAACATCAGCTACTTGCTCTTCTAATATGCCTGCAAGTGCGAACTCTCCCTCAGATTTAATCAAAGTTGCGAATTCAGGCGCAAGAGCCATTAAAGGGCCAGCAAGAATATTTGCGACAAAAACATCTGCTTTTTGATCTTTTAACTCGACATTGAACTCTTCTGGCAACCCGACATATAAGTTGTCGAGTACACCATTTAATTCAGCATTTTGTTTGGTTGCAAGAATGGCTTGTGGGTCAATATCGGTTGCATAGACTTTTTTAGCACCGAGCAGTAGTGCAGCAACCCCTAAAATGCCAGAGCCACAACCATAATCGATCACAACTTTATTTTTCACATCGGTTTTACCTAACCATTGTAGGCATAAGAAAGTACTGGCATGGTTGCCTGTACCAAATGCTAGACCCGGATCAAGCTTGATATTGACTGCATCTGCTTCAGGTGCTTCCATCCACTCAGGAACAATCCAATATTTTTCAGCAATTTGAATCGGTTCATAGGCATCCATCCAAGTACGTTCCCATTCTTGGTCTTCAAGGAATTCATAGCGTACTGGTGCTTCGGGCATTTGTGCCGTAATAAATGTGAGTAAAGCATTCACATCAATTTCTTCGTCATCTTCTTGGGCATAAATACCTGTCACAATGACTTTATTCCAAAGCGGAGTTTCGCCTGGAAGTGGTTCAAGTAAGTCCTGATTTTCAGCATCATCTAAAGTTACACTGACAGCACCGAGTGAACTTAATAATGTTTCAGTAAAATCGACTTGCGCTTGTTCAACCGTAATATGAATTTGTAACCACTTCACAGAGATAACCTAAAATTGTCTTTTCTAAAGTCAGCATTGTATCGAACTGATGCAATAACAGCTACCTATTCATGCAGTAGAGCAAGAAAAGGATGCGCTGTGGCATCCTGAGATTAAGTTGTGGTTGTTCTAAGTCGCAGGTTCACGAAGAATCTCTACCTTGGGTTGCGGCGCGAATTTATTTAACAACATGCCAAATACGGCTGCAAATACATACATAAAAATAGAATACACCGCAGCTGGCATTGCAACTGTAGAGCTTGCCATGACGGTAAGAGCAATGGTCATCGCAAGGGTGCTATTGTGAATGCCAATTTCAAATGCACATGCACGTGCTTGTGCACTATTGATACCCAATAATCGTGGTACGAAATAACCGATTAATAGGCTACATAAACAGAATAAAACAGTGGCTAAACCTACTTGCGCTAAATATTCTAAAATTTGATGACGCTCTTTGGTGATGGCACCAATAATAATTAAGATCAGAAAACTCACCGCAAAAATACGCAGGGGTTTATTTAGTTTTTCGGTAAAGTGCGGTGCGTAGTGTCGAATCAACATACCAATACCAACAGGAATGATGATGATCGCAAATACTTGTAAAATTTTACTGAATTGTAAGCTAATTTCTTGCCCATCATTGATAAAATGCTGAATAGCAAAATTAACAATCAAAGGTAGGGTGAAAGCAGCAATGACTGAATTGATTGCGGTTAAAGTAATATTAAGCGCAATGTCACCTTTAAAGAGGTAACTAAATAAGTTGGCTGTACTACCACCCGGTGATGCTGCAAGGAGCATTAAACCAACAGCAAGCAGAGGTGGAAGCGCTAAAACTTTACAAATGATAAAAGCAATACTGACCAAAATCACCAATTGGCAGAATAATGCAATTAAAACCGCCTTAGGTTGCTTTGTTACGCGGGTGAAATCTTTGGGTGTGAGTTCTAGTCCTAAACCAATCATGATGATGGCAAGTGCTAAGGGTAATAAGATGGTGATAATTCCTGAATCCATTCAAAATCTCCGATCTAGAGTTGGTTTTATTTGATTAAGATTAATTTTTTTCTACTGATTGTTATAAATTGAATAAGAGTTGTATAGCTGATAAATAAAAAATATGGAATAGCCCGTATGAATTTTGCGCTGGCTTCGGTTGCTCATGATTTGTCTATTTTGATCAAGTGTGTGGAGTGCTTAAGTCTGATCAAGATTGTTCATCTTATATGGAAGGAGAGGTTTTAAGCACTTCTGTAACTTCAATGCATAGTGTAGCTATATTAGTCATTAATTGCTTTGGGGGTTTTCTTGCTTAATGGTAAGTGGGCTTCTTGTTAAAATATAACCAAACAAAAATGCAAAAGCGTACATGAAAATAGAGTAAATGCCTGCGGGTATGGCGATGGTGCTATTGGATAAAACTGAAAGTGCGATAGTGAGTGCAATAGTGGTGTTGTGAATGCCTATTTCAAAGGTACATGCACGCGCCTGTTGGTCGGGAATTCCGGCGAGGAGAGGTAATAAATAACCCACCAATAAGCTGATAAAACAAAAAAGAGCCGTTGCAATGCCAATGTCGGCAAAATATTCGATGACGTTAGATTGTTCCTTATATAATGCAAAGCAGAAAATAAAAATTAAAAAACAAACAGACAATAATCGCATTGGTTTTTTAAGTTGCAATGCAATCGTCGGTATAGCTGAGCGAATGAGCATCCCTAAGCACACAGGGATAAAAATGATTAAAAAGACCTGAGTGATTTTTGTAATCGGCATGCCAATTTTTTGATGATCGCCTAAAAAATAGTGAATCGATAAATTGACAATAAAAGGTAGGGTAAATGTGCAAATAATCGAGTTAATAGCCGTGAGGGTAATATTTAATGCAACATCGCCCTTATAAATGTAGCTAATTAAATTTGCAGTCGGCCCACCCGGTGAGGCAGCCAGTAGCATTAAACCCACAGCTAAAAGGGGCGGTAGTTGTAAAAAAATGCAAATTAAAAAAGCAATAAAAACTAAAATAACCAGTTGGGCGAATAAAGCTAAAAAAATAGCCTTTGGATAGTATTGGATCCGTAGAAAATCTTTCGGTGTCAGTTCCAGCCCTAATCCAGTCATCATGATGGCAAGTGCTATTGGTAAAAAAAATGTGAATAGCCCTGAATCCATGAAACATCCTTTTTATATTTTTATTCCTTAATATTCTGTGAGTTTAAACAAGTTCTTTTAATAAGCAATAAAGGAAGTGGGCAAAGAAATAATTTTTTTGCCCACTTTTTTGACTTGGTTAACGAAATCATAATAATCTGATTATTTAGGCCGTGGTGCAGTAAATCCTAAAGCACATTTACCTTTGATTTCATGCCCTTCAATATTCATCGAGGTTGCATTTGTATCACTGTGGCAAATAGAATTTAACTCTGCTTCGTCACCTTTTAGCATCACTTTTTTGGAAGAAGGGAAAAATTGCGGTTCGCAAGTACCATTCCAGATAATGCCTCGGTAAGCAAAGCTGACTTGATCGCCTTGCATTTTGCCTTTACAAACCTGTTGGTACGTTTTCGCATTATAAGTTGTTTCAACTTTATCATTGGCCTGCGTGGTAAGAGGGGTGAGACAAAGACTACAGAGTATTGCGGAGAAGAAAATATTTTTATTCATCACTTATACCTTTGTTTGTCGTGTACTAACTTACAGGTTATAAAACACTCAAAATAAAACAATGCGATTCAAGTAAATTTTGCAGATTAAATGTTTTATTTATATGTAACTCTGCAAAGCATGATTACATTTAATTTTTTGATGTGCTGTACCTGAATACGCTGGTCACGCTTAAAATTGACTGAATTTGTCAACTTATCTTGTTCAGTTTTGATATAATACTCCGTCATTCTTTTTTATCTCTCAAACCATTATGCATTATCCTAAAGTTTACGATGTCATTGTTATCGGTGGCGGTCACGCAGGTACCGAAGCAGCGCTTGCTGCGGCGCGTATGGGTCGACAGACATTACTCTTAACTCACAACATTGAGACTTTAGGGCAGATGAGCTGTAATCCTGCCATCGGTGGTATTGGTAAATCACACTTAGTACGTGAAATTGATGCTTTAGGCGGTGCAATGGCATTGGCTGCCGACAAAAGTGGTATTCAATTCCGTATTTTAAATTCACGTAAAGGTGCTGCGGTTCGTGCAACACGTGCGCAAGCTGACCGTGTGCGTTTTAAAGCAGCCATTCGTGAAACATTAGAAAATCAAGCCAACTTAGATATTTTTCAACAATCAGCAGATGATTTGATTGTTGAGGGTGATACCGTTAAAGGCGTTGTGACGCAAATGGGGATTCGCTTTGATGCGAAAACCGTGGTTCTAACTACGGGTACATTTTTGGGCGGCGTGATTCACGTCGGACTCGAAAAATCGAGTGGTGGTCGTGCGGGTGATCCGCCATCTATTTCATTGGCAGCGCGTTTACGTGAGTTGAATTTACCTGTTGGTCGTTTAAAAACGGGGACACCACCACGTATTGATGCACGTTCAGTGGACTTCTCAGTAATGACACCACAGCCAGGTGATTTCCCATCGCCAACCATGTCCTTTATGGGCGATGCTTCGATGCATCCTGAACAGGTGAATTGCTATATCACCCATACCAATGAACGGACGCATGAAATCATTCGTGGTGGTTTAGACCGTTCACCAATGTACACTGGTGTGATTGAAGGTGTGGGGCCACGTTATTGTCCATCGATTGAAGATAAAATTCATAAATTTGCCGATAAAAATTCGCATCAAGTATTTCTTGAACCAGAAGGTTTGGAAACACATGAGCTTTATCCAAATGGTATTTCGACGTCGTTACCGTTTGATGTTCAGTTTGAATTGGTACGTTCAATTCGTGGTATGGAGAATGCCCATATTCTTCGTCCGGGTTATGCAATTGAGTATGATTATTTCAATCCACAAGCATTGAAATTCTCTTTAGAAACCAAAGCCATTAATAACCTGTATTTTGCCGGTCAAATTAACGGTACGACGGGTTATGAAGAAGCGGGTGCGCAAGGTTTACTTGCCGGCTTGAATGCGGCACGTCGTGCGTGGGATCAGGAACAATGGACACCAAAACGTGATGAAGCGTATATGGGTGTGTTGGTTGATGACTTGATTACATTGGGGACGAAAGAACCGTACCGTATGTTTACCTCACGTGCGGAATACCGTTTGATGTTGCGTGAAGACAATGCGGATCAACGTTTAACGGCGATGGGTCGTGAACTTGGTTTGGTTGATGATACGCGTTGGGCGGCTTACTGTGAAAAAATGGAAGCAGTCGAAAAAGAAACCAGTCGTTTACAACATTTATGGGCTGCGCCAAATAATCCAATGGGTAAAAAATTCGTTGAGATGACGGGTGCAGATCTTTCTAAAGAATGTTCTGCGATTGATTTGTTAAAACGTCCAAATATCAATTTTGCTCAGATTGCAGAACTCACAGGTTCTGAAGTTACGCCATTTGTGGGTGAGCAAATTGAAATTGCAGTGAAATATGCGGGCTATATTAACCGTCAACATGAAGATGTTGCACAGTTAAAACGTCTAGAGGACACGAAAATTCCAGTAGATTTCGATTATGACATCGTGTCTGGTTTATCGCGTGAAATTACATTGAAATTGAAAGATGTACGACCTGAAACTTTAGCGCAAGCAAGCCGTATTCCGGGTGTGACACCTGCTGCGGTACAGCTAGTCATGATTACCATTCGTAAGAATGCGCAAGCTAAAAAGTCGGCTTAAAGTTTAAACACATGGAAAAGTCCGCTTTATGCGGGCTTTTTTTTGGTAAAATTTGTGCGGGGAAAATATACAATAAAAAATAAGGTGAGCTAATGTCATTATATTATGAAAGTGGGGAAGAGATACGCGCGGGTGATATTGTTATCTGGTTAAATCAAAGTGGTGAGTTTTATCAATTTGATCAAGCCATTATGAAAGTTTGGGAGGTTGCTAAAACCAATGATGGGGAGTTGGTTGGGGTGAATTTAATGCCACCACAAGCTGAATCTCCTATGCAAATGCTGAGAGCTTTGGTTCGACCAAATGATCCTGAGTCGTCTTCTGACATTGTGAAAATGAAAGATGTTCCAGGGCTCTATACCATTACACGATGGTTTTTACCCTTGGAGCAAGTATCTAAAAGTTTGGGCTTGATAGCACGTATTGATTATTTTGCTGAACATGAAACAGGGCATGGCGAATTGATTCGTCAAATAATTCAGAAGAAAGCAGAACAGTATCATGGCATTTATCAATATTATTTGGCAGATCAAGCTTATCAACAACGTGACTTTCAACGCTATATTGATTTACTACGTCAATCTGCACAATCAGGATATAGTCCTGCGATGTGTCAGTTAGCACAGCAATTGTTTATTGGTGGAATTTTACAAAAAAGTCTGGAAGGAAGCTTTAACTGGTATCGAGAAGCTGCATCCAAAATGGATAGCATTGCGCTATATCAGTTGGCAGGATGTTATGCACGAGGACATGGCACGGGACAAGATTTACAAAAAAGTTTGCAGCTCTTGCAACAATCATCTGAACAGGGTTGTTGGGCAGCGGCATTAGGACTTGCAGCCTATTATCGTTTTGGTTGGTTAACCTGTTTCTTGGTCAATTCAGTTTATGCGAATTATGGTGTGGTGAGCGACCATGTGATTCATCCGGGGCGGGCATTCTATCTGTATCATCGAATTGCATCTCAAGCTCCTGAAACTGAAAAAGTAGTTTTAGCTAATGCTTACTATCATTTAGCTTGGATGTATCAAGATGGAATTGGGACAAAGCGTGATTACGAGCAATGCGTATATTGGTATCAAAAATCTGCTGATTTAGGTAATTCAGTTGCAATCAATAATTTGGCAGATAAATATGAGCATGGTTTAGGTGTACCGCTTGATTTAGATATGGCAATTGGACTGTATCAAGAAGTAGCAGGGCAGGTAATAGCAGCAGATTTAAGCTTAGGCCGTATGTATTTAGAGGGGCGAGGTGTTGAGCGAGATTTAGCATCTGCCCGAAAACATTTAAATGTTGTACTAGATGCACGTATTGAAGGTATAGATGCAATGCAGGCGGAAGCGATGCAACTGCTTGCATCCTTTACCGAAGATAGCCCACTGCAACAGGCACAACAGATCCTTAAAAATGCGCGTGATTATTCGATTGAACAAATTTCTGAGCAGATTAGAAAAATTGATTCATTTCTGCATATGGATGAAGCCAAACAATTATTCTTCAAATTATTTTTATTGAATGCACAAAAAGGTGAGGCATCTTCACAATATCAAGTTGGTTATTGGTATTTAAATGGTTTCTATACCGAAAAAGATTTAGAAGAAGCAGTCTATTGGATTCAGAAAGCGGCTGATCAGAAAGACCAATATGCTGAATGCAAGATTGCGTATATGTATGAAAATGGACTTTATTTTAACCCAGATTTAGCCCTTGCAGAAAAATGGTATGAGCGCTCATTACGAAAGCCTTCAGCGGCATACACTCCAGAATATATCGCAGGGCAATTAAATCCTGAGTATTTGAAAATGTATGAGCAAATGAATAATGAAGCATTGAGTGGACTTGTTCGTGTTGAACAAAAACGTCCAAAATCTAGCAAATGGCTTTTTTGGAAAAAATAAAAAGCCGATTTCTGCTTTATGAAAGTTATTGACTATAATTGTATAGTTAATAGCTTTCATTTTTTAAGGTATTGTATTTTATCATTTATATTATTTTATAAGAGCTTTTAGCTATCATTTTATAAGGGTTTAGCTCTAAATAGATGAATCATTTAAAAATTAGATGGAATGAACCCGACCATTGTCGTGCTATTTCTATACAAAATTTGATTTCACAATACTTGAGCAAATTACTTGGTCATGTAATTTGCTAATTATTGATGGAGATCGATCATGGCACAAACACACACAGGGAAACTACAAAAATTCTTAACGATATTTTTGTGTTTTTGGGTCGCATTTTTTGAAGGTTTTGATCTTCAAGCACCGGGTATTGCAGCTAAAGGAATTGCAGCGACATTCGGTTTGGATCAAGTTCAAATGGGATATGTTTTTAGTTTGGGTGTATTTGGAATGCTGTTTGGAGCATTCTTTGGTGGGCGTATTGCGGATTATTTCGGGCAGAAGAAAGTCTTGATGCTTTCTATTGCTATTTTTGGCGTCTTTATGTCTTTGACAGCATTGGCACCAAGTGCTGAAACTTTATATGCTGCCCGCTTTTTTACCGGTTTAGGGCTTGGCGCTGCAATGCCAACCATGATTTCAGTCGTGGGTGATGAAGCAACTGAAGCGAATCGGGGTAAATTAAATAGCTTGATGTATTGTGGGTTACCTGTTGGTGCAATCTTTGTTGCGAGCCTTGCAATATTTTTACCTGAAGTCAAATGGCAAACTTTATTTTTGATTGGCGGTTTAACGCCGTTAGTATTAATACCATTGATGGCGATGATTCTTAAGGATAAGCCAAAAGCGGTTGTTGTCGAGAAAGCAGCTATAGAAGCTGTGCCAAATATGGCGCAAGTATTGTTTAAAAAACACCAATATAAAAATACATTACCACTTTGGGTGGGCTTCTTCTTTACCTTGATGATTAATTATATTTTGATTAGTTGGTTACCTAATTTATTGATGGAACAAGGTTTGGAAAAGCCACAAGCCTTTATGGTCATGCTGGTGTTTCAAGTCGGTGCAGTGATTGGTACGTTGGCTTTGGGTTATTTGTTGGATCGCTTAAAACTTTGGCAAATGGCTATAATTATCTATGGTGGTTTATTTGTTGCGTTAGTTTTATTGTTCACGACAACGACTATTCCTGTATTAATTTTAGCAGGTGTGATGGGTGGTATTTTCTCTACAGGCGGTCAGTCCATTCTTTATGGTATTTCACCCATCTTCTATTCAGGAATGGGGAAAGTAACAGGCGTGGGAAGTGCAATTTCTTTGGGGCGTTTAGGTGCAATGACAGGGCCTTTGTTAACTGGGAAAATTTTGGTATTAGGATTGGGCACGACCGGTATTTTAATCGCGAGTTTGCCTGCTGTGGTCATTTCAGCGGTTGCTGTAACTGCGCTATCGCGTTATAAATCGACTTACAAGTAGCTTAAACGAGAAAAAAGAGAATCGAAAGATTCTCTTTTTTTGCACTTTTATTTAAAAAATAGAGAAATCTAAATTATTTGCTAAACTATAAAGATAGAAAAACTGATTTATTTTTATGACTTATCAATTGATTCAACTCTCTATTCACGCAACAGATAATATTTCTTGTCCACATTGCCAGCAGGACGTTATTAATTGGGCTGAAGAGCAATATGTTCAGCCATGTGAACATACTTTATTTATTGCCATGGATGTGGGTTTTGAATATATGACCGATGAGTTTGAGCAGACCATGCCGCGATCTGTGGATGATCTACATGCTCATGATGATCAGGTGAATATGTTTGCAGAAATCACCCAATCTACCTATCTTAATTATTTGATTGTTAAATCAGATTTGGGAATAGAAGGGTATTTTCGCTATGTGGGTTTTACTGCATAAAATGGCATGAGATTGGATTAAAAAAAGCTCCCGAAGGAGCTTTTATTTTGACTAGAGCCATAGAAATTAACTTTCTATAATTTCTTCTTCAACATCATCATCGACAGTGTCCATGCCCAATTCTTTTAGCTTACGGGTTAAAGTATTACGACCCCAGCCTAAAAGTTCAGCAGCATGGCGTTTACGTCCACGTGTTTGTTGTAAAGCTGCTGTAATTAAAGTGCGTTCAAACATAGGCGTTGCAATGTCAAGAATCTTCATTTCGCCATTTTTAAGCTTTTGTATAGCCCATTGGCCTAATAACTCATCCCAATGATGTAGTGAAACACGATCAAAAGTACTATTGGGTTGAGCTTCATCACTAGAACGCTGAATTGGAATTTGTTTTAATTCAGAAGGTAGGTCTTCAGGGTAGACCTCACGTCCAGTAATCATGACCGTTAGCCAACGGCAAGTATTTTCAAGCTGACGCACATTCCCTTGCCAAGGCAGTTGTTGCATATATTCTTGGGTTTCTGGACGTAAAATTTTAGGATTCACGCCTAATTCTTTACCAGCACGAGCCAAGAAGTGTTGCGCCAACATTGGAATGTCTTCGCTACGATGTGCAAGTTTTGGAATGTGAATACGGATCACATTGAGGCGATGATATAAATCTTCACGGAAGCGTCCATCATGCACCAATTTTTCTAAATCTTGATGGGTTGCAGCAACAATACGCACATCAACTTTGACAGGAATGTGCCCACCGACCCGATAAAATTCACCATCGGCTAAAACGCGAAGTAAACGGGTTTGTGTTTCAAATGGCATATCGCCAATTTCATCTAAAAATAATGTTCCGCCATTGGCTTGTTCAAAACGACCTTGGCGTTGAGAGTTTGCACCGGTAAATGCACCTTTTTCATGTCCGAAAAGTTCAGTTTCAATCAAATCTTTTGGAATGGCTGCCATATTTAAGGCAATAAAAGGTTTGCTGCTACGTGGGGAGTGGCGATGAAGCGCATGTGCAACCAGTTCTTTACCCGTCCCAGATTCACCATTAATCAGTACAGTGATGTGGGATTGCGATAAACGGCCAATTGCTCGGAATACTTCCTGCATAGCAGGAGATTCACCAATGATTTCAGCAGATTGAATCGGAGGCGCGGTTTTGGCAGATTCTTGTTGTTGTAGCTTGGTGATATGTAAGATGGCACGATTGACCAACGCCAAGGCTTCATCAATATCAAAAGGTTTAGGTAAATACTCGAAAGCACCTGTTTGATAACTGGAAACAGCAGATTCTAAATCTGAATGCGCTGTCATAATAATCACAGGGAGATCAGGATGACTGGCTTTCACTTTGCCTAAGAAGGTAAGACCATCAATACCGGGCATGCGAATATCAGTCAAAATGACATCAGGTAAATCGGTGCTCAGTTGATCAAGAGCAGATTGTGCTTCTTCAAAACTGGTAACATCAAAACCTTCTTCTTTGAATGTTTTTTCCAACACCCAGCGCATGGCACGATCATCATCAATTACCCATATTTTATTTCGCGACATGGTTAGACTCCCAAGGTAAATATAAGCTAAATACTGTTTTTCCTGGAACTGACTGACATTCAATCATTCCGCTATGTTGATGCATAATATTTTGTGCAATGCTTAGCCCTAGTCCCGTACCTTTAGCACGTCCTGTGACCAGTGGATAAAACACGGATTCTAAAATTTCTTCTGGCACACCTGGGCCATTGTCTTCAATGTCGATGCGAATAGCAGAGCGTTTTAACACGCCATTAATCGTGACAAGGCGTTGAATGCGTGTGCGTAAAATAAGTTCAGGTTGATGGTCAACAAAGAATTCTTTATTTTCCATCATGGCTTGTACTGCATTGACGCTGATATTCAGCATGACTTGAATGAGTTGATCGCGATCTGCCATTACATCGGGTAATGACAAATCATAGTCACGGGTAATTTTGATTTTCTTTTTGGTTTGATTGGTAATCAGAGAGCGAACACGTTCTAATGGTTCATGCACATTAACCAGTTCATAACTTGGTAATTGGCGAGATCCGAGCATGGTGTCGGCCAAATTACGTAAGCGATCGACTTCACTAATAATAATGTCGGTAAATTCTGCATATTGTGGATCGTTCAAACTGCGTGCAAGCAGTTGCGTTGCACCACGAATACCGCCTAAAGGATTTTTAATTTCGTGCGCCACACCGCGAATCAATTGTCTTGCAACTTGATGTTGTTGAATTAGGTTTTCTTCTTTAGAAATTTTCAGCATCCGATCAATCGGATTGAGTTCGATCAGGAGCAGTGGGTGATACGGTTTTTGAGCATTAATTTGTGAGACGGTATAATCCACATGAATATCTTTAAAGTTCACACTAATAGTTGCTTCACGACGGGTATAAGGTTGTCCTGTGATGAACGTATTTAATAATGCTTCTTGGGTATTGAATTCATCATTCGGCATATGTAATAAATTTAAAACAGGTTGACCTGAAGCACGCAGCAAACTAATGTCAAATAATGATTCACAAGAAGAATTTAAATAAAAAATATTAAGGTGACGATCGACCAGCAAAATGGCTGTGGTTAAGTTGTCCACTAAAAGGCGGTAGTCGATAGCGACGGGTTGATCCATTAGCGAAGGCATCCTGTATTAAAATAGCGCAATGGCATCTGCACTTCTTGTCATTTCTCCCTATTCTGGGACATTCAACGAGTTAAACGTTGTCGAAATAAAGCAAAATGCACGCCAACTTTAAGTATTTATCTAAATAAAAATTCTGCCGCAATAAAAGTGTGCTTTTTTGTTCTTTGATTGCAGAAACTCAGAACATAGTAAAGGAATTAAAAATATTAGTGAACCAAAATGGTGCGCATAAAATATTTGGTAAAAAATCGGATGTATTTTGGTGCGTTATACAAAGAGTCGGCTTTCTGTCTGTTTTTATGATTCGAAAAGACATACAATACGCGCATTATAGTGGAGTGCAGATTCATGAAGTCCCCCAAAGTCGGTTTCGTTTCTTTAGGTTGTCCTAAGGCATTGGTAGATTCTGAACGAATTTTAACTCAGTTGAAGACTGAAGGTTATGATGTAGCATCGGATTATGATGGTGCTGATTTGGTTGTTGTTAATACTTGTGGTTTTATTGAATCTGCAGTACAAGAATCTCTAGATGCAATTGGCGAAGCCATGAGCTCAAATGGCCGTGTCATTGTGACAGGTTGTTTGGGTAAAGATGAAGAAAAAATTCGCAAAATGCACCCGAATGTCCTTAAGGTGACAGGTGCAGCAGCATATCAAGAAGTGATGGAGGCCGTACATCAGTACGTACCTGAACCACCAAAGCATAATCCGTTTATTGATCTTGTTCCTGAACAAGGGATTCGTTTAACGCCAAAACATTATGCTTATTTGAAAATATCAGAAGGCTGCAACCATCGTTGTACGTTCTGTATTATTCCAAGTATGCGTGGTGATTTGGTTTCACGTCCTGTGGGTTCGGTTTTAAGCGAAGCACAAGCGTTGAAAAAAGCCGGTGTTCAAGAAGTCTTGGTGATTTCACAAGATACATCAGCTTATGGCCTAGACACCAAATACAAATTGGATTTTTGGAACGGTCAGCCGGTTAAAACCAAATTCTATGACATGTGTGAAGCACTTGGTCAGTTGGGTATCTGGGTGCGTTTACATTATGTCTATCCATATCCACATGTGGATGCAGTGATTGACTTAATGGCACAAGGTAAAATCCTGCCATATTTAGACATTCCTTTTCAACACGCCAGTCCGCGCATCTTAAAATTGATGAAGCGACCAGCTCATAGTGAAAATACTCTTGAACGTCTGAAATTGTGGCGTGAAAAATGTCCAGAATTGGTGATTCGTTCAACATTCGTGGTCGGTTTCCCGGGTGAAACTGAGGAAGACTTCCAAGTTCTACTTGAATGGCTCAAAGAAGCTCAGCTTGATCGTGTAGGTTGCTTTACCTATTCGCCTGTAGAAGGTGCGACAGCAAATGACTTGCCAGATCATGTGCCTGAAGAAATCAAGCAAGATCGTTATGAGCGTTTTATGGAAGTTCAGCAGGCTATTTCTGCTGCGAAACTACAAAAACGTATTGGTCAAACCATGACTGTGCTGGTTGATGATCTAGATGAAGAATTCCCAGTGGCGATTGCACGTTCTTATGCAGATGCACCTGAAATTGATGGCAATGTTTTTGTAGAAGATATTGATAAGAGCTTAATTAAATCGGGTGATTTACTTGAAGTCAAAATTACGGATGCAGATGAATATGATTTATATGCCAAGCTCATTCAGATTAAATCAGCTTAAAAAAGATACGAATAAAGTTTTAGATATTTGAAAATTCGGAGATTCCCTAATGTTGGACTCAAAAAAGCCTCGTTACGAACGTATTTTACTCAAACTTTCTGGTGAAGCATTGGCTGGAAATAAAGACATGGGGATTGATGCACAAGTGCTTGATCAAATGTCTTTGGCGATTGCACACTTAGTTGGTTTGGGTGTTCAAGTGGGTATCGTGGTTGGTGGTGGTAACTTATACCGCGGTAGCCAATTGCAAAAAGATGGTTTGGTTGGCCGTGTAACAGGCGATCAAATGGGTATGCTTGCGACTGTGATGAATGGTTTGGCTTTGCGTGATGCTTTGGTACGCCGTAACATTAAAACACGTTTAATGTCTGCTTTACCGATTGGTGCTGTGGTTGAATCTTATTCAAGCCGTGATGCAATTCGCCATTTAACTCAAGGTGAAGTGTGCGTATTTGTTGCGGGTACAGGTAATCCATTCTTTACGACGGATACAGCAGCTTGCTTACGTGGTATTGAAATCGAAGCGAACTTGATCTTAAAAGCCACCAAAGTTGATGGTGTTTATAATAAAGATCCAAGTAAATACGATGATGCTGTGAAATATGACAAATTAACTTTCGATCAAGTACTTGATGAAAAATTAGGTATTATGGATTTAACGGCAATTTGCTTGTGCCGCGATCATAATGTGCCACTTCAAGTGTTTGATATGAACAAATCTGGTTCATTGCTTTCAGTGGTTATGGGTGAAAAAGAAGGGACTCACGTTACGAATTAATGTACGTGAGCCTGAAAGCTCTTTATACTACACACTATTTAGTAATTACATCTCTTAGAATTAAGTAAGGAAGATCATATGATTAACGATCTTAAAAAAGACAGCGAAGACCGCATGAATAAGACTCTAGAGTCTCTAGAGCACGGTTTTGCCAAAGTTCGTACAGGTCGTGCGCACCCATCTATTTTAAATGGTGTGATGGTTTCTTACTATGGCTCTGATGTTCCACTGAACCAAGTGGCAAACGTTGGTCTTGAAGATTCACGTACATTGTTGGTACAACCATTTGAACGTTCAATGGTATCTGCAATTGATAAAGCGATTCGTGAAGCAGGTTTGGGTCTTAACCCGATTACTGCGGATGCGATTCGTGTACCAATGGCTGCGCTGACTGAAGAAACGCGTCGTGATATGCAAAAAGTTGCGCGTACTGAAGCTGAAAATGCCAAAGTTGCGATTCGTAACATTCGTCGTGATGTATTGGGTGATATCAAAGCATTATTGAAAGAAAAAGAAATTTCTGAAGATGATGATCGCCGTGCATCAGACGACATTCAAAAAATCACCGATAAATTCGTTGCTGAAGTAGAAAAGCGTTTAGCTGCGAAAGAAGCTGAATTGATGAAGGTTTAAGATTTAATGACCGCATCAGAAGATAGCTTGCTTCTTCCAAAACATGTTGCCATCATCATGGATGGCAACAATCGTTTTGCTAAAAAGATGCAAATGCAAAAAGGTGATGGACACCGTGAAGGTAAAAATGTCCTCGATCCGATTGTTGAACACTGTAGAAAAAATCAAATTCAAGCGTTAACTGTTTTCGCATTCTCTAGCGAAAATTGGAACCGTCCCCAATTTGAGGTTGATTTACTCATGGTATTGTTAGAAGAAACAATCCTAGAGCAATTGCCTCGAATGGAAAAATTTAATATTGCTTTACGTTTTATTGGTGATCGTTCTCGTTTATCTTCACATTTACGTGAGTTAATGTTGCAAGCTGAACAAAGGACTGCTAAGTTCGACAGCATGACGTTGACCATTGCGATCAGTTATGGTGGCATGTGGGATATGGCGCAGGCTGCAAAGCAAATTGCAGCGGATGCTGTGGCAAAAAAAATCGCTATTGAAGATATAAATGTTGAGTTGTTTGGGCAACATGTCAGTATGGCAGATTTACCAGCTGTCGATCTATTGATTCGTACAGGTGGTGATTTTCGTTTGTCGAATTTTTTACTTTGGCAAGCAGCATATGCTGAACTGTATTTTACCCAAACCTTATGGCCTGAGTTTACTGTTGAGGAATTCGATGATGCGTTAGCAGTTTTTGCTGGGCGTGAACGTCGTTTTGGGAAAACTTCAGAGCAAATCCAACAAGAGAAAAATTGAGAATTAATACATGTTAGAGCGGATTATAACCGCATTGGTATTGGTAGCAGTCGTACTCAGTTGTATGTTTGCTACACAGTCTCAGTATCCAATGTTTATGCTGATGATTGTTGCAGCAGGGGTTGCAGGGTATGAGTGGTTTAAGCTTATGCCAAGAAAAAATAAAAATTCTGTGAAACTCCTAGCTTGGGTTTATGGTATTGCAACTGCGGCTTTAGCAACTTTGGCATTATATTTTAATGATATTGCTTTGTTGCTTTGGGCAGCTTCTATTTTATGTTGGATTTTAAGTATCTTTTGGGTCAAATCGTATCCCGATTATGATGGCTGGTACAATCCAAGCTTAAAAATTATTGGATTTGTTTTAATTTCTGCTGCGGTTACCGCAATTTTTTCTGTATGGCATAGTTCACCATGGTGGCTCATGTACCTATTTTTATTGGTATGGGGGGCAGACAGCGGTGCTTATTTTGTCGGACGTAAATTAGGAAAGAAAAAACTTGCACCAGATGTGAGTCCAAATAAATCGGTTGAAGGTTTATATGGGGGTATTTTTACAGCAATGCTGATTGTTGTTGCTGTAGAGGTTCTTTATTTAGACTTAACGATCGCTCAACATATTCTGTTTTTAATTTTATCTGTGGTTACTGTCTTTAGTTCTGTTTTAGGTGATTTGTTCGAATCTATGATCAAGCGTCGTGCAGGAATTAAAGATTCAGGTCGTATTCTACCGGGACATGGTGGAGTACTTGATCGTATTGATTCATTGCTTGCTGCGGCTCCAATTTTTGCTGCTGGCATGTATGTTTTAAAACTTATTGGTGTAAATTTATAGATGTCGCAATCTGTTTGTATATTGGGTGTAACGGGTTCCATTGGTCAAAGCACCTTAAAAATTTTGCAGCAGCATTCTGAAAAGTATTCTGTATTTGCAGTCACGGCACATAGTCGAATTTTAGAACTTGTTGAAATATGCAAACAGTATCGACCGAAAATTGCGGTTGTTCCAGCAAATAAAGTTGTCGAACTGCAACAACATTTTCAAAAACAAAATTTGAATCATATTGAAATTCTGACCGATGAGGCCGGCCTAATTGCTGTTGCTGAACATGCAGATGTCGATGTGGTCATGGCTGCGATTGTGGGTGCGGCAGGTTTATTGCCAACACTTGCTGCGGTGAAAGCGGGTAAGCGGGTCTTGCTTGCAAATAAAGAAGCCTTGGTGATGTCTGGCGATCTCATGATGCAGGCTGCACTTGACTACAATGCTCAATTGCTTCCTGTTGATTCTGAACATAATGCTATTTTTCAATGTTTGCCTGAAGGGTATTTTCAGGCAGAGCGCAATGGACAGCCGAAGCAGGGTGTATCGCGAATTCTATTGACCGCTTCTGGTGGTCCATTTCTCAACCATAGTCTTGAACAATTACAAAATGTAACGCCTGCACAGGCTTGTAAGCATCCGAATTGGTCTATGGGGCAAAAAATTTCTGTTGATTCTGCTACCTTAATGAATAAAGGTTTGGAACTGATAGAAGCTTGTCATCTCTTTGCAATTTCAGAACAGTTTGTAACAGTGGTTGTTCATCCGCAGAGTATCATTCACTCTATGGTTCAGTACGTGGATGGTTCGACTTTGGCACAAATGGGTAATCCTGATATGTGTACGCCAATTGCGCATGCACTTGCATGGCCTGAGCGTATTCAGACCCATGTGCCTGCACTGGATCTGTTTATGAATCAGCATTTGGATTTTCAGGAACCGGATACAACGCGTTTCCCTGCATTGAAACTTGCACGACAAGCCATGCAAAGCGGTGGATTAGCTCCTGCAATTTTAAATGCAGCAAATGAAGTTGCTGTTGCCGCATTTTTAAATAAAGCGATTGGTTTTACTGAAATCCCTCAAGTGGTCGAACAGACTTTGAATCAAATTGAAAATGCTGCTGCGGAATCGATAGAGCTTATTTTGCAAGCAGATCGAGTGGCTCGTTCTGCTGCACAGCAAATTGTCATCAATAATGGAAGTTAAAACATGAGTGCCTTGTTTATTATTGTGGCTGCAATCCTTCTGCTCGGGCCGCTCATCGCGATTCATGAGTTTGGACATTATATTGTTGCACGTAAACTCGGCGTCAAAGTTTTAGTCTATTCGATTGGTTTTGGTCCAACTTTACTGAAGTGGACATCTAAAAGGTCTGGCATTCAATATCAGCTTTCGGCATTACCATTTGGTGGTTATGTCAAAATGTTGGATGAACGCGAAGGTAATGTTGCGGAACAGGATTTACCAAAGGCGTTTAATCGACAACATCCTTGGAAGAGAATCGCAATTGTCGCTGCGGGTCCGCTGATTAATTTGGCTTTTGCTGTGGTTTTATTTTGGATTTTGTTTTTACCCTCTCAAGAGCAACTTAATACTCGTGTTGGTAAAGTGTTACCGAATACACCTGCTGCCACAGTTCAAATGAATGTTGGTGATAAAATTACGGCAGTGGATGGTACGCCAGTCACAACGTGGGAAAAGTTGAATTTTGCTCTGGTGGATCGTGTTGGTGAAACAGGTTCAATCGAAGTTCAAGCTGATCGTAATGGTCAAATACAAACGTTTAAATTGCCGATTCAAAATTTCTTAAAGGATCAAAGTCAATCTGCATTAGATAGTCTGGGCTTTATGCCATACCGTCCACCTATTGCTGCTATTGCCACTAAATTGAGTGCGGATGGTGCTGCAATTCGTCAAGGGATGAAAGAAGGCGATAAAATTATTGCGATTGATGGTGTGAAAATGAATGATTGGTTTGATGTGGTTCAAACTGTTCAGGCTGCACCAGAAAAGTTATTAAAAATTGATGTATTACGCCAAAATCAATTGGTGCATTTGCAAATCATGCCACAAGCGAAGCGTGATAATATGGGTAATGTTTCTGGTGTGCTCGGTGTACAAAGTATACCCGGAAAAATAACAATACCAGCAGAATACAAGCAAACGATTCAATATAGTCCAACTGAAGCTTTTGTCATGGCAGTTGATAAAACGGGTCAAATATCAGGTATGATTTTGAACTCGATTGTCAAAATGGTCCGTGGTTTAATTGGTTTGGATAATCTATCTGGGCCTATTACGATTGCTAAGGTTGCAGGACAGAGTGCAGAAATGGGTTGGCAGACCTTTATCTCATTCATGGCTTTAATGAGTGTAAGTTTAGGAATTTTAAATTTATTGCCTATACCCATGCTTGATGGTGGACATTTAGTTTACTATTTTATTGAGCTGATCCGTGGTAAACCTGTTTCTGAACAAATACAATTGGTTGGTTTGAAAATTGGTATGGTACTGCTTGGGAGTATGATGCTCCTTGCATTATTCAATGACTTCATGCGTTTATAAGAACGTGGATACGAAATAAATTAACATCGGAAAAGACAGGCATGCAGCACACACATTTATTTATGCCTTTGGCACTCATCAGTGCAATGGCAGCAGTACAACAAGTATATGCAGCAGATGAATTCATTGTCCGCGATATAAAAATTAACGGGCTTGTTCGTTTAACGCCAACCAATGTCTATGGAATGTTGCCTGTCAATGCTGGTGATCGTGTCAATGATACAACCATTGCAAATGCGATTCGTGCTTTATATGCCACGGGCTTGTTTGATGATATTAAGGCATCTCAAGAAGCGGATGCGCTCATTTTTACAGTGGTTGAACGCCCGCTCATTTCAAAGGTTGAGTTTAAAGGCAATAAGCTCATACCTAAAGAAGCGCTAGAAGAAGGGCTAAAAAAAATGGGTATTGCAGAAGGTGAGGTTTTGAAAAAATCTGCCCTGCAAACCATTGAGACCGAACTTGAACAGCAGTATATGCAGCAAGGTCGTTATGATGCTGATGTTAAAGTTGTTACCACGGCTAAGCCGAATAATCGTGTTGATTTAACCGTTGATTTTGTTGAAGGCAAAGCCGCTAAAGTTGTTGATATCAATATTATTGGTAATACAGTTTTCCAAGAAAGCGAAATTAAACAGGCTTTTGCTGTTAAAGAGAGCGGTTGGAGTTCGATTGTTACACGTAATGATCGCTATGCACGAGAAAAAATGGCAGCCAGCCTAGAAGCTTTACGTGCATTATATTTAAACAAGGGTTATATCAATTTTAATATTACCAATTCAAATTTGAACTTAAGTGAAGATAAAAAGAATATCTTTGTTGAAGTTGCTGTGGAAGAAGGTGAGCAATTTAAGTTTGGTGAAACTAAGTTTTTAGGCGATGCACTGTATAAGCCAGAAGAATTAAAAGCACTAAAAATTTATAAAGATGGTGAGACTTATTCTCAAGAAAAAGTAAATGCAGTCAAACAACTTTTACTTCGTAAATATGGTAATGCAGGTTATTACTATGCTGAAGTAAATATGGTTCCTGAAATTAATAAAGAAACAAAACTGGTTGATTTGAACTATTACATTAATCCGGGGCAACAGGTGACTGTGCGTCGTATTAATTTTATGGGTAATACAAAAACAGCCGATGAAGTTTTACGTCGTGAAATGCGCCAAATGGAAGGTGCTTTAGCAAGCAATGAAAAAATTGACTTGTCTAAAGTTCGTTTAGAGCGTACGGGTTTCTTTAAAACGGTTGATATTAAGCCTGCACGTATTCCAAACGTATCTGATCAGGTTGATTTAAATATCAATGTTGAAGAACAACACTCAGGTACAAGTACACTTGCTGTTGGTTTCTCGCAAAGCGGTGGTGTGACGTTCCAAGCAGGCTTAAGTCAAACTAATTTCTTGGGTACGGGTAATAGTGTCGCGATTGATTTATCACGTTCAGAAACCCAAGATTATTATAATTTAAGTGTGACAGATCCATACTTCACGATCGATGGTGTGCGTCGTGGTTACAACATGTACTACCGTAAAACCAAGTTAAATGATGACTATAACGTCAATAACTATGTGACTGATAGTTTTGGTGGTGGTATTACTTTTGGTTATCCAATTGATGAAAACCAGAGTATTAGTGCAGGTCTAAATATTGACCAAACAGATGTTACAACAGGAGCATATGTTTCTACCTATATTCGAGACTATTTGTTGGCGAATGGCGGTAAGGCTAAAAATTTACGAAAAGATGTTTGTACTGCGAAACTCTATTCACAAGCTGCACTAGATATACTCAATGGTATTCCAAGACCTGCTGATCCACTTGAAGGCTATGATGTTGCAGATAAGTGTTTGGATAATAATCAAAATGCTGTTGATTTAATTGATTTTGAAGATCAGTTTGAAGGTGATTTTTTAACCTATAATTTGAATTTAGGTTGGTCATATAACACATTAAACCGTCCTGTTTTCCCAACTAATGGTATGTCGCATCGTGTAAATGCTGAAATTGCATTACCGGGCAGTGATGTTGAATACCAGAAATTGACATATGATGCCCAAGCCTTCTTGCCATTACCTTATGATTTCGTGCTTCGTGGTTATGGTAAGTTGGGTTATGGTAATGATTTGCCTTTCTATAAAAACTTCTATGCGGGTGGTTTTGGTTCGGTTCGTGGTTATGACAATAGTACCTTGGGTCCTAAATATCCGGCTGTGACGAATAATGAATCGAAAACTAGAGATTATGATCCTGAGGAAGTGGGTGGTAATGCACTAATACAATTTGGTGCGGAACTGGCATTACCTTTACCATTTAAGGGTGATTGGACGCGTCAAGTTCGACCAGTACTTTTTGCTGAAGGTGCACAAGTATTTGATACCCAATGTGATATTCCTAAAGGGATGCTCTATCTAGATGCTGCTAACCCAGCGGTTGATGCTAAAAAATATTGTGAAGATAACTTTGGTTTTGACACTGAAAACATGCGTTATAGCGTAGGTGCTGGCTTTACATGGATTACCATGATTGGTCCACTTTCACTCAGTTATGCATACCCATTAAATGATAAACCGGGTGATAATACTAAAAATATCCAGTTTGAAATCGGTCGTACTTTCTAAGTACGATCCTGTAAAGGTTTAAGAAGGATATTAAAATGAATAAAATATTAATGAGTCTACTTGTTACTGGGTTGGTAAGTACTTCAGTTGTTCATGCTGCCGGTTATGGTGTGGTTGATTTAGAAAAAGTGGTTGAAAATAGCACTTATTTAAAGCAACAAAATGCTTCTTTACAGCAGATGGTGAATCCGCAAACGACAAAACTTGAGCAATTGGGTAAAGAGTTGGAGGGCATTCAACAACGTGCTCAACAAAACCCAAATTTATCTGAAGCTGAAAAGCAAAAGATGATGACTCAGTACCAAACAAAACTGAAAGAGTTTAATTCAATTCAACAGGGCGTGCAGACGACGGTTCAGTCTGCAATTCAGGTGATGAATAAAACTTTGGATGGTCGAGTGAAACAAGTTGCTGAGCAATTGCGTAAAGAAAATAACTTAGATGTTGTTTTAAATAAAAATTCAGCACTTGCCTATGACGCTAAATATGATTTAACTGATAAAATGATCCAAAAGGTCAATGTTATTAAGTAATCAATGAATCCTAGACAATTGCGCTTAGAAGATCTGGCTCGCCTTGTACAAGGCGAGTGTATCGGTCAATTTGATTTAATATTAGAAGGGCTGGCCAGCTTAGATGCTGCTCAAGCAAAACATATTGCATTTGTAAATGCAGATAAATACTTAGATCACGCACGCGCTTCAAAAGCGGGTGCATTAATTGTTACGTCGGCTTTAAAAGCGCAGTTAGATCACTGTGATAACTTTATTGTAGTTGCTAATCCGTATCTCGCTTTTGCTATTTTGACCCATGTGTTTGAGAAAAAACATACTCAGCAGGGTATTGAAAGCACAGCGCAAATTCATCCATCTGCCATAATTGCTGATAGTGCCTACATAGGACATTATGTGGTGATTGGCGAACATTGTGTCATTGGTGATGAAACGGTTATTCAATCACATGTCAAAATTGATGATGATGTCGAAATTGGTAAACAATGTTTTATTGATTCGCACGTGACTGTCACTGGCGAAACTAAAATAGGCAATCGGGTTCGTATTCATGCCAATAGTGTGATTGGGGGTGAAGGTTTTGGCTTTGCACCTTATCAAGGTAAGTGGCATCGGATTGCACAATTAGGCTCGGTCAAAATTGGTCATGATGTCAGAATTGGATCAAATTGTAGTATTGATCGTGGTGCATTAGACGACACAATTTTGGAAGATGGTGTCATTATTGATAACCTTGTGCAAATTGCGCATAATGTGAAGATTGGTGCAAATACAGCCCTTGCCGCAAAATGTGGCGTTGCAGGCAGTAGCACAATTGGCAAAAACTGTGTGCTTGCTGGTGGGGTGGGTGTTGTAGGTCACATCAATATTGCGGATAATGTGACAATTACAGGTATGTCAATGGTCACAAAAAGTATTTCTGAATCGGGTAGCTATTCTTCTGGTACGCCAATGTTAGAAAGCTTACATTGGAAACGTGCTGCTGTACGCTTTAAACAATTAGCAGATGTGCCATTGACCCAATTGCTAAAACGGCTTGATCATATACAGACTCAAATCGAGTCCCTTGAATCAACTTTTAAGCGTAAATAGAATATGATGACTGAGTCGAATACTGCTGCATTTACGAAGCCTGAATTGCCAATGCACATTCAACAAATTCGTGAATATTTACCTCACCGCTATCCATTTTTATTGGTCGATCGTGTTGTTGATGTGACTGATAATGCTATTGTGGGTTATAAGAACGTTTCAATTAACGAAGAGTTTTTACAGGGACATTTCCCCGGCTATCCAATTATGCCCGGTGTATTGATTGTTGAGGCATTAGCTCAAGTCTCTGGTATACTTGGTTTTATTATGAATAATGAAAAACCAAGTGAAGGCTCTTTGTTTCTTTTTGCTGGCGCAGAAAAGGTTCGCTTTAAGAAACAAGTTGTTGCGGGTGATCAACTGGTTTTAAAATCTGAATTGGTGATGCACAAACGTGGTATTTACAAATATAATTGTATAGCCACAGTCGATGGTATTGTAGCAACTACTGCGGAAATTATGGTTTCGCATCAAAAAATAGAGCAGGCATGAGTAATAACGATTTAATTCACCCAACAGCTATTATTGACTCATCAGCAGTCATTGCTTCAGATGTGCAAATTGGTCCCTATTGTATTATTGGGCCACAGGTCACTATTGCTGAGGGCACCAAGCTACATTCGCATGTGGTTATCGGTGGCTTTACTCGGATTGGGAAAAATAATGAAATATTCCAATTTGCGAGTGTGGGTGAAGTTTGTCAGGATTTGAAATATGCTGGCGAAGAAACTTGGCTTGAAATTGGCGATCACAATTCAATTCGTGAACATTGCAGTTTGCATCGTGGTACGGTTCAAGATCAAAGTTTGACTAAAATCGGTAGTTATAACTTGCTGATGGTAAATACCCATATTGCCCATGACTGTGTAATTGGTGATCATAATATTTTTGCCAATAATGCGGGTATTGCTGGTCATGTACATATTGGTGACTATGTGGTGGTTGGCGGAAATTCAGGTATTCACCAATTCTGTAAAATTGATTCTTACAGTATGATTGGTGGTGCTTCGTTAATTTTAAAAGATGTGCCTGCTTATGTGATGGTCTCGGGTAACCCAGCACATGCCTTCGCAATGAATGTAGAAGGTATGCGTCGTAAAGGTTGGTCTAAGAACGTTATTCAGGCATTACGCCAAGCATTTAAACTGATTTATAAAGATGGTTTAACCACTGAGCAAGCGATTCAGCAGATTCGCACGGAAATATTACCTGAAGTTCCTGAAGTACAATTACTGATTGATTCTTTAGAGCAGTCTAAGCGTGGCATTGTTCGTTAATTCAATCTTGCGTTGCACAAAAAAGACACCTTATTGGGTGTCTTTTTTTTTGATCTTATTTTTTAAAATAACCTGCTTCTTCTGATTTTGGATAATTTTTAACAAGTTTGCTTTTGAGTTGGTTGGCCAGTGTTGTATTGCGATCTACATCTTTGGCAATATTGTGAAGTTGATAGAGTGCTCGTGCCGCTTTTGCTGAATTAGGATATTGATTGACGACAATATTGTAATTCTTTTTCGCTTCAGTGTAATTGGTCGGTTCAATGGCTAAATTAAATTCAGCGAGCCAAAAATAAGCATTACTAATATAGACACTGTTGGGATTGTTTTTGATAAAGTTTTGCATTGGTGCAATTGCTTTTTTAGCACCGCCTTGTTTGTAGGCATCTAAAGCCACAGTATATGCAGCTTTATCTAAATCAGCAGTAGATTGGGGTTGCGTATTCACAACAGCTGCTTGCGTGTTTGTTGTGGCTGCTATTGGGGCTGGCGTGTTGGAGGTGCTGGGAGGAGTATCCTGTTGGTTATCCTCCGCTGAAGTCGCACTTTCTGGATCAATTTTTTGCTGTAATAGTTCGAGTCGCTGATCTAAGTCTGTGTAGCGATTGGTTAATTCATGTTTAAGTTGTTCAATTTCATTGCCTTGTTCTTCAATTTTGCCACGTAGTGTACGAATATCATTTTCTAGTTGTTGATTTTTTTGCATGATTTGCCAATTCAAATTGGTTGGCACATTTGCTGTGGTTGCACCTAAATTAATGGCAACATTATCTGCGCTAGTCTCGCTGCTATTCTGACTTAATCCACGGGATTCAATTGGAATATTGGCATAAAGTGAGGCTGAGCTAAATAAGACCAGTGCACATAAAGCATGCTGTTTGAGCATCATAAAAATATCCATTTCGTATTCTTGGGTACATTCTAAATTGCTGACTTTAGAGCGTCCCTATTTAAAAGACCTGACGACATTAAAAACGTCCATGCTATGAAATGCAATATACATTTACAATCTTGTCGTAGTTTTAAAGTAAGTGATTGCATTGCTAAAAAATAGACAAAAATACTGTTTTGAATCAAGATTGTTTTTTTAATAATCAAATGAAAGCAATACGTTGATAAAAGTCGTTTGAACGCTTGCAAGTTAAATAAAAATCTCTATACTCTGTTCTTGCAATGGTAGCCCCGCTGGTGGCTTCGCAATTGTACTCTGTGAACCCCGCCAGGACCGGAAGGTAGCAACGGTAACAGAACTATGATGTGCCGAAGTTTTGCTAGTGGGGTTGCCACCAGTTTATATAATAATAAATTTAATCCCTTCTCTTAGAAATCATTTTCTTTTCTCGTAATTGCTTTAATAATCGCATCCATTTCAAAACCTCGATACATTAAAAAGCGAATTTGTTTTGCTTTGAGTTTTGCTTCTTTTTCTACAGTTAAACCAAATTTTTTTACTTTTAGTTGATACGCTTGTTCATTCCAATCCGTTTCCTTTAATTCTTCCTGAATTAAACTGCTGTCAATTTTTTTTGATTTTAAAGCCAGCTTAATGCGATTAGGCCCTTTGCCTTTGCGTTTTTGACTCGACAGCATCATTTCGGCAACACGCTGGTCACTTTGATAGTTTTGTGTTGCCAACTCATCGACCAGCTTTAAAACTTCATCTCGATCCATCGCATATAAGGCAAGTTTCTCAATCAGTTCTGCTTTTGAGTATTCCCGACGTGTCAGCACAGCAAAGGCATAGGAGCGCAAACGCGAGCCTGTAAGGCCTTGTGCTTTAGGAAGTTGCTCATCGTCAAAGTTCAATGCTTCTAAGGATTCAGATGGAGTGGTAGGAGAGTCTGGCTCTACCGAGGAATCATCAAATTGCTGCTTGAGTGCGTCATAATCAAGCATTGTTGGAAATTTTGAATTGCTCATAGTGTATCGATCACATCAAATAAAAAACGCCCCGTAGGGCGTTTTACAGTTTAAGACTTATATAGCTTGAAAACAAATTTCTGTTTTAAGCATCTAGAAAGTCTGGTTCTACTTCATCTTTTTCTTCAATAGGCATGGTCGTTGGTGTCAACAATTTTTCACGAATCAGGCGATCAAGCTCTTGTGCAATTTGAGGATTTTCCTCTAAATGACGGATCACGTTGTTTTTACCTTGCCCAATTTTATTGCCTTGATATGAATACCAAGCACCTGCTTTTTGTACCAGTTCTTGCGCAACAGCAAGGTCAACCAGTTCACCCAGTTGATTCACGCCTTTGCCATATAAAATTTGGAATAACGCTTCCTTAAAAGGAGGTGCCATTTTATTTTTTACGACTTTAACGCGGGTTTCTGAACCGACAATTTCATCGCCTTCTTTCACTTGACCAATACGACGGATATCCAAACGTACAGAAGCGTAGAATTTGAGTGCATTACCACCCGTTGTGGTCTCAGGGCTACCAAACATGACACCAATCTTCATACGGATTTGGTTAATGAAGATCACCATACAGTTTGAGCGTTTTGCATTACCGGTAATTTTACGTAATGCTTGACTCATCAAACGTGCTTGTAAGCCCATATGTGAGTCGCCCATTTCACCTTCAATTTCAGCGCGAGGTGTCAGTGCGGCCACGGAATCGACAACGATCATGTCAATAGCACCAGAGCGGACTAACATGTCTGCAATTTCAAGGGCTTGTTCACCGTGGTCTGGTTGAGAAACCAAAAGGTTATCCAAGTCGACACCAAGCTTACGTGCATACTGAGGATCGAGTGCATGTTCTGCATCAATAAAGGCACAAGTACCACCGGCTTTTTGACATTGTGCAATGGCTTGCAATGTCATTGTGGTTTTACCAGAAGATTCAGGACCGTAAATTTCAACGATACGACCTTTTGGTAAGCCACCAATACCAAGTGCAATGTCTAGTGTTAAAGAACCTGTAGAGACCGCTTCAACGGCCAATACGGTATTATCACCAAGACGCATTACGGTATTTTTACCAAATTGTTTTTCAATTTGGCTTAGGGCAGCATTAAGCGCCTTACTTTTATTATCATCCATCTCACAACCTCAAAACGATGTCACAAAAATATTAACTTAAGTGGATGAGTTACTTTTAAACGTGTTCCACTCAAGTATAGTGACAGATTGATTCTTTATGTTCTATATCAATTCAGTCTAGTGCGACAGAATATGACGCTTAAATTAATCATCATTATAAGACCAGCTTTGGTCAGACTGCTGATTATTGTCTTGTTTAAATTTACTGATTTGTCGTCGATCTTTTTTACTAGGTCGATGTTCAGGTCGGGCTAGATTATGCAACTTTCTTTGTGTTGCAAGCAACTCTCGTCGTGCAATACTGACGTCAGTTTCTGCATAAAGTTGTTGCGCAATCGGTGCTGCACCGCGTATAGCCGACAATGCTTTGATCACAATCGTTTTTCGGTCGAAACCTTGTTGAATGGTCAGTTCCATGCCAACACGAATTTCTTTCGATACTTTCACCCGTTCACTATTATGATGAACCTTACCACCTTCAATGGCAGCCTTCGAGATTGAGCGTGTTTTAAAAAAACGTGCAGCCCAAAGCCATTTATCAACACGCATACTTTCAACGTTGTTTTGTTGAGAGAGATTAGGCATATTTTTTCAGATCCTCAGCTTGTTCCAATATTGCAATGAAGTCAGTTAAATGATTTAAAATCGGATAAGGGCTTTCAGATCTTATCTGTCCTTTAGATGAGGGCTGAGCAATGGTAATCAAATGCTGAAGACCAAATTTTTCTGCGCCATTGAGGACTTTTTCTGTGTCATCAATAAAATAGGCTTGATTGATTTGGAAGGGATGTAATGCATGTAACTGTTGCCAAAATTCAGGATATTCTTTGGCATAGCCGATACTTTCACTACTGATAATCACATCAAAATAATGCGCTATTTGGGTTTGTTCAAGTTTAAACTTTAAACCCTCACAATCGGCATTGGTTGCAATCCAGCAGGAATAACCATTTGATTTTAAATAATCGAGCAATTCCAAACAGCCGGCACGTAAAGCAACGTTATGTTTAAATTCTTGTTGCAATGCAAGCGTATCGACGCCTACTTTTGAGCTCCAAAAACGAGTCGAATACCAATTTAGGGTATGATTATGTTCTTGATAAAACTGAAATAGGGCTTGGGTGCTTTGTTCCAGTGTGCAACCATGTGTGGCAGCATATCGAAGTGGAAGTTGATGATTCCAAATGAAATCATCATAAGCAAGATCAAGGAGCGTACCGTCCATATCAAAGATAATGGTCGGTTTTTCTGAGTAATTCGACATATAAAGGTAATCTATGTTTAAAACAACAACAGCACCACAAGATGCTTTGATTTTACAGTTGGTTCCCATTGTGACACAGGCATGTGAAATTTTGCGAGCAGAATATCAAGCATATTGTGCAGGTGTCGCCTTTGATGTTGAGAGAAAAAGTGACAATTCACCTGTAACCCAAGCGGATTATCGGGTGAATGAATTTATCACCACAGCATTGCAGAAAAATTTCTCAGATATCCCCGTATTGTCAGAAGAAGGGGATAATACAGAACGTAAGCAATGGCAAAGTTTTTGGTTGCTTGATCCTTTAGATGGGACGAAAGAATTTCTACATAAACGACCTGAATTTACAATTAACTTAAGTTTGGTGGAAGGGGCATATACCACTTTTGCTATATTGGCCATTCCAGGTGAGCAAACGATTTATATCTGCCCAAAACAAGGTTTGCCTTTAAAATTTGAGATTCAAACGGGTCTATGGCAGGAATATGTGCAAGATCAGCCATCGACAGAAATTCGAATTGGCTTAAGTCAAAGTAGTCAAGATAAACCTAAATATGCTGAATACTTAGCAATATTAAAACGAAAGGTGAGTATTGCTGAGTTTAAAGCAGGAAGTGCTTACAAATTTTGCATGATCCTTGAGGGTAAAGTCGATATTTACCCCCGCTTTCATCCCACCAGTGAATGGGATACCAGTGCAGGTCAATGTTTGGTTGAGCGTATAGGGGGGGGAGTGGTTGATTTAAAAGGACGCCCTTTTTTATATAATCAACGGGAGAGCTTGTTAAATGGGGGCTTTATTGCATTTCGGAATATGGATATGAAAGAATTGGCATTTCAAGCCCTAGAACTTATGGCAAACAGACCTTGAGCTGATGGTTTAACATGCTATAGTGTGCCGAACCATGTTTATTTTGGCTGGATCATGGCGTTAGAGCTGCTCCCGATAAGTATGTTGAAGGCAATTGATTTATTGCCCGATGCAAAAACACCTGTCACTTTATTTACTCGTCATTCTATTCGTGAAGTAGTGGCTGGGCAGGGTTTGGCTGGCTATGATTTACAGTTAACCTCGCAAGGTCGTGATTTGGCGCAGGCGTGGGGAACCTATTTAATTGATCATACAGACCGAAGTATTCAGCACTGTATTTCAAGTCCGATACAACGCTGTGTCGATACCGCTGCTTTAATGATTCAAGGTGCTGATTCTAGTACGCTGGCGCAAAATACCCATTGTATTGAGATTGTCGAGCAAGGTTTGCTGGTCGAACCGGGAAGTTTCGTACTGGATATTAAGCAGGCTGGTCCTTATTTTCAAAAACAAGGTGCACTGGGCTTTATTAATAGTTTTGTGAAAAATGCGTTGCCGGGCATGAAACATCCAATTTCTGGTGTTGTGGATGTATTAGAACTGATTTATAACACGCACCCACAAGATAATTTTGGTTTAAGTCTGGCGGTGAGTCACGATACCATTTTAGCCGCCATTATTGCAGTGATTTCTGGGCGTAATACCGTGAGTCAGGAAGATTGGCCTAGAATGATGGAAGGTCTGTTTGTCTGGTTTGAAGGTGATGAGTTCTTAGAGTCGAAACTAAAATGGATTTGGCGTGGTGAATTGAATGAGTTGTCAATACGTGAGTTTCAAAAATTAGAAAAATAAAATAGATGTGAATAAAAAGAAAAAATGAATTGACCTAAAAAATCACCAAGCAAGTTTTTAAGAAATTATAACTGTCTTTTATTTTTCTCAATTGTAAGTATTTGGTCTATAGCAATAATAACTAAATTGAAATGAGTGTTATATACACCGACATTTTAAAAAAATTCATCCATAAATTCACCTATTTCATGTAAATAAATGTTCTAACACACACTCATTTTTTTGAAAAAACCAAACAGAACGCAAGGAAATACAAAGATTTAGCGCGGTCTTTTGCATATTTTCTAATGGCTGTTCCTGTTAGTTTAATATATTATTTGTTTTTGTAAGGTATTGATTAATATAATTTTAATATGCTCACATAATTTTTCTTTTTGGAGAGGTCGTGGTGCTATTGGGGTGGGAATGTGATGCAACTACAGTTTAAATATTTAACTGTGTGTACTTTATCTATAATGCTTATGGCATGTGGTGGGGGTGGTGGTAGTTATGAAGGAGGAGCTTCAAATACAGTTCAGGAAGTTGATAATTCATGTGAAAATTATAAATTACAACTACCTGTTACTCATGATTATGTCGAACCATCTAATGATGTTGTTGATGCAAGTGTTCTTGGTTTTAATGATTGTGAATCAAATGGTCAGCTACGTTTAATTCGTAATGATTTGTCAGGTAATTTCAATGCAATGATTCAGTTTGCACAGAGTCATGTTGTTGATCCAAAAGGTAATGAAGCGAAAAATATGCCTCGCTTAACCAGTGAAAAGGAAGCTCTTTTACTGGTGACTCCAACTGAGGATATGAGTAAGGTGGCTCAGTTGACTGCTGAAATCTATCAGGATAATCGATTGCTTAGAACAGTCAACTTGAATGATCCTTTACAAATTGCATTGTCAGATCAGTCCAATGCTGATGACCGACCACGAGTACAATTTTCAAAACGTGCTTGGTCAGCAGCATTAACATGGAATGAGGTTCGTCCGGGTTTATCTATTCGTATTGTTGATCCTGTAAACAAAAAAAATGGTGATTTACGCTCAGAAGACATTGATTTTGCAGCACCGGGAGAGTTGGTTGTTCAAAGTATTCGATTGGGTTTGTTGACAGATCCACCTAAGTCAACGGGTCATTACATGTTGCTTGAACCTGAGAAAGCAGGCACGGATTATTTTCAGACCATTCCAGCAGCACGCATGATTGTCAGTAAATATGAAGATATGAAGCTTGATAAAGTAATGGTGGCAAGTGGTGTCATTTATGATTCAGTAAGTTTAGACAATGGTGGTGTATATGGTGGTGACATGCGTGAAAATACAGCTAAATCCACCTTTAGTACGGGCATTAACCTTGCAAACTGGGGTGTAACCAGTTCATCTATGCAGAGTCAGGAACAACCACAAGTAACCCAAAGTGTTGTTATTCATCATGCCCGTGGTAAATACATTAATGAAGAGATCAATGATAAAGGTGAGTCCAATAAAGGTGAGTATGTTCATGGGTTAAGTGGAGGTAATGGTATTCTGACTTTATATGATTCAGTTGGAAATGAGTTTAGTCATGAGATTGGCCATCATTATGGTTTAGGGCACTATCCAGGTTCGGTTAAGATCAGTGATACCATAACCAATTATTTCTGGGCCGCACATCATGCTGATAGTGGTTGGGGCTATATTGCCTTTAGAAATAAAATGCGCGGAAATTTAAATTGGAGAACGACCAATTTGGGTGATGGTACAAATGGTGTGCCAAACTTCCTCGGTAAATATGCATATGGTTGGGATGCCATGTCGGGTGGTGCGACAGCCAGCTCGATTTCACGTTATACCCACTATACTGGATACAGTACACAACAAAAAATTCAGCCTGCGTTTGATTGTGATGTTTGGGCCGAAGACTCTGCCACGGGTTATAAAAAGTGGAATAAAACAACGCGAATGATGGAAGTGTCGCAGCCTAAAGTACCTACGAAATCGAATAATGTTTGGTATAACAGTGCGAATGGAAATTATTTAAAGCCGCGTTTATTTAGTGTACCTGTATATACCATTGTGGGTGGATATGATCCCGTTAATCAGTCGGGTTTAATTTATCCTGCGGCACGTGGGAACTGGGGGAATGTGTTTGATTTGCCGCAAGCCAATACGAGCGGTACAGCTGCGAGTTGTTGGTTAAAGGTGCAGTCTGCCAGTGGTGTGCAAAATATTGCACTAGCATCACAGCGAATGAATCCTAACCTTGATCCTAAAAATTTGGCTGTAGTGAATAAGTTTCATATTAATTTAGCACAAAGTGAGCAACCTCAAGCGGTTGATTTATATTGTCAAAAAGCCAATGAGCAAGCAGTTAAACTTTCAAGTATGACAATTCCTGTCAGTACTGATGTTATGCCACCGTATGTGAGTATTGGTCAGGAAGATGGTTATTCCGCTTTAAAACGTGTTGAAATGCCAGAGTTGGAACAAGCCTTGTTGCAAAATAAGGGTAAGGAAATCGTTAATCTATCGCCGACATTTAGACTGCTCTATGATTCTTATCGTCGCTTTAAAGATGAGTTTTCTCCAGATGCTCAAACTGAAATGGTACGTTATACCCAGCAACAAATTAAAATTTACCGTTTGAATCGTTGGGTCAATGTTTATTATAACGACCTTAGTAATGGTAATACTGAAGCATTAGAAGCATTTCATAAATTTGTTGATAGTCTTGGCTTGAAGAATGATATTCCATTTGCCAATGCAAGCATGTTGGTCATGCCAAAATGGGCAATAGCTGTCTTAAAGTAGAAAAGCTTGATACAGGAGTATTGAATGTTTATATGAGTGGGAAAAATGGTTGTACGGGTGAAGCATCGACGTTATGGGTTCATGATGCAATTGGTAAAATTCACAGTCAACAATATCCAAACTTATGTTTAACCAATGCTAGAACACTTTCTGTATGTAGTAATGATGTACAGAGTCAAGTGTGGGAAGCCGCTGTAAATGGTGATACACAACAACTGCGTCAAGGGAAGAGCTGTTTAGACTTGAGTGGTGGTGGTACACCAAGTGCTGATGGGCGCGGTGAAATTATTATGTATGGTTGTGGTGGCGGTAATAACCAGAAATGGAGTCTTATGCCACAAAGTCACAGTCTAATTTTAGCGATGTCGAATAGTAAAAATTTACCCTTGGTATCGAAAATTTTAGCAAAATAATTACACTGTAAAGTGTTAAGTAAATAAAATAAGCCCTATATAGGGCTTATTTTTATGATATGAAAATGAATAGACACAAAAAAAGCCCTAAAAAGGGCTTCTTTCACATGCATAAATTAGTTAGCTAAAGCTTTAATTTGTGCATTTAAACGGCTCTTATGACGAGCAGCTTTGTTTTTATGGATGATGCCTTTATCAGCCATACGGTCAATTACTGGTACAGCAGTTTTGTATGCTGCTGCAGCAGTAGCATAGTCACCAGCAGCAATAGCAGCTACTGTACGTTTTAAATAAGTACGAACCATTGAACGTAAGCTAGCGTTGTGTTTGCGTGCTTTAACGTTTTGACGGGCACGTTTTTTAGCTTGAGCAGAGTTTGCCACTCGTGCACTCCTTGAAATAGATTGGTCTGGGCGGGCTGAAATTGCAACTGAAAACCTTCATCAGAAGAATTATCACCAGCCCGTAAACAAGTGCCATATTGTGATTAAACTATGACGTTAAGTCAAGTCTTGACTTGCTTTGACAACATTTTAGATGCATAAAAATTCCAAAGAAACCGTTAGATTAGTAATAACCTCTAGAGATTGTTTAAAAAATGACTAAATCAATTAAAAGTGCAATTGTGATTGGAGCAACAGGTTTAGTGGGGCGTGAACTGCTAAAACAACTTAATCAGATTGAGAGTTGTGAGAAAATCACAGCCGTTGTTCGGCATGAAGATATAGAGCTTAAATCTTTAGAAAAAGTACAACAATTTATTTTAGATGATTTTCTGTTGTTGAATGATGAAGATGTGAATGGTTATAGCCATGCATTTAGTTGTTTGGGCACAACGCTGAAAAAAGCAGGGTCTAAGCAAAAATTTTATAACGTTGATTATGAAATGAATGCACATTTTGCCGATTTATTTGAATCAACAGATACCCATTACTTACTGATTAGTGCGATGGGTGCCAATGTGCAGTCAAAATTTTTCTATAACAAAGTGAAAGGTGAACTAGAAAATCATATTCAAAGTTTAAATCTTAACTGTGTATCAATCTTACGTCCGTCATTATTATTAGGTGAACGCCAAGAACAACGAACTTTGGAGGATGCGACTCAAAAGCTATATCGAAAATTTTCGCATTTGGTTCCGAATACATTCAAATATAAGCCAGTGACAGCAGAGCAAGTGGCTCATACTATGGTCGATGCAGCGCGAACTCAAACAGATAAGTTTGAAATTTATGATAATTTACGCATACAAACGTGCAAATAAGGGAGATAAAAAGTGTCTAATGTAGCATTCGTAACTTGCGATTTATTGGATGATCATCCAGAGAAAGATCTTCAAGTGGTTACACCATCGATGGATGGTAAATTCTTTAAAAGTTATGGGGCGCGTAAAAATTTTGGCGGTCAGGTGGTGACGGTAAAATGCTTTGAAGACAATTCACGTGTTAAAGAATTATTGGCAACGGATGGTACAAATAAAGTGCTTGTCGTTGATGGTGGTGCTTCAATGCGCTGTGCTTTAATGGGCGATATGATTGCAGAGTCAGCAGTGAAAAATCACTGGAATGGTGTGGTAATTTATGGCTGTGTACGCGATGTTGATGCAATTGCTGAATTAGATTTAGGTGTGCATGCATTGGCTGCAATTCCTCAAAAAAGTCAGCGTAAAGGCATTGGCGAAGTCGATTTAACTTTGTATTTTGGTGGTGTGACCATCAATTCTGGCGATTATATTTATGCCGATAACAATGGAATCGTGATTGCAAAAGAAAAATTAGTCGATTTATAACGAAAATTCAATAAGGATAAAAATGGTGAATCATCAACTTAAAGTAGTACAAGCTTTAGCTTCAACATTGACCGCAGGTGGGCGTGGCGTGAGTGGCACAGCTTTTCCCAAGCAGCCTGAAAAATCACTCAAACTTTATGAGTTTGAAGGTTCACCATTTTGTCGTCGTGTACGGGAAGTATTGACCTTATTAAATTTAGATTACGAAGTCTATCCATGTCCAAAAGGCGGGGCAAAATATCGTAAAATTGTAAAAGAAAAAGGTGGGAAATTACGCTTTCCATTTTTAATGGATGAAAATACGGGAGTCGAGATGTATGAGTCGAAAGACATTATCGATTATCTATTTAAGCATTACGGTAAAAGCGGTAAGACGCCAAAGAAATATTCAGACTATCCTCAATATCCTGTCGTTGCCTTTGCGGGGACTTTGATTAATGGTGCACGTGGGGTTTGGATTAATCAAAAAATTATTGATCGGGAAGCACCTGAGCAACTGCTAGAATTATGGGGTTTTGAAGCGAGTCCATTTACCCGAATTGTGCGTGGTGTATTAACTGAACTGGAATTACCTTTTAAGTTTCATAATGTGCCTAAAGAGCGCTGGCAAGATATGGGGCCAGCAGTATTACGTTTAAAACCGGGGAAATATCAACCATTAAAAGGCGGTAAGCGTGAGAAAGTGATTGAAATTATGGGGCGCGATATTCAAGTTCCATATTTGGTTGACCGTAATACGGATGTGAAGATGTTTGAGTCAGCAGAGATTGTCAAATATTTGAAAAAACAATATGGCTAAACGCTGAAGTTGGAATAAAGAAACAGCGCATTTCGTTGTTTCTTTACAGCGCTATTGATCTATGGATACTTGGATTAGATTCCAAGCACTTTTTATTTTATCGTGCCAAATTGAAATGATAGCGCTGAGAAAGACTAAAATATAATTTTAATGATCAGTAAAAAATCAACAAACTCCTTGGTTTTAGGGATATTCTTTTCATTGTGTTTGTCGTTATATTGAACAGTCATAAAAGGGGATAGTTTGTGTCAGGATTAGAAACGATTTTACCCGTACCCGTTTTAATTGTTGAGGATGAAAGTCTCATTCAAGAACGATTAAGAAATATATTGGCAGAATTGGGTTATGACAATGATGGACTCATTTTTGCTAAGAATCTGAAAGAAGCATTTTTACACATCGAACAGCAGCATATTTCCTTGGCATTGGTTGATTTAGGGCTTCCTGATGGAAATGGGATCGAACTAATTGAAAAGCTGCGTGCGCAAGATAGTAGCGCCCTCATTTTGGTAATTTCAGCATGGAGTACCCAAGAGAGTTTATTTTCAGCAATCAAAGCGGGTGCGACAGGTTATGTCTTGAAAGAACGTGATGATGCTGAAGTTTTGTTATCTATTCGGAGTATTTTGCGTGGTGGCGCACCGATAGATCCTTTTATTGCACAAGAAATTTTAAAGCAGATTTCAGCTTCAGTCATTATAGGGTCAAAGGATAATAAAACTTTAGATTCTGACGTGGCGCATTTAACCAATCGTGAGACAGAAATCCTCGACTTGGTGGCTCAGGGGATGAGTAATAAAGAAATAGCAGAACAGTTATTTGTTTCTAAATATACTGTTGAAAGTCACATTAAACATATTTATCGAAAACTATCGGTCACGAAAAGAACAAAGGCTGTAAGTACTGCGAGATCCTTAGGGATTTTATGAACCATTCCATTTTGCATTTCTTGGCTATTTTTTTACTCTGTTTCGTCAGCAGAATCAGTTATGCAGAAATAGAACAAAGTATTAATAGCCAATGCTCAGTGCATATAACGTCTATCTCTGCCGTGAAAACACCATCAAAAACGGTTTTACCTCAGCATGGATGGCAGCCAGTACAATTACCGGATAATTGGACGAAGCATTGGCAAGATTATAGCGGAAGTGCTTGGTATAAAATTCAGTGGAAATTATTATGCCAAGAGAATACGAGGCTTGCGGAACCCATCGCATTTGCAGTTGATTATATTAATTCTGCGGGTGCTATTTTTTTAAATGGTGATTTACTTTGGCAAGACCAAAACCTGCAAGAACCGTTGTCAAAAAGTTGGAACATGCCACGTTATTGGCTCTTACCTGCATCAGGATTAAGGTCCGATCAAAATGAAATTTTAATTTATGTAAATGGGTTCGCTTTTCAATCTGCAGGGTTGGGCGAAATTTCCTTTAATAATGTACAAAAAAATTATCAGCTGCATCAAACAAAAATATGGAATTCTAGAACTTTATTTGAAATTAATATTATTTTATCTATCACTTTTGGCATTATCTGTTTTGTTATTTGGTTATTAAGACCCAAGGAAACAACCTTTGGCTGGTTCGCATTAAGTTCATTGTTGTGGGTGTTGTTTATTTCTAATGTGCTTATTACAGAAACATGGCCTTATTCAAGCAGCTTAATGGCAACCCAAGCCAATTTAGTTTTTTTTATTCTGTATATCTTGAGTTTTTGTATTTATTTACTCAGATTTATCCAAACACATTTCGTTAAAATGGAAAGAGCGATTGCTCTGATGAGCGTGTTTATCATCATCGGTATCTTTCTGACGCCACAACATGCTGTTCGTTTTATTTTCCCACTGATATTTTTAAGCTATGTCAGTTTGTTTTTTCTCACTTATCTGTATTTAAGCTATCAAGCGGTTAAATTGAGAAGCATGGAGTATATTTTTTTAGCGATTAGCCTAACAGGAATCGTTATTTTTGCTGTACTGGATATTATAGTATTATCATCGGAATCCATGTCCAACACCCAATCTTTATTGCCGTATAGTGCCCCGATTATTACTTTCTTTGTGGTGATGATATTGGGGTTGAGGTTGGTTCGCAATATAAAAAAAGTAGAAGCATTTAATGCGGAATTAGAAGTTAAGGTTAAGCAAGTGGGCGATGACTTAAGTTCAAGTTTAAATGAAAAACATCAATTAGAAATTGAAAATGTGAGGTTACAAGAAAGAATACGCTTATCCCATGATTTACATGATGGCTTAGGTTCTTCATTGGTTCGTTCTATGATTTTAGTCGATCAAAGTACACACAATATTCCAAATAAGCAGTTTTTATCGATGCTTAAATTACTCAGAGATGATTTAAGACAAATTATTGATAGTGGATCATCTGTAGATAATAAGATTCCAGTCAGTCCCATTATGTGGGTTGCTCCAGTGCGGCACCGTTTTAGTCAGCTGATGGATGAACTCGAGATTTCATCTAAATGGACCTTTCCTCGTGAGTGGCAAGCGGTTCCTACGGCTTTGCAATGTCTAACCTTAATTCGTGTGTTAGAGGAAAGTTTAACCAATATTATTAAACACAGTCAGGCAAAAAATGTAACAGTATCGATGGTTTATTTATTTGAAAATGAATTAAGTTTGATTGTGCAAGATGATGGTGTGGGTTTTGATACCAATTGTGTGGAGCAGCAAGGGCTAAGTGTTGGTATGCGCAGTATGAAAATGCGTTTAGAGCGAATCAATGCCGAGCTTAAATTGTCGTCTGTTGCGGGCTGTACGAGAATACAAGCGATTATTAAAATAAAGTAAGTGTTTGTTTTATAATTGATTTACTTGTTGATTTCTATGCAATCAGGGTTAAGTACGAATTTTTTCTTCTAGAAGACAAGGGGGAAGTCATCTAATGTGAACTTCCCCCTTATTATTGGATTATTCTGAATCTGCCGCAGGCAATAACATCAGAATTGACTCATTTAACAAGTTTACGATGTCTTCCAGCATATCTGGATCATCAAGTTTTTCGTCAAGTAATACCGGATTACCATCAGCAATTTGTTTTAGAATGGGTGCAAATGCATCTGAAATACAAATACCTTCACCATTGGCCCAGAACAGCAATTCATCTTCGTCTTCGGTATAGAGTAGACGCGATGCTGGCTCAAGGATAAGTGAATAGCCTAAATCAAGCGCTTCCTCTAAATCACCCGTACCAATTGCTTCAGCATCTGGAATATTTTCAGGATATTTAGGTTCCGACATTAGGCTCATAAGCGCATCTTCAAGCACGGTTGGATTTTGCAATTGTGCTAAAAGTTTTGTTTTTAAATACTCGAGTTCAGCCTGACTGATTTGACCAATCGGGCTGATTTTGTCACGAATAATGTCGGTCAGTGGGTTTTTAAGCAATTGATCGTCAGCAAATTTATCACTCACACGATCCATCATTTCCGCCACATTCGGCATACGGAAGCCAAATGAGTAGGTCAGGCATTCATCTTCAGCAACGCCATAGTGCGATAGACCCGGCGGGACATACAGTAAGTCACCTGGTGCCAGGACTTCATCAAAATTAACATCCATCTCTGGCAGTAATTTTAACGGTTGACCTGCAACAAATTCGCTTTCTGCATCACACATTTGCCCCAACTGCCAGCGACGGTGACCATAACCCTGAACTAAAAACACATCGTAAAAATCGAAATGTTGACCGACTGAACCGCCTTTTTGAGCATATGACACCATAATGTCATCACGGCGCCATTGTGGAATAAAAGGGAATTTTTTCCACAATTCGGCCAAATCAAAAGAGTAATGATCAACAGCTTGAACCAGTAATGTCCAAAGTTTCGGCATCTTTTGGAAATCGGCTTTTATTAAAGGCGATGATTTCACTGACCATTGGTTTGGATCTTTATCTTTTTGTTTGATTAAACGCGCAGTGATATTTTCATCTAGTGCAAGTTCCATCACATCATTCGGTTCTAACAGATTCGCAATTTCTGGAAGTGCATTACGTACCAGTAATGGTTTTTTTTGCCAATATTCGGCAAGGAATTGTTCAGCGGTGATTCCGCCTAATATATCTAAAGGTTGAGACATAAATACAGCCTAAAATTAAGGAACTAAAATATTCAACTGACGCAGGATATGACACAGCTGAATCATCGGCATGCCCATGAGAGTGGTTTGATCTTGCCCACTCATTTGCTCAAATAAGCTGATACCTAAGCTTTCACATTTGAAACTTCCTGCACACATGAGCGGTTGTTCAACTTCGATATAGCGTTCAATTTCAGCCAGTCCGAGTTTACGGAATTTAACTTTGTAGTGTTCAACCAGTGTTTGCTCAAAGCCTGTAGCCAGTTGTTGTACACTTAATGCTGTACTGAAATACACGATTTTATCGGAGTTGGCTTGCAGTTGTTTGACTGCCTTTTCAACAGTCAAAGGTTTTCCAATAAAAATATCGGGTGCACCTTCACGCCATGCCACTTGATCTGATCCAATCACAATGGCTTCAGGATGCTGCTCTGAAATCACTTTGGCTTTCTCAAAAGCCAGTCGTTTGGCTAAATGGTCAGCATGATCTTCACCGCGCGGAGATTCATCAATATCGGGCACGATGCTTTGATAGTCGATGCGAAGACGATTCATTAAGTCTTTACGGGTTTGACTGCTGGAAGCCAAAATAATTTGAGATGTATTCATTACACTGCATATTCCATAAGAACATCAAGCGGAACATAAGAGAGCACTGCTTGATGGCAAGCTTGAATTTTAATAGGGGGAGCAATACCAGCTTGGTAAGCATCTACCCAACGGGTCACACAAATACACCAAAAATCACCCGGCTCTAAACCCGGGAAATCGACTTCTGGTAACGGTGTGATCAAGTCATTACCTACTTTTTGCGAAAAGTTAAGAAACTCAGCGGTCATTTGTGCACACATTGTATGCTGACCTAGATCTGTTGTCGCTGTATGACAAAAACCGTTACGAAAATATCCCGTAATAGGAGAGTAGCAACAACTTGCCAATGGTTCGCCTAAAACATTTAAGCGATTGATATTTGGATCTGGGTGAATAGACATGTGTTCCGAATCATGATGTGGCTTTTGACTATCATAATCAAAAGTTTGCCTTTCGACAGCTTTTATGCAAAAGAAGCTAACCTTTTTCTGCATAATCATTTAAAATCGGGCGATTTTTATATCTATCAAGAGAGCTATACATGAATTTTCAGCGTATGACTGACCTCGATTTAACAGGTAAACGCGTTCTTATCCGTGAAGATTTAAACGTACCTGTCAAAAATGGTGAGATTACAAGTGATGCACGTTTACGCGCTGCACTTCCTACTATTCAAGCAGCGATTGAAAAAGGCGCTGCGGTAATGGTTTGTTCTCACCTTGGTCGTCCCGTTGAAGGTGAAGCTAAACCAGAACAGTCTTTAGCCCCAGTTGCTGCTTATTTGACTCAAGCTTTGGGTCAAGACGTTCAATTATTGAAAGATTATTTAACGGGTGTTGAGGTTGCAGCGGGTCAAGTTGTATTGCTTGAGAATGTGCGTTTCAATCATGGTGAAAAGAAAAACAACCCTGAACTTGCAGAAAAATATGCAGCACTTTGTGACGTGTTTGTCATGGACGCTTTTGGTACAGCACATCGTGCAGAAGCTTCGACTGAAGGTGTAGCTCGTTTAGCACCAGTTGCAGCAGCAGGACCTTTACTTGCTGCTGAATTAGATGCACTTGGTCGTGCGCTTAAAACGCCTGAATCGCCAATGGTTGCCATTGTTGCCGGTTCTAAAGTTTCAACTAAGCTTGATGTGCTGACTTCACTTTCTACAATTTGTGACCAAATTATTGTTGGTGGTGGTATTGCCAATACTTTCCTTGCTGCGGCAGGTTACAACGTAGGTAAATCACTGTGTGAAACAGATTTGATTGACACAGCTAAAGCGATTGCGGCAAAAGTTTCAGTACCATTACCAACTGATGTTGTGGTTGCTGATGCAGCGGAAATCGACTTTGCTGATTTCTTGGGTTCATTGGCAAAAGCAACAGCCGTGGTTAAGAACGTTGCCGATGTGACTGACAACGATATGATTTTAGACGTTGGTCCAGAAACGGCAAAAGCATTTGCTGAAATTATTAAAACCTCAAAAACAATTCTTTGGAATGGCCCAGTTGGCGTATTTGAAGTTGATCAATTCGGTGAAGGGACGAAAGCATTATCTTTAGCCATTGCTGAATCAGCAGGTTTCTCTATCGCGGGTGGTGGTGATACTTTAGCTGCGATCGACAAATATGCCGTGGCGGATAGAATTGGTTATATCTCTACAGGCGGTGGTGCTTTCCTTGAATTTGTCGAAGGTAAAACACTTCCAGCCGTTGCAGTATTGCTTGAACGTGCCTAATTGACAGCAATGTCATGATGACTGTTTGATGAAAAGGTTGATCTCATGATCAGCCTTTTTTGTTTTTGATTCATTTTTTCGTCATTAAAATGAAATATAACTGCAATAAAATCATGTTCATTAAATCTCCTGCGGTAGGAAAATCGGATGAACTTAAAACTAACACTTGCAGCATTACTGATTGCTCCTTTAGCTTTAACGGCTTGTGCGAAGAAAGATGAAGCACCTAAAAATGAGACAGCTGAAACTGTAGCAGTAGAAGAAAAAGTCACACCAGAACAGCAAGCAGTGATTGATTCAATTGATCAACCTGTTTTGGATGAAAAAAATACAGATATACCGGCGGCAGTCTCGAATGTCGATGCAGATGCAGCGACACCTGCGGTTGAAGAAGCGGCTTCGAACGCAACAACGCATTAAGTTTTTCATTTTTTATTTAAAAGTCCCTGCAAATGCAGGGACTTTTTTTGAAATAGTGTTTTTTCTTGCTGAATTGAAAGCAATCAGCATGTAGAATATGGGGCATTACCTGGGAGGACATTATGGCTCTTATTTCATTGCGCCAGCTCTTGGATCACGCCGGTGAACACAACTACGGCGTACCAGCATTTAACGTAAACAATTTAGAACAAATGCGTGCAATTATGTTAGCCGCAGATGAAACGAATTCACCTGTTATTGTTCAAGCATCTGCGGGTGCTCGTAAATATGCAGGCGCTCCGTTCTTACGTCATTTAATTTTGGCTGCAATTGAAGAATGGCCACATATTCCAGTGGTTATGCATCAAGACCATGGTACAGATCCTGATGTATGTCAGCGTTCTATCCAATTGGGCTTTTCATCAGTAATGATGGATGGTTCACTCGGTGCAGATGGTAAAACACCAACTTCATACGAATATAACGTAGATGTTACTCGTCGTACTGTTGCGATGGCACATGCATGTGGCGTTTCAGTTGAAGGTGAGATTGGCTGTTTAGGTAGCCTTGAAACTGGTATGGCTGGTGAAGAAGATGGCGTAGGCGCTGAAGGCGTACTTGACCATTCACAACTGTTAACTTCAGTTGAAGAAGCAACTCAATTTGTTGCGGATACCAATGTAGATGCTTTGGCAATTGCAGTGGGTACTTCACACGGTGCGTACAAATTTACACGTCCACCTACAGGTGATATTTTAGCCATTGACCGCATTAAAGAAATTCATGCGGCATTGCCAAATACACATCTTGTGATGCACGGTTCAAGCTCTGTGCCACAAGAATGGTTGGCTGTGATCAATGAATTTGGCGGCGACATCAAAGAGACTTATGGTGTTCCTGTTGAACAATTGGTTGAAGCAATCAAACACGGTGTGCGTAAAATTAATATCGACACTGACTTACGTTTGGCTTCTACGGGTGCAATGCGCCGTATGATGGCTGAAAAACCAAGCGAATTTGATCCACGTAAATTCTTCGCTGCAACTGTTGATGCAATGAAACAAATTTGTGTAGATCGTTATACATCATTTGGTACTGCGGGTCATGCAGACAAGATTCGTCCAATTTCTTTAGAGAAAATGGTCAATCGTTATAAATAATCGCTAAAGATTATCTATAATCAAAAGCCCACATCTATTGTGGGCTTTTTTGTATTTAACCCTAAACCATTATAAATAAGGAAAATAAGGCAAAAGATGGAACTTATATTGGCCGCAGCATGCTGTAGCGTAATTGTCTCAATTCTTTTAAAGCTCGCTAAAGCGCAAGGTTTTGATGTATTACAAATGATTGTATGGAACTACGCTTCTGCAAGTGTGCTGTGTTTCCTCTGGTTTAAGCCAGATTTACAGCATATTTCAATCATCAATACGCCGTGGTGGTTAATTATTGCTTTGGGTATTTTACTGCCGAGTGTTTTTTTATGTTTAGCGAAGTCTTTGCAATATGCTGGTATTGTGAAAACTGAAATTGCCCAGCGTTTGTCCGTGGTATTGTCCTTATTGGCGGCATTTTTTATTTTTCAGGAACAGTTCAATACGCTCAAAATAATCGGTATTGTTTTAGGTGTGTTCGCTGTATTAAGTCTTTTATTTTCTCATCAACAAGATAAAACAGGGCAGTCATCGACAAAGCAAGCCATGCTGTATCTGGCATTGGTTTGGTTTGGCTATGCCTTAATTGATGTGTTGTTAAAGTATACGACTGGATTGGGGCTTCAGTTTGCTGTTGCACTGAATTTAATGTTTATTTGTGCCTTTATATTGTCATTGGCTTATATTGCTATGACCACCAAAACCGTTGGTAATAGAAAAAATATACTGGCTGGAATGGGATTGGGTTTGTTGAATTTTGCCAATATTGCACTTTACGTTAAAGCACATATGCTGTTGAAAGACACACCTGCAATTGTCTTTGCAGGCATGAATATTCTTGTGGTTGTATTTGGTGCATTAAGTGGCTTAATCATCTTTAAAGAAAAATTAACACCAATAACTGCTCTAGGTTTAACGTTGGGCTTAGCCAGTGTTATTTGTTTAGCTTATGCGCTATCTGTTTGAATAGATTTTTTGCAAAAGTACTTGGGTATTTAATAAAATCTGTGATCTCGGCTGTGCCTAGAAGTAAGCCAGCCTTGTTGCAATCAGGGCAGTCAGGATAAAAAGCAAAAGCATCTATTCGATATGGATGCATATAAATTTTATTACAGTTTGTACATTCGAATTTTATTGGCATTTTAGAGGCAACTGGCATAAAGATGTCCGACCGTGTAATTTTTGTGCAAATATACCTGAATAATGTTTAAAAAATAAGTCCTGAAATGACATAAAAGAGGAATATATCCCCTTTTATTGTAAGTAATTTTTAATTAGAGCTGAGTGAAAATTTCTTCTTTACTTAAACGAGATTTTGGCAGTTTTGCATTAAAATCATTTTCGCTACGATAACCAAGTGTCAGTAATACAGAAGGCACTAAACCTTTTTCGGTTAACTGTAATTCATCATTAATGATTTGCTCATCAAAACCACCAATTGGCGTTGCATCAATGCCTTCAATCCCTGCCGCTAACAAGATTTGACCCAGCGCGATAAAGGTTTGATTTTCAGCCCAGCGCTGAATATCACCTTTTTCATTTCGATAGTAATTGACATAACCTGCACGGCTATCTTTTTGTCCTTGTTTGGCAGTTGAGTCTTTAAAGCGACCACTGATATCATCTTGAGTTAACAAGTTATCTAAATGTTGTTCGCTGATATCTGCCTTGGTACAAAATAAAATAGTGTGCGATGACTCTAAAACTTTAGGTGCATTATAGGCATATTTTCCAACCAACGCCTTTGCGATACGCTCTTTCGCCGCTTGATTATCAGCAATAAAGAAATGCCAAGGTTGAATGTTGATAGAAGATGGCGTTAAACGTAAAATTTCTAATAAACGGGTAATTTGTTCTTGCGGAATTTTTCGAATAGGATCATAGGCTTTTGTTGTATAACGCGTTTTTGAAATGTTTAATAAATCCATGATTAAAACCAAATTAAGTGATTATCTATTTAATAATAGCAAATAATGTATTCATAACTAATAATTTAAAATGAGGAAGCTTATGGCAAAATATCAAATATTGTTACCAGATGATATTGATGAAATAGAATGATTAATTGAAGCAAAAGGTTGTTTTAGATTAGATGTTGAAATTGAAACAGAAATTTATGAATTTAACTTTTATGATTCTGTAAGATTGATTCAAACAATGAATGATTATTTAGATTGTAATACATATTTTTTTGAGCAAAATCTTGTGGTCTTACCGATGGTGAATATTGTAAATATGCGGGCATTTATTGAACAGATCATTGATACAGTTGAAATCAATGCTTTTGTGGTGAATAAAAAATAATCATATTGTTAAAGTATTTTAAATTGAATGAATTGCCATTCCGCATTTTCATTTATTTCCAAAATCATTGCCTCAGATGTTTTTTCACGCCAATCACCTAAAACAATACGAGTCTTACCAAATTCATGGTGAATTTCAGGGCGATGTGTATGTCCATGAATCAGTAAATCCACCGATTGAAGTGATTGTTCAACGGCATGTTGATTTACATCCATAATGGCATAGGATTTTACTTGTTTGGTTTCTGTACTTTTTTTACGGAAGCCATTGGCCAATTTTTGACGGAAACTGAGCGGCATGCTTTTAAGAAAGCCTAAAAGCAGTGGATTGCGAATAATCTTACGAAATTTTTGATAGGACACATCATCGGTACAGAGTAAATCGCCATGTTCAAGGCGTATTTGAATGTTGCCTATTTTTAAAGTATCGACGTCGGGCAATAAAATACCGTTAAATTGTTTTAGAAATTGCTTACCTAAAGCAAAATCACGATTACCGACTTGGAAATAAATTTGATTACCAGCTTGATTGAACTGTTTTAAGGCCTTAATAACGTCATCTAACCATGGGGCAGTGTAGTCATCACCAATCCATGCATTAAACCAATCACCTAAAATATAGAGTTGGGTATTTTTATCTTGATAGTGTACTAATAAATCCAAAAAACCCCGAACGAGTCGAGGGTGTTCAGGTGACAAATGTAAATCAGCGATAAACAGATAGGTCACTTATATTCCTTTTAAATCTCCCTAAATCCCTCTTTGAGAAAGAGGGACTTCCCAACTTTTATATTAAAGGAATAAACCTTTATTTTATGGCGGAAAGTTCCTGCCTTTTTAAAGGGAGGAGAATCTCGTATTTGAATGAGAGTCTAGCTCCCTCCTTTATCAAAGGAGGGCTGGGGAGGATTTAAAATTATTCAGCAATAATTTTAGCAGATTCGATTACAACATTTTCTAAAGGAACGTCAGCATGGTAACCACGGTTGCCAGTGCGAACACCTTTAATTTCGTTAACGATGTCTAGACCTTCAGTCACTTTACCAAATACAGCATAACCCCAACCTTGTGCAGTTTTGCCAGAGTGGTTAAGGAACGCGTTGTTACCAACGTTAATGAAGAATTGAGCAGATGCAGAATGTGGAGCTTGAGTACGCGCCATTGCAATTGTGCCTAAGTCATTTTTTAAGCCATTGTCGGCTTCATTTTCAATAGAATCGCGAGTTGCTTTTTCTTTGAAATTTTCATCCATGCCACCGCCTTGGATCATGAAACCGTCAATCACACGGTGGAAAATTACGCCATCATAAAAACCATCACGAACGTATTCTAAGAAGTTAGCAACAGTAATAGGTGCTTTTTCTGAGTTAAGTTCAAGAACAATACGTCCTTTATTGGTGTTTAATTCGACTTGAGGAAAACTCATTTTATAATCTCCTGATCATGGACAAAAAAGCCATGGGTTTTTGGTTGAGAGAAGCATAAGCAAACTGTAAACTACAAGGCAAGCAAAAACGCGACTTTCTTTGTTAAAAAACGAGAATCGCGTTTTAATTATCCTATTTTATCTTATAGAAGTGATTTATCAACTATGAAGCCGAATGATGTTGTTTCATCCCTGCCAAATAACCCGACAACTAATACTCAATCTGTCGATGCTGCGCAGCAAGAACAACAGCCGGGCTTAGACTTTGTACGCCAAGTCATTACCGAAGATCTAGCAGCAGGTCGTACAAAGCAGGTGGTGACACGTTTCCCACCAGAACCAAATGGTTATTTACATATTGGTCATGTCAAAGCCATTTGTCTGAACTTTGGTATTGCACAAGAATTTGATGGCGTATGTAATCTGCGTTTTGACGACACCAATCCTGATGCAGAAGAACAAGAATATGTTGATGGGATTGCCAACGATGTAAAATGGTTAGGTTTTGACTGGAATGGCGAACCGCGCTATGCATCAAGCTATTTTGACCAACTGCATACGTGGGCAATTCAATTAATCAATCAAGGTGATGCTTATGTCGATTTGCAATCACCTGAAGAAATTCGTTTAAACCGTGGTAATTTTGTTGAATTGGGGAAAAACTCACCTTATCGTGATGTAAGTGTGGAAGAAAATCTTGCACGTTTTACTCAAATGAATAATGGCGAGTTGGGTGAAGGTCAAGCGGTGCTACGTGCCAAAATTGATATGGCTTCTCCAAACGTGCATATGCGTGACCCGATTTTGTATCGTGTACTTCATTCTGAGCATCATCAAACAGGTGATACATGGAAAATGTACCCAATGTATGACTATGCTCATCCATTATCTGATGCGATTGAAGGCATTACCCATTCACTGTGTACGCTTGAATTCCAAGATCACCGTCCATTCTATGATTGGGTAGTAGAGAAAGTTAAATCTGAAGCCGTTCCACGTCAGTACGAATCGAGTCGCTTAAATATTGATTACACCATCACCTCTAAACGTAAGCTTCGTAAGTTGGTAGAAGGTGGTCATGTTCATGGTTGGGATGATCCACGTATGCCAACTGTTGTTGGTATGCGCCGTCGTGGTTTTACTGCGGAAGGTTTGCGTGATTTCTGTAAGCGTGTAGGCGTGTCGAAAACTGATGGTATTGTCGATGTAGCAATGCTTGAGTTCTGTATTCGTCAATCACTGGAAAATACCGCTGCACGTGGTATGGCCGTGTTAAACCCGCTTAAAGTGACATTAACCAATCTTCCTGAAGATATGGATTTAACGCATTCGCGCCATCCAAATGTCGACATGGGCGAGCGTATTATTCCTTTATCGAAAGAAATTTATATCGATCGTAAAGATTTCGAAGAAGTGCCACCGAAAGGCTTTAAACGTTTAACGCCTGAAGGTGAAGTACGTTTACGTCATGCTTATGTGATTAAGTGCGATGAAGTGATTAAAGATGCAAACGGTGAAGTGATTGAGCTGAAATGTTCAATTGACCCTGAAACTTTAGGTAAAAACCCTGAAGGGCGTAAAGTGAAAGGGGTGGTGCATTGGGTTTCTGCGGAAAAAGGTATTGCTGCTGAAGTTCGTGTTTACGACCGTTTATTTACTGAAGCTGCACCAGATGCCGATGATGATTTCTTGGCGAACTTAAACCCAGATTCTTTAACGGTACTTCAAGCTGTGATTGAACCTGCATTGGCACAAGCGCAACCTGAAGATCGTTTCCAGTTTGAACGTGAAGGTTATTTCGTTGCGGATCAATATGATCATACCAGCGACAAACCTGTGTTTAACCGTATTTTGGATTTAAAAGATAGTTTTAAACCAGGCAAATAACCAAAGCAGGATATTTCTAGTAAAAGATTGGCATTCAATGCGAATGCCACTATGCTGAAATAAGCCATAAAAGCTCAACTTAGGTTGGGCTTTTTCATGCAGATTAATAAGGACTTGCCGTGATTATTCGAGATAAAACCAATAGTTTTGCATTGCTGTTTGCTTGGCACGGCACAATTCTGCCTAAAGTTTTTCCTGCACTGATGATGGTGGTACTGATCTCGACGACTTTGGTTTATTTGTCGAAGAATCATTATGTTTCGGTGCCAGAAGTTCCTGCGATAGGTTTTACTGTTTTTGGGGTGATCTTATCGATCTTTCTAAGCTTTAGAAATACTGCGTGTTATGAGCGTTGGTGGGAAGGACGTAAGTTGTGGGGGGCTTTAATTGCCAATTCACGACATATGATACGGGATACTTATGTGTTAGATGATCAACCGCGTGAAGTATTGATTTACCGTATCATGCTGTTTACTCATTTATTACGTGATCGGCTACGTAAACAGACGCATTCATTTGAGCATTATCAGCCACATGTACAATTGACACAGCAGCAATGGCAGGTGCTGAGTGACCATATGAACCCACCGCAATATGTATTGGAAATCACTCAAAAAGATTTAGTCGGTATTTATAAACGCGCTGAGATCACCGATGTTATTTATAGTACATTAACCAAGCATACTGTTGCGATTGGCGATATTCATGCAGGTTGTGACCGAATTTCATCTACACCGCTGCCATTTTCATATTCTGTGTTGCTACATCGTGCAGTGTATTCATTTTGCTTTATTCTGCCGTTTAGTCTTGAATCCAGTTTAGGGGTTTGGACTCCTGTCATTGTCGCGCTGATTGCTTACTTGTTTTTAGGTTTAGATGCCTTAAGTGCAGAGTTGGAAGAACCCTTTGGCATTCAGGAAAATGATTTGGCTTTAGATTCGATGGTACGCAACATAGAGCGGGAAATGCTGAGTTCATTGGGTGAAGACTTGCCGCCCGTGATTGTTGCGCATAAAGGTAATTTGATTTAAAAAATTTATATTTGCCAGAACTCAAATTACGGATTTTTATGTTTATCATCTTTTAAAAATAAATAATCTATATTTTTATGTTTGGCTTTATCGCGTAATTTCTTCTTGATATACAAAACCAAGGCAAAACAGGTGGTGGTGACAGTCAATAGCATACTGTTCATATAACTCATAATTGAGCTGACATAGCCAATGGTGGTGAGACGATTCATCATACGAATCACTTGTGGGCTGCTTTCTACACCTGTAATGGCCCAAGTGCATAAATGTTCACAGTTATTCATAATCAGATGATAGCTGTTTTCATGCATGCGTGAACGCATACGACGAACCACTTTACGACCGACAAATTTTGGCTGGGTATAGCTTTGAACAATAATGGTTTTACCAAAACTGAATTTTTCCAGCGATGTGATTTCAATCGGGCGTTTTTTGAATAAATGTGCAAAACCTGAATAATGAATGACCCGACCACGTCCTGCATAAATGCCATGATGAGAGTATCCCCAATGTTTGACGATCAGATGTGTCCCTAAAGGAAATCGTGTTTTCTGCTGCCGCATCGTACGCTTAGCCCATAAAGTTACAAGTGTATATTGTTGATGTAGTTTACTGTTTCTGTATGAAAGAATCGAATATTTCATTCGGTTGAATAAATTTGTTCTGCTTTTATTCAGAACGCCCCATATTGCTTCTGCAAGCGTATAGGTAAAAAGCCATCGCCTCATGGGGACTGAGTAAGTAGAGTGATGTTTAAATGCAATGCTCAAGATGCATCACATTCGTTTGACTAAGCGTCAGTAGCCAAGAGAGAAGTGAAGGGATAAAGCTTAAAGATAAATCTAGCGTATCGACAAATAAAAAAGCATTTAGATAATCTAAATGCTTTTTGTCAGATTCTACTATTGGAGTGGTAGATGCTGTAGTTCATTTAACTCTTTACGGCTATAACCTCGCGAAGCTAAAACCTTTTTAATTCCAATGATGACTTCTTCATCTGTCGCTTTTGCTAAAGCTTGAATCAGTTGTTCATTGGATTTACAAGAGCAATCATTTTCGACACAAGAAATTTGATTTTTCTGTTCGTTTTGCTGTTGATTAGCAGAAAACAGCTTTTGCCAAAAACTCATAGAGCCTTCATACACGACTTAATATAGTTCGAAATATAGCCAATCTGGTAAATAAAACAAGTCTACTCAAGCGATAAAAGCAGCAATCGAACAGTAAATTTTCCGATAGTAGCAGAGAAGTTTAACGGTATTATGACATTGACTATTTGAAAATATTTATAAGTTACTGATTTTTATTTTAATAAAAAAATGAAGCTCAATTGAGCTTCATCAGAATATAAAAAATAAGCTTTCTTACAGCGAAATAAATTGTTTAAATTTTTTCGAGCAGTACGCCTGATTCTACATGATGGGTGTATGGGAATTGGTCAAACATCGCAAACTTGGTGATTTTGTGCGTTTGGGATAAAGTTTTTAAATTGTCTTGTAATGTATCAGGGTTACAAGAGATATAAATGATGCGTTCAAAGCGTTGAATCAACTTTAAGGTTTCATCATCAATACCTGCACGTGGCGGATCAACAAAAACAGTGTCGAAATCATAGCTTGAGATGTCGATATTGGCTTCTTGTAAGCGACGGAACTCACGTTCACCATTATAGGCTTGAGTGAAATCTTCCGCTGATAGACGTGCAACTTGAATATTGTCAATTTGGTTTTGTTCAATATTCCACTGTGCAGCATAAACCGATGATTTAGCCAGTTCTGTCGCCAGTACACGCTTGAACTTGGTTGAAAGCGGTAGGGTAAAATTACCATTACCACAGTACAGCTCAAGTAAGTCTTTATCTGACTGTTCAGCAGCATTACATGCCCATTCCAGCATCTTTTGGCACACTTGCGCATTCGGCTGTGTGAAGCTACTTTCGATTTGTTTGTATTTATAAGTACGGTCAAAAACTTGGAGTTCTTCAACCACATACTCATCAGACAAGACGAATTTTACACCGCGACTACGACCAATCAACTTAATGTTAAGTTGTTCGGCTAAAGCTTTGGCAGCAACTTCCCACTCTTGTTCAAGTTTACGGTGGTAGATGAGTGAAACCAGCACTTCACCGCTTAACGTTGCCAGAAAATGTGCTTCAAATAAACGCGCTTCCAAAATAGGATTTGCTTTTAAAGCTGCCAATAGTTTTGGCATTAAATCGTTAATGCTTTGATCTGCAATCGGGAATTCATCTATACGAACAACGGTTTTTTGTTTGTCGTCTTCATTGCGTTCAAACATGGCATAGAACATATCATCTTCAGTATGCCAAATACGAAATTCTGCACGCATACGGAAGTTTTGTTCAGGCGACTGAAACACTTCTAAAGAAGGGGGATTAAATTCGGCAAATTGAGCAGAAATACGTGCAATCTTGGCATCAAGTTGTAACTGATAAGCTGAAGTCATATGCAGTAAAAATCACAAACACATTGAAAACAGGGATGGTAACAAAGTTTGCATAAGATGACTAAACTTATTCCCAATTAAGCAGTAGAAATATCGTGTGAACAGGTGTTTTGCTTGAATCTTTAGTTGATCTTATTTATGAGCGTTAAAAGTACTTTTGCAACAGGCGGATCAAAACCAGCTTAATGCAGGTTGATCCATTTATAAAAAAATAGCCAAGTCAACGAGATTAGGGAGTAGTCGACTTGGCTGAAAAGGAAAAGACATTTAGTTATAGGGGCTAAATGTTAATTTTTAGCTTTGCGTGAGTGTCATTAGGCTGGCATTTCCTCCCGCCGCTGCGGTATTAATACTGATCGCCCGTTCAATGACAAAGCGTTCTAAAGGAATGTCATGACTAAGTGGTTCTAAGTGCGTGACGCCAATAATCGCACCTTTACGGGCAGCAATTTTGCTTTGCAGCTTTTGTAGTTCCACTTTGGTTCCATGATGTAACACTGCATCAAATTGATCCGTTTCAATATTTTGGATGATAGAGAAATTGCTCGCGATTTCTTTTGGCATTTTTTGCAAATATTTCAGCACGAAAGTATTTTCTGCAAGCACCGTCGGTTGACTGCCTACCGCAAAAATTGCACACAATTGCTGGATCTGATCCTGCTCTTGATCGGCTAAAGAGAGGACACGTTTTCTCGGCAACACCACATATTGATTACTCTCTCCTGTAGGGCCTTGTAATTCATAATGATGACCAGAACAGAACGCAGGGGATGGATTCAGTTTATATTGAGGGAAATTCTTTTCTGCCCACGTGTAAAAGATCTCATATAAAGGTTGATGTGCTGGCTGGGTTTTGGTGGCTTGAGTGGCAAAAGGGATGGCCAGTTTTTTTGCTGAACAGCTTTGCATTAAGCGGTAAAGATAAATTGGTCCACCGGCTTTAGGGCCTGTACCTGATAGACCTTCACCACCAAAAGGCTGAACTCCGACCACAGCACCGACAATATTACGATTAATATATAAGTTGCCGACTTCTGCATGCGCAATCACGGTTTGAATCGTTTCATCAATACGGGTATGTAAGCCCATGGTTAAGCCATAACCTTTGGCATTAATGTGCTGAAGTAACTGTTCTAATTGGCCATATTTGTAACGGATGACATGCAAGACTGGACCAAAAACTTCGCGTTGCAAATCATTTAAATTCGGTAGCTCAATCAAAGTCGGTGGAATAAATGTACCTTCGGCTAAGCTTGAATCGTGTTCAGGATTGAACATGAATTGATGCACTGGATGACCTTTGGCACGCATTTGATCAATATGTTTTTGAATATTGTTTTGCGCCTCTAAATCAATGACTGGACCAATATCTGTTTTTAATAAGAATGGATTGCCAACCCGTAGTTGTCGCATGGCACCTTTTAGCATGGTGATGACGCTATCGGCATTATCTTCTTGCACACATAAAACACGCAGCGCTGAACAGCGTTGACCAGCACTGTCATAAGCCGAGCTGACCACATCTAAAACCACTTGTTCAGTTAATGCCGAGGAGTCAACAATCATCGCATTTTGACCACCGGTTTCCGCAATTAAGGGAACAGATTGACCTGAGCTGCTTAGGCGCTGTGCAAGTGTTTTTTGTAAAATTTTGGCAACTTCAGTTGAGCCAGTAAACATGATGCCTTGAATACGAGCATCGCTACTTAATTGAGCGCCAACGGTTTCGCCTTGTCCTGGTAAAAGTTGTACGACATCGTTTGGAATGCCTGCTTGCCAGAGTATTTTGATTGCTTCTGCGGCAATGAGTGGGGTTTGTTCAGCAGGTTTTGCAATCACGGTATTACCTGCAACCAATGCAGCAGAAATTTGACCGGCAAAAATGGCTAAGGGGAAATTCCACGGACTAATACATAACACCGTGCCCAGTGGTTCAATGATTGTATCATTTTCTAAATCAATGACCTGTGCTGCATAATAGCGTAGAAAATCGATTGCTTCGCGGACTTCTGCAATGGCGTTGGAATAGGTTTTACCACTTTCACGGCAGAGTAAAATCATCAGCTCGGGCAAACGTGATTGCATAATATCTGCTGCACGTTGCAAACAAGCCGCACGGGCATTTTTTGCTGTATTGCTCCATTCAGATTGTGCATTTACGGCATTTTCAAGTGCTTGATTCACTTGAGTTGCTGTGGCTTCTTGCACATGACCCACGATATCTGAATTACTTGCAGGATTAACAATGGCTAAACTTTGCAGGCTTTCATTCTGAGGGATATTTTCAATGCTTAAGTTTTTACCTAAGGCTTGGGCTTGCCATTGATGTTGATTTAACTTCTGCGCCGTTTGATTCAGTACAATTAAATCCTGATCATTGGCTAGGTCTAGACCGGCAGAATTGGGACGAAGATCGCCGTATAAGTCTTGTGCTAGAGGAATAGAGGGATGTTTTTGACCAATTTGTGTTTCTTTTTCGGCATTTTTCAGAATTTCGGTATGTGGATTTTCAATGAGATCACTAATTTCTAATGTTTTATCCGCAATACGATTGACGAAAGATGTATTGGCACCATTTTCTAGTAAACGTCGTACCAGATAAGCCAGTAGTGTTTCATGATTGCCCACAGGTGCATAAATACGACAAGGCACACCGAGTTTTTTATCTTGCTTTTTACCTACCACTTGTTCATACAGCGGTTCACCCATGCCATGTAAGCACTGGAACTCATATTGACCAACATAGTATTGCTTTGGATCTGCCAAATGGTAAATCGTTGCCAGTGTTTGCGCATTATGCGTTGCGAATTGAGGATAAATTTGCTCGGGTGCTGCTAACAATTTTTTTGCACAGGCAATGTAAGACAAATCGGTGTGAACTTTACGTGTAAACACAGGATAGTCGTTCATTCCTTCAATTTGAGCTTTCTTAATTTCGCTATCCCAATATGCGCCTTTGACCAAGCGGATCATCAAGCGTTTTTGGCTACGTTTTGCTAAATCAACCACATAGTCGACCACGTAGAAACAGCGTTTTTGATAGGCTTGAATGACAAAGCCAATGCCTTTCCAGTCGGCAAGCGTCGGTTCAAAACATAGGCGCTCTAGAAGTTCTAAAGAAATTTCTAAACGTTCAGATTCTTCTGCATCAACATTTAGCCCAATGTTGTATTGTTTTGCCAACTGCGCCAATTGAAGCACTTTTGGATAAAGCTCATGATGCACACGCTCAATTTGCGCACGTTGATAGCGCGGATGTAGCGCAGAAAGCTTGATTGAGATGCCCGGGCCATCGTAAACATCTTTGTCTTTTGATGCTTTACCAATCGCATGAATGGCATCGCTATAATCTTGATAATAGCGTTCAGCATCGTGTTCAGTCAGCGCGGCTTCACCCAACATATCATAAGAATAACGGAAGCCTTTATCTTCTAACGGTTCTGCATGTTCGAGTGCCTCTTGAATGGTTTCACCCGTCACAAACTGTTCGCCCATCATACGCATAGCCACATCTACGGCTTTACGGATAATGCCGCGACCACTACGTGCTAAGAGACCCGTCAGTACACTTGATAAGCTATTTTCTTTAGGGGTTTCCATTAATTTGCCGGTAAGCATTAAGCCCCAAGCTGCGGCATTGACAAACATCAGGTTACTTTGACCGAGGTGTTCTTTCCAATTGCCTTGATTAATTTTGTCACGAATAAGCAGGTCACGGGTTGCACTGTCTGGAATCCGCAGTAAGGCTTCAGCCAAACACATCAGCGCAATGCCTTCTTGAGAGGACAATGAAAATTCTTGTAATAAACCTTGAACGATACCTGCTTTACCCGCAGAGCTTTTACGCTCACGTAGTGTGTGCGCGAGGTTAAATGCGAGATCGTAAATACGTTGATTTAATTCGGCAGAAATTTGACTATGTTCAAGCAGGTTTTCAACAGATTGAGGCTCGGCACGGCGCCAAGCAGTATTAATCTTAACTTCATAATCATTCTTTTCTTTGAATTCAGTCATATACTCAGAATGAGCTTTTTCTTCGCCGAAGCGGGTTTCTGTATCCATCATATTCATGTCAACGTCCTGTAATGCTCAAATTTTTGTTGAGTGAAATACCTTATATAATTTATCATTACAGAAATAAGACCGAATAACTCACTATAATCTTGGTTCATTTTAGAGAATAATTCAGATGACAAGCCCGATTTTTACATTGGACAGAACAGATATCAAAATTTTAGATATTCTGCAAAATGATGGTCGAATTTCAAATATAAAACTGGCCGAAATGGTTAATTTATCCGCGACTGCTGCTTTGGCACGCGTGCAAAAATTGACGAAAGATGGCTTCATTTTGGGCTATGAAGCAAAGCTAAATCCTGAAATGCTAAATGCCAGTTTTGTGGTTTTTGTGGAAATTTTATTGGATAAAACCACACCGAATGTTTTAGAGGAATTTTCTGATGCAGTGATACAATATCCAGAAATTGTGGAATGTCACATGATTAGTGGGGGTTTTGATTTTGTGGTGAAAATTCGCTGTGCCAATATGGAAGAGTTCCGTAGGATTTCGGGGCAGGTATTGTGGCAACTTCCGGGGGTAAAAGAGACCCGAAGTTATCCGGTGATGGAAGTGATTAAAGAAAGTTCTAAAATTCATCTGAAAAACAAACCACAAAAATAAAAACAATAAAGGGGCCTAAGCCCCTTATAAAGTTGGAAATTTATCTAAGCTTTAAGATGAAGGATGTTTACTTCTTCAATTCAGCCATTTCTTTTTTATACAACTCATCGGCTTGTTCAAAACGCTGGATCACTTCAGCAGGTGGCGCTTTTTCTAGTAAGCTGACCACGATGATGCTGATGAATGAAAGAATAAAACCGGGAATAATTTCATAGAGCCCAGTGCTCGCCATGGTGTTTTTCCACACAATAACGGTTACCGCACCGACAATAATTCCGACAATCGCGCCGTTTAAAGTCATCCGTTTCCAGAACAAAGATAAGATGATGAGTGGACCAAATGCAGCACCAAAACCTGCCCATGCATAAGCCACTAAGCCTAAAACCTTACTGTCAGGATTGCTTGCTAGAACAATTGCTAGAACTGCAATCGCTAATACCATGAAACGACCAACCCAAACTAATTCCTTTTGTGAAGCATTTTTGCGTAGAAATGCTTTATATAAATCTTCAGTTAATGCGCTTGAACACACCAAAAGCTGACAGCTTAATGTACTCATTACCGCCGCTAAAATAGCAGCCAAAATAATGCCTGTAATCCATGGGTTGAACAAAATTTTAGTCAATTCCATGAATACGGTTTCAGGATTGGCTGTCACGATTGCCGCATGTTCTGGGTGGATGTTGAAGTAAGCAATACCTAAGTAGCCAACAGCAACTGCACCGCTTAAGCAAAGAATCATCCATGTCATGCCAATGCGGCGTGCTGCTGGAATTGATTTAACAGAGTCTGCTGCCATAAAGCGGACAAGGATATGTGGCTGACCAAAATAGCCTAAGCCCCATGCCATAGAAGATAAAATGGCGACCACACTTAAATCTGAGAGCAGGTTATGTGCCAGTGGGCGAACAGATTCAATGACCGTTGTCACTTGCTGCGCATTATCGCCAATGGCAATGTAAGTCATAATTGGCGCAAGCAGCAGGGCAAAAATCATTAATCCAGCTTGGAAGGTATCGGTCCAACTGATTGCAAGAAAGCCACCAATACAAACATAGGTGATGGTCGCAATTGCGCCAATCCACAGTGCAGTGGTGTAATTCCAGCCAAAGAGGCTTTCAAACAGGCGTGCACCAGCAACCATGCCTGAAGCACAGTAAATTGCAAAGAAAATTAGAATGACGACTGCCGAAATAAGACGTAAAACACGCTTACGATCACCAAAACGACTGGTGAAGTAATCTGGAAGCGTTAATGCATTATTTTGAATTTCGGTATGAACACGTAAACGACCTGCAACCAAGAACCAATTGAGCCATGCGCCAATAACCAGTCCTATGGCAATCCAAGCTTCAGATAAGCCTGAAAGATAGATTGCTCCGGGGAGACCCATCAAGAGCCAACCACTCATATCTGATGCACCGGCAGAAAGGGCGGTGACGACGCTGCCTAAACTACGGCCACCGAGAATGTAATCTGAAAAATCTGTCGTGGCTTTATAGGCATATAGCCCAATTCCGACCATGGCAATGATATAAAAAATAAATGTGATTAATGTGGGGTTTAGTTGACTCATACGCTCATCCTTATTTCCTTATAAATGCATCTGTGCAATAAGATGAATTTTTATCCATATCCTGTAAGGAGCTGATTCAAGCACAGAATTAAAATTACGTTCCGTTACATTTCAGGGGGATTTAATAGCGAGTTATGTAGCGAAATGTATTTCTAGATACAATTGAAGAAAAGATTATAAAATGAATAAATGATAAACATGATGTTAAATGCCATTCCTCTTTTGGGCATATTTAATTACTGTAAATTTAGAATCAGTCTAAAAGAGTCTTGCGTTTCATTTTTAATGAGAAAAATTGAATATAACCAACAATATTACACGTTGTTACAAACGCTACAAAGTGGCTGTACTTGATTATAGAGTATTGCTAAATAACGCTCTTTTTACTGTATTCAAAATAAAACAAAGGTTTAGGATTTCTTATATCGCACGGTTCTAGTGCATACAATGTGAGTATATTTAAAGTGTCTACGGTTCAACTCGATTATACAAGAATAGAGCGTGATTTATTAGGAGCGAAGGAAGTTCCAGCGGCATGCTATTACGGTATTCATACTTTACGTGCTTTAGAGAATTTTCAAATCTCTAATCAAAAAGTAGGAACTCATCCTCATTTTATTCGTGCTTTAGCACAAGTCAAAAAGGCTTCAGCGCAAACCAATTTGAAATTTAGCAAAATTTCTGAGCAAGTGAGTCAAGCCATACAATTTGCTTGTAATGAATTAATCGAGTTTCCAGAGCAATGGAGTACTGCTTTTCCCTTAGATGTTTATCAAGGTGGTGCGGGAACCTCGATTAATATGAACAGCAATGAAGTATTAGCAAATATTGCCTTAGAACACTTAGGTTTTCAGAAAGGTCAATATGAACATATCCATCCGAATGATCATGTTAATAAATCGCAATCGACCAATGATGTCTATCCCACAGCTTTGCGTTTAGCGACTTATTATAGTTTGGATGATCTGTTAATTCAGATTCAAAAATTGATTGATACACTACATATAAAGGTTGCAGAGTTTCAGTTTGTTTTAAAAATGGGGCGGACCCAATTACAAGATGCCGTTCCGATGACTTTGGGACAAGAATTTCGCGCTTTTGCGACGTTGTTAAAAGAAGATATACGTTTGATTCAGCGTACACGTGAGTTTTTATTGGAAGTGAATTTAGGTGCGACAGCAATTGGCACAGGAATAAATACACCGAAGGGCTATGCGTATGAAGCGGTTCAAGCTTTAAGTAAAATTACTGGCTTGAATTTAATTGGCGCGGAAGACTATGTTGAAGCGACCAGTGACTGTGGTGTGTTTATTATTTTATCAAGCACGCTGAAACGCCTTGCCGTTAAACTTTCAAAAATCTGTAATGACTTACGCCTATTAAGTTCTGGGCCGCGTACCGGCTTAGCTGAAATACGTTTACCTGAATTACAAGCAGGCTCATCCATTATGCCTGCAAAAATTAATCCCGTGATTCCTGAAGTGGTCAACCAAATTGCATATAGAGTGATTGGCAATGATTTAACGGTGACACTGGCTGCGGAAGCAGGGCAATTACAGTTAAATGTCATGGAACCCGTCATTGCTATTGCAATTAATGAATCAATTGAATTACTCACACAAGCCGTTAAAAGCTTAGATGATAAATGTATTCAAGGTATTCAAGCCAACGAACAAGTCTGTTATGACGCGGTCATGCGTAGTGTGGGCATTGTCACTTTATTAGACCCTATTTTAGGGCATGCGAAATGTGATGAAATTGGTAAGCAATGTATTGCTGAAAATAAAACCATTCAACAAGTGGTGTTAGAGCAAGCGTTACTGACTCAAGAGCAGCTAGATGAAATCTTTTCGTTTAGTAATTTGGTTTCAGAAGTTACAGCAGTACACGAGTCGTTAGCACAGGTAAGCTAAGTTTTGGATGCAACATCTAATTCTGTGAATAGCTATTAAGTGGTGATAAAGGGTAGTGACTTTAGTCGCTGCCCTTTTTTATGAAAAATAGTCGTGCATAGACAGCAGCTCAGGTTAAAATAGGCCGGATTTTTAATATTTGTAATGCTTATGTTGAATAAACTCGCTGGACTATTTAAAAGTTCAAAAGAATCCGCTGAACAACTGTTTTTACAGCAACAGAATATTCAGTTTGACCAAGTGCAGGGTTATATCGTCGATGGTATTGTGGTCAATGAACTTTCAGAACGCTTGGCTTATTTTTCAAATCGGAAATTAAGTCATTTTGACGATTTAAAAAAACTATATTGCACTGCCATGATTATCAATGAAAAAATTGACCTTGAAATTGCCAATCAACGCTTTGTAGCACGTTTAGGCAATACTGAAGAAAATTTATTGCAACTGAAGCAGATTATTCAAAAGTTAAATGACTATTATCGACAGTTTTTGCGCGAAAAATAATGAAAAAATAAGCTTTGCGTAAATGAGATCTTAAGCATCCAAAAGGATTTGGGTGAAAAATGGCGTCGGATATAAAAATAACTCAACCGAAAAATTACACATGCTAATATATTGCTTATGTGATTTAGACCAAAAGCTATATACATGTTCCAACAAGAAATTTCCCAACTCAATCTACAACAATTAAAAGCAGGCGAGAAACGCTGGGTCGGTAATCTACAAGGCTCATCTGCATCTTTGTTGTTCAAAGAAATTGCCACGCAAAGTAAGCAATTATTCATTGTTATTGCCAAAAATAATCAGCATTTAGGTCAGTTGGAAAGTGAATTAGAGTTTTATGGCATAAAACCGACGATTTTCCCCGATTGGGAAATTCTGCCGTATGACCGTTTATCGCCACATCAAGATATTGTGTCAGAGCGGTTGTCGATTTTATCCAATATGCCACAGTCTGGTGTGTTGCTTTTGTCTGCATCGACCTTAGTACAACGGGTCGCACCAACGTCGTGGGTGTTAGGTGAGCACTTTGATATTAAAGTCGGACAAAAGTTTGAATTAGAACAACAAAAACTTCGCTTGGTGCAAGCGGGTTATCATTTGGTCGATACCGTTTATGATCATGGCGAATTTGCTGTACGCGGTAGCATTATGGATATCTATGCGTCTGGGCAAAGTGCGCCTATTCGGATCGATTTATTTGATGATGAAATTGAGAGTCTAAAGTTCTTTGATCCTGAAACACAAAGAACAACGCAAAACTTAACGCAGTTTTCGGTATTACCTGCCAAAGAATTTCCCCTTAAAGAAGGGCGTGCGACTTTTCGTGATCGTTATGCAGAAATTTTTCCGACTGCAAATCCAAAGAAAAATCCAGTTTATCAAGATGTTTTAGAGGGTATTGCATCTCCGGGGCTTGAGTTTTATTTTCCTTTATTTTTTAGTAAAGAAGCCATGGCAACTCAAAGTACGCTCATGGCGTACTTACCAAAGAATGGCATTGTCATTACAGATAAGTCGTTGGATGAAGGGTTAAGCAACTTCTGGAAGGATGTGGTGCGACGTTATGAAGACCGTCGTCATAATGTTGATCATCCTATTTTATCGCCAGAGGAAATTTTCTTACAGCCCAATCAGGTCTTGGAACAACTCAATCATTTTGCAAGAATTATTGAATCATCAGAAGAGTTTGTCGAAAAAACAGGTGTTCTGAATCTGAACACTGAATTGCCTCCGCGTTTGCCTGTGGATCCAAAACAAGAAAAACCTTTTTCGGCAGTGAAGAAATATATTGATGCTGCCAATCACCCTGTGCTTTTGGTTGCTGAAAGTGCAGGTCGCCGTGAAACTTTAAAAGATGCTTTAAGACCAACGCTTGGGGATATCCCCAATGTGGAAAATTTTGCTGACTTTAGAAAATCATTACATGCCATAGCCATTACCAGTGCACCACTGGATCGTGGTTTGGTGATCCCGAATCACCTTACGGTAATTTCTGAAAATCAGCTGTATGAACATCGCGTGGTACAACGCCGTCGTAAACGTCAGCAAGAAGTATCCGAAGAGTTTCTCATCCGTAGTTTAACGGAGCTGAGTATTGGCGCACCGGTGGTACATATTGATTATGGCGTGGGGCGTTATGCAGGTTTGGTCACCTTAAGTATTGATGATCAAGACCATGAGTTTTTACAACTCGATTATGCTGATGCGGCCAAAGTGTATGTTCCTGTCACCAATTTACATCTGATTAGTCGTTATAGTGGCGGCGATCCTGATTTAGCACCTTTACATAAATTAGGTACCGATACTTGGAATAAAGCAAAGCGTAAAGCCTTGGAACAAATACATGATGTTGCTGCTGAGCTGTTGCATATTCAAGCGCGTCGTCAAGCTAAACCCGGTTTTGCTTTTGAACTTGAACAAAGTCCCTATATGCAATTCGCCAGTGGTTTTGCCTATGAAGAAACCTTAGATCAAGCCAATGCCATTGATGCAACACTACATGATATGCAATTGGCAAAACCCATGGATCGCCTTGTCTGTGGTGATGTCGGTTTTGGTAAAACAGAAGTGGCTATGCGGGCTGCATTTTTAGCGGTGCAAAATAATAAACAAGTGGCAGTTTTAGTGCCGACCACCTTGCTTGCGCAACAGCATTATGAATCCTTTAAAGACCGTTTTGCCGATTGGCCAATTCGGATTGAAGTGCTGTCGCGTTTTGGTTCCAACAAATCACATGTGAAAACAACTGAAGATTTGGCTGACGGTAAAGTTGATATTGTGATTGGGACACACAAAATTTTGCAGGAAAGTATTCAATTTAAAAACTTGGGTTTAATGATTGTCGATGAAGAACATCGCTTTGGTGTACGTGATAAAGAACGTATTAAAGCCATGCGTGCCGATGTCGATATGCTGACCCTGACTGCAACGCCAATTCCGCGTACCTTAAATATGGCATTTAGTGGCATGCGTGATTTGTCTATTATTGCCACGCCACCCGCACGCCGTTTGGCAGTGAAAACTTTTGTGCAAGAAAGTACCAGTGAATCGATCAAGGAAGCCGTTCTGCGTGAATTACTTCGTGGCGGTCAGGTTTATTTTTTACATAATGAAGTCGATACCATTGAACGTGCCGCAGAAAGCATTCGTCAATTGGTGCCAGAAGCACGTGTAGCCGTGGCACATGGGCAAATGCGCGAACGTGAGTTAGAGCAGGTCATGCAGCAGTTCTATCACAAAGAATATAATGTCTTGGTCTGTTCAACCATTATTGAAACAGGGATTGATGTTCCAAATGCCAATACCATTTTAATTGAACGTGCGGATAAATTAGGTCTGGCACAATTGCATCAATTACGCGGTCGTGTTGGTCGCTCACATCATCAAGCTTATGCTTACCTACTTGTGCCTTCTATTAAAGGCTTAAAAGGCGATGCAGAAAAACGTCTGGATGCCATTCAACGTGCATCGAATTTAGGCGCAGGCTTTATGCTTGCCACGGAAGATTTGGAAATTCGTGGTGCTGGTGAACTGTTGGGCGAGCAACAAAGTGGTTCAATGCAGGCCATTGGCTATAGTTTGTATATGGAAATGCTAGAGAAGGCGACTAAAGCCATTCAAAAAGGTAAAACGCCAAATTTTGATGCGCCACTCTCTTTAACCGCTGAAATTAATCTGCATATGCCGGCATTGATTCCAGATGATTATCTGGGTGACGTACACCAACGTTTGTTATTTTATAAACGTATTAGTAATACCGATAGCCAAGACAAACTTGATAACATTCGCATGGAATTGATTGATCGTTTTGGCGTGCCACCGCAACCAGTGAAGCAATTATTTGCTGTACATCAGATTCGTTTGAAAGCAGAGCAGTTGGGAATGACCAAAGTCGATATCAGTTCGCATGGCGGTTATATTGAATTTTCTCCCGATACTCCGGTACAGGCCATCAGCATTATTCAAATGATGCAAAAACATCCGACTTTTTTCCGTATGGAAGGTGGGCAGCGCTTGAAAGTGATGGTGATGTTGGAAGATTATCAAAAAAGAATTCAATTTATTTCTGATTTATTGGTCAGTCTATTAAAAGAAATTCACTAAAGAGAATGTGAGTGCATAAATATTATGCACTCACATTTAAAATTGATCATAATTTCACAAAAGTGCGCAAGAAATACTTGATTTTTTAAAGGAATTTACTACATTTGTAGGGGCTAAGGTGTTCAATATAAATAGTGGTTTATTTGTAATGAAACACATTGCATAGAATATTCACGTCTCATTGGATGTGATAGTATTAGCCATCATTCTAATTTTGCATAATTTATAAAGATATGTTTAGTTTGCATCCACAACTTGCTCAAGATACTTTTTTTGTAGGCGACTTTCCACTGTCAACATGTCGTTTAATGAATGATATGCAATTTCCGTGGCTCATATTAATTCCGCGTGTACCAGGTACTACTGAATTATATGAATTAAGTCAGGCCGATCAAGAACAATTCCTACGTGAATCTAGCTGGTTATCAAGCCAACTGGCACGTGTATTCCGTGCAGACAAAATGAATGTTGCAGCTTTAGGCAATATGGTGCCACAGTTGCATTTTCATCATGTCGTGCGTTACCAAAATGATGTCGCTTGGCCAAAACCAGTTTGGGGAACACCTGCCGTTCCTTATACCAATGAAGTCCTTGCGCATATGCGTCAAACTTTAATGCTCGCGCTTCGTGGTCAAGGTGATATGCCATTTGATTGGCGTATGGACTAATTCATAACCATTTAAAACCATAAAGGAATATATGGTGTGAATACTCGGACTAGGAGTGATTGAGTGCCGCTAGACGACTGGATTAGAAAAGAGCCTAGACAATTTGAATATTTTCATCGCTTGATGGGGTATGTCATGTTGTCTTTGCTCATGATTGTCTATCACTACACTTCATCCGATACCAAATATCAGATTTATGTTCCTTTATTCTTACTGTTTACTTTACTGATTACACCCAAGTTATCGAATTGGTTGCTATACCGTTATAATTCTAAAATAAAACGCAGTGTCTTATTTATTATCGATATTGTTATTATTTCAGTTCTTTTGTCTGCGATTCATTTAAATCTGGTTCTGACTTTTCTTTCATTTTTTGCCATTTTATATACTGCAATCAGTAATAAAATTTCATTCCTCATGGTGTCACTGGCAAGTTTAATTGGCATTGCCATTTTTTATCTGTGCAATATTTTTATTTTTGGTTTTGGTGAGTATTTTGAGCAAACCACGGGTGAGTTAACGGTCCTTGGTTTTATTTGCTTAATTACTTATTTCGGCGTGGGAAGTTTTTACCAACGTAGTCAAATCCAGCATATTACCGATCGTAAAGCTTATTATTATGAGCAAATGAATCGTTATATGGAATTTGCGAACCAACTTAGCCGTTATGCACCGCTACAATTGTGGCAATCGATTATGAAGGGTGAGTCTGAAGCTAAAATTGAATATAAACGAAAAAAAATGACGATTTTCTTTTCAGATATTCAAGGATTTACCGAGCTTTCTGAAACGCTTATTCCAGATGACTTGGCATTTTTACTCAATGACTATCTAAGTCATATGACTGAAATTGCAAAGCAATATGAAGCAACCGTCGATAAGTTTATGGGCGATGCTATTTTAATTTTCTTTGGTGATCCTATTTCCCAAGGTGTTGAACAAGATGCAAAAACTTGTTTAGACATGGCGATTGATATGCGTCAGCAAATGAAATTATTAAGAGAACGATGGATTAAAATGGGTTATCCCGCTTTACATATTCGTATGGGGATTAGTACAGGTTATTGCCACGTCGGGAATTATGGTGCAGCTCATCGTATGGCATATACCATTGTTGGACGTGATGCAAATTTGGCTGCGCGTTTACAAAGTGCTGCTGCGGTGGATGAAATTTTAATTTCTGATGAAACTTATAATTTAATTAAAAATGATTATCTGTGTGCGCCTAAAGCACCAATTACCCTCAAAGGTATTCAGGGTCCAGTGAATACTTGGCAGGTAATGGAAAAATATACTTCACGTAAATCGGATTATCAGCGCTGGTTTGATTATGAGTATAAGGGCTTTCATTTATTGTTGAATCTGGATGAAGTTCAAAATTATGAATATCCAGAACTGCTTAATGTTTTAGAAAAAATGATTAAGCGCATACAAAAACAGCAAAAAATGACCAATGCTCAAGGTATTGTAAAATTGAATTTAGAGGACGAAGTGATAGAAGAAAAAGATCAACAATATCACTAGAATCATTTGTCTTAGCTTATATTGAGATAGAAAAAACCACGCTATAGCGTGGTTTTTTATTGCCTATACCATCAATTAATGATTTTCAGAAGCATGATTGATGGTATATTTAGGTATTTCAATTTCTAAGTCTTCGTCGACCAGTTTCACTTGGCAAGATAGGCGAGAATCAGGTTCTAAGCCCCAAGCACGATCAAGTAAGTCTGCTTCAATATCATTCATTTCATCTAAGCTGTCAAAGCCTTTACGAACGACAACATGACATGTTGTGCATGCAGCAGACATATCGCAAGCGTGTTCAATTTTAATGCCATTTTTCAATAAGCTTTCGCAAAGATTAGCATTTTGTTCAACTTCAAACTCAGCACCATTAGGGCAAATTTGCGCATGTGGAAGAACTTTAATACGTGGCATGATTTTTACCTATTTATTTGTGTGAGTTTGACCAGTCATCGAGTTGAGTGCCTTTAAGTGCAGAATCAATGTGTTGATTCATGCGTGCGGCAGCAAAAGCATCACTATGTATTTTAAGTTGCTGTACAGCTTCTTCAATAGCTTCGATGTTGGTTGTCGATAATTGCTGTTCGAGTTCAACTTTCGTTTGCTCTAAAGCCACCAATTGTTCAGCACTCAGTAAGTTTGCATCAACTTTTAATGCTTGTGTAAGTGCTTCCAATTCACGCTGTGCTTCAACTTTGGTTTCTTGTAAGTGACGAAGATTTTTATCTTCTTCAGCAAATTTAAAACCGTCAATCAATAAGCGCTCAGTATCAGAATCGGATAAACCATAAGAAGGTTTAATGTCAATTTGTGCATGCACACCCGACGTGGTTTCTTTAGCAGAAACGGTCAGCAAACCATCGGCATCGACTTGGAAGGTCACTTCAATGCGTGCTTGACCCGCAGTCATCGGTGGAATGCCATGTAAAACAAAGCGACCTAAACTACGACAGTGTTCAACCAGATCACGTTCACCTTGGACCACATGAATCAACATTGCCGTTTGACCATCTTGATAGGTAGTAAACTCTTGGCGACGTGCGACTGGAATAGCGGTGTTGCGTGAAATCAGGCGCTCAACCAAGCCGCCCATGGTCTCTAAACCTAAAGAGAGCGGGGTAACATCAAGCAGTAATGAACCATCTTTGCTGTTGCCAATCAGTTGGTCTGCGGTAATGGCTGCGCCAATAGCGACCACTTCATCAGGATTAATTGTGCACAATGGTTCTTGATGAAAGACTTCACGAACTGCTTTTTGTACTGCATAAGAGCGAGTAGAACCACCCACTAAAACCACATTTTGAATGTCATTCAGCTCAAGTTTGGCATCACGCATCACACGCTTACAGACACTAATGGTTTTGTCTAAAGCAACTTTAATAATTTCTTCAAATGTTGCGCGATCTAAAGTTAAAACTTGATCTAAGGCATGAAGTTCTACCGATTCGGCATCGGTTAATGCTTCTTTGGCCTTGCGTGCAGCAACGATCAGATGCACATGTTCTGAATTATCTAAAGTTTCAATATTGAGTTGTTTCTTCGCCCATTTAACAATTAAACGGTCTAAATCATCGCCACCAAGTGCAGTATGACCACCGGTTGCGAGAACTTCGAACACACCTTGGGTAAAACGCAAGATCGAAACGTCAAAAGTACCACCGCCTAAATCATAGATGACATAGTTACGATCAGAAGCTAAGTTGCTTTCTTGGTCTAAACCATAAGCGACCGCAGCAGCAGTTGGTTCATTAAGTAAACGTAATACGTTTAAACCTGCCAATTGAGCCGCATCACGTGTTGCTTGGCGTTGAGCTTCATCAAAATAAGCAGGAACAGTAATCACTGCACCATTAATTGGGTTTTGTAGACTTGATTCTGCGCGTTCTTTTAAGTGTTTTAATATTTCAGCTGAAATTTCAACAGGTGTTTTACGTCCGTGATTGGTTTCAAAAGCGGGCATCTGGTGATCTTCACCCACCAGTGTATATGGATGTTGGAATTTAATATCCGCTTTTGAGCGACCCATAAAGCGCTTAACAGAAACGATAGTATTTTGTGGGTCACTGATCATGAAAGCTTTTGCTTCATCACCATATTGAGTTGCCTGATCAGCATAATGCACAATCGATGGGAGTAACACGCGACCTTGTTCATCGTTAAGAACTTTAGCTTTGCCTGATAGAACCGTAGCCACTAAAGAATGCGTAGTACCTAAGTCGATACCAATAGCAATACGGTGTTCATGGGGCGCACTTGATTGACCAGGTTCTGCAATTTGCAAGAGAGCCATTGTGTTACATCCTTTGAACGTCTAAAAGTAAAAATAAATTAAAAATCATCATCAAGATCGAAAGAGTCATCATCTAAAAAACGATCTTCAGCTTTGTTAATATCAGCCATGACTTTTTGAAAAAAGCGTAGTTTTCGCACTGTATCGCGCGCTTCAGCCCAATCTTCTTCAGTATAGTCAATTTTAAATTCACGCACTAAGCTGTCAATCCATTGTTGGACTTCTTCTTTAAGTGAAATTAAATCGTTAGCAGAGTGGGCTTCATCAAGCTGTTCACGAATTTCTAGCGCAGATTGTAAAAATTCAAAATCGCTGATGGATTGATCAAGGAGGTGATCTTGTTTTTTTAACGAAAGCAGATATCCCGCACGACTATCAACTTGAGATAGAACTTTAAAAGCTTGATTGATCTCGCTAGATTTGATGAGTGCTTGATCTTTATCTTCGGCTTTATCGGGGTGATATTGTTGCTGCAATTTTAAAAATTCATTTTTTAAAACGGCTAAATCAATATCGAGTTCTACTGGAAGATTGAACAACTCAAAATGATTCATGGGAGATTTGATCCGCGAAAGTTCTATAAAATAATTGAAAATTAAATGCAATTAAAACAGTGTATTGTACACTGTTTTAATGCTTAAAAAGGGAATATAAGAGATTGATTAAACAGTGAAAGATTCACCACAACCACATTCACCTTTTTTATTGGGGTTGTTAAATTCGAAGCCTTCATTTAGACCATTTTTTACATAGTCCATTTCTAAACCTTCTAAATAGACACTGCTTTTAGGGTCAACGAAAACCTTAACACCAAACTGTTCAAAAACTTGATCATGTGTATCAACTTCGTCTACGAATTCGAGTACATAAGCCAAACCAGAACAGCCTGAAGTTTTCACACCAACGCGAATGCCTTCACCCTTACCGCGATTTTCTAAGTAATTGCTGATATGAGTTGCAGCATTTTCAGTTAAATGAATCATGAAAACTCCATTATTCCTTATTCAAAACTTAATATAATTAAGCTTTAGCTTTTTTGCTGCGGTAGTCTTCAACAGCAGCTTTAATTGCATCTTCAGCAAGTACAGAACAATGTACTTTCACTGGAGGAAGCGCAAGTTCAGTTGCAATATCAATGTTTTTGATCGCTTGAGCTTGGTCTAAAGTTTTACCTTTAAGCCATTCAGTTACAAGCGAGCTTGATGCAATCGCAGATCCGCAACCATAAGTTTTGAAACGTGCTTGTTCAATGACACCATTGTCATCCACTTGGATTTGAAGGCGCATAACATCACCACAAGCTGGTGCACCGACCATACCTGTACCAACATTTTCAGCATTTTTGTCTAAAACGCCAACATTACGAGGGTTTTCGTAATGATCAATTACTTTTTCACTATAAGCCATGATGCGTCTCCAAAACTCGGGGTCAGCCTGATAAGATTTAATATGAGGGCATCTTCAGGAAATTTCCATGAGATGCCATGAATAAATTAGTGTTCAGCCCATTCGACTGTAGATAGATCGATACCTTCTTTGTACATATCCCAAAGAGGAGAAAGATCACGTAATTTTTCTACAGCTGCTTTGGTTATTTCAAGGACATGGTCAATGTCTTCTTCGGTGGTGTATGTACCGAAGCTGAAACGAATCGAGCTGTGAGCAAGTTCATCAGACAAACCTAATGCGCGAAGCACATAAGAAGGTTCAAGTGTTGCAGATGTGCATGCAGAACCAGATGAAACAGCAGCATCTTTCAATGCCATCATCAAAGATTCACCTTCCACAAAGTTAAAACTTACGTTTAAGTAGTTTGCAACATTGTATTCAGGATGACCGTTTAAGAACACTTGTTCTAAACCTTGTAAGCCGTTCCAAAGTTTGTCACGTAATACGCGAATACGCTTTTGTTCAGACTCTAGGTTTTTGCCTGCAAGTTCAAATGCTTCACCCATGCCGACAATTTGATGCGTTGGCAGTGTACCAGAACGCATACCGCGCTCATGACCACCACCATGCATTTGAGCTTTTAGGCGGACACGTGGGCTACGACGTACAAAAAGTGCACCCATGCCTTTAGGGCCATAAATTTTATGTGCTGAAAAGCTCATTAAATCGACTTTCATGCTTGAAAGGTCAATTTCAACTTTACCCGCAGCTTGAGCAGCATCGACATGGAAATAAGTTTTATTTGCACGTGTAATTTCGCCAATCGCTGCAACATCAGTCACAGTACCAATTTCGTTGTTGACCATCATCAGTGAAACAAGAACAGTATCTGGGCGAATGGCTGCTTTGACCATTTCAGCTGTGATTAAACCTGTCTTTGGCTCTGGCTCAAGATAGGTGATTTCAAAGCCTTCTGCTTCAAGTTCACGACACGTGTCTAAAATTGCTTTATGTTCAATTTTACTGGTAATAATGTGTTTGCCTTTAGAGGCATAAAATTGAGCCACACCTTTTAATGCAAGGTTGTCAGATTCAGTTGCACCTGAAGTCCACACGATTTCACGTGGGTCAGCTTTAATTAAATTAGCGACTTGTTCACGTGCATATTCGATTTTTTCTTCTGCTTGCCAACCGTAAGCATGCGAACGAGATGCTGCATTACCGAAAATACCGTCGAAAGTTAGGCATTCCATCATACGTTCTGCGACTTGAGGGTCTACAGGAGTTGTTGCTGCATAATCAAGATAAATCGGACGTTTCATGTCAAATACCTGTAACCGATAAAAGGGCTGAATCAAATGATGGTGTATTTTGGCGAATCGCAACGGTTTGCACGTTGTCTCTTGCTACAAGGTCTGCCAGCGTGATTTTTGCTAAATAATCGGCGATGTGGTGGGAGAGTTCTTGCCATAAATCATGAGTTAAGCACATTGCACCATTTTGGCAGTTACCTTTATGGTCACAACGTGTTGCGTCAACTGTTTCGTTTACAGCTTCAATAATTTCTAACACAGTGATTTCTTCAGCGCTACGAGCTAGATGGTAACCACCGTTGGCACCACGAACACTAGAAACTAAACCGTGACGCTTTAATTTCGCAAATAACTGCTCAAGATAAGCCACAGAAATAGTTTGACGGGCTGCAATTTCAGCAAGCGTGATCGTTTGTTCGGTTGGCTGCAAAGCTAAATCAAGTAGAGCAGTCACTGCGTAGCGACCGCGAGTAGTAAGACGCATGATTCGATACACATATTAAGACTAGATGTGTCGATTTTAAGAATCCTGACTAAAATAGTCAAGTTTTTTTATGAGGCTTTAATTTGTTTTATTTTATAAGAAAAATTATATATTTATGCAAGCCATAAATTATACACTAATAATGCAATTAAAAGCGTGGTGGTTACAATAAATGCAATGTTAGTTCTTTTCTGTCTTTGTTTAAGACGACGAATACGGTTCTTATATTGTTTGACTTCCACGTTTAAGCTATTAATGGTTGAGCGCTGCTGGTCAATTTTTTCTAATAGCGGCGCAATACGTTTTTTTGAAGCAACGATATCTTGCTCATCGGTGGGTTCAGTTAACCATTGTTTCCAGTCAGATAAAACTTTTGGCAAGCTAAACAATAAAGCTAAATCGCGAAATTCATCTTTTAAAGTGATATCACCATCAATACGCATTTTTTTAATGCTGCGGCGGTTAGCCAAAACAAAGACTTTAATTAAGTCCATCAGCGTAGTACGAATATCAAGATCTACAACTTGCTCTGGCGCTTTGGTGTCAAATAAAATGCCATGTTCAGTAAATTGAACATAAAAATCAAAATAAGGTAAATAACTATTAATTTTGATGGAAACTTTTTGCTCTATAAACTTTTTAGCTTGTAAACCGACGACACGATCATGTTTCAAAATGAAGGTAAAAATTGTTTCCAAAACAATCATCGTCATTGTAAGCAACAAATGTGGTTGATTTTGACTTTGTTGCGATTCACTCATAAAACTTAATCCTTCCCTGAAATAGAGCATCCTAGCTTGTAAAAATACTTCAGGACTTTAATCAAATACATAATAATCTTGCTTTGTAGAACAGTTTAGCAAATCGATCAAGTGTTTAATTTGCTATTATGTGGCTATTTTATAGGTAAATATATTAAGCGGTATAAAAAATAATCGGGAGAGTGGGGAAAATGGATAAGCAAATGAATGATCAAAATATTGATCAAGAAAAACAGGAAAATTCCGATAAAACAAAGAATAAGCTGCGTTCAGGTCGTAAGTCGAGTCTGGATTTTCGTAAATATACCCAACAAATTTGGCTTGCTGGATTGGGTGCTTTTTCACGTGCTGAGGAAGAGGGAAATAAATTATTTGACTCCTTAGTCAAAGTCGGTGAAGAGTTAGAGTCAAAAACGACGGAAATCGCTGATCAAACAGTTGAAAAAGTGTCGGAGAAAGCAAAAGACTCAGTGACCGATACCAAAGATAAGGTCGAAAAATTACTTGATCAAAGTGTTAATCATTCACTAAATCGAATTGGTTTGGTGACAGTCAAAGATATTCAGTACTTAGAAAGTCTCATATTACAGTTACATAGTAAGGTTGATTTTTTGGTTGAAGAAAATAAACTTTTAAAAGAGCAAATTGTAAAAAAATGAAACAATTTTACTTTTTCTTCATTTTTCAACAATTTTTTTCACATTTATTTTGCAGAAATGCAGATCGATAGTATTGCCTTTTGCCCCAAAGCATTGCTATAAAGAGGTCATGGAATCCTTAGACCTTAAATAAACGATATTAAGAGGACGTAATCTTCATGAATAAATCAGAATTAATCGATGCAATTGCAGAGAAAGGGGGATTGTCTAAGACTGATGCAGGTAAAGCCTTAGATGCGACAATTGCTTCTATTACTGAAGCGCTTAAATCTGGTGATACTGTTACACTTGTTGGTTTTGGTACATTCAACGTTAAAGAACGTGCAGCACGTACTGGTCGTAACCCACAAACGGGTGCAGCTTTAGAAATTAAAGCAAGCAAAGTACCTAGCTTTAAAGCTGGTAAAGGTTTGAAAGATTCTGTAGCTTAATCTTTTCTCAAGCCGATAAACGCGCCGAATAAGGCGCGTTTTTTTATTAATAATGCCGATTTACAGTTTGAACTCATTCATTCATTGTGGGTTTTCGGGTAAAATCCCTGACAAATAAAATATTGGAATACTTATGGAATCTTTTCGTAAAGTTATTAAGGGTTGGTTGGGCAAAGTTCTGCTCATTTTGTTTTTGACCCCTTTAGCACTTGTAGGTATTGAAGGATATTTTAGTGGTGGGAAGTCAGAAGACTCGGCAAAATTAGTCAATGGCCAAGAAATTTCTAAGAAAGAGTTAGAAGCACTGACCAAAACATTTAAAGAACAGTACTTAGCTTATGCCAATGGCGACGAAACTTTATTGAATCAATCCTATATTCAAAATAAAGCAATGGATAGCCTTGTTGCTCGTACCTTGTTATTACAACAAGCAGAAAAATTGGGTATTTCATTAAGTGATGCGCAGATTGAACAAATGGTTGCTCAACAACCGAGCTTTCAAGAAAATGGTAAATTTTCTGAAACCTTATATTCAAATTATTTGCGTTCAGTCGGTATGACTAGTCAAGCTTTAATTGTGAATTTACGTCAAGACCATGCTTTAAAAATGTTGACTTCAACATTTATGGATTATGCATTGGTGAGTAAACTTGATATTCAACAAATTGCGAATTTGCAAACTGAACAACGTACTTTGCATTTGGCCAGTATTAAACTTGATGAATATAAGAAAAATATAAAAGTTACACCTCAAGAAATTGCTACTTATTATGACAAACATAAAAATTCATTTAAGCAAGTTGCCAGTGTAGATGTAGATTATGTTGTGTTGACGCCTGCAAATGTTGCACCAGCGAATACTCAAGTCACAGATGCTGAATTGCAGCAAGCTTATGCTGCGTTTGTAGATACGCAAAAGAAAAATATTAAACCTGTGGTGAAGCATATCTTAATTGCTGCTGACACGCGTTCAGATGCTGAAGCGAAGAAACTGGCAAATGATGTGGCTGCTAAAATTAAAGCAGGGATGACTTTTGCTCAAGCAGCTGCGCAATATTCAGATGATACTGAGTCTAAAGCCAAAGGCGGTGTGATTGAAGCATATGAAAAAGGTGTATTTGGTGATGCATTTGATCAAGCAGTGGCTGCTTTAAAATCAGCTCAAGTATCGGCACCAATTAAAACCCAATATGGTTATCATTTAATTGAAACACAAGCTGCGGCGATTAAACTTCCTTCATTTGAAGCTGAAAAACCACGCTTGATGGCTGAATTGCAAAAGAACAAATCTGCAAATGCTTTTTCAGATACGGTAAATAGTCTGAATGAGTTGGTGGTAGGAAGTGATGCACTCGATGTTGTTGCACAAGAAGTTAAGGGTGTGATGGTTCAATCTGTGAAAGGCATGACATTATCTACACAACATGCAGTACTTAGCGATGCGAATGTAAAAGTTAAGTTGTTTAATGATGATGTGAAAAATGGTGATCGTAATGCTTCAAGTAGTATTCAGTTAACGAATGGCGATACTGTGTGGGTGAAAGTACGTGATTATCATGCTGCTGGCGTGCAAAGTTTGGCTGAAGCGACACCACGCATCAAAGCTAAACTTATTGAACAAAAAGCAGTTGATGCTGCAAAAGCGAAAATTCAAGCGTCATTGAATAGTTTTAAATCACAACCTGCTGCAACTGTTTTGGCACAAAGTAAAATTGCATTTGAAAGTGCGGGTGTCTTTACGCGTTCACAAGGCTTGAAACGTGAAATTGAACGTGCAGCATTTAGTGTTCCAGCGCCAAAAGCAGGTATGTGGTCAGTCACTACAGCATCATTGCCAAATGAGTTGGTGGTTGTGGCGGTATCGAATGTGAATAAAACGACATCAAGTGCTTTAACGGATGAGCAATTAAATGAATTGTCTAAGTTGTACCAACAACTTCGTGGTCAACAAGAACTAGATGATTACACTCAATATTTAAAATCAAAGGCCAAAATTAAATAATTTTTGCTGAAATAAAAAAACCTGCGTTAACGCATAATGCCAGTCAGTTAAGCAATTGACTGGCATTTTATTTTTTAAATTCATGATGTTCTTCGATACGCGGAAACGTCATCCGCAACTGTTCGAGGCATGAGGTGTATACACCGCAAGATTGGAAAAGTAAGGTTTCTGCGATTTATTAATCAATAAAAGGGATTTGGCGAGTTTTGCGGTGAGGCGCACTGCGCCGCAAGATGCTTTTTTGCGAACTCAAAATATATTTTGAGGATTTGGGCTTATCCAAAGTAATAGATGAGATCCAAGTATTTGATTTAAAGATATAAGACTCCGTTGTGAAGAACTAAAAAGCTAAGGAGTTTATTACAAAACTCCTTAGCTGATCAGCATTAGCATTAACGCAGGTTTTTTTATGGATGAGACAATATTTTATTCAGCACGTAGCTTAAGTTGATAACCTGAGTATTTACGAATATTAATCACCCCAGTATCTAAAATTAGATATTGACCTTTAATACCTTGTAAGACACCACGAATAATTGGTGTTTTGTCTAGATTATGAGATTTTACTTTTTCAGGATACTGCTCTACAGGATAGATAAACTGATGCGGAAGTTCATTTTCCATCAGTTCAACGGTTTCATTGAATTCAAGGTTTTGACTAAATTCATCACGAATCATTTGAATTTTTGGTGCAAATTCCGCTACCAGTTGCTCGCGAACTTCAAGTAAATTTAGAGGTTCAGCTTCACCTTTGAGTAGTTTCCTCCAATCGGTTTTATCTGCCACTTGTGTTCCAAACATAATTTCAAGTTGACCAGATAAGCGGCGTGAACCCACTTTCATAATTGGTAATGCTTGTGTTGCGCCCTGATCTAACCAGCGAGTTGGCATTTGTCCAAGTCGTGTGATGCCTACTTTGAGCGCACTAGAATTGGCAAGGTATACAATATGTGGTTGGAAACAGACTTCATGGGCAAAACTATTTTCACGACAAGTACCTAAATGATAGTGACAAGTCTCTGGCTTCATAATGCACATATCACATGAAGCTTTGGTTTTAAAACACTTGAAACAGTGGCCTTGTGAATATGATTTTGGCGTTTTACTTCCGCAAGAGACACAATAAATATTACCGGTCCATTCAATTTCAATTTCTTGACCTAAACGAAATGGAAGATTGATTTCTGAACGATCTAGAACGAATTTATACTCTACATTTGCCTTACGCGTCTGTTGATCAGTTACACTAAGGTCCTTTAAACCTGCATGCATTTTATGGCAAATGCCTTGTAGTTCCATGAAAAACTCTCTTAATAATAAGGATGCAGTTATGGCTGAACAAAATGTCATCACTTCAATGCTAGACGATTTATTCAAAGAACAGCCGATTCAAACTGCATTATGTATTGGTCAGAATCTTGAGCAATACGACAATAATCAATCAATTCAATGGCACTATTTTAGCGTAACTGAGTTTTTAAATCTGCCTTTTACCCAGCGATATGACGTGGGTTTTGTGTTGCTTGATTCTCAAGAATTATTGGCTATTTCAAATATTCAAAAATCACAATTACTTGTAAAATTACGAGATTTGATGGCAAAACGAATTGTTGTGGTCAGTCAGTTACAAGATGAGAAATTATTACGTGCTTTGGGCTTTACTCAACTGATTGATAGAACTCTGCATGATCGTGATTTTGCTTTATGGCAATTTAATATCCTGACATATAAGCATGTACCCGATTGGTTCAATTCCAAGTTTTGGGCTAATCCTGAAAATTGGAATAAATTCCGTTGGTAAGTGATTTATCTATATGGTTTTTATGATGGTAAAGTTTAACAATTTCTTTTTATTGATTGGTTTGAAAGCATCGTATTCTTTTATGGCACTTCTATAAGAATAATACGATGACCAATTTAAGCACTTAGTCAGCTTTTGGGTGGAATATCAGCAACAACCATAGCAATAACAAGGCTAATTAGGTGGAATTTGGAGTGATGGCTTAACTGATTTTGATGTTCTAGAAGATGAGTTACTGATCATTTACACTCAGCTTAAGGATGATTGCCCATGGTAAACAGACTATTTGATTTGGATATTTTTTTAGCAATATAGTGTGATTTTTTTAAACGAATTAAAATGATTTGAGATTGAAATTCAAGCTCACCAAATTCTGGCTCAACTTGTACATAATGCAGTTGACCAAATTCATCACGAACACGTGCTTGCGCTGAGAAGCCTGGGCGTGCATTGCCGCTGGAAATCGTTGCGAGTCGTCCGAGTAAACTCACTTGTTGTTTTGTTTCAATGGGTTTAATCACTTGATCTAAACAATGGATCATAAAGACTGTAAAGAAAATCGCAATAATCAGGGCTGGAATAATTAAGTAATAAGCAGGAAGAAATTCTTGTTGCTGAGCATAAACACAAAGTTGAAGGAAATAGCCTGAAAAGCTAAAGTTCATGAGCAAGAAAACCACAATCAGTGTTTTAGAGAACTTAACATTGAGGAGCGGTGATTCAGAAAGTCTCTTCGGGGATAGACTTTTTAGGTATTGAGTGGGGTGAATATTAAAGTAATAGCCGATGGTTTCGACCATGCTGAGCAAAATTAAAGCCAACAAACTTAAATGAAACGGGATTAAGTTATAGTTTTGCAAAAACTCAAGCATGGTTAAATTCCATTGATTTTATTCTTTTGTGAGGTAAATTCCACCATCAGAATGTACGTTGATCGCTATTTTTTCAAGTGATTGCCCTAGGCAAGGTCCAGAAATACATTCACCTGTTTCAACCAAAAAGAGCGCGCCATGGGTTGAGCATTGAATATATTCACCGTCTTGATCTAAAAACTGATTTTCTAAAAATTCCAATTCAGTTTGTAGGTGAGGACAAAGGTTGTTGTAAGCATAGTAAGCCCCGTCACGTTGAGTGATAAAAATGGTTCTACCATCGTCTGTGTCAAAAGCACGTGCTTCGCGTTCAGGAATTTCTTCCGTCATGGCAATTCTCATCATTATGCACATTCCTTTTGAAAGTTGTTTAATAATTCCGCATAACCTTCTACGCTAAGACGTGGGCCGAATTGCGAAACCACTTCACTTGAAATTAGAATCGCCAATTCAGCCGCCACTTGAAGACTTAAACCTGCATTTAATGCATAAAGGAATGCACCCGCAAAGGCATCACCAGCACCGTTTGCATCGACAGCGGTTACAGTGCGACCCGGAATTTTAAGTATTTGTTCTGAATCAGAAATTAAAGCACCTTCTGCCGATAATGTAATGACGGTGTACTTGCTTTTCAATTGCAATTGAGCAAGTGCTGCTTCTACAGAATCGGTTCCTGTATACATCATGGCTTCTTGTTGATTGCAGAAAATCAAATCGACACCATCATCTAACAGCTCATCTAAACCTTGACGTGCATATTGCACCATCGCTGGGTCAGACAGGGTTAATGCAATTTTAACCCCATGTGCTTTGGCAATTTGACGAGCTTGTTTTACTGCAAGGCAGGCAGAACTGCTGGTCGATAAATAACCTTCAATATAAAGCCATTTTGCTGTTTTTAACGGTTCAAAGTTAATTTGATCTGCACTGAGTTCCGCTGTAATGCCAAGGTAAGTGTGCATGGTACGTTCAGAATCTGGGCTGACCAATACCATACAAGTACCGGTTTCACCTTCACTTACAGAATGTTCAGTGGTTTGGATGCCTGCTTCATTTAGACCTTTTAAGTAAATACGACCTAATTCATCATTGCCTACACGGCAGCCATAAAATGCTTTGCTGCCTAAAGCACTAAAAGCAACGGTCGTATTTGCAGCAGAACCACCAGATGCTTGACCTTTGTAGATTTGCGTTTCTTTTAAATTATTGTATAAATTTGCTTGTGTTTCACCATCAGTCAACTGCATAGTGCCTTTTTGCAAATTTTGTTGAATAAGGAAGTCATCAGAGACTTTAAATTCTTGGTCGATTAATGCATTACCAATTGCAAAAAGATCAACAGTTGCCATGTCTTTCATTCACATTTTAAATTAAAGCGCTAAGTTTACACCAATGCTCATGATAGCTGTAGATTGATGAGTAAAATTCAAGATATGGCGCATTTATTCGGTCAAAATGCAATATAGGAAAGGATGAGGAAGGTTAGATGAATATCACGATTGATAAAGCTGAACAGTTACCAACACAAATTCAGGAATTGGCGAAGCAAGCACAGAAAGAAGGATTTCAGTTTGTTGATCGATTGATTGAGGAGTATGAGAGTGGAAAAAATAGGTTTAATCAACCGGGCGAGTTTCTTCTTTTTGTTTATGATGATGAAAAGCTGATTGCCTGTGGGGGTTTAAATCAGCAGTGGAATGAAAATGAAATTGATAACAGAATTGGTCGTGTGCGTCGTTTTTACGTCTTACCAAAATACCGTAAGCATGGGGTAGGTAAGCAGTTGTTACAACATTTGGAAAAAAATGCTCGTGCAAATTTTTCAGCACTTTGCTTGAACACAGATACCAAATCTGCGGCTCATTTTTACCAAAAGCAAAATTATGTTTTTGTGGAAAATCACCCGAACTATAGCTATTTCAAATATCTGCTCTAGTATTCGATCACTTTAGATTGTGATTAGGTTGTGATGCTGCTGAGTTTTAGCTTAATGCTGAGCAGTATTATGACCATATTTTTGTTGCATGTTTTGGATCAAATGTTAATTGCTGCAATGTCTTTTTTTTAAATGGATAAGCTTGAAAAATTATTTTTTAAATTATTTTAGTACTCAAAAATATTCAAATCATTGTAAGTGGTTTTTTGTAGATAAAGGCCTTAATTTGAAAGGTTAAATGATACAAAAAATACCTTATGTCAGAAGTTGTTGCGATTTTAAGATTGAGTTAAGTGCTTGGTTGGAAGATATCAGTAAAAATCTCCATTGAGTCCAGCTGATGAGCCAACGACAAAGTCTTATCACTTCCTTATCTAAAGTACCCGAAATAACAGCGCTCTTTTGGATGACAAAAATATTTGCCACGACCTTTGGTGAAACAGCGGGCGATGCGGTATCTATGTCACTCAATTGGGGGTATTTAGTGGGCACAGCTATTTTTGCTGTGCTTTTTATTTTACTGCTATATTTTCAGGTGAGTGCAAAAACATATCGACCTTATTTATATTGGTTCACCATTATTGCCAGTACCACAGTGGGTACAACCCTAGCTGATTTTGTTGATCGATCTTTAGGGATCGGTTATATCGGTGGTAGTACACTTTTACTGAGTTTTGTGCTGCTTTGCCTTTGGGTTTGGTATAAATCGGAAGGTAGTATTTCCCCGCATAGTGTGAATTATCCTCGTGCAGAAATTTTCTATTGGCTGACTATTACGTTTTCACAAACACTAGGAACAGCTTTGGGAGATTGGTCGGCAGATACGGCGGGCTTAGGTTATAGCGGTGGTATTGTTTTGTATGTAAGTTTAATTGCATTGATTGCAGGGCTGTACTTTTTTAGTCAAATTTCTCGGACATTATTATTTTGGAGTGCTTTTGTTTTGACCCGACCCTTAGGTGCGGTTGTGGGTGACTTTTTGGATAAACCGTTGGCTTCTGGTGGTTTGGATTTAAGTCGTTTTGGTGCTTCCGCGGTAATTTTGACCGCAATCATAATATGTATTCATTTTGCCCATCGACCAGCGACGAAAAATATTTAATCTTTAAGGCATGTTGTATTATTTTTTAACCATAAATTAAAAATGTTGATAAGGAACTTAGTGGAATAAAAAATCTATACTGAAATACACGGAAATTAGTGTTTGCACCAATCCATAGTCATGAAAGATTCAGGTATAATCGGAATAACTTATAAAATTGTATCTGATTTGGAGATCACATGACTGTAGATGTTACTGAAACCATTACTCAAACTGTTCATCCTGCGTTTCAGTTGATACGTCAACACCATGTTGAAGCCTTAGACGTTTTTATTTCTGAATATAAACACAAAGTGACAGGCGCAACGCATTATCACTTGGCAAGTGACCTTGATGAAAATGTCTTTTTAGTGGCATTTCGTACCCAACCGATGGATTCAAAAGGCGCAGCGCATATTTTGGAACATACAGCATTGTGTGGTTCGGAAAAATTCCCAGTGCGTGACCCATTTTTCTTGATGATTCGTCGTTCACTGAATACTTTTATGAATGCGTTTACTTCAGCCGATTGGACAGCGTATCCATTTGCAACTCAAAACAAAAAAGACTTTCAAAACTTGTTGGAGGTTTATTTAGATGCTGCATTTGCTGCAAATTTAAATGAACTTGATTTTGCTCAAGAAGGTATTCGTATTGAGTTAGAAGAAGGTCAACCTGTATATAAAGGTGTGGTTTTTAATGAAATGAAAGGGGCGATGAGTTCTCCTTCAGATCAGCTTTATCATCAACTGGCACATCATTTATTCCCTAAAACCACCTATCATTACAATTCAGGTGGTGATCCTAAAGATATTCCAGATTTAACCTATCCAGAGTTGGTTGATTTCTATAAGTCGCATTACCATCCGAGTAATGCTGTATTTATGACCTTTGGTGATGAATCTGCCTACCACTTACAAGAACAATTTGAAACTTTAGCCTTGTCTAAATTTAAACAAGGTCAAACCCTGTATTCAACACCTGAAACACGTTTAACTGCTCCTGTTGAAGTGACAGAAACCTATGCCGTTGATGCTGAAGATTTAACCGATAAAACCTATCACATTATTTCATGGTTATTGCCTGAAGCCAGTGATATTAAATTGCGCTTAGGTATGCGTTTGGTTGAAGGTATTTTATTGGAAGATTCAGCTTCACCATTACGTCATTATTTAGAAACGTGTGATTATGCACAATCTACTGGCCCGATTATGGGCGTAGATGATTCAAACTTTGAAATGACGTTTTTCTGTGGTGTGCAAGGTTCAAATCCAGAACATGCTGAAGAATTCAAAAATGGTGTGTTTAAAATTCTTGAAGATGTGGCATCAAAACCTGTCGACACCGATATGGTGGATGCCATTTTGCATCAGATTGAATTGCATCAACGTGAAATCAATGGCGATGGTATGCCATATGGTTTAAGCCTGATTTTAAATGGTTTAGGCAGCGTGATTCATCACAGTGACCCCATTCATGTTTGGGATGTCGACAGTGCGATGGAGCAAGTCAAAGAAGAACTGAAAGATCCAATGTGGTTGTCGAATCTGATTAAAACCTATCTGATTGATAATTCACATCGTGTGCAAATGACTTTGGTGCCAGATGCCAACAAGTCAGCCGCTGAAGCCGAAGCAGAAAAAGCTCGTTTGGCTGAAATTGGCGCCAAACTGACTGAAGAACAAAAGGCTGAAATTCTTGCGCAAACAGAGGCGTTAAAAGTTCGTCAAGATACACCTGATGACCTGAACTTATTACCAAAAGTCGGGCTAGAAGATGTGCCTGCTGATTTGCATATAGTACAAGGTCAATTGCGTGAAATTATCAGCAATGGTTTAGATACGCCACTGAATTTGTACCATGCAGGAACCAATGGTATTTACTACCAGCAAGTGACCGTTAAAATTCCTGATCAGGTTGTACAGTCGCCATATTTTACTTTGCTGTCGGTGTTATTGGGTGAAGTTGGCGCTGGAGAATATGATTATCTCGAGTTACAACAACTGCAAACTGCGGTCAGCGGTGGTGTGGGGATGGGTGCATCTTTACGCTCAAAAGTGGATGACAAAAACAAAATTAGCGCATGGTTAACACTCACAACGAAATCGTTGGTGAATAATTTTGAAGCGATTCGTTTGTTGAAGTTGGCATTTGAACAACTACGTTTTGATGAAAAAGACCGCATTATTGAATTACTGCAACAACGTAAAACCCGTTGGCAGTCGCGTTTGTCAGGTTCAGGTCATAGTTATGCAATGCAGATTGCATCACGTAACTGTGGTGCTTTAGCGCAACGTGATTATCAAAATACGGGCTTGGGTGCGCTGAATTGGTTGGGTGACTTGGTTGCTAAAGTTGAAAATGATGAAGTGGCTTATAACGCTTTAATTGTAGAGCTAAAAGCCATTCATCGTCTACTTTTGCAAGCACCAAAACAATTTTTATTGGTGTGTGAAGAACATCAATCTGATGCTCTAGTCGAGGAAGTGCAAAACGTTTGGGATAAGTTGGCAGTAGATAAAACCCCTGTGGAGTTGTCAGTAATTAGCACGGAAAATAGTGCGAAAGATGAGGCTTGGCTGATTCAAGCCAATGTTCAATTCTGTGCTTTAGCTTATCCTGCTGTTGAAGTTTCTCATCCTGATGCAGCACCTTTAATGGTGTTGGCTGCTTATTTACGCAATGGTTTCTTGCATAGTGCGATTCGTGAAAAAGGTGGCGCTTACGGTGGTGGTGCAAGTTATGATGGCAATGCTTGTTCATTCCGTTTTTATAGTTATCGTGATCCGCGTTTAGCAGAAACATTTAAAGACTTCGAAGCAAGTATTGTTTGGTTGTTGAATACCGAACATCAACCGCATCAACTTGAAGAAGCAATTTTAGGCTTAATTGCCAGCATGGATAAACCCGGTTCTCCTGCCGGTGAAGCGATTAGTGCTTGTTATGCTTTATTGCATGCACGTACACCAGCGGTCAGAAAGCAATTGCGTGCACGTTTGCTTGCAGTCAGTTTGGATGATTTGAAACGCGTGGCGCAACACTATCTTGTTGAGCAAACACCGGTGAGAGCAGTTGTTGCACCCGTGGCTAAACGTGATACCTTGTTAGAATTAGGTTTTGATATTAAACAAGTCAATTAAAAATAATAGGGCGGATTAATATGGCGTTCAAAAGAATTGAACGCACTACTTTGCAACTGAGCATGATCATGCTCAGTTCATTGTATGTGGCGAATGTACATGCTGTGAATCCAGATTCTTTGATTGCGCCAGCAAGCCCAGAAGCCTGTGTGGCGTTAGAATCGAATGCTGATCGTTTGGTTTGTTACGACACTTTGTTTAAAGTGCCTGAGGCAGAAAAACCAGCACTTCTTTCTGAACGTCAAGCTGCAAATGAACTGACGCCTGAACCGACTCAACCAGAAACGCTGAAAGAAAAAATTAGTCATGGTGTAAGTAATATCTTCGCTGCTGAAGGTCCAGCAATTAACCCGAATACGTCTTTGTTGGATAAGCGTTGGGAATTATCGACAGCCAGTAAACTTGGAACATGGAATATTCGTGCACATCAGCCCGTTTATCTGATGCCGGGATTTTGGACTTCTGATAAAAATGAACGTCCATTTAGTCCGAACGAAAACAATACTGTGCCAGCTGGTGAGGAACTTAACCTCACTTCTATGGAAGCCAAGTTTCAGTTGTCGTTAAAAACCAAAGCACTGGAAAATTTATTTGGTGATAATGGTGATATTTGGCTGGGCTATACGCAATCATCCCGTTGGCAAGTTTATAATGGTGATGAATCACGTCCTTTTCGTGAAACCAACTATGAACCTGAAGCAAGCTTGGTGTTTCGGACCAATTATGAAATATTGGGTTTAAATGCGCGTTTATTGGGTGTAACCCTCAATCATCAATCGAATGGTCGAGCAGATCCGCTATCACGTAGTTGGAACCGCATCATGTTTAATGTTGGTTTTGAACGTGATAACTTTGCCTTGATGTTGCGTCCTTGGTATCGCATTGAAGAAGATGCGAAAGATGATAACAATCCCGATATTAAAAATTATATTGGCCGCGGTGATTTAACTGCATTTTATCGTTGGAATGATCATGATTTTTCATTGATGCTGCGTCACTCATTAAAAGGTGGTGATGATGCACATGGAGCAGCTCAATTTGATTGGGCATTTCCAATTAGTGGTAAATTGCGTGGCTATGTTCAATTGTTTGATGGTTATGGGGAAAGTCTGATTGATTATAATCATCGTGCAACCTATGTCGGTCTAGGTGTATCGCTGATGAATTGGTTCTAAAATTTATTAATACCTTAAAAAGCACCTTTATTAAAGTAATGCCAGTCAGTTAAGAAATTGACTGGTTTTTTTATTTTAAATTCATGATGTTATTTGATACGCGGAAACGTCATTCGCAACTGTTCGAGGCAAGACTACTGTAAAAAGTAAAGTTTCTGCGATGAATTGATCAATAAAAAGTATTTGACGAGTTTTGCGAATGACAAATGTTTTTGGTTCTTTTGGCAAAACAAAAGAACAAACGAGCTCCAAGGATTTGATTTAAAGAGATAAGACTCCGTCGTGAATAACTAAAAAGTTAAGGAGTTAATTGTAAAACTCCTTAACTGATCAGTATTAACTCCATTGAGTGGTTTTTTTACTTAAAGTAAAAGTGATTTAACCAATTTGAATATCGGTGGGTGGGTGTTTTAAACGGCTCTTTTTAGGCGTGGCAATAAGATAAGCCAAAGTCAGCGGGCCTAAACGACCGGCAAACATGAGTAAGATTAATGCGATTAAACTCGCAGGTTGAAGTTCACTGGTGATGCCACGCGATAAACCCACGGTACAAGCAGCGGAAACGGCTTCAAACAATAAATCTAAGAATTCTTTATTTGGCTCTAAAATAAGGAGGGTAAATAGCCCTAAAAATATGAGTATTCCTGTGATTGAAACAACGGCGAAGGCTTTAAATGAGGTCACTTTTGACACCGAATGGTTAAACACACGAAGTTCTTCAGAGCGACGTAAAAAAGTAATCACACTCAGAATGACAATAATAAAAGTGCCTACTTTAATTCCGCCAGCAGTACTGAGTGAACCACCACCAATAAACATCAATACCATGGTCACTAAGGTTGAAGCATCGCTCATACTCGCCATATCTAAGCTGTTAAAACCAGAGGAGCGCGGAACAGTGGCATGGAACCAAGCATTCACCGCTTGATCGCCCAGACTCAGGCCTGCAAGCGTTAGCGGATTACTCGCTTCTAAAGCCCAAATGACAATAAATGCTACAAGGTTTAATCCAGCAATCGTTGAAAGTATTAATTTACTGTTTGGACTCATCTTTTTCCAACGACGCGCACGCTTAATATCCATGAGGACAACAAAGCCGATTCCACCAATAATGTAGAGCATGCTAATGGTGAACGTAATGAAATAATGCTCTGAAAAGCTCATTAGACTATTGGGAAAAAGGGAAAAACCGCCGTTATTAAATGCTGAAACACTATAAAAAGCGGCATAGAAAACAGCATGAGCAAAATCGTATTCCTGCATCCAAGCAATGGTTAAAATGACAGTCCCAAGTGCTTCAAAGAATAAAGAGTATAAAAGAACACCTTTAATGGTAAAAGATACTTTCGATAGGCTGGTTTGACCAATGGTCTCTTGTGCCATCACTTGCTGTTTTAAGCCAATATTGGATGACAGGCTCAGTGCTGCAAGAATGGCAAAGGTCATAAAGCCCAAACCACCACATTGTAGCAACAGCATAATAATCACCTTACCAAAAGTGGTATAGGCTTCACCGACATTCACCACCGAAAGCCCAGTAATAGTGACAGCAGAGGTGGAGGTAAATAGGGCATTAATCCAAGATAATTCACCATAATGTGCAATCGGTAGTTTGAGTAATAAAGTACCAATCAAAATAAAGCTTAAAAAACCCAGTGCCAGTAAACTGGGAGGGCTGAGGTTAATGGTATTTTGTTTTTTATTGTGTAATCGATTCATATTTTATTTAAACCGTGCATAAAGTTTTCGGAGTGGTTCAAGTTCTCCTTCAACCACCAAAATATCCCCAACTTGTAAAACTAAATTTGGATCTATATTAAATAGAATTTCCTTACCACGTTTATGTAAAAGGGTTTTAATTTCGGGTGCATGCTCCATCAGGTGATGGAAGCGTTCACCTTTGATGCTGTCTTTAATTTCAATTTTGACAATGAAATGATTATCCTCTAAACCCATATATCGACTGACCATGGGGTAGCTGAGGGATTGTGCAACGCGAACGCCCATATCTTCTTCGGGATGAATGATTTTGTTCACTCCAAGGTGAGTCAAAATCATGTGATGGGCTTTGGATTTGGCTTTGACCCAAATTTTTTGAATGCCTAAATTTTTAAGATGCAGTACGCATAATATACTGGCTTCAATGTCTTCACCAATGGCAACGACAACGGCTTCACAATTTTGAATGTTAAGTTCATTGAGTACATGTTCATCGGTTGCATCGGCAATGACGGCATGTGTAATTTGATCTGAAATACTTTCTACAAATTTTTTATTGCTGTCGATCCCAATCACATCATGATTTAAACTGACCAGTTGCGTGGCTATAGTGGCTCCAAAACTTCCTAATCCAATTACTGCAAATTGAGCCATTCAAGCATTCCTTATCCATTTTATGTGATTTTGATTCATAACGTGTATCTGCACATCTGTGTTCATTTTATAAGGTAATGATTTATTCATCTATCAGGCTTACAAAATTATATATAACAAAAGCTTATTTTTAAGATTGAACCTTGTAGAAAAACAAAATGAATAGATAGCATAGAAGTCTTAGTGAGTTGAATGACGTCATAAAACATTCAAAAACTTTCGCTATAATTCTGCATATATAATTTTCTATTTTTATAGTGAATTTAATAAAACTAAGTATAGAAGAATTAAAAATGGATGATAAAAAGATTTTTAAGATATTACAGCAATGGTTTTCGGTGTTGGAACTTCGGGAAATTCCCAAGAAGAAAGATCGATGTAATTTTGAGCAATTTTTAGCATGGATTTCGGCTGAAAAATTAGCTCAGGATTTTCATGCTTATTTAATGTCTGTAGATACTAAAAACCCCTATGAAAATGGGCTGGAAAAATGCGTTACTTTGCAGCACAAAAACATTGATATTGGTTTAATACAGCAGGGGATTCGTAAAAAAACCACGCCTTTATATGCGCACTATGAGCAGCATAAAGAGGTTATTGGCAAATATTACAATGTAAATGATCAGGTTTTTGATCTGATTTTTGAAGAAATTTTTACACTTTTAAAGTCGCAGAATTTGGAATTGTTATTGATTTATGCAGACATAACTTACTGGATGGCTGTTCCGAATGATGATGTTAAAATCCATAAATTTTGTAAATCTTTCACCAAGCAATTTAAGGATGAGGGTGTTTGTATTGAGCACTATACACAGCTAGATTGTTTAAGATCGACTTGAAAATTTGAAAAAGAGCCAGCTGATTACTGGCTCTTTTTTATGTGTTATTTCAGGAAGCGTTGATAACCTAAGTTGTTGGTGATTTCAGCATATGGATAAGTAATCTTTTCCAATGTTTCAATTAAACCATCTGGGTTTTGTTTGGCATCGGTTGCTTCAAGACCCACCAGTACGCGACCTTCAGCAGCACCATGATTACGATAGTGGAATAGAGTGATATTATGCGTTGGTCCAAGACGTTCTAAGAAGGTTAATAACGCACCCGGACGTTCTGGGAATTCTACGCGGAATAAACGCTCATTTTCGATATCCGCATGTCCACCAACCAAGTAACGAATATGCAGTTTGGCTACTTCGTCATCCGATAAATCATCGACATCATAGTGGGCTTGTAACAGTTCATGGATGTCATGACGTTCTTTTTCGCCACCTTTTAGACTAATGCCGACAAAGACTTGAGCGGCACTTGAAGTGCTGGCACGGTAGTTAAACTCAGTGATATTACGACCTTGTAAAGCACGGCAGAAGTTCAGGAAAGAACCTTTTTCTTCAGGAATGGTCACAGCAAAAATGGCTTCTTTACGTTCACCGAGTTCTGTTCGTTCTGCGATATAACGTAGGCGGTCAAAATTCATGTTGGCACCGCATACAATCGAAACCATGTTTTTGTTTTCTAGACCATGTTGTTCAACATATTTTTTAATGCCTGCCAGTGCCATTGCACCAGAAGGCTCAACAATACTACGGCACTCATCATAAGTGTCTTTAATGGCAGCACAGATTTCATCTGTATTGACCAAAACGACATCACGTTCAACAATTGGCCCTGAATTATCCGATTTTTGTAGTTGGATCACTTGAAATGGTTTTTCACCAATTTGTGCTACCGCCGTACCATCGGCAAATAAGCCGACTTGTGGCAGAATCACACGTTCATTGGCTTCAAATGCTGCTTTAAGGCATGCCGATTCATCGTATTCCACAGGAATGACTTTTACATGGGGCGCAACATCGCCCAAATATGCGGCAACGCCCGCAATTAAACCGCCACCGCCCACAGCAACAAAAACATAGTCGACATCACGCCATTGACGCAAAATTTCATTGGCAATGGTGCCTTGACCCGCCATGACCAATTCATCATCGTACGGTGGAATAAAGGTCATACCTTCTTCCGTTGCACGTTGAATGGCATATTTATTGGCAACATCAAATGAATCACCATGTAAAACCACATCACCACCTAAGCGTTTTACCGCTTGTACCTTAATGTCAGGTGTGGTTTTTGGCATCACAATAATGGCACGAATTCCCAGTTTTTGACCAGATAGGGCCACACCTTGCGCATGGTTGCCTGCTGAAGCTGTAATAACGCCACGTTCTAACTGAGATTTCGGCAATTGACTAATACGGTTATAAGCACCGCGTAGTTTGAAAGAAAAGACAGGTTGTAAGTCTTCGCGTTTGAAGCGAATATTATTGTTTAGTTTCTCACTAATTCGTGGCGCTGCTTCGAGTGGAGTTTCGATTGCAACGTCGTACACAGTTGCTTGTAATATTTGTCGAACCAAACGAGACAGCATGTTAATTTTCCATCTAACAGTTTAAAATAGATTTTTATTGTAACAAACCCCTGTACATTTGGGCTGTAAAATCAGCAACAAATGTCAAAAAATAGTTGAGCCAAGTTATGAGTCTGTATGCGACCCAAGATGAAAAGAAACAAGCTGCCGCGAAAGCTGCTTTAAAGCATTTGCCAAAGGGCGGTATTTTGGGTGTAGGTACAGGAAGTACTGTGAACTTCCTCATTGAATTATTACCAGAACTGCAATTAGAAGCAGCTGTTGCAAGTTCTGAAGCGACTGCCGAGCGCCTTAAAAAATTAGGTATTGAAGTGGTTGATATGAATCACGTTGGTGGTTTAGATGCCTATGTCGATGGTGCGGATGAAATTGACCGCCATATGCACATGATTAAAGGTGGTGGTGCTGCACTGACCCGTGAAAAAATTGTCGCGTCGATTGCGAAGAAATTTGTCTGTATTGTCGATGACTCTAAATGGGTTGAACAGTTAGGTCATGATTTCCCACTGCCTGTAGAAGTGATTCCAATGGCACGTTCTGCTGTGGCACGTAAAATCGTGAGTCTAGGTGGTGACCCCGTTTATCGTGAAGGTGTCGTCACCGATAATGGTAATGTGATCTTAGACGTGCATAACTTCAACATCTTAAATGCACTTGAGCTTGAAAAAACCTTGAATAATATTCCGGGTGTTGTGACCAATGGTATTTTTGCAATTCAGAAAGCGGATATTGCCATTGTGGCAACCAATAACGGTATTGAAGAACGTACTGCGGTTTAAGAAATCCTCCCTGACCCTCCTTTTTCAAAGGAGGGGAAAGTCTGTAATTTAATAAGGCTCCTCGAAACTTTTAAAAGTTTGAACTTCCCCCTTTATCAAAGGGGGATCGAGGGGGGATTAAAATAACGATTAAATATAAAAATGAATCTAACAGATCTGCCTGAAATTAAAATTGTCCGTCATGCACGAGCGATACGACTTCGCTTGCGGGTAGAGCCAACACAAATTCGTTTAACTGCACCATTATTTTGTAGCAAAAAACAGATTCAAAATTTCATTGATCAATCAGAAGCGTGGTTAGTCAAAACTTGGCAAGAGCAGCAGCAGAAACAAGAAATACAGCTACAAAATAGGGTATTTCCGACAGAACTTAAACTGTTTAATTTAGAACAAGCTATACAGATTACTTATCAAGCGCAGCAGAGAAATTTTGTGTTTGATCATGACGGTTTGAGACTCAGTGTCAGTGATCGTCAGCCTGAGCAATACTTAAAAGCCTTTGTCATCGCCTATGCAAAACAGCATCTGCCTATTTATTTGGCACAAGTGAGTACTGAAACGGGTTTGAGTTTTGCTGAATGTGCAATTCGACAGCCAAAAACACGCTGGGGAAGTTGTACATCTAAACACGACATTATGTTGAATAGTGCTTTGGTACTGTTTCCTCAAGAGGTCGTTAGATATGTATGTGTACATGAATTAGCACATACCCGCTATTTTGATCATAGCCCACAGTTTTGGAGGCAAGTACAGTTACATGACCCTAACTTTCAGCAGCATCAGAAAATATTAAAAACAAAGCAGTTACATTGTTGGTGGTTTTTTTAGTAACCATTAAGCGGATTGATGTTTTAATTTTTTATTTTTAAGTGTAGATTGAACTGGATAAAAATGATTTAAAATTCATGCGTTGAACCCTTCTCCCATATCGCAATAAAAGAACTCAGATGTGAATTTTACAGATATTCATTATTTCGTATTAATCGTCCCGAGCTGTCTCATCTTGATGGGTAGTCTGTTCTTAATTTGTCATTTTTTCTTCAAAGCACCACATTATTTGTTGTGGTTGGGCATCGGATATATTGTTCCGGCATGTGCTTTGGCAGCACAAAGTTTAATGTCGAATCAACAAATGACGATGTCTTCCCCCATACTGGGGATCATGTATTTGTTTGGTGCTTGGGCCAGTACTTATGCGATGGCTTTAAGGAAAAATGCACAGGCACATTCTAAACTTGCGTGGGCATTGATTGTGATGCTTACCGCCTTGCTTGGCTATTATGCCTTTATAGATGAGCAACTGTGGATACGCATGCTGATTTTGAATTTAGGCGTCGCGACTATTCAGTCTTTGGTTCTCATTTCAATGTTTGTCCATTTTAAACACAGTGATCGGTTAAATAAAATTGTTGATCTTTCCTATCTGTTTATTGTGTTTTATACCTTTGTGCGTAGCTTGATTATTTTCCTGTTCTTAAAAAATATTGATGCCAGCATGCTTTCGACTTCGGTTTGGTGGTTAATGATGTTGGCTGCCAGTGTTTTATTGAGCTTGTGGTTTGCTATGGTGCTATTGGGCACTATGGTGCGAGATATAGTCTTTAAACTTAATGAAGAGCGTTCACGAGACTCATTAACCTATTTGCTCAATCGGCGTGGTTTTTACGACGCTGCAAAAGTAAATTTAGCGCAACGATCGGTAAAAAAATATTTTTTGCTGATGTGTGATATTGATCATTTTAAAAAAATTAATGATAGCTATGGGCATTTAGTTGGCGATCAGATTTTGCAACAAGTAGGACGGATTATTAGCCAAAACGTGCGTGAAAATGATTTGGTTGGACGTTTTGGTGGCGAAGAGTTTATTATTTTATTGCAAATTGAACAGGCTGCTGTTGCATATGAAATTGCTGAGCGTATTCGTATTGCCATTGAAACTGAATTATTTTCAGAGAAGCAAATATCGGTAACGGCAAGTTTTGGTCTTGCGCGTGTGAAAAACAAGAACCTAACCAATACAATTGATATTGCAGATAAATTGTTATATCGCGCAAAACGAGCAGGGCGGAATTGCGTTTTTTTGGAAAGCTATGAAAGTGTGAATAATAAAGCGGTCAGCAATGCTGAGAAAATATCACTAAAACCAAGCAAAATAGTTCAGAAAACTTAAACTTCCTGTCATACTGTCTCGCTAAGAAATAGATACTTTGATTTGAGGTCGTGATCGTGATTAGTGTTGGTATTGTCGGCGGTACAGGTTATACAGGCGTTGAATTGTTGCGTCTTTTACTACGACACCCAAATGTACAGGTTAGTGTACTGACGTCACGTACTGAAAACGGTCGCCGTGTCGATGACATGTTCCCAAGCTTGCGTGGTCATACCGATCTTTGCTATTCAGATTTAAATATCGACGAACTTAAACAATGTGATGTTGTTTTCTTTGCAACCCCGCATGGTGTAGCAATGAAGCATGCAGCGGAACTGGTTGCAGCGAATACTAAAATTGTCGATTTAGCGGCAGATTTTCGCTTGCAAGATTTAGAACAGTTTGAAAAATGGTATGGTCTGGAACATGCTTGTCCAGATCTTTTAAAAGATTCGGTTTATGGTTTGTCAGAGCTGAACCGTGACAAAATTAAACAAGCCAATGTGGTTGGTAATCCGGGTTGTTATCCAACAACCGTGCAACTGGGTTTAGCGCCATTATTTAAACATAGCGACACATTGGTGAAACCTGAAAGTATTATTATTGATGCAAAATCAGGTGTTTCAGGTGCCGGACGTAAAGCAAGCTTAGGCATGATTTATTCGGAAAATGCCGATAACTTCAAAGCTTATGCGGTTGGCGGTCACCGTCACCATCCTGAGATTGTGGAAGCATTGGAAAATATTTCAGGTCAAAAAGGTGTGTTCAATCACATCGTCTTTGTACCCCATTTAGTCCCAATGATCCGTGGCATGCTCAGCACGATTTATATTGATTTAACAGATGCAGGCGATGCTGTAGATTTGCAAAGCTTATATGAACAATTCTATGCGAATGAGCAGTTTGTTGATGTAATGCCGGTAAATAGTTCACCTGAGACACGTTCTGTTCGTGGTGCAAACCAACTTCGTATTGCTTTGTATAAACCACAGCCGAAAAAACTGGTTATTTTATCTGTGCAAGATAATTTGGTGAAAGGTGCTGCTGGGCAAGCGGTACAAAATATGAACCTGATGTTCGGTTTTGCTGAAAATGCAGGTTTAGAAGGAATTGGTTTATTACCATAAAAAACGTTTTTCAACTTCACACACATTTAGATTTGGATTTAAATGTGTGTTTTGAATGAATCAAAATAAGAGATGACGATGCTGGATACTGAATTAAATACTCCATCACAACAGGCTCCATTAAGTAAAAAGCCTTTTTTAAAGGGCAATTTACCTTTGGCGATGGGTGCTGCAATTTTGGTTGTGGGTAGTGGTTTTCTTGGCTATTCAATTGGGCATCGGCAAGGTCTAACAGTTGTAGGTTTTGAAGCTGATGCAGAACAACTGGTTGAAGTTGTACAAAAGCAAAAGAGTAGCTTGGAAACGCTGAATAAAGGCTTGAATTTAGCCGTACAAGAACGTGATGTTGCGGTGAGTAATTCAAATGATTTATTTGCTGCGCTGAATCAAGCACGGGTAGATAAAACTCAGTCTGAAGGTCTGGGTGCAATTTATCGTGAAGTATTGCGTCAACGTGGTGGTCTAAGCCTAACCATACAAAATATTGGGATTAAACCCTTACCTGATAATGCTTATGAATATGAGCTGGATTTGGTACAAGTGAGTCCCAATAAACGCAGTGCATCGGGTAGTGTTGAATTACATTTAATTCAAGGTACGGAAGTTTTAGCCGTGCCTATGGAAGACAAAAATTTCAATTTTCAAGATTCTGAGCGTTTAACTGGACGTTGGACAATGCCTAAAGGCTTTACGCCAGAGTTTATTGAAGTTCGTTTAACTGGAACCAGTACGCCTGTCATTAAGCGGTTCAGTTGGGGCCGTGGAAAACCTATAGAAAGTCAATCAGCATTTATCTCTGATATTCCTCAAGCAGAAGCAAATGCACAATAAATGTGAATTTTAAATCCTATGCGAATGAATAAACGTCAAAATTGTTTAAATGACATCAAAAATTCTTTTCATCAATCTGGATATGTCGATTGGCATATTAGTCCACGCTTAAGCAATGAAACGCATGAGGAAGCAGAGGGTGATATTGCAGTACAAGCCGCGAAACCTGAATTAAAGCGTCCGCCCATGTATTGTGTTGTTTTAATGAACGACGATTACACACCAATGGACTTTGTAATTGAAATTTTACAACAATACTTCGCTTTGAATCTTGACCAAGCCACTCAAGTAATGCTAACTGTACATTATGAAGGGAAAGGTATCGCAGGCGTTTATCCAAGAGACATTGCGGAAACAAAAGCGAACCAAGTAAATAATTATGCTCGGTCACAAGGTTATCCATTGCTTTGTCAGATTGAGCCAAAAGATTAAGGGGATTACATGCTCAGTCGTCAATTGGAAGTATCTTTACGTTTGGCTGTTAGCATGGCTCGTCAAAAGAGACATGAGTTTCTGACGGTTGAACATTTATTGTTGGCGTTACTTGATAATGACTCTGCTGTAAATGCGCTTAAAGCGTGTGGTGCGGACATTATTGTTCTTCGCAAAGAATTAGAAGAATACGTTGAACAACATACCCCTAAATTAAGCGAACATAGCGATCAGGCACCACATCCGACTGAAAGTTTTGATCGTATTTTGCAACGTGCAATTTTCCATGTGCAATCGAGCGGTGGTGATCGTACAGTTGAAGGTGCGGACATTCTGGTTGCGATGTATTCTGAACGTGATTCATTTGCTGTTTATTTACTTAAACGCCATCAAATTAATCGTTTAACTTTAACTCAATATTTATCTCATGGTACGCGCAAAGAAGAAGTGCAAGCCGAAGAGGAAGTTGAAGAGTTGGATGGTGAAACATCTGCTTCTGCAAATGCAGGACCACTCGATTTATATACCACTAATTTGAATGTGGAAGCGCAAAAAGGCAAAACAGATCCTTTAATCGGTCGTGAAAAAGAAATTGAACGTGCAGCACAAATTTTATGCCGCCGCCGTAAAAACAATCCATTGTTGGTGGGTGATCCCGGTGTTGGTAAAACATCGATTGCTGAAGGTTTAGCTTGGCTGATTGTTAATGGTAAAGCACCAAAACCACTTGAAAATGCTGAAGTCTTCAGTTTGGATATTGGGGCATTGGTTGCAGGTACAAAATACCGTGGTGATTTTGAAAAACGTTTAAAACAACTTTTAAATGCTTTGAAAAAGAAACCAGAAGCCATTTTGTTTATTGATGAAATTCACATGATTATTGGTGCAGGCTCAAGTATGGGCAGCACCATGGATGCATCCAATTTAATTAAGCCAGCGCTGTCGAATGGTTCACTACGTTGCATTGGTTCAACGACTTTCCAAGAATATCGTCAGGTCTTTGAAAAAGATCATGCTTTATCACGCCGTTTCCAAAAAATTGATGTCAATGAGCCATCTATTTCTGAAACAGTTGATATTTTACGTGGTTTAAAATCTAAATTTGAAGATTTTCATCATGTTCAATATGACGATAGAGCATTGGTTGCTGCTGTGGAATTGTCTGCGAAATTTATTAATGATCGCTTTTTACCAGACAAAGCCATTGACGTAATTGATGAAGCAGGCGCACAACGTCGTTTGAAAGCAGAGCAAGATGATAGTTTAATTACGGTAGAAAATATCGAAGATATCATTTCTAAAATTGCGCGTATTCCACCAAAAACCGTATCGAAAGATGACAAGACAGTATTAATTAATCTTGAACGTGATTTGAAGCGTGTGGTTTTTGGTCAAGATACAGCAATTGAAGCACTGGGTTCTGCCATTAAATTATCACGTGCAGGTCTAAAATCACCAGATAAACCTGTCGGTAGCTTTGTATTTGCTGGTCCTACTGGTGTGGGTAAAACTGAGGTCACCAAGCAGTTAGCTAAATTGTTAGGTGTGGAATTGGTTCGTTTCGATATGTCTGAATATATGGAGCGTCATGCAGTTTCACGTTTAATTGGTGCGCCTCCGGGTTATGTTGGTTTTGACCAAGGTGGTTTGTTGACCGATGCCATTCATAAAAGCCCACATTGCGTCTTGCTACTGGACGAAATTGAAAAAGCGCATCCAGATGTGTTTAATTTATTACTGCAAATTATGGATCATGGTTCATTGACTGATAACAATGGTCGAAAGTCTGATTTCCGTAATGTGATTCTTGTTTTAACCACCAATATTGGGGCGGACAGTATTTCTCGCGCCAGCATTGGTTTTATGGAGCAAGACAATAGTAATGACAATAAAGATGCAATGAAGAAGGCATTTTCACCAGAATTCCGAAATCGTTTGGATGGCATTATTCAGTTTAATGCATTGCCGACGACGGTCATCGAAAATGTGGTGGATAAATTCTTAACCGAATTACAAGCACAACTTGATGATAAAAAAGTCGTTCTCGATGTCGATCAAAGTGCCCGTGAATGGATGGCTGAAAATGGTTATGACCGTTTAATGGGTGCTCGTCCAATGCAACGTTTGATTCAAGAACATTTGAAAAAACCACTTGCTGAAATGATTTTGTTCGGTGAGCTTGCTGAACATGGTGGTAATGTTGCTGTTTCTGTGAAACAAGAAAATGGTAAGGCGGTAGGATTGAAACTCGAAGTATTTGAAGATCAAACTGCTGAACCTGCATAATCAGATCCATGCTTAAAATAACCCGTGTTCGCACGGGTTATTTTGTTTCTACTCACCCTCATTCCAACCTTCTCCCAAAGGGAGAAAGACAAAACTGGCCTATATAGAAAGTTATGGATATTCAAATTACTAAGGTAATGACGACCTTTTGCCTTTTTTTTGTCACAGCGATTGCGGAAATTTTAGGTTGTTATTTTCCCTATTTAATTTTAAATCAAGGTAAGTCGCATTGGTTTTGGTTGCCGACAGTATTCAGTTTGGCCGTATTTGTGTGGTTATTGACCTTGCATCCTGCTGCATCAGGTAGAATTTATGCCGCTTATGGTGGGATTTATATATTTACCGCTTTAATGTGGTTACGTTATGTCGATCAGGTGGTGTTAACCCGTTGGGATATGTTGGGTGGTCTGGTGGTCATATCGGGTGCGATGATGATTATTCTGCAACCTCAAGGTTTGATACGTTAGATGGCTAACGTATCAAGTTATAATTTTAAAATTGACACTCGCTGTTTTTAATTTTTAGATCATAAGTCTTGTGAGGCGCGCTTAGTTTGACTTTAACATAGTAGGGGTTTACGCGTTGGAATTCATGCTCAAAAAATAAATGGCAACTGTTGATTAAGTTTTGTGTAATGAAGTGTTTTACTTCTTTATCGCCAATATCTTCAGCAAATTGTGTGAAATCTGGAGTGGTAATAATTCCTTGGACCTCAATGTGATCTGCATATAATCGTAATTGTTCAATCACTGTATTTTGATCAGCTTGATAGGGCATAGTGCGTGAGTCTTCATCACTCATGACATTTAAAAGTTCATTGAGTTTTTTGCTATCTTGGATTTTATACGATGAATCTATGATCTTATTTTTGACAAAATATTGATCCAGTTCTGTGCCTTTGGCTTGTGCTGTATTGATTAAAATGAAAGTACTTAAAGATAAAACGATTTTTTTTAAAGACATGGTTAAAATCACTTATAAAAATTATGGATTTAATTATAGCGATTTGAATATAAAAAAAGCACCCGAAGGTGCTCAATTTTTTAAGAATTTATCACTGAATTAGTCTTTCTTTAAATTTTCATTGAGTAAAAATTCAACCAAAGCCTTTTGAGCGTGTAAACGGTTTTCTGCTTCATCCCAAACCACTGCATTTTTGTGGTCGAGTAAATTTTCAGAAATTTCTTCACCACGGTGCGCAGGTAAGCAGTGCATAAATAAACAATTTGAATGTGCTAAATCCATGAGTTTTTCATTGACTTGGAAATCAGCAAATGCTTTCTCGCGAATTTTTTGCTCTTCCTCTTGTCCCATGCTGGCCCAAACATCAGTCACAATTAGGTCTGCATTGACTGCTGCATCTTCTGCTGAATCGACAAGTTCTACACAGTGGGCAAATTCTGACAAGAATTTTGCTTGTGGCTCATAACCTTTAGGTGTGGCAATTTTTAATTTAAAGCCCCACATGTGTGCTGCTTCAATATATGAATTACACATATTGTTGCCATCCCCAATCCATGCCACGGTTTTACCTTCAATAGAACCACGATGTTCAAGGAAAGTTTGCATATCCGCAAGAAGTTGGCAAGGGTGATGATCATCAGTTAAGGCATTGATGATGGGTACTTTTGAATAAGAAGCAAAGCATTCTACGATGTCATGACCAAAAGTACGGATCATAATAATATCAAGCATGCTTGAGATCACACGTGCAGAATCTTCAATCGGTTCGCCGCGACCAAGCTGTGTATCACGAGAAGATAAGAAAATCGCACTACCACCGAATTGACTCATACCTGCTTCAAACGAAACACGTGTTCGGGTACTCGATTTTTCAAAAATCATGCCCATAACTTTACCGACAAAAGGTTGGAACACCTCATTACTATGTTGCTTGCGTTTAAGTTCAATCGCGCGCTGCAAAATTTGGTTAAGTTCTAAAGTCGATAAATCACGTAAGGTCAGAAAATGACGTAGAGCCATGGTTACTCCACAATAATTGCTGAATAAAAAAACAAAACAACAATTAGTTGTTGGTTGGTTGAGTGAAAGAGAATCGATTAATATACTATACGTAGACAGAATTGCAAAAAAACTAGACTTTTTGATGGCCTTCTAAGAAGCGATCTACACAATAATTGATGTATTCGATGGTTTCTTGATCATTTTCTTGAACTGGGATACCCATAAGTACGCGCCATTCAATATCACGGATAATTCCAAAATACAGTTGAGCGGAATAAATAGGCTGCTGACATTTAATTAGGCCTTGTTCATCGGCTTTGGTTAAAGCACAGGCGATTGCCATTTGAATATGTTTTGGGCCTTGTTCATGAATATACAGCGCCAGTTCTGGACTGCGCTGAGTCCGTTCAAGAATTAAACGAAGGAATGCCGCATTTTCTGGAAGCACGAGATGGTGCTTAAAATTCATCAGGGTTTGAACTAAATAGGAGTGTAGATCATCTTTACCTTGTTCAAAAGGGACACAGATATCTTTAAAAAATTGTTCACGGCGATAATCACAAATAGCCGTAAATAAGCCTTCTTTATTGCCAAAAAATTTATAAATTGAGGCTTTAGAACCACCTGCATGGTGAACGATGTCATCTAGAGAGACTGCATCATAACCACGTTCTAGAAATAGCTCATTTGCGCTAAGTAAAAGCGATAGGCATCGTTCATGACCACGTTTGGTTTGTGGTGTGTCGCGGCCTATGGGTTCTGGTTGAGCTAATTCGTGCATATGGCGTATAGAGTCAATAATCAAAAAATGAAAACATTTGCAATTATAGCAAAAATATGCGCACATTTCTTAAAATAAAGATGTTGTCTTGTTCTGGTCACAATCATGCAAAATGGAAATAACACTATAGGTTTGGTGAATATTTGACTAAAGTTTTAGAGTAGATGTTCTAAAAAGTCATAGATATGAATATGTTTATGGATATACTCGAAATTCAATAAATAAAGTGAAACTGTGGAAAGGAATATGACACAACAAATGTCTGCAGGTTTAAGATTTAGACAAGCACTAGAAGTGGAAAAACCATTACAAATCATTGGTACAGTGAATGCCTATGCAGCCATGATGGCTAAAGAAGTGGGTTATAAAGCCATTTATGTATCGGGTGCAGGTGTTGCCAATTATTCTTATGGTTTACCTGATTTGGGCATGACCAGTTTAGACAATGTGCTTGAAGATGTACGTCGTATTACTGAACGGGTCGATACACCACTATTGGTCGATATTGATACAGGCTGGGGCGGTGCTTTTAATATTGCACGTACTGTCAAGCAAATGATTGCTGCGGGCGCTGCTGCGGTTCATATTGAAGACCAAGTGGCACAAAAACGCTGTGGTCACCGTCCAAATAAGGAAATTGTGACGCAACAAGAAATGGTGGATCGTATTAAAGCCGCTGTGGATGCTAAAACCGATTCTAACTTTGTGGTCATGGCACGTACCGATGCCTTACAAAAAGAAGGTTTGCAAGCTGTCATTGATCGCGCTTGTGCATGTGTGGAAGCGGGTGCAGATGCCATTTTTGCAGAAGCCATGACCGACATTACTATGTATAAAACCGTCTGTGATGCAGTGGGTGTGCCAGTTTTGGCCAATATCACTGAATTTGGTGATACACCGTATTACACCACTGAAGAATTGGGTGAGCAAGGTATTTCAATGGTACTTTATCCTTTGTCTGCAACGCGTGCAATGCAAAAAGCAGCATTAGAAGTGATGCGCTCTATTCGTGAAACGGGTACGCAAGTGAATGTATTGGATATCATGCAACAGCGTAAAGAACTGTACGAATTCCTTGATTATCATACTTTTGAAAATACCTTAGATAAATTGTTTAAATAAAATATTCAACATGGAGAATTAAAAAAATGGCTGAAGGAAAAGTACTCACAGGCGCAGGATTGCGCGGACAAGTGGCAGGAAAAACAGCACTTTCAACCGTTGGCAAGAGTGGTGCAGGCTTAACCTATCGTGGTTATGATGTGCAGGATTTGGCAGAAAACTGTCAATTTGAAGAAGTCGCTTACCTGATCTTCTTTGGTGAGTTGCCGACTGCGGAACAGCTTGCAAGCTATAAAGCGAAATTAAAATCGCTGCGTCAATTGCCACAGGCTTTGAAAGAAGTATTAGAACGTATTCCAGCGGATTCGCATCCCATGGATGTGATGCGTACTGGTGTTTCGATGCTGGGTAACTTAGAAACAGAACAATCATTTGCTGAACAGCAAGATGTAGCCGATCGTATTTTGGCAACGCTTCCAGCCATCATTTGCTACTGGTATCGTTTTAGCCATGATGGCGTACGCATTGAAGAAAATACCGATGATGATTCGATTGGCGCTCAATTTCTGCATTTACTGCGCGGCGAAAAACCAAATGAATTGCATGAACAAGTGATGAATGTGTCCCTCATTTTGTATGCAGAGCATGAGTTTAATGCATCAACATTTACAGCACGTGTATGCGCATCAACCTTATCTGATATGCATTCATGTATTACTGGTGCAATTGGTTCACTGCGTGGCCCATTACACGGTGGAGCAAATGAAGCTGCGATGGAAATGATTGAAAACTGGACCTCTGCCGACGAAGCTGAACGTGAAATGTTGGGTAAACTTGAGCGTAAAGAAAAGATCATGGGCTTTGGTCATGCTATTTATAAAGACAATGATCCACGTAATGGCATCATTAAAATCTGGGCTGAACGCTTGGCAAAAGATGTCGGTGATACGGTACTTTATCCAGTGTCAGTCCGCTGTGAAGAAGTGATGTGGCGTGAGAAGAAATTGTTCTGTAACGCAGACTTTTTCCATGCTTCGGCTTATCACTTTATGGATATTGCGACCAAATTATTCACGCCAATCTTCGTGATGAGCCGTGTCACAGGTTGGGCGGCGCATGTGATGGAACAACGTGCAGACAACCGTATTATTCGCCCAAGTGCGGACTATACTGGGCCTGAACTGCGTAAAGTTGTGCCTATTGAAGCACGTTCAGCTGCTTAAATTGAAAAATTTGTAATAAAGCCTCTTCGGAGGCTTTATTTTTTAGGTATCAATAAAACCGGATCCTCTATGGTATAACCCGTTTCAAAAGGAAGACCTAAATATTTTACAGTAGCAATAATTTTCTGTTGATTGGGGATTTTATACGCTTGAGAGATACTCAAGCCTTGGCGATAATCTATCGCCTGATGTATTTGGCTTTTAAAATTTTTGCTTGTTAGCTGATAGGTATACTTATATTTAGGTATAAATTCATTTGGGTCATACCATGACTTTTCTTTCGACGTGGTTTTATTCAATATTTGAACTTTGATTGTGCTTTTAGAAATGGTTATAAGTAGTTGAAGTCGGTTTTTAATTTTACGAATTTCTTGATTAAATAAACGGCTGTCTTGATCATAATCAATTTTTTTGGTTTTGGGATTGATGTAGAGTGAGTTGACTTGAATGAGCTTTTCAGGATGTTGATTGTTCTTAAACTGATAATAATAGAGCTGTGGTAGGCGACCACGACCATCTTCATAATGTTTGAGTAAGTAGACTTTTTGGTCTTGATGATCATAGCCTAATATTTCTATATTTTGTGGTCCACCTACAGTTGCAAAACTGGTGCAGGGTAGGAATATTAAACTGAGCAAACTGGTTTTGAGTTTCAACATGGCTAGATTTCCTCAATCATTTTTATGATTTCTGTTGCAACATATTGGGTTAAGACGGCAAGTTTTTCTGATGGTGTTCCATCAATAAAATAATGAAAATTATGAGTCTTATTTAAATATAAAATTGAGATAAAAAATGTGCCTTCAGGTTTTATTTCTGTTGCACTACCACCGGGTTTGAGTAATCCAGTACAAGCTACAATAATATCTGCTTGTGTAAATAGCTTTTTCCCGTGAACAGCCATTGCTTCGGTTACTTCAGCAGATTCAGCCGTATATTTTTCAATGAAAGTTGGCTCAATTTTGAGAATATTGACTTTTGTGGAAGGGTCATAACTCACTAAACCACCGAGTAATATTTCTGCACCACTATTTTTATAAATTGAAAATTGGCTTGAAAGGTAGCCTGAGCTTGCACTTTCAATAAAGGCAATCTTTAAATGATGAAGCTCTAATAAATCACAACATTTTTTTATCATCTGCTAAACGGCATGAGTGAAAAGAGTACATATTTTAGCGTAAAAGCGATCATCTGATTGTTTTGTAATGATACGGCTCATGTTCAGCATGTGTTGGCTCACAATATTATATAGACAAGTATTTTATTTATTTCGTCTTTAAATATGCTGAGTAGAATTCATCGCAAGATAATGAAAGGCTTGAAATGAATCAGTTTTAATTTATATAAATATATGTAATCATATATTAATAAAATGGCATGTATGACCTTAACAGTAGATTTGGATTGATATAGTGGAAATTGTGAAATTTATTAAAAGCTTTAATACCGTAAATACGTATTTATCGCTATCAATGTTTATTTTGGCTGTTATTGTGGTGTATTTTTATTTTATTAATCCTGTTTAATAAATTAATGTAATTGTTAATTTTTTGATGGTGATGTGAGTTAACATTTTTATCGTATAAATTGACATGTGTTTTTGGCTGTATTTATTCGTGAATGAGTTTAAATTTTATTAAAAAATTCAATCATGATTCACTCGGGTGAAATATAAATCCAGTATTAAATAAAAACCCAGTGATTACACTGGGTTTTTGCATTTTAAAAACTAAATTAGTTTTCAAGTGCAGGCGTAGCAGCAGCAATGGCAGCAGCAACAGCATCATCTTCTGACTGAGGCGTATTACTTGGTTTTTGCTGAGCAACTTGCGTTGGTTTGTCTTCTGCTTTTGGCGCTTCAGCTTTTACAGCAGGCTTGCTTTCAACAGGTTTAGGTTCACTCACTTCACGACGAATCTCTGTCGTTGTATGTGCTGTTTCGTGACGTTCAACTTCTACATGTGTAGGAATTTCTACTTGCTCGCTTTCAACTGGCGTTAACGGCTCTGCTTGTACAGGTTCAGTCACTTGCTCAGTTTGCTGAGTCGTTGCAGCTTGTTCCGATTCATCTTCTTTCGGCGCTTCTTTTTTTACACACGCTGTTAATAATAAACCTGCTGCGATAGCGCCACAAATTAAAAGTTTTTTATTCATAATTGCACAAAATAAAGCATTAATAGGATGTCGGCATTATAACAGCAAATACGAATATAAAAATCCTCTGCAACCCCTCTAATTTTTTATCGGAAATGCTGATAGAATAACCAATTGTTTGTTGTTCTATGAATTGATGCGGATTGACTTTGCTTTATTGGTACAAGGTAAAGTAAAATTGCGCAACATTGTAGGCCGATTTAGGCTCGATTGTACGAGAAACCCAATGACCCATTTTATTTTCGTGACTGGTGGTGTAGTTTCATCACTAGGTAAAGGTATTTCAGCTGCTTCAGTTGCTGCACTTTTAGAAGCCCGTGGTTTAAAAGTAACCATGGTCAAAATGGATCCATACATTAATGTCGATCCAGGGACAATGAGCCCATTCCAGCATGGTGAAGTCTTTGTCACAGAGGATGGTGCTGAAACTGACCTAGATTTGGGTTATTACGAACGTTTCTTACGTCGTGCGAAAATGACCAAATTGAATAACTTTACTTCTGGCCGTGTATACCAAGACGTTTTAAATAAAGAACGTCGTGGTGATTATCTTGGCGGTACAGTTCAAGTTATTCCACATATTACGGATAATATTAAAGAACGTGTTCTTCGCGCAGGTGAAGGCTACGACGTTGCAATTGTAGAAATTGGCGGCACAGTAGGTGATATTGAATCTCTCCCATTCATGGAATCTGTACGTCAATTAATGGTTGAGCTTGGTCATAAACGTACCATGCTCATGCATTTAACGTTGCTTCCATACATTAAATCTGCGGCTGAATTAAAAACCAAACCAACGCAACACTCTGTTAAAGAGCTTTTGTCGATTGGTATTCAGCCAGACATCTTAATCTGTCGTACAGAATATGATGTTGATGCTGATACCACCCGTAAAATTGCGCTATTTACGAACGTAGAAGCACGTGCCGTTGTGGTATGTAAGGATGCGCGTTCTATTTATCAAATCCCACGTACGTTCTATGAACAAAATGTGGATGATTTGATTTGTGAGCGTTTTGGTTATAACGACCTTCCTGAAGCTGATTTAACCGATTGGGATAATGTGGTAGATGCTTTACTGAACCCTGAATACACAGTACGTGTTGCAATGGTGGGTAAATATGTTGAACTTCCAGATGCCTATAAATCTGTAAATGAAGCACTTCTACATGCAGGCATTAAAAACCGCGTTAAAGTTCAAATTGACTATGTCAACGCTGAAGAACTTGAAAGCCAAGATGTAAGCGACGTATTGAAAGATGCTGATGCAATCCTTGTTCCAGGTGGTTTTGGTGAGCGCGGTACTGAAGGCAAAATGAAAGCAATTCAATTTGCCCGTGAAAATGGCGTTCCATTCCTTGGAATCTGTTTGGGTATGCAGCTTGCTGTTATTGAGTATGCGCGTCATGTTGCTGGTATTACGGATGCAACATCTACTGAATTTAATCGTTCAACGAAATCACCACTCATTGGTTTAATTACTGAATGGCTGGATGAGCGCGGTGAAGTTCAGCAGCGTAGTGTTGAATCTGACCTTGGTGGAACCATGCGTCTGGGTGCTCAAAAATCTGAATTGGTTGCAGGTACAAAGACTTGTGAAGTGTATGGTAGTGCGGAAATTATTGAACGCCACCGCCATCGTTACGAAATGAACAACCGTTTCATTCCAGTGCTTGAAGAAGCAGGGATGAAAATTTCAGGTTATTCACCAGTACAACATTTAGTAGAAACTGTTGAAATTCCTCAACATCCTTGGTTTATTGCTGTACAATTCCATCCAGAATTTACAAGTTCACCACGTGATGGACATCCATTATTTGCTAGCTTTATTGACGCTGCTAAAAAACAGTATCAAAAAACCAAGTAACAATGGTCTGGGAATAAACTAGGAAAGTTTAAATGTCACAATTAAAACCACAAGAAATTGTACGTTTAGGCGATATACAAATGGCAAACCACTTGCCATTTGTACTATTCGGCGGCATGAACGTACTTGAATCTAAAGATCTTGCTTTTGAAATTGCTGAAACCTATGTGGATATCTGTACACGTTTAGATATTCCCTATGTGTTTAAAGCAAGCTTTGATAAAGCCAATCGCTCCAGCTTGAACTCTTTCCGTGGCCCAGGTCTGGAAAAAGGTCTTGAGTGGTTAGCAGACATTAAAAAACACTTCAATGTACCGATCATTACTGATGTACATGAGCCATACCAAGCCGCACCTGTGGCTGAAGTTGCTGATATTATTCAGCTTCCTGCTTTTTTAAGTCGTCAGACTGACCTTGTTGAAGCAATGGCAAAAACCGATGCCATTATTAACATTAAAAAAGCACAGTTCCTAGCGCCGCACGAAATGCGTCATATTCTAAATAAATGTTTAGAAGCTGGAAATGACAAGCTCATTCTATGTGAACGTGGTTCAGCATTTGGCTATAACAACCTTGTTGTAGACATGCTGGGCTTCGACCACATGAAAGAAATGAATGTCCCTGTGTTCTTTGATGTGACCCATGCGCTGCAAACGCCTGGTGGTCGTGCTGATTCAGCGGGCGGTCGTCGTGCACAAATCACGACACTTGCACGTGCAGGTATGGCAACAGGTTTGGCTGGTTTGTTCCTAGAGGCACATCCAGATCCAGAACATGCAAAATGTGACGGCCCATGCGCACTTCGTATGTCACAGCTTGAGCCGTTCTTGGCGCAATTAAAAGAATTGGATACCTTGGTTAAAGGTTTCAAAAAGTTAGATACTCATTGATGCTCTAATAAGAGCATCTAGTTATTCAATCAACTGAGGAATTGTTCATGAGTCAAATCGTTGACATTCGTGCACGTGAAATTTTGGACTCTCGTGGTAACCCAACCATCGAAGCAGACGTTATCTTAGCATCTGGCATAGTTGGCCGTGCATGTGCACCATCTGGTGCTTCAACTGGTTCTCGTGAAGCTTTAGAACTTCGTGACGGTGATAAATCACGTTATTTAGGTAAAGGTGTTCGCACTGCAGTAAACAACGTAAATACGTTGATTCGTGATCTTTTAATCGGTACTTCTGTATTTGAACAAAAAGAAATCGACCAAAAGATGATTGATCTTGATGGTACTGAAAACAAAGAAAAATTGGGTGCAAACGCAACTTTAGCCGTATCGCTAGCTGTTGCGCGTGCTGCTGCTGATGAAAAGAAAATTCCTTTGTTCCAATATATCGCAGACTTACGTGGTCAAACGATTTTGACTATGCCTGTGCCAATGATGAACATCATCAATGGTGGTTCGCATGCAGATAATAATGTTGATATTCAAGAGTTTATGATTGAGCCAGTAGGCTTTACTTCATTCTCTGAAGCATTACGTGCGGGTGCTGAAATCTTCCATTCTCTAAAATCAGTTTTAAACAAAAAAGGTTTAAACACTGCTGTAGGTGATGAAGGTGGTTTTGCACCGAACTTACGTTCGAACGAAGAAGCAATCACGGTTATTCTTGAAGCAATTGGTCAAACAGGTTACAAAGCTGGTTCTGACATTATGCTTGCGCTTGACTGTGCATCTTCAGAATTCTACAAAAATGGTCAATACATCCTTGCAGGTGAAGGCAATAAAGCATTCACAAGCAACCAGTTCTCTGACTATTTAGCGGGTCTTGTAAACCAATATCCAATTATCTCAATTGAAGATGGTTTAGATGAGTCAGATTGGGAAGGTTGGTCTTACTTGACGTCGATCCTTGGCGACAAAATCCAGTTGGTTGGTGATGACTTGTTCGTTACAAACCCGAAAATCCTTCAGCGTGGTATTAATGAGAAAGTAGGTAACTCTATCTTAATCAAATACAACCAAATTGGTACGTTGACTGAAACTCTAGATGCGATCTATCTTGCGAAAGAAAATGGTTACTCTACAGTGATTTCACACCGTTCAGGCGAAACAGAAGATTCTACTATTGCGGATCTTGCTGTAGGTACTGCGGCTGGTCAAATCAAGACAGGTTCACTGTGCCGTTCTGACCGTGTTGCAAAATATAACCAATTACTTCGTATTGAAGAATTGACTAAAGCAGCATATCGCGGTAAAGCTGAATTCAAAGGTTTGAACTAAGCGACTGAATGCTATTTATGTTAAGTATATTTAACTCCGCAGCGAGTAAAGTATTATTGGGCCTTGCGATCATTTTGATCGCAGGGTTTCAGTACTTATTCTGGTTTGGCGAAGGTGGTTATCATGACCATCAAAAATTAGCCCAAAAAATTCAACAACAAACAGAAATAAACACAGAATTAAAAGAACGTAATCGTGTTCTTGCTGCTGAAGTTTATGATTTAAAAAATGGCATTGAAGCGATTGAAGAACATGCACGTTTAGATCTAGGTTTGGTTAAGCCGAATGAAACTTTTGTGCAAATGAGCATGATTGGAACGCAGTATAAGCCGATTTATATTGACCCAAATGCGAAAATAGATTTAAGAACCAATGAAGATGGCGAAGAAGAAGTGCCCACAAGTGCACCATAAAATTTGGGCAGTTATTCCTGCTGCGGGTTCTGGAAGTCGTTTTTCTAAAACAGAACTTAAGCAGTATCAAATGATTCAAGGTCAAACTGTATTAGAACATACGGTGAGTTGTTTGAATCAATTGCCCATATTGGGTTATGTCTTGGCGATAAGTGAAGACGATTCGGTGGCTAAAGCATTAAATTTTGCTCAGTTAGATAAAGCTCATTTTTGTGTGGGTGGTACAGAGCGTGTCCATTCTGTGTTGAATGCATTGACTTATTTAAGTCAAATGGCTTCAGCTGATGATTTGGTTTTTGTACATGATGCTGCCCGTCCGTGCGTTACTCAAGATTGTTTGAATCGTTTAGTGCATACCGCTATTCAAGAAAATTGTAGTGCAATTTTAGCCATTCCAGTTCGTGATACTTTAAAATTTGTTGCACAGTACGATAATATTGATACCACTGTGAGTCGTGAGTATTTGTGGCAAGCACAGACGCCACAAATTTCAAAGTTAGGTATATTGAAGTATGCCATTGAGAAAGCATTGCAGGATGGTGTTACGATTACGGATGAAGCCAGTGCTTTAGAGCATATAGGTGAGACTGTGAAAGTGGTACAAGGTCGTTCAGATAATATTAAAATTACTTATGCTGATGATTTAGAACTAGCCAAATTAATTCTAGCTTCACAAAAATAAAATAAAAAATGGCGCCAGATGTATTATCTCTAAGGCTTTAAATTTATACTTTGCCATCTCATCTACACATTCAAATATTTCAAATGATACCATCACCTCAGTATCGTTTTTTACGTCACTCTTTACGTGATGGTAGAAGCATTAAAAATGATTCATCTAAATGGAAAAAATGGCATTTAGACCCTTGGTTATTATGCTTTTTAGTTCTGAATGCCGCATTGGGTTTGATGGTTATCTACAGCGCATCAGCTCAAGATTCACAAATGGTGCTTCGTCAAGCCATTAGTTTTGGCGTTGGTTTTATCGCCATGTTTATTTGCGCGCAAATTCCACCCAAAGTTTATCAAGCGGTTAGTCCTTATTTTTATGTATTTGCCCTTTTTATGCTGGTGATGGTGCTGGTCGTTGGTGAAACTCGTATGGGGGCTAAAAGGTGGATTAGTCTACCGGGTATTGGTAGCATGCAACCCAGTGAATTTATGAAGTTTGCAATGCCTTTGATGATGGCATGGTATTTTTCGCGTCGTCCATTTCCACCTAAATTCTTGGATATTATTATCGCTTTAGTGCTGATGGTCATTCCTTTTGTACTTGTGGCTTTGCAGCCTGACTTGAATATTGGTCTGATCATTCCGGGCATTTTTGTTTTATTTTTAAGTGGTATGTCTTGGAAATTGATTGTGGGTGCGCTTTCGGCATTTGCGGTTGCAGCACCAGCACTTTGGATGTTCGTGTTACAAGAGTATCAAAAAAAGCGTGTGTTGACTTTGTTTGACCCAGAATCTGATGCTTTGGGGGCGGGTTGGAATATTATTCAATCCAAAATTGCAATTGGTTCTGGCGGCTTAACAGGTAAAGGCTACCTTGGGGGAACGCAATCACATTTAGGTTACTTACCTGAACATCATACCGATTTTATTATGTCGACTTATGCCGAAGAGTTCGGTTTTATTGGGGTGTTTCTGTTAATTAGTTTATTTGCTGCCATTATTATTCGTTGTTTAATGATCGGGATGAATAGCTTTCATAACTTTGGGCGTTTATTTGCGGGTGCGATTGGACTGACTTTCTTCTTTTTTGTATTTCTAAGTTCGGGCATGGTGAGTGGCATTCTTCCTGTGACAGGCGATCCATTACCATTGATGAGTTATGGTGGAACCGCTGTAATTTCCATGCTTGCCAGTATGGGAATTGTGATGTCGATTCATAGTCACCGTTAATTAAGCAATAATTGTGTTAAAAAAAAGCCCTTAATCAATTAAGGGCTTTTTGATTTTAAGCGAGGAGCCAAGTGTAGTAGCCCCAAAGCATGAGTGGCCATGCAATGAAAGGGCTAAATAACCATTTCCATAACCAGAACTTTGGAATAAAACCGACACCGTGAATAAAACCACCTGAAATACCAATCATAATAAACATCATGGCACGATGGCTGTATTCACCATTGGCATCCAGCATTGCAGCAGGATGAATAAGTAAAATAGCAGCAAGAGGCAATGCCAACAAAAATGAGATGGCCATTGCAAATCTATTCGGCTTTTTTTCTGTTGTTGTCACTGCCACTTCAGTCATTTTCTATTCCTCATCTAAATCTTGATTGTGTTCAATGTAAAGAGCACTGAGTACACCTGCAAAACACGCCATCAAGATGCCAAGAATCCAAGCGAAATACCACATAACTATTCTCCTTATTTCTTGTAGACACAACCTTAATAAAGGCTGTGTGAGTTATCTTGAACGTGTTTGTTGGTAATCACACCCCACATCTTATAGTAGCACCAAGTGGTGTAACCTATAATGATTGGAACAAAAATACCCGCGACAACGGTCATCACAGTAAGTGTATTTTGACTTGAAACAGCATCCCACATGGTCAAGCTTACTGTTGGGTTAATGCTTGACGGCATAAGGAATGGGAATAGTGCAAAACCAGCAGTTAAGATTGAGCCTGTTACCGCTAAAGTGGAACCTGTAAAACTAAGGCCCGCTTTATTTTTACCAGCAGCAAAGACAATCAGTAATCCACCCAAAATTGCAGCAATTGGAGCAAGCATGGTAATAGGATAGGTTGAATAGTTGTTCATCCAACCATGGTTACCATTGGTGAGTACTTCTTTTGCCAATGGGTTGGCTACACCATTGGTGTCAAATGGTTGTACTAATGTATAACCTTCAATACCGCCGAAGTATAACCATGCACCTGCGCCTAAAAAGCAAACTAAGTACACCATACCCATAATTTGAGTTGCTTTTGCAGAGCGTTGACGTAAAACACCATCGGTACGAAGCATTAACCATGCACCACCATGCGCACACAGCATAGATAAGCTGACTAAACCACAAACTAGAGCAAATGGGTTAAGTAGGGCAAAGAAGCTTCCTGTGTAGGTTGAGCGTACAGTTTCATCTAAAGTGAAGGGTACACCTAGAAACATATTGCCAAACGCGACACCAAACACTAATGCAGGAACTGCACCACCAACGGCTAAACCCCAATCCCAAGACGTACGCCATTGTGTATTTTGCAGTTTAGAGCGGTAATCAAAGCCTACAGGTCTTAAAAATAAGGCAAATAAGACCAGTAATAGTGCCCAGTACATGCCCGAGAAGGCAGTGGCATAGACCATTGGCCAAGCAGCAAATAGCGCTCCGCCAGCGGTCACAAACCAAACTTGGTTGCCTTCCCAGTGTGGTGCAATCGTATTAATTGCAGCACGACGTTCATCATCTGTTTTTCCTACAAATGGCATGAGTGCCATTGAGCCCATATCAAAACCATCTGTGAGTGCAAAACCAATCAGTAAGACACCAACCAACACCCACCAGATGATTTTGAGAAGTTCATATTCGATCATGATTGAGGCTCCTCAACTTTAGAGTGATTTGCATTATCTTTTGCTGCTAATTTCTCGAAATGATATTTACCTGTGTGTAAAGAGCTTGGACCCAAACGAGAGAATTTGATCATCAAGTACATCTCAATAACAAGAAGTACTGTATAGAATGCTGCAAGTGCAATGATTGAACCCCAAACATCGCCAGTACTTAATGAAGAAGTAGAGAGATGTGTAGGTAAAACTTCACCAATCGTCCAAGGTTGACGACCTACTTCCGCAACATACCAACCAGTTTGCGCTGCAACCCATGGTAAAGGTAGGGCAAATAGAGCGAATTTGAGTAACCACGGTTTGCTTTCTGCATTGCGTTTTGCGACAGCAAAAGTTGCAAGTGCAAATAACAACAACATTAAGAAACCAGATGCCACCATTGCACGGAAAGCCCAGAATAAGCTTGGTACATGTGGAATGGTATCTAAAGCAGCCGCTTTAATATTGGCTTCTGTCGCATCAACCACATTTGGCGTGTATTTTTTAAGAAGTAAGCCATAGCCTAAGTCTTTTTGAGATTGTTCAAAAGCTGTTTTTAGCTCAGCTGATTGATCGCCGGCACGAAGTTTTTCTAGTTGTGCATAAGCAACCATACCATTACGGATACGCGCTTCATGTTGAACAACTAAGTCTTTGATGCCCGTTACTTCTTTGGTTGTAGAACGAGTTGCGATAATTCCCATAAGATATGGAATTTTGACTGCATAATCCGTGGTCATCGTTTCTTTATTTGGAATACCAAATAAAGTAAATGGTGCTGGTGCAGGATGGGTATCCCATTCCGCTTCAATCGCTGCAAGTTTAGTTTTTTGCACATCACCGATTTCATAACCAGACTCGTCACCCAGTAGAATCACGGATAGGGTAGATGCTAAACCAAAGATTGCCGCAATTGCGAATGAACGACGGGCAAAAGGTAAATCACGTTTTTTCAATAAGTAGAAACTTGAAATCGCAAGTACAAAAATAGCACCCGTTACATAACCCGCTGAAACGGTATGTACAAACTTAACTTGAGCGACTGGGTTAAAAATCAAGGCACCAAAGTCAACTAACTCCATACGCATGGTTTGATAGTTAAATGCTGAACCGACTGGGTTCTGCATCCAGCCATTGGCGACTAAAATCCACAGTGCAGATAAATTGGAGCCAATAGCAACCAGCCACGTGACAGCTAAATGTTGCGCTTTAGTAAGTCGATCCCATCCGAAGAAGAATAAACCAATAAAAGTGGACTCTAAGAAGAATGCCATGAGGCCTTCAATTGCCAGTGGAGCACCAAAAATATCACCCACATAATGTGAATAATATGCCCAGTTTGTACCAAACTGGAATTCCATAGTTAAGCCAGTTGTAACCCCTAAAGCGAAGTTAATACCGAAGAGCTTGCCCCAAAATTTAGTCATGTCTCTATAAATTTCTTTACCAGAAATCACATACGTGGTTTCCATAATGGCAAGAATAAAAGCCAGACCTAAAGTCAGTGGAACAAAAATAAAATGATACATCGCGGTCATCGCAAATTGGAACCGCGAAAGATCGACCACGCTTTCAGAAATCATCAACGTGTCTCCTTGATTTGGGAAGGGCTGCCAGCAATATGCTCGGCAACTTGATTGTCAAAATTTTTAGGAATGGTCGGAGCATCGAACCAGATATGTTTGATTGTCAGTAAGAGAACGATCTTAATTATTAATATGATCGTGATTTCTCGCACTAATTTTTGATTGAAATCTTTGGGGATTAAGCTCATCTACATAAGCCTATTTTGAAACATAATATCTATTATTAACAAAACAATAATAAAAATAAATAGCTTGAACAGTTAAAATAAAAATATATTATTTAATTGAATAAAAACAGTAATTTAAAATATGGTTTAAACAAAAAATAAACTAATATTTTCCGATTTTAAAGTTGAGTAAAATGCTTTGTATTGCTTTTTTGTAAAACCAACTAAAATGCTTTAGTATTATTTAAAAGCCGACTAAAACAGTTGTGTATTATTAAAAATGAGCATTAAAGATAATGTTTATTAAATGAGATTAATTTGTATTTAAGTTGGAATTCTTTCATTTAAGTATAAAAGTAATGATGGAAGTATTTTTAAAAAGTCTGTTTGCCAGCAATGTGTTTTGTGATTGGATGAAATAAAAAAGACCACCCATGGGCAGTCTTTTGTTAATTCATTTGAGTTTAGAATTTGATTTCCATACCTAAACCATAAACATTTTCATCAGCATTTGGAATTGCAGCCGCAGCTCCAGCGCTTGTACGTTTGTTGTCCCACTCGCGTTGTACGGCACTCGCGAATAATTTGGTTTGGCTGTTTAATTTATAATCTGCCCCAATACCCCATTGTTTTGCAGAGGTATCGCCCGTTACTGTAGCTGTAGTCCAGTCAGTGTCAGCTTCTTGATATTGAGCTTTAAAAGACCAAGGTGTATTTCCAAGCTTGTAGGTTGCTGAAAGTAACCATGCATTTTCTTCTACATTACGGTAGGTTTCAGTACCTAAATAATCAGAGATTTCTGCAGTTTGCCACATTGCGCCTAGAAATAAGCCTGTCGCACCAATTTTACCTAGGTCGAAAGAAGCGCCTACACGGATTGCATCAGCAGGAGCATTTGAAATACCGACAGCAGCGAAGTCACCTATAGATTTGAAGTTGCCTGAGATAACACCTTCTAAGCCGAGGTCTTTATTGGCATATGAAAGTGAAGTGGAAATGCCATCGCCAACGCTGTCACGAGCGCCGTCAGTATAAGTTACTGTGCTGCTGGTAGATTCGCCTTGTTGAGCTTGAAGAGCAAAGACTAATCCACCCATCAGTTTAGGATCGGTCTCAATCCCAATGACATTTTCTACACGTTCTTCACCGTACATCATTTCTTTGATGTCGGCATGTGCGTAGTCATTAAATACGTCACGGTATCCACTCGCCGCATCTTTAAATGGCGTATCCATGATACCTGCTTTTAGCGTACCTAGATTAGCCCACTTTAACCCAGCGAAAATATTACGTTTTTTAAATACGTCATCACCGCCATCTACATCAATTTCCCATTCAGCTTGGTAAACTGCCGAGAGTTTCTCAGTTAGTTTCTCTTCCCCTTTAACACCAAGGCGTGAAGCATTTGAATTGACTTCTACTTTATCATCTTTACCATCATCGTAGCTGTCGACACTTACATTCACTTTACCGTACAAAGTTGGTGCTGCTTGCGCTGCACTTAAGCTTAAAGTTGTAACTGCTGCAGCGAGAAGCAATTTTTTCATTGAGATTTCTCCAAAACACTGTTCTTAATGGCGATAGCCTTGCTTGACTCTTTTTTTAGTTTGCTTAAGTACAAAAAGTTACAGAAGCTAACCAACTTGCTAAGCAGTATCTGTAATGGATATGACAGTGAGGTGAAGAAAAAATGACAGTTTGGTGACGTATTAAGATTTTTTTATTGGGATTTAATATTTTTTATTATTATGGACTTATAAAAAATGGAGCCTAAACTCCATTTTATTTCAGGTGATTCAAATTAAAGTGCGGCTTTAATTTTTTCAGCCAAGGCTTTAATTTTTTCTTGATCACCCATGTGTAAAGCATGTTTACCTAATTCATGTACTGACGTTGGAATTAAGTGAAAATGCACATGCGGTACGGTTTGACCCGCTGCTGCACCTGAAAGTTGCATCAGTACAACACCCTTAATATCCAATGCTTTTTCCATAGCTTGTGCAATTTTTTGCACAATTTGGATGGTGTAAGCTGCGGCTTCTGGTGCGAGGTCAAGCAGTGTTACAGCTGGCGTTTTAGGGATAACTAAAGTATGACCTTCAGCTTGTGGCATGATATCCATAAACGCAACAACTTGATCGTCTTCATAAACCCTAATTGCAGGAAGTTCATTGCGGATAATTCGTGCAAAAATATTTTGATCATCGTAAAGCATGTTTAATCCTTAAAAAGTAATTGTCTGCTGTAATTATTTACAGTTCAATTCTTTCTGACGATCTTTGATGGCGTCAAGTCGTTGTTGCTCTTTTTCTGAAAATTTTGGTTTAGTTGTATAGCAATTATCATTGCCAAACTTCGCCTTAGCTTCAGGATCTTTAAAGCAGAAACCTTTAGATGCATAAATGACATCATGGTCATTTTTCAATTGTTGACACTCTTGCTCGGCACTTGCTGCAAAGGTATTTGCCCCGATCAAGGTTGCAAGGCTTGCAAACATTGCAACTGTAAACTTAGTCATGAGAGTTTCCTCAGGTTTAACATTGTGTAAAGCACATCATCACAATATTAGGTTTAGTTATCATTATTCAATGGCGAGTTATTACTCAAGTGTAATTTTACTCCATGATTCATACATTTTTACAGCGCTGGAAAAGTCACTGTCTTTTTCTGATAAATCGCTAGAGGCTTGAATTAAACTTTGAGTTAAAGCAATGACAGGCGCAGAGAGTTTTGCTTCGCGAACCAAGTCTAATGCAATACCTGTATCTTTGGCTAATAATGGTAGTGCAAAGGTTAGTGGAAAACTACGGTTTAAAATGCGCTGTGGTAAAACTGTTTCGGTCACGCCGCTTTTTCCGCTTGAGGCATTAATACAATCAAGGGCTTCATGCAGGTTGACACCGTGGGCTTTAAGGGCGGTAAAACCTTCTGCAACAGAACACAAATTTACGGCCAAAAGCATGTTATTTACAGCTTTGACTGAAAACCCTGCACCAGAACCACCGACATGTTTAATCAGTTTGCCAAAAGCTTGCATTGCAGGTAGCGCTTTTTCAAAACCCGCTGCTTCGCCGCCAACCATGACTGTCAAAGTTGCGGTTTCTGCACCAATGGTTTGACCACTGACAGGCGCATCAAGGAAATCGATATTGTGTAGTTTTAATTGTGTTGCTAGGGTTTTGGCAGATTCAGGTACACCGCTGGTGCAGTCTACCCAGATGGAACCCGATTTGATTTTTACAGAGGCAATCAGTTCTTCAACGTCTTTGCTGGTCGGTAAGCAAGAAAAAATAACATCGGCTTGAACCGCTTGCGCAAGTTCTACTGCTTGGGTGCCATATTCAGTTGCATGTTGCTTGGCTTTTTCAAAATTACGATTCCATACATATACTGTATCAAAATGTTGAGGTAAATGTGCTGCCATGCGGTAACCCATAGCACCTAGGCCGATAAATGCAACTGACTGAATCATGGTATATCCTTTATATTTTGCTTGATCTCTGTTTTAGCCAAGTGGTCATCAATGGCCAGAACTCATTTGCACTTGATTGGCTCGACATTAGGCCCAAATGCCCACCGGGGATAAGAGTAAACGTGACATCTTGGCTATTTGTCAATTCAATTAAAGGCTTAACAGCCGCTGCCGATACGATCTGATCGCTACGACCTGCGCCAATCAATAAAGAGCATTGAATATTTTTTAATTCGATATTCTTATCTTGTAATTGTATAACGCCATTTTTCAGCGGATTTTGTAGCCAAACATTAAAAATCATGTCCTGATTGATGCCACCGGGGTAATCAATCATTTTGTTGAGGAAATTCCCCATGGTGGCATGTTCATACAACTTTTGAGTGTTATCTAAATTCAATAAAAGCCGCTTTTGGCTGTGAAACCAGCCTTTTGGATCAATGATTTTAAAACCAATGGCATTAAGTAAGCCTGAGGTGTGAATAAAGCTTTTTGGCACCGTTTCAGAATAAATTTTGTCTTGTAGTGTTTTATTCTTAGCAATAAGTTGATTCACCTTTTGAAAAATTTTACCAGTACGACCAGAGGCATAACTGTCTACAGGGCTACCCAGTACGATCAAATTTTTGACAAAATTGGGTTGTCGCAAAGCACAATACAGCACCACAAAAATACCGGCCATGCTCCAACCATGTAGTGAAATTTCTTCACTTTTTGAGTGTTTGCGAATCTGTTCGATACAATGGGGAATGGCATCATCAATAAAAGACATAAAATTTAAAAAACGATCTTTAAAGTTATATTGTCCCCATTGCACTAAATAGACATCAAAACCACTATGCTGAAAATGTTTGACCAATGAGCGATAAGGGTAGAGGTCGTAAATGGCCATATTGATTGCAAGCGGGGCAACAAAGACCAATGGTTCTTTATATTGTTTATTGGGTGATGCGTAATAACGAATACGCGTTTGTTTATATTCGGCAATAACGTCATACGCCGTCGTTTGCGATAAAACCAGCGAGTTTGAATTAAACAAACGGGTTGATAAGTTTTTTAGTTTATTTTTATGTTTCGCAATTTTATTTTTAACGTGAAGCATGGTTGCTCGTACTCGCCCATGAGTGGATTGATCGAAGTGTAGGCGATATTTATGCATTATACCTTGACCTTAAATACCATAGACGCTCAAAATGTTGGCAATTATTCGCAACGGCAACTCAGGACTGGGCAATAAAGATGAGCCAACAAGACGACATTGAATACCAATTAGACACTTTAGCCATTCGTACAGGTCATACACGTAGTTTTGAAGGTGAGCATGGTGAGCCAATTTTCCTCACTTCATCCTTTGTTTATGAAAATGCAGCAGAGGCGGCAGCTAAATTTTCAGGTCAAGAACCGGGAAATATTTATTCACGTTTTACCAATCCGACTGTGGCCATGTTTGAAAAGCGTTTAGCTGCTTTAGAAGGGGCTGAACGAGCTGTTGCAACAAGTACGGGTATGGCTGCAATTATGGCTGTTGCAATGTCGTATCTAAAATTGGGTGATCATGTTATTTGTTCACGTGCCGTATTTGGTTCAACCGTATCTTTATTTGAAAAATACGTGGCAAAATTTGGTGTAAGTGTTGATTTTGTTGACTTGACAGATTTGGCGGCATGGAAAAATGCCATTAAGCCTGAAACCAAGTTACTGTTTGTTGAATCTCCATCTAATCCACTTTCTGAAATTGCAGATATTCAGGCTTTGGCTGATATTGCGCATGTCAATGGTGCATTACTGGCGATAGATAACAGTTTCTGTACACCCGTTCTGCAACAACCGATTAAATTTGGTGCCGATTTAGTGGTTTATTCAGCAACCAAATATCTAGACGGTCAAGGTCGTGCTTTAGGTGGGGCTGTAGTGGGGAATCACCAACTACTTGAAGATGTATTTGGTTATGTACGTACCACTGGTCCTTCAATGAGCCCATTTAATGCTTGGGTGTTCTTAAAAGGTCTGGAAACTTTACGTTTACGTATGAAAGCACACTCTGAAAGCGCGAAAAAACTTGCTGAATTCTTAGATGCACATGCAAACGTTGAAAAAGTTTACTATGCAGGTTTGTCAGCACATATTGGACACGCGCTTGCTGCGAAACAACAAACAGGTTTTGGCGGTATTGTATCATTTGAAGTCAAAGGTGGTCGTGAAGGGGCTTGGAAAGTCATCGACAATACCCAATTTATTTCAATTACCGGTAATTTAGGTGATGCAAAATCAACAATTACTCACCCAGCAACCACAACTCACGGTAAACTCTCAGCCGATGCCAAAGAAGCAGCAGGTATTCGTGAAGGTTTAATTCGCGTCTCTGTTGGTTTAGAAGATATTGATGATATTATTCGCGATATTAGTCGTGGTTTAGACTTAATCTAATGTATAGATATTGATTTAGAAATTGTTTGTTCGGAGATTTTTATGAACATTAATATGTTAATGCAACAAGCTCAGCGTATGCAAAAAGACGTTGAAGTCAACATGAAAAAGGCAAAAGAAGAACTTGCTCAAACTGAAGTGCATGCGGAAGCAGGCGGTGGTTTGGTTAAAGTTACGATGACATGCCGTAATGTGGTAAAGCGTATCGAAATTAGTCCTGAACTTCTTCAGGATGATGCCGATATGATTGAAGACTTAATTGCAGCTGCAATGAATGATGCTGCGCGTCAAGCGGAAGCGGTTTCTGAAGAAAGAATGAAAGCGGCTAACTCTGGTATGGGCTTACCACCAGGTCTTGCAGGTTTATTTTAAGGAATACGTTTAGTGTTTAGTGATCGATTTGATCAACTGGTGCAAGCTTTACGTATATTGCCAAGCGTTGGGCCGAAATCGGCTCAGCGTATGGCATTACACCTGATCATGAAAAATAGAGAAGGTGCGATAGGGTTGGCACATGCTTTAAATGAAGCAACGACCTATATTCATGAATGTAGCGTTTGTCATTCGCTGACTGAAAATGAAATTTGTGATATTTGTCTTTCACATGAACGTGATGATCAGATTTTATGCGTCGTTGAATCACCTGCGGACGTGATGGCGATTGAACAAAGTGGTAGTTTTCGTGGTAAATATCATGTATTAGGTGGACATTTGTCACCGCTTGATGGCATTGGCCCTGAAGAGATTGGTATTCCATATTTGGTGCAGCGACTCAGCGCAGGCACAATTGCAGAAGTCATTTTAGCAACCAATGCGACCGTAGAAGGTCAGGCAACAGCACATTACTTGGTGGAAGCCACTAAGCATTTACCTGTGCAAATGACGCGAATTGCTCAAGGGGTTCCTCAAGGGGGAGAACTTGAATATGTGGATAGTCATACTTTAAGCCAAGCGGTACATAATCGAATGCGAATGAAATAAGTGCAATCTACTTATTTCATTCATTATGCAACAGTGAAAGATAAGTAAAAGGTGTATAATTCACGTTTAAACTTATATAAAAAAGATATAAAAACTCATTGCCTTTTCATTTAAATGCTAAAAATACAGTGAATAGACATTATGCGAGTAAAATTTGTTATATCTAAATGTTATATATCGGTTAATATGCTTTTAAAGAGAATCTGATTTTAGACTCGGTAATATGTTTCAATTCATTCAGCAACAACCAGACTTAGAAAATATTTTACATTTGATGAGTCAAACATCCATTTATGGATTAGACACAGAATTCATCAAAGTAGATACCCTATGGCCTAAATTGGGTGTATTTCAAATTAATGTTGCAGATCAAGTTTTTTTGCTTGATGGGGCAAGTTTAGATTTGTCTCTATTCTGGGAAAAATTATTTCAAGCACAGCAAAATATATTTCATGCCTGTAGTGAAGACATCGATTTAATTTATCATTATGCACAGCAAAAAACCTTAAATAATGTTTTTGATACTCAAGTCGGAATGTCTTTTTTGGGACATGGATTGCAAGTTAGTTATCAAAATGCATTAAAACAAATGCTGGATGTTGATATTGATAAAGACCAGACTAGATCTGATTGGTTAGCACGTCCGCTTAGCCCAGAACAACTGACTTATGCAGCCAATGATGTGCTGTATTTGATGAATTTGTCCGATAAGATTCAAAATGAATTAACTGATAAAGATTTACTTGATTTTGCACTCGAAGATTGTCGTCATTTGACTTATGAAATTGGGCAAGAAACGCCGTTAGAACGGCTTTACCATGATATTGGCAATTATCGTCATTCACGCCGTCAATTGATGCAGTTACAACAATTAGCTGCGTGGCGTGAGCAGATTGTAAAAGCGTTGAATTATCCACGTAGTTTTATTTTGAAAAGTTCAACCATGATTGACTTGGTCGAAAAAAATCCATGCAATCACTTCCAGTTATCAGGCATTCGAGATATTCGTCAAAATATTGTGCGTGATCATGGTAAAACCATTCTAGATTTGCTGAAGTTTTTGCCAGAACAGGCAGAGTGGCCACTGCGTCTGGCACGTCCAATTCGTCATTCATCAAAAGATATTGGTGAAAAGGTCGATGCTGTTATTCAAGCTGTGGTGAATGAAACCACCATACCTAAAGAAGTGTTGATGCGTAAAAAATGGCTCAATGCATTGTATCAGCATGTGGTCTTTCATAATGATGAACAAAATTTACCGGCTTATCTCTTAGGTTGGCGCTATGATTTGTTAACGAAACCATTGATTGATGTTTTGCATGCCGATGAAAATTATCTATCCACCCAGATGAAGGTGATGGAATAATTCTTTAGGCAGATTGCTTAAAGAATTATCATTTATACAAAATCAAGACCGATGCGTTAATAATCACTAATGTATCCGTCTTTTTTTTGTTGTATGCTTGAGCCAAGTTTAATGAGTACTGTTTCAACTATGCATTGTTCAATTTTCAAATCTAGCAAAAAAGCTGAAATGTATCTTTACATTGCCCGTCCTGAGCCAACTGAAAATGAAGCTGAAGCAGCGAACCCGCTTGAAATTCTACCTGAAGCGATGCGTGCAGCATTTGGTCGTGTAACTTTTGTTATGGATTTAGAGTTATCTGAAGAGCGCAAATTAGCCCGTGTGAATGTTTTGCATGTGATGGATTCAATTCAAAGTAAAGGCTTCTTTATTCAGATTCCGCCAGAAGGATTGATCAATCCGAATGCAGTTGCACCAGAAGGTTTGCGCGGTGCTTAAAATCGATTCAGGAGTTGGAGTTCACGATGAATAGTTTTCTTGCACTACTAGATTCAATTCCTGAAGATAGCATTGCCATAACGGTTTATTTGTTAGGAAGTGTCATTATGCTTTGGTCATGGTATGCGATTGCAAAACGCTTGCCTAAACCTTTTGGTGGTATAACGTGGATGATTGGATTCGCGATTTTACTCACCCCGACGGTTTCTGAAGGGAATAACGCTTCCATCGCCCCAGCATTTTTTGGTTTGTTATTTGGTATTTTGACCAAAGAAAATGCTTTGGTGTGGTCAAATGCCTCACTCATTTTATTTGTTGTTGGGCTTGGTTTGGTGGTTGGCTATTTATGGTCCCAATACACAGCCAAAAAAGCAAAATTTGTCGTAAACAAAAATAGTTCACCACTTTAAGTAAAACAATAAGGTTAAATCATGTCTGTTGATACTCAACAATTTGTCGGTACAGATCAGTACATCGCCACTGAAAGTTTAAAATTAGCAGTCAAAGCTGCACGTACATTGCAAAAACCTCTTTTGGTGAAGGGTGAGCCGGGTACAGGTAAAACATTGCTTGCAGAGCAAGTGGCACAAAGTCTAGGTTTGAAACTCATGACTTGGCACATTAAATCCACCACCAAAGCGCAGCAAGGTTTGTACGAATATGATGCGGTTTCGCGTCTACGTGATAGCCAGTTGGGTGATGACCGTGTGTATGATATTAAAAACTATATTAAACCCGGTAAATTGTGGGAAGCTTTTACCAGTGAAGAACGCTGTGTGTTGCTGATTGATGAAATTGATAAAGCGGATATTGAATTCCCAAATGACCTTTTACACGAACTCGATAAAATGTCGTTCTTTGTGTATGAGACTGGGGAAACCATTACGGCGACGCAACGTCCGATTGTCATTATTACCTCGAATAATGAAAAAGAATTACCCGATGCTTTCTTGCGCCGTTGTTTCTTTCACTATATTGAATTTCCAGATGAAAGCACAATGCGTGAAATTATTGATGTGCATTTTCCTAAAATTTCGGCAACTTTGGTGAATCAGGCTTTACAAGTTTTCTTTAAACTTCGTCAGGTTTCGGGATTGAAAAAACCGCCATCGACTTCTGAGTTGATTGATTGGTTAAGCTTGCTGATGGCAGATGATATGCCTGAAGATGTATTGCGTAATCATGATAAATCGAAAGCCATTCCACCCTTATATGGTGCATTAATCAAAAATGAGCAAGATGTACAATTACTAGAGCGCCTTGCTTTCATGTCACGACGTTAATAGGTGATCACCTATGTTCGTACGATTGTTTTATACATTAAGAAAATACGGTGTGCCTGTATCGACGCGTGAACTCATTGATTTAAATCATGCAGTCAGCGAAGGTTTGGTTTTTGCAGATCAAGATGAATTCTATCAATTAGCAAAAACGGTTATGGTTAAAGATGAGCGCTTCTTTGACAAATTTGACCGTGCCATGAAAGATTATTTTGATGGTATTTCAACTTTTGATTTGGATGATTTGCTCAAGCAAGTTGATAAATTGCCGAAAGATTGGTTCGATCTGGAACTACTTGAAAAACATCTCACACCTGAACAGCGCGAAGAACTGAAAAAAGCCGGCTCGCTTGAAGAACTCATGAAGATGTTAGAAGAACGTCTGCGTGAGCAACACAAAAAGCATCAAGGTGGTAATAAGATGATCGGCACGGGTGGTACATCACCATTCGGTGCTTTTGGCGATCATCCTGAAGGTGTGCGTATTGGTGGACCGGGTCGTAAGCGTTCAGCGGTTAAAGTTTGGGAACAGCGTAAATATCAAAATTTAGATGATGGGCAGATTTTAGGCACACGTCAAATGCAAATGGCATTGCGTCGTTTACGTAAATTTGCGCGTCAGGGGGCAGCTGAAGAACTGGATATTAATGGCACTATTCGCGAAACAGCGAAGCAGGGCATTTTGGATGTTCAGCTTGTTCCTGAGCGTCGTAACCGAGTGAAAGTTTTAATGTTGTTTGATGTGGGCGGATCGATGGATTCGCACATTGCTCAATGTGAAAAGCTATTTGGTGCGGCAAAAACTGAATTTAAAACCTTAGAATATTTTTATTTCCATAACTGTCTATATGACTATGTGTGGAAGGACAACATTCGCCGCTCTAGTACGCGTATGAACACATGGGATTTGTTGAATACCTATGGTCGCGACTATCGTGTAATTGTTGTAGGGGATGCCAGTATGGCACCCTATGAGCTGACCTCGATCGGTGGTTCGGTTGAATATATGAATGATGAAGCCGGCAATGTTTGGTTACAGCGTTTACGTCAACATTTTGAAAAAACAGCATGGCTCAACCCTGAACAAGACAGTTATTGGCATTACACACATACCATTGGCTTAATTAAGCAAATTTTTGAAGATCATATGTATCCGATGACCTTAAAGGGTGTAGAGGATATGACAAAATATTTAGCTCGCTAAACATACTAAAATCAACACGTTCTTTTTAAATATAGGGGGTGACAATGAATCATCAAATTAATGGTATTGCATTACCAAACGAAGAAGGTTTCTTTGGGCAATATGGTGGTCAATTTATTCCGCCCCATTTAAAAGAAGCAATGGATGAAATTAATCTTGCGTATGAAAAAATTCGTCATACGGCTGAATTTAAAAATGAATTAGCTGATTTATTTGCAAATTATGTGGGTCGTCCAAGTCCATTGTTTCATGCAAAACGGTTGTCTGATCAATTGGGTGGGGCGCAAATTTATCTCAAACGTGAAGATTTAAACCACACGGGTGCACACAAAATTAATCACTGTTTAGGTGAAGCTTTACTTGCGAAATATATGGGTAAAAGCAAAGTAATTGCAGAAACAGGTGCAGGTCAACATGGCGTTGCTTTAGCAACAGCATGTGCACTGGTTGGTATTCCATGTGAAATTCATATGGGGCAAGTGGATATTGAAAAAGAACATCCAAATGTCGTTAAAATGAAAATTTTGGGTGCAAAGCTGATTGCTGTAACACGTGGAACCGCAACATTAAAAGATGCTGTAGACAGTGCGTTTGATGAATATCTAAAAGATCCGAAAAATTTTATCTATGCGATTGGTTCAGTGGTTGGCCCACACCCATTTCCAAAAATGGTTCGTGATTTTCAGTCTATTATTGGTGACGAAATTAAAGTTCAAACCAAGGATCGTTTTGGTTCAAACCCAGATTACATTGTTGCATGTGTGGGTGGTGGTTCAAATGCGATGGGGGCATTCACTGCATTTTTGAATGAACCTGATGTGAAGCTAGTAGGGGTTGAGCCTGCTGGTCATGGTTTGGACACCAATATGCATTCAGCAACATTGACTTTGGGTAAACCGAGTCAACTGCATGGTATGGCTTGTTATGTACTTGAGGATGAGCAGGGTGAACCTTTACCTGTACATTCAATTGCATCTGGTTTGGATTATCCTGGTGTTGGGCCACAACATAGTTTCCTTAAAGATTTAGGTCGAGTGGAATATTCAACGGCAACCGATCAAGAATGTTTAGATGCATTTATGACCTTGTCGCGAGTGGAAGGAATTGTTCCGGCGCTAGAAAGTTCACATGCAGTGGCTTGGGCTATTCGTGAAGCACCTAAAATGCCGAAAGATATAAAAATCGTGGTTAACTTATCTGGTCGTGGTGATAAAGACGCTGACTATGTGGCCGAAAAATTAGGCTTAAATTAGTATAAAATTTCCCTAAATCAGCCTTTTGAAAAGAGGGGGCTTTCTCTTTCATTTCTATAAAGAGAAGAGTAAAAGTCTCCTTTTATTGAGGAATGATTTAGAAGGATTAAAGAAACCTCTCAATAGAGAGGTTTTTTTATCGGTTTTGAAAACTCAACTTGCGATATATTGTTGTAATTGATCAATTAATTTACGTTGGTCTTCCATCACAACTTTGACTAAGTCACCAATTGAGATTAAGCCAATCAGTTTATCATTTTCAACAACGGGTAGATGGCGTAGATGGCGATCTGTCATAAGGTTTAAACAATCTTCAACACTATTCGATTTGGTGACGGTAAGCACTTTCGCAGTCATAATTTCACTGACTGTGGTCTCTTTAGAGGTGCGTTCCATGAGTATAATTTTACGTGTGTAATCACGCTCAGAAAAAATACCCACAACTTTATCTTGATCAGTGACCACGAGTGCACCAATGCCTTTATCCGCCATAAGTGAAATTGCTTCAAGTACAGTCGATTCAGGGCTAATCGTAAAGATGTTTTGTTCAATTTTGTTCTGAATAACTTGTGCTACATTGGTCATTTATAGTCACCCTTTGTTGTTTATTGTTTGACATTAAACTTAGCGCGAAATAAGGAAAATGCAAAGACTTTTCAAGTCAGAAATTTCATTTTACATTTCTCTTTATTTTACTTTAACGATTTCGATACAAAATTAAGCAGGTTTTAAAGACTCAGAGAAAAAGAAATGACGCATCTGCTGAGTAGTTAATTTAAATTTTTGGCTTGAAGAATTACATAGTGCAGGGGTAACACGTAAACGAGTCAATGTCGGCAGTAGATATTCTTGGAAATCATTTGGGGTGATTTTGCGAGGGGTGTAATTGGGCCAATGTAGTTGGGCATATTTATGTGCTTGGACACTGTTCAGCCAAAATGGAAAAATGAAATCTTGATGATCAGACATCATTGCCCAACCTTGTTCATGATATAAGCCCCAAAGTACACCACAGTACATCATCGATTTTAAAATGGTAATTTTAAAGAATAAATCTTTAGGAATGAGTTGTAATGAATTAATTTGTTTCATGTTAAAAACGTCTATTGAATTCAGACTCTATTGTAAGAAATTTAGATGAAAGTTCAGTGTAAGCTTTAAGAAACAATGTAAATAAATATGTATTTAAAAAGAATAGGGTTAAAAAAACGCCACCTTAGTGACGTTTTATTAAGCTTGCATAGTGGCTAAATTCTGCCAATATTGTGCTTTGAGTGAGTCTCGTTCTACACGAAAACCTTGATAATAAAGTTCTGCTAAGAACAATGCTGCTTTACCATGTCCAGCACGCGCGACTTCTTCCAATTGTTGAACCGCATCTGAAAAATTCATTTGTGATTGAATGGTGTTTACTGCGTCTGCATACACATGTTCTAAGTCTTGGTGAGAGAGTTGATGAATCATATAAAACTCCTTATTGTAATTATGATTGCTAAAAGACAGTTCAATTTGTCTTTATATTAATTTAACTTACCTTTGTTAAAGTAATATTACAATAAACTTGAATTGTCAAACAATATATGTGGGTTGTACTTATAAAAACAAGTTTACATGATTAAACAATCTACAAAATGAATTTTTATTAATATACATATACTGGAAGTCGTAAATATAAGGAGAAGAACATGACAAAAACATTTGATGGTTTGACTTTTGATTTGCCTCCAACAAGTTCTCAAATTGTTGAGCTGGCTCATCAGCATCGAAAAAATTTAGATGAAGCTATTTTTCATGAAGAAATTCACTTAGGGGACTATTGTTTAGCACAACGTAAAAGAGTTTACGATTTTACCCGCCAATTAGATCCACAACAACGTGAAGAATTTTATCAAGTTTATAATGGCGAGTTAAGGCGCATAGCAGATGATGATGAGCTACATTCAGTAGATTCAGAACAAGGTCTGAGTGCGTTTGCAATTATGCTTGTGTTAGGGATTATTGCATTGGTCCTTTATTTTGCAGTGATTAGAAATCTTGTTGGATAGGCTGATGAGGATTGCTCAATTTCTGTTACAAATGCATTGAAATTGAGCAAATCCGCTTGTACTTCTGAATACGGCATCCTAAACTACCTTCAGTTCGAGGTAGGCTATGCATATTGCTATACAAAAAATTGTTCAATTTAAATCTAATATAAAGCTTGAATATGTTTATAACATGCTCATCGTGACCATTGTTGCCGTTATATTGATGCTTGCTTTAATTGCCCTTCATCGCCCCATTTCACTCACGCAATTTGAAAATGTTGTCAAACTTTCATATCAAGCCAGTTACCCAGACACTCAGCAAATGGCATTGTCACTGATGCAGCAGCAACAGGTTCCTTATGGACAATATTTTAAATTGATGCAGGCGCATCATTTGGAAATGACGCAGGCACATCAATTACCTCCTTTGCAGGTGGAGTAATAATCGTTTTGGGGATTTGCTCTATTGATGGTGGTTTAAGTGTCGGTGCTTGAGGGACTAGGTTTTGATTAAGTGTCATTTCCAAAGCTTTTTTATCTAATTTGTCATTCACCACGATGATTGTAAGTCGTTCAGGGTGAATGTGTTTTTGAATCGCATTTTGTACATCTTGCGCAGTCATTTTTTCTAATAAGCGTGGGTATTCATTTAAATAGTCCGCAGTTTGATTGTAAAACCCCATTGAGCCTAACTGAGCATTAATATTGGCATTGCTACTATAATTGTTGGGAAAAGCACGCAACATCCCTGCTTTGGTTTCTTCTAATTGTTTTTGATCAATCGGTTGCTTGACAAAATCGACCAAAGCTCGATGAGCCACCTGTATGCTGTCGAGGAGTTGGTCTTGTTTTGTGGAGTAACTAAGACTAAAGGTTCCGGGAGCTTGGCTAAATGAAAATGAACTATAAGCGCCATAGGTATAACCACGTTTGACACGTAGTTCTTTCATTAACACCGAATTAAAGCCAGTTCCTCCGAACATTTGATTCGCAACTTCTAAGGCTAAACGGTCTGAGTCAAATCGTGTCGTACCTAAATGACCCATAATGACATGAGCTTGGCTGGAATTAAAAGCCATATGACGGATGTCAAAACTAGACTTATCTATGGGTTGAGTGAGCGGTTTTGCTTTTTCCCCTTGCTTTAAATTTTTTGCAATACGTTCAGAAAGTTTGAGTGCTTCTTTGGGATTGAGTTGACCTGTAATGGCAATATTCATATTTTGTGCCACTAAAAATTGGTCACTAAATTGTTTGAGTTCAACTGGTGTGATTTTACTAATACTGCGCTGCGTTCCCGTAATCGGTTCAGCATAGGGGTGTTTGCCATATAATGCGCGGTAAAATTGAATATTCATCATTCGGCTTGGGTTTTCTTGAACTTGCTTTTGACCCACTTGGGTGTTGGTGAGCATTAAATGAATACTGGATTTTTTGAAGGTGGAATGATTTAAAACTTCCAGCATCATATTCAATGCAGGCTCAAGTTTTTTCGGATCGGATAATACCCGCAGTTTTACAATGAACATATCACGATAAGCTTTCACACTAAACTGAGCACCAACCGCTTCAAAAGCACTGGCAATTTCGTTAGCGGTATATTTCTCGGTCCCTTCATCAAGCAGTTGCGCAGCCATATTGGCAACACCATATAAGCCAGCGGCGATTTCTTCATCCCGCGCTGAGCCTGCATTGAAGGTCAATTGAATGTCAATAATGGGTAAATTTTGCGATTCGACAAACAATGTTCGAACTTTGTAACGATTTTTCAGTTCATGTACATCAGGCGCGCGAAATTGAAGTTGCTTATTGTCGTTTTTCAAACTTTGTAAAAGAGGAATTGATTTTAAATCTGTCGGCTGATTATCGCCTAGATTATTTAAATTTACGTTATTTAAATCCACATTCGCAATGACAGATTGAGTACAAATAATGGAACTGAGTAAGATAAAAGGTCGTAGCTTAAACATATAAAATTCCATTATTGTGCTTTATTTTCAGGTGAAACAGGCGAAAGATATAAAGTGCTGAGGTTGTCACGGACAAAATAACTATTTGCAACGCGTTGAATATCTTGTGGCGTTACTGTTTCAAAATGTTTAGGCAGTTCATCCATTAAACGGAAACTTAAACCGTTGATTTCTAAGTTGCCGATCATCTTGGTTTGACCTGCAATATCATCTTGGCTATAAACTAAATTAGAGACGAATTTAGCCGTCACACGTTCAACCTCTTCGGCTTGAATGAGTTCGGTTTTTAATAAATCAATTTCACTTTGAATGGCTTTTTCTGCATTTTGTAAGCTCACGCCATCGGTGGGTAATGCAGAAATACTCAATAAGCTATCTCCTCGATTATAAGGATCGTAAGAAACACTAATTGCAGTCAGAACTTTCTTGTCCCTGACCAGACGGTCTTGTAGCCGTGAAGAAATACCACTATCTAATACATTTTTAATAATGGTGAGTGCATACGCATCTTGTGGGTTTTTTGCTGTGACCAATGAGCGGACATTCCATGCCATATATAAATTAGGCACTTGTACAGGTAAATTGAGTTCCATATGGCGGTAACCAACACGATCAAATTCCAATACATCATTGCGTGGAGGGGTTTTTCTAGCCGGAATATCGCCGAAATACTTTTGTACTTGCAGTAGGGTGCTTTCGGAATCAACATCACCGACAATAATCAAAATGGCGTTGTTGGGTGTATACCAATCGCGATACCATTTTTTGACATCTTCAAGCTGAATATTCTGAAGATTTTTCATATAGCCAATCACGGGTTGTCTATAGTGACTGGTTGGATAGCTGATCCATTTGAATCGTTCAAAAGCCAGCGATCTTGGGTTGTCATCGGTGCGTAAACGACGTTCCTCCATCACTACTTTAATTTCAGGCTCAAAATCTTGCTGACGTAATAGCAAATTACTCATGCGGTCAGATTCAAGTTCTAAAGCCATGGGTAAATAGGTTTTAGGATAAAGCTGGTAATAATTGGTGTAGTTGGTAAAGGTTGAAGCATTGACACTGCCACCATAAAGACGGCTTAAACGGGTAAATTCATCATTTGGAACTTTATTGGTGCCTTTAAACATCATGTGTTCCAGCACATGAGATATTCCTAATAAGTTACCCGATTCATCACTGTTACCAACGCCATACCAAATTTGAGTCATCACCATAGGAGAGCGATGGTCTTCACGAATAATCACCTTTAAACCATTGCTAAGGGTTGTTTCAAATGTGGTGCGTGCTAAGGTGCTACGTGTTTCAGCATGTCCCAAACTGCTTTGTATGGTAAGTAATGCCAAGCCAATGGTTAAAAAATGCTTTTTTAAAAAAGACAGCTTTGGAAAAGGTGGTACGTAACTTTTGAGCACAATATTTACCAAAGTGATTCATTGTATTTAGGATTATTTTTAAGAAATTCCGATTTCAAAGCAAGGCGAAGTTGTTCGTTTTTGGTGTGCTCAATGTCTACTGGGGATTGCAGAGGAAATCTATGCTAGAATCCTTGTTTTTTAACGCAATGCTTTTCAAGGATTCGGCATGCAACAGCAATCTAATGGACAAAATAAATTTTTGATTGATGCTGATATCGGGGATGACGATGTCACTTTACCGAATTTACCTGCGGTAAATGTCTCTATTGTTGAAACTCAAAAAGAAGAGACAACTATTTCTGCGCCTGTAGCCACAGAAACAGTGCAAGAAGATACTTCTGGTGGTGGCTTTTTTAGTCGTATGAAAGTGGGTTTAACCAAAACCCGTAAAAATCTTGCTGATGGGATGGTCAATATTCTTATCGGTGGTAAAGAAATCGATGATGAACTGCTGGAAGAAGTTGAAGAGCAATTATTGGTTGCAGATATTGGTGTAGATGCGACCAAAACCATTATTGCTAATTTAACCGAACGTACTGCACGTGGTGATTTAATCTATTCACATTCATTGTATAAAGCTTTACAAGAAGAATTAGTGGCTTTGCTTGCACCACGGGTAAAACCTTTACACATTGATCCAAATAAAAGCCCATTTGTAATTTTGGTGGTGGGTGTTAATGGTGTAGGGAAAACCACAACCATTGGTAAACTCGCAAAACGCTTACAAGGTGAAGGTAAGAAGGTCATGTTAGCGGCAGGTGATACATTCCGTGCTGCTGCAACAGAGCAACTTCAAATTTGGGGCGAGCGTAATAATATTGCAGTAGTTTCACAAGGTCATGGTGCAGACAGTGCTTCAGTGATTTTTGATGCTTTTGAAAGTGCGCGTGCAAAAGGTGTTGATGTCCTAATTGCTGATACAGCGGGACGTTTACATAATAAAGGTCATTTGATGCAAGAGCTCACCAAAGTAAAACGAGTGATGCAAAAAATTGACGCAACAGCACCACATGAAATTATGTTGGTGGTTGATGCGGGCACAGGTCAAAATGCGATTAATCAAGTCGAAATGTTTGATGAAGCAGTGGGGTTAACAGGGCTGACCATTACTAAACTTGATGGTACTGCCAAAGGTGGTGTGCTCTTTAATATTGCTAGCCGTACCCATGTTCCAATTCGTTTTATTGGTGTGGGTGAAAAAATTGATGATTTACGCCCATTCTCAGCAAAATCATTTGTTGCCGCACTATTCGAAACAGAAAAGTAAAAATGCTTAATGTTTCACACAAACTCCGCTAAATGCGGAGTTTGTTGTTTTTGAGTTTTATTGTTTGAGTTAAAAAGCAACATATAAAAATAACTTATGTAAAGAAGCACCATATATGTGATTAGAATATAAGGAATCAGAAGCTTTAGTATCTGTATTGGGGAGTACTACTGTGGCATTATTAGAAAAAATTGGGCATGTTCTCACCGCTGATATCACCAAAGATTTTAAACTGAAAAAGAAAGTGGCTGAAGAAATACATGAACTCACTTTTGTTGATCATTTGAAGAAACGTCGTAGTATTCATGTATTGGGGAAAAAAGTTCATTTTAGCCAAGCATACTTGGCAGAATTAATTCAAGAGGCAGTACGAAGTTGCCCATCTGCTTTAAATTCTCAAAGTTCAAGAATTGTGGTGCTCTTTGGTGATTCTCATGCAAAGTTTTGGGAAATTGTTAAAGAGGTGCAACGCAAAATAATTGCTGTACATGTTTTTGCAGGTACAGAAATGAAAATTGATCAATATGCGGCAGGTTTTGGTACGGTTCTTTTTTATGAGGATCAGCGCACCATTCAACAGCTACAAAAGCAAATTCCTTTTAATTCAGCGGATTTTCCCATTTGGTCAGAACAGACTTCAGGCATGGCACAATATGCAGTATGGACTGCTTTGGCTGACTCTGGTGTTGGAGCTTGCTTGCAACACTATAATCCCAGTATAGATTCGGCCGTGGCACAATACTTGAGTATTGAGTCGTCATGGTTACTTCGAGCGCAATTGGTTTTTGGTTCAATTGAGCGAGAGGCTGACGAAAAACTTGATCCTCAAGATGGTGATCGTTTTAAAATATTTGTTTAATTGGCGGCTAAAAGAGCACCTCTCTGTTAGGTGCTTTTTTATGTCTTTAAATCGACCGGAAATGAGAAAATAGTGCATAAGATTGTTCTATAAATAAAACACAATGTCACTTTTTTAGTCATGTATTCATTCTAGAATTAACATAAGATAAAAACATGCTAATAATTCTTATCAAAATTCCAAGAGGGTTATCCAATGTCATTTTTAGATCAAATGAAGCAACGCCGTACTATTTATGCAATTGGTAATAATGTTGCATTAGCACAAGATCAAATAGAACAAATTATTAAAGATACAGTTCGTCATAGTCCTTCTGCTTTTAACTCACAAACTTCACGTATAGTCACTTTATATGGCAAATCACATACAAAATTTTGGGATATCGTGCGTGGAACATTACGTAAAATGGTGCCAGAAGCGGCTTTTGAAAATACCAATGCAAAAATTAATAGTTTTGCCGCAGGTTATGGCACAGCATTATTTTTTGAAGATCAAGACACGGTAAAATCACTGCAAGAACAATTTCCATTGTATGCAGATCATTTTCCAGCATGGTCAGAGCACTCAACAGGCATTGCACAGTTTACTGTGTGGACAGCATTGGCTGAGCATCATATTGGAGCGTCATTACAGCATTACAATCCAGTGATTGATCATGAAGTTGCAGAGGCTTTTAGTCTTCCTGAGAATTGGAAACTACGTGCTCAATTGGTATTTGGCTCTATCGAAGCCGCTGCTGGAGAAAAAACATTTATTGATGATGCAGTACGTTTTAAAAAATTCGACTAAATTATTCATCATTTAAGTTACACGGAGCGCTTAGATAGCGCTCTTTTTTATGATTTAGGAAAAGCAGATTGATATCTATTAAGATGAAAAGCTTATCTGAACAAATACTTGAGAATACTGGGTATTAAAAACAGCTTTGTCATAAAATCGTCATTTATACATTGCATAGTGCAATTAAATTTTAATGATGAATAAAGAGAAAGTAGAATGGCTTTAAGATTAACTTTTGCTGTGGCTGCATTGCTAATGAGCGGTACTGTATTTTCAGCGGTAACGCTTACAGCGCCCGAAGAAATCAAAATCCTTGCGGTGAATGATCAAGAAGTTAATACAGGGCTGTTTCGTTCAGCGGATAATCATTATAAAGTCGATGCAGGTGAAATTAGTCTTAGCGTGCGCTACAGCCAATATTTTGAACATCTAAATGGTGAGCATGATATTGTTAAGTCAGGCGTGGTTACCTTGAAGACACCACCGTTAAAAGATGGTGAAAAGTACCAATTAAAATTAGTGAATACACCAGCAAATTTTGAAGCAGCAAAGAAATATGCTGAACAGCCTATAGTGGCGTTATTTGATAACAACAATCAAATGCTGATTCAACAAACAGGTGCAAATACAGAATCAAAACCTTGGTTGGCACAGGGTATTTTTGCAAAAGCCACAGATTTAACTCAGAAGAAACGAATACCCGTTAATCAACCTGCACCAGTTTATTCACAAGCTGGAACTTCTGTGGCAACAACTTTAAATTCTAATATATTGACTAACGCTACAAATACAGCCGATCAGCAACTTATTCAGCTTTGGCAAAAGTCGAGTAAAGCCGAACGTCAAAAATTTATGGGTTGGTTGGCTGAACAAGCAAACTAATTTATTCATCATTGAAAAGAAAGAGCCAGCGAAAGCTGGTTTTTTCTTTTTTGTTGCAATTAATCAATGAAAAAAAGCTGGAAAAAGATTTAAAAAGTGCTAAAAATAGTATTTTGGTTTAAAAAATAAACAACCGATTGTGTTTTTACTGTTTTTTGATAAATAGGGGTTGCGCAGGATAAGAAACTGTATAGAATACGCAGCATCCCGACGAGATAGACGGAAACAAGCGAAGCATGAAGTGCTGAGATGTTAAGTTTATTGAGTTGAGCTACTTAATTACTGACGAAGTATTAAGAAGATCATTAAGAGATTATGAAGAACAACTTGTGTGGATTTTTACTGGTTGATTGATCGAA